>NZ_JBNZCI010000002.1:0-531627 GCF_050880385.1 Ammonicoccus luteus
GAACGAGGCCACAGCGCACTCAACGGGCTCCCACCCATCAGCCGACTGTCACCAACCTGATGGCCGGGTACACCTAGCGGCGCTCGACCTGATGCGTCGGGCTCACGGCGGATCGCTCACGCCGCGAGCCCGACGGTCTCAGTGGGAACCCACACGCTCAGCGATGCCGGCGACGAAGTCCTCCGCTGACTCGAACTCGTCACCGTCCGGCTGCCGGCCGCTGTGCGCTGGTTCAGGCAAGCCATGCTCACGATCGGCGTCGGTGCCGTCCGGCGGCGCGGGCTCCGAGCGGTTGCGCTCCAGCCTGTGGTGGGTGCTCACGCAGAATTTGAGATCATGGCCGATCGCATGGGCATAGATCACGGTCGTCTGGCGTTGAACGCCCTGATCACTGACCCACTCCTCCACCTCGAGACGGCCGGTCACCACAACCGGGTGCCCCTTGCGCAGGCTCATCGAGACGTTCGTGGCGAACTCGCGGAAACACTTCACGGTCACCCAGGAGGTCGGCCCGTCACTCCACTGCCCGTCCTTGAACAACCGCCTGCTCGTCGCCATTCGGAACGACGCGGCCTCGAGGCCACCGTCCTTCTTGCTGAAATCCACGTTCGTGCCGAGGCGGCCGCTGATGGTCACGATCGGTTCCATGTGCGCTCCTTTGTCATCGCCCACCGGTCGGTGGTCCCTGTCAGCACACTGCGAGATAGGGCGTCCGGCGGACCTCGTGCGACGTCCGCCTGTGGACAGCGCTCGGCAATGCAGAACGGATGTGGACAACCCGGCAGCGGGAGCCGCCGATCGGGAAGGCGACTGGCCCCGCGAGATCAGCGCAGCGCCTCCTCCAGGCTCGTGCGCACGAGGTCGTGCCGATCGAGTTCGGCGTTGATGGGCTCGACGACCTTCTCCCGGGTAACCCGAGCGATCGAGGAGATCAGCTCCGACCGGGCCCGCCGCTCGGCTCTGCGCGCACCCACCTCGACACCGATTCGCGCCAGCAGCGCGACCAACAACCCGGCCAGGACGCCACCGACGACGAGGACAGTCGGCGCGGGCAGCCCCCACCAATAGATGTCGGGCAGGGGCGGCAGCTGCAGATAGAGCATCACGAACGCCACCCCCAGCCAGGCGAGTCCTCCGACCACGCAGGCGATCAACAGCCACTGCAGAACCTTGACGAAGATCCACCAGCCGTGGTTCTGATCGAGGCCGAGCTCGGTGGTGGCGATGGCCCGGTCGAGTTGGTCGGGCAGCACGTCCTGGTGGGTCCGTGAGGCATCCCGGACCGCGAGCGCCCAGCCCCTGGGCAGACCTTCCGCTGCTTCGTCCGCCAGATCGCGCACGGCCGAGTCGACGCGGGCCTGCTGCACCGAGGTGGTGGCCGGAAGAGAGGTCCGGGAGACCCGTGCGGGGTCGATCTCCTTCCCACGCTTGCCCAACCCCCAGCGGTCCAGGTGGAGCCGACGCAGCGGGTCGGGCCGGAACTTGGCGATCCACGCCAGCGCGGGCCAGCCGGTGGCGATCCCTCCGCGGTGCCGCCAGGCCTTGCCGACGGCTTCCGACACGACGGGCACGCCCGCTGCCACCGCCAGCGCCTTGTTCAGCCGGACGGCGGAATCCTTGCTGACCTGCCCGGCCTTCTCCATGCCGGACGCAGAGGCCAGTTTCTCGGCGACGGCGTCGACGTCGGTGACCAGGCGCTGGGCCGCCGTCTTCTTTGCCGCGACGCGTTTGCGGATCCGGGACCGCAACTCCCCGACTCCCTCACCGGTGGTGGCGCTGATGGCTGCGATCTCGACCTTTTCCAGACCCTCCGAATCCAGGAGCCGGCGGAGGTCGGTCAAGCAACGTTCTCGCTCCGCGGCGCTCAACCGGTCGATCTGGTTGAGCACCACCATCATCACCGGGGCATAGCGGGCCAGCGGTTTGAGATAGCGGTCATGAAGGGCGGCGTCGGCGTACTTCTGCGGGTCCACAACCCAGATCAGCATGTCCACCAACTCGACCAGACGGTCGACCTCCTGACGGTGCGTCACCTCGGTGGAGTCGTGGTCCGGGAGATCCAGGAGGACCAGGCCGTCGAGTTCACGCGCGGGATCGCCGCCGCCCCGTTGTCCGAACGGAACCAGCGAGCGCGACTTTTCCCCGCTCTCGAGTTCCTTCGAGCTGCCGGGACCGGGCTCGGCGCGATGGCGGTTGGGAATCTCGAGCCAGTCCAGCAAGTCGTCCGCCGAGTCGGCACCGAAGCTCACCGCGAGCGTGCGCCGGGTGGTGGGTCGACGCACTCCGGGCACCGCCAATTCCGTCCCGGTCAGCGCGTTGAACGTCGACGACTTGCCGGAGCCGGTGGCGCCACCCAAGGCCACAACAGTGGCATCGCCGGACACCTCCAGCCGCCGGCCTGCCCGATCGACAACCTGCAGCGCCGGATCCACGACGTCGTCGTCGACCCGACCCCGGGCATTCTCCGCGGCCTGCCGCAGCGCTCGCAGCCGAGCACCGAGGTCCTTGGCGGCCTTGTCCCTAGCGGCCATCGTGCGCTCCGTCCCGGGGGTGCTCGACGATCTCGGCGTCCACGATGTCGCGACCGCCGGCTTCCTGCTCACTTGGTCCTGATTCGAGGGCATAGGGCGTACCCGACATCTCGCCCTCCAATTCCCTCGGGCCGTCCTCCGCGATCGACAGGTCGACCCGCTCCCGCTCGGCATCGCGCGCCATCGCGGGCGCGACGGGCAGATCGCCCGCAGCGCGAGCGGTCTCGACTGCATCGGTCGCCGACCTGATGGACTCCGCCCGCTCCGGATCGACGCTGACCGACTCGAGCAGCTGGTGGAAGCGCGCCAGTTCCTCCGCCATCAAAGCCTCTACGCGGGCGTCGAGGTCGGCCTTCGCCTTCTTTGCGAGTCTGCGCACCGCGTCATCACCGAACACCGCTTCCAGCAACCGTTGCGCCAGGGCCGCCGTGCCACCGGCCACCCCCACCTCAGCCCCCGTCAGACCGCCCGTATAGGCGAACACCACGATCATCAGCGCCAACCCGACGGTGTTGACACCGAACGCGAGGAAGCGCGCCTGCGACTTCTTCTCCGCGCCCTCGTCCGCGACCATGTCGAGCACGGCGCCCTGCCAGTCCCGGATCATCCGGGCGGCGTCGTTGGGATAGTCACGCGACGAGCGGGACAGGTCCTCCCCGGCGCGGGCCAGCAGTTCCCGGCCCGCGGGGTTGGCGCGCCACGCGGCCTCGGCGCGTTCGGCCGCCGCCTCGCCTTCCTCGCGCAGCAGTGCCTCGAGACCCGACTCGACAGCCACCGTGACCTTCTCCGACCCGGCCGGCTGGCCGCGGAAAACGTTCATGATGCGGTCGCGGAGCCACCCGATCTTCTGGTCGAGGATCCGGAAAACCTCGCCGGTCCCGATGAAGTCGTGCCATCGGGTCAGCACCTCACCGCGCAGCAACGTGCCGTCCGCCGTCTGGACATTGACCGTGCGGACCGCCTCGGCATAGGACTTGTCGACGTCCTCGCGCAGGAGCGCCAGCGCTGACTCCTGGTCCTGGAGCGCACGGACCAAGCCGGGAGTACGCGCGGTCAGCGCACCGATCGCCCCGTCGAGTGTCTGGTGGACGACCTCCTGTCGGGTCGCGGCGTCGGCGGCCAACGTGGCCAGCCACGTCCGGATCGGTGAGACCGCTGCGTCGGGCAGCAGTCCCTCCTCGTCGACGGTCGTTTCGGGCACGGCGAACAGCGGCGAGCTGCCGAGACCGCGCTCGGTCATCATCTGGCCCAAGTGCGCAGGGATGTCACCCATCGCCGCCGGGGGCACCCGCTGAAGCACCACGGCCACCGCCGCGCTGCGCTCCGCAGCATGGAGAAGAAACTCCCAGGGCACCGCATCCGCGTACCTCGCCGCAGACGTCACGAACAACCACAGATCGGCGGCAGCGAGCAATTGGGCGGCGAGACGCCGGTTCTCCTCCACGACCGAGTCGACATCGGGCGCGTCGAGAATCGCCAGCCCCGGCGGGATCGTGTCCTCGACGACGAGCTGCAGCTCGCGCTGGTCGTTGGAATGGCCGGTCGTGCGGGACAGTCCGGGCAGGATCCGGTCGCCCTCGAACCAGATGCGGTCCTGCGGATGGTGGACGAGCACGGGCGCCTTGGTGGTCGGCCTGATGACGCCGGGCCTGGTGACCTCGCGTCCCACGAGCGAATTGACGAGCGTCGATTTGCCGGCACCGGTCGACCCGCCGACCACGGCCAGCAGCGGCGCGTCGAGCGTTGCCAGCCGGGGCAGGATGTAATCGTCCAGTTGCGCCGTGATCTCCCGCACCGCACGAGTCTGATCGGACGCGCCGGGCAGCGTGAGCGGCAGTTGGGCCGGGGCGACCGCCTGCCGCAACTCCGTGAGAGCTTCCTGCAGACGGCTGCTGGCCATTGGGCCTCCTAGGTGCCGGGTGGCGCCCAGCGGGGATCTACTGGAGAGTATGTGGTTCCACCGGATCCTAGCGGCACCCCACTCGGAACCCTCGGATCGCCCTGAGAAATCTGAGCAGGTGGCGCCCAGGTTGGGTCGGGAGTACGCCGCCCCCGCCGGGTCCACGGGTAACTCGTCCGTTCCCTGGGTGCGACAAAACCCCGCTGCCGGAGCCCGCGGATCCGCGCGAAGAGCTCCTTCTCCCTCACCATGCCGCCATCGTCGACGAGACCACGAGCCATGGAGTCCCGCAAATAGGCCAGTTCGGTCAGGGCTCGCTGGAGACGCCAGGTCGACAACAAGCGGCCCTCCCAGAGTGCCTGCCAGAGGACGCGTACGCGCGTCGTCAACCGGGATGCCCAGTGTGCGTCCGTGTCCGGCAGCCACCCCATCCGCGCATAATCGGTGAGCCGCGCCCGGATCAGGCGCTTCTCCACGATCAACTGTCGGATGGTGAAGATCACAAGGCTGATGACCATCGGATAGGCCACGAACAGCAGGAGCAGCAACTGCACGTTGGTCGGCAGGCCCATGGACGCCGTGCCGTTGAACAACATGTGGAGAAGTGCTGCGACCAGGAAGCCGGTCACCGGCGCCAGCACTCGCACGAGCTTGGACTTGGACCGCAGCGCCACGGCGATGCCGATGCCGATCATCGACGTGAACAGCGGGTGGCCGAAGAAGGTCAGGATCCCGCGCAGCTGGAAGATCTCAGCGAGCCGCTCGTCAGGATCCCCGGCACCGCTCGTATTGGAGGCCGCACGATAGGTGCTCGCGTAGTAGTAGATGTTCTCCACGAACGCGAACGACGCGCCGACCAGGCCGCCCAACGCGATGCCGGACAGCTTGCTGACGATGCGATAGCGCAGCACGATCGCGACGAGGAAGAGGACGACGCCCTTCATCGCCTCCTCGACGAACGGAGCGATGAACGTGGCGGCACGGCTGGCCGCCCGGGGGTCGCCCGGTCCGACGATGGACATGTATTCAGCGGCGAACGTGTTGATGTTGAACGACGCCCAGACCGCGATCGTCCCGCCCCAGCCGAACGTGATCAGCCACACCCAGAAGCTCTGCGGCCGGAACCGGTCCGCCCACAGGAAGAGCAGGCTGAGCGGGATGACGGTGATGAGCGCATATTTCGTCGCCGGCCCGACCGCCTCGATGCCGGTGCCGTAGGTGACGCCTCCGGGCACGGGACGGTCCGGCACCATCTGGAATCCGACCGCGATCAGTGCGGCGGCCTCCACCAGCAACAACGCCAGCACGATCCACGTCCACTTCGACCGCAGGAAACGCTCGATCCAAGGCCTGCGCTCGGATGGGAGCGGCAGGTTGTTGCGGCGGAGGTCTCTCCGCTCATCGATGGTCGCCGGCTGCACGGCGCCAGAGTACCTGCGTGAGGTCGAGGCCAAAGCTGCCCGCAAGGTGTCCGTCGACGTGTAAACGATCCTCCGGGAATGGTCTTAGAATCGGGCGTGGTTCGACCGCCTGGTCCCGAACCTGCCTCGGTAGCTCAGTTGGATAGAGCAGCCGCCTTCTAAGCGGCTGGCCGCGAGTTCGAGTCTCGCCCGGGGCGCAGAGCGCACACGAAGGCTGAGTTGCTTGCGGCCGGGCCCGCGGGCGTACGGTGGGCCGGTGACTCAATCCCTCGACTGGCGCCGGATCGCGGTTGCTGCTTATGTGCCGACGCTGCTCGTGTCCACCGGACATGGCGCGGTGCTGCCGCTGGTGGCCCTGACGGCGCGGGACATGGGGGCAAGCCTGGAAGCAGCGGCGTTCCTGGTGGCGCTGTTCGGCTTCGGCCAGCTGATCGGGGACATTCCGGCGGGGATGATCGCGTCCCGGTTCGGCGAGAAGCGAGCTCTGGTCGGAGCGGCGCTGCTGGAGGCCGCGGCGCTGTTGCTCTGCTGGCAGGCCAACAGCGTCTGGATCCTGGGGGTGGGTGTCTTCGCAGCAGGTCTGGCCGGCGCGGTCATCGGGCTGGCGCGGCAGGCGTACCTCACCGAAGTCATCCCCGCCCACCAACGCGCCCGCGCGCTTTCGACGCTCGGTGGCGTCTATCGGATCGGCCAGTTCCTCGGCCCGATGATCGGCGCGCTGGTCGTGGCGACGGTCAGTCTTTCGGCCGCGTACGCCGCAGCGGCCGCGTTCAGCATCGTGGCTGCCGTCCTCACCGGGGCGTTGCCTGATGTCGAGGGGCGCGCACCACGCGGCACCGTGCGAGGGCCCGGCATGGTCGAGGTGGTGCGGTCGCGGTGGCAGGCACTGGCGACGCTCGGGATGGGCGGGATGGTCGTCCAATTGGGCAGAGCGGCGCGGCTGAGCGTCCTGCCACTGTGGGCGGAGGCGGTCGGGCTCTCCCCCGAGACGATCGCGATGATCTTCGCGCTCGCAGCGCTCGCGGACATGAGCATGTTCTATCCGTCCGGCTGGATCATGGACCGGTTCGGGCGGTTCTATTCGGCCGTGCCGACCCTCGTCGTGCTCGGTGTCGGATTCGCGATCCTGCCACTGACGCACGGCCCGCTGACCGTGACGCTCGTCGCGATTCTGCTGGGGGTCGCGAACGGGTTCTCGGCGGGCATCGTGATGACGCTCGGCTCGGACTCCGCGCCGGTCAACGCCCGTGCGAAATTCCTCGGCGCGTGGCGATTGCTGACCGACGCGGGCAACGCGGGCGGGCCCCTGCTGGTGAGTGCCATCGTTGCGCTGGCTCCGTTGTGGTCGGCGTCGCTCGCCGTTGGCGCGGTGTGTTGGTTGGGCGCCGCCTGGTTCACCCGTTGGCTGCCCCGACGACCCGGTGCGGTGCGGATGTTCCGCGACGAAGAAGGGACGGCGTCCTAGAGTGGGGCGGGTGAATGACCTTTTGGTATGGATCGATTGCGAGATGACCGGCCTCGACCTGGCTGGTGGGGATGCCCTCATCGAGGTGGCGGCCCTCGTGACCGGCCCCGACCTGGAGGTGCTCGGCGAAGGAATCGACGTCGTGATCAAGCCCAGCGACGAGGCGCTCGCGAAGATGGGTGACTTCGTCCGTGAGATGCACACCAAGTCGGGCCTGTTGCCGCTGCTCGCGGACGGGTTGTCGATGGCCGATGCGGAGGAGCAGGTGCTGGCGTACATCAGGGAGTACGTCCCCGAACCCCGCAAGGCGCCCTTGGCCGGGAACACGATCGGCACCGACCGGGCGTACCTCGCCCGCGACATGCCCACCCTCGAAGCCCACGTGCACTATCGCAACGTTGATGTGTCCAGCATCAAGGAGCTCGCGCGTCGCTGGTTCCCGCGGATCTATTTCAACACCCCCGGGAAGTCCGGAAACCACCGTGCCCTCGCCGACATCCAGGAATCGATCGAGGAGTTGCGGTACTACCGGGACGCCCTCTTCGTGCCCCAGCCCGGTCCCGACACCGACACCTGCCGAGCGCTGGCGGAGCGACATGCGGGGGCGTTGACGGGGGTACGCGCGGTTGATGCGTCCAATGCGACCGCGTCCGCCAGCACCTGAGGCTATTGGATTTCACACCCCGGAGAATCTGGGGTATTGTTCATAGTCGCCCCGGCAGGGGCACATGGTGGGTATAGCTCAGTTGGTAGAGCACCTGGTTGTGGTCCAGGTGGTCGCGGGTTCGAGTCCCGTTACTCACCCCAAATCGGAGCCCGCTCTGACAACAGAAGCAGTCAGGGCGGGCTTTGTCGTGCACGACGCACGCAACCGCCTGCCTTCGGGTGCTGGACCGGTGTCGCGCACGCTGACCAGCGAGGGGCTCGCCCATGGGTCGGAGGCCTGACAGTGGGCCGGGTGCCCGCAGCCGCCTTGGGTCGTCGCCCGCCCTGCTGACCGCATGGACGAGCCCATGACCTCGGCTTGCCCTCTGGTGAGTGACTTTGGTGGGGGTATACCCACACCAAATCCACTCACGAGGCCAGCGAAGCGAGTCTCCCGGCTGCCATTAGCCCAGCCGTGGCCCACTTCGCCCACAAACCTGCTCGCCGAGCAGATGATGCACCCGACGGAACGTCTTCACACCGGCGGATAGACGATCGTGCCGTCCTCGGCCACCACGGGCTCGGCACCCCAGGCGCCGAGCTGGTGACGGCGCGGCGCGGCGCTGGTGGACAGGTGCCACACGGTCCAGCCGCGTGCCGTGAGGCTGTTGGCGATCAGGGAGCGGTGGCAGCGCCAAGGCATGGGCTCACCACACATGATGCAGACCCGACGGTCGGATGCCAGGTCCATGAGCTCGGCCAAGCCGTCCGCATAGGGCGCCGTCAAAGTGTAGTCGGCGTAGTTCTTGAAGCTCTGGTTGCGCCAGCCCGCATTGAGCTCGGGCAGGATGCCGGGCTGCTTGGGTCGGCGCCCGGCGAGTCCGGGCAGGTGGACATAGTCGATCTGGGCTGCCGCCAGCCACGTGGGCATGGCGTCTTTGCTGAACTGGGGACTGCGCCGGGAACCCGGTTGAGCACGGACGTCGGCGAGCACGTCGATCTCAGCGCCGAGCAGCGCCGCGAGGAACGCCTGCTCGGAGCACACCCAGTGTCCGATCGTCCAGAGTTCCGGCGAATCGGGGTTCACTTTTCCACCGTACTCCCGTATCTATCCTCCTCAGGCGGGGCCGGCAGGCTGCGTGGACTCGTAGGAATGACCGGTGGGCGTCGTGACCGTGACGACGTGACCGCGGGTCGGGTCCTGCTTGGCGGTTGCCCGCCAGCCGGTGGCCTGCTTGGCGTAGTTGCAGGCCTCGCACAGACCCTGGCCATTCCGATAGGAACTCGATCCGCCTTCGGCATGGCCCCTGACATGATCGGTGTGCCGAATCGGCGCGTCACACCACGGCGTGCGGCACTGCTGGTCACGCAGCGCGATCAGATCGCGCAGCCCTCCCGTGAAACGGCGACTCGCCGTCTCCATGCGGATCATTCGCCCCGGGCCCCGGAAAAGCCGCCGCAGCGCAATCAGCTGGCTGGAGTCGACCGTGTCGGCAATGAGCCGACGCGCCCAAGCCGCCGAGATCGGACCATAGCCGTCGACATGAGCGGGCTCCTCCGACTCCGACAACAGCGCCTCGTCGGTAATCACCACATTTACCGTGACATCGGCCGGGTCCTCAGCGGGCCGACCGGTGACACGCTCGAACAGGGTGTCAGCCATGACAGCCCCATGACTGCGCTGCTCACCACCCTCAGGATCACCGCCCGCGGCCCGGTGCGCGTCAGCAGCCTGCTTCAGTGCGGCGAGCAGAGCAATCCCCTGAACCAGCGGCAGGATCGCGGTGAACTGCACCATGCCATCAGGCAGCGGACGTGTGCTGACCCGCCGACCACCCGCTGCTTTGGCCCGACGCCGCACCACCGCCGCCTGATCGAGCTCGATCACCTTGCGCTGAATATCGGCGGCCAACCGACGATCCCCCAGCGTCGGGTGCGCCACCAGATGCTCAGCCAGCCACGCATCAGCCGCCAGCCGGTCCTCGACCCCCAGACAGGCGGTCTCCCGTGCCACGATGGTGGCACGCCACTCGTTCAACGTTCCGGCCGCCAACGCCCGCAGGGTATGCGGCAACTCATGAACCAGCGCCTTCGCCAAGCCGAGCAGACGCCCACCGCGAAACGGAGACTCACGCCGAGCCAGCGCCACCTCGCCGCCGATCCCCTTGCCCCGCTTCGATGGCGCGACCCCTCGATCCGCCTCACCCTGGCGCCGCGCGGCATCGAACGCGACCGCCACCCGCGCCTGCACCGCCGCGGCAGCCGACCTCAGATCCTCCAGCTCCCGCAATAGACCCACCAAAGCTGCCTCCTCATGCGGCAGCACCGCCTCGGCCAGCACGTGTCGCCACAACGCCACCTCGGACTGGTCCAACCCACCGCTCAATCCATCCCGACCACCCGGCGGGGGATCCGGGTCCGTCGGCGGACTGCCGCCATCTCCCTCGAAGTCCGCGTGAAGGCCCCGTTCGCAGTCAGCATCCAGCGCATCCGCACACCACGAACCCGCCAGCCAAGCCTCGATCGCCTCGACGTCCAAGCGCTCGGCATCCGCCGCACACCATGCCGTCCACTCTTCCGGCGGCAACGGATCAACGGGCCAAGCGATCCGCTCGTGGCCATGGGCCGGGATAGATCCAGTAGTTACGCTTTTCATCTCAATATCGAACATGTGAACGATATTAGACGAGGCCTCCGACAAGAACCGAGAGCGCTCCGCACCACCGGAGACGAGCGCCAGACAGGATGCGTCCGGGACTCAGTCCCTGCGCCCCGGGCGCATCCGCATGACCGCCTCGGAGACCTTCCACCCCGCGGCAATGGCAGAGGTCACCAGTGGCCGGGACGGCACGAACCACTCGTGCAACGGACCCGCCAGCACCCGATTGCCCCAGATGAACGGTCGCAACCTGCGCTCCCAAGCGGCGATTGCGTCATCCAGGCTCTCCGGGTGCCGCTCGAAGCACTCCCCCAACACGACGCCGCCGTGGAGGGCCGCCGAAGTGCCCATCCCCGAATAGAGCGTCAGGCACCACGCCGAATCCCCGAGCAGGATCACGCGGCCCTTGCGCCAGGAATCCATGTGCACCTGGTGCACGGAGTCGAACAGATAGTCATTGGTGCGCTCCAGGGCATCGAGGCACTGGGCGACGACGGGCTTGTGGATGTCCTTCGCGAAGACTTCGCGCAGAATTTGAATCGGCGGTCGGCCTGACTGGGCGTTGACGTTCTTGGTGCGATAGGCGAAGCGCACGGCAGGCTGGCGGTCGCTGAACGGAAAGATGCCGAGCGCCCGATCCGTCTCCGACATCACGACCGTGGCCTCGGGGTCCACACCTTGCAGCGGCTCATCCAGATCGAACTGGCACACCATCGAGTCGAACGGCACAAGGAAGCGTTCATCCGGCCCGAAGATCCGCCGTCGCACGGTCGACCGCATGCCGTCGGCACCGATCAGCAAGTCGAACTGCTCCTCGGACCGCTGGCCGGTCGCCGAGTTTTCCAGCAACACGAGCAGCCCGTGTGATCCGTCCTCGATCGAGATCGCCCGCGTCGAGAACCGCACCTCGATCTCGCCCTCGACCGCGGACCACAACCCGTTCTCGATGTCACTGCGAAGGACAACGGCAGGGTCGCTCGCCTTCACAGTGGAACGGGCGACCGGGACCAATTGACCGTCCTGATCCACTTGGAGGAACGTGCGCTTCTCTGGCGTGCGCTGATGGATCGACTCCAACACACCCAGCTTCTCCGCTGCCTTGCGGCCGGTGCGGTCGAAGCTGGTGTAGTAGTCAGCCTGTCGTCGCACTCTGGACTTCTCGACGATCACGGGATGCCAACCGGCCCGCTGCAGAGCAATCGCGGAAGACATGCCGGCGATCCCGAGCCCGACGATCAGGACTCGCTTCTCCGTCGAGAGCTGGTTCGGCATGGATCTTCCTCCGGCCCGGTAATGCGTTCTATCTGCCCCTCATCTTCCCCTATTCTCCCGCCCTCGTCCTGCCCAGGCAGCAGATCAGACTCCGGCGTTTCGATCAGGCGATCGAGGCCCGAATTCCGAGATGACCAACCGACGGTCGGTCGGTTACCTAGACTGACGCCAGGAGGGCCCATGAATCGCATCGTCAAGCAGCCCGAGGAACGCAAGGCAGAGATCCTGGCCGCGGCCGCGGCGCTGTTCGCCGAGAAGGGTTATGTCGCGACGACGATCAACGACGTCCTCGAGCGGGTCGGCATTGCGAAGGGCACGTTCTATCACCACTTCCCCTCCAAGGAAGGTTTGCTGCACACGCTCGTCGATCAACAGGTGGCCGCACAGGTCGCCGAGGCTGCGCAGATCGCGGATGCGCCGGACCTCAGCGCGCCGGAGAAGATCATCCTGTTCTGGGGTCGCCAGCGCAGCGACGAACACGTTCAGAACCTGACCGATCACCTGGAGCAAGCGCTCGACGTGACCGCCCACATCCAAGTGCTTGCCAAACTCGTTACCGACTTGGGTCCCGTCCTCGCCCGCATTGTCGAACAGGGTGTCGAGGAGGGCACGTTCGACACCTCGCATCCCGCGGAGAGCATCGACGTCATTCTCGCCGCGTCAGCATTCCTTTTCGACAGCGGCCTGATCGAGCGGCCCGGTCGGGATCGCGGCCAGGCCATCGCCATCTTCGTCACCCAAGCGGAGCGGTTGCTCGGCGCCCGCCCCGGAACCCTGACCGACCTGTTGGGGTTCGTCACCTAGGAGAACCCTTGTGCTGTGGAAGTTCGTCCGCGGGGACCTGACCCGCAACCGGGTCACCAGCGTCGCTCTGGCGATCCTGCTGATTGTTTCAAGCGCGCTCCTTGCGGCAGGTGCCGGCACGGTCACGTCGGTCTCCGGCGCCCTTGATCGGCTCTTCGAGCGGGCCGCGGTGCCGCACGTCCTGCAGATGCATGCGGGCGGACTCGATGAGCGGGTTGTCCTGTCCTGGGCCGAGGGTCAGCCGGCCATCGCCGATGCGCAGGTGCTCGCGACCTATCCACTGCCTCTGACCCAGCTCGAGCTGGCTGGCCGACCGCAAGGCGACTCCGTCCTTGAGCCAGCCGCGACGGTGCAGAGTCCCCGCTTCGATTTCTTGCTCGATCTCGACGACCGGCGGCTTGCCCCCGAACCCGGCGAAGTCGCCATGCCGCTGGTCTATCGCGACCAGTTGCAGCCCGGCGACCAGGTCAGGCTGCGGCTGGGCAGCGAAACGCGCGACTTCGTCGTCAGCTCCTTCTTGCGGGATTCGCAGATGAACCCCACCCCTGGTCACCTCCAAGCGTCTGCTGTTCCACCCGGACGACGTAGCGTGGATCGCCGCGCACGTTCCCGCGGAGCACCTCATCGAATTCCGGCTCGTCGAGGGAGCGAAGTCGGGGGAGGTCTTGGCGGCATACACTGCCGCAGGCCTCCCCGCCCAAGGTCCCGCCATCGACGCGGGATCCATTCGCCTGTTGGCCGGGGTGTCCTCGATGCTGGTCGCCATCCTCGTCGCCATGGTCGCGGCGCTCGTGGCGGCCGTGGGGGCTCTCACAGTTCGCCTCGCTATTCGCACGGCCGTCGCCGCCGACCTGAGTCAGATCGGGGCGATGAAGGCGGTCGGTCTGCCGGTGACCTGGATCCGCCGCGCATACCTCACCAAATATCTCCTCCTCGCCGTTCTCGGAGCCGCTCTGGGCGCCGGACTCGCCCCCGTGCTCCAGGGACCGCTCACGCGCGGAGCTCTGCTGGAGATCGGCTCGCCGACCTCGAACGCGGCCACGGTCGTGGCCTGGATCGGTGCAGCCGTCGTCGTCGCGGCCGGGTCGGTCGCCTTCTGTTGGTGGCTGCTGCGCCCGGTGAGCCGGATTCCTGCCTTGGCGGCCATGCGCGCCACCACCGCGACGCGGCGGCCTTGGCTCTGGCGCTGGCGGTTGTCGCGGTCCCGACTGCCGGCAACGACGTGGCTTGGCCTGCGCAGCGCCTCGACGCCGGGCCAGATCGGACTTGTGTTGGTCTTCGCGCTGCTCGCCCTCATGTGCTTCCTGCCAGCGCAGGTTGCGACGACGATGCGGGCACCGGGTTTTGTGACATATCTCGGCATAGGCCGCAGCGACGCTCTCATTGAAACGCGTGACGCCGGGACCGCAAGGACGCTCGACTCGCGCCTCGCTTCGGATCCCGCGATCGCGCGCCGGGCAGCCTTCACCCAGATCCGCGGACAGGTCAAAACTCCCGATGGCTGGGAGCAGGTCCCTGTCGACTTGGGCGACCATGCGGCTTTTCCGTTGCAGTACGCGGACGGCGGTGCCCCGACATCCCGCGATGAGGTGGCCGTGTCCTATCGGGTCGCGAGCGAACGCGAAGTCGGGGTCGGTGATCAGGTGATGTTCCGCGATGCCTTGGGTGAACGCCCACTCCGGGTCAGCGGCGTCTATCAGGACATCACCAACGGTGGCCGCACGGCCAAGGGCGTCTGGCAGGTGCCCGACGAGCAGGTCGTGGGTTGGACTCATGCCATCCTCCTCGCCCCGAACGTGGACCGCGCTGCGACTGTCGCCCGGTGGCACGAGCAGTTCCCGGGCGCAGTGATCCTGGGTGTCGACGATGTCTCCCGGCAGACAATGGGGTCAGTCCTGGACAACCTTGATCTCTTGGTGCGCGCCGCGATTGTGCTCGCGGGCGTGGTGACTCTCGGGCTCACCGCGCTGTTCCTGCACCTGGTGCTCGCCACGGGAGCCGGCGAATGGGCGGTCCTCCGGGGCATTGGGGTTTCCGACGGGCGTCTGCGCCGAACGTTCAACGTCCGCTATCTGGCGCTGCTGGCCTGCGGTCTCCTCGCCGGCGCGATCATCGCGGCGCTCACGGGCCGATTCCTGGTCGCCCCGGCAGCCGGCGCATTCCTCGGCGCCCCCGGCCTGCAACTCCAAGGGATGCCATGGCTGGCCGCCCTTTCCCTGCCCCTCGTCCTGGCGTCCGCTGTCGTGACCGGCAGCGCACTGGGATCCACCCACTTGCAGCACCTGTCCGTCCGCAGCGTCACGGAGGAATGACCATGATCGAAGCAACCCGCCTCATCAGGGATTTCGGCGGCACACGCATCCTCGACGGCATCGACGTCCAGATCGGTGCCGACGAGTTCGTCGCCATCATGGGCCCGTCCGGCTCGGGCAAGTCGACGCTGCTCTACTGTCTCAGCGGCATCGACCCCCCAACCTCTGGGCGGGTGCACCTGCTGGGCCATGACCTCACCACCCTGAATCAGAAGCAACTCGCGGACCTGCGGCTGACCCGGATGGGGTTCGTGTTCCAGCAGCCGCGGCTCCTCGGCACGTTGAACCTGCTCGACAACATCGTGCTGCCCGGATTCGTCGCCGGCCACCGAGACCGCGCACAACTCGTCGACCGCGCGCGAGCACTGATGACGTCTGCGGGCGTCGGCCATTTGACCGACCGGGACCTCACCCAGGCGTCGGGTGGCGAACTGCAACGCGTCTCGCTCTGCCGGGCCCTCATCAACGACCCCGAGATCCTCTTCTGTGACGAACCCACAGGCGCCCTCAACTCCGCCAACGCCGCCCGCGTGCTCGGTTTGATCGCGGACCGTGCGCGCACCGGGAGCACCGTCGTCATGGTGACCCACGACCCGCAGGTGGCCGCCGCAGCCGACCGGGTGCTGTTGCTCGTCGATGGTCGGATCGTCGGCGATCACCGCCTGAGCGGCACCGATGACCAGCGGCGGGCCGAGCTGCGCGGCCACCTGGAAGTGGTGCACATCTGATCGGACGGTGTGCGCGATTTCCCCAAAGAAATCAGTGCTCCAACAGACCCCGAATGTCCTCGGCGCTCAAGGGAGCAGCCAGGTCCGATGCTGCCCCGACGACGGCATCGAACAGATCCCGCTTGCGCTCCTGCAGGGCCACGACCTTTTCCTCGATGGTGTCCATCGCGACCAGGCGATAGACGTTCACGGGCTTGTCCTGGCCGATGCGATGGGTCCGGTCGATGGCCTGTGCCTCGGTTGCGGGGTTCCACCAGGGATCGAGGATGAAGACGTAGTCCGCCTCCGTCAGCGTGAGCCCGAACCCACCGGCCTTCAGCGAGATCAGGAAGGCGGGCGCGTCCCCCTCCCGGAAGGCAGCGATGCGGGCCGCGCGGTCGCGGGTGCGGCCGTCGAGATATTCGTACGCGATCCCTTCCGCGGCCAGCCGATCCCGGACCAGCCCCAGAAAGCCCGTGAACTGGCTGAACACCAGCGCCCGATGGCCCTCGGCGATCACCTCGCTCAGCCGCTCGACGAGAACATCGATCTTGGCGGATTGCTCTGCGTGCTCCTCCTTCACCAGCGCCGGCGACAGCGCCAGCTGCCGCAGCAGGGTGAGCGACCGGAGAATCGTGATCCGGTTGCGGCGCACGTCGCCGATCAGCCCGAGGATCTTCTGGCGCTCGCGTGCGAGGTGCTTGTCATAGATCTTGCGATGCGACGGGCTGAGCTCGATCGGCACGATCTGCTCCTGTTTCTCGGGCAGTTCGGTCGCGACGGCCGCTTTGGTCCGGCGCAGGATCAACGGCCGGATCCGCCGGTGGAGCCGCTCGAGAACCTCATTGTTCCCGCCCTCGATCGGCTTGCGATAGACGTCGCCGAACTTCTTCGGATCCGCGAACAGCCCGGGCGCGGTGATCGACAGCAGCGACCAGAGGTCCATGAGGTTGTTCTCCAGCGGCGTGCCGGTCAACGCGATCTTCGTCCGCGCCCGCAGCTTGCGCACCGCCTGATAGGCCTTCGAAGCGCGGTTCTTCACGAACTGGGCCTCGTCCAACAGCACAGCCGACCATTCGAGCGCGTGATAGCTGTCGGCCTCGAGGCGGAGCAGAGTGTAGGACGTCAGCACCACCTGCGCCCCCGCCACGGCATCCGCCAACCCCTCGCCCCGGCGACTCTCGGTCTGCGTGATCGCCACGACCCGCAGCTCGGGGGTGAACTTCTCGGCCTCGGCCGCCCAGGTGGCCACCACCGAGGTGGGCGCCACGACCAGCAGCGGGGCCGTCAATTCGCCGGCTTCCTCCGCGGCCTTGGCCAGGGCGAGCGCCTGGACCGTCTTGCCCAGACCCATCTCATCGGCGAGGATCCCACCCAGCCGCGACCGCCAGAGGAACGCAAGCCAGCGCAGACCGGTGTTCTGATAGGGCCGCAACTCGGCATTCAGCCCCGCCGGTTCAGGGATCTCCGGAAGCTGCTCGACGTCCAGCAATGCCGACGCCGCCTCCCGCCAGGCGTCCGACTGCTCCGCGACGACGCCGAGCGAGACCAGTTCCTCCCACAGGCCCGCGTGCTCGGGGCGCAGCCGAAAGGTGTCGTCGTCGTGGTCGATGATCCCGCGCGCTTCCTCGATCACCCGACGCAGCTGATCCAGCTCCGGACGGTCGAGGGAGAACCAGGTCCCGGAGTCCAGCATCAGGTGGTCCTCGCCCAGCGACAGTGCCCGGAAGAGCGGCTCGAACGGGACCTGCTCACCGTCCACCGTGATCTCCACGCCCAGGTTGAACCAGTCCCCCGCCTCGGGCTCGGTCACCCGCAGGCTGACCTCGGGAGCGGTCTCGGCTTCCCGGAACGCGGGCGTCTGGCCCTCGATCGCGAGCTCCACGTCGTCCCGGCCGGCCAGCGCAGGCAGGACGTCGGTCACGAACGTGATGAGCGCGCGACCGCTGATCGTGACCGATCGGAGCTGGGCTTGTTCGGCGTCGGGGTGGTGGGTGGTTTCCGCCTGAGTGCGCCACGGCCCCGCGGGAAGCGAGTTCGCAATCCCTGCCTCGGCCTTCAGGTCGCGGACCGGTGGATCATCGGCCCGGGGAGTGGCCGACACCAAGTGTGTCTGTTCGCCGATCCGATAGCGATAGCCCCAGTCGACGCTGGCCCACCGGGCACCGCCGGCGACCGGCTCCCCTTCGTCGGTGGTGCCGACAGTGTCGGATAGGTCGGTGGTGCCGACAGTGTCGGATAGGTCGGTGGTGCCGACAGTGTCGGATAGGTCGGTGGCGCCGACAGCGGCGAATTGGATGCGTCCGACCAAGGTCGGCGGTGATGGTTCGGGGAGTTCCACACCGTCATGGAGGCGTACCTCCAAACGGTCCCGCAGCCGGGGCAGAAAGCCGCTGGCGAACAGACCAACATCACTGTTCGGGACCTCGACGATCCCGCTCCGGGCGAACAGGCTGTGCTCGTCCCGCGTGAGCTCGCGGGACAGCGGCCCGAGCAGGAGCCGATCGTCGGCCTGCAGGGCGACACCGTTCGCGGGATAGCCCACGAACGACGTCCCGTCGACAGCGAACTCCCTGCCCTCGAGAACGACCATCGTCGTCACCTGCAGGCCGGCCGGAACCTGATCGATCACCACCGTCGGAACGAAGGCGTCGTCGATCAGCTCGATCGGGGGGAGCTGTGTGCCCTGCAGACCCGAGCCGGGGAGCAGGTCGACGCCGCTCTGCACGGCCTGCCGCAACTCGACCCAGGCCTCGGGCCGGAGGTCCGCCAGCATCAGCTGGGTGATCCGTTGCTGATGAGCGCCATAGGCGTCGGTGCGTCGCGTCGCCAGCAGCCGCGCGAGCGGCTCCCGCTGAGAGGCCGCCAGCTGACCACCGAAGCCGAACCGCATGTCCTCCCACTCGGCGCCGGACCTCACCCACGGCTCCCGGGTTCCGCTGCGCAGGGGCCGCAGCCAGAAGCCGGACTGCCCCTGGTTGAGCTGCAGCGCCAGCCGTCCGCCGCCGCGGCTGCGGGTCGCGCGGTTTCCGACGAGCGGAGTCAGGGCCTGCTGCCAGGAGGGTCCGGCGGCCGGCGCCACGGGGCCGGCGGCCCGGCGCTCGAGACCGGTCCGCATGTGCAGGATCAGCGCGACCGCATGCTTGCAGTTGCGCCGGACCGGGCAGGAGCAGGACGTCACCAACGAATCAACACCGGTCGGCGCCGCAACGGTCGTCTGATAGGGGTGATAGCCGTTCCCCGCCACCTGCGCGGCCACGATGTTGGTGGCCGGTCTGATGCCGCTCACCCGTGACTGCGCGGCATAGACGCGGCCGCGACGAAGGGACTCGGCACCGAACAACCGCAGCATGCGGTCGTCGTCGAGCTCGAGAACCCAGTCGGGATAGGCGGGGACAACCATCAGCGCGATGCTAGTTCACCGCTGTGACATACCAATGTTCAAGACGGGACGTGCCCTCGATCCCACTCGGGAATCGGGACCCGTACGCTGACAAGCCAGTGACCGGCCGAGGAGGATTCAATGGCGCACCTTTCGGACACCCCGACATCGACCTCGACGTCCCGCACACCCAATCGGTGGCTCATTCTCATCGGCGGCCTGCTCGTGCAGCTCGCCCTGGGCGCGGTCTATGCCTGGAGCACGTTCGCGAAGGCGCTGCAGTCCGAGGAGTCCTTCGGACTCTCCCCGATGGTCGCCGCCGTGCCCTTCGAGGTCGCGATCGGCATGATCTTCGTCGGATCGTTCCTGGGCGGCCGGATCCAGGACAAGCGCGGGCCCCGCATCGTCGGGCTCGCCGGGGTCGTGCTCTACGCGCTGGGCATCATCCTCGCGAGCTTCGCCCGCAGCGCCGATGATCTGTGGCTGCTGATCCTGGGCTATGGCGTGATCGGCGGGTTCGGACTGGGGTTGGCGTACATCGTGCCGATCGCCCTCCTCCAGAAGTGGTTCCCCGACAAGCGCGGTCTGATCACCGGCATCGCCGTCGGCGGATTCGGCTTCGGCGCCGTCATCACCTCGCCCGTCGCGCAGGCGATGATCTCCGGCAGCGCCGACTATCAGCAGTTCCCGACGAAGGTATTCCTCTGGCTCGGGATCGCCTATCTCGTCGCCGGTCTGCTGGGCGCGTCGACGTTTGTGAACCCGCCCGCCGGCTACACGGTCGCGGGAGCCAAGGACGAGACGCCCACCCAGAAGGTGACGCCTGGCCGGGACTTCACCCAGGCGGAAGCTCTGCGTACGCCGCAGTGGTATCTGCTGACCGCCATCCTCGCCATCGCCGTGATCGGTGGCATCTCACTGGTCTCCCAGGCGGCATCCACGGCTTCCGGGGTCGCCGGCTTCTCCCCCGCTGCGGCCGCGACGCTCGTCGGGGTCATGGGCCTGTTCAACGGCGGCGGCCGCATGGGCTGGGCCGCGCTGTCCGACAAGATCGGCCGCATGCCGTCGTTCATCGGCATCCTGGTGATCCTCGGTGTGTGCCTGATCCTCATCCCGCGCGCGACCAACCCTGCCCTGTTCTATGTCCTCGCCGCGCTGATCTATCTCTGCTATGGCGGCGCGTTCGGGACCATGCCGTCGACGGCGGGCGACTTCTTCGGCCTCAAGAACGCGGGCAGCATCTATGGCCTCATGCTCATCGCCTGGTCGATCGGCGGCGTGGTCGGCCCCCTGCTCATCTCCGCCCTGATCGGCACGGAGGGCAACTACGTCCGCGCCTACACCGTGGTCGGCATCATCGCCCTCGTCGGTGCGGTCCTGCCGTTCATCACCAAGCGACCGAAGGCGACGAGCGTCGGGCATAGTCCGGCCTGAGGTCACCGCCCCCAGGGGTGTGGTGCCCTGCCGGGCGTGACCGGCCACAATGGTGCAATGCGACCACTGCAGCAGACCATCATCGACGAGTTCGGGGTGCTCCCCGAGATCGACCCCGCGGCCGAGGTGGAACGCCGGGTCCAGTTCCTGGCCGACTATCAGGCTGCGGCCCACGCGAAGGGTTACGTCCTGGGCATCTCGGGCGGGCTCGATTCCACACTCGCGGGCCGGCTGGCCCAGTTGGCCGCGGAGCGCGTACGCACGGCCGGCGGGACGTCGGTCTTCGTCGCGGTGCGGCTGCCCTACAACGTGCAGCACGACGAAGCGGATGCGGCAGCCGCGGTGGAGTTCGTGGGGGCCGACCAAACCGTGACCTACAACGTCGCACCGGGCGTGGACGGCTTCGAGTCGGAATATCTGCGTGCCGTCGGGACGTCGCTCACCGATTTCACCAAGGGCAACACCAAGGCGCGGCTCCGGATGGTGGCGCAATATGCGCTGGCGGGAGATCTGGGGCTGCTGGTGATCGGCACCGACCACGGCGCTGAGAGCGTGACGGGGTTCTTCACGAAGTTCGGCGACGGCGCCGCCGACATCCTGCCGCTCTTCGGGCTGAACAAGCGCCAGAACCGCCAGCTGCTGCAGCACCTCGGCGCCCCGGAACAGCTGTGGGCCAAGGTGCCGACCGCCGATCTGCTCGACGACAATGTGGGCCGCTCCGACGAAGACGAGCTCGGGCTGCTCTATGACGACATCGACGACTATCTCGAGGGGCGCGAGGTGCCCGAGGAGGTGGCGGAGAAGATCGAAACGATCTGGTGGCGCACGCGGCACAAGCGGACCACGCCGGTAGAGATCCGGGACACCTGGTGGCGCACATGACCGAGCCGGATTCGCCCGGCCCGGCCCAACTCGCGCAACCGTCCGGCGAGACCGCCCTGCTCGTCATCGACATGCAGAACTCCTATTTCGAGCTGCCCGGGCTCGCGGACAAGAAGGACGCGGTGCTCGCGTGCGTCAACGAGTTGATCAGGGCGGCACACGACGCCGGGAGGCCGGTGGTGCTGGTGCGCACCGAGCACCAGCGTGACGGCTCGACGTGGACGCTGAACATGCGGGCGGACCGGCAGGGGTTCGCGTTCCCGGGGACGGAGCAGGCGGCGTTCCTGGCCGATCTCGACACCCGCGATCACGTCGAGATCGTCAAGACTCGGGACAGCGCGTTCCACGGGACCGGGCTGAAGGCGGCGCTGGATCGACGCGGCGTCGCACACGTGCTCGTGTGCGGCGTCTCCACCCACAGCTGCGTGGCGCAGACGGCTATCACGGCCTTCGCGGAGAACCTGCATGCCGCCGTGGCCGTGGACTCCGTCACCTCCGACCACGCGGAGCTGTCCGAGGCACTGCTGCAGTTCCTGCACGAGGAGATGCGGCAACCGCTGCTCGATCAGGCGGCCGCCCTCGCCCTCCTGCACGAGGGCTGGCCCGCGGACGATCCGACTCAGCCGAGGTCCACCACCTCATAGCTCCACAGCTCAGCGCTCATCCCGACCGGCTTCTGGCCGGTCGGCGGGCCGTCGTGACCGGACGGAGCCTCCGTGCCGCGTCCACCGTGCGCGGCCTTGAAGTCCCGGGAGTTCATCCAGCCGGCAAAGGACTCCTCATCACGCCAGCGGGTCATCACGAGCCACACGTGCCGGTCCGCATCCAGCGGCTTCAGCAGCTCGAAGCCCTCGAACCCGTCCTGGTCGTCGACTGCCCCGGCGCGCTGCGCGAAGCGCCGCGCCAGTTCGTCACCGCTGTCCGCCGGGACCGTGATCGCGTTGATCTTCAGAATCGTCATGGGTCCATGATGGCTCGTTGCTGCGAGACCGGCCCCAGGAGGGGCGATGCAAACAGACGTGCTGATCGTGGAGGACGAGCAGGAGCTCGCGGGCGCGACGCGTGAGTATTTCACCGCGTTCGGGCTCACCGTCGAGACATCGCGCGACCGCCGAGGACGCGCTGGCCTTCCTCACGGAGGCCACGGTCGGCGTCATCCTGCTGGACGTCAATCTCCCCCAAAAGGGTGTGGCCTGCGCCGGCCATTTTGGCGACAGTTGACCATGGACTCCGTGTGGCATGCGACTCATCCCCTCTCCCCCCTTGCGAACGATTCGCTGCCGGTCGGGGTCCATTTCGACACCGTCGTCGCCGGCGCCGGACTGACCGGACTGGTCACTGCCGTCCTGCTCGCCCGCGCCGGCCAGCGAACCGCACTCGTGGAGGCCCGCCGCGTCGGCGCGGTAACCACGGGGCACACCACCGGGAAGCTGTCCCTGCTGCAGGGCTTGGTGTTCTCCGACATCCTGCGCCACCACTCCGAGGACGTCCTGCAGGCCTATCTCGACGGCAACCGAGAGGGCCAGGCCTGGCTCACCCGCTATCTCGACGATCACCAAGTGGGCTATGAGCGCCGCGACGCGTACACCTATGCCACCACCGACCGCGGACTCACCGCCCTGCGCGAAGAGTTCGACGCCTGCGAGGCCGCCGGGCTGCGCGTCAACTGGACCGAGCAGACCGAGCTCCCCTTCTCGGCCGGTGCGCTGACCCTGCCGGATCAGCTGCAGCTGCATCCGCTGCGGGTGCTGGACGCGCTGCGGGAGGAGTACGCGGATCGTGGCGGGGTGCTCATCGAGGGGGTGCGGGTGACCGATGCCGACCCCGGCTCCCCACTCACCGTGTCCACGACCGGCGGGCAGGTGACCGCTGACCGTCTGGTCCTGGCCACGGGTGCGCCCGTGCTCGACCGGGGCGGCTATTTCGCCAAGCTGCTCCCTCTGCGGTCCTATGCCGCGACCTATCGGGTCCCGGGCAGCACCATTCCTCTCGGCATGTATCTCAGCGCAAACCAGCCCACCCGCTCCCTCCGCACCGTCACGGTCGACGGTGAGCAGTGGCTCATGGTCGGCGGAAATGGCCACGTGACTGGCCGTGAGGACTCCGCCCTCGACGCGGTGGCGGGCCTCGACCAGTGGACCGAAGAACACTTCCCGGGCGCCGAGCGCGTCCACGCCTGGTCGGCCCAGGACTATCAGTCGATCAACCGCGTCCCCTTCGTCGGTGAACTCCCCCGCGGCGGCGGCCAGATCTTCGTCGCCACCGGATTCAACAAGTGGGGCATGACGAACGCGGTCGCCGCCGCGCTCAGCCTCGCGCAGGAGATCCTCGGTTCCCCCGGCTCGCTGTCGGGCAAGCCCTGGGCCGAGACTCTCCGCAAGCGGGTGACCAAGCCAGCCGGGGTGACCAGCACCGCCAAGCTCGTCGGCGGCGCGGTCGTCGAAGCGACCAAGGGGTGGGTCCAGGCCGAACTGACCAGCCTGCCGGACCAGCCACCGGCGGAAGGCCAAGGTGTGGTCGGCCGCGGGGCGGGCGGACTGCCGGAGGCCGTGTCGACCGTGGGCGGAGTGACCTGCCGGATCCCCGGCGCGTGCTCCCACATGGGCGGGGTCGTCCGCTGGAACGACGCCGAGCAGTCCTGGGACTGCCCGCTGCACGGGTCTCGCTTCGCTGCCGACGGCACCGTTCTCGAGGGACCGGCGGTGTCGGATCTGTCCCCCCGGAACGATTGAGCGCTCGGTGCCGAGGGGGCTCGCCCTCGGATAGCGTGCAGGAATGCACCACCCGTCCCCTGCTGTCAGCCGCCGCGTCGTGATCGGTGCCGGTCTGGCCACCGCCTCCTGGCTCGCGGCGTGCGCCCCGGGACCGGGTCCCGACAGCACGTCCACGGTCAGCGCCCCGGCGCCCGAACCCTCACCGACCAGCGGCCCGACCGCCACCCCAGTGCCGACGCGGGCGGAGTTGGACAGGACGGCATTGTCGGAGAAGTACGCGGGCCGAGTGCCCAAGGAGTGGGGTCTGGACGTCACCGGCGTGCCGGGCCGGACCGAAGCGGACGGCGTGCTCCTCACCCTCGATCTGTGCGGCGGCCCGGGTGGCGCGGCCCTCGACCAGCGGCTCATTGACCTGCTGGTCGAGCACGAGGTTCCGGCCGGCGTGTTCGTGAACGCACGCTGGATCGACGCAAATCCGGGTGCTGTTGAACGGCTGGTCGACACCGGGCTCATCGACATGGCCAACCATGGGACCAGCCACCGACCGCTGTCGGTGAACGGGCGGGCCGCGTACGGCATCAACGGCACCAAGGACGTCGGCGCCGCGATCGACGAAGTCCTGGGCTGCCACGAGAAGCTCACGGCGATCACCGGCCGGGCGCCACGATGGTTCCGGTCCGGCACCGCCCACTACGACGAGGTCGCGGTCGAGATCGTGCGCGAACTCGGTGAGATTCCCGTCGGATTCTCCGTGAACGGCGACGCGGGCGCGACCCTCTCGAGCGGCCAAGTGGCAGCGGCGCTGCGTACCGTCACGAAGGGCGACATCGTCATCGCCCACGCGAACCGTCCCGACGGCGCGACCGCCGAGGGGTTCGCGGCCGCGTTGCCGCAGCTGCTCGCCACCGGCACGAGGTTCATCCGGCTCGCCGATGCCGAGCTGATCTGATCCGATCCAGGAAGGTGCGCCCATGGTCCGACTCCGCCGCGTCAGCCCCCGCCAGCCCGGCTATTCGCGTCGTCGCCGCGGCAAAGGCTTCAGCTATGCCGACGCCGACGGCAAACCGCTGTCGGCGGACCAGGTCGAGCGCGCCAAGTCCCTGGCGATCCCGCCCGCGTGGCAGGACGTGTGGATCTGCCCGGTGCCCAACGGCCACCTGCAGGCGACGGGGACGGATGATGCGGGCCGGCGGCAGTACCTTTATCACCCCGACTGGCGCGCCCGCCGCGACCGCTCCAAGTTCGACCGCGTCACCACGGCGGCCGCGATGCTCCCGCAGGCCCGCCGGCGCGTGAACGAGGACCTCGAGCTCAGCGGCATGCCGCGCGAGCGGGCCGCGGCGGTGGCGGTGCGGCTGCTCGACGTCGGCTATTTCCGGATCGGGAACGACGCGTACACCGACGCCCACGGGTCGTTCGGCCTCACCACGCTCGAGCGTCAGCACGTCCGTCGACGCGACGACACGCTCGTGTTCTCGTTCGTCGGCAAGTCCGGCATCAGCCACACGATCGCGGTCGACGACGAGGCTGCGATCAAGGTCCTGGAGACCATGCGCCGACGCAGCGACGACAGCGACCGCCTGCTCGCCTGGAAGGACGGCACCACGTGGCGCGATCTCACCGGCGCCGAGGTCAACGACTATCTGAGCGTGCTGTTCGGCGGGGCACTGACCGCGAAGGACTTCCGCACCTGGCACGCCACGGTCATCGCCGCCGAGGTCCTCGCCCTGTCCGACGAGCCGGGAACCACCAAGGCCTCCCGCAAGCGGGCGATCAAACAGGCGACCCAGGAGGTCGCCAGCTATCTCGGAAACACCCCGACGATCGCCCGCAACTCCTATATCGATCCCCGCATCATCGACGCGTACGAATCCGGCTCCACCATCGCCGAGGCCGCCACGAAGAAGCACCGCAACTCGCGCAATCGGCAGGACGATCTCGAGCGGGCCGTACTCGACCTGCTGGGCTGAGAGGCGCACGGTGGAACTGCGGATCGGGACCTCGGGCTGGTCCTACGACCACTGGGACGAGGTCCTCTATCACGGCTGCCGGCCCGCCGATCGCCTCGCCCGCTATGCCGCCGCGTTCGACACCGTGGAACTCAACGTGAGCTTCTATCGGTGGCCGCGCGACGCGGCGTTCACGTCCTGGCGGCGGCGCCTGCCCGAGGGCTTCAGGCTGACGGTCAAGGCGCCCCGGGCGCTGACGCATGCGCGGCGGCTGCGGGAGCCGGAATACTGGATCGGCCGCATCGCGGCCTCCTGGGACCTGCTCGGCGACCGGGCCGGGCTCCTGCTCGTCCAGCTTCCGCCCGACCTGGCGCGGGACGACGCGCGACTCGACTATTTCCTGGCGCAGTTGCCCGACCGGATCCCGGTCGCCATCGAATTCCGGCATCCGACCTGGGTCGTCGACGAGGTCTTCGGTCTGCTCGAGCGGCACGGTGCGGCGTACACCGTCCTGTCCGGGGCAGGCCTCCCCTGCGTGCTGCGCGCGACGGCACCCCGGGTCTACGTCCGGCTCCACGGCCCCGACCACCACCACCTGTACGCCGGGTCCTATTCCGACGCCGATCTGCACTGGTGGGCGGATCGGATCCGGGAATGGCAGGGGCAGGGGCGCGGCGTCTGGGCGTACTTCAACAATGACGGCCACGGCCACGCCGTCCGCAACGCCCAGCGGCTGCGGTCCCTGCTCGGCTAGGGCTTCAGGACGACCTTGATGCAGCCGTCGGATTTCGTCTGGAACATCTTGTACGCCTCAGCGGCGTCAGCCAGGCCCACGCGGTGGGTGGCCAGGGTCTCCAGACCGAGCACATCGCCGTCGCGCTGCGCCAGCGCCAGGAGGTCGTCGGTCCACCGGCGGACATGGCACTGGCCCATCCGCATCGTGATGCCCTTGTCGAACATCGTCATCATCGGCATCGGATCGATCATTCCGCCATAGACCCCCGACAGCGACACCGTGCCGCCCCGACGGACCGCGTCGATCGCCGTGTGCACCGCGTCCAGCCGGTCGATCGCTGCGTGCCGGATGGCCGCGCGTCCCGCGGGTTTCGGCAGGCGTGCGGCGCCGGCGATGACCTTCTCGGCGACCGGGTTGCCGTGCGCCTCCATGCCGACGGCGTCGAGGACCGCGTCCGGACCGCGGCCGCCCGTCATGTCCTTGAGCGCCTCCGCGACGTCCTTGACCTGGCGCCGGTCCAGCGCCTCGGCTCCCCACTCGCGGGCGAGCTCCAGCCGCTCGTCCACGAGGTCCACCGCGATCACTCGCTCGACCCCGCGCTGCTTGGCGGCCCGAACGGCCAGCTGCCCCACCGGTCCGAGACCGAGGATCGCGAGGGTGTCTCCGGCGCCGACGCCGGCGTACTCCACCCCCTGCCACGCGGTCGGCAGGATGTCGCTCAGATAGAGAAAGCGCTCGTCGTCCACCCCGGCCGGCAGCTTCACGGGGCCGAAGTCCGCGTGCGGGACCCGGACCAACTCGGCCTGCCCGCCGGGGACGGAGCCGTACAGGGACGTGTAGCCGAACAGGCTGGCCCCCTTGTCCTGCGCGGTGACCTGAGTCGTCTCGCACTGCGCGAACAGCCCGCGCTGGCACATCCAGCAGCGCCCGCAGGAGATCGTGAAGGGAACCACGACGCGGTCGCCCGGGGCCAGGGTGGCGACCCCCGAGCCGACCGACTCGACGATCCCCATGAACTCGTGCCCCAGCACGTCACCCGGCTGCAGGAACGGCGCGAGAACCGAATAAAGGTGCAGGTCCGAGCCGCAGATCGCCGTCGACGTGACCCGCACGATCGCGTCCGTGGGGTCCTGGATCACCGGATCCGGAACCTCGATCGTCCTGATGTCCTCGATGCCCTGCCACGTGACTGCCTGCATGCCTGCTCCCGTCCCTGGTGCGCTGACTCCCCACCCTCGCAGCTCGACGACAGTTGGTCGAGGCCTCGACCGCATCCGCCCGATGGCGCGCGACGTCGCTTGCGAGCTCAACAACGCACTCGTGGCTGGGAGCCTTGACCCGACTGTACTTACTGTCTATGGTGTACATATACAGTAGAGGAGTTGGTGATGGGTCTCGACGTGGTGCTGTCCAACACCAGCGGCGTCCCGATCTACGAGCAGATCAAGGGGCAGCTCAAGGCGGCCATCCTGCGCGGTGACGTGGCCGAGGGTGACCTGCTGCCGTCGATCCGGGGGCTGGCGCGCGACCTGCGCGTGAGTGTCATCACGACCACCCGCGCCTACGCCGACCTCGCCGCCGAGGGCTTCGTGACCAACGTGCCCGGCAAGGGCAGCTACGTGCTGCCCCGCAACGCCGAGCTCGTCCGGGAGCGGGCGCTCGGCGAGGTCGAGGAGCTGTTCGCCGACGGCGTCCGGGTCGGGCGCCTCGCCGGCCTCACCACGGCCGAGCTCCACCAGGTGCTCGCCACCCTCATCGAGAGCGAGGAGCAGTCATGAACCCCCTCGAGCTGCGCGGCATCACCAAGACCTACGACGGCTTCACGCTGGGGCCGGTCGACCTGGTCGTGCCCCGCGGCTTCGTCATGGGCCTGGTCGGCGCCAACGGCGCCGGCAAGACCACCCTGATCAAGACCACCCTCGGGATGGCCCTCCCCGACGCCGGCATCGTCGACGTGGTCGGCCACGACCGGATCGGCGTCGTCCACGACCAGCCCGCCTATGTCGCCGGCTGGACGGCCGCCGTCGTCGGACGCGCGCTCGCGCCGTTCTACCCGGCCTGGGACCAGCGCCGGTTCGACAGCCTGCTCGCCTGGGCCGGCATCGACGCCTCGAAGAAGGTGAAGGAACTCTCCCGCGGCATGGGCATGAAGTTGCAGCTCGCGGTGGCGCTCAGCCACGGCGCCGAGTTGCTGATCCTGGACGAGCCCACCTCCGGCCTCGACCCGCTGGCGCGCAGCCAACTGCTCGACATGGTGGCCGACTTCATGACCGACGAGGCACACACCGTGCTCTTCTCGACGCACATCACCACCGACTTGGAGAAGATCGCCGACTACGTGACGATCATCCACGAGGGCCGATTGCTGGCGTCCACCGCCCGCGACGAGCTCACCGACGAGTGGCGCATGGTGCACGGGGCGGCGTCCGAGTTGGACGCCGTGCGCCCGTTCGTCCGGGGCCTGCGGGAACACGCGCAGGGCTGGGAAGGCCTGATGTCCACCCCGGACACCGTCTCGCTGGGCCGCGGCGTCGTCGTCGAGAAGCCCTCGCTGGAAGAGATCGTCGTCCACCTCGCCAAGGAGCCGAGCCATGTCTGACCTCGCACCCATGCTCCGCCTCGACCTGCACTCGCTGGTCGCCCAGCGCCGCATGTTCGCCATCTTCATCGTGATGTCGGCCGTATTCGCGTTCGCGGGCGGCGTCACCTTCTCGATGCCCCTGCTCGCGGTGGTCGGCATGATGATCGGCCTCACCCTCTTCGGGACGGCCGAGACCAACAAGCTGACGACGCTCTACGGGTCGCTCCCGGTCCGGCGCCGCACGGTCATGGTGTCGCACTACCTCGTCACAGTCGGTGTGACGACGCTCGCCGTCGTCATCGGGCTGGCGTTCGCGGCCCTGGCGGCCGTGGTGCGCGGCGAGCCGATCGAAGGGCTCGTGCTGTCCGGGGTCGCGCTGGTCGGGTCGTTGTTCGTGGTGCTGTCGCTCATGATCCCGCTGCAGGTTCGCTGGGGCGCGGTCACCGGATCCTTCGTCGCGCTGGCCGTCACCCTGGCCATCTCCGGGGTCGTGGGCTTCGGCCTGGGGCAGGAAGCCCTGGCCGAGCTCGTGGCGTCCCTGGGCTCGGGGGGGGTCCTGGGCAGTGCTCGGCCTCCTGGCGCTGGGGCTGGTCGGGCTGGTCGTGTCCGTGTTGGTCTGCATCCGCATCTACGAGCGCCAGGACCACTAGCTGCGCTGGCCGGACGGCGGGAGCGGCTCACCCGAAAAGGTGGTCAGAGACCGCTGACCTCCGAGCCGGACACCCGGGCGGGCCTTGGCTGGAGGCCGTGGTCGATCCCCCAGCGCACCGCCTGGCTGCGACGCTGCACGCCCATCTTGCGATAGGCGGAGCGAATATAGGACTTCACCGAGTTGATGCTCAGAAAGCACGTGCGGGCGATGTCCTGGTTCGTTACCCCTTGAGTGATGAGCGCAACGATCTCGGCCTCGCGAGCGGTCAGGCCCTGGCTGCGTCCCGGCCAGTCGCCGGCGGCGAAGTCGTCCGGGACCGGCTTGGGTTCGACCACCTGCTCGCCAGCGTGGGCGCGCACAAGTGCGTCGGCGAATTCCTGTGCGTCCAAGGCCTTCGACAGATAGCCGTGCACGCCCAGCCCGAGAACCTCCCGCACCTCGGCTGCCCCGTCGTGCCACGAATAGACGACTACGCGCCCACAGCGGGGGTCCCGCAGGAGCCGGGTCAGGTCCGCCTCCCGCCGCTGGGCGGCGAACGCGTCGTACAGGACCACATCCACCGGACGGTCCGGATCGGCCAGCGAATCGATCTCCAGAACGCGGAGTCGCGGGTGGTTCTCGAGCATGCGCGCGACGCCCTGGATGACCACCTGATAGTCGTTGACCAGCGCAATCGTGATGGGCGGCGCGGTGGGTGACATATCGATACTCTAGAGCCCTCGTCGAAAGGGCTGACACACTCGCCGTTCTTCTGCCGCGCGAGCACCCGAAGCCCTTGTTCCACAGTCGTGGAATAAGTCAGAATGGGGGTGGACGACGGGAGAAACAATGGACCGCTTCGAGAACGACGGCCTCGTGTTCGAGGTGATCGACGCAGCACCCTCGGGGATCACCGCAACCGACGGGGAGACCGCTGTTCTGCTGCACGGCTATCCCCAGACGCCGCACGCCTGGTCGGATGTGATCCCCCTGCTTTCCGCCGGCGGAGTCCGCTGTCTCGCTCCGGCGCTGCGCGGCTTCACCGCCGGAGCGATGCCCGAGGGACGGCGGGCCTATCGCACAGAGCGTTTGGTCGCCGACGCCCTCGCGCTGCTCGACACCGCGGGCATCGACCGTGCGCACATCGTCGGCCACGACTGGGGCGGGGGCATCGCCTGGCTTCTCGCGACCCAGCACCCGGACCGCGTGCGCACGCTCACCTCGATCGCCACTCCCCACCCGGCGGCGGCGCGCTGGGCATCATTGCGGTCGCGACAGGGGTTGATGAGTTGGTACATGCTTGCCATGCAAATCCCAGCACTCCCCGAGGCCGTCCTCGGCTGGGGCCTGAAGCGCAACGGCCTGGCGTCTCTCGGGCTTCCCGAGCATCACGAACGTGCCTATCTCCGCTGGCTCCGCCACCCGGGCGCGTTGAGGTCCACACTGGGGGTCTATCGGGGACTCTTGACCCGGCCCGCCGGGGCGTACTTCGCCGACAATCCCGTCACCGTCCCCACCACCTATCTCTGGGGCAACCGCGATGCCTATCTCGGCCGGGTCGCGGCCGAGGCGACCGAGCGCTATTGCCAGGGCCCCTATCGCTTCGTGGAGATCGACGCCGATCACTGGCTGCCGGAGAAGCATCCCGAGCGGGTCGCCGAGGAGATCCTCACCACCATCCGATCCACCGATCCGGCGTGACGCCCGCCATCGTGTTCGTGGCGCTCGGCTCGCGCGGTGATGTGGAGCCGATGGCGAGGCTCGCCGGCGCGCTGGGCCGTCGGGGTGCGGTGGTGCGGGTGGTGGCGCTCAAGGAGTACGCGGGGCTGGCTGCCCAGCAGGACGTGCCGTTCGTCCCGGTCGACGCGTCGCTCGCCGAAATCCTCACCACGGCCGGGCGCCTGCGCCGCTTCGCCTCGACTTCCGGCGGCCAGGGGTGGCTGTTGAACCGCTGGGCGCGGCACGTGGCCGAGCCCGCGACGGACGCCGTGCTGTCCGCGGTGCAACCGGGCGACACTGTGCTCAGCGGAGTGCTCGGCGCCGGGGTGGGCCCCACTCTGGCGGAGGAGCGCGGCTGTCCCGTCGCCACCATCGCCTTCAGCGGGCAGTTCCCCACGCTGCACCGGGAGAGCCACTATTTCGCGCATGGGTTCAGGCGCTGGGAGGCGTACAACCGCTGGGGAGTCAACCTCAACTGGTCGCTCGTGACGGCCGTCGGCGCGCCCGTCACGAAGGCCCTCAGGGCCAGACTCGGCCGACCCGCGTGGCGAACCCACCAGATCAGGGATGCAGTTGACGCACACCCGCGCGTGGTCGCCGCCAGCCCGGTGCTGATTCCGCCCGCGTCCGACTGGCCCGCCGGCGTACACCAAACCGGCTTCCTCTTCGCACCCGACCCGGATGCCCGGCTCGACCCCGAACTCGAGCTGTTTCTCGCCGACGGACCGCCGCCGGTGTTCATCGGCATGGGCAGCATGACCGGCGCCACGGGTCGGGAGGGATTCGATCTGGCGATCGCCGCGGGCCGAGCGGCAGGCCGGCGAGTGGTCGTCCCGGCACCGGACCCCGGGCCGTCGGGGCGGGTGGCCGAGGACGCGTACGCGATCACCGACGCCCCGCACGACCTGCTTTTTCCGCAGATGGCCGGGCTGATCCATCACGGCGGCGCGGGCACCACCCAGATGGGGCTGCGGTCTGGACGGCCGACGGTGGCCGCGCCCTTCGCAGCGGACCAGCCCTATCACGCGTGGCGGTTGCACCGGCTCGGACTCGGGCCCGAGCCGGTTCCCTTCCTCCGGCTGACACCGGAACGCCTCGCCCGCCTGACGAACGACTTGGTCGCGGGCCCCGATACCGCCGGCTTCGAGCGTCGGGCAGCGGACGTTCGCACCCGGATCTGCGCGGAGGACGGCATCGGGCAGACGATCGCGCTGCTCAGCCAGCTCGAGTTGCTGCCTGCCTGAGAAACAACCGTGTTAAGTACGCGTTTCGTCGCGCGTCACGCGCAGGTGCTCGGTCGCCGGCTTAGGACAGAATGGGGGCCATGTCGTCCGCTGAGCTCACCCGGCGTGCCACCACGCCGCCACCGATGTCCACGCTCTCGCGCCTTCGCCTCAACACTGCCGTGATGGCGGGCGCCTTGGCCGCCACCGCCTCCCGGCTCGCTCGCCGCGGATCCGGTGCGTCGATCAGGGGCCAGGTGATGCAGCGCATCGACCCGGGGTCGCTCGCGAAACTGCTCCAGGGCCGCCGAACGGTCGTGGTGTCGGGCACGAACGGCAAAACGACCACGACGCATCTGCTGGCGGCGGCCGTCCGCGCCGGGCTGGGCAGTGCGGCGCGCCGATTGGTGACAAACGCCGACGGCGCGAACCTGCACTACGGGATCGCATCGGCGCTGAGCCGGGCACCCCGGGCCGACATCGCGGTGCTCGAGACGGACGAGCGGGTGGTGGCGGACGTGATCCGCCTCGGGCGCCCGGAAGTGCTGGTCCTGCTCAACTTCAGTCGCGACCAGCTCGACCGGCACCACGAGATCAAGTCCCTCGGTTCGTCGTGGCGCAAGGCGCTCGAGCGCGCCGGGGCCAGTGGTCCAGTGGTCGTGGCGAATGCCGAGGAGCCGCTGATCGTGTGGGCCGCGCGGAAGGGCCACGACATCGTCTGGGTCGACACCGAGACCGTCTGGCATGCCGATTCGGTGCTGTGCCCGGAGTGCGGGGCCACCCTGGAGCGCACCGACCCGACCGAGGATGTTCCCGGCTATTGGCATTGCACCGGCTGCGACCTCGCCAAGCCACCCACGACCTGGCGGGTCCAGGGCGACACGATCATCGGGCCCGACGGGACCGTGTGGGAGCCCCACTTGCGGGTGCCCGGCGCCTTCAATGTCTCCAATGCTGCCTGCGCCCTGGCCGCTGCGGCCCTGCTCGGCGTCGATCCAGCCACCGCGATCAGCGGGATGCGCACCGTCACCTCCCCCGCCGGCCGCTTCGCCACCGCCCGTTTCGGCTCCACCACTGCACGCCTGCTCCTCGCGAAGAACCCCGCGGGCTGGGCCGAGGCGCTTCCGATCGCGGAGACCGAGACGCTGGTGCTCGCGATCGACTCCGTGGCCGCCGACGGCAAGGACGTGTCCTGGCTCTGGGACGTCGACTTCGAGCAGTTGGCCGGTCGCACCGTCATCGCATCCGGTCCGCGGGCCGACGATTTGGCCGTACGCCTCACCTACGCCGAGGTCGAACACCGCGTCGAGCCCGACCTCGCGAAGGCCCTCGCGGGACACCCCGAGCCGATCGATGTCATCGCGACGTACACCCCGTTCCAGAAACTGCGGAAGATGGGAGGGCTCGCATGAGCCTCGAGATCGTGCAGGTCTATCAGTCCCTGCTGGGCATCTATGGCGACCAGGGCAACACCAAGGTGCTGCAGAAGCGCGCCGAGTGGCGGGGCATCGACACCAAGGTCACCTGGGTCGAGCCAGGTCAGCCACTGCCTGAAACGGGCGATATCTTCCTGCTCGGCGGCGGCGAGGACGGCGCACAGACCGCGGCGGTCAAGGCGCTCAAGGCCGACGGCGGTCTGCATCGTGCGGTGGACCGCGGCGCTGTTGTCTTCGCGGTGTGTGCGGGCTATCAGATCCTCGGCCACAGTTTCGGCGTCGGAGACGCTGACGAACCCCGGGAGGGTCTCGGCCTGCTGGACGTCACCACCACCCGCGGGCCGCGCCGGGCTGTCGGGGAGGTCCTGCACCGCTGGATCGGCCGGTTCGGCGACGACGCGTGGATCTCGGGCTTCGAGAACCACGGTGGTTACACCCATCTCGGTGATGACGCCCAGCCGTTCGCCCACGTCGAGGTCGGGGTCGGCAACGCGAACGACGGCACCGAGGGTGCCCTGCAGGGCACGGTCGTGGGCATGTATCCCCATGGCCCCGTCCTTCCCCGCAACCCCGCCCTCGCGGACTGGCTGCTCGAGCTGGCGCTCGGCCACGAGCTGGATCCCCTCTATCTGCCCGCCCACGACGCGTTGCGGCGGGCGCGGTTGGCGGCCGTGCGGGCGTGAAGTTGGCGCTCCGGCGCCCGGATCCAGGTGGGAGAGTCTGCGCCCTCACCCTTTGACCCGTGGGGCGGGTCAAAAAGCGACGCGGTCGTACGCCGCACCGAGCGCCGTCAGATCCGCCCGGTGCTGCGCCCTCCGGCACCCACGGCCGGAGGCAGCGATCCCGATCCCCTCGGCGGACCAGTGCGTCTTGGCCTCGGCCAGCAACGGTGCAGGTAGTTCGCCCTGCGCGTTGGTGACACGCCACCACGGCACCGCCCCACCGTGCAGCTTGAGCACCGCACCGACCCGTCGAGCGCTCGTGCCGACGAGCTCCGCCACCTCGCCATAACTGACCACTCGACCGACCGGGACGAGTTCCACCGCGAGGAGCACCCGCTCCACGACCGGGAGTGCGGATTGGGCGTCGTCAAGCCCTTCACCGGCCACTAGGGGTCAATCCCACAGGCGGTGGTACGCATTCAGCGCGGGCTGACCGCCGAGGTGGGCGTACAGCACCGTCGAGTCCTTGCCGATCTCCCCCGACTTGACGAGGTCGATCAGGCCGGCGAGCGACTTCCCCTCATAGACGGGATCGGTGATCATCGCCTCCAGTTGAGCACCGAGGGCCATGGCGTTGATCGTGCTGTCGACGGGGAGGCCGTACAATTCCCCCGCCCACCCCTCCAGCACCTGGATCTCGTCATCGCGGAGGTCGCGGCCGAGCTCGATCAGCTCGGCCGTGTGCCGGGCGATCCGACCCACCTGGTCCCGGGTCTGCTCGAGAGTCGCAGACGCGTCGATGCCCAGCACGCGACGCTTGACGCCCGTCAGATCCTCCAGTGCGGCGAAACCGGCAATCATCCCGGCATGGGTGGAACCGGTGACGGTGCAGACGATGATGGTGTCGAACAGCACGCCGAGTTCCTTCTCCCGCTCGGCCACTTCGAATGCCCAATTGGCGAACCCGAGACCACCGAGTCGGTGTTCCGACGCGCCTGCGGGGATCGGATAGGGCTTGCCGCCCTTGGCCTCCACCTCTGCGAGCGCTTCCTTCCAGGAATCGCGGATGCCGATGTCGAATCCGTGCGGGTCGAGGCGCGAGTCGGCGCCCATCATGCGCGAGAGCAGGATGTTGCCAACCCGGTCGTTCATGGGATCGTCCCAGGGCACCCAGGTCTCCTGCACGAGCCGGCACTTGAGCCCGAGATGCGCAGCGACGGCCGCGACCTGCCGGGTGTGGTTGGACTGATAGCCACCGATGGAGACGAGCGTGTCCGCGCCGGAGTCGAGGACGTCCGGGACGATGTACTCCAACTTCCGCACCTTGTTCCCACCGAACGCCAGGCCGCTGTTGATGTCCTCCCGCTTGGCCCAGATCTGGGCCCCGCCGAGGTGTTGGGTGAGACGTTTCAGATGCTGCAGCGGACTGGGCCCGAAGGTGAGCGGATACCGCGGGAATTCGTGCAGCTTCATGGGAGCCCTCCGTCTGCGTACGCCTCGTTGCGCCTGCGGCAGGAGCCTAGTCCGGGACGCTCTCGCGCGCGACGCAGGTGCGTGGATCGACGCGGGAGTACGCTGCCACCAGCGCGCGAAGTAGAGGATCCCCATGCGTCACCGTTCCCGTCGACGACCGATCTGGCTGTTCCTGGTGGTTCCGATCGTGCTGAATATGCTCGTGCCCGCCGTGGTGGCCGGTCGACTGGTCAGCGGCCCTGAGGTGGCCGAGGTCGTTCAGCGGGTGCTCTCCGCTCCGTTGTCGGAGTCGGTGCCCGTGCTGCTGCCGATCGCGAAGGGGGCGCTCGTGGCGATCGGCATCCTCGCGGTGACCGGGAGCCGGCACTCGCCCCGACTGTTGATCGCGTATTTCGCGGTCATGTCCGTCATCACCGGCCTCTTCCAGAACGCGTCGGTGCTGCCCGGCACCGGCCTCGCCTTTCTCGCGGGCAACGCCGTGGTCCAGTTCGCCCTGGCCGCGGCCTGTCTGATCAGTCTCGGTCGGACCGCGGCGGACGCCGCACCGCTGCGGACCGGCCGGCTGTGGGCGGTGCCGCTGATGGCGTTCGCGGCAGCGTTCCCGTACGCCGTCGTCGCCGGCCATCCCGTCCCAGGGTGGGACGGCCTGCTGACCAACGGGGCCGGCGTCACCTTCTGCATGGTCACCACAGTCGTCGCCGGAGCGCTGTTCCTGCGGCCCGACGCCCATCCGGCGTGGTTGCGCGTCGCCGTCGGCAGCGTGGGTCTGCTGTTCGCCACATGGAACCTGCTGACCTGGTTCGTCCTGAGCCCGAGCGGGTGGTGGATGGGCGTCCTGCATCTCCCGATGTTCATCTGCTCGCTGGCACTGACGGTCACGTCCTGGCGCGCTGCGCGGCACCGACTGGAGACCTCCCGCTGAGCCTTGCGCCGGCCCTTTTGGACTTATTAGCCTGTGCGCACCTGACCGGACCAGCCTGGCCCTGATCAGGGTGCACCAACGCATATCTCTGAAGGAGTCCCTGATGCGTGCTCGCACAATTATTGCCACCGCCCTTGGCGCGGTGACAGCCCTGATCAGCGTCCCAGCCCTGGCATTCGGTGCCGGGGTCAACCCGATCTCGGTATCCGACTCACTCAATCCGGGCGACGTCGTCCACATCACGAAGACGGTCTCGACCCCCAGCATCTCGCCCAAGCCCGACATCTTGTTCCTTATCGACAACACGGCAAGCATGTCCGGCGCCATCGCCAACGTGCGGTCCGGGATGAACAACATCATCACCTCGGTGAAGGCCGCGCAGCCGGATGCCCAGTTCGCGGTGGCGACCTATGCCGATATGACCGACCTGATTCCGTTCGCGGTCGCTACTAACCTGACTTCTGATGCAGCGGTGGCCCAGACAGCGGTGGACAGCATCCCGTTGACCAACGGCAACGACTGGCCGGAGGACCAGATCAACGCCCTGTGGCAGGTGAGCGACGGCGGAGCGATCGCGTGGCGGACGGGTTCGTCCCGCATCGTCGTGTGGGTGGGTAACGCCTACGGACACGATCCGAGCAACGGTCACACGATGGTCGAGGCGATCGCCTCGCTGTCCGCTGGCGGCGTCAGAGTGGTGGCGATCGACGCCGGGATTCCGAACTTAGGGCTCGACCAAACCGGTCAGGCGACCGCGATCAGCCAAGGGACGGGCGGCAGCCTCTACACCGGCGTCGACGCGGCCGCCGTGTCCACGACCATCCTTTCGGGACTGACCAGCATTCCGGCGACCGTCACGGCCGCGCCGATCTGCGATGCCGGTCTCAGCATCTCGCTGACCCCGGCCTCCCGAACGGTGCCCAGCGGCTCGGACGCGGTGTTCGACGAGACGCTGACCGTCGCTCCGGGAGCCACCCCGGGAGCGACGCTGACCTGCTCGGTGCCGTTCTCGATCAACGGCGCCGCCGCAACCGCTGAATACACCCAAAAAGTCACCGTCACCGTCAAGGAGGCACCGGTGTCGCCTCTTGCCGTTACCTGCGCTCCCGGGCCCAATCCTTCGGGCAAGGTCATGCCGAACGCGGCCCAGTCCGGCTTCATCCGACTCGAGTCCAGCGGCGGCGCCGCTCCGGTCACGCTGACGATCAAGGATGCACAGTCCGCGGCTGTCTTCGGACCGTACGCCGACGGCACCACGATCAAGTTGACCCAAGCGCCCGGTGCGAAACCGTCCGTGTCGCCGTTCACCGGCGCGGTCAACAAGAAAGTCGTCCTGAAGGGCGATGCCGTGGTGACCGCGACCGACGCCGATGGCAACACCGCCACCGCCACCTGCGGGGTGCCGCCCTCGCGATAGCTCGTCGGCCAGCCAGGAGGGCGCTGGCCCACAAGTGGCAAGGATTGGCGATCTCTAGATCCTGTGCCGGACAAAGAACAAAGGCCCTCTGACCAGGAAAACTCCTGGTCAGAGGGCCTTTCGTTCAGTACACCGCCAGGGACTCGAACCCTGAACCCATTGATTAAGAGTCAATTGCTCTGCCAGTTGAGCTAGCGGTGCGCGCGAGGTGAAACATTACCCAAGCCCTCCACGTCGCGCAAATCCGGTTCCCTCAGCGGAACGCTCTCGGGTCGTTGTTTTCCAACCCGTCCCACGGGTCAAAACGCGACGGCCCGAACGCTCATAGATACAGGCCCGTGTGCCCCTCGGACAGTCGCTCAGCGGCGACCGCGTGAAGGTCACGTTCGCGCAGCAGGACATAGTCCTTGCCCCGCACCTCCACCTCGGCGCGCTCCTGCGGATCGAAGAGGACCCGATCGCCCACCTTGACCGCGCGTACGCTTCCACCCGCCGCAACCACCCGACCCCACGTGAGCCGACGGCCGATTGCCACGGTCGCGGGAATCAGGATGCCACCGCCGCTGCGCCGCTCGCCCGACTCGCCCTCGGTCGACACCAGGACACGGTCGTGCAACATCCGGATCGGCAGGGCGTCACCGGACGGATCGAGATCGGTCACTTGGCGAGCTCGCCCTTCACCTTCCCGCGCCGAACGATGCCGCGCAGGACCGCGACCAGCACGATGGCACCAACCACCGAGCCGCCGATCATCGCGATGCGATCGAGTCGCCAGTCACCGGCGACGGTCTTGAACTGTGCCTTCGCATTGTCGACCTCGCCCCGGACCAGGGTCTTGACGTTCGACACCTGCCGCTGCTTGACCTTGGCGGGATGCACCTGGTCGATGAGGTCCTCGAGGGCTACGGACAGCCGGGCTCGGGTGGCGGCGAGATCGGCCTCGATCTGCGACCGGCTCCGATGGGACGTCTGATCGGCCATGGTGCTCCTGTCCGGGGTCCTGCAAACTGACGGTTCCGCCGCCGGAGCGGCTCGTCCGACAGCCTATACAGCACCGGTCGTCCGCCACCAGCGGGCTAGGGTGTGGCCATGACGACCCGATTGGCAGCCGGCGATCCGGCACCCGCGTTCAGCCTGCCCGACGCCGAAGGCAAGACCGTCTCCCTGTCCGACTTCGCCGGTCTGCGTGTGGTCGTCTATTTCTATCCGGCCGCCATGACACCCGGATGCACCACCCAGGCCGTCGATTTCACGGCTGCGGACGCCGAGTTCACCGGTGCCGGCGTCGAGGTGCTCGGCATTTCCCCCGACGCGGAGGCCAAGCTGGCACGTTTCGTCGCGAAGGAATCGATCAGCTTCCCCCTGCTGTCCGACGCTGATCGTTCGGTGATGAAGGCCTATGGCGCGTTCGGCCTGAAGAAGCTCTACGGCAAGGAAGTCGAAGGAGTTATCCGGTCGACGTTCGTGATCGATGTCGACGAGTCGGGTGCCGGCACGGTCGCCATCGCTCAATACAACGTCAAGGCCACCGGCCACGTCGCCCGCTTGCGCCGCGAGCTGGGCATTTGACCTAGTCCAGCGCTCAACCACCCGAGAACGAGATGCCAGCCCGCGGCATACACTGGAGCGCAGGCCGAAGTGGTGGAACTGGCAGACACGCAGGATTTAGGTTCCTGTGCGCGTGCGCGTGAGGGTTCGAGTCCCTTCTTCGGCACGCCGAGCGCCCGCCCCCACGAGCAGGAGGAGAACAAGTGGAGATCGTCAAGACGCGCGATGCCTCAGCGGCTGATCGCGCGGCGCACATCTGGGCCCATGCGACCGCCAAACGCGACGAGAACGTCGCGAGTTCCGACGACTATGCAGCGGCGATCCCGCTGATCCAGGACACGCTCGACACCTCAGAGCGCTCCTTTTTGCTGACGCTGGTGCAGAACGAGGAGATGCTCGTCTTCGTCGCCGTCCAGCCGGCTCGCGAGGCCGAGGACGACACTGTGGGCGAGATGCGTTATATGGGTGTCGCTCCCGGGCACTGGGGCGAAGGCTGGGCCCGACGCATCCTTGTCGCCGTGCCCGGCGCGATGCGCGACAGCGGCTTCGACACCGGCGAGCTGTGGGTCTATGCGGACAACATCCGCGCGATCTTCGTCTATGAGGCCATGGGCTGGCAGGGCACCAATCAGACGCGGCGCCACCCGATCACGGACCGCGTCGAGCAGAAGTTCATCCTCAAGCTCGCCTGATCCGCTCATAGCGCACCCACGAGAACCCCTCGCGGTCCTCCGTCTCGACCATCCGCCATTGCGCGGGATCGATCTCCGGAAAGGTCGCGTCGCCGGGCGGAGACTGCTCCACGTGGGTGATCTCGAGCGCGGTCGTGCGCGGCCACGCCTGACGATAGATCTCGCCACCGCCGAACACCCAGACTGGTTTTCCGGTCTCGAGGGCGGCGTCGAGGGCGGCGTCCACGTCGCCGAAGGTGCGTACGCCAAGCGCCTGCCACTCGGGATTGCGTGTCACGACGAACGAGTCCCGCCCGGGCAGCGGGCGCCCGATCGAGTCGAACGTCTTGCGACCCATTACCAGCACACCGCCCATCGTGAGCTGCTTCAGCCGGGCGAAATCGCCGTCGAGGCGCCAGGGGATCGTGTTGTCCACACCGATGACACCGTTCGCGGCGACGGCGGCGATGGCGGTGATCGTCGGTGGCAGGGTGCGTTGCTGGGTCATACGGCAATCGGGGCCTTGATGCCGGGATGCGGATCGTAGCCCTCCACCGCGATGTCCTCGAACCCGAACTCGTCGAGACTCTGAACCAATGGGTTCAGGGTCAGACGCGGGAGTGCCCGGGGCTCGCGGGCGAGTTGCGTGCGGACCTGCTCGACGTGGTTCAGATAGACATGCGCATCGCCCAGCGTGTGGACGAAATCGCCCACGCCGAGCCCACAGATCTGGGCGACCATGTGCGTCAACAACGCGTACGACGCAATGTTGAACGGCACGCCCAAGAACAGGTCCGCGGACCGCTGATAGAGCTGGCACGACAGGCGCGCGCGCTGATCAGCCGCGTCGGCCGGCGCCGGGGCCACATAGAACTGGAACATGGCATGGCAAGGCGGGAGGGCCATCTTGTCCAACTCGCCCACATTCCAGGCGCTCACGATGTGCCGCCGGGAGTCGGGATTCGCGCGGATCGACTCCACTACCTGCTGGATCTGGTCGATGTGGCGACCGTCGGGTGTGGGCCAGGAACGCCATTGCACGCCGTAGACGGGGCCCAGTTCACCGGCCGCGTCCGCCCACTCGTCCCAGATCGTCACCTTGTTCTCCTGCAGCCAACCCACGTTCGAGTCGCCGCGCAGGAACCACAGCAGCTCACCGATCACCGAGCGCAGATGGACCTTCTTGGTGGTCACCAGCGGAAAGCCCGCCTGCAGGTCGAACCGCATTTGGTGCCCGAAGACGCTGATCGTCCCCGTCCCCGTCCGGTCGGTCTTCGTCACCCCCGTCGTGAGCACGTGGTCGAGCAGATCGAGATATTGCTTCATCGTGCCGTCCCCCGCATCGCCGCGATGAGCAGGGGCGCCATCGCCCGGATCGCTCGGCCACGGTGACTGATCGCATCCTTCTCCTCCGGCGCCATTTCGGCGGTGGTGCGGTCGTGGCCGTCGGGAAGGAAGATGGGGTCGTATCCGAACCCGTTCTCCCCCCTCGCCCACATCGTCAGCCGGCCCTCGACCGCGCCGTGCGCCACCTCGGTCCGACCGTCCGGGAGCGCCAGCGCCAGGACGCACTCGAAGCGTGCGCCGCGCCGGTCATTGGGCACGTCGGCCAGTTGGCGCAGGACGAGCGCCAAGTTCTCGGCGTCGGTCGAGCCGGGCCCGGCCCAGCGCGCCGAGCGTACGCCCGGCATCCCGCCCAACGCGGGCACCGTCAGACCCGAGTCGTCCGCCAGCGCGGGCAGTCCGGTCGCGGCAACACAGGCGCGTGCCTTGAGCACAGCGTTGCCCTCGAACGTGGACTCGGTTTCCGCTGGTTCGGGATAGTCCGCGACGTCGTCCAGCCCGAGCACCTCGATGCCCTCGGCCGCGAGCACGCGGCGCAGTTCGGTGAGCTTCTTCGCGTTGCGGGTCGCAAGCACCACGGTGCCCGCCGGTGGCGTCGTCGTCATGAGGCGAGCGCCTCGCGTTGCAGCACGTCGAGGTCCGCGCATCCCTTCGCGGCGAGATCCAGGAGTTGGTCCATGACCGAACGGTCGAACGGCGCCTGTTCCGCGGTTCCCTGCACCTCGATGAACCGGCCGTCCCCCGACATCACGACGTTCATGTCGGTGTCGGCGGTGGAGTCCTCCGCGTACGCAAGGTCGAGCATCGGCACCCCGCCCACGATGCCCACGGACACGGCCTGCACCGATCCCGTCAGGGGCTCCGACACGAGCAGGTCCCGCTGGCGCAAATAGCTCACCGCATCGCTGAGCGCCACATAGGCGCCGGTGATCGCCGCGGTCCGCGTCCCCCCATCGGCCTGCAACACATCGCAGTCGAGCACGATCGTGTTCTCCCCGAGCGCCTGATAGTCGATGACGGCGCGCAGGCTGCGACCGATGAGCCGGGAGATCTCGTGAGTACGCCCACCAATGCGGCCCTTCACCGATTCACGGTCCGACCGGTCATGGGTGGCGCGGGGCAACATGGCGTACTCCGCCGTCACCCACCCCAGCCCCGATCCCCGCCGCCAACGGGGCACTCCCTCGGTGACCGACGCCGCGACCAAAATGCGCGTGAGGCCGAACTCGACCAACACCGATCCCTCCGCATGGTCGAGCCAGTTGCGCGTGAACCGCACATCTCGCAGCTGGTCAAGTGCCCGTCCATCGCCTCGCGTCATGGGGCGCACTTTAGTCGAGTGTGACGGAGAGTCCTGGGTATGCCATCTGGAGCTCCCCGCCGAAGTGGGGTCGGGCCTCGGCGAACACGTCCGCCACCTCGTGCCACGGCGGCACGTGCGTGATCACCAGTCGGGGAACTCCCGCAGCGGCCGCATGCTCGGCGGCCTGGCGTCCCGACAGGTGGAGGTCGGGCGGCAGGTCCTCGGCGTGCAGGAACGACGCCTCGGCAAGCAGCAGATCCGCGCCCCTGGCGAACTCGATCAGGCCCGGATTGGGCCCGGTATCCCCGGAATAGACCAGCGATCGCCCACCCGCCTCGAGCCGGATCGACCAAGCCGGCGCCGAATGCGGAGCCGGAATCAGACGGACCGTGAACGGGCCGACCTGCTGGGTCTCCTCCCAGGCCACGAAATCCACGGCCCAGTCGGTCGGAGTCCCGGGCACCGGCTCGTTCGCGCGACTCATGCGCTCCTGCGTATCCGGCGGGCCATAAACCGGAATCCGACGCCAGGGCGCGCTCGCCGAATAGAGCGCCGCCACGTTGAAGGCACAAAGGTCCAGACAGTGGTCCGGATGGAGGTGGCTGAAGGCGATCGCGTGCACGTCGCTCACGGCGATATGTCGCCACAGCCCACCGAAGCTGCCGGGCCCCATGTCGAGCACGAGATTGAAACCGTCGTGGCGGACCAGATAGCAGCTCGCCGGGGACTTGGGCCCGGACGCCGAGCCGGAGCAGCCGATGATCGTGAGTTCCACGAGCCTCACGCTAACGGGTCCGGATGACATCGATCGGGTCCTCACCTTCTGACCCGCCCCACGGGTCAGAAGGTGAGCGCCAACTTCACGAAAGAACGGCTAACGACAGATCTGAGGTCGGGCCATGCCAGGCGCCCATCGCTCCCAATCCTCGTCGCTCATCGGACTGGATCCCACGAGTTGCGAGCAGACTTTGCGAACAACCTCGTTCTTGTCGACGGCGAACACGCGAATCGACTGTCCAGCCCATTTCGGGTCCGGGCTGGTGACGGAATAGATCGTTGCCCCGTTGGCAGAGATTTGCGTAAGAGTCTGCAACTCCCCACGAGAGTTGGCAGCTGGATCCCACTCGTTGAAGGTGAACATCGGCGCACCGCCTTCGCCCAGGACGTGCACTACCCCAGTAGCATCCGGCGGACCAAGACGTTGTGGTCCTGCATCGACAGACCTCGCCGGGGTGAAATGTGCACTTGCTGACGATGGCAGTTCGACGCCGTCCGGCGCATACCACCCCACAGGATTCCCCCCGAAATCCAGAACAGCGAACGCGGTGGAATCCTCGGCCCAGGCAATGCCCTGGTCAAAGGTCGCCAGTCGAATATTCAAGCGCACTGTGTTGGCGGTCTCCCCGTCGATCAAAAAGACCTCTGATCTCTCTTCCATCCCCGTCCAGACGAGCGCATGGCGCCCGTCAGGGCTGACCGCCATCCGTCTCCCAATGAGACCTTCGGGTTGGGGAAGCGGCGCATCCGACGCTGCCCCTCCCCGGAAGGGCACTCCGACATTCCAGATGGCAACTTGGCGCCCTGCGGCAACGACCAACCCCCCGCCGTCCCCACGCAGCGCCAAGGCGGTCGCGTCGCCCAGCCCGTTAAGGACCCGATAATCGGTCGGCTCTGCATCCCAAGGGCTGCTGGCGGGATCCGTCACGGCGCGAGTCTCTGAGAAGTAGATATCCCTGCCACCTGCCGTGGCAATAAAGGCGCCCTTATCGCTGATCGTGTAGAGGGCATGGATGCCGGGCCCAACCGTGGCTCTCATCCGAACGTCCCCGGGCTCAGAGGCGCTGTAGACATTGGCGACAGGGGCCGATCCCATCCGATGCACGAAATTCTCACCGTCCGGGGAGATGACGGGATAGCCGTAGTTGTAGTTGACCGCCCAGTCCTGCTGCGCGACCACCTTGCCCGAAGCCGCGTCCACCCGCAGCCATCCGCCCCCTGCCAACATGGCAATCGAGCTGTCATCAGCGCTGAACGCGCACTGGTCGAAGAACGGCACCGGCAACGAAAGAGCAACACGTCTCTGGGTATTCAAATCCATCACCTCCCCACCCAGAACGACTTGGTCGCCGGAGTGGGCAACACATCCGGCGCCTTCACCCTGCAGTTGTTTCTCTGGGCCGAGCACCACGGTGCGCAAGGCGCTGCTGGCAGCCACGACGATGCCGTCGTTGCTGGCGGAGAGGAATGTCACCGATTCTCCGCTGGAGCCGATCTCAACGAGCTGTTGTTGCGTCGCGTCCCAACGGAGGACCCTGCCATCGTCAAGACCGACGACAGGCCCGGACGCGGCTGGATAGACGACTGCTGTCACCTGCCCAGGGGCATCGAATGAGCCTCCGCTCTGGGGCTGCGCACCCGTCTCCGGTTGCCCGAACCAGGTTGCGTACAACGCTGCCAGCGAGTCCGGATTCTCATCCAAACCAACTGCGTTGACCGCCAGTTGAAGGGCGCGCACGTCGTTGTCGGGCGAGGTGAGCCGCGCGGCGGCAGCAAGAGATCGCGACGTCGCGGCGCGTGCTTGACTCCGCGCCTCGAGAGCCTGTGTGTACGCGGTTCCGGCAAGCGCCAAGCTGACCACCAGCAACCCGATCAGGCCTGCCAACCCACCCCGGAAGAGCCGCTTGTTGCGCCTCACAGTGCGGTCGTTCGCGGCCACCGCATCAGTGCGGTCAAGTCCGTGAATCGGACAGAACACCTCAAGGACGCAATCCGTCATGCGTGGGTCTGATTCGGGAGCAGTCGCCGCGTCGAACCACGTGAAATCGACCCAACGTGGCTCATCCTGCAGCCGGCGTAGTGCGGGAGGAATGACGGAATCGCCGGAGAAGTTGTCACCTGTCCAGGCATCGTCACCCGCGGCGTGGACGAGAATCAGTGTTTCGGGTTCCCTGTTCTCCAGCCACCACTGAATCTCTTCGTTCACCCACTGTGAGTTGGCGGCAGCAGGAGTCAGCAGGACCGCCAAGAATCGGGACTTCGATAGAGCTGCGAGGATCGCAGCTTTCAGAGAAGGCGCCGCAACCAAGGCCTTGTCGTCGAGGAAGACACGGGTGCTGAACGGCTGACTCCACTTCTTGTTGAACTTCTCCAGGCCCCGCTTGAGTGCGAGCGCCTGCTTGGTAGACGCCTTGCGCGCGTACGAGATGAAGACGTCATATCGATGATCGGCAGCAGCCAGTTGAGACATGGGGACCCTTGGTTCTGATTCGAACTAGCCGCGAGGACCGCGCGACACAGCACCAGAGGTTAACGCCGGTTCGGACAACCACAGTGCGAGGGCTAACCCCTCAGCTGAACTGCTCGACGTCCGCGACCAGATCGCCGATCAGCCGGCGCCCGATCCCCTCGAACCGTTCGGGATTGCCGGTGGTGAGAAACCGCCGACGGCCTTGCTGCCGGCGATGGCCGTTCGCAGCCCTCGGCGTGTGGAGGAGATCGAGGGCGGTGAGGCGGGCATACGTGGCCTTCGCGCACTCGTCCGCGCTCGACACGAGCGTCACAGAGTCGCCGAGCAGATAGGACAGGGGGCCGGTCAGCAGCGGATAGTGCGTGCAACCGAGGATCAGCGTGTCGATGTCGGCGGCCTGCAGAGGCGCAAGATATTCCCGCGCAACCCCCAGCAGTTCGGGCCCGCCGGTGATCCCGTCCTCGACGAACTCGACGAACCGCGGGCAGGCCTGGGTCTTCAGGTGGATCTGCGGCGCGGCGATGAACGCGTCGTCGTAGGACCGCGATGTGGCGGTGGCCTCAGTGCAGATGACGCCGACCTGTCCGGTGCGGGTAGCACCGACCGTCCGCCGGGCCGCCGGCAGAATCACATCGATGACCGGCACCGAATAGCGTTCCCGGGCGTCGCGGAGCACCGCCGAGGACGCCGAGTTGCAGGCGATGACGAGCGCTTTCACCCCGAGGTCAACGAGGTGGTCGAGGCATTCCAGGGCATATTCCCGGACCTCGGCGATCGTCTTCTCGCCATAGGGGGCCCGCGCGGTGTCCCCGAGATAGATGATGTCCTCTTCGGGCAACTGGTCGACCACCGCGCGCAGCACGGTCAGACCGCCGAACCCGGAGTCGAAGATCCCGATCGGGGCGTCGCGGTCCGGCTTCACTTGGTCAGGGGTCACAGTCGCTCATTGTGCCGCGTGCATCGCGTTCGGCACAGCCGCGTGTCATTCCCGCGAGCCCTCACCGATCCCGCAGCCGCAGTGTGACCAGCACAGGTCCGCGGCGACCGCTGGAGGGGCTTGCGGAGCCGCACCCCGGCGTACCATCCGCACTCCCCGACGCACACCCACCGCATCCGCCGGACGGACATCCCGTGCTCAGCTCCCCCGCCTCGAGTCGACCCATCGCGACGAGGCGATCGACCGCCAACCGGACCAGGTCGGGAGGCAGACCCGTCCGGCTGCCTACCTCGGCCAGAGTCACCGCACCCCCGGCGAACGCGGCCAGGACAGCGCGCAGCGGACCGGCGGATCCGGCCTGTCGGGCACGGTCTGCCTGTCGGGCACGGTCTGCCTGTCGGGCATGGTCCGCCGGGTGGAGTGGGTCAGGAGGATCGGCTCTGCGACTCACAGGAACAACCGTCCGATCTGGAAGACGGCCACCGCCATGATCCACGCGACCACGAGCTGGATGACCACTCCGATCGCCGTCCAGCGACCACCGATCTCACGCCGCTGGGCGGCGAGGGTGGCGATGCAGGGCGTGTACGCGAGCAGGAACACCATGAACGCTGCCACCGCCGGCAGCACGTGCCCACCGGACGAGATGGCGAACGCCTGCGTGATCTGCTCTCCGAGGGCCACCGTGCTGCCTGTGGTGTTGGGGTCAGTGACCGCGTACGTCTGCGCCCACGAGCTGATCACCGCCTCCTTGGCGACGAACCCGACCACCAGAGCCGACACGGTCTGCCACTGTCCGAAGCCGGCGGGTTCGAAGATCGGGGCGATGGCCCGGGACAGGACGCCGTAGACGCTGTCGACCACGGGTACCTCGGCGAACCCGGCGCCGGGCACGGCCGGGATCGACTGAAGGAACCACACGACCACGACCGTGGCGACGATGATTCCGGACGCGGTGCGGAGGAACCCCTGCAGCCGCTGCCAACTGACGGCGGCGGTGAGGCGGAGGGTGGGACGTTGGTACGGCGGCAGGTCGATCACCAACGGGTCCTGGCCCAGTGTCCGGATGAGCGTCTTTCGGAGAAGCAGGCCGACACCGATGACGAACACGATGGAGAGGACATACATGGCGAAGACCGCGGTGCCCGCGTACTTCCCGAAGAAGATCGTTCCCAGCATCACGAACACGGTCAGGCGTGCGCTGCAGGCCGTGAACGGCACCAGGAGGCTGGTCAGCAACCGTTGCCTGGCCTGAGGCAGGATCCGGGTGGCGCTGATGGCCGGCACATTGCAGCCGAAACCGACCACGAGCGGCAGGAACGCCCGGCCGGGCAGACCGATGGAGCGCATCAGCCGGTCGGTGACGACGGCGGCGCGGGCGAGGTACCCCGAATCCTCGAGCATCGCCAACAACACGAACATCAGCGCCATCAGGGGCACGAACGTCATCAGCATGCCGACGCCCGCGATGATGCCGTCGACCACAAGCCCCTCCACCCAACTATCGCTCAGCCCCACAGCCGCGAAACCCGCCGAGGCGGCCGTGGACACGGGGCCACTGAACAGCGTGTCGAGGCCGTCCTGCAGCGGCGCTGCGACCGTGGTGGTGATCTGGAAGACCACCCACATGACGGCAAGGAAGACCAAGGGGCCCAGGACGGGGGCCGTGACGACGCGGTCGATCCGATCGGACCAGCTGGCGCGGGTGTGGCCACTGTCGTGGGTGCCGGCCGTGACGGCCCGCTCCAGCCAGCCGAACCTCTCGTCCTCGATCGCGAGGTCGTCGACGGGGTCGGGTCGGATGACGGTACGCGGAGCAGGCACGGGCCCAGCCAGCGTGCGGCGCACCACCGCGGTGAGTTCGGCGAGCCCGGAGCGACGGCGTGGATCCACGGCGACAACGGGACAACCGAGTGCCTCGCCCAGAGCATCGGCGTCGATCGCGATGCCGCGGTGCCTGGCGACATCCACCATCGTGAGCGCCACGACCACCCGCACGGCAGCTTCCCGCAGCTGGGTGACCAGATAGAGGCTGCGGGCGAGGTGCGCGGCGTCGGTCGCGACGATCACGACATCCGGCGCCTCCCCGGCCGGCACGTCCAGGATCAGCGCACGGGTCAACGCTTCATCGGGGGAGCTGGGATCGAGGCTGTAGGCGCCGGGCAGGTCGATCAACGTGCATGCCAGTTCCCGCCACGCGCCGCGTGCGACCTCGACGGTCGTGCCCGGCCAGTTGCCCACGGTGACCTTGGCGCCGGTGAGCCCGTTGAACAGGGTGGACTTGCCGACGTTCGGCGTACCCGCCAAAGCCACCACCGGCGCCCCCGGCCCGGCACCGCCTCCGGTGCCCGGCGCATGGCAGCTCGGAACAGCCGCGGGGCCGTTGAGCGCCAAGGGTCGATTCGTGTGATGCTCGCTCACCGGGATACCTCGCCGGCAGGGATGGCGCGGTCGCTACCGTCCACGCGGATCGCGCGCAGGATCGTCCGATCGAGCACCAAGCGAGACCCCGCGACGGAGATCACCCGCCCACCACCGCTGACGCCGTGCAGCACCTCTATCGGTGCACCGGGGCGCAAACCCAACGCTCCGAGGCGTTTCGCGAGCAGGGGTTCGGTGCGTACCTCCAACACCGCAAGGCGCACCCGCTGCGGTGCGGTGGCCAAGTTGAGCCGGCCAGGCTCGTCGTTGATTTCCGGCACCTGATCAGCATATGCCCGAGAACTAAGGCTTACCTAACTGATGGGGAGTCAGACGCGTCACACTGGCTTCGGCAGGTGAACTCGAGCCCTCACCCTTTGACCCGCCCGACGGGTCAAGAGGTGAGCGCGCGGACCCTGCTCATGCGGACCTGCTCATACGGACCATGCTCATGCGGACCCTGCTCGTTCAGTCGCCCAGCCCGGGTTCGCGGAGTTCGATGATGATGCCCTGGATGTACGCCAGCCAGTCCATCACCGCCCCCATCATCACCCGCGGGTCGTCATCGGGCAGACGATGCATCTCCTCGACCGCCTCCTCGTCGTCCAAACCGAGCCGGGTCGCCAGCACGAGCCGCAAAGCGTTGAGAGTCTTGAGCCACGGATCGACGTCGTCCTCGACGATGCGCACCGGCAGACCGTTGGCGAGACATCGTCGCACGACCCGTGCGTCGTCGAGCTTCCGGCGACGGTGGTCGCCCTCTGCATAGCGGCGGTAGTCCGACGCCGCCTGGGCATCGTGCGGATACGGGTTCGGGAACAGCCGTTGCATGGCCGGGTCCGACACCTCGTCGTCGTCCACCTCCGCGGGCGCAGCCAGTTCCGCTTCCCAGCGCGCGAACGGATCGTCAGCCGCCGGCGCAGACGTCTCGGGCTGGCCCTCGCAGAGGAGTTCGATGAGTCGGTCGGCCAGAGAGTCGAGCAACTCGATGTCGTTGTTGGTGAGATAGAGAGTCACGGTCTCACCGTCGTACGCATAGCGCGCCATGGTCACTCCGCTCTGTCGAGGGTGGCCCACAGACCGTACTGGTGCATCGCGTTGCAGTCCCGCTCCATCTCTTCACGGCTTCCGGAAGCCACCACGGCCTTGCCCTCGTTGTGGACCTGGAGCATGAGTCGACGCGCCTTGGCCTTGGGATAGTGAAAATAGGTCACAAAGACATGGGTTACGTAAACCTGGGTATTGACCGGGTCGTCCCACACGATCGTCACCCACGGATTCTGGGCGACGGTCTCCTCGGCGGGGCGCTCCGCCACGGCGGTCCCGCTGTTGGGGACCGGCCCTCCAGGTGTCTCGGACATAGGGTCCATTCTGACAAAGGTGTGCCGGACTTCCACTCACGCCCGCAGTCCAGCCGAAGCGCGGCGCCCTTTCCGTCGGCCGGCACCCCTGCAGGGCTCCGTGGCATCCCGTTAGGCTGACCTGGTGACTGCCTCGACGCCCAGCACCGCACATCTGCCTTCGACGGCATTGTTGACCGATCACTATGAGCTGACCATGGTCCGGGCCGCCTTGGGGGCCGGCACCGCGTTCCGGCGCTCGGTGTTCGACCTGTTCCCGCGCCGCCTCCCGGAAGGACGGCGCTATGGCGTGGTCGCCGGCGTGGGGCGCGCACTCGACGCGATCGAGGCCTTCCGCTTCGACCAAGCCGAATTGGACTTCCTGCACGAGCACCAGATCATCGATGACCGACTCGGCCAGTGGCTCGCGGATTACCGCTTCGGCGGTGACATTTGGGGCTATCCCGAAGGCGAGATCTATTTCCCCGGCTCCCCGCTGATGATCGTGGAGGGCACGTTCGCGGAGTGCGTCGTGCTGGAAACGGTGCTGCTGTCGATCTACAACTACGACTCCGCCGTTGCGTCCGCTGCCTCCCGGATGGTGGCGATGGCACAAGGCCGGCCCTGCATCGAGATGGGTTCGCGCCGCACCAACGAGGAGTCCGCGGTCGCCGCTGCCCGCGCGGCCTATGTGGCGGGCTTCGGATCGACGTCGAACCTCGAGGCGGGCCGCCGCTACGGCGTACCCACCGCCGGCACCGCCGCCCACTCCTTCACCCTGCTGCACGACAGCGAGGAGCACGCGTTCCGCGCGCAGCTGGACACGCTCGGTGACGACACCACCCTCCTGGTCGACACCTACGACGTGGAGGAGGCGGTGCGGACCGGCGTCCGCCTCACCGAAGGGCGCCTCGGCGCGGTCCGCCTCGATTCTGGCGATCTGCCGGAGATGTCGCGGATGGTACGCCAGCTCCTCGACTCACTCGGCGCCACCGAAACCCGCATCATCGTCACCTCTGATCTGGATGAATGGCAGCTGGCCGCCTTGGCGGGCGCGCCGGTCGACGGTTACGGCGTCGGCACCTCGCTCGTCACGGGGTCGGGGCACCCGACGAGCGGGTTCGTTTACAAGCTCGTGTCCCGCGCCGACTCCGACGCCGAGGACGCCGCGATGGTCCCGGTCGCCAAGAAGTCGAAGAACAAGGCCACCGTGGGCGGCCGCAAGTTCGCGCTCCGCAGGCTCGACGACAAGGACATCGCGGAGGCTGAGGTGATCGGGGTCGGCACTCCACCGAAGGGCGACCACAACGATCGGCCGCTGCTCGTTCCCATGGTCACCAAGGGTGAGATCGTCGGGCGCACCACGCTGGCCGAGGCTCGGGAACGGCACGCGCAGTCGTTCGCGGAGCTTCCGCTGGCGGCCCGAAAGATGTCGCGCGGCGAAGCACTCATTCGCACCATCTATCTCGATGAGGATGACTGATGTCCGATTCACAGGCAGCCAAGCACGCGCTGATCGTCGTCGACGTTCAGAACGACTTCTGTGAGGGTGGCTCACTGGCGGTCGCCGGTGGCGCTGCAACGGCGGCGCGGATCTCCGAACTGCTGGGCGGGCGCACCGGGGTCGGCGACCCTGACTACGACTTCGTCGTGGCCACCCGTGACCATCACATCGATCCGGGCCCGCACTTCGCCGAGGCACCCGACTTCGTCGACACGTGGCCGGCCCATTGCGTGGCGGGGACTCCGGGCGCCGATTTCCACCCTGCGCTGGAGTTCCGCGATTTCGACGCGGTGTTCTTCAAGGGCCAGCACGAGGCCGCGTACTCCGGCTTCGAAGGAGCCACCACCGCCGGCCAACCCTTGGCCGACTGGCTGCGGACCAACGACGTCGACACCGTCGACATCTGCGGAATCGCTACGGACCACTGCGTCCGGGCCACGGCACTGGACGCGGCGGAGGCAGGGCTGCGCACAACGGTGCTGCTGGGCCTCACAGCCGCCGTCTCACCCGAACGCGTCCCGGACATCCAAGTGCTGTTCAGCGAGCGCGGCATCGCGACCGAGGGCGTCCTGCCGTCGGGCACCCAAGCCGAGACAACCATCGACGAACTGGCCACCGACGAGACGGGCACCAACGAGGCGGGCACCGAGGCCAAACCGGACTGATTCGGCCCGATTCAGTTCAGAAGAAACGAGAGCTCTGCTGCGACATCGGTCCAGGCGACCGGCTCGGTGCCGCCGGGCTCGAACAGCGCGGGTTCACACTTGCAGTCGCAGGACACCAAACATCCGGCGACCTCGAAACAGCCGACCAGGCATTCGCACTCCCATGTGTCGGGGTCTGGCTCCCCACGGGCGATCATGGCCGCTTTCAAGCGCTCCGCGAACTGCCGGTTTCGTTCCTCGTTGCCACGTTGCCACTCCGCAAGGTGCTCCCGAATGTGCGCCTCGGTGGGGTGGTCGTCGGGAACCATCCCCGTGTGCCGCCGCGACCAGTCCCGCGCATCCCGCCCCCATGCCCTGCGATCCGTCACCTTGCGCCCGTGACAGAACGGGAGCGGCGGCTCGAAGGTCACGTCCAGGTGAGCGGGGCGACGCCTGCCGGCGGCATCGCGCACGCCGTCCGGCCGCATCGGCGGCACCGGTTCGGTCTCGTCGACATCCTGCACGGTGAGGACCCAGTCGGCCATGGCCATCATCTGGGCGAAAACACTGATCGACGGCTCGCATGCACCGGTCTCCCAACGGGCGATCGTGGATTGGGACACCCCGATGCGCTCCGCCAGTTCGATCTGGCTCAGGTCGAGCGCTCGGCGCAAACGCCGGATGAAGCCGGGCACGTCGAAAGCCGGCGCGGGGGTCTCGGTCACGGGCGGACGAACGGCGGTCTGTGTCATGGAACAACCGTTTCAGACAGGTCCGACATTCTTGGCGTTCATCTGACTCGGGAGTTCGGCGCCTCGGACCGTCGGCCACGGCTTCAGGTATGGGGGCACGCGTCCTCGTGTTTTGACCCGTCCGACGGGTCAGATCGCGAGGACCGATGCACACCCCCATAGGAGGCCGATGCACACCTCCAGAGGCCGGCGCGATTCTTCACCGGGACCGGGATGAGGTTCGGGATGAGGTTGTTGATCGCGTCAGCGTACGCCGCGCGCTCGGAACTGGACGCTGATGCGCGGGCCCACCGGACGCGTGGTCTTGGGCACCGCGTGCTCCCAAGTCCGCTGGCAGGAGCCGCCCATGACGATGAGGTCACCATGGCCGGCGGCAAAGCGATGCCGTGCCGCGCCGCCACCCCGGGGACGCAGAGCAAGCGTCCGCTCGGACCCCAGGGAGAGGATGGCGACGACGGTGTCCTCGGTCTTGCCCCGCCCCAGGGTGTCGCCGTGCCACGCCACGGAATCGGTGCCGCCGCGATAGAGGCACAGTCCCGCGCTGGTCAGTGGTTCACCCATCTCGTCCTCGTAGTGGTCAGAAACCAGCCGACGCGCCCGAACCAGCATCGGGTCCGGGAGCCGCTCACCAGTGTCGTAGTGACAGGTAAGACGGGGGACGTCGACCTGACGGGAATACATCCACCGGCGCTCCGCGACCCACGGCACGTGTTCGAGCAGACGGTCGAACAACGCCTCGGACCCGGTGAGCCAACCGGGCAGATGATCGACCCACGCGCTGGAAGACAGCCACGTCCGCCGGATGTTCGCAACCGACGAGAAACCGACCGCCGGATCTGGCAGCGCAAAGTCGAGCAACGATGCCTGATATTCGATCACATGTTCACTATAGACCGCTGTTCATCTCGCCACACAACCGCGCCGCACGCGCCGAGGTGAAAACCTCCTCCAGCAGCAACGGGTTGCCATCGGAGTCGGTGAGAGGGACGCGCCAGTTGGGGTATTCGTCCACGGTGCCCGGCTGATTCTGCGTTCGCCGGTCGCCGACCGCATCCACGAGCGAGAGATTGAGCATGCGGGAAGGCGTGCGTACCAGATAGCGATGCAGCGCCACCAGCACCTGGTCGGGAGTCGGCTCGACACCCTCCTCCAGCAGGTCGAGCTCGCGCAGCTTGCTCAGCCACGATTCCCGCTCGGCGCGGTCGTGCGCCAACTCGTTCTCCAACGATTCCGTCAACAGACCCAGGCGATGCCGAAGCCGCACGTGGTCACCGGCGAGATAGCCCAGGGTCGGCGGGAGGTCATGAGTCGTGACAGAGGCGAGGCACAACTCGCGCCAGTCCTGCGGCTCGAGCGGCCGACCGCCCGGCACGTTCCAGTCCTGTTCGAACCAGAGCACCGAGGTGCCCAGGATCCCTCGTTGGGTGAGATAGCGGCGCACCCAGGGTTCGACCGTCCCCAGGTCCTCGCCCACCACGACCGCTCCGGCGCGACTCGCCTCGAGCGCGAGAATGCCGATGGTCGCCTCGTGGTCATAGCCGACATAGGTACCTTCGGTCGCCGGCCGCCCCCGCGGCACCCACCAGAGCCGGAAGAGCCCGATGATGTGATCGACACGGATGCCGCCGGCGTGACGCAGGATGGCGGCGAGCATCGTGCGCAGTGGCATGTAGGCCGTCTCCGCCAAGCGATCCGGGCGCAGCGGCGGCTGCCCCCAGTCCTGACCGAGCTGGGTGAACTGATCGGGCGGCGCCCCGACGCTGACGTCCTTGGCGAACACCGACCCGAGCGACCAGGCATCGGCCCCCGCAGGGTTCACGCCCACCGCCAGATCATGCACGATTCCGATCTCCATCCCGGCCTCGTTCGCCGCCGCCTGGGCGCTGCGGAACTGCTCATCGAGGCACCACTGCAGCCAGCAGTGATAGTCGATCTCGGCGTCGTTCTCGGCGCGGAAGCGGGCTACTGCGGGGCTGGCCGGGTCACGATATTCCTCCGGCCACTCCCGCCAGTCCCGGCCGAGCGCCATCGTGAGCACGTTCCAGGTGGCGAAGCGGGTGAGCCCCTCCCCCTCGGCCGCGCAATAGGCGCGGAAGGCAATGTCCCGACCGGGCGTGCGACCCGCTGCGTGAATGGCCCGCAACGCGGACTCCTTGGCGGTCCAACTGCGGTTGCGGTCAATGGTGTCCGTCGCGCCGACCGCGTCGACCAACTCCGTGTGCAGGAGCCGGATGCGGGCGAGTTCGGAGGTGGGGAGTTCGGCGTACTCCGGGATTCTCTCCACCCGCAGATAGAGCGGATTGAAGAAACGACGGCTGGTCGGAAGATAGGGCGATGGCTCGAGCGGCACCTCGGCTTCGGCGGCGTGCATGGGGTTGACGAGGACATATCCTGCGCCGTGCTCGGCAGCCGACCACACCGCTAGATCGGTGAGGTCCGCGAGGTCACCGACGCCCCACGAGTTGCGGGACCGAACGCTGTAGAGCTGCGTCGCCAACCCCCACGTCGACCGCTCCCCCATGCTCGTCGACAGCCCGACGAAATCCGGGGTCACGATGAGGGTGGTCGCGGCGGCCGTGTCCTCGGACTCGGCGCGGATCGTGTGATAGCCGAGCGGCAGGTCCGCCGGGAGCACGAAGCTGGCCTGCCCGGTCCAGCGCCCGTCGACGTCGCGGTCGGGTTCCCAGTTGTCGATCTGCGCGGCCGGGACGGTGGTGCCGGTCTCGAGGTCGGCCCAGACGCGTACGCCGGCCCCACCCCGCACGTGCACCACGAACTGCGCCGACCGACCCTCCCGGCTCACCACACACGGCGGCAACATCCGCCGCCAGGACGCGAGGCGCCGATCCTCGAGCGCAGCGGCGATCTCCTCTGGAGTGTCCGCTTTCACGTCCATCGCCGCCAGCACCGCACGGAGGGACTCGGCGGACACCGTGGTGTCACGACCCTTCCAATCGGTGAAGCGGGACGACACGCCGTAGGCGGCGGCGAGTTCGATCAGGTCGGCATCAGGAAGGGTTCTCACGGATCACTGTCTTCTCATCGGGCGGCGACTCCCGCAGCGTACCCCTCCCGACCCGCCGGGGCGGCGCCTCCAACCCGATTGTGGACACGAGCCCCAGCACGATCGCACCGAGCACCAGGGGTGCACCGATGAGGTTGACGCCGAGCATGGCCATCGATTCGACGTCCACCGGCGGGTCCTCCTGACGCGTGAGCGCGAGATGGGCGAGGACGAGCGTGCCGAGCAGGGCGTTGGCGGCGAAGAACAACACGCGACTCGGCAACGGGAACCAGCGGCTGTCCCCCCGGGTGAACCCGGCGTCGGTCAGCACCCGCCAGACGAGGCCGATCAGGAGCACGGCGAGGCCGGAGACCCCGGCGGCCAGCGACCCGGGTTCGGCCAGCAGCTCGCGTCGGCCGACCAGCGCACTGAGCACCAGCGCCAGCAAGGCGATCCAGAGCTGGCGCTCCACCCCACGCCGGCGCACGACGGCCACCACGACCGCGACGAGGCTCACCCCGACCGCGAGCGCGACGACAGGTTGCAGGCTCCACGAGACCGAGAGCCGTCCGTCGCTGACCGGCCGCGCCGCGCCCAGCGCGGTCATCGTCACGAAGGACACCAGCAGGACGGGGGCCACCCGCTCCCCCAACCGCCGGGCACGCACGAGCCACAGCACGGCCACGACGCACACCATCAGGCGCCACACGCCGAACAGCTGCTCGCTGTTCGCGGCTGCCTGGACGACGCGGAACAGCGCGGGCTGCCCCAACAGATTCAGCACGGCCGACCCCACGATGAGGATGGCGAGCGGAATGATGACGGCGATCCACAGGACGGCGATCCACCAGCCGTACTTCTCCCAGGCATACGCCGTCGGTTCCCGCGGCGGCTCCCCGGGGCGCCGGCGGAGCATCAGCCAACACCAGCCGAGGCTGACCGCCACGACCAGCGCCGAGGCCCACCAGGCGTCGGCCCGGAAGTCCCACGCCTGGTTTCGGAGGCCCTGACCCACGTCGAACACCAGGACGGCGAGCCCGACGACCACCCCGCCCCCGACGACGCGGCGCCGCCAGCGGCTGCCCGCGGTCTCCACGCCGATGCGGTTCACGAGCCACTCGCCGAGGGTGACGGCGACCTCGGCCGGGGCGTACCCCGCCATCACCAACACCGGCGCCGCCAGCGTGCTGACGACGCTCATCAGCAACGCCAGGTACAACGGACGCAGGTCCGCCCCGGCCCCGAAGGGGGCTGTGGCGAGCGGCACGTACAACCCCAACGCCACCAGGGACAGCACCACCGGGAACTCGAACCAGGCGAACCGCCGTCTCGCACGGACGATGAAGAACACGATCAGCCCGACGACGCACAGCACGGCCCAGACTGCGGCTGCGTTGGCGCCGACGGCGGGGAAGACGAACGTGAAGGAGACATAGAGCAGCACGACAACCCTGATCACGGGATGCGCGTGCAGCGCCGCCGTCAGGCCGAGCGCGAGCACGAGCACGACCGACCACAGCAGGACCATCGTCGCCCAGGCCGGATAGGTGTCACCGTTCGTGTGCACGAGCGGGTCGCTCGCCCGGATCTGTGCCGAGGCGAGGATGAGCACCGCGCAGACCACATAGGCGAGGCCGGCGAGCACGGCGATCGTGCGCAGCCCCCGCGGCCAGGCACGCCAGCGGGGGCTGCCGCCGACGATGGGCTCCCAGAACACCTTGGCGGCGGTGTCGCGGATGATTTCAAGGGAGGTACGCCACCACGTCGGCGCCCGTCCCGTCGGCGGATCGGGCTGCGGCTGCAGCATCCCGGCCGGCTGTGGCGCGGTCATCGCCGCCACCGGACGACGTTGCCGAGCCCGTCGGCGGCCAGGAGACCATCCGGGGTTCGACTGAGGAACACGCTCGCGGTGGCCGGGTCGATGGCCAAGGGGCGGCGTTCGACCAGCGCGCCGTGGGCGTCGACCACGACGAGTTCGTCCACGCTCGCCACCACGACGTGGTCGGCCCCGGCCAGACTCGTGTGTCCGGTGAAAGGCAGACTCCACGCCAAACGCCAGTCCTCGGTCGAGCCACCCTGCGCCACCCCGAGGATCCGGGTCGTGGACCGGGCCACGATCGTGTCACCGACCCGGTGCAGCTCCTCCGCCTGGTCTGGCAACGACAGCGTCGTCAGGAGGGCACCCGACGCGGCGTCGAGGACAAAGAGCCTGTTGCCGTCGTCCCCCACGAACGCCAGCTCGTCGAACTGGGCGAGCCCGGTGATGTCATCGGGGAGGTCGCGCTCCCAGCGTGATCGGCCGGTGGTCGGATCGAGGAGGCGTACTCCACCGTCCCCCGCCACCAGCACCCCCGCCGGGCCGACCGCAGGCGGCTGCACACTCACGACCGGCCCGGCCGACCAGGTGACCCGGCCGTCGCGACAGGAGACCGCGTGGAGCTCGCCGTCCTTGGTCGCGACGAGGAATCGGTCGCCCATCCGGGTCGGCGGGCTGCCCACGACATCGGCGAACTCGGACGTCCACAACCACCGCCCCGCGCCGTCGTGGGCAACCAGCCGACGCCGGCTCGTCGCGACCGCCAGGACCTCACCGCACCATGCAGTGCTCAGGATGTCGCCGCCCACGCTGACCCACGGCCCCGGGCGGTAGGTCGCGCCCGCACCCTCTGCCCACACGATGTTGCCGGTCTGAGTGTTGGCGGTCACGAGGCGGTCGTCGATCAGTTGCGGAGCGCCCGCGGGCGGGACCAGCGTGACGAGTCCACCGCGCTCGAAGGTCAGAGGTTCGGGCTGCAGGCCGGTGAGCGGCCCGGCCGCGACGTCGGTCAGGTCGAGGTCGGGCCGCGGGTCCGCACCCTCAGGCCACTCCGGCACGAGACTCCAGGTCGCCTCAGCCGCCGGCCCGGCGGCTGGTTCCACCGGCAGGGTGAGCGAGACGACACCCCGGTCCGGGCAGCGCGTACGGCTCGTCACCCGCTCCGCGGCCGTGCCGATCCGGTCGGTGCGTCGGAACTCCAGGCACCCCGGACCGGTGGACGCGGCGTCGAAGACTTGGAGCGTGGAGGAGTACGGCACCGTCCCCCGCTCGTTGCTCGCCGTGCCCGTCGTGGTCTCCTGCTGGCCGGCCCGGGGATCGGCCGGAACCTCGAGCCGGCCGGGGGTGAACGTGTGTTGCTCGGGCCACATCGCGGTCCAGGTGCGCAGACCGTCGCGATCCAACCGCAAAAGGTGGGGGTGGCTGCCCTGCCCGTCGTCCTCGCTCTCGACCAGCCAGGCTCCGGCGCTGCCGTGGTCAGGTTCGTCGACAGTGGCGCGGACGAACTCCGGGGGTCCGTCGACGAACGGCCGGATGCCCGGCTGGTGGCTGGTCCAGCGGACCTGCGTGGAGCGGGGCCCGGTGAGGATGGCGCGGGTGCCGTCCGCGGCGACGTACTGTTCAGCCCCCGACATCGGCACGTTCCGCGGTGGTCGGCTGCCGGCCGCCGCCAGTGCGGTCATGGCGAAAAAGACCGCGACGATGACGCCGGCGATCAACCAGCCGGGCGGGCCTGTTCCTGCAGGGTCGTGCACACGAGCACCGTAGCCAGCGGCAGGGCCCTCTCAGGCCTCAGCGATGGCTCTGTCGACGCCCCTCCTCGCGGACGACCTGAGTGCGTGCCGCCTTGTCGTGGAGCGTCTGCTTCTTGCGGTCCCACAGGGGGAAGAGATAGTCCACGAGCGAAACGAACGGGAGGATCGCCAGCAACTGCGTCGCCACGGGCCGCAGCCACGCCTTGCCGGGCTGCAGACCGGGTCCGCTGTGCCCTTCATCGACGGGCACGACGCGCAGCCGGAACAGCATCTTCCCCAGCGTCGCGCCGCGGGCGCTGAGCATCAGGCCGGAATAGACGATGAACAGCACCACGGTCACGACGTTGAGGATCATGAGCTCGGGCGTGTTCATCATCCCGAGGAACTCACCGAAGTTCAGTTGGCCACCGGTCGTCAGCACCTCGGTGAGATAGGCCGAGGCGGCATTCTGGCCTCGAGCGACACCGTCACCCAGCGGCGTCAACGCGGCGATGATCTGCACCACGGCATTGAGCAGGAAATAATCGACGAGGTACGCCCCCGCGCGGTGCCACCAGCCCGCCAGCGGGACTCCGTCGGCGGTCGCGGGCACCATGCGGTACGCCAGCCCACCCTGCCCCGGCGCGCCCGGCGCGAAGCTCCCGCCCGGTGGCCCATAGGGCGTTTGGCCGGGAGGCCCGGGCGGCATCTGGCCGGGGGAGCCGTACGGCGACGACTGCCCGTACGACCCGGAGGACTGGCCGTACGCACCGGACTGGCCGTACGCACCGGACTGGCCGTACGCACCGGACTGGCCATAGGACCCGGCCTCGTTCCGGGCGCCCCGTCGGTGGTCAGCGCTCCCCCCGCTGCGCGGCCGGACGTTGCGGGTCCACTGCCAGCCGTCCCAATAGCGCTCACGTTGGGCGTCGACGGGGTCCTCGTACCACCCGCCCGGTGCCGCATGCCGACCTGGCGGGGCGGGGGGACTGCCGACAGGAATCTCGTCACTCACCACCCCAGCATGCCACGCGCGCCAGGAACGAAAGCCGGCCCGAGATCCGTCCGTGGGTGACAATGATGGTCACCATGCAGAGAATCGGTCGGTACCGCCTCGTGCGCCGCCTCGGCGCTGGGTCCTTCGCGACCGTGTGGCTCGGCCGCGACGACGATCTCGATGTCGATGTCGCGGTCAAAGTCCTCGCCGACAACTGGTCCACCAACGACGACGTGCGCAATCGGTTCCTCGCCGAGGCACGCCTCATGCGTCGCATCCGCGACGAACGGATCGTGCGCGTCTATGACATCGGCACGCTCGCCGACGGTCGGCCGTATTTCGTCATGGACTACTGCGATGCCGGTTCGCTCAACGATCTGCGGCACAACCCGATCGAGCCCGCGCGCACGCTGCGGCTGTGCGCCGAGGCCTGCCGGGCTCTCCACGTCCTGCACCGCCACCACGTGATCCACCGCGACGTGACGCCGGGCAATCTGCTGCTCGATTCCACCCCGGACGGTTCGGTGCGCGTCCTGCTCGCCGACCTCGGCGTGGCGAAGGAGATGGTGGATCAACAGGCGGCGACGATGACGGCGGGTACGCCGGCTTTCATGGCCCCGGAGCAGGCCATGGGCGGAGCGCTCGGGCCTTGGTCGGACATCTATGCCATGGCCTGCGTCACGCATGCGGTCCTGACCGGCCGGCCGCCGTTCGCGGTCAAGACCGTCCACGACGTGATGGCCCGGGGCCAGCAGGACGGGCCTGCGCCGCTCGCGGCCCGGATCGGCGCTCCCCCAGAGCTCGATGGACTCCTGCAGGCCGCACTCTCGGTCGACCCGGCCCGCCGGCCGGCAACTGCTGAGCTGATGGGGACCGCACTCGACCAGCTCGCCGATGCCACCGCCGGACGGGCCGCCACATTCGCTGGGCCGCCGACGATCGATCCCGAGGTGACGCGGCAGCGCTTCCCGTCGCCAGCAGCGGGGGTCGGCGTACGACCACCCACCGGCCAACCACCCAACAGCCCGCTGCCCACCGGCCAACCACCCAACAGCCCGCTGCCCACCGGCCAACCGCCGGCAGGTCCCACGACCGCACAGTTCCCGCCGGCGGTGAACCGCCCGGCCATGTCAGCAACTCCGCTGGAGGCCAACTCCCCGGCGCATGCGGTCACCCCTGCGTGGCAATTCTGGACGCTCGTCGGATTGATCGCCGCACTGGTCTTCATCGGCGTCATGTTCCTGACGTTAATTGCGCTCTGACCGCGATTGCCCTCTGACGTGCTCCCGACCGCCCCTCCGGAAGGAGTGGTCGAGCCGTCGTGTTCTGACCCGTCCCACGGGTCAAAACACAACGACGCGAACCCACCTACCGGAAGACCGCGATCCGGCGGGCCGCACGGTTCCGCTCAACTCTTGCGCGTGACCGCCCACTGGCGGATGAGATCGATGCGCTCCTGCAGCTGGGTCGCGTCCGCCGCCGCGGTCGGTGGCCCGCCGGTCGCCTCGCGCAGCTGGTTGTGGATCACCCCGTGGGGCTGTGCCGTGCGGTGGTGCCAGGCGCCGACGAGCCCGTTGAGTTCCTTGCGCAGTTCCCGCAGCTGCTGGTGGGTGGCCTGGGCAGCAGCTCGTTCGGCTGCCCTCTCGTCCGAGGTCGGGCCCGACGTGCGCACGAGGTGTTCGGCCTGGCGTCGGCGCAGCAGATCCTTGACCTGGTCGGGTTCGAGCAAACCGGGCAGGCCGAGGTAGTCCTGCTCCTCCTCGGACCCGGCCATGGCCTGCAGCCCGAACTCGCCGCCGTCGAACACCACCTTGTCGAAGTCCGCCTCGCTGGCGAGTGCGGTGAACTCGCCGTCCTCGAGCAGTTCGGAACTGGCCTGCTCCTCCCGCTGCGCCTCGGCGATGAGGAGGTCCTCCTCACTGTCGACGCCGCCGGTGATCTTGAGCACGTGATCGCGTTGAGCTTCGAGTTCGGAGGCGTACGCCAACAAGCGCGACACACTCGGCACGAACACCGATGCGGTCTCCCCCTTCGCGCGCGCCCGCACGAACCGGCCGACGGCCTGTGCGAAGAAGAGGGGGGTGAGCGTGGTCGTGGCGTACACCCCGACCGCCAAGCGCGGCACATCCACGCCCTCCGACACCATCCGGACCGCGACCATCCAGCGATCGTCGGACTCGCTGAATTTCGTGATCTTCTTGCTCGAGCCGGGCTCGTCGGAGAGCACGACCGTCGGACGGTGGTGGGTGAGTTGGTGGAGGATGCGGGCGTACGCGCGTGCCTTCTCCTGGTCCGAGGCGATCACGAGGCCGCCGGCGTCGGGGACATGGCGGCGGACTTCCGTCAAGCGCTTGTCCGCCGCCGTCAGCACCGCCGGAATCCAGGCGCCGTTCGGGTCCAGCGCGGTCCGCAGAGCCTGCGACTCCAAGTCGCGGGTGAGCGGGGTCCCCAGGCGCGCAGCCACCTCGTCGCCGGCGCGCGTGCGCCAGTGCATATCCCCCGAATAGGACAGGAAGAGCACCGGCCGGACGATGCCGTCGGCGAGCGCTTCGCCATAGCCATAGGAGAAATCCGCCGCAGATCTCAGGGCGCCGGTGCCGTCAGGCTCATAGCGGACGAACGGAATGGGGTTGGTGTCGGAGCGAAAGGGGGTCCCGGTCAACGCCAACCGGCGGCTCGCCGGATCGAACGCCTCGCGGACCGCGTCGCCCCAGCTCAGCGCGTCGCCCGCGTGGTGGATCTCGTCGAGGATCACGAGCGTGGACTGCTGCTCGATGCGGATCCGCAGGGCGAGCGGGTTCATCGCCACGCCCGCATAGGTCAGCGCGAACCCGTCGAACGCCTTGGACGTCCTGCCCTGCTTCACCCCGAAGTCCGGATCGATGTTGATCCCCACCCGGTGCGCCGCCTCCGCCCACTGTGTTTTCAGGTGCTCGGTCGGCGCGACCACGACGATCCGCTGGACAACCCTGCGCTGCAGCAGATCGGCCGCCAGCGTGAGCGCGAACGACGTCTTGCCCGCCCCCGGCGTCGCCACCGCGAGGAAGTCCTTCGGGTTGGTCTCCCGATAGTGCGCCAGCGCGGCGGCCTGCCACGCACGGAGTGTCTTGACCGTGCCCCACGCGGCCTTGGCAGGATAGGCGGGCGACAGACCCTTGGCACGCAGGTCGGGCAGGCCCCCGTCGGCGGCCCCGGTGCTGAAGAGGTCGGGTTCGGTCATCGAGCCCATGTTAGGCAGGCGTTGGGTGTTGTTCCCAACGGTGGGACACGGAACGGGGGATATACCCCCAGGGGCATAAGGTGCGGATATGCGAGTGGTTGTCATCGGTGGAGTCGCCGGCGGAATGAGCGCGGCGGCACGGTTGCGTCGGTTGGAAGAGCACGCAGAGATCGTGGTAGTGGAGCGGAGTGGCAACGTCTCGTTCGCGAACTGCGGCCTCCCCTATCACGTGGGCGGGGTGATCGAGGAGCGTTCGGCGCTCCTGCTGCAGACCCCGCAGTCCCTGGCAGCGCGCTTCGGGATCGACGTGCGCGTGCGCACCGAGGCCACCCGCATCGACCGTGAGCGCAAGATCGTCTGCGTGCGGTCGCTGGACGACGGTTCGGAGACCGAACTCGCGTACGACAAAGTCATCCTCTCCCCCGGCGCCCGCCCCGTGCGCCCGCCGATCCCCGGCATCGAGCGCGCGCTGTCGCTGCGCGACGTCGAGGACACAGACGCGATGGTTGCGGCCGTCGGGGAGGCGAAAACCGCCGTGGTGATCGGAGGCGGCTTCATCGGGCTCGAAGTCGCGGAGAACCTCCTGCACAGGGGCCTCCAGGTGGCGGTCGTCGAGGCCACCGACCAGGTGATGGCGCCGTTGGACCCGGAGATGGTCCAGCCGGTGCACCAGGTTCTGCGTGATGCGGGCATCGACCTGCGGCTCGGTGCGGCGGTCACCGAGGTCGGCGCGACCGACGTCGCCCTGGCCGACGGCACGCGGCTGCCGGCCGATCTGGTGGTGGCGGCTATCGGCGTACGCCCGGACTCCGCCCTGGCCGAATCCGCCGGGCTGGCGGTCGGTGAGCGGGGCGGGATCGTCGTCGACGAATTCCACCGCACCGACGATTCCGACATCTACGCGGTCGGCGACGCGGTCGAGAAGATCGACCGGCTGACCGGCAAGCCCGCGATGATCCCGCTGGCGAACACCGCGAACCTCCAGGGCCGGCGGGTCGCCGACCACATCGCCGGGCTCTCCGGCGCGGGCCGCCCCACCCAGGGCACCGCGATCGTGGGCATCCTCGGGCTCCAGGTCGCCTCGACCGGCTGGAACGAGAAGAAGCTGCGGGAGACCGGGCGGGCGCACCTCGCGATCCACACCCATCCGGCCTCCCACGCGACGTACTATCCCGGCGCCGAGACGATGGCGCTCAAGCTGCTCGTGGATCCGGAGACCGACGAGATCCTGGGCGCGCAGGGCGTCGGCCGCGACGGTGTGGACCGCCGCATCGACGTGATCGCCACCGCCATGCAGGGCGGGCTGAAGGCGAGTGAGCTTGCCGAGTTGGAGTTGGCGTACGCGCCCCAGTTCTCCTCCGCCAAGGATCCGGTCAACATGCTCGGCTTCATTGCCGAGAACCACCGGACCGGCATGACCAGCTCGATCCAGTGGCACGAGCTCGACGAGGCGATGGCCGACGGCGCGGCGTTGATCGACGTGCGGACTCCCGGCGAGTTCGCGGCCGGCGCGATCCCGGGCGCCATCAACATTCCGGTGGACGATCTCCGGGAGCGGCTGGACGAGCTCCCCGAGGGTGAGCTGCTCGTCCACTGTGCGGTCGGCATCCGCGGGCACATCGCGACGCGCCTGCTCGCCGCGCACGGGCGCGAAGCACGGAACCTGAGTGGGGGCTATCGCACCTGGGTCTCGGGCACCGCATAGGACCGGACCGGGCCGATCCGCGCGGCGGCCAACACGCCGATGCATGCGACGGCGATCATCGCGGTCAGCGGTGCGCCGAACCCGACGACCGGTGCCGCGGTGAAGTGGAGCGCGGCGAAGATCGTCCCGGCGAGGCCGGTGATGACGGAGTTGCCGAGCGATTCGCCGGAAGTGATCGCCGAGGCGTTGCGTCCCTGCTGGGACGGCGGGGAGAACGCCATCTGGGCGAGACCCGTGCTGGCGATCACCAGCCCCATGCCGAATCCGGCGAGGGGCCAGATGAGCCACGCCACGCCCACCCAGAGCCCCGGCAGCCACGCCACCAGCGCCGTGCCCGCGATGCCGAGCGCCACTGCGATCGCGCCCCACACGATCATCATGTGCCGCTCGACGCGGAACCACGGCCGGGACTGGAGCCAGGATCCGATGAACCAGCCCACCGAGCCGATCGTGAGCATCATGCCGGCGCGGGTGAGGCTCTGCCCGTGCAGTTCAACCAGCATGAGCGGGATGAACGCCTCGGCCCCGAAGAACGAGCCGGCCACCAGTGCCCGGGTCATCATGACCGAGGGCAACCCCTGGCCGAACCGGAGGAACCCCGCGGGCATGAGCCGCGGCAGGCCCAGCGCCAACAGCACCACACCCGCGACACCCGCGATGACCGCCACGAGCCAATCGCGGTCATCGGCGAAGCGCTGGCCGGCGTACTGCACGAGAACCGCACCACCCGACAACACCAACCCGATCCACGCGGGCACAGGATTGGCGCCTTCACGGACCTTGTGAAGCGACTGCAGCCGGATCAGCGGCGGGAGGACCAGGATGGCGGCGAGACCCATGAGGGGCACGATGCCGAGGAAGACCCAGTGCCAACTCCAGGTCTTCGTCACCCACGCCGCGACCGGCGGGCCGACGAAGGCCGGCAGGATCCAGCACGCGGAGAACAGGGTCATCATGAGCGGCCGGGACTTCTCCGGATAGGCATGGGCCACGACGAAATAGAGCCCGACGTTGAGCCCGCCCGCGCCGAGTCCTTGGATGAGCCTGCCGATCAGCAGCCACGCCATGGTGGGCGCGAAACCCGCGATCAGCAGTCCGACCGCGAACACCACCAGCGCAACCGCGAGTGGCGGGAGCGGGCCGCGGCGGTCCGCGAGCCGACCGGCGGCGACGGCGCCGGTGAGCATACCGACCATGTAGAGGCTGAAGGCCCAGGCATACAGCTCGATCTGACCCAGGTCCTGCGCGGCGGCCGGCATCGCGGTCGCCACGGCGATGCCCTCGAACGCCGCCGCGAACACCCCGGCCAGCATGCCGACCGCCAAGGGGCGCAGATCGGGACCGGAAGGTGATGTTCGCACCGGCCCATCCCATCGGGCGCGGCGGCGGCGGTCAAACCGGTCCCCCGGCGGGGTCGCGTACGATGACCATGTGACCGAGCAGCAATTGAGCCCAGGCGCCCAGACCATCCTGGATGAGCGGACCGAATACCGCTATCAAGAAGGCGACCACGAGCGGTTCTCGCACTATGTGCCGAAGGACAAGCTGATGGAGGCGATGGTGATGGGGACACCGGTGGTCGCCCTGTGCGGAAAGGTGTGGATCCCGTCCCGGAACCCTGATCGTTTCCCGGTCTGCCCGCAGTGCAAGGAAATCTGGGAATCGATGAATCCCGGCGAGGGTGGCGACGGCGGCGACGGTTCGGGAAGCGACGCCTGACCATGGCCGGCGTGCCGTGCTCCGACCGCATCCTGGTGGTGCTGCGGCACGCCAAGTCGAGTTGGTCCACCGGACTGCCTGATCACGAGCGGCCGCTGTCCACCCGGGGGCGCCGCGATGGTGTGGCCGCCGGCGAATGGCTGGCAACCCGGGGGATCGTGCCGGACAAGGTGATCGTGTCGACGGCCGAGCGGACGCGGCAGACGCTGGCGCGCGTGCTGGCCGGGGGCGCCCGAGTGGGGCGGGTTGAGCATCTGCGCGAGATCTATGACGCCGACGAGCACGACCTGCTCGAGTTGGTGCAGGCAAGCGACAACGCCGTGCACACCTTGATGGTGATCGGACACAACCCGAGCCTGGAGAGCTTCGTCCGCCTGCTCGCTCGCCGCGTGGGCAACCACGAATGGTGGGCGTCGATGGACACGAAGTTCCCGACGTCCGCGATCGCGGTCATCGGCTTCGACGGGGATTGGCAGGACGTCGAGCCGGGCGTGGGCGCGTTGTTGCACTATGCGGTGCCCCGCGGCGCACGCCCGGCCACGACCGTCAATCAGTAGCGGTAGCTGTCCGCCTTGTAAGGCCCCTCGACCGGGATGCCGAGATAGTCCGCCTGCTGCTGCGTGAGCGTGGTCAGTCGGACCCCCAGCGAAGCGAGGTGCAGTCGGGCCACTTCCTCGTCCAGATGCTTGGGCAGCACATAGACGCCGGTGGGATAGGCGGTGGTGTTGGCGTACAACTCGATCTGGGCGAGCACCTGGTTGGTGAACGAGTTGCTCATCACGAAGCTCGGATGGCCGGTCGCGTTGCCGAGGTTGAGCAAGCGGCCCTCGGACAGGACGAGGATCGAGTGGCCGGCCGGGAAGCGCCACTCGTGCACCTGCGGCTTGATCTCGATCTTCTCGATGCCGTCGATCTTCGCGAGTCCAGCCATGTCGATCTCGTTGTCGAAGTGACCGATGTTGCCGACGATCGCCTGATGCTTCATGCGGCTCATGTGCTCGGCGGTGATGACGTCGAAGCAGCCGGTCGCCGTGACGAAGATGTCAGCCGTCTCGACGACCTCGTCGAGCGTGGCGACCTGATAGCCGTCCATCGCCGCCTGCAGCGCACAGATCGGGTCGATCTCCGTGACGATCACACGGGCGCCCTGACCGCGCAGGGACTCGGCGCAGCCCTTGCCGACATCGCCATAGCCGCAGACGACCGCCACCTTGCCGCCGATGAGCACGTCGGTGGCGCGGTTGATGCCGTCCACGAGGGAGTGGCGGCAGCCGTACTTGTTGTCGAACTTCGACTTCGTCACCGAGTCGTTCACGTTGATCGCAGGGAACAGCAGCGACCCGGCGCGCTCCATCTCATAGAGCCGGTGGACGCCGGTGGTGGTCTCCTCGGTGACACCCTTGACGGCGTTGGCGAGCGCGACCCAGTCGGTCCTCTGCTCCGCGAGGTTGCGGGCGATGAGCGCACAGATGACGTGCCACTCCTCCGGGTCGTCCTCGGTCGCGGTCGGCAACTCGCCGGACTTGACCGCCTCGACCGCGCGATGCACGAGCAGTGTCGCGTCTCCGCCGTCGTCCAGGATCATGTTCGGCGGCTGGCCGTCCGGCCAGGTGAGGATCGCTTCGGTGCAGTCCCAGTATTCCTCCAGCGATTCACCCTTCCAGGCGAAGACCGGCACACCGGCCGGCTGCTCGGCGGTGCCGGACGGGCCCACCGCGATCGCGGCTGCCGCGTGGTCCTGGGTGGAGAAAATGTTGCAGGAGGCCCAGCGCACCTCGGCTCCGAGGGCGACCAGGGTCTCGATGAGCACGGCGGTCTGCACGGTCATGTGCAGCGAACCGGCGATCCGCGCTCCGGCGAGCGGTTGCTCGGCGGCATAGCGTTCCCGCATCGCCATCAGCCCCGGCATCTCATGCTCGGCGAGGGTGATCTCCTTGCGCCCGAACTCGGCCAGGGACAGGTCTGCGACACGAAAATCCATGATGCTGAGCCTAGTGGGCGCAGCCACCGGTCCCGGCCGTGCCCGCCGGGAGGGTGCAGCGGTCGTCGCGTTCTGACCCGTCCGGCGGGTCAAAGCACGAGGAGTCGTCAGCGCTCCGCCGAGTCGCTGCCGAGACCGACCTCGAGGTACGCCGCAGCGAACCAGCCGGTCTGCAACAGCGACGCATAGCGTTCGATCTCCGAACCGTCGTGATGGATGATCTGGCAGAACCGGATGTCGCGCACCTCGGCCTTGCCGCGCAGGCGGTTGCGCGCCACGTGGACTGCATCGTCGCCGAGTCCGTCGTCGAGGACGAGCAGCGCCGGACGCCGGTCGGCGGCCGACTGCAGGAACGGGTCGGCGAACGGGTCATGGGCCATGGCAGCGTCCATGACGATCTCCAGTTCGCCCGAGTCAGCGGCCAACGCGGGACGACCGCTGGCGGCCCGGAGCGCTTCGGACACGCGCCGCGCGGCGCGAGCGGCCAGCACCGAACCACCCCAGACCAGCGGCAGGGCATCCGCCATGGACAGCGCCAGATCCTTGGCCGGGTTCACCGCGAGATCGACGAACGGCGAGCAGTCCTCGGCGACCTTGTCCATGGCGTCCGCGACCCGCTGCGGGTCGACTTCCGGACCCAGGTGCATGCGGGCGAGCGCGCCCAGCATCTGCACCGCCACCGCGAGGCTGTCACCGGTGCTGGTCGGCAGGAGGGTTGTGGCGCGGGATCCTGCGTACTCTGCGATCGACGACGCCGGCGGACACGCGATGATGATCGAGCAGCCGCGCCGGACGGCCTCGTGGACCGTCGCGATGAGATCCGGCGACCCGCCGTCCGGGGCCATGACGACCACCAGGTCGAGCGTGCCGACCCAGCCGGGAAGGCCATGTCGCGGCCAAGCGACGAACGGCACCGGAGCGGTCGGCTCGAGCATCGCCCGCACCAGCCGTGCCTCGGCCCCGACGGCGATGATCGCGCGTGGTTTCGACGGTTCGAGCGAAGCGATCGGGCCGGCGGATTTTTCGGCTTCGATGCGTACGCGAGCGCCGGCGCTCGCCAACCGCCGCAGAAGATCGTCTGCCCGGGCTAGGGCCGCGGCATCCTCGAGCCGGCTGTCGTCGAACTCGGTCATGCCGGAGAACTGCCGGACGACCGCGCCGGACGGGCCTCGTCGACGAGCAGGATCGGAATGCGGCCCTCCACCGGGAAGGCGAGCCCGCAGCCGGTGCCCGTGCAGACGAGCTCGGAACGCTCGGGGTCGACGGCGAACGAGGAGTGGCAGTTCGGGCACGCCAGCACCTCGAGAACTTCGGGATCCAGATCGATCATGGTCACTCCCCTCGCACCAGCGCGAGCACTTCGTCGCGGAGTTCCGCCATGTGCTCCGGCCTGCGGGACTCGACGTTGAGACGCAGCAACGGCTCGGTGTTGGACGGCCGCAGGTTCACCCACCAGTCGTTGCCCTCCACCAGCAACCCATCGGGGAAGTGGACCTGGCCACGGCCCTCGAATGCCTTGGCCACGCGGTTCATCGTGGCGTTCGCGTCGGTGACGGTGGAGTTGATCTCGCCGGAGTTGGCGTATCGATCGAAACGCTTGACGAGTTGGGACAGCGGCTCGTCGGTGTTGCCGAGCATCGCGAGGACATGGAGGCCGGCCAGCATCCCGGTGTCGGCTCCCCAGAACTCACGGAAGTAGTAATGGGCCGAATGCTCGCCGCCGAAGATCGCGTCGTGCTCGGCCATGGCTGCCTTGACATAGGTGTGGCCGACCCGCGAGATGACCGTGTGGCCGCCCTCTTCCTCGACGACCTCCTTCACCGTCCGGGAGGTGATCGTGTTGATGACGATCGTTGCGCCCGGCTCCTGCGCGAGTTCCTGGCTCGCGATGAGGGCGGTGACGACCGACGGGTTCACGACCTCACCGGTCTCGTCGATGATGAAGCAGCGATCCGCGTCGCCGTCGAACACGAGCGCCAGATCCGCGCCGTGTTCCTGCACCGCCCGCTGGGCATCCACGAGGTTCTCGGGCTCCAGCGGGTTGGGCTGGTGGTTGGGAAACGTGCCGTCCGGCTCCATGAAGAGCCCGATGAGCTCGACATCGATCCCCTCGAACACGACCGGGACCGTGTGACCGGCCATGCCGTTGCCCGCGTCGACGACGACCTTGAGCCGGCGGATCTCGCTGGTGTCGACGAGCGACCGGATGTGCTCCGCATAGGGCTGCAGCAGATCCTGGTGCCGCAACCGGCCGAGCGCGCGTCCGGTCGGCGAGTTCTGCCGCGCCTCGAAGTCGAACGCCCGGCGCGCGATGTCGATCAATTGATGCGGCGTCACCGGCCGCGCGCCACTGACGCAGAACTTGATGCCGTTGTAGGTCGCCGGGTTGTGCGAGGCAGTGAACTGAACGCCGGGCAGCTCGAGGCGACCCGATGCGTACCACAACTGATCCGTGCTCGACAGGCCGATGTCGACCACGTCGACGCCGAGAGACATCGCGCCGCGGGCGAACGCCGCGCTGAGTTCCTCACCCGTCTCCCGCATGTCCCGACCGAGCACGAACGCTTTCTCCGCACGGAACAGATCGAGCGTCTCGACGAAGGCGACACCGAGCGCATAGGCGCCGTCGGCATCCCACTGGGCATCCGGGCCGCCGGAGAGGCCCCGGATGTCGTTGGCTTTGAAGATCTCTTGCGTCAGCATCACTCGGCAGCCTACCCCGCCGGGGCGGAGCGGCCCACGCCCCGGAAGGGGTGTCAGGCGTCGGGGTCGGCGAGGACCGTGAGATGCCGGCGGCGAGCGAGCTCCACGACTCCGGTCGGCGCCGGTTCCGCGGCGGCCTGGCCGTGCGGTTCATAGGCGAACCCGACCTCGCGGACCGCGTTCGCCAGCGCGAGCAGGTCGTCATCGGAGCGCACGGGTTGCGGATCGTCGCCCACCGGCAGGCGGATGATCTCCCACCCGCGCGGGGCCGACAGGCCGGCCGCATGGTGCCTGCACATGTCATAGCTGCCGGGCTCGTGACGGTGGGCGAGGGGCCCGAGGACTGCGGTCGAATCGGCATAGACATAGGTCAGGGTCGCCGTGGCAGCGGCCGAACAGCCGGTCTTGGAGCACACCCTTGGTTTCACGCGAGTCAACCTAACCTCTGGCCCGACTCCCCCAGGGGTGCCACGCGGAAACTCACCAGTCGGTGTCCAAGCCGTAACCCTCGGGGTCGATCGACTCCTGGGTCAGCCCCGTCAGTGCAGCGAGCTGCTCGACGATCGTGCGATGCACCAGGATCCGCAGCCCCCGCCGGCTGGCGGCCCGGTGCTCCAACGGTCGGCGATAGACGACGACTCGCGCGGGGTGGTCGTCGCCGGCTTCGATCGCCGCGGCCAGCGGGACCTGGTTGCCGCTCCACGCGACCGGAAGGTGCGGCACCTCCTCCACGCCGAGTTCGACGCCCCGCAACGCCTCGGGGCAGTGCTTGTTGATCCGAGCCGCCGACCCCGCGACGCACTCGGTGAAGAAGTCGTCCCGGCTGTGGCTCCGACGGAGTCGGACCGTGGCTCCGTGCTCGTTGGGCAGCGCGAGCGGTCCGCGCAGCCCCCGACCATGCCGATCCCTGCGACGGTTCCCCATCAGCGACCGGCTCCCGGATCGAAGACCGGCTCGATGCCGCCGCCCTGTTCCTGCGCGGGCACCGACAACGGCGAGGTCGCGAGACCGCCGGCCGGGGCCTCACCCGAGGTGAGCACGAGTCCGGCGTACGCGCTCCCGCCGGCAGGCGCGCGGACGAGCACGGCGGCCGGACGGTCGATCCCGTCGATGATCCAGGGGGCGGTGGATCCCGGAGGTACGCGAACCTCGGTCGCCCCCAACTCCGCTCCGTCGGTCCCGACCACCCGCGCCGGCACCGTGATCTCCTGCTCGCCCGGGTTGGTGACCAGGAGGGTGCCCCGGACACCTTGGGCCACGGCCACGCCACCGATGCTGGTCGCCGACAGCGCGGGGCTCGACGGTTGCACCGCGATATCGGCGAGCGGATCGTCACCGCTGCGGGACACGACGGCCGCGGTCAGCGGCTGTTCGGCCCGGATCCGGACCGCACCAGGTTCGCCGTTGAGCGCCGGGTGAAGCGGCACCGCCGCGGTGGCTTCGGCGTTCACGTCCACGGTGCTCGCATCGACCGGGGCGAAGGTCCCGTCGGGGCCCAGCACCTCGACGGTCGCCGTGGTGCGACGCGAGCTCGGATTGGTGAGGATCAGCGTCCTGGGACCGGGGCCGGCGGGGATGCCCGCCACGACCTGCTCGGGGGCGGGCGGAGCGGACCCGACCTGCCAGTCCGTCCCGGCCGGCTGAGCCCCGGCGCTAGTGCGTTGCTGGACGACCGCGGCGACACGGCCGCGGGTGGTCCGCACCTGGAGACCGACGGGTTCTGCGCGGGTGAACAGAGTGTCGAGCGCGACGGTGCGCGCGCTCCGTGCGGGGACCGCGATCCCCCGTGCGCCCGGCGCGACCTGCAACCCGTCGGGGCCGAACAGAATCAGATCGGCCTCGGCGGAGCCGGCATCGGCGTTGATCAGCAGCACCTCGGTGCGGCCGGCGGTGCCGCCGTCGGGATCGGACACCAGACCGGTGAACCACGTAGTGGTCGCCGGGGTGCCGCAGCGCGCCATCGAAAGGCCGCGTTCCGGGCCCTCGGCATGGCGGGCGAAGACCGCGGCGGCCGCACCCTCGTTCTGGCGGCCCTCGGCGATCATGACCACTGGGTTGCTCTGGTCGGTCAACGTGAGGCCGCGCCCGGCAGGCACCGGGGAGGCCCGCTCCTCGGTGATGGGCCGGGTGTTGAGCGCGCCCCAGGTGGTGGTGGAGACCAGGTTGACGGTCGGCGCCGCGGGGCACACGGTGACCGTGCGGCCGTCCGGATCGACCGGTGGGAGCGGCCGAGGTTCGCTGACCGGCAGCGCTGCGCCGCCGAGGGTGGCGCCGGCGATGGCGAGACAGAGGCCACCCACCACAGCCAGTCGGACGACGGGTGAGGTCATCGCTCCTCCTCGTTCCGGGACGTCGCACTGCGGGCGCCGACGGGGGCCACGGTCTGTCGGCCGCCGGTCAGTGCGGGGGCAGACAGGACGGCCACCACGATCAGCAGGAGGAGCTGCCCGAGCGCGAGCCATGCATGCCGCGGGGCAGGGAGATCGATCTCGAGATGGCCGGCGGCGGCCGGGAGTTCCGCGGTCGTGCGGTCGGCGGCGGTCTGGAGCGGCAACTCGTTGCCGTCGAAGCGGACCCGCCAGCGCGGATCGGTGGGCTCGTGGATCACCAGACGCCGGGGGTGGTCGACGGCGGGCAGGTCGATCTCACCGCCGCCGAAGGCGCGCGCCGGCACCACCATCCCCTCAGCACCACCGGTGATCAGATAGCGGCCCGTTGTCCCGTCCACGGCCCACACGACCGTCTCGCCGAGGACGGCTTCCGCGCCCAGCCCCGGCGTGTTGTTGATGCGAGACCGCTGTTCCTCGGTCGCGCCGCGGGCCCAGACATGGCTGACGGCCAGCGAGGCCAGGTCTTCGGCCACGCGTTCGTCCCCGGCCCCGCTGACCAGGCGGGCGACCATGCTGCTGGTGCGCTGCTGCATCGATCCGGAGCCGGCGAAGGCGAGCCCGCGGTCGGCATCACCGAGCCGGTTCTGGTCATCGGCTACCAGCGACCAGCGCGGGGCTTCGGTGGCGGCCGTGGCCGCGGGGTCGAACTCGAGCACCAGCGTCCGGGTGCGGGCATCGGACTGCATCGCGTTGCGGATGAACGGGGGCAATTCGGCCACCTCCGTGCGCCGCACCGGTCCCGCCGCACCGGCCACGACCCACCACACGATGCCGGCGAGCAGGGCGACCACAGTCGCGAGGGCGACCAGCGCCGTGCCGATGTGAGCCACACCGAAGCCACGGCGCATCAGCGCCTGGGCGACCGGGCCGAACCCGACGGCGGCCGCGAGGATGAGCCCGGCGAACGTGACGAGGAGCAGCGCCTCCACGTCGGGCCTGACCCGCGTACCCTGCGGCAACACCGTCGCCAGCCGACCACCCAGCAGCGCCGCGAACGCGAAGGCGACGAGCGCGACTCCCCAGCCGGCCCAGAGGGCAGGGCTGGCGGGTCGGATGAAGGCGGCCAGCAGGGCGAGCGCCCACAGCAGCCCGAAAAAGGCGGCACCGAGCCACAGCCAGGGCAGGCCGTCGCCGGCCGTACGCCCCAACAGCAGCGTCCAACTGTCCGACGCAGCGAGCCCCCTGAGGCCCGCATCAGGACCGACCAGGACTCTGGACCAGCTGCGGACGAGCGCCGGGAGCCACGGAAGCAGGAGGACGACGGGCACGGCGATGGCGACCGCCAGGCGCGCGAGGCGGGCGCGGTCCCGTCGGAGGAAGACGAGTCCGGCGAGCGTCGCCAGGAACACGAGGCCGGACAGCACGGGGGCGAACGCGAGGATGATGGCCAGCAGGAGCCCCGTCGACCAGGCGCTGCGCCAGGATTCCGGGCCGTCGGTGTCGCCCCGGACCAGCGCTCGAACGGCAAGGCCGAGGAGGGGCAGGAGGAGGGCGACGACGGCTACCTCGAGCAGGCCCCGGTTGACGGCCCCCAGCAGAGGGGGCACCAGTGCATAGAGCGTTGCTGCGGCGATGCGCACGCGGGCGTCGCGCACGACTCGCCGGAGGAACATGGTGGCGGTGAGCAGCGTCAGCGGGGCGCCCGCGAGCAGCAGGATGCTGACGAACCAGTCCGGCTGGCCGAAGGTCAGGGTGGAGCCCAGCGCCGTCCAGCCGAGCCACGGCGGCGGGTCGATGCCCGGGGCGCCGATGACCGGCGCGAGATAGGCCTGATAGGCAGCGCCGAGCGTGCTGCGGGCGGGCAGCAGCACATCGGAACTCAGGTGTCCGGGACGGATGAGCCCGCGGGCGGCGATCAGTGCCGACGCGGTGAGGACGATGAGCGCGATGATCAGGGGGTTGCTCAGTGCGGAGCGGTGGGGCCGGTCGGCGACCGCGGCGAACTCGTCCCCGGTCAGCTCGTCGATCGAGGTGTCGGCGTCGTGGCCGAACGACTGCTGCCAGCGGTCCGAGACGGCACCGGCGATGGCATCGACGGCGACGGCGAAGCTGGACCACCAGGGCGGGCGCAGGTCCCTCACCCGCGCCGCCGCTTCCTCCCCCGCCGAAGCGGGAAGCCGGTCCCGCAACGAGCGCGTGGGCCCGGAGTCGAAGAACCGGCCCAGGGCCTTCAGTTCGGCGCGCGACCGGTCGGGTCGTTTGGCCAGCAGGAAGCCGAGCGCGCGGAGCAGACAGCCCCACACCAATCGTGCCGACGCGAGCGACCCGCGATGTGCCGCGACTGTCCGCATGCCGAGAACGCGGTCGGTAACCTCGGGGTCGGTGCCGATCAGGCGGCTGCGACGCAGCCCGCTGCGGCCGGCCTGCCGGTGCACGATGACGGCTCCGGGGCAGGTGCGGACCCGGTGCCCCGCGCGGTTCGCGCGCCAGCCGAATTCGACACCGTCCCGGAACACCGGCAGCTCGGGCGCGAGCCCGTCCAGCGTCTCGAAGACCCGGCGGCGCACGAGCATGCCACAGGTGCTCAACCCGAGGGTCTCGGTGGAGGCATGCTGTTGCTGGTCGATCTCGCCCGGCTCGAGGTCGGAGTGCCGGCGGGCGGTGTCGGAGATCGTCACCCCGAGCTCAGCAATGCGCCGGGGGCCGTCGCCGCGTCCGGGCTGGAGGAGTTTTGGCCCGATGATGTCGGCGTCGGGGTGGGTGACGGCGCATTCGAGCAGGTGCCGCAGGGCATCCGGTGCCACGGTGATGTCGTCATGGAGGAGCCAGAGCCATTCGTCGTCGCCGATCTCGGCCCGGCTGGGATGTGCCTCCACCAGCGCCTCGATCGCCTTGCCGATGGCCCGGCCGAAGGTGTCCCGGTCCTCGGCGACGACGCCGATCGAGAACAGCTTCGAGTCCCGGAGTTGGTCGAGGCTGTCGTCGTGGGAGCCCGTGTCGACGGCGATGAACCGCTCGGGTGCCGGCTCGAGGGCCCGCAGTGACTGCAGCGTCTGCGGCAGCCACGCGCCGGCGTTGTGCGTGACGAGGACTGCGGTCACCCGCTGGTTGGAGACGTCGATCGCGGCTTGGGCCTCGACCTCGTCGACCCAGTCCCAGGCCTCATCGGCAACGATCCGGTGGGGCGCGGGCTGGCCCTGCGGGCGGACATCGTCCATGGGTGCGTTCATCAAGTCCTTTGCCGAACCCTTCCAGTCGGAGCCCCTCCGGGCGACGTTGCCCTCAGCTCTCAACCGGCCGGAACGGCTGAGGGGGCTTGCATCGCCCCCTCATGTTAGCCACCCGTGATCAGACCGCCCGCTTCTTCAGCTTGCGTCGCTCGCGCTCGCTGAGGCCACCCCAGATTCCGAACCGTTCATCATTCGCGAGCGCATAATCCAGACACTCGCTCCGCACGTCGCACGACAGGCACACCTTCTTGGCCTCGCGCGTCGATCCGCCCTTTTCCGGAAAGAACGCCTCCGGATCGGTCTGCGCGCACAGGGCGCGCTCTTGCCATCCGAACCCATCGTCGTCCTCGCCGTCCATCGCGACGATCGCCAGCATGTCCTGCAATGGTCCCCTCCTCGCCCGTTCCCACAGCCTCTTCCGAACCACGGTGATGGAATTACAGCCGTGTAGTTACTGCCAAGTCAAGCGCCAAATGTGTCAGACCGTGGTGCTAATGCGTGCGAAAGATCTGAAACGGGCGATTGGCTGGGGGCGATCAGGCCTGCGGCGGAGGCTGGGTCGGGTCCTCCAGAGGCGTCCACCGCGGCGGCTGCCGCCGCGTGCCGGGGGGCGCCGGCCGGGTCATGTCCTCCTCGCCCTCCGCATAGCGACGGGCCAGGGCCTGGGGCCCGAAGTCGACAGTCCTGCCGGAACCGGCAGCAGGATCCGTCCCGCCGACACGCCGTGGCTCAGGAGAGATCCTCGTCACATCCGGGTCAGGCGCCTGCCCGAGTTGCTTGGGTCCGAACTCCTGGGGCCCGAACTCCTCGGGTGCGCGCGGCGGTGGCGCCCATCCCCCTCGCTCACCCGGACGGCCCCAATCGGCTGCCGCCGCGCCGGCTGCCGCAGCGCCGGCGGTGTGCCAGTGGGCTCCCGCAGCACGGTCCGGCTGCCAGACCGGCGCCCGGCCCGATTGCTCGTCCCCGGGGAGCTCCGGCAGCCCGGCCGACGGCAGAGCCGGCGTCTCCGACGTCGCTCCCGAAGCCCTGGTGAGCGGCAGCAGGCGGACGAGCAGCACGAGCGCGAGCACCTGCACTGCGAGGGTGCTCACGAGGAACAGCGTCCAGGTCACGACCGTCCCGAACGAGAGCAAGGACCATGCCTCGGCCGTCGGCACGATCCAGGTGACGAGCAGCACGATGGCAGCGGTCACCGTAGCCACGATGGCGCCCACCATGGCCGGCCGGGCTTCCGCCCGAGCACCACCCCACACGGTCGCCAATCCGAGCACGATCGCCAGCAGCATCGGCAACCAGGCGAGGCTGCTGTCGAAGGTGAAGCCACGACCGGTGATCAGAGCGGCCACCATGGCGAGCTGGACCACCACCAGAGCGCCGACGAGCACGGACGCGGCCGGCACCAAGAGTCGTTTGATCCCCGAGAGCTCCATCGCTCCTCCTCACGTCGCGTGGCTGTCCTTGCGGTCAGATTATCCGTCGGGTACAGACTTGCCCCGTGAGTTCCCCATCGAACGCCCCCGCAGACCCCGCGCACAGCGCAGACCCCGCCCGGGTCGCGGTGCTGGCCGGCGGCGTTGGCGGTTCCCGGTTCGTCCGGGGCGTCCGCGCCGCGTTCCCCGAGGCCCAGATCGACGTCATTGTGAACACCGCCGACGACGTCACGCTCCATGGGCTCCGGATCTGTCCGGACATCGACACGATGCTCTACGCACTCGGCGACGGCATCGACTCCGGCAAGGGCTGGGGCCGAGCCGATGAGACATGGTCGATCATGGCCGAGCTGAAGACCTATGGCGTCGAACCCACCTGGTTCGCCCTCGGTGACCGGGACGTCGCCACGCATCTCGTGCGCACCCAACTCCTCGCGGCGGGCGCGACGGCCACCGAGATCACCGCTGCCCTCGCAAGTCGCTGGATCGACGACCCGTTGCTCCGCGTGCTGCCGATGACCGACGACCGCGTCGAGACCCATGTCGTGATCGCCGACCCGCAGGCGACGGCCGGAAAGCGGGCTGTGCATTTCCAGGAGTTCTGGGTGCGTCTCCACGCCGAACCCCCGGTCCTCGACGTCGTTCAGGTGGGCCTCGACTCCGCCCGCGCGACCGATGCGGTGACCGAGGCCCTCACGACCGCCGATCTCGTGCTGGTCGGCCCGTCCAACCCGGTCGTGTCCATCGGCCCGATCCTGGGCGTCGCCGGCGTCCGTCCTGCCCTGCGCGCCACCGGCGCCCGCGTCCTGGGCTTCGCGGGAATCCTGGGCGGCGCTCCCGTGCTCGGCATGGCCCACCGGCTCCTGCCGGCGATCGGGGTCGAGGTGTCCGCGGCTGCGGTGGGGCTGCACTACGGGCCGCGCAGTCGGCCCGGCGGGATCCTCGACGCGTGGGTGATGGACACGACCGACGCGGAATCGGTCGATGCGGTCACCCGGGGCGGACTGCCGGCCCTCGCCGTGCCATTGCTGATGTCCTCCCCCGCCGACACGGCCGCTTTCATCCGGGCCGGCGTGGAGTTCGCGGCGTGATCGAGATCTTCGCGCCGTCGGGCGTTCCCGAGGTGCGCCCCGGGGACGACCTCGCCGATCTCGCGCTCCGGGCGTTGGCCGACGACCCTCGCGGCCCCCTGCGCGACGGTGACATCCTGGTCGTCACCTCCAAGATCGTGTCGAAGGCCGAGGACCGCTACATCGACGTGGCCGACAAGCAGGCGGCCCGGGTCGCGGAGTCCCGGCGCATCGTCGCCCGCCGGGGCGACACCGTGATCGTCGAGCATCGCCTGGGTCTGGTGCATGCAGCGGCCGGGATCGATGCCTCCAATGTGGCCGCCGGGCAGGCGCTGTTGCTGCCGACCGACCCGGATGCCTCGGCCCGCAGGATCCGGCGGGCGCTGACCGACGCGACGGGGCACCGACTCGGCGTACTCATCACCGACACCTCCGGCCGCGCCTGGCGCACCGGTCAGACGGACCTGGCGATCGGCATCGCCGGCGTGCTCCCCCTCGACTCCCACGTCGGCCGCACCGACGACTACGGCAACGACCTGCGGGTCACCGAGATGGCGGTCGCCGACGAGATCGCGGCGGCCGCGGACCTGGCGAAGACGAAGTTGGGCGGGCGGCCGTTCGCGGTGGTACGCGGCCTCGAGCGGCTGGTCACCGACGAGGACGGCTCTGCCACGGCGTTGCTGCGGGAGGCGACCAAGGACTTCTTCCGCCTCGGTCGGCGCGAGGCCGTGCTCGACGCGGTGCTGCGGGCGACGGGACAGGCGGACCGCTATGACGAGGTCGTCACCCTGGACGGGGCGGAACTGCTCGCGGCCGTGTGCCGCGATGTCCCGGCCGGCGATCGCGGCTGGGTGGAGCGCCTGCTCCGGGTGGGTGGGTCCGAGCAATTGTGATTTGACCCGTGGGGCGGGTCAGAACGCGACGCCGACGTCACGCATAGGCGGGGCCGAGATCGTCGGACGCCAGGGCGACGAGTTCCTTGATCCGCTCGGCCTGGTCGACCGGGCAGACGAGGGTCACGTTTCCGTGCCGCACGACGATGGTGTCGGTCATGCCGAGGACGGCGAGAACGGTGCCGTCGTCGGCCTTGTTGATCACGAGGTTGTCGCGGGCGTCCAGGAGCAGCGACGACCCGTCGACGGCGTTGCCGTGCTCATCGCGGGGCAGGTGTTCGGCCAGCGCCGGGAAACCGCCGACGTCGTGCCAGGTGATGGGCAGCCGCACGGCGACGACGCGGGCGCCGCCTGCACCGCGGCCCTGGGAGACCGGTTCCATGACCGCATAGTCGACCGAGATCTTCGGCAGTGTCGGGAACAACTCGGCGAGCCGCTCCGGTTCCGCGGCGAGAGTCCGGACCGTGCGATGGCAGTCCGGCACCAGATGCTCGAGTTGGGCCAGCAGGGTCGCCCCGCGCCAGACGAACATGCCGGCGTTCCACCAGTAGTCACCGGAGTCGAGGTAGCCCTGCGCGGTGGCGAGGTCGGGCTTCTCCTTGAACTCGAGCACCTCGAAGACCTCGGGATGGCCCTCGACGCCCGCACCGCGGTGGAGATAGCCATAGCCCGTGTGCGGCGTCGTCGGCACGACCCCGAACGTCACCAGCGCCGTCGCATCCGCCTCGGCGACCTCGAAGCCGGTGCGCAGAGCGTCCTGGAAGGCCTCGACGGGCTGCATGATCTGGTCCGCCGTCACCATCGCCACGACGGCATCGGGGTCCTCGGCGGCCAGCACCGCGGACGGCCACGCGACCGCGTTGAGGGAGTCCCGCCCGGTGGGCTCACCGAGGATATTCTCCGCGGGCAGTTCCGGCAGTTCGGCGCGCACGGTGTCGGCATAGTCCGCACCGGTGCAGACCCAGACCCGCTCCGCACCGACGACGTCGACGACACGGTCGAAAGCCATCCGCAGCAGGCTGGTGTCCCCCACCAGGTGCAGCATCTGCTTGGGCATGCCCTGGCGCGACAGTGGCCAAAGGCGTTTGCCGGAGCCACCGGCCATGATCACGACATAGCGCATGCGCCACACATTAGCCATGCCGCAGCCACCTATGCTGGCCGCGTGCTGCTCCATGATTTGCTGGCCCGCCGGGCATCCTCCGACGGATCCGGACCCTTCCTGACCTGCTATGTGGGCGGCTCGTCCGGCGGACTGCCCGCACGCACCGAGCTCTCCGCGCGCTCCTTCGCCAACTGGGTCGCGAAGACCTCGAACCTGCTGGTCGACGAGGCCGGGCTGGTGCCCGGTGACCGGGTGGAACTGCGCCTCGCCGCCGACCACCCCGGGCACTGGATGACGCTGATCTGGACGATGGCGGCCTGGCAGGCGGGCCTCACCGTGACCGATGACGCCGGCGACGTGATCGTCGCGGGCCCGTCACCCACCGGGACGCCCGGAGTGCCGGCGTACGCCTGTTCCCTCCACCCCTTGGGACTCGGCCTGAAGGACCTGCCGGACGGCTGGACCGACTTCTCCGGCACCGCGCTCGCACAACCCGACGACTGGTTCGGCGAGGGTCCCGACTCCCCCGCTGCCACCGCCTGGGAAGTCGGCGACGACGCGCGCACGTTCGCGGAGCTGACAGCGGTCGAACCGTCGCCCGCGCGGGTGCTGGTCGTCGACCCGCAGGACGCGTGGACCGCGGTGCGGGCGTGCCTCGCCGCACCGCTGCTCGGCGGCGGCTCGAGCGTGGTCGCGGCGGCTGTGGACGAGACTGCCCTGGCAGCGATCGCCGCGGACGAGAAGGTGGACGCGTGACCGAACATGCAACAGCGCCCGGCCGCCCGCTCGCGACGTGGCCCGAGGGCACCTGGCCGGCCGTGTCGTTCGTGATGCCGGTGCTCAACGAACGGGACTATCTCACGGATGCGGTGGGGTCGGTGCTGGGGCAGGAGTACGCCGGGGAGACCGAACTGATCCTCGCCCTCGGCCCGTCCACCGATGGCACGACCGAGCTCGCGGAGTCGCTCGCCGCTGCGGAATCACGCATCCGGCTCGTGCACAACCCCGTGGCCCACATTCCGGCGGGCCTGAACCTCGCGATCTCCGCCACGCGCAACCCGATCGTGATCCGGGTGGACGCACACTCCGAGATCCCCCACGACTATGCCCGCGTCGGGGTGGAGACCCTGCGCCGCACGGGTGCGGCCAACTGCGGCGGAATCATGGCGGCGACCGGTCGAGGCGCTTATCAGCGAGCTGTGGCGGCGGCGTACAACTCCCCCTTCGGCCTCGGCGGCGGCGCTTATCACAGCGGCGGGGACGAGGGTCCGTGCGAGTCTGCGTACCTCGGTATCTTCCGCCGTGAGGTCCTCATCGAGGTCGGCTGCTATGACGAGACCGTGCGCCGGGGTGAGGACTGGGAGCTGAACCTCCGCATCCGCGAGGCCGGCTATCAGGTCTGGTTCACCCCGGAACTGCGGGTGACCTATTGGCCGCGCGACACCCGTGACCGCTTGGCCCGGCAGTTCTGGTCGACCGGGGTGTGGCGCGGTGCGCTGGTGCGCAGTCTGGCGACCCGCACCCCGCTGCGCTTTTTCGCCGCACCCGCGCTAGTGGTCGGCCTGGGCGCGAGTGCGGCGGTCGGGATTGCGGAGGGGGTACGCCGGTTCCGCGGACCCGCGCGCCTGTTGCGGGCGGCGCATCTGGCGCCGGTGGCGTACGCGGGCTTCCTGGGGCTCGCCGCCAGGCGTGCGGACGGCACCACCCGCGAGCGTGCCCGCTTCGCGGAGGTCATCGCGACCATGCACGTGAGCTGGGGGGCCGGGTTCCTGACGGGCCTCGCCCGCGGGGGCGGCCGGACGGTCGACACGTCCCGCCGGGCCTGACCTCCCGCGGTCAGGCCGCCCGGCAGACGACCCCGAGGTCGTCGGTGTCGGCCGGGTTCGTCGAGGCGGGCGCGGGCACCGGAGGCCTGGCCGGGGCCTGGCCGCGGGGCTGGGCCGGGGCGGGAGCCTGACCGCTCGCCGGGGCGGGTGCTGCCGCCTCGGGCTCCTCGACCGGAGCCGGTGGCACCCCTTCGGAGGCCGCGATGCGCTCGGCAACGGTGGTGCGGATCACGTGGAAGTCCGGAGCACCCGGATAGATCATCGGCGGGACGAACGACACCGACCGCACCTTCGTCTCCCGCGCCTTGATCGCCAGATCCATCAACCGGTTCATCTCGCCTGCGGGGACGTTGCTGCTCAGGACCTGCTTGCCCGCGCCGGCGATCTCGGTGAACTTCGTGGTCACCGTGAGCGGATCGAGCTGGTTGAGCATGGCGTTCATGACGCACTTCTGCCGGGCCATGCGCTCGTAGTCATTCGAGTCATGCCGAGAACGGGCGAACCACAGGGCGTCCTGGCCGTTGAGGTGGACGTTCGTGCCGGGCTCGATATAGCGGTGAACCGCAGTGGAACCGCCCCCGACCGGCACCGGCTTCATGATGTCCAGGTTGATCCCGCCGACGGCGTCGATCAGGGCCTTGAAGCCGTCGAGGTCGATCAACACGTAATAGTTGATGTCCAGACCGGTGATCCATTCGACCGCCTCGGCCGTGGCGATCGCACCGGGGTCCCGCACGCCGGGATAAAGACCGGGCTTCTCGCTGGCGGCGGTGTAGACGGCGTTCAACATGCAGGCGTGGTCCGGGCAGGTGAACTTGTCCGGATAGTGCTTGCTCATCGGCGAATAGGCCGGAAAGGAGAAATCCTCCAGATTGCGCGGCAGGGAAAAGAGCACGGTCTCCCCGGTCTTGGCGTCAACGCTCGCGACGTGGATCGAGTCCGGCCGCAACCCCTCGCGGCCGGCGCCCGCGTCGCCGCCGAGCAGCAGCACGTTGTAGCGACCCTGCTTGACCTGGGTGTCACCGCCGCCGGCAAACACGCTGCCGATGAAGTCGCTCTGCGCGTTGACCACCGACGCCGAGGCAAGCCCCGTCCCCGACAGACCGAGCGCCAGCGCCAGCGTGAACGCCCCGAGACCGAGCCGGTGCTTCGGTTGCAACGCGATCGGGTTGGAGAGCTTCCAGGCGTGCAGCAGCAGGCCCGCCCAACCGATTCCGCCCAGCGCGAGGACCAACGTGATCAGGATCGTGACCGGCTTGAAGGTGACGATGGCGACCGCCGCGGTGCGGTTCAGGAACAGCAGCAGGATCCAAGCGAGCACGCTCACCACGATTCCGGCCCAGATCCGCATGGCCCAGCGGCCGATCTTCTTCTCCCTGGACAGCAACTGTGCCGAGCCGGGGACCAGCAGGGTCATCACCACCCGACCGAAGCCACGCCAAAGGCGCAGGCGGTCGCTGCGGATCTGGGCAGCGGAACGGTAGGGCTTCGCCTGCTGTTCACGCGCCCCCGAATTGGGCACAGTGCTGCTGCGATCGGTCCGGGAGTTCGCCACTGTCGGGCCTTTCGGTGCTGCGAGGGGGAAGGAAGCACCCTTTGCTGGGTCGTTTCAGTATGAAGCGGCACCGAAACACAGTCCGCGCGCCACGCCGACCGTTACCAAGTGGCGACAAGGTGCACGGGACCGCCTGCCCGGTTACCTTTGGATCCATGGCACCCGGCCGAGACGATGATCTGGACTGGCTCTATCGCTCCGATGGGGGCGACGAGCCCGAGCGGACGCGTCCGGAATCGCAACCGGACGGTCGCCGCAGAATGTCCTTCCGGGAGTCGACACCTCCGGACGAAGGCCGGGCACGCCGCAAGGTGACGCCCGCGCCGCCGCCGCGGCCCGCCGAGCAGGCCACCCGACGGCAACCGGCCCGACCGTCCCCCGCCCCCGCCCCGGCACCCGAAGCACGGTCCGCGCGGTCGGCCCGCCCAGCGGCTCGGCCGACCCAGCGCCGGACACGGCGGCGGCGACCGGTGCGGAACTTCTTCCGGCTCGTCACCGTGCTGGTGCTCGCCTGGCTGGTGTTCCTCATCGGCACACCCGTTTATGCCTGGACGAACACGACGAAGGTCGACGCGATGCCGACCGGTGGCGAGCGGCCGTCACAACAGCCCGGCACGCTCTGGCTGCTGGTCGGATCCGACTCCCGGGAAGGGCTGAGCGCCGAGGAGCGGAAGCGTCTCGGCACCGGGGACATCGAAGGCCGGCGCACCGACACGATGATGCTGTTGTTCGTCCCGACCTTCGGGAAGCCCGCGCTCATCTCGATCCCCCGCGACTCCTTCGTCACGATTCCGGGTCACGGGCGCAACAAGATCAATGCGGCGTACGCCTTCGGCGGCGCCCCGCTGCTCATCCAGACCGTCGAGCAGAACACAGGGCTGCGGGTGGACCACTACGCAGAGATCGGCTTCGGTGGGTTCGTCAATGTGATCGATGCGCTCGGCGGCATAGAGATGTGTCCCAAGACCGCGATCAAGGACCACTACTCCCGACTGGACATCCCCGCCGGATGCCAGACCATGGACGGCCCGACCGCGCTCGGCTATGTGCGCATGCGTTATGCGGACCCGCTCGGCGATCTCGGCCGCATGCAGCGCCAACGCGAGATGGTGGCCGGGGTCGTCAAGAAGGCCGCGTCACCGATGACGCTGGTGAATCCGTTCCGTTGGTGGGGCATCAACACCGGCGCAGCGGAATCCATCAACACCGACCAGGACACGGGGATGGCCACGCTGGCCCGCCTGGCGCTGCCGATGATGCGCATTGGCAGGGGCGAGGGCTACACCGTGATGGTGCCGGTGTCGAGCGCCAACACGACGACCAGCGCGGGCTCCTCGATGATCTGGGACAAGGAGAAGTCCGCGGAGATGTTCGCCGAGATCGCGGCTGGCGATACCTCGCAATTGGGGCGGTTCAGCAAGCTCCCCGGCGAATAGGCGACTCGGCCGTCAACCCTTCATCCGCAGTCCGGGTGACATCGGGGTCGACCGTGGGAACCGAGCGTGCCCACGGGACGTCTGGCATGGCATTGGCCGCCGCCGGGTGGCCCGAACAAGGGAGTTCCGACATGTTCCGCTCGCTTCTGCTCGGCGGTGCAGCCGCCCTCACCGGACTGACGCTCGCGGTCACCGGATGCTCGACAACACTCACCGTCGACGAGAGCACGGTGGAGCAAACGATTCAGACTCGCCTCGGGGAGCAGATCAACGGCACGGTGGAAAGCGTCGACTGCCCCGAGGACCTCAAGGGCGAGATCGGTCAGACGATGCAGTGCACGATGGTCGTCGATGGCCAAGAGCACAAGGTCGACGTCAACGTCACCTCCATCGAGGGCACGACCGTCAACTTCAACATGCGCGTCGTCGAATGACGTTGCTGTGAGCGAGGGCTCCGGACGCCGGTCCGGGGCCCTCGTGCTTTGACCCGCCCCACGGGTCAGATCCCGACGGACTCAGCGGTTGCGCGGAAGCCCCTGCAACAGCTGGCGCCCCATCACGATGCGCTGAATCTGATTGGTGCCCTCATAGATCTGGGTGATCTTGGCGTCCCGCATCATGCGCTCCACCGGATAATCCCGCGTGTACCCATAACCACCCAGCAGCTGCACCGCGTCCGTCGTGATCTCCATCGCGACGTCCGAGGCGAAACACTTCGCAGCGGCGCCGAAGTAGGTGAGGTCCGCATCATTGCGCTCGGACCGGCAGGCTGCGGCGTACGTCAACTGTCGCGCCGCCTCCAACTTCATCCCCATGTCCGCCAGCATGAACTGAACGCCCTGGTTGTCGGCCACCGGCCGGCCGAACTGCTTGCGCTCCTGGACATAGCCGAGCGCGAAGTCCAGAGCGCCCTGGGCGATGCCAACGGCCTGCGCCGCGATCGTGATGCGCGTGTGGTCGAGGGTCTTCATCGCCACGACGAAGCCCTGATTGACCTCGCCGACCAGGCGGTCGCCCGGAATCCGGACCGAATCGAGGATGACCTGACGGGTGGGAGATCCCTTGATGCCGAGCTTCTTCTCCTTGGCGCCGAACGACACCCCTTCGTCGGATTTGTGCACCACGAAGCACGAGATGCCGCGGGACTTCGCCGCGGGATCGGTGGCCGCGAACACCGTGTACCACTCAGCCTCTCCGGCATTCGAGATCCACGCCTTGGTCCCGTTGAGCACCCAGTCGTCGCCGTCGGCCACGGCGCGCGCCTTCATGCCGGCCACGTCGGAGCCGGCATCGGGCTCCGAAAGCGCATAGGAAATGAGTCCTTCGCCGCGGGCGACCTTCGGCAGGTACGCCTGCTTGAGCTCGTCCGATCCGGCCAACAACAAGGGGAACGTGGCCAGCTTGTTGACCGCGGGGATGAGCGAGGAGGAGGCACAGGCACGGGCCACCTCCTCGATGATGATCACGGTCGCGAGCGCATCGGCTCCGACGCCGTCGTATTCCTCGGGAATGTGCGGCGCGTGAAAATCGCCCTGCTTCAGCGCGGCATAGGCCGCCGCCGGGAATTCCGCGTTCTCGTCCACCGCCGCCGCGGCGGGAGCGATCTTCTCCTCCGCGATCTCGCGAATCGCGGCGCGGAACATCTCGTGGTCCTCGGTCGGGCGATACATGTCATCGAAGGTGCTCACGCCCCGATATTACTGGCCAGTCACTAATGTTCGCGAGGGTCCGGGGAAGTCCCTTCGCCCAGCATCCGACGGACCAACAGCGTCGCCCCGGCGACAGCCGCGGGGAGGACCAGCACCGCCACCCCCGGGATCGACAACAACCAGAACGTGGGCACGCCGAAACCCAACGCCAACGCGCCGTTGCCCTTGAGCACGGGCCGCCGGTCGGCGGTCTGCAACAGCCCGCGACGCTCGAACGCGGGTCCGGTGATCTCACGGACCATCAACCGGCCACCGGTGAGGGCCGACGCGACCGCGGCCAGGGCCGCCCCGGCGGCCGGAACCAGCCCGACGAGAAAACAACCGACCGCGGCCAGCACCGAGAGCCCGACCGTCGCAACCGCCTGGGACAGCGATCGAGCGATCATCGCGCCCGTGGCCTCGTCCGGCTCCGGCGGCAGCGGCCCGAGTTCGGCGTCCACCCGCCGGGAGATCCGTTGATAGATCGGGTCACCGAGCGTGAGCGTGATCGTGGTGAAGGTGAGCACCATGACGAGGATCGCGGCGAGGAACACCACCACGCCGATGATCGCGCGCACCACGGTCCCCGCCGTGCCCCACTGCTGGGTGAAACCGGTGAGCGCACCGACGATCGAATCCAGGTTCAGCCCGAGCACGACCAGCCCGACGACCATGAGCACCGAGGTGACGAGCGGCGGCACCATGCCCAAGCCGAAGAGCTTCGGGCGCGAGAGCACGATGCCCAGTCCGCGGAACAGGAAGCCCGCGCCCGTCAGAACCCGGCCCACGGTCGTCAGTTCCGTCCGGTGGCGGCGCGCACCTTCTCACCCTTGGCGTGAGCGGCCTGCTTGAGATCCTCCTGGAACTCCAGCATCCGCCGGGTCAGCGCCTGATCCCCGGCGGCGAGAATGCGGACGGCGAGCAGGCCCGCATTGCGGGCGTTGCCGACAGCGACGGTCGCCACCGGCACGCCTGCCGGCATCTGGACGATCGACAACAGCGAGTCCATGCCGTCCAGATATTTGAGCGCGACCGGCACACCGATCACCGGCAGCGGGGTCACGGCCGCCAGCATCCCCGGCAGATGCGCCGCCCCGCCTGCGCCGGCGATGATGACCTCCAGCCCGCGCTCGTGCGCGGTGCGGCCATAGTCGATCATCTCGGTCGGCATCCGGTGGGCCGAGACGACGTCGGCCTCGAACGGGATGTCGAACTCGGTGAGTGCCTCGGCCGCCGCCTGCATCGTCGGCCAGTCGGAGTCCGAGCCCATCACGATGCCGACCCGCGCCTCGGCATTCCGCCCGATGCCTCGTCGTCCCCAACCGGTGGTGCTGCCGCCACGATCGGTGTTCTCCTTGCCGATGTCAGTCATGGTCCTCGATCCCCATCAGATAGTTCGCGGCGTGGTGGGCCCGGCGCCGGACCTCGTCGAGATCGTCACCGAACGTGTTCACGTGACCGACTTTGCGGCCCGGCTTGACTTCCTTGCCATACAACTCCACCCGCAGCCGCCGGTCACGAGCGAAACAGTGCAGCAGGGCGGACGGCAGATCGGCGACCGAGCCGCCGAGGACATTGGCCATCACCGTCCACGGTGCCCGGGTCGTGGGATCGCCGAGCGGCAGGTCGAGCACGGCGCGCAGATGGTTCTCGAACTGGGAGGTGTGGGATCCGTCCAGGGTCCAGTGGCCGGTGTTGTGGGGGCGCATGGCGAGTTCGTTGACGACGACGCTGCCGTCCTTGCGCTGCATCAGCTCCACCGCCAGCATCCCGACAACGCCGAGGTCATGGGCGACGCCGAGCGCCAGGCGCTGAAAATCGACCGCCTGGTCCGCGGTGAGACCCGGCGCGGGCGTGATCGTCTCTGTGCAGATGCCGTGGGTCTGAATCGACTCGGAGATCGGATAGGCCACGGCCTGCCCGGACGGCGAACGGACCACCAGCGCAGACAGTTCCCGGTCGAAGTCGACGAACTCCTCCGCGACCACCGGCACGCCATCGGTGATGCCCGCGAACAGTTCCTCCGCGTCCTCGTCGGAGTCGATCTTCCAGACACCCTTGCCGTCATAGCCACCGCGCGCGGCTTTGGCGACCACCGGATATCCGCCCTGAGCAGCCGCGAACTCCTGCAGGTCGGCCGCATGCGCGACGACCCGCCAGGCGGGGCACGGGACGCCGGCACCGCTGAGGCGCTCGCGCATGACGGCCTTGTCCTGGGCGTGGATCAGCGCAGCGGGGCCCGGACGCACCTGGATGCCGGCCGCCTCGAGGTCCCGCAGGATGCTGGTCGGCACGTGCTCGTGGTCGAACGTGATGACGTCACAGTCCGCCGCGAATTCCCGCACGGTTGCGGGATCCGTGTAGTCCCCCACGACCACGTCATGGCACACCTGGGCGGCGCTCACCGCGGGCCCCTCCGCCAGCAGCCGGACGGTGATGCCGAGACGCACGGACGCTGCGTACATCATCCGGGCCAGCTGGCCGCCGCCAACGATGCCGACCACAAAAGTTCGGGGCTCTGACACCCCGACAGTCTGACAGATAGCACGGAGGCCACCGGGCGGATGTCAGCCGACCGGAACGGACGGTGGCGGTCCGCCCGCGATAATGTGTGGCCGGACCGACAGGAGAACCATGACCCAGATCGACAACAGTGCGGTGCTGTGGCGGGAAGGCACCGGCGACGAGCTCGTCATCGCCATGCACGGCTTCGGCGCGGACGAGCGGGACCTGTTCAGCGTGGCGCAATATCTGCCCCGCGAGCTGACTGTCGCCGCACTGCGGGGCCCGGCCACGAGTCCGTTCGGCGGCTATGCCTGGTTCGAATTCAACCCTGCGGTCGACAGCACCGATCACACGATGATCGATCGGTCGGCCGGCTTGGTGCTGGGCTGGCTGGATTCTTTGGAGCGGGAGTACGCGCGCGTGCATGCGTTCGGGTTCTCACAGGGCGGCGCGGTCGCTGTGCAACTCACCCGCCTGCAGCCGGGTCGTTTCGCGTCCGTGTGCCACCTGTCGAGCTTCGTGCACAACGGCGACCTCCCCCGCGATGCGGAGCTCGCCGAACGGCGACTGCCCCTGTTCCAGGGCATCGGCCACGAGGACGACGTGATCGCCACCGACAAGCGCGAGCGCAGCATCCCGTGGCTGGATGAGCATTTCGACGTCGAGCGGCACTACTACCAGCGTGGGCACACGATCGCGGTGGACGAGCTCCACGACGTCGCCGCGTTCCTGTCGCGGGTCTGATCAGATCAGCCGGAAGATCACCCAGCGCTGGATCACGAAGTTGCAGATCGTCGCCGCGCCCTGCGCGATGACGAACGCGATGAGCTGCGCGGTCGGATAGTCGACGTGGTCCATAAGCCACGGCCGCGTCAGGGCATAGAGCCCGACCTGCAGCGCGAACGTGAGCAGATAGGAGACCCACACGGCGACCAGACGGCGCGTCGACGGCGCGGCCTTGAACGTCCAGCGGCGGTTGATCGCATAGGCCGTCGTGGTCCCCAGCACGAACGAGATCGCCTTGGCGATGTTGTCCGGCAGCCCGATCAGGTGCGTCATGATCAGCAGGGAGCCGAAGTCGACGATCGCCGAGAACCCACCGGTCACGGTGAAGCGGAAGAGTTGGGTGAACAGCCCCGGCGCCTGCTGTGCCGGAGTGGTCTGTTCGAGAGGGATCGTCACCCCGTCAGCGTAAACGACACGCCCGGCTTCCCCCGCGTCCTCGTTGCCGAGGACGGAACTCAGCGGTCTTTGATCTGGTCGGGAACGCGACGCAGATGGACGACGTCGCCGGCGGAGAACGTGCGTACTCCCTCGGGCGTCTCCACCCGCAATCCACCCGCCGGGTCGATGCCGACCGCGGTGCCGGTGATCTCCGCGTCGGTGAGTTGCACCCGCACGTGCCGCCCGATCGTCACGCAGCGCTCGGCATAGCGGACCGCGAGTTGGTCGGGCGCTTCGCGCCAGAGCGAGTACGCCGCCGCGAGTGCCCGGAGGACCTCGCTCATGAGTGCGGTCTTGTCGACCTGGGCACCCTCCAACCGCAGGGACGTGGCGGTGTCGACCGGCAACTCGTCGCGGTCCATGGACACGTTGATGCCGAAGCCGAGGATCACCGCGGGCCCGGTCGGGGTCTCGACGCGCTCGGCGAGCAGACCGCAAAGCTTCCGGTCCGCGACCAGCACGTCGTTGGGCCACTTCAGCCCGACCGGCAGACCGGTGGCCACCCGCAGCCCGTCCACGAGCCCGAGTCCGGTCATCAGGGACAGCCACGGCCACCGTTCGACAGGGACGCCGACCGGCCGGAGCAGCACGGAGGTGGCGACCGAAACACCCGGCGGAGTCGTCCAGGCCCGATCAAGACGGCCGCGTCCTGCGGTCTGGTTGTCGGTCATGAGAATCGTGCCGTCTGCGGCGCCGCGACGGGCGGCGGCGGACAGGTCCTCGTTGGTGGACCCGGTTGCGGCCAGCACGGTCACCGAGGTCCACGGCGAGCCGGCCCCCACGAGGTCAGCGGTGAGGGCAGCGGCGTCGGGGGGCGGGGTTGCGGGCACGGTCCCCGAGATTACCCGAGGGGCCGATACGCCTCGCCACGGCAGAAACGTGCCGCATCCCACGTCGGAGATTTGTGGCCGTTCCGGCGAGCCGGTGTCCCCGACGCTACGCTGCCCACTATGGAGATCGACATCCACACCACGGCTGGCAAACTCGCAGACCTCGCCCGGCGCACCGACGAAGCAGTGCACGCGGGGTCGGCCGCCGCAGTGGAGAAGCAGCATGCCAAGGGCAAGCTGACCGCCCGGGAGCGCATCGACCTGCTCCTCGACCCGGGATCGTTCGCAGAACTGGACGAGTTCGCCCGGCACCGGTCGACCGCGTTCGGGATGGACAAGCGCCGCCCCTACGGCGACGGCGTCGTCACCGGCGTCGGCGCGATCAACGGGCGCCCGGTGTGCGTGTTCTCCCAGGACGTCACCGTGTTCGGCGGGTCGCTGGGACAGGTCTATGGCGAGAAGATCGTCAAGATCATCGACTTCGCCCTCAAGACGGGATGCCCGCTGATCGGCATCAACGAGGGCGGCGGTGCCCGCATCCAGGAAGGCGTGGTCTCGCTCGGCCTTTATGGGGAGATCTTCAAGCGGAACACCATTGCTTCGGGCGTGATCCCGCAGATCTCCCTGATCATGGGTGCAGCCGCGGGCGGGCATGTCTATTCGCCGGCGCTCACCGACTTCGTGGTGATGGTCGACCAGACCTCCCAGATGTTCATCACCGGCCCGGACGTCATCAAGACGGTCACCGGCGAGGACGTGTCGATGGAGGAGCTCGGCGGCGGCCGCACGCACAACACCAAGTCGGGCAACGCGCACTATCTGGCGGCGGACGAGGAGGACGCGATCGATTACGTGCGCGACCTGCTCAGCTATCTGCCGCAGAACAACCTCGAGGATCCGCCGCTCTATGGCGACGACGAGGACGACCTGCAGGTCACCGAGCACGACCGACTGCTCGACACGCTGATCCCGGATTCCCCCAATCAGCCATATGACATGAAGTCCGTCATCACCAACGTTCTCGACGATGACGAGTTCTTGGAGACCTCGCCGCTGTTCGCGCCGAACATCGTGACCGGGTTCGGCCGCGTGGAGGGGCGTTCGATCGGCATCGTCGCCAACCAGCCGCTGCACTATGCAGGCTGTCTCGATATCGATGCCTCCGAGAAGGCCGCGCGGTTCGTGCGGACCTGTGATGCGTTCAACATTCCCGTCCTCACGTTCGTCGACGTGCCCGGCTTCCTGCCGGGTGTCGACCAGGAGCATGCGGGCATCATCCGGCGTGGCGCCAAGCTGATTTATGCGTACGCGGAGGCGACCGTGCCGCTCGTGACGGTCATCACCCGCAAGGCCTATGGCGGCGCCTATGACGTCATGGGGTCCAAGCATCTCGGCGCCGACGTCAACCTCGCCTGGCCGACGGCCCAGATCGCGGTCATGGGCGCTCAGGGCGCGGTGAACATTCTCTACCGCAAGGAACTTGCTGGATCGTCCGATCCCGATACCGAGCGTGCTCGGCTCATGCAGGCCTATGACGACGAACTCGCCAACCCCTATGTCGCGGCCGAACGTGGCTATATCGACCAGGTGATCTATCCGCATCAGACGCGTTACGAGATCATCCGCATGCTGCGGCTGCTGCGCACGAAGCGACAGTCCTTGCCACCCAAGAAGCACGGCAACATCCCGCTGTGAGGTTGTGATGAGCGATTCAGTCAGTCACCCGCCGGTCGTGACGGTGGTGTCGGGTTCCCCCACGGCCGAGGAACTCGCGGCCATCGTGACGGTGCTGACCGCAGCCGCCGCGTCGCCCGCCGACGGCCCGGAGGTCCGGCGCTCCGACCGGCCGCGCGTCGGTGGCTGGCGGTCCTACACGCGCGTGCTGCGGGGTGCGGCGTACCCGGGTCCGGGGGCTTGGCGCGACATCGACCACTGACCGCCGACGCGGTGTCGCACGGGCACAGGCGATTCGCTACCGTAACTGCACTGCCTGCCCACCGGGGCCGGCGCAGCGAAAGGAGTCGCCGTGGACGCGGTGCAGGAGATCCTCAACTCCATCCCGTTCGGCCAGCTCGCCAACCAGGTGGGCACCGATCCGGCCACAGCCGAGCAGATGGCCCGCCAGCTCATCCCGGCCCTCATCGGCGGCATGTCGGCGAATGCCGACGACAACGCCGGCGCCCGATCCCTCGCCACCGCGCTCAACGACCATGCCAACTCGCCCCTCCTGGACGGCGGCGTTCAGTTGGACCGGGTGGACACCGCGGATGGTGACGCGATTGTCCAGAATGTGTTCGGTGACAACACGCCGCAGGTGACCCAGCGCCTGGGCTCGCAGCTGGCCGGTGGCAACAACGAGATGGTGCAGAAGTTGATGCGCTATCTGGCGCCGATCGTCCTGGCCTATCTCGCCAAGCGGCTGACCGAGGGCCGTGCGGGAGCGCCGGGCGGTGCCGGCCGCGGCAGTGGCAGCATCCTCGGTGACATTCTCGACGGCCTGACCGGTGGCGGCCAGTCGAAGGCCCAGCAACAGCAGCGCACCCCGAGCCTGCCGGACATCCTGCTCGACATGCTGGGCGGTGGCAGCGGTGGTGGCTTCCAGGCGCCCGCGCCCGCGCCGGCGCCCCAGCGAGGCGAGTTCCAGCGCCCCGCGCCGCAGTCGCCGTCCGGCCCGTCCGCCGGTTCGGACCCTGCGCCGCAGACGATTCCGCTCGACGACCCTGCGCCCGCCGAGCGTCCTGCCCAGCAGCAGGGTGGTGGCAGCATTCTCGGCGACCTGCTCGGTGGCCTCCTGGGCGGCGGTCGCCGCTACTGATGAACCGAGTGATCCGGGTCGTTCTCGCCTCGGCATCCCCCGCGCGCCTGCAGACCCTGCAGCGGGCCGGGGTCGAGCCGGAGGTCATGGTCTCCGGGGTCGACGAGGAAGGTGTCACCGCGAGGCGACCGGTCATCCTGGCTGCCCTGTTGGCGGAGCGAAAAGCCCAAGTCGTCAGCCAGCAGCTGGCCGGTCACGAGCCGGTGATCGTGATCGGCTGCGACTCGCTGCTGGAGTTCGAGAGCAAGGCCTTCGGAAAGCCCACCTCCGCCGAGGAGGCGGTCGCCCGGTGGCAACTCATGCGCGGACGCACTGGCGTGCTCCACACCGGCCACCACGTGATCCTGCGGGACCGCGGGGTGCACCAGGTCACCGCGACGGGCTCGACGCTGGTCCGGTTCGCCGACCTGAGCGACGAGGAGATTCGTGCCTATGTGGCCACCAATGAGCCGTTGGCCGTCGCCGGTGGCTTCACCATCGACGGACTCGGCGGCCCGTTCATCGCCGGCATCGACGGCGACCCGCACAACGTGGTCGGGCTGAGCCTGCCACTGCTGCGGGACCTGTTGACCGAGCTCGGGATCTCCTGGCCCGAGCTGTGGTCAACGCCGAACTGACCCCGTCACGCAGCGCCCGGCGACTGCCTGAGGGTGAGGGCCGAACCCTCACCGCTGACGGTGAACGCGCCGGCCCAGGCGTGCCCCTCGAACACCAGACCCTCAGCGCTCTCCGCCGTGAGGCGGAACCCACCCTCGGCGAGATGCCCGCGCAACCACGCACCGATAGCCTCGCCCGCGGGCGCCACGAACGTCATCGTGACCATGTTCGGCTGGTCGACGCGCAGCCCGGTCCGGGCATCCTCGGGGACCGTGATCGCCCCGACGGGACCGTGCTGAAAGCCCAACTGCGCGAGGCTCACGCCGCCCGGCGGCACCGCGACCGTTCTGAACGACGGCGCCGGACGGGGTGGCGAGGCGGCTCCTCCTCCGGCACAGGCGGACACCGTTGCCAGCACGACGACGATCAAGAGCGCGGTCGACAGACGGGCAGCGACGCGTGAGAGCAGGATTCGCGGGACGGCACGGCGCAGCACCCGGCCCACGGTAGTCGGCTAGCCTCAGGATCGTCATGAGTACTGAACAGCACCCTGTGCTTCCGAGCCGGCAGTTGCCGCCGAAGACCTATCTGCCCGCGTGGCTGCGCGCCATGCGCCCGCGCCAGTGGGTGAAGAACGTCCTCGTTTTCGCCGCTCCCCTGACCGCCGGGTTCCACACCCGCGGCAATGAGGACTATGTCCAGGTCCTGATCAACACCCTCCTGGCATTCGTCGCCTTCTCGCTGATCAGCGCCACCATCTATCTCCTCAACGATGCCAAGGACGTGGAGGAGGACCGCCTCCACCCCAAGAAGCGCTTCCGTCCGATCGCCGCCGGCGAGCTGAAGGTCGGCACGGCCTATGTCCTCGCTGCCGTGACCTGTGCGCTGAGCCTCGCGATCGGCTTCTTCACCGCCCCCATGCTGGGCGTGGTCCTGGTCGTCTATCTGGTGCTGCAGCTGCTCTACACACAGTTCCTCAAGCACCAGCCGATCATCGACCTTGCGATGGTGGCCTCCGGCTTTCTGTTGCGCATGATTGCCGGTGGCGTCGCCTCGGCCATCGACATCTCCGCCTGGTTCCTCCTCGTGGCGGCCTTCGGCTCGCTGTTCATGGTCGCCGGCAAGCGCTATTCCGAGATGGTTGTCCTGGGCTCGGACGCGGGCACGCGGAAGTCGTTGAAGGAATACACGGTTTCCTATCTGCGGTTCGCGTGGCACCTGTCCGCCGCGGTCACGCTCGTCGCCTATTGCCTCTGGGCGATCGGTGGCGGCGCGGCGCCCGGCACGCCCGCGCCCGGCGGCGGCCTGTGGGGTCTCCCCTGGCTCGTTATCTCGATCATTCCGCTGACGATCGGGTTGTTGCAGTATGCGCTGGAGGTCGATCGCGGTGACGCCGGTGAGCCCGAGGACGTCGTCCTGAACCATCGTGCGCTGCAGATCGTGGGCTTCCTCTGGGTCGTGACCCTCGCGCTCGGCATCTTCTTCTGATCGGTCCGGTTCCGGACCCGTCTCAGCCCTCCGAATAGCGCCCGCAGGTGAACGAGGCGGTGAACTCCTCCTCTTTGCCGACGGGCGCGTTCTGTGAGTGCTGCGTGTGGACGAGCACACCGGACAGCTCGAACCTGTCCTCGGTGCGCACCACCTCGGCCTGACCAGTGCCGTCAGCCATCTCGAGCAGTGCCGGCCCGCCGCGCTGCCCCGCGTGGATCGCCTCCACGGTCGCCTCGGGCCCGTCGGTCATCACCACCTGCATGGCCGCAGCGCCGGCGGTGAGGGTGGCCACGATCCGGCCATCCGTGCGCCCGCACTCCACGCGGCTCGCCCGATAGCTCTCGCCCTCGACCTCGAACTCACCGGAACTTCCTCCGATGAGTCCACACCCGCTCAGCAGGACGGCAGGCACGACGACGAGGGCGAAAGCACGCATGTGGACAGCCTAGGCAGGCCAACCCGATCTCGGCCCTCGTCCCGATCGTTCCTGATTCTCTGCCAAGGCCTGACCGTCGCGTCCCAGTTCCTCCGACACGCAAGGAATTTTCGGAGAATTAGGTGCCGCACTCCCGCGCAAGGCGTACTTTCGGGTCACGCGGCAGTGCCTCTTATCCGAAATGCTTGCCAAGGTCATCCCCCGGGCGTACCTTTTTTTTCACGGAATAAGCGTGATTAAAGGAGTTGTCATGGCCTTGACAAGTCAGCCTGCGACATCGCGGCGCAGGCTCCCGGCACGGGACCTGAGATGGTGGGTCGCGCTCATAGTCGTCCTGGTCGGATCGTTCGGCGTCCTGCTCTATATGGGACAGCAGATCAATCAGCACAAGCCGCCGGTGCCGGACCGGGTGGTGGCGGAGGACGGCCGCCAGCTCATGACCGGCGACGACATCATCAACGGAATGAAGGTGTGGCAGTCGATCGGCGGTCAGCAGATCGGCTCGGTGTGGGGACATGGTGCGTATGTTGCGCCCGACTGGTCCGCGGATTGGCTCCACCGCGAGGCGGTGTTCATTCTTGATGAGTACGCCGGCCCCGGCGGCTACGACTCCCTCGACGTCGAGCAGCAGGCTGCCTACAAGGCACGGCTCAAGGCAACGCTGCGTACCAACACGTATGACGCGGACACTGGGGCCGTGACGATCGCGCCGGTCCGGGTGGCGGCGTGGGAGGCCAATTCGGCCTATTACGCGCAGATCTTCGCCCAGGGCCATGTCGAGTACGCGATCCCTGCCAACACACTGAGCGACCCCGACCTGATGCGCCAGATGAACGCGTTCTTCTGGTGGTCCTCCTGGTCGGCCGCAACCAACGCTCCCGACTCCGACGTGAGCTATCTGCAGAACTGGCCGCACGAGCCCCTGATCGACAACGTTCCGACCACCACCAACATTCTCTGGTCGATCATCTCGATCATCCTCCTGCTGCTCGGCATCGCAGGGCTGGTGTGGTATCACAATCTCCACGCCGACGACGGTGAACTGCGCGAGGACATCCCGACCAAGGATCCGCTGCTGGGCTACAAGCCGACTCCGTCGCAGAAGGCCACGCTCAAGTACTTCTTCGTCGTGGGCGGCCTCTTCGTTCTCCAGATCGCGATGGGCATCCTGACCGCCCACTACGGTGTCGAGGGCGGCGCGCTCTACGGCATCCCCATCGATGAATGGCTGCCGTATGCGGTCGTGCGGACCTGGCACACCCAACTCGGCATCTTCTGGATCGCCACCGCTTGGCTGGCGACCGGCCTGTTCGTCGCCCCGGCGGTCGGCGGCCGGGAACCGAAGTTCCAGCGGCTCGGGGTGAACGTCCTGTTCGGCGCCCTGATCGTTGTCGTCCTCGGCTCCATGATCGGCCAGTGGCTGTCGATCACCGGTCGCATGGGCTACGGCAAGCCGATGAACTGGTGGCTGGGCACGACGGGATACGAATACCTCGACCTCGCCCGGACCTGGCAGATCGGCCTGTTCGCCGGTCTGGTCATCTGGTTGCTGCTGATGGTGCGCGCCATGTGGCCGGCGCTCAAGCGCGCCAAGACTCCCGAGGGCAATCACCCGACCGAGGAGGCACCGCTCGCCGCCGGTGGGCAGCGGACCCTCATCCTCATGCTGATCATGTCCTGCGTCGCCATCACGGGCTTCTTCGGGGCGGCGTTCGGCATGGGCCATGACACCCATCTCTCCATCACCGAATATTGGCGCTGGTGGGTTGTGCACCTGTGGGTGGAGGGCTTCTTCGAGGTCTTCGCCACGGTTGTGATCGCGTTCCTGCTGGTCCGCCTCGGCCTGCTGCGTCCCGGCATGGCGGCCACGGCGACCCTCGCCGCAACGGTCATCTTCCTGTCCGGCGGCATCATCGGCACCGGGCACCACCTCTATTTCTCCGGGTCCAACGACGTCGTGATGGCGTGGTCCGCGACGTTCAGCGCGCTCGAGGTCGTGCCGCTGGCTCTCGTCGGCTTCGAGGCCTTCCGCAACATGCGCTTGTTGAAGGTCCACGACTGGGTCGCCGGGTACAAATGGGCGATCTATTTCTTCGTGTCGGTCGCCTTCTGGAACGCACTGGGCGCGGGCGTCTTCGGCTTCCTCATCAACCCGCCGATCTCGCTGTTCTATGTCCAGGGCCTCAATCTGACCCCGCTGCACGGTCACACCGCGCTCTTCGGTGTGTATGGCATGCTCGGCATCGGCCTGATGCTGTTCTGTGTCCGGTCGCTCATGCCGGGCAAGGAATGGAACGAGAAGCCGATCGCGATCGGGTTCTGGTGCCTGAACGGCGGCCTGCTGCTCATGGCCCTGCTCAGCCTCCTCCCCCTGGGCCTCGCGCAGGCCTGGGCGAGCATGGAGCATGGCTTCTGGTACGCACGGTCCTCCGAGTTCCTGTACACGCCGATCCTCACCGTGATTCGGTGGCTGCGGACCCCTGGCGATGTGGTCTTCGCGGTCGGTGCGCTGGCCATCGGCGTGTTCATGGTGGGTCTGCTCACCGGTTGGTCGCTGAAAAAGGGTGGCGCGGATGTCGAATCCGGCAGCCCTCTGCGTGAGGACCAGGACGCCGAGGAGGCGGCTGTCGGACGCGAGTGACGCTGACCCTGAACACCCGCTCACGGGCAGGTGCGGCCCCTCGATCCTGGGATCGGGGGGCCGCGCTCTTGCTGTCGGGTGACGCCCGCAACGTCGGCAGAGTGACGCAGGCAACGTGACTGTTGGCTGACCTGACCCCCACGCGGGGTCCAGTCGCCCTAGACTCCGGTGGGATAGCACATCCAGGGGAGGACTTCCGTGGCAATCAGCAAGGTACTCATCGCAAACCGTGGTGAGATCGCCGTCCGCGTGATCCGGGCCGCCGCCGATGCGGGCCTGGGCAGTGTGGCGATCTATGCCGATCCCGACGCGGACAGCCTTTTCGTGCGTCTGGCCGACGAAGCCTATGCGCTGAATGGCGCGACGCCGGCTGATACCTATCTGGATGTCTCGAAGATTCTCGATGTCGCCAAACGCTCCGGCGCCGACGCCATCCACCCGGGTTATGGCTTCCTCGCCGAGAACGCCGATTTCGCCCAGTCCGTGATCGATGCCGGCCTGATCTGGATCGGCCCGCCGCCGTCGGCGATCGACGGCCTGGGCGACAAGGTCAAGGCGCGCCACATCGCCCAGCGTGCCGGTGCACCGCTCGTGCCGGGCACCAAGGACCCCGTGGCAAACGCCGACGAGGTCGTGGCCTTCGCCGACGAGCACGGCCTCCCGATCGCGATCAAGGCCGCCTTCGGCGGCGGCGGTCGCGGCCTCAAGGTCGCTCGTGACCGCATGGAGATCCGTGAGCTGTTCGAGTCCGCCACCCGCGAGGCCGTGACGGCATTCGGACGAGGTGAGTGCTTCGTCGAGCGCTACCTCGACAAACCGCGGCACGTCGAGACGCAATGCCTTGCCGACCAGCACGGGAACGTGGTCGTGGTCTCGACCCGAGACTGCTCGCTGCAACGCCGGCATCAGAAGCTCGTGGAGGAGGCACCGGCGCCGTTCCTCTCCGATGAGCAGATGGAGACTTTGTATTCGGCGTCCAAGGCCATCCTTGCCGAAGCCGGCTATGTCGGCGCGGGGACCTGCGAGTTCCTCGTCGGCCAGGACGGCACGATCTCGTTCCTCGAGGTCAACACGCGGCTGCAGGTCGAGCATCCGGTGTCCGAGGAGGTCACCGGCATCGATCTGGTCCGCGAGATGTTCCGCATCGCCGACGGCGAGGCGCTCGGCTATGACGACCCCGAGGTCCGTGGTCACTCGATCGAGTTCCGCATCAACGCCGAGGATGCCGGTCGCAACTTCATGCCGGCACCGGGCACCCTGACCGATTGGGCCGTGCCCACCGGGCCGGGCGTGCGCGTGGACGAGGGCTATCTCAAGGGAATGACGGTGCCGGGATCGTTCGACTCCCTCGTCGCCAAGATCATCGTCACCGGAGCCGACCGTGAGCAGGCAATCCAGCGCTCGCGACGCGCGCTCGCCGAAACCCGGATCGACGGCATGCCCACGGTCATTCCGTTCCATCAGGTGGTGCTCAACGACCCTGCCTACATCGGCAGCAACGGCCGGTTCGGCGTCCACACCCGCTGGATCGAGACCGAGTTCGACAACCGGATCGAGCCCTGGGCCGGAGCTCCGGCCGATGATGAGGTGGCCGCGGAGGACGAGAAGACCTCCGTCGTCGTCGAGGTCAACGGCAAGCGCATCGAGGTCAAGCTGCCCAGCACCCTCGGCAGCATCGGTGGTGGCAAGAACCGCAAACCGCCCAAACGCCGACGCGGAGGCGGCCAGGCCAAGGAGGCCTCGACGACTTCGCTGACCTCGCCGATGCAGGGCACGATCGTGAAGGTGGCGGTCTCGGACGGAGCGATCGTGTCCGAGGGCGACCAGATCCTCGTGCTCGAGGCCATGAAGATGGAGCAGCCGATCAATGCCCACCGCAGCGGCATGGTGCAAGGCCTGAACGCCGAGGTCGGTGCCACGGTCACGGCCGGCTCCATCCTCTGCGAGATCCTGGACACCGACGAGGACGACGACTGAGCGTCCGGGTCCGGACCACATTGCCCACAGCCCGTCGCGCTCGATTCCGCGTGGCAGACTGGATCCCATGGGTGAATTCCTGATCGTCGTTCTTGTCGCCGTGCTCGTCATCGGAGGCGGCATCCTGGTCAGCCGACGCGCCGCGCTCGCTCAACAGCAGCGTCAGCGGGCCGAGCTGGAATCCCAGGTCTCGGCGGTCAAGAAGGTCGCGGACGAGGATGTCACCAAGTTCGGTGAAGAGCTCCAGATGCTCGACACCGACGTCGCCGGTCACGCCCTCGACGAGGCCATGCAACAGGACTATGCCCGCGCGCTGGATGCCTATGAGGACGCGAAGGCCTCCCTCGATGCGGTGACCAAGCCCGACGAGATCAAGCACGTCACGGAGATCCTCGAGGACGGACGTTATGCGATCGCGTGCGTCAAGGCCCGCGTGGCCGGTCGCCCGCTCCCCCAGAAGCGTCCGCCGTGCTTCTTCAACCCCCAGCACGGGCCGTCGACCGAGAACGTGTCCTGGGCCCCTCCCGGCGGTTCCCCGCGCGAGGTGCCGGCGTGCGCCGCGGACGCCGAGCGCGTGAAGGTCGGCGCCGACCCCTATATCCGAACCGTTTCCGTCGGCGCCCAGCGCGTGCCCTATTGGCAGGGTGGCCCGGCCTATCAGCCGTACGCACAGGGCTACTACAACAACTGGCGCGGTTCGGACATGCTCACCGGCATGATGCTGGGCGGCCTCCTGTTCGGTGGCGGCAACCTGTTCCAGGGTGTCGGTGAGGGCATCGGGGCCATCGGCGAAGGCATCGGTGGCATGTTCGAAGGCATCGGTGACGGCATCGGCGATCTCGGCGAAGGCATCGGCGACATGTTCGGCGGATTCTTCGACTGAGCCCGCCCGCGGGGTCACACCGACACCGTGTGTGCCTCCATCGCCGTCAGGAACTCCGCGACCCCCAGATTCAGCTTGATCGTGGCGAGCTGATCGCCCCGGGTTTCGCCGCGGTTGACGATCACCACGGGCCGGTCGGCCTTGACCGCACGGTGCACGAACCGCAGCCCCGACATCACCGTCAGCGATGAACCCAGGACGAGCAGCACGTCAGCGGCCTCGACGATGTCGAAGCATGCCTGCACCCGCGGCTTGGGCACGGATTCCCCAAAGAACACGACGTCCGGCTTGAGAATGCCGCCACAGGTCGGACAGTCGGGAAACACGAAGCCCTGCCAGTCCGACACCACCGCGTCACCATCCGGCCGCAGCTCGGCGTGGCCCGCCTCCGGATCGAGTGCCGCGTCGGGATTCAGCCGCGCGAGCTCATCCTGGAACGCTGCTCGGCTGGTCACGGCCGCACACCCCAGACACACCACGTCGGCGATCCGTCCGTGCAGCGCGATGAGGTTGGCGCTGCCGGCGGCTTCGTGCAGTCCGTCGACATTCTGGGTGATCACGCCCCGCACGCGGCCGTGGGTCTCGAGCCGGGCCAGCACCTCGTGCGCCGCGTTCGGGTGGGCCTGGCCCATGCGGGCCCAGCCCTTGAACGCCCGCGCCCAATAGCGCCGCCGGTTCTCGGCCGAGGTCACGAACTCGTCATAGAGCATCGGGGTCGCCTGTGGGGAACTGGGACCGCGATAATCGGGGATCCCCGAATCCGTGCTCATGCCGGCCCCGGTGAGCACCGCGACCGTCTCGGTCGTGGCGATCAGGTCGAGCGCACGTCGGATCTCGGCCGGCGTCGCGTCATGATGCCCCGGATTGTGTGCCTGCGGGCCCATCTTCGGCAACCGCACGATCGGCGGCCGCAACGCGGGCACGCCGTCCACCGTCGCGGCGGAGTCCGCTCGCCGACCCGATCCGATCGATTTCGCCGTGCTCATGGTCAGACGTGGATCTGCTTGCCGACCTGGTCGGTCGAGTGGCCGTGCAAGCGTCGCGCGGCCTCGGCGATGGATCCCGAAAGCGACGGATAGACCGTGAAGTCCTTGGCGAAGCTGTCGACGGTGATCTTCTCCGACACGGCAAGCGAAATCGCGTGGATCAACTCGCTGGCGTGCGGAGAGACCACCACGCCCCCGACGATGATGCCGGTCAGCGGGAGACAGAAGAGCTTGACGAAACCGTCCTGGATGCCCTGCATCTTGGCGCGCGCGTTTCCGGCGAGCGGCAGTGTGATCGCCACTGCCCTGGCCTCGCCGGAGTCGACTTGGGCCTGCGTGATGCCGACCGTCGCGATCTCGGGTGACGTGAACACGTTCGACGACACCACGCCCGTGTCCAGCGGCGCCACGGCGTCACCGAGGGCGTGGCGCATCGCGATCCGGCCCTGCATCGCAGCGACCGAGGCCAACGCGAGAACCCCGGTGCAGTCGCCCGCGGCGTACACCCCCCGGGCCGTCGTCCGCGACACCTTGTCGACGATCACATAGCCTCGCTCGTCCAGCTTGACCCCCGCTCCGGGCAGCCCCATGTCCTTGGTGTTCGGGATCGAGCCCACCGCCATCAGACAATGCGATCCCGTCACGCTGCGGCCATCGGCCAGGTGCACGGTCACCGAATCACCGTCCCGGGTGACCGACTCCGCCCGGGCCTCGGACAGCACGTTCATCCCGCGCCGCTCGAACACGTCCTGGAGCACGCGCGCCGCGTCGGGGTCCTCCCCCGGCAGAACGGTCGTGCGGGAGGAGACGAGGGTGACGGAGACGCCGATCGCGTCGTACGCATTCGCAAACTCGGCACCGGTCACACCCGAGCCGACCACGATCAGGTGCTCCGGGAGTTCGGTGAGGTCATAGACCTGGGTCCACGTCAGGATCCGCTCCCCGTCGGGCTGAGCCGTCGGCATCTCGCGCGGATGGGTGCCCGTCGCGATAAGGACCGCGTCCGCCGGGAACTTCTTCTCCCCCTCGGCTGTGTCGGCGATGACCTCGTCGACGCCATTGAGGCGACCACGGCCACGCACGATGGTGACGCCCTCAGCCTGGAGCTTCTCGTGGATGTCGTGCGACTGCGCGGCCGCGAGGGCGAGCACCCGCTTGTTCACCGTGTCGAGGTCGATGTGCAGACCCTTCCCGGGCGCGTCGTCGCCGATGCGGACCCCGAGTTCCTCGGAGCCGCGCACGGTCATCATGACCTCGGCGGTCGCGATCAGTGTCTTCGACGGCACGCAGTCGGTGAGCACCGCCGATCCGCCCAGCCCATCCGTGTCGATCAGTGTCACCTGACCACCCAGCTGCTGGGCCACCAGGGCCGCCTCATATCCACCCGGTCCGCCACCAATGATCACGACTCGATTCACATCGGCCATTCTTCCACGCGGCCACGACAGAAATGGGTGGCCGTCACTCCTGCGGCAAGCGCACCGATCCGGATCTCGCCGGTTTGGCCGACGGCGGCGGGATCATGGGCCCGATGTCCCCGTCGGGTGCCTCGTCGAGATCGACGATCACCGGCGCGTGATCGCTGGGGCCTTTCCCCTTCCGCGCCTCCCGGTCGATCCAGGCTGCCTCGACGCGAGCAGCGAGCGGCGCACTCGCCAGGATCAGATCGATCCGCATGCCCAGGTTCTTGTGAAACATGCCGGCGCGATAATCCCAATAGGAATACACGGCTTCCTCCGGCCAGCGCACCCGCACAACGTCCACCAGCCCAAGCGCCAGGAACGCCTCGAGCGCCGCCCGTTCCGGCGGTGTCACGTGCGTGTGCCCCACATATGCGGCCGGGTCGAACACGTCGGCATCGGTCGGTGCGATATTGAAATCCCCGCACAGCAACACGTCCGGCCCGTCCGCCGCGACCACGTCGCGCAGGGCGGCCAGCCACTGGAGCTTGTACGCGTAATGATCCGAATCCGGAACGCGGCCGTTGGGCACATAGAGGCTGTGCACGCGTACGCCCCCGCACACCCCGCTGATCGCCCGCGCCTCGAGGTCCGGGAAACCCGGGGCTCCGGTGAACCCGAACCGCACGTCGGTCAGCCCCATCCGCGACAACAGCGCCACTCCGTTCCAGGCGCTCTGGCCGGCGTGTGCGAACTCATAGCCGAGTTCCCCGAGCGGCTCCGCGAACAAGTCCGCGAACGCCTCGTCGGTGAGCTTCGTCTCTTGGAGACAGACCACGTCGGGACGGCGCTGCTCCAGCCAGGGCAGGAGTCGCGGCGCCCGTTGCTTCGCCGAATTCACGTTCCAAGTAGCGATCCGCACACCGCCGAGACTACTCGGCCGCCCGGCGGCGAGGGAGCCATCACGATGTCGGGGCCGGTTCGTATGATGACCGGCGTGAACGGACATCCCACGGTCGATCCCACGGCCTTCGAGACCGCAGCCGCTGCCGCCGCCGCCCTGAAGGACCGATTCGGGATCCCGGCGCTCGATCTCGCACTCGTCCTCGGCTCGGGCTGGTCATCGGCGGCCGACGACTTGGGCGAGCCGCTCGGAGCCTGCGATCTGGCCGACCTCCCGGGCTTTACCGCCCCTGTTGTCGCCGGGCACGGCGGTGCGCTGCGGGTGGTGCGCACGCCCGCCGGCAAGGTCGCGGCGATTCTGACCGGCCGGACCCATTTCTATGAGGGTCGAGGCGTGGATGCGGTGGCTCATGGAGTACGCACGGTGGCCGCTGCGGGCGCTTCCACCCTGCTCCTCACCAACGGCTGTGGCTCGCTGAACCCCGAGTGGCCTCCCGGCCAGCCCGTGCTGCTGAAGGACCACATCAACCTGACTGGGGAGACACCCCTGCGCGGCGCCACGTTCGTGGACCTGTCCGAGGCCTATGCGCCGCGGCTGCGCGAGATCGCGCGCACGGTCGACCCGACGCTCCCCGAGGGCGTTTACGTGCAGTTCCGGGGACCGCAATACGAAACCCCGGCCGAGGTCCGAATGGCCGGCATTCTCGGCGGCGATCTCGTCGGGATGTCGACCACGCTCGAAACGATCGCCGCGAGGGCGGTCGGGCTCGAGGTGCTCGGGCTGTCACTGGTGACCAACGCGGCCGCTGGGACGAGCGACGAATTGCTCGATCACGCCGAGGTGATCGAGGCCGGCCGGGCTGCCGCGCCCCGGCTGGCGGCACTGTTGCGCGGGCTTGTGGAGGTGCTGTGATGACCGTGACCCCGGAGGCGCTGGCCGCCGCGAAGAAGTGGCGAAGCCAGGATCCCGATCCCGACACCAAGGCCGAGCTCGCGGCGCTGCTGGAGCGGGCCGAGGCCGGCGATCAGGCCGCTGGCGCGGAGCTCAACGACTCCTTTTCCGGGATGCTGGAGTTCGGCACCGCTGGCCTGCGCGGCAAGCTCGGGCCGGGCCCGAACCGGATGAACCGGTTGATGGTGGCCTACGCCGCCGCCGGCGTGGGTTCCTATCTCAAGCAACTCGCGCTGTTCGGGAACGTGCTGATCGGCTATGACGCGCGACACAAGTCCGCCGACTTCGCGCGCGAGAGCGCGGAGATCATCGGCGGTCTCGGGTTCCATTCGATGCTCACCAGCGAACCGATGCCGACTCCGGTCATCGCCTTCGGCATCAAGCACCTCGACTGCAACGCGGGGATCGTGGTCACCGCCTCCCACAACCCGCCGGCGGACAACGGATACAAGGTCTATCTCGGCGATGGTGTGCAGATCGTGGCCCCGCACGATGAACGGATTGCCGCTGGACTGCTGCGGACCTCCAAGAAACCCCTCTTCATGCTCCACCGTTCCACCGACCACCACATGATCGGCGAAGAGCTGGTCGAGGCATACCTCGAGCGGGTCGCCCGCCTCGTCGGCAATGCCGGCCCACGCAACCTCTCCTGGGTCCACACGGCGTTGCACGGGGTGGGCGCCAAGGTGGTCCGGCAGGTCGCCGACCGGTTGGGTTTCGCGCCGCCCCTCGAGGTGGCGGCGCAGGCCGAGCCGGATCCTGACTTCCCGACGGTCGCCTTCCCCAACCCGGAGGAGCCGGGTGCGCTCGACCTCGCGATGGCCCTTGCCCAGGAACGCGGTGCGGACCTGATCGTCGCCAATGACCCGGACGCGGACCGTTGCGCGGTGGCGATCCCCGACGGGCTGGGCGACTGGCGGATGCTGCACGGCAACGAGTTGGGCATCCTGCTGGGCGACTATCTTGCGCGCCGGGGAGTGACCGGTGTCTATGCGACCACGATCGTGTCCGGCACGATGCTCGCGAAGATCGCCGCGGCCCACGGGCAGCGGTCCGCACTGACGCTGACCGGGTTCAAGTGGATCGCGCGGGTGCCGGAGTTGGCCTATGGCTATGAGGAAGCCCTGGGCTATTGCTGCGACCCCGAAGGGGTCTCCGACAAGGACGGCATCTCTGCCGCGGCCCTCGTGCTCGCGATGGCCGCCGAGGAGAAGGCGGCCGGGCGGACGCTGGCAGACCGGCTCGACCAGCTGGCGCTGGAGCACGGCGTGCACCTGAGCGACCAGCTGTCGGTGCGCGTTGAGGACCTCACGGTGATCGCCACCGCGATGGCGCGACTGCGTGCCGAGCCCCCGGCGGAGCTGTGTGGCGAACCGATCGCTGTCGTGGACTATGCCGAGGGCGTCGACGGTCTGCCCCTGACCGATGCGATCCAGTTGCGCGGTGAAACCGTCACGGCCACCGTGCGACCATCGGGCACCGAACCGAAGTTGAAGTGCTATTTCGAGACCCGGGTCGCCCCCGAGGTGACCGCCCGGGATCTGGCGGGGTCGAAGTCAGAAGCTGCCGGCCTGATGGTTCGGCTCAAGGAGGACGTGCAGGCCGCGCTGGGGCTCTGACGGGGAGACCCCAAGCGCCCAGACGAGGTCGATCCTGGATCAGACCTGGATGGGCGCCCACTCCGGGCCGGTCTCGCCGAGCTTGTCGTCCAGCTTGGCGAACAGCGGCGACGGCTTGGCGAGCGGCTGACCGGCCTTGATCGGCCGGGATTCCCAGACGGCCTGCTGATCGGTGTAGTCCCCCGTGATCACCGGATAGTCCGAGTTGCCCTCCTCGGACACTTCGCGGACCTCCGGCTGCGCGGCCCAGACCCCTTCGCCGCCGAGGGCCTCGAAGACCTTCTGCGAGGCGTGCGGCAGGAACGGCGTCATCATCGTGTTCACGTCGGAGACGACCTGCAGCGCGGTGTGCAGGACAGTGTCGCGCCGGGCCGGATCCTCCTTGAGCTTCCAGGGCTCGGTCTCGGACAGATAGCGGTTGGCCGCGCCGGCGATGCGCATCGCCTCGCTGACGGCGTTCTTGAACTTGTTGCGGCGCAGCAGGTCCCCGACGGTGGAGAAGCCGGCCTTGGAGGTCTCCAGGAGCTGCGCGTCGACCGCGTGCACCTCACCGAGCTCGGGCACTCCCCCGTTGTTCTTGTGTGCCATGGAGATCGACCGGTTGACGAGGTTGCCCCACTCGTTGGCGAGCTCATTGTTGGTGCGACGCACGAACTCCTCCCAGGTGAAGTCCGTGTCATTGTTCTCCGGACCGGCGACCGCGATGAAATAGCGCAGCGCATCCGGACCGAAGTCCTTGAGGAAGTCGGTGACATAGATGACCGTGCCGCGTGAGGTGGAGAATTTGGAGCCGGACATCGTCAGATATTCCGATGACACGACCTCTGTCGGCAGGTTCAACCGCTGGCCGAACACCTCGGGCCCACCGCCGCGGTTGCCCTCGCCGTTCACGCCGAGGAGCATCGACGGCCAGATCACCGAGTGGAAGACGATGTTGTCCTTGCCCATGAAGTAATAGCTGAGCGCCTCAGGATCGCACCACCACTTGCGCCAGGCGTCCGGGTCACCCGAGCGGCGCGCCCACTCGACCGACGCCGAGAGATAGCCGATGACCGCATCGAACCAGACATAGAGCCGCTTCATCGGCTGGTCGCGCCAGCCGTCGAGCGGGATCGGTACGCCCCAGTCCAGGTCGCGCGTGATCGCTCGCGGGCGCAGGTCCTCGATGAGGTTCTGCGAGAACTTCAGGACGTTGGGCCGCCAGTCGGTGCGCTGTGACAGCCAGGAGCCGAGCGAATCCGCCAGGGCCGGCAGGTCGAGGAAGAAGTGCTCGGTTTCCACGAACTCCGGGGTCTCACCGTTGATGCGCGAGCGGGGATTCTTCAGGTCGACCGGATCGAGCTGGTTGCCGCAGTTGTCGCACTGGTCGCCCCGCGCGCCGTCATCGCCGCAGAGCGGACAGGTGCCCTCGATATAGCGGTCCGGCAGCGTCCGTCCGGTCGACGGGCTGATGGCACCCTTGGTGGGCTTCGCGATCGCGTACCCGTTGTCGAACAATCCCCGGAACACGTCCTGGGTGACCCGATAGTGATTCTGGGTCGTCGTGCGGGTGAACAGGTCATAGGACAAGCCGAGACCGTGGAGGTCGTCGACGATGACGCGGTTGTACTTGTCCGCCAACTGGCGCGTCGTCATGCCTTCCTTCTCGGCCTGGACCGAGATCGGGGTGCCGTGCTCATCGGTGCCCGAGACCATCAGCACGTCGTGGCCCGACATGCGCATGAAGCGCGAGAACACATCGGACGGAACCCCGAAACCGGAGACGTGACCGATGTGGCGGGGGCCGTTGGCATAGGGCCAGGCGACGGAGGTCAGGACATGAGCGCACATGGGCGTCACTCTAGTGGCCTCAGCGATGTGCTCATGTCCGCCCGAATCGTCACGGGCGGTCAACCGGTGCGGAGCATCGGTCAGCGCCCTCGGGGGTGACCGATCTCACTTTCCGCTGACGACCCGCAGGGACCCGTCGAGACGACGGGTCCAGCCCTTGGCATCCAAGTGCTCCAGCAGTGGGATCACCACGCGTCGGGTGGTGTCGAGGGCTTGCCGGGCCTGGCTGGTCGTGAAGGGCTGCGGCAGGCGGACGAGCTCGCGCATCGCCATCGCGGGTGCCTTGGGCAGCAGGACGATCTGGTCACCGAGGTCAATCAGGCGGGCGAGTCGGACCGCCGCGGCAATTTCGGGCACGCCCAGCGCGAGTGCGACGAGCTCATCGCGTTCGGGCGCACGGAAGGGCTGTTGGGCGAGCCGCTCCTCGAGCCGACGCAGGCCCTGTTCGGCGCGGCCCAGATCCGGCAGGGCACCGCGAGGAACGAAATAGCCACCCCGCAGGGTGAGGCCGGCATCCTTCGCGAGGGGCTCGAGAATCGCGATGTCGAGCGGCAGCCCCACGGCCTCCGTGGCAGCCTGCATCGACATGCGGCCTTGGAGGGGATTCCGCTGGACATGCTCCGTGACGACGCTCCCGAGCGTCTCTCGCCAGGCGTCCCACTGGGCGGGCGCGATGAACCAGAGCCCTCGCCGCTGCACACCCCGGCTGGCCGAGAGGTCCGCGCCGAGTCGTTCCAGCGTGGTGGCCGCCACGAAGCCCCTGCGCTCGACCTCCCGCACGAGATCGATCCGCTCCGGCGCTGCCGCCAGCCAGGTGGCCCGGCGCTGGGCCGCACCGCGGCGACCCAACAGGGGCGGGTCGACATCGAGCACTACGGCGCCCGCAAGGACCTGTTTGCGGCCGGGGTCACGCAGGACGAGCCGGTCCCCCACCTGCAGCGGCAGCGGCCCCGACCACATGAGTCGGATGTGCCGGGCGCCGGCCCCCTCACCCGATCCCAGCGGCCGCACCCGTGCCTCGAGGGCGGCCGTCCCGACGTGGACCATGAACCGGTCCGGCAACTCGACGTCCGCCGGCACCCGGGCGTCGACGACCTCGGTGTGGTGCCACGGGCCGGTGAGGACGACCGCGCCGCGGCGTACCTCATTCACCCCGACCCCCCGAAGATTCACCGCGACCCGCGCGACCGCCGAGACCTCGGACACATCGGCTCCCAGCGACTGCAGGTGACGGACGCCGATCTCGCGACCGCCGACCCATACCTTGTCCCCCACGCGCAATGAGCCTGCCTCCAAGGTGCCGGTCACCACCGTCCCGGACCCGCGGATCGTGAACGACCGGTCGACCCACAGGCGGGCCCGGCCGGCGGGGTCGGGAGTCGGCGTCTGCGCGCAGAGCAGATCCAGCGCGGACCGGAGATTGTCCAGCCCTGCGCCGGTCAGCGCGGACACGCTCACGCTGGGGCAGCCCTCGAGCACCGTCCCCGCGAGGTGCTCCCGTGCCTCTGCCAGTGCCGCGGCGGGGTCGGCAAGATCGCTGCGCGTGATCACCAACAGCCCGCGTCGCACGCCGAGGGCGTCGATCGCGGCGAGGTGTTCGGTCGACTGTGCTCGCCAGCCCTCGTCAGCGGCGACGACGAACAGCACCGCGGGCGCCGGCCCCAGGCCGGCAAGCATGTTGGCGATGAACCGCTGATGACCAGGGACGTCGACGAACGCCACGGTCTCGCCCGATGGCAGGGTCGTGTGCGCGTACCCGAGGTCGATCGTGAGGCCCCGCGCATGTTCCTCCGCCCAGCGATCCGGATCGGTTCCGGTCAGGGCACGGACGAGTGTCGACTTGCCGTGGTCGACATGGCCGGCGGTTGCGACGACCTTCACGCCCCGGCCTCCGCGGCCGTCGCCCGGAACGCCTGCGTGATGGCGCGGACGAGATCGGGGTCTCGCTCGGACGGCACGCACCGCGGGTCGACCAGGCACGCGCCCTTGTCGGTGCGGGCGAGCACGGCGGGGTCGCCGGTGCGCAGCAGGGGCGCGAGGGCTTCGGGGAGGGCGAGGGCGAAGCCCTCGAGTGGTACGCCCGGGGCCCCGCCGCCGCCGACATGCCCGGTGTGCGGGACCACCTTGATCGGGGGGGCGTCGAGGCCGTCGCGTTCTGACCCGTCGGGCGGGTCAAAGGACGACGCCGAAGCACCCACTTCCTCGAGAGCCGCCGCGACGGCGTGGGCCAGCCGCTCGCACCGCTCGCGGAGTGCCACGGGATCGGCCCGCCGATAGCGGGTGACGGGCGGGATCGGTCCGGTGAGCGTCGCGTGCAGCGCGGCGAGAGTCAGTTTGTCGATGCGCAGGGCACGGGCCAGCGGGTGGCGACGAAGTCGGTGCACGAGCGGGCTCTTGCCGAGCAGCAACCCGGCCTGTGGGCCGCCGAACAGCTTGTCACCGGAGGCAATGACCAAGTCGGCGCCGCGGCTCAGCGCGGTCGCGGCGTCGGGTTCGTCGGGCAGCGCGGGATCGTGGGCGAGAAGTCCGGAGCCGAGGTCGGCGACCACCGGCACGCCGAGTCCGGTGAGCTCCTCGATCGGCACCGCCGCGGTGAATCCGGACAGGTGGAAATTGCTCGGATGCACCTTGAGGATGCAGCCGGTGTCGGGGCCCACCGCTTGAGCGTAGTCGGCGAGGTGGGTGCGGTTGGTGGTGCCAACCTCGCGCAGCCGTGCGCCGGTGGACTCGATGAGTTCGTGCAGCCGGAAACCGTCACCGATTTCGACAAGTTCGCCGCGGGAGACGATCACCTCGCGCCCGGCGGCCAGCGCGGTGGTCGCCAGCACCAACGCGGCAGCCCCGTTGTTGACGATCAACACGTCCTCCGCCGCGGGACAAGCGGTGCGCAGCGCTGCCAGTGCCTCTGTTCCCCGCCGCGAACGTTTGCCGGTCGCCAGGTCGAGCTCGACGTCGGTATACCCGGCAGCAGCGCACAACGCATCGACCGCTGCCTTCGACAGGGGCGCGCGGCCGAGATTCGTGTGCACGACGATGCCGGTCGCGTTGAGGACCGGTCCCAGAGCGGGCGGGCCGGCGAGCAGAGATTCTGCGTACTCCCCGACCTCGGCGACCGGCAGCGAACCCGCGCGGGCCGCGGACTGGGCTGACCGGACGGCCGCCCGCACCACCTCGGGCCCGAGCCGATCAGCGGCTGCGGCCAGCGACGGCCGTGCGAGAAGCACGTCGGTGCGCGGAATGTGCCGGCGCGGGTCGTCGGTCACCCACCCTCCTCTGATCGTCGGTGAGCGAGTCGGACCAACGAAGTCTTGGCGGAGGCGGACGGGAATCGAACCCGCCAGACCGAGATGCTCGGCCTCACCAGTTTTGAAGACTGGGGGGCCCACCAGGTACCCATACGCCTCCCTTGCGGTGGCCACCTTAGCCCCAGTCGCTGCCGTCCTCATAGGGTGGCCGCCATGGAGACGAAACGATTGACCGGTTATGCCCATGGCGGCGGCTGCGCGTGCAAGATTCCGCCCGGAGAACTCGAGCAGATGGTGTCAGGACTGGTCGGCGTCGAGTCGGAAGACCTTGTCGTGGGTCTGGACGACGGCGATGACGCATGCGCGGTGGTGTTCGGTGACAACGGCGAGGTCGCTATCTCGACCACGGACTTCTTCACACCGGTCGTGGACAACCCGTTCGATTGGGGTCGGATCGCCGCGGCGAATGCGTTGAGCGATGTGTACGCGATGGGGGGCACCCCGCTGCTCGCGATCAACATCCTCGGTTGGCCGCGGGGCGTGCTGCCCGTGGAGCTCGCGACCGAGGTGCTGCGCGGCGGCCTCGAGGTGTGCCGGTCCGCCGGCATTCCCCTCGCCGGTGGCCACTCCATCGACAATCCGGAACCGATCTATGGCCTGGCCGTGACGGGACGCGGGCACCGGGACCGGCTGCTGCGCAACGACGCGGCCGAGGCCGGGCTGCCGCTGACACTGACGAAGCCGATCGGCGTCGGGGTGCTGAACAACCGCCACAAGGCGACCGGGGACGTCTTCCCGCAGGCGGTCGAGTCGATGGTCCGCCTCAATTCCGAGGCTGCGGAGGCTGCGGTCGCCGCCGGGGTCAAGGCCGCCACGGATGTGACCGGGTTCGGCCTGCTGGGTCACCTGTTCAAGATGTGCCGTGCGTCGGGGGTGTCCGCAGTGATCGACCACGCGGCGGTTCCGGTCCTGGAGGGCGCCCGGGAGTCGATGGCCGAGGGATTCATTCCCGGTGGCAGCCGGAGGAACCTGGACTGGGTGTCTCCCCACGTGGAGTCCGGCCTGAGCGAGCAGGAGATGATCCTCCTCGCTGACGCCCAGACCTCCGGTGGCCTGCTGATCGCCGGGGAGATCCCGGGCGGCACCGTGATCGGTGAGCTGGTGCCCGCCCAGGCGCCGGTGATCCGCGTCCGCTGACTCAGCTTGGCCACTCGCCGCCCGGCTGGGTGATTCCCCGGCCGGCGGCGGCGGCCTTGGCGGCACGGGCACGCTGTGGCTTGACCGTGTACTTCGGGTCGTCCGCGGACTTCATCCCCGCCTCGAAAACGGCAAACCGCGTCGCGACCGAACCCGCCATGAGGGCCGCACCCGAGAGGACGGCTCCGAGACGAGTGCGCCCGAGGAGCGCGGCGCCGACACCGCCCGCCACGGTGAGGACCTTGGACGCCTTGTGCAGGGTCTTGGCCGGTTCCTCGTGATAGGGCTCCGCGAGTTCGCCGAGGCGCTTGGTCATCATCTCGCCGGCCGCCAACTCGGCCGCCGCACCGATCACCGCGAGCGTCCGCGCCGGTGCGGTCTCCGAAGCCGGGGTGGTGATCATCGCCAGACCCGAGCCGGCAGCGATGCCGGAGCTGACGAAAATGAACGGCAACTCCCGATAGGCCTCGTGCCACGTGGGGAGGGCGGTATCGGACAGCAGGACGCCCGTGTACGCCGCCAGCGGCGGCGCGAAGAACGCCGACCCCGCAGCCGCGACACCGTCGATGAACTCCACCAGATGGTGACCGATGCCCCCGTCCTGGGGCAGCCACTTGCGAACGGCCTCGATCGCCACGCCGACGCCGGCGAAGGCGCCGAACCCGGCCAGGATCCAGGACCCCACCGACATCGGGGAGGTAAGTTTCACCGTGCGCATCATGTTGAGCGCACGCTCCGGGCGGCCGAGGTCGCCCGCCAGCGCCGCACCGCCGGCGCCGACCGCGACGATCGCAGCCCACCGACCTCGCGTCCGCAGCTTCTCCAGCCCGAGGAAATGCGCACCGGCACTGACCAGTCCTGACCCCGCGGCAAGGCCACCGAGGAACAGATAAGCCGGAATCGGCCACTCCCACGGCGGCGCTTGGATGACGGGTTGGCCGTAGTAACTGCGGAACTCCGCCTCCGGCACCGTCGCGTTGGGATCACCGCCCCCGCGGCGCTTGCGCCGCTCCCCCGGCCGGCGCTCCGGCATCGGCGGGCGGTCGGAATCGAGCGGCCTGGTCGCACTCGTCTGTGTGCTGGGGCCGGGCGCGGTCATGAACTCCTCCTGCCGAAAATGCCGTGTCCGGTGAAGACGGCAATGACCACACCCATCAGTGCGGTGCCGGCGACGCCGGCCATCGTGAACATGCGGCCGACCTTGGCGGTCGGGACGATCGGATCCGGCGGCAAACCGTAGGCCTCCGGTTCATCGAGCAGCAGAAACACCGACCCCGTGCCACCGACACCGTCGTTGGGATTGGCGCCATAGAGGCGGGCCTCGGTGTTGCCCTGGCTGTGCAGTTGCTCCAGTCGCTCGCGCGCCAGACGCACCATCTCGTCGTGATCGCCGTATTTGATGCTGGTCGTCGGACACGTCTGCGCACACGCCGGTGTCTCGCCAACCTTGATCCGGTCATAGCAGAGCGTGCACTTCTGGGCGTTGCCGGCGTTGACCGGTTTGGCCTTGCTGCCGTCGGCGAGCTCCACCACACCGTTCTCGCGCCGTCCGATCACACCGAAGGGACAGGCGCTCACGCAATAGCCGCAGCCATTGCACACGTCGGCCTGCACGACGACCGTGCCGAACTCGGTCCGGAACAGCGCACCGGTCGGGCACACGTCGAGGCAGCCCGCATGGGTGCAGTGCTTGCAGACATCCGAACTCATCAACCAGCGCACGAGCGGCAGATCATCGGATTCGGTGATGACAGCCGGGTTCGCCGCGGGTGCCGAGCCGTCGGAGTCCTTGCGTACGCTCGGCATTCCGAGGTTGACCGCACCGCTCTGCCGAGCCCGCGCGAGCTGCTCGGGACCCTGCTCGATGAACGCCACGTGGCGCCAGGTGTCCGCACCGAGATGGGACGAGTTGTCGTACGAGTTGCCGGTCATGGCCCGGGCGCCGCCGTGGGCCGCCTCACCTTCGTGGGGGGTCCGTGTCGGGACCCGGTTCCATTCCTTGCACGCGACCTCACAGGCCTTGCAGCCGATGCAGATCGACGTGTCGGTGAAGAAACCCTTTCGCTTCGGATGTTCCTCCCAGCCGGCGTCACGGGTCGGGTTGGTCGGTCCGGAGAGCTGGTTGTGCCAGAAGCCCATCACGCCTCCTCAGGAGTCGACGAGACTGCGGCACGTTCCCCCGCCGTCGGTTCCAAGCCCGATCGCCGCAGGTAGTCATTCACCAGGTCGACCTGCGCAGCGCCCTGCGGTCGGCGACCCGGACGGATATCGCACATGCCCACCTTCGACTCCTGGATCTGCACGTTCGGATCGAGCACGATGCCGAGCAGGTCATTCGCTGCGTCACCGGCAACGAACGCACGGTCACCGACCGCCCAGTGGTATGGAAGACCGATCTGATGAACGGTCTTTCCACCCGCCTGCACGGGTTGGACACGGTCTGTGACGAGAACCCGCGCCTCGATCGCGGCGCGCGGGCTGATCAGCGTGGCCCAGCCCCCGTTCTCCAGCCCGCGTTCCTCCGCCAACTCGGGCGAAATCTCGCAGAACATCTCGGGCTGAAGCTCAGCCAGATAGGGCAGGAAGCGGCTCATGCCACCCGCAGTGTGATGTTCGGTGAGGCGATAGGTCGTGAAGAGATACGGATAGATCTCGGTCGCCCTGTCGCCCTGCACGAGCCGGTTGTCCGGTCTCGGGAACAGTTCCTTCGTCGGGTTCGCCTGGATGCCATAGAGCGGGTTGGTCACCGGGGATTCCGCCGGCTCATAGTGCGTCGGCAGCGGACCGTCGACCAGCCCCCGCGGCGCGAAGAGCCAGCCCTTGCCATCGGCCTGCATGATGAACGCGTCATCGCCTTCGAGAGCCGCCGGTCCGGTGGCACCCTCCGGCGCCTTGGTCCCGGGGGCGAGCGTCAGCGGGAAGTCCGGCACATCCGGACCGGCCCACTGGCCCTTTTCCTCGTCCCACCACATCAGCTTCTTGCGTTCGCTCCACGGCTTGCCGTCGGGATCGGCGGAGGCGCGGTTGTAAAGAATCCGGCGGTCCGCCGGCCATGCCCACGCCCACTCCAGCGCCATTTCGTCCTGTTCCGCACGGGGCTGACGGCGGTTGGCCTTGTTGATGCCGTCGGCGAAGATGCCGGTGTAGATCCAGCAACCACCCGAGGTGGAGCCGTCGGCGCGCATCTCGGTAAAGCGCGGGAGCAACTCGCCGTCGCGCTCGCCACCAATCCAGCGGCCGTTGATCTCCTGCAGAACAGCCTCGGGATCGACCTCGCCGTGTTCGTCTCGCGGGTAGTCCCAGGTCATGTCCAGGAGTGCCTGGTCGCGCGGGTCGGTCGAATCAGCCAACCGCTTGCGGATGCGGACACCCAACTCATGGAAGAACTCCAGCTCAGGCTGGCAGTCACCCGGCGGATCGAGTGCCTTCTCACGCCACTGCACGAGCCGCTGCGTCTGGGTGAAGGTGCCCGCCTTTTCCACATGGGTGGCCGCCGGCATGAAGAACACCTCGGTCGCGATGTCCTCGGTGACCATCTCACCGGTTTCGATCTCCGCGGAGTCCTTCCAGAACGTCGCGGTCTCAATCAGCCGCAGGTCCCGCACGACGAGCCATTTGAGCTCGGCGAGCGCCTTGCGCTGGATCTTCGAGTGCGCGGAGGCAACGGCCGGGTTCTGGCCCAGCACGAAGTAGCCGTCGATCCCGCCCTCCAGCATGGACAGCACGGTCTGATAGGTGCCGTGCGCCCCGCTGAGACGTGGCAGCCGGTCGTAGTAGTAGTTGTTCTCGGCTGTTGCCTTGTCCCCGAACCACGCCTTGAGCAGGCTGATCGTGTAGGCATCCGCGTTCGCCCAGAAGCCCTTCTGCTCCTTGGAGCCCGCACTCTCGATGTAGTCCTCGAGCGTGTCGTGCTCGCCGACCATCGGCATGGGCAGATAGCCCGGCAGCAGGTTGTAGAGCGTGGGAATGTCGGTCGAGCCCTGGATCGACGCGTGCCCGCGCAGCGCCATGATGCCGCCACCGGGACGACCCATGTTGCCGAGCAGCAACTGAAGGATCGCCGCGGTCCGAATCATCTGTGCGCCGTCGGAATGCTGGGTCCAGCCGACCGCATAACAAACCGACGAGGTCCGCTCACGCCCGGAGTTCTCCGTCAGGGAATCCGCCAGATAAGCGAAGTCCTCGGCGCTGATGCCCGACACCTCGGTCACCATCTCCGGCGTGTAGCGCGCATAGTGACGCTTGAGAATCTGGAACACGCACCGTGGATCCTGCAGCGTCTCGTCGCGCAGCACCTGACCGTGCTCCAACGGAGCACCCCCGGCACCGAGGCTGTGCGGCTGAGCCGACTCGGCCAGTTTCTCGCCGTTCTCCTGCTCGGAAGACGAACCCTCGACCTTGCCACCGCCGGGCTGTGCGTACGACCAACTCGTCAGGTCATAGGACCGCTTCTCGGGATCGAATCCCGAGAACACGCCGTCGAGGTCTTCGGTGTCGACGAAGTCCTCCGACACGATCGTCGCCGCATTGGTGTAGTGCAGCACGTAGTCGCGGAACCACAACTCGTTGCTGAGCACATGGTTGATGAGACCACCGAGCACGGCGATGTCGGCACCGATGCGGATCGGGATATGCCGATCCGCTTGGGCGGACGTTCGGGTGAAGCGGGGGTCGACGTGGATGACCCGCGCCCCTCGCAACTTGGCCTCCGTCACCCACTGGAATCCGACGGGATGGCACTCGGCCATGTTGGATCCCATGATGAGGATGCAGTCGGAGTTGGCAAGATCCTGCACAGGCTGCGTGGCGCCGCCACGGCCGAACGAGGCTCCCAGACCGGGAACCGTGGCGCTGTGTCAAATGCGGGCCTGGTTCTCGATCTGTATGGCCCCGGCCGCCGTGAACAGCTTCTTGATGAGGTAGTTCTCTTCGTTGTCCAAGGTGGCGCCGCCGAGGGCTGCGATGCCCATCGTGCGGTTGAGCGGCCGCCCCTCGTCGTCCTCGTCCTCCCAATGGTTGCGGCGAGCCTCGAGGAAGCGATCGGTCACCATGTCGATCGCGGTGTCGAGATCGAGGTGTTCCCACTCGGTGCCGTGCGGGCGGCGATAGAGGACGGTGGTGACGCGGTTGGGGGCGTTGACCAACTGCTCGCTGGCCGAACCCTTGGGGCAGAGGCGGCCGCGGGAGATCGGGGAGTCCTTGTCGCCCTCGATCTGGATGACCTTGCCATCCTTCACGAACACCTTCTGGCCACACCCGACCGCGCAATAGGGGCAGACGCTGCGGGCGACGGAATCGGCCTCTTGGATCCGGGGAGCAATCTCGCGTGTCGTCGGACTGGTCACGGCCGGGCCGCGGCCGAAGAAGTCCCCCGTGGTCAGCTGGCGCAAGCCCGGCCAGCCCAACACCACCTTGCCGAGTCCCATCGCTCAACCCTCCCGTCGACAACGACGACTGAATAGCCCAGAGCCTACTGCCCAGTTCGACATGAGGGGAAGTCACCCCATTGTCATGGGACGGGCAGGGTCCATCGTCACTGCTCGCGCTCGCCGCTGGACTGTCCCTGCGCGACGCGGGCGAGACCCGCACGCACCGGGAGCACGGTGGCAGCGAGTTGCGCGGCCACCGGCGTGAGAGCGAGAACCGGCCCGACCCACGGCCTCGCCGCATCGGGGCGGCGGGCACCGGAGCGGGCAGCGAGGAGGTACGCGACCGTGAACGCCCCCGCCGTGGTGGCGAGTGCCGGCCGCACGACGGTGTCCACGTCCTGCTCAACCGCCTCCGGACGGTGGGTCGCTCCCCACGCGGCGATGACGGCATTGCCCCCGACGACGGGGATCAGCCAACGCCGGTCGACCCAGCGGTTGACCCGGCCGGCGGCATCGAAATTCGTCGGCAGGCGGCGCCCCTGGCGCCAGAGCCCGATAGCCGCGGGCACGCTGAGCGCGGCGAGCGCGACCGGCACCGCGCGCTGGGCCGCGCGCACGCCCGCCGGGATCGCGGCGAACACATCGGCGTCCGCGTCGTCGGGACGCAACCAACCCAGCCGCACGGCGAGAGCACCAACGTTGAGATCCCAGCCGATACCCAGCGAACGCGGCACGAACAGCCGGGGGTCGGCGGGCGCCCACAACCGCGCCCTCGCCTCGCGGCCCATCCACAAACCGCCCGGGAACCGGAAGCGAGGGCGGCCCAGCTGTTCACGCAGACCCGCCGCGTACTCCTCCGCAGGGCCCAGTTCCGCCGGCGTGACACCCGTCGCGAGCAACTCCTCCAGGTCGCGAAGCGCGGCATCACGGTCGGCGCGGCGGACACCGGACAGGTGCCGGGCCACGTCGGTGACATAGGGATTCATGACTCCTCCAACAGGGTGTTGAGCGAGTCGGCGAGCTGGCGCCACGCGGCACGGAGGCGATCGAGCTCGGCGCGACCCGCGGGGGTGAGGGCGTAGTACTTGCGCGGCGGGCCCGAGGGGGACTCCTCCCACGTCGTGTCGACCCAGCCGGAGGCGCGCAGGCGGGTGAGCAGCGGATAGATCGTGCCGGCGCCGACCGCGAGCGCAGGACGCTCCGCCAGCGCGTCGACCAGCTCGCCGCCGTAGTGGGGGCGGGTGCGCAGCAACGCCAGCACTGCGATGTCCAGGACACCCTTGCGGAGCTGCGCGAGCTCATCGCCCTTCTTGACTCTCGCCATGTCCCCCTCCAAATACTGCTTTACCTATTACTAGGTTATGCATAGTAGATGGGATTATCAAGTACTGGCACGGAAAGCATGTCGCGTTCAGCTGCCCCGATTAACCAGGGTGATAGGCGGCGGCCACGAGCGCCCGCAACCGCTCTCGTTCCGGCTGGTCGAGGAAAGCGGCGTCGAGAGCGGTTTCGGTGAATCGGTGCAGGTCGGCGATGCCATAGCCGAAGGCCTCACAGAGGTGCGCGAACTCCTGGGAGAGTGACGTGGCGCTCATGAGCCGGTTGTCACACGACACGGTGACGGCGAAACCCAGACGCTCCAGCAGCCCGAAAGGATGGTCCGCGTAGGTCTCGGCAATTCCGGTCTGCAGATTGGACGAGGGGCAAACCTCGAGCGTGATGCTGCGATCGCGAATGTACGCAGCCAGCGTCCCCGGCGCGACCTCGCCTTCGACGAGGTCCTCGACGATGCGCACCCCATGCCCGATGCGATCGGCTCGCATGAGCTGCACGGCCTCCCAGACGGACTCCGGCCCAGCGGCCTCCCCGGCATGGATCGTGTAGGGCAGATTGTGCCGCTGCAGGTGATGAAATGCCTCCGCCAACCGACTGGGCGGGAACCCGTCCTCCGGGCCCGCGATGTCGAAGCCGCCCACGAGCGCGTCGCGCATCGTGACGGCCAACTCCGCGATCTCCGAACCTCGGTCGTTCTGGCGCATCGCGCTGATGATCTGACGCGCGATGATCGGGGTGCCGGCAGCGGTGGACCTGGCCATTCCGTCGAGCAGCCCGTCGCGGACAGCGGCCACCGCCTCCGCCAGGCTCATGCCGCCGGCCAGGTGCTGTTCCGGCGCCCACCGGGCCTCGGCGTACACCACCCCGTCTGCCGCCTGGTCCTCCACGAACTCGCGCGCGATCCGGCGCAGATCCTCCGGCCGCTGCATGACCGCGATCGTGTGGTCGAACGTCTCCAGATAACGCACGAGCGAACCCGAGTCGGCTGCTTCGAAGAACCATTGGGCGAGCGCGGCGGCGTTCGTGGCCGGCAGCCCATGACCCACCTCCGACGCGATGTCGATGAGGGTCTGGGGGCGGACCCCACCGTCGAGGTGATCATGGAGGGCGACCTTGGGCAAGGCGCGGATGGTGTCGAGAGCAAGGGCCATGGCCCCATTCTGTCCTGCCGGACGCGCTATCCCTCGCTCGCCCCACTGCTGGTCGCATGTGCCTCCGGAGCGCCGTCCAAGTGACGCTCACCGGTGACGGGCGGGTCGGGCTCGAGCTCGATCACGTCGCCGTGATGCAGGTCGAAGGCGGGCGATTCCGACCGGATGAGCGGCAGTCGACGGAAGTTGCTGCGCGGCGGCGGACTGCTCGTCGCCCACTCCAGCGAACGACCCCAGCCCCACGGGTCCTCGACGGACGGCTTGATCGGAACCGAACGCCAGATCGCCATCGCGAACGGGATCATCGATGCGCCGAGCACGAAGGCCCCCACCGTGGAGACCTGGTTGAGCGTGGTGAATCCCTCGTTGGGCAGATAATCGGCGTACCGTCTCGGCATCCCCTCGACGCCCAACCAATGCTGAACCAGGAACGTCGTGTGGAACCCGAGGAAGACCATCCAGAAATGGAACTTGCCCCAGGCCTCGTCGAGCATGCGCCCGAACATCTTGGGCCACCAGAAATAGAACCCGCCGAACATGGCGAACACGACGGTTCCGAAGAGGACGTAGTGGAAATGGGCGACCACGAAGTACGTGTCCGTGACCTGGAAATCAAGCGGCGGGCTCGCGAGAAGGACGCCGGTCAGACCGCCGAACAGGAAGGTCGTGAGGAAGCCTGCGGCCCACAGCATCGGGGTCTGGAACGTCACCGCACCGCGCCACATCGTGCCGATCCAGTTGAAGAACTTCACACCTGTCGGGATCGCGATCAGATAGCTCATGAACGCGAAGAAGGGCAAGGACACCGAACCCGTGGCGAACATGTGGTGGGCCCAGACCGCCATCGAGAGCGCACCGATGGCGAACGTCGCCCCCACCAGTCCCACATAGCCGAAGATCGGCTTCCGGCTGAAGACCGGGATGATCTCGGTGACGATGCCGAAGAACGGGATCGCGATGATGTAGACCTCGGGATGGCCGAAGAACCAGAACAGGTGCTGCCAGAGGATCGGGCCACCGTTCGCGGGATCGAACACGTGCGTGCCGAGCCGGCGGTCGGACTCGAGGACCAACAGGGCCGCGCCGAGGACCGGGAAGACCAGCAGGACCATCAGGGACGTGACAAGGACGTTCCAGGTGAAGATGGGCATCCGGAACATCGTCATGCCCGGTGCCCGGAGGGTCGCGATCGTGGTGACGAAGTTGACCGCGCCCAGGATGGATGACAGACCGACGAGATAGAGACCCATGAGCCAGAGGTCACCGCCCACGCCGGGGGTGTGGACCTCGTTGGACAGTGGAGTGTACGCGAACCATCCGAACGAGGCCGGCCCCTCAGGGGTCAGCCAGCCCGACATGACGATGAGGGACCCCACCACATAGAGCCAGTAGGAGAAGGCGTTCAATCTCGGGAACGAGACGTCGGGGGCACCGATCTGCAGCGGCATCACGAAGTTCGCAAAGCCCGCGAACAGCGGCGTCGCAAACAGCAGCAGCATGATCGTGCCGTGCATGGTGAACATCTGGTTGAAGGTGTTCAACTGCAGATATTGCATCCCGGGAAACGCCAATTCCGCCCGGATCGCCAGGGCCAGCAGTCCCCCGACGCAGAAATAGACGAAGGCGGTGAAGATATAGAGCCGCCCCATGGTCTTGTGGTCCGTGGAGGAGAGGACCGAGACGAGTTTGGCACCCAAGCCGGGGCGAGGTTCACTCCGCGCGGAGATGGGCTCGGAGGTGACCCGCTTCGCGGGGGCTGTCGACGTTGACATGGCTTATCACTTGTCCAGAAGGGATCCGAATCGATCAGAGCGGCCGGGCCGAAGCCCTGCCTGCGACACTCACCTTCGTTGCGTGAGGACTTGGGGTTGGGTTCAGCCGGTCTCCAGTTGGTCGCTGGGATCGAACACCCGGACGGTGCACACCGCGGGCGAGGTGAAGGGCTCCAGGGTCACTGCCCCCCGACCGCCTGCCTGATCCGGCCCGTCGGGGAGCATGCCCTCGAGCATGCCGCGGTGCACAGCACAGACGACGTCCTGATGAGCGTCGGCCAGCTCGCGAAATGGGCAGTTGTGCAGGTGCACGACGTGCGGCTGCTCCGGAGCCTGGGGCACCGGCTCGAAACCCAGGTCCGCCAGAAGATCGACCACGGCCTCCGCAGGCGTGCCGGCCGCGGTCGCGGCACGCAGTGTCGCGCCGAACGATCGGCCCGCTGCCGCCGCGGTCCCTTCGGGATCCGGCACCTGCGCAACGACGTGTTCGACGAGCACCGTGGACAGCAGCTCGAAGTTCCGCTTCCCGCTTCTCGCGCCGAGCGTCGTCGGACGAAAGACGGCTCGCGGGCGGCCCTTGCCGCCGGTCCGCTGACTGCCCTGCTCGATGAACCCGTCGGCCACGAGCGCTCGCGTGTGGAGGCGCACCGTGTTCACGTGCAGGTCGAGATCGCGGGCCAGAGCCCCGATCGAGATGGGCGCGGTCGCGCTGCGGATCGCCGCGAGAACCCGGCGGCGCGTTTCGTCGCGATCAACCTGCTGACCGCCCTGCTCCGGCGATCGCCCGACCATCCACGACTCCCTCACGTTTGCGGCCTAGGTCGCTTCGTCCCGCGGCTGCGCCGCGACGAGCGGTGCATCCACGTCCAAGGCGCCGAGTCGTTCGGCGCCCGCCGGCGAGCCGAGCGGTTCGGAGCGTCCGGGCAGAGTGGCTTCGAAGAACGCGGCGTTGTCCGCCAGATAGTCGAACCACTGTTCGGGCAGATCGTCCTCATAGAAGATCGCCTCGACCGGGCACACCGGTTCACAGGCACCGCAGTCGACGCACTCGTCCGGGTGGATATAGAGCGCTCGGGCGCCCTCATAGATGCAGTCCACCGGGCACTCGTCGACGCAGGCCAAGTCCTTGACGTCCACGCACGGCTGCGCGATCACGTAAGTCATCCCCACCCCTCTCGACCCTGACTATTTTACACGGCTTGACTATTATTTAATAGAGATGCCGGTAATAATAGACCGGAACGCCATCACCTGACGCGAAGGAAGACAATGACTCAGCAACTGCCCATCACCGAGGTCCAGTCCGGTTGCGCCTGCGGGCACGAACACGGCGAGCCCGAACTCGATGCACGCGCGATCCCGCACGCGATCCGGCACGGCGCGATCTTCGGTGCGCTGGCGTCGATTCCGCCCGGCGGAGCAATGATCCTGGTGGCGCCGCACGATCCGGTGCCGCTGCTCAACCAGATCCGGGAACGGGTCGGCGACGCAGTCGAGGTGTCCTATCTCGAGCGCGGTCCGGAGGCCTGGCGTCTGCGCCTCGCCGTCCGCTGAGCCCGCGGCAGGGGCGCTCGACCGAAGGGGCTAGCGCTCCTGCATGCGTTCCAGGTCGCCCACACCGAACGCCTGCGGCAGCACATCGTTCATCGACAGCACGCCCTCGGGCGTCTCGATCAGCATGTCGGGACCGCCGTGCTCGGACAGCAGCTGTCGGCAGCGGCCGCAGGGCATGATGACGTCGCCCGCCCCATTGACGCAGACGAACGCCACGAGCCGACCACCACCACTGGCGTGCAGGGCGGAAACCAGACCGCATTCGGCGCACAGCCCCACGCCATAGCTGGCGTTCTCCACGTTGCAGCCCACGACGAAGCGCCCGTCCTCGACAAGCGCTGCAGCGCCGACGGGATAGTGGGAATAAGGCGCGTACGCCCGCTCCGCCACCTCGACCGCCAGCGCACGCAACTGCGCCCAGTCGACCTCGGGCACAAACGTCCCGAAGTCGAACTTCATCGGTCTTCCCCGAGGACCGAGCAGGACATCTCCAGGCTCATGAATCCGGCCTCACTTCGTGTAGGGCACACCGTCGGCAGCCGGAGCCCGCACCCGGCCGACGAGACCGGCGACAGCGATGATTGTTGCGACATAGGGAAGCACGAGCAGGAACTGGCTCGGCACAGGGGTCTGCAGGGTCTGGAGCTGTGACGCCATCTGGGTCACGAACCCGAAGAAGAGCGCCATCACGGTCGCCCAGACCGGGTGCCACCGGCCCATGATCAGGGCAGCGAGGGCGATGAAGCCGTTGCCGACCGTGAGGTCCTTCACGAACGCCCCGGTCGACCCGATCGTGAAGAACGCCCCGCCGAGACCAGCGAACGCGCCGCCGACCAGGACCGCTGACCACCGCACCGCGCGCACGCGGATGCCGACGGTGTCCGCGGCCTCAGGGTGCTCCCCCACCGCCCGCACCCGCAGCCCCCATTTGGTCCGATAGAGCAGGAACCAGACGACGATGACGGAGAGGACCGCGAGGTACGCCAGAATCGTCTGCCGGAACAAGATCGGCCCGATAAAGGGAATCTCCGACAGCAAGGGAATCGGGAGCTGGCTCATGATCGGGCCAGAGTTGAACTCCCGGGAGTTCGGCTGGACCAACTGGTCGAACAGGAAGCCCGTCAGACCGGCTGCCAGCAGGTTGATCACGACGCCAAGGACGACCTGGTCGACCAGATATCTGATCGCGAACAGCGCCAGCAGTGAGCCCATCAGGATGCCGGCGATGATCGCGGCGACGAGCGCCGCCGGGATCGACTTGGTCACCGAGCCGACGAACGCCGCCGCGAAAGCCGCTGTGAGGAACTGTCCCTCGATGGCGACGTTGACGATCCCCGACCGTTCACAGAGGACACCACACAGGGCCCCCAGAATCAGCGGCGTCGCGAGCGACAGCGTGCCGTTGAACTGGTTGGACAGCGGGAACGGCAGGCCCCGGCCGGCGGCCGCCCAGGTGAGGAAGCCCAGAACCACAGCCAACCCGGCGACGGTCCCGGCGAGCGCGGGCAGCCGCCCGCGCAGGCGCCCGGACAGCAGGCCGATGCCCGCGCCGATGCACGCGAGCGCGCAGATCAGCACGACGGGCAGCCCCGGCAGACCGATCGTCGGCAACTGCACTTCATCGAACGCGTCCGACAGGGCGAACCGCGCGGTGCCCGAGGTGGAGAAGGTCAGGAACAACAAGAGCGCGCCGACGACGAGGATCAACACCGAGGTCGACATCCGCTGGCTCCTCGCCTGCCGGGACTCGGTGCGGGCCAGCGCCGGCTCCTCCGGCGGCGGGCCGGCGTGCATGCCCGGTGTCTCCTTGGCGACTGGTTCCTGGCTCTCGGGCAGCTTCGGAAGGGAGTTCGTCACTGGAGGGCTCCTGTCTGGGCGCTGCCGGTGAGGGACCGCATCCGGCGGCCCTTGAGCATCGGGAAGACGGTCCGGACGAGCCCGGGGGCGGCGACGAAGAGCACGATCAGTGCCTGGAGCACGGTCGTCAGCGTGAGGGGCGTGTCCGCCATCGACTGCATCGCGAGACCGCCGGCGTGCAGACCGCCGAACAGCAGGCCGGCCAGCACGGTCCCGAACGGGCGCGAACGACCGAGCAGCGCCACGGTGATGGCATCGAAACCGACGGTGCCGACCAACCCGGCCGACAGCGGAACCGGCGTGCCCAACACACTCGGCCCCAACGCGTACTGCACGCCCGCCAAACCGGCCAGCGCTCCCGCGACCGTCATCGTGATCACGGTCGTCCGCTCGACCGACATGCCCGCGGTCGCGGCCGCATGGGGATTCGCGCCCACCGCGCGGATCGCGAAGCCCGTCGTCGATCGGTCGAGCAACCACCACACGAACAACGCGGCGAGGAGCGCGATCAAGAACCCGAGGTGAAGTCGTGACCCCTCGAGCCGCGGCAGTGTCGCGTTCCAGGCGACGATCGGGGAGATCGGATCGGCGCGGCCGGGCCGGCGAAACGCGGTCGTCGTGAGCAACCAGGCGAGCAGGCCGATCGCGACGTAGTTCATCATGATCGTCACGATCACCTCGTGGGCACCGGCCTTCGCCTTGAGCCAGCCCACGATCGAGCCCCAGAGGGCGCCGCCGAGGATGCCGAACGCGATCGCGACTATCAGGTGGAGGACGGGCGGGAGGGACCAGGCGAAGCCCGCGTACGCCGCCAGGATCGATCCCACGATCGCCTGTCCCTGGGCACCGATGTTGAACAGGCCCGCCCGGAATGCGAGGCCCACGCCGAGCCCCGCGCAGATCAGGGGTGCCGCCTGGGCGGTGGTCTCGGTGATCGGGCCCCAGCCGCCGACGGAACCGATGAGGAGAGCGGAGTACGCACCGTAGACCTTGTCCCACGATGCGCTGAGAGCGTCGCCCGGGCGGCCGAAGAAGTACGCCCATTTCGCGGCGACATCGGCATCGGACACGACCATGAGAATCGCGCCGACCACGAAGGCCAGCACGAAGGCCAGCGCGGTGGTGACGACCTCCGCCCACGGGATTGTGAACCGGGGCCCGGTCGGCGCCTCCGCGCCAGGGGTCTCCGGGGTCTCGGGGGTCTTGGCAGTGGCTGCGGTGCTCACCTGAGGTCCTCCGGATTGTGCGTGCTGCTGGCGCTCTGGGCAAGCGCCTCGTCGGCGGGAACACCGGCCATCATCAGGCCGAGGGCATCGCGGGAGGTGTCGGGGGGAACGATGCCGACGATCCGCCCGCGGTAAATCACCGCGATCCGGTCCGCGAGTGCCGCGACCTCATCCAGTTCGGTGGAGACGATGACGACGGCCGTGCCGCGGTCCCGTTCGGCGACGATGCGTTCGTGCAGGAACTCGATCGCACCGACGTCCACGCCTCGGGTCGGCTGGGACGCCACAAGGACGGCCAGCGGTCGGGACAGCTCACGGGCGAGCACGACCTTCTGCTGATTGCCGCCGGACAGCATGCCCACGGGGGTGTCGATCGACTGCGTGCGGATGTCGAACTCGTCGACCTTGTCGGTCGCGTGCCGGCGGATGAGCGGGAGATTGAGGGAGAGGCCTTTTGCGTACGGCTTCTCATCGAACGTGTTCAGCACGAGGTTCTCGGCGACCGAGAAGGTGCCCACGAAGCCGTCGTGTTTGCGGTCCTCCGGCACGAACCCGACACCCGCGTCCAGGGTCTGCTTGGGCGAATAGCGGGTGATGTCCTTGCCGTCGAGTGTGATCCGGCCGCCGCTGACGGGCGTGATGCCGAGCAGCGCCTCGGCCAGTTCGGTCTGACCGTTGCCCTGAACGCCTGCGATGCAGAGGATCTCGCCGCCGGAAACGTCGATGCTGAGGTCGTTGACGACGACCATGCCACCGGGTGAAAGCACCCGGAGGTCGTTAACGACGAGCCGCTTGTCGCCGGGTTCGGCGTGGTCCTTGTCGACCGTGAGTTGCACAGCCCGGCCCACCATGAGCTGCGCCAGGTCGGCCTCGGTGGCAGTCGGCTCGGCTTCCCCCACGACCGCTCCGCGGCGGATCACGGTGATCCGGTCGGCGATCGCACGGACCTCACGCAGCTTGTGCGTGATGAAGACAATCGCTTTGCCCTCGTCGCGCAGGGATTGCATGACGGCCATCAGTTCGTCGATCTCCTGCGGGGTGAGGACCGCAGTGGGCTCGTCGAAGATGAGGTAGGTGGCATCGTTGGCGAGCGCCTTCAGGATCTCGACCCGTTGTTGCACGCCGACCGGCAGTTCCTCGACCACGGCATCGGGGTCGACGTCGAACTTGTAGCGCTGCGCCAGGTCCTTCACCAACTCGCGGGCGGCGGCGTGGTCGAGGATGCCGAACGAGCCCTGTTCGCGACCGAGTGCGATGTTCTCGGCCACGGTGAACACGTCGACGAGCATGAAGTGCTGATGAACCATGCCGATGCCGGCGGCCATGGCCTGCTTCGGGTTCGCGACGTGCAGCGGAGTGTCGCCAATGCGGATCTCGCCCTCATCGGGTTGCAGCAGACCGTAGAGGACGTTCATGAGAGTGGACTTGCCCGCGCCGTTCTCGCCGAGAAGGCAGTGGATCTCTCCGGGTCGGATCGTCAGGTCGATGGAATCGTTGGCCACCAGAGCGCCGAAGCGCTTGGTGATGCCGATGAGCCGGAGGTCCTCCGTGGCTGTCATGCGTGCTCCTGCTCCGGTCGCGATGACGGCGCGGGCGTGGGGTGGCGCTCTGCCTCCCCACGCCCTTGGCCGCTCCGGGGCGAGCACGCCCCAGTCGCTGCCTCTCCGCTTGTGCTGAGTGACTTACTGCTTCGGCTGGCTCTGGGACTCGATGGTGATCGTGCCGGACTCGATGTCCCCACGGATCTTCTCGAGCTCCGACTTGGTCTCGGCGCTGACCTGGTCGTCGAAGTCGTGGAACGGCGAGAGGCCGGTCCCGTCGTTGGCCAGGGTGCCGATGTAGGGCTCGTTGCTGAACTCGCCGTCCTTCGCCGCCTTGATCGCGTCGAAGACGGCGACGTCCATGCCCTTGTAGACGGAGGAGATCAACTGGGCGCAGTAGTCGGTGGATTCGCAGCCGTCGGTGTCGACCCAAATCGCGCTCACGTTGCCGTTGCTGGCCTTGGCCGCCTCGAGGCCGCCCAAGCCGGCGGGCCCGGCCACCGGGAAGATGATGTCAGCGCCCTGTGAGATCAGGTTCTGCGCGGTCTGGCGACCGCCCTGGACGTTCTCGAACGGGTTGGGCTGCGGGACGAACTGGCCGTCCTGGCGCTCGGAGTCCCAGCCGATCACCTGCACGTCGGTGCTCTTCTGCTCGTTGTGATAGCTGACGCCCTGAGCGAACCCGTCCATGAAGATCGTGACCGTCGGGATCTGCATCCCGCCGAAGGTGCCGACCTTGCCGGTCTTCGACTGCGCCGCGGCGAGATAGCCGGCCAGGAACGACGACTCGGCGGTGTTGAACACCAGCGGCTTGAGGTTCTGCACGTCGGCCGCGCCCTCGGGGTTGTCGTCGACGATCGCGAAGTGAATGTTGGGGTTGGCCTTCGCTGCCTCCATCGTGGCGTCCGACAGCAGGAAGCCGACGGTGACGATGGTGTCGCAGTTGGCGTCGACCATCGCCTGGATGTTCTTGGCGAAGTCCGCGGTGCTCGATGACTCGACCTGGCCGATCTCGATGCCGAGTTCGTCCTTCGCGTCGGTCAGGCCCTTGTAGGAGGTCTGGTTGAACGACTTGTCATCGAAGCCACCGGCGTCGGAGACCATGCAGGCCTTGTAGTCGCCGTCACCAGCACCACCGCCGGTGGCGCCGGCCGTGTTGCCGGGAGCAGGAGTCGTGTTCTGCTCCGGCGGGGCGGCGCAGCTCGAGAGGGTCAGCGCCGCAGCGCCCACCATGGCGGGGACGACCAACAGAGTCTTTCGGATGTTCACGTTCGGATGCCTCCTGTGAGCCGGCGATCGGGTCTGATGACGTTCTCTTCGTTGGCGACTGGCCAGCAGGCACCAAATCCGCGAACGACAGGAATCTATCCGCCCGATGACGTTTGAGTAACGCGGGTGCCCCTAACACGCAGAGTCGGTTACTCAAAAGTAATCGTGCCGGACCGCGGGACGGCCTGCACGCCGAGGTAATGGTGGGCAGACACGAAACCGCCCGTCGCTTCGGCGGCGACGGGCGGTTTCGGCTGGCGACTTGCTCGGGACTACTTCCCCGAGACGCTGTTCTTGAACTGGGCAGCGGCCTTGAAGCCGGGGACCGATGTGGCGGCGATCTGGATCTCCTCACCGGTCTGCGGGTTGCGACCGGTGCGGGCCGAACGCTCGCGGCGCTCGAAGGTGCCAAGACCCGGGATGGCGATACGGTCGCCGCCGGCCACGGTCTCGGTGATGGCCGAAACGAGGGCCCCCAAGGCCTTGTCCGCATCGGCCTGGCTGATCCCGGCCGCTCCGGCCATGGCTTCCAAGAGTTCCTTCTTGGTCATTGTGTTCCTTCGCTGTAAAGGGCTTCTCGTATGCGTCACAGTAGGAGGTCAGCCCCGCCCGCACCGACGACACGCCGAAAATTGAAGGTTTCCGGGACAGAAATCGCCACGCCGAGCCCCGAAAACAGGTCTTCCGGCGGAAGGCGGCCCAGGGGGACATGGGCCGCCTCCCACCGGGTGCGTTGATCGACGGGAGCGATGTCACCATCGATCATCGCCTTCTGCTCAGCGGTTGCAGGGCCGCTGCCGGGGGATCTGGAGGGCGGGTCAGCCACTGCTGATGATTGTCGGCGACCAAGCTGTGACGACCCTTGGCTCAAGCTTAGTATGCCCTGAATTCTAGGGGCACCCCGGCCTGGCCAGTGACGCTCGAGTCATGGCCCTGGTGTCGTTCGTGTCGGGTTCTTTCCTCACATCGGGTCGAACCGTTGGGGCCAACCCTCGGGCGAGTCCTCGCCACGTTCCTGCAACCCCCAAGGGGCCATCCGCAACAGGCCGCTGGCGGGCATCGTGGTCTCGATCGCCACCCCGGTGGTCCGGTAGGTCCGGTACACCGTGCCGTCGCCGGTGCGCAGGAAGACGCTGATCCCCGGGAAGTCGCCCCCGGCCTCGTCGATCACGCCCATCTCTTCACTGAAGGCGCGCGGAGCGCTGTACCACGGCGTGGTGATGCCCTTCAGGCCTGCCCAAGCGGCCAGCCTCTCCTGCGGAGCGCGGCTGATCAGCACGAAGCGGGCATCCCGCTCGGCCAGCTCGTCGTTGATCCCTGGGCCCTGGTTGCGGGCGTACTGCGTGCAGTGCGGGCAGGCCTCGTCCCAGTCGGGCGCGTACATCGCGTGGTACACGATCAACTGCTGCGCGTCGCCGAAGAGGTCGGCCCAGCCGCCTTCACCATCCGGACCGGTGAATGCGTATTCGGCGACCGGGGTCATCGGCAGTCGACGGCGCCGGGCGGCCACCGCCTCGATCTGTTTCTGGAGTTCCTCCTCGGCCCGGTTCACGGCGTCGACCTCTGCGTGCCACTCCGAGCTGGAGACGATGGGTGGGATTCCGGCATTCATCGGCTCGTCCTTGTCTGTGGTCTCCGGCCCACCGGCCGGAATGTCAACGGTGTAGACATGATCCCAGGTGTCCATTCTTATACCCCTGGCATGTCATCGTCAACGGGTCGCGGAGAGTTCGTCTCCGTGTCATTTCGGGAACCTGTACGCAGCCCTGGCGCCGGTCCGGGTGGGGCGTGCGTGTCAGGGTGTCGAGGTATTGGCCGATCAGGACCGGCATCGGCCCGGGCTGGTGTTGGCCCAAGCGCAGGAACTTGCTGCGTACGTCGACTTCATCGCCGCGATCGTCAGTGATCTCGCTGTTGGTGGTGTGATGGGACAGCGCGGGCCGGCCGATGAGGTCGCCGCGGCGCGAATAGGGGGCTTCGGGCGATCCGGTCATGGCCGCCAGCACGGCGGAGCGGCCCTGGACGATCGGCCCTCCCGCCGGCCGCATGTCGAAGACGACGTCCTCGGTCAGGACGTCCTCGAACGGGCGTCGGCCGAGTCCAGCGCGTGCCCGTACCGGGCGATGGTCTGCATGATCTCGAAGTAGTCGTCGAAGCTCACGACGCGTCTTCCGGTGCCGGGCTCAGGGGGCCCGTTGTGGCTCCAGCCCGAAGGCCTCGGCGAGCAGTTCGTGGGAGCGCCGGCGGGCGACCGGGTCCGCGATGAGGTCCTGGACCATGACCTCATCGGCGCGGGACTCGGCGGCCATCTGCTCCAGGGTCGCGCGCACGTCGTCGGGTCCGCCGGCAACGAATCGCGGCCACTGGCCACTGGTAATCGAGGTCGGCTCGTCCTTCTCAGCCTGGGACAACTCGGCGGCGGCTTCGTCAGGAGTCGGGACCATGACGGACCCGGCCGCACGGCCGGCGCGCCGCAGGCGCGCGTAGTAGCCCTTCGGTGAGTTCGCCAGATGCAGGCCATCAGCCTCGGTGTCGCCGACCGCGACGTTGACCGCCAAGATCGCGCGCGGGGAGTCAAGTCCGAATCCTTGCGGCGCGAAGACCTCACGGTAATGGCGCAAAGCGGACGCGGCACCGGCCGGGTTGATGAAACCGGCGAAGGTATAGCCGATGCCGAGCCCGGCAGCGAGATTCGACCCGTTGGGGCTCGACCCCAGCAGCCAGGTCTGCGGCCTGCTGGGCACGCTCGGCATCAGCGGATGGTCGTGGAAGGGGTGATCGTCTGGGAACGCTTCGTGCAACCAGGCCAAGGTCTCCAGGACCTGCTGCTGATGATCGGCCTGGGCAGGATGCTGGCGGTTCTGCTGCAACGCGGCATCGAGCACCGGACCGGCAGTCGCCCGGCCCATCCCCAAGTCGATCCGACCCGGGGCCATCGCTTCGAGCTGGGCGAACATCTCTGCGACCTTGAACGGGCTGTAATGGTTCATCAGCACCGCCCCCGAACCGAGCCGGATCGAGGAGGTCACCATCGCCGCTGCTGCGATCAACAGTTCCGGATGATGCGAGGCCCCCGACCGGGACAGGTGATGCTCAGCGAACCAAACCCGATGGAATCCCAGCTTCTCCGCGTGTTTCGCGGTGGCCAAGGCATCGGTCAGCGCATCGGTCTCGGTGGTGCCTGGGGCGACAGTTCCCAGATCAACGATGGACAATCTCACAGGCGGGCACTCCCCGGACTCGGTGGTGATTGACTCCGACCCTACATCAGATAGTTGGTTTGTCCCAACTTGTTTTCTGCACTCGCCGGGGCTACGGTGACCGCATGTCACGTGGTGAGAGTCTCGATGATCTGGAGCGGTCACTGGCGACGGTGCTGCGACTCCTGGCTGACCGTGCCACTACCGATGATCTCGCACGTCGCTGCGGCTACGATCTGCCCCCAGCATCCTGGGCGCTGCTGGAACACTTGGCTGCTCGCGGCAGCTTGCGGGTTTCCGATATCGCAGCCTGCCACGGCGTTGACGTCTCCTCGATCACCCCCCGGCTCAAACGGCTGGAGAACGCCGGGCTGGTGGAACGCGGCCGTGTGCCCACCGACGCTCGCGCCTTCCTCATCAAGATCACCTCCGAGGGCAACCGCGCGCTCGACAGCGTCCACGCCGCCCGCCGCGAACTCCTCGACCAGGTCCTTGCCGGCACCGACCCCGATGACCTGGCCCGCGCCGCCACCGTGCTGAGCTGCGTCGCCGTTGGCCTGGCACCCCAGCCACTCGCACCCGCCGGCCGATGAGCGGCGTCATCGGTCCCCCAGCATCCGCCGAGCAGTTGCGCAACGTAATGGCGCAGGCGCCGGCCGCAGTCGCCGTCGTGACCACGCGCACGGCCGGTGTGCCGCACGGCACCACGGTCAGTTCATTCGTGTCCGTCTCGCTCGACCCACCCACGATGCTGGTCTCGTTGGACAACACGTCCGAGCTCTTGTCCCAACTCGAGCCCGGCTCACGGATCGGCGTCAACATCCTGGCCCATTACCAGGCCGACGCCGCTGCGCACTTTGCACGCAAGAACAAGGGCGACCCTCCCATCGGCTCCGAACTCACTGACGACGAGCCACCCCGCGTACTCGGGTGCCTGGCTTGGATCGCGCTGACCGCCACCGAGCTCATCACCGTCCACGACCACACACTCGTGATCGGCACCGTGAACACCACCGACACGACCCAGGTCCCAGACCTGCCACTGCTCTACTGGCAACGCGCCTACGGCACGCCCAAGTCCGCGGCCTGACCGTCTCAACAGCGGGCGATCCCGGGGCGCCTGACGCCCGTTCGCGGACACGCCCTCGCCCACGTCAACACTGACATCCCTGGGCGGGTGACCGCACAAACGAATCTGCCCCGCACTCAGGCGGGGCAGGTGTCGATCTCAACTTATGTGGAGCTAAGGGGATTCGAACCCCTGACCTTCTCATTGCGAACGAATGTTCGATTATTGAAAGCCTGTCTGGACGGTGCCCTGGCGTTGCTCTGGGTGCGCTAGATCCAAGCGCTCTCGTACGCCGGGGGGCACCCGGGGGGCACGCTTTCCGGGTGGCCATGGGAGGGCCGCCGCCCCGATAGCTGCCCGATTTTGCGGCGTGCGTGCCGGGTCAATGGTCGAACGAAGTTCGATCCGAAGGACGCGAAGCGCCGTTGACGCGGTGCGTGCGGCGCAAGACGATCGGATAGCGGGGCGACGGTCCGTCGGTGAGAACTTTTGGGGACGTGACCGAGGCCGGTGACGTCCCTTTGTGCGGCCCGGGCCTGAGCGGCGAGGTCGTCGGGGTCCCTGGGGTGCGCGGAGGCGGAGCCGGAGCGCGGGGCCCCGGGGGTGCGGCCGTGGCCGGCCGGGCCCGGGCAGCGCCGCGAAGCGGCCTTGAACCAGCAAAGAAACTCCTCACGCCCTCGATATTCGTATTACATTTTTGGCATGGGGAAGATCAACGGTGTCCCGGTCACCGACGAGCAGATCCAGGAGTGGGCCGACGAGGCCGAGCGCGGCTACGACGTCGAGAAGCTCCGCAAGCGGGGCCGCAAGCCCGTCGGCGACGGCCCGGGCCAGGTCGTCCCTGTCCGGATCGACGAGACTTTGCTGACGGCGCTGAACGAGCGGGCGGAGCACGCCCACGTGAGCCGGTCGGAGCTGATCCGGGCTGCCATTCGCGCGTACGTCTCGTGAGGGTCCACCCCTCCTGCACTGAAGCACGGAGTGGACCCCGATGACGCCCTGATCGCGGCGTCTGATCCGGTCTAGGCCGTGTTGCTAAAGGGTGCTCCGACCCGGACGGGTCCGAATCAGGCGCAGCAGGACAGCTGGGAGGGGTCGGTGGTGAAGGACTGGCAGGCGAGCTTGATGCCTTCGGTCATGGTCAGGTAGGGCGCCCACATCGTGGCAACGTCTTGGTAAGTCTGCTGTCCCTCGAGGAGGAAGACGCCGGCGGCGGCGAGTTCGCCGGCGTCCTTGGCGACGGCGGTGATGCCGAGGATTCGGCCGGTGTCCTCGTCGATGACGATCTTGATGAATCCGCGGGTGTCTCGGTTGACCAGGGCGCGGGGCACGTAGTCCAGCTGTAGCACGCGGCAGTTGCAGCGGTAACCGGCCGCCAGGGCTTGCTTCTCGGTCATCCCGACCGCGCCGATGGCGGGACTGGTGAACGTCACCCGGGGCAAGTGGCTGTAATCCACCGTGCGTGCCGCGCCGGTGAAGGCATTGTCAACAACCATCGCGCCGTGATGGGCGGCGACGTAGACGAATTCCGGGTGGCCCGTGACGTCCCCGGCGGCCCAGATGCGCGGGTTGGCGGTGGCCAGTGAGTCGTCGACGACGATCTCCCCGCCCACACCGGTCTGGACCTGGACCGTCTCCAGGTCCAGGGCCTCGGTGACCGGACGGCGGCCCAGCGCCACCAACACCCGTTGGGCGCGGAACTGTCCGGTCCGGCCGGCGACGGTCGCGGTAGCGGTCACCTCACCGGTCGCCTCGTCCTGGGTGATTGTGGTGAGTTGGGCTTGGCGCACCACCGTGATGCCCTCGTCGGCGAAGACCGATTCCAGCACCTGGTTGACCTCGGGCTCTTCGGCGGAGGCCAGCCGGGAGCGGACCAGCATGGTCACCGTCGAGCCGAGCCGGGCGAAGAGCTGGGCCAGTTCCAGGGCGACGTATCCACCTCCCAGCACCAGCAGAGACTCGGGAACCTCGGTGAGTTCCATCGCGGTGGTCGAGGTCAGATAGTCCACCTGCTCCAGTCCCGCCAGGTCCGGGGCCCAGGGGTGGGCGCCGGTGGCGATCAGATAGTGGGCGGCCTCGAGCATCTCCGGGGTCCCGTCCGCGCCGGTCACCCGCAGCACCGGGGCGTCGGGGGTGCCGGTGAAGGTGGCCACGCCATGCCGGATCGGCCAGTCGTAGGACTCGGCGAGATCGACGTACTTCGCCGACCGCAGGCCCTCCACCAGGGACTGCTTGCCGCCGACCAGGCCCGGCATGTCCACCGGCCCGGCCATGGTGGCGATGCCGGGGAACCGACCGGGAGCGTCGGCGGCGACGCGCCGGGCCTCGGCGGCAACGATCAGCGCCTTGGACGGCACGCAGCCGATGTTCACGCAGGTGCCGCCGACGGTGCTCTGCTCGATCATCACCACCGACTTGCCCAGACGCCGGGCCCGGATCGCGGCGGAGAACGCTGCACCCCCGGAGCCGATCACCGCAAGGTCTACCTTCTGGCCCATTTGGGATACTCCGATCACTTGGCGAAATACTCGGATAGGGCCAGACTGGACCTTCCAGTGCGGGGGAAGGTCAAGTTCATCCCGTCGGGGACCCCAGGAGGAGTGCGGCCATGAGGATCGGTGAACTCGCCTCCGTAGCGGGCACCAGCACCAAGACGCTGCGATTCTACGAAGAGCAGGGCCTGCTGCCAGCACCGGACCGGACTGCGGCCGGTTACCGGGACTACGACCCAACCGTGCTCGACCGGCTGGACTTCATCGGCCGCGGCCAAGCGGCCGGACTCACCCTGGCCCAGATCCAGCAGGTCCTCGAGATCCGCGACAACGGACAGGCACCCTGCGAACACGTCCGCGCCCTGCTCGACCAACGCCTGGTGAACATCGAGAACCAGCTGCGCACCCTGGCCGCCCTGCGCGATACCCTCACCGGGCTTCGGGACGAGGCCAGCACCCTCCACCCCGATACCTGCGGGCCCGACCGGGTCTGCCGTTACGTCTGAACCGTGCTGCGAGGACCGGTGGTGAGCCAGTGGAAGGTGGCGGCCAGGCAGAGCCCGGCGTGGTAGCTGCCGGCGGTCTTGTCTGATCGCATCGCGATCCCGCGCCATTGCTTGAGGCGGTTGAAGCACCGCTCCACGACATTGCGACCGCGATAGCGAGCCTGTTGCTGCTCCCCGAAGTCGATCGGTCGGCCTGGCTTGTTCCAGCGGTGCGCGATCTGATCCTCGCGTTCGGGAATCGTCGCGGCGATGCCGTGTGCACGCAACCAGGCACCATTCGCTTTCGACGGGTAACCCTTGTCCGCCAGCACCCGGTCCGGACGGGTTCGCGGCCTGCCGGCCGTGCCGGGCACGCAGATCTGCCCTAGCGTGGGGGCAAGCATGCTCATGTCGGCCGCTTGCCCCGGGGTGAGGATGAACGCCAGCGCCCGGACGCGCCCGTCACAGACAAGATGCGTCTTCGTGGTCAACCCGCCCCGAGACCGGCCGATGGCGTGGTCAGGTGTCTCCGGCCCGAACTTCTTGTACTTCGATCCATCCCTCCGTGCTCCTGGGCAAGGTCGGCCCGTGCTGGTGCACGCGCACCACCGTGGAGTCGATCGAGGCCACCCAGTCCAGGTCTCCTCGCTGGTATGCCAGCGACTGGACCTTCTCCAGTAACCGCGCCCACACCCCGGCCGTCGCCCACCGGCGGAAGTTCCTATAGACCGTGTTCCAGTTCCCGTACCGCGACGGCAAATCCCGCCACGGCGCCCCGGTGCGATATCGCCACGCCACGGCTTCCACGACCCTGCGCCGGTCCACCGGGGGCCAGCCCGTAGCCCTCGCGGGCGGGAGCAACGGGCCGATCACAGCCCACGCCTGATCCGAAATCACATCGCGCGACATCCTCCAAGGCTCACCCGCCAACCGCCCAGAGGTGTTTAGCAGCATGCCCTACGTCGCAGACCTCGACGAGGACAGCCCCGCACGCCAGTTTCGGCTGGGCTTCGACTCCACCGGTCGTTTGCTCGAGCTCGTCGTCCTTCGCTTCGACAGTGGCAACGAGCTGCTCATCCACGCCATGAAGGCACGTCGCCAGTACCTCGACCTGCTCGACTGACGACACGCACGCGCGCGCCATCAACTCCTATTGCACGATCAGCGGTCTTCGGCGCGCCGGCGGCAGCGGCGACGATGATTGCGGGTGTGATATGCGTCACATTACGAGTCAGCCTGCGCATTCATCGGATCTGTCCGTGGACGTGCGTCTATGTGCGGGTAGTTCTTGTTGATTGCTATTGGCTCGCGTGAGGGTTGCTGTCTGTGGCTGTCAGGGCCGCTTTCGGGGCCTCGCCTGCGGTCGGGATTGTTGGGTGTGGCCGGGGCTGGTGCTATAAATGGTGTCACGGAGATTCCGGGAACGGCAAAAAGCTGATGTGCCTGAGAATGGGTGCGGCGAGTCGATTCCCGAGGAAAAAACAAACACCAAAAACATTTAGAGCTGTGACTCCGCTTCAGATTGTCGTGTTCGCACACCGGGTAAGCCCCTGTCGGTGTTCGGAGTCGTTGGTGTTGGCGTGACCCACTGAGACTGGGTGTGCTGTCAGGCAAGGGGCTCTTGGCCAGGCAGCACACCCTCAGAGGGTGGCTGGCCATGATCCCCACACAATCGCACCGCGAGCCCGGCGTGCTCCCCGGACCTCCATCGCGGTCGGCGGCATGACCGTCACCGACCGGTTCAGCGATGACGCGCCCTCGGGGTCGGGGTTTCCCGGGCACGGAGAGAACGCGCCGCTGGAGCTGCCCGCCCACCTCGCCGCCTCGGCCCTGTCCCGGATACTCGACCGCACCCATGAGGCGTTCGCCGACACCCTCGCCGCCGTCGGCAACTGCGCGCACCCCATCCGGCTCACCGGATCCACCATGACCCTCGACCGGGCCACCGGGGAAGTGCTGTCCTCCTGGTCCTCCGACCAAGCACCTCTCGGGGCGCTGTACCGCCCGTGCGGGAACCGCCGCGCCGAGGTCTGCCTCGCCTGCTCCCGCGTCTACGCCCGCGACACCTTCGCCATGATCCGCGCCGGAGTCGCCGGCGGCAAAACCATCCCCACCACCGTCGCGACCAACCCGCTGCTGTTCGTCACCCTCACCGCTCCGTCCTTCGGCCTGGTCCATGGCGTCCGGGAGAACGGCAAACCGTGCCGTCCCCGGTCGTCGGATCGGGTGGAGGTGTGCCCGCACGGGGTCCGGCTGTCCTGCCACGCCACACACGCCGACGATGACGCGGTGGTGGGGTCGCCGTTGTGCTGGGACTGCTACGACTGGACCTCCGCGGTGGTCTGGCAGTGGCACGCCCCCGAACTGTGGCGCCGCACCACCATCGCGCTCCGCAGAGCCCTCGCCAGTGCCCTGGGTGTCCCGCCGTCACGGTTGAAAGACCGGGCGTCGCTGCAGTACGCCAAGGTCGCCGAATACCAAGCCCGCGGCCTGGTCCACTTCCACGCCCTCATCCGCCTCGACGGACCCGACGGCCCCGGCAGCCCGGCCCCGCTCGATGCCGAGACCCTGGCAGACCTCGTCACCACGGTGACCCGTAGCGTGACGTGTCCGGCGCCGCCGACCTCCGAGACCGACACCGCCCGGGTCATCGCGTGGGGGCGCCAGCTCGACGTCCGCACCGTCCGCCACCACGCCACCGCGCGGCGCTCGGAGTCGCTGTCGGCGGGGCAGGTGGCCGGCTATCTGGCGAAGTACGCCACCAAGGACGCCAGCAGCGGCGGACTGTCCACCCGGCCCCACGTGGCACGGCTGGCGCAGGTCTGCCGGGACCTGGGCGCGCTCGCCACTCGGCGCCATGTTCTGGGGCATCACCGGAAGGGTTCCACGGTGGTTCCGTTGGATCCGAAGACCGGGCGGGATCATTACGCGTTGATGGGCAAGTGGGCGCACATGGCCGGCTTCCGCGGCCACTTCAGTTCGAAGTCCCGCCGGTACTCGGTCACCCTCGGCCAGTTGCGCCGGGCCCGGCAGCGCTACCGCCGCCTCCTCGACCAGGCCGCCCGCGAGGGGAAGGCGCTCGACACCCGGGACCTCGAGGCCCGCTTGCTCGCGGCCGAGGAGGACGACACCACCCTGGTCGTCGGGGACTGGCGATTCAGCGGCACCGGCTGGCCCCGCATCGGCGATGAAGCCCTGGCCATCGCAGCCGCCGCCCGTGCTCGGGAGTACGCGCAATGGAAAGCCGCCCGCCGCAAGAACCACTGACCCACCACGGATAAGGAACGAACGATGGAAGACAGGCTGTCGACGAAGGATGCCGCCCCACTGGCACAGGGCCGTTTGGAGCGGGTGCTTCGCCATGGATGAGTTGCTCACCTCTGATGAAGTTGCGGGTTGGTTGCGGGTGTCGCGGTCCACCCTGTGCCGATGGCGCCAAGAGGGCAAAGGCCCGCGGGTGGTGTGGCTTACGCCGTCGTGTCCCCGTTACCGCCGCACGGACGTGGTGGCCTGGCTGGAAAGAGTCGCAGCGTGAGCGTTGTGAAGCTCCCCAGCGGGAAGTTCCGGGCCAAACTGAAGGTCGGTCGCGTCGACGTGGCCTCGCGTGTCTTTCCGACGAAAACGGCGGCTCAAGCGTGGTTGGGCCGGGAACGGGCCGCCATTGATGGCGGGATCGACCCCCGGGCGGGGAAGCGCCTGGTCAAGCAGCTCGTGCCCGAGTGGCTCGAGGTGCGGCGGCACACCGTGGCCGTGAAGACTGCGCGAGCGGATCAGGACGTGCAGCGGCTCACCCCGACGTCGGTGCTGAATCTGCAGGTCAAGGCCGTCACCGGCCGAGAGATCGCGCGTGTCTTCGTGGCTCTGCTCTCCGACGGGCTCGCGGAATCGTCGGTGCGGCGGTATCGGGCGTCGCTGTCATCGTTCTTCGCCTGGTGTGTGCAGGAGAAGATCATCGCCGCCAATCCGGTAACCGGCGTACAGGTCCCGAAGTCGTCGGCTATCGCCACAGAGATGCTTCCGTTCTCTGAGGACGAGTTGGAGGACCGCCACGCGGTGTGGCGGGAACGCGATGAACGGTTGGCCGATGTGCTGTTGGTGCTGGGTTGGACCGGTCTGCGCTGGGGTGAGGCTCGTGCCCTTCAGGTCCGCGACCTGGTCGAGGTCCCGGCACCCGCACTGTTGATCCGGCGTTCGGCGCCTGAGGGCGTGCCGGTGAAGGCCACCAAGGGCCGTCGCTCCCGCCGAGTGCCGCTTGCCAATCGCGTACTCGATATCGTTAGGTCCTTGGCCGAGAGCCGTGCGCCGGGTGATCCGCTGTTGACCACCGCCGGGGGTTCGCTCCTGCATCGCTCGGCTGTCCTGCGGACTTTGGACTGGCGAACCACCAGTGACGGCCGCCGCCTTCACGATCTGCGCCACACGGCGGCATGTCTGTGGCTGGCCCGCGGCGTCGACCCGGGAACGGTGCAGGCCTGGATGGGGCACGAGTCCATCGCCACGACGAACCGATACCTGCACCACCTCGGCACAGGCGCTGACATGGCGGGTCTGGCAAGGCTCAATGAGGCGCTGGGGGGCACTAGGGGGGCACATTCGGGCCAGAGGGCAGGATTACAGGCCGGTGATCTAGTCCCAGGAATAAGTAAAGGACCTAGTCAGCGCTAGGTCCTTGGGTGGTGGAGCTAAGGGGATTCGAACCCCTGACCTTCTCATTGCGAACGAGACGCGCTACCAACTGCGCCATAGCCCCTTGCTGCAACAGCCACGACAGCCTAGCACGCCCTCCGGGCATGCGCACATCGGCGCTGAGCCGCGTACTCCCTCACTCCCCCACGACCCGCAGCCGCTCGATGCCAACCAGGGACGCCTCGGGCGCGTCGGCCACGACCGGCTTGTTGTCGACCTGGACGGGTTCGGGCGCAGAGAGATCGATGGTCCGGACGGTGCGGGCGCCAACCGGCGGCGCGGACACATAGTTCGCCCGCGTGATCGGCAGTGGATCCCAAAGGGACCCCGGCTTGCCGACCGGCATCCCGAGCTCAATGGACTCGACGACCCCCTCGGTCCGCCCCTTCTCCGACTTGCTCGGCTCGGACACCGTCACGGTTTCCTCGGTCTCGCCCTGTTCGAAGGCGGCGAGCCGCCGGTCGAAATCCCGATGCATCATCTGGACGCTGACGCGAGCGATCGCGAGGAAGCCGACGAGCAGGCCGCCGGGGATCGCGAGCACGCCCCAGGGCGCGCGGCCGAAAGCACACACCGCGATCACGGCGGCCACCGCGACCAGGAGGACCACGATCACGTTCCGGCGGCGGCCGGCCGCGTCCTGTTCCGCGCGCCGCATCGACTCGATGAACGCGCGGCGCGTGAGCGGCGTCGACACCTGAGCCTCGTGTTTCACCTCGTCAGAGCCAGAATTGCGCACGATCCGGACGTCGGCCGAGAATCGGCTGGCCGGGTCGAGCAGCTCGCTTGTTTTGGCGGAGTCGCGACGCAGATACATCGGCACGAGATATGCCAGCCACGCCGCCACAATTGCACCGAAGATCAGTCCCGTCGTTCCCACATGCGTAACGTACGCAGCCCCACGCGACTCCGGTCGGACCCGGGTCGGAGTGTCGTGACGGTTCCGTTACGGGCTGGTCATTCCGGCCGCTGGCTGGCCATTTCCCAGCGGGCGAGGAGCCCGCCGGGAACTTCCTCGCGATGCAGCGCGAAGATCTCGTGATCCCGCCAATCACCGTTGATGTGCAGATAGCGCGGACGCAGGCCTTCGTGCCGGAAGCCGAGCTTCTCCACCACGCGGAGGCTGTTTCCGTTCTCGGGACGAATCGCCACCTCCATGCGGTGCAGCCCGAGGTCCCGGAAGCAATAGTCGGTCGCCAGGGCCACACCGACGGGCACCATCCCACGACCGGCCGCTCGACGATCGATCCAATAACCGATCTGGGCGAACATCGCAGATCCACGGGTGATCCCGGACACGGTCACCTGCCCGACCAGCCGGGCGGCGTCCGGTTGCTGCCCGCCGGTGGGGTCCCAGCACAGTGCCCAGGGCAGCAGTTGACCGAGCCGGGCTTGGCGATCGAGCACCCGGACGAGGGCGGTGAAGGTGGGCGGCCCCGGCTCCGCACCGGGCGGCTGGGTGGCCTCCCAGGGCTCGAGCCACTCTCGGTTGTGCTGGCGCACCGCGTCCCACGCTGTCCTGTCCCGCCGGCGCAGCGGCCGGAGCACTACCTCCCGGTGCTGGAGCCGCACCGGCCAATAGCCCGCGGTCACGTGGACCTCAGTGGTCCCCGCCGCGGATCTGCTCGACCGCGTGCACCAGGACGGGCGCCAGCACCTCCATGGCATCGCGCACGCCCCCGCGCGACCCCGGCAGGTTGATCACCAGGGTGCGGTTGGCAACCCCGGCGAGTCCGCGGCTCAGCACGGCGGTCGCCACGCCCTTGGCCACCCCGGCGCGCGCGATCTCCGCGGCCAGCTGTGGAATCTCGCGGTCGAGCAACGGCCGGGTCTGTTCGGGGGTCGAGTCGGTCGGCGACAATCCCGTCCCACCGGTGGTGAGGACGATGTCGTACGCCCCCACCGCCGCGCGAAGCGCCGCTCCCACAGGATCACCGTCGGCCACCACGATGACCGGCGCCACCTCGATGCCCAGTCCCTGCAGCCCGTCGGCGAGCAAGGGTCCGGAACGGTCTGCGTACTCCCCCGCCGCCGCACGCGTCGACGCGGTGATAACACAGGCCCGGATCGAGTGGGCAGCGGACTCAGTCACGGCTCCAGTCTCCGCTGCGCCCACCGGACTTGGCCAGCACCCGCACGTCGCTGATCACAGCGAGTTTGTCGACTGCCTTGACCATGTCGATCACGGTCAGGGCCGCGACCGACACCGCGGTCAGCGCCTCCATCTCGACGCCGGTGCGCTCGTTGGTCCGGACCGTGGCGGTGATGTCCACGCCATGGTCGGTGACTTCCAGTTCCACCGAAACCCCGGACACCATCAGCGGATGGCAGAGGGGGATCAACTCGGGCGTACGCTTCGCGCCCTGGATCCCCGCGATCCGCGCCACCGCGAGCGCGTCGCCCTTGGGCACCCCACCCGAACGCAGCAATGCCACGCACTCTCCGCTGAGGCGCACGGTCCCAGCGGCCGTCGCGGTGCGGGCGGTGACCTGCTTGGCAGAGACATCGACCATGTGCGCATGTCCCGACTCGTCGAGGTGCGTCAGCCGCGGCTCACTCATCCAGCATCCAGGCTCGAACGATCTCGCCGGGCTTGATGACCTCGGTCTCGTCGTCGATCAACAGCAATGCGTTGGCCCGCTGCAGACCACCCAGGAGGTGCGACGAGTGCTGGCCGACTTGTTCCACCACCCGGCGGCCGCCGGCGTCGGTGCGGATGCCGGCCCGCACGAACCGGGCACGGCCGGGCTTCGACCGGATGATCGTGTTGGTCACAGCCGTCACGGTCGGGCGCAGCAGCGGGGTGACACCCATCAGCTTGCGGATGACCGGACGGACGAAGACTTCGAAGGACACGAACGAACTGACCGGGTTGCCGGGGAGCATGAGCATCGGGGTCTCGTCGTCGCCGATCAGGCCGAATCCCTGGGGCTTCCCCGGTTGCATGCCGATCTGGGCGAAGTCGACCATCCCGAGCTCGGGAGCGACCTCCTTGACGACGTCCCAGTCGCCCTCCGATATGCCGCCCGAGGTCACGATCAGGTCGGCACGGACCAACTGGTCGCTGATCGTCTGCTTCAGCATCTCCGGGTCATCACCGACCACGCCGACGCGGAACACTTGGGCGCCGGCAGCGCGGGCCTGGGCGGCCAGCATGAAGGAGTTCGAATCGAAGAGCTGGCCCAGCTCGGTGAGCTGGAGACCGGGTTCCACCAGCTCGGACCCGGTGGCGAGGACGACCACGCGTGGGCGGGGCCGAGCCATGACCTTGTCGATGCCGATGCCCGCGAGCAGGCCGATCGTGCGGGCGTCGATGATGTCGCCATCGCTGAGCAGCCGCTCGCCCTCGGTGATGTCCGAACCCTTGCGGCGGATGTTCTTGTCGACGTCCATCTGGGTGAAGATCTTGACGTCCTCGGCGCCACGGTCCGTGAGCTCGTATTGCACCACCGTGTCCGCGCCCTCGGGCACCGGGGCACCGGTCATGATCTTCATCGCAGTGCCGGGCGCGAGCGCTCGATCGGCGACCGCCCCGGCTGCGATCTCACCGACCACCGCGAGCGTGGCGGGCCGCTTCTCGGACGCGTTCTTCGTGTCCGCGGCCTGGATCGCATAACCGTCCATCGCGGAGTTGTCGAACCCGGGGAGGGACACGTCGGACTCGATGTCCTCACACAGGCTGAGCCCCAGCGCGTCCAGCAGTTGCATGCCGAAGGGCCGGAGCGGCTCAATCTGATCAAGGATCCAGTCGCGCTGTGCCTGCCAGTCCCGATAACCGTTGGCGTTCGGCTCGGGCGGGGTGGGCAGCGTCGGAGGCGGCACTTCCTCGACCGGCTCCGGCTCGACCAACTTCTTCCGACCGAACAATCGCATGCCGTCTACCCTAGGCGAATGGATCCCCTGACCCCGGCCGACCACGCCGCGCTGCGCGAGGCCAAGCACACCCTGCGGTCGGCGGTGCGGACCCGGCGGGCGGCTCGCTCTGCGGAGGACAGGGCGGCCGATGACCACGCCCGGTTCAGCAGGTTGCGGGAGTTCTTGGACAACCCGGCCGAGTCCTTCACCCTCGCCGCCTATATGTCGATCCCCCCCGAGCCGAGCACGCTCGAGTTGATTGCCTGGCTGCATTCCCGCGGGACGACCGTCCTGCTCCCGGTGCTCGGCAAACGGCCTGACGGCACGCCGCGCCGCGACCCGGATTGGGCCGCGTACGCCGGACCGGAATCGCTCCGCATCGGACTGTGGGGCATCCCGGAGCCGACAACTCCTGCTCTCGGCAGCCGCGGGATCGCTGCCGCCCAGGTGATCGTCTGCTCGGCCCTCGCCGGCTCGCTCGACGGGAAGCGGCTCGGGATGGGCGGGGGCTGGTTCGACCGGGCGCTCGAGGACGCGGATCCGGGGGCCGTCCTCGTGACTTTGCTCAACGACGACGAGATCCTGCCCGACCTGCCGACCGAACCCTGGGACCGGACGATGGACGTGATCGTGACCCCTACCCAGCTGGTCGCAGCTGCTCGGTGATCGGCCTCAGCGCCCGGGGAGCAACTCGAGTCGCTGGGTGGTGCCCTCCTCCACCCGATAGCGACTGAACCGCCAGGGCCGCAGTTGATTGTGCGCCATCGGGGACAACTGATCGGCATAGTTGGGATGGAACGCATGCCCCGACTGGCCGGAGAGATTGATCCAGCGGGAGTTGTCCAGGTCGGCGAGGTCCACCACCATCTTCATGGCCGGCCCGTTCGTGACCTCGAAGCCCCATTCGCGATCGTTGAACGACCAGGCCAGCACCACGGCGGTGCCGCCACCGACGGGTTCGTCGCCCCGGTTGAACAGACTCTCGACCGCGCCGATGCCGGAGCGACCGAGGGTCTGGTGGCGCAGCCGCAGCCGGTGCGTGTGGCCCCAATTCCAGCCCTGCGGGTCGAGACTGCGCAGGACAGTCGCGTCGCGCCGGGCATGGGACAGCGCACGGTCGAGGATGGCGTCCCGGTCCTCCACGATCGTGGTGGACTTGTCGTCCCACCATTCGTTGTTCGGTTCGCGCAGGAGATCGGCCACGACCGCGTACCACCGATCAGTCGACCCCGTCCGCACCTCTGGCGGGACCTCGTCGTCGAACGCGAGCTGAACGATGTGCTTCATCACCAGGTGAAAATAGAACGCGCCCGTCGAGTCGGTGCCGGACTGCCGGTCCCAGGCCCGCAGGACCTCCTGGCCGTCCCTGACCCAGTCCTCGCGGGGCTCGACCGCCAACAGATACGGCACGATCAGTTCGGCGAACCGCACCGTGGTGTCATTGAAGATCTCGCTGCTCGAAGCGACGGTGAGCGGCTCGGTCTGCTCGTTGAGGATGTCGACGATCTCCTGGCTGCGCCAGCCCCGCGAATAGTGCGAGCCGAGAGGCAGCGGATAGTCCTCGATGATCTGCTGATTGGCCGCCACCACGAATCCTTCGGGCGGGTTGTGCGCAAAGGGCAGTTCTTCGAAGGGGATCATTCGCTCCCAGCCGTACGCAGGGTCCCAGCCCGGCACGGGCATCGTTCCGTCGCCTTGGCGGCGGACGGGGATGGCGCCCGGCAGTTGATAGCCGATGTTGCCATTGACATCGGCGAAGATCAGGTTCTGCGACGGCGCGGACAGCAGTCGCGCGGCAGCCCGGAACTCGTCGAAGTTGCTCGCGCGGTTGAACTCGAAGATTGCCTCGATCGAGCGGGACGGCAGCAGTGCCGACCACCTGAGCGCGACGGCCGTCTCGAGACCGACGGAGTCGTCGGGACCGGTCACGTGCTGGCGCATTGCCGCATGCACATCGGAGAGCAGCGGACCGTTCGAGGTCTCCCGCACATTGATGGATCGATCGTCGCCACCGGCGACGCGGATCAGCTCCACCCGCTCGGTGATCTCGCCCCATTCGTCCTGCCCGCGGCGAACCTGACGACCGCGAATCTGCTCGATCACGAGGTCCTGCGTGTCCACATAGGGTGTGGTCAGGCCCCACGCGATGTGCGCGTTGTGTCCTACGATCACGCCCGGCATCCCAGCGAAACTGAAACCGCTCACGTCGAAGGGGCAGTCGGCGGTGACGGTGCGGCAGTGCAGACCGACCTGGGTGAAGATGCCGGGGATGCTGACCGCGAGGTGGGGATCGTTGGCGAGGATCGGTTTGCCGCTCGCGGTGCGCTCGCCCGACACCACCCAGGAGTTGGACCCGATCGCGTCGGCACCCCCGACGGCCAGCCATCCGGTGACGGCGTCCTGCCCACGCGCGACCGACTGCAACGCCGCCACCGCGTCGGGTTCCGTCACCTGCGGGTCCGACGACAGTGGCGCTGGCCTGTTCTGGCCGACGAGCGCGGGGTCGAAGGCGCCGTCGGCGACCGCGCCGTTGGGCACGATCGGGTGGAACACCTCGGCATCGAAGGAGGGCTGGACCGAGAGGGCACGCTGTTCCCCGACCGAGGCGGTGAGTGCCGCGAGCTCGATCTCGCCGGACAGATTGGAACTGACGTCCCAGGCCATTGCCTTCAGCCAGGCGATCGAGTCGACCGCGGTCCATTGCTTCGGCACATAGGACAGCCCCTGCAGCCCGAGGATCGCGTACTCCAACGACAACTCGTTCGCCGACCGCGCCGCCAGATAGGCGTTGACCCCGTCGGCGTACGCCTCCACATAACGGCGATGACGCACGCTCAGGAGCGCCAACTCCTGCTCGGCCACCCGGTGCATGCCGAGAGTGCGCAGAAAGACGTCGGTCTCCACCTGCGACTCCCCGAACAACTCGGAGAGCCTCCCTGAGGTGATGTGACGGCGCACGTCCATCTCCCAGAAGCGGTCCTGGGCATGCACGAACCCCTGGGCGGCGAAGAGGTCCTCGGGATTGTCGGCATAGATGTGCGGAATCCCCTGCGCGTCCCGGAGGACCTCCACCGCACGGGTCAGCGGCGGGGCTTGGATCAGGCCGTCGGTTTGCGGGAACGAAGCGCGCACCGTGACCACCCCCAGGCTGAGAAGCCCGGCGAGCACCAGGACGAGCGTCACGAGGGCGACGAGAAGAGCCCGCGACAGCACCCGCACGTGGGCTCCTCCTTTCGCCGAGTGGTACGCAATTCCCTGGCCTCGTTAGCAGTCGCTATGCTTGAGTGCCAACGCGCAGGGGCGCGTCGATCAGGTCAGAGAGAGTATGCATGCCCACTTACCAGTATCGCTGCAAGGACTGTGGCGCCGATCTTGAGGTCGTCCAGAAGTTCACCGATGATGCGCTGACCGACTGCCCGTCCTGCGAGGGCGGGGAACTGCGCAAGATCTTCAACGCCGTCGGTGTGGTCTTCAAGGGCTCGGGGTTCTATCGCACTGATTCGCGCGCCGGCTCGGCCGACTCGAAGTCGACGGCCGGTTCCGGCTCGTCGAGCGCGGAGAAGGCGTCGGGCGGTGCGGATTCGAAGTCGTCGGGCAGCGCGGCACCGGCGACCGCCGGGTCCGCCAACTGAGGAGTACGCCGATCGCGCGGTCTGTGGACAACCACGGACCGCTGCTTGGGCTGTGGAGAACCTGACCCGGCCCGGCCCACACCTTCCATTGTGGGGACATGACTGGTTCGCCCCGACCTCCGCGCGCTCCTGAACGCACCCTGCCCCTGTTCCGTCCTCGACGAAGAGGACTGTTGGCGCCACTCGCCCGGGCGGTCTCCTGGCATCGGCGCAAGCTCGCCGTCCTCGCAGCGGTCACCGCGGTGCTCTGCACGATCGCCGCGGCCTCCCCCAGCGACTCACCGACCGTCCCGGTGGTGGTCGCCACCAGGGATCTCGCGGGCGGCCGCGCCCTCGTGGAGGCGGATCTGCGGATCGCGCACTATCCAGTGCCGCTGGCACCGTCCGATGCGTCGGCCGATCCGGGCGAACTTCTGGGTCGCGTGCTGATCGGATCTGCCGGAAGCGGAACACCCATCGGCCGCAACAGCGTCGTGGCACCACGCGCACTGAATCCGGGCGTCGGTCGCTCCCTCGTGCCGGTGCGGTTCGAGGATCCGGCCATCGTGAGCCTGTTGCAGGTCGGCGATCTGATCGACGTGCTCGCGACCGGCAACGGCGAGTCACCGACCCGCGCGATCGCTGCCGGGGCGCGGGTTCTGGCCATTCCCGCGAGCGAGTCGACAGCGGGCCCGTTCGGCGGTGGCGGGCCGTCGGGGACGCTCGTGTTGCTGGAGGTGTCACCGGGTGATGCGAACGACCTCGTCGCTGCCCAGAGCCGCGATCGCCTGGCCGTGATTCTCCGCTAGGACCCCACATTTCATGGCACGGCACGATGCGTCCATCCGGCGACCTCGCTGTTAGGGTGCTTGCGGCCTGTGGCCGCCCGGACCCTTCAGCCGGGAACGGGAAAAAACTATGCAAGGAGTTATCGGTGAAGGGTTTCAAAGACTTCATCATGAAGGGCAATCTCATCGAGCTTGCCACCGCGTTCATCATGGGCACCGCCTTCGCCGAGGTCGTGTCGTCGTTCGCCGCTCTGCTGATGGACTTCATCGGCCGCATCCTGGGTGGCGACCCGAGCCAGGCGTTCACCCAGACCACGATCTGGGGCCTCAACATCGGCGCATTCCTCGCCGCGCTGGTCAGCTTCCTGCTGATCGCCTTCGTTCTCTATTTCGCCATCGTGAAGCCCTATGAGGCGTACAAGAAGATGCGTGGCATCGACGCCGAGTCCGGCGCCACCGACACCGAGCTGCTGACCGAGATCCGCGACCTCTTGGCCCAGCGCTGATCTTGCGTTCGACCCACCAGCTAAGCCCCGCCACCTGAAGTGGCGGGGCTTCTTGCTGGTGCTCACCCCCAGTGCGGGGGCCTCTCGGCGACGAGGCGCCGTTCGTCGATGTTGAGGCTCCGCCCGCTGACCGACCGCACCTCTGCGGACCCGGCCAGGACACGCGCGCGCAGATCGGCGACCACGGCAGCGAACCGGGCGGCGCCGAGCGCTCGGACCTGTTCGACCGGAACGGTCCGCCGCGCGGTGGCCGCAGCCGCCAACCGTGGCCCGGACCACCCGACCGCAGCGAGATCGGCCAAGAGCCGGTCCGGATCGGGCGCGGGTCCACCACCGTCATCGCTCGGGAGTCGCAGCCACTCACCGGTCAGGGCGAAGGCGAGGACCGCGTGCCAGTCGACCGACGGCACCGGCTCTTCCGCCGGCGCCGCCTCCTTCACAACCCCTCGATGGTGGCTCCCGGCTCGACCTCAGCCGGGTCGCCGGCGTCCTCGAGATCGACCCGGCCGGTGATGCGGACATCGGGACCGAAGGTCCAGTCGCCGCGCACGGTCAGGCTCTCGGCATCGCGCAGCGACGGGACGCCTTGCGGGAATCGCTGATCGAAATCACCGATGCGCTTGAAGAAGCGTGGATCCAGGTCGACGTGGCAGACCTTTTCGGTGTCGAGGGTGATCGACCCGTCGGCGCCGACCGCATACGTATCCGACCGCAACAGCAGCAGATCGTTGGTGGTCTTGACGGGGAGGAACCGCGATCGCGGCACCCCGATAGCCGTGGCGCCCTCGAACACCTCGATCGCCGCACCCATCGCCGTTTCGATCTGGAACACCTCGGGCGAATCCGGGTCGCCCGGATCGACGGTCTTGGTGTTGCGGATGAGCGGCAGGCCGAGGACGCCGCGCCGCTCGGTGAGCACGTCGCGGAGCTGCTGCAGGTCCCACCACAGAGTGTTGGTCGAGAACCAGCGATGCCGGTTCTCGTCGGTGAAGGCGTCGAGATCCTCGGGTGCGGTCTGGGCGACCTCCCGCAGAATGAGCCGACCGTCACTGCGCCGAACCGCGAGGTGACCGCCCTTGCGATCGGCCTTTGTCCGGGCGCAGACCTCGATGGCGAACGGAGCGCCGGAGGCCGCGAACCAACCCGCGAGCCGCGGGTCGGGCGTGGCGCCGAGGTTGTCCGAGTTGGCGACCAACGCATAACGGAAACCGCGCGCCACCAGCTCGTCCAACAACCCGGAAGCCAGGAGCGAGGGATAGATGTCGCCGTGCCCCGGCGGACACCACTCGAGATCGGGGTCGTCCGGCCACTCGACCGGGGTGAGGTCATCGGACCGCAGCTTCGGCTCGGAGCTCTGCATGAAATCCAGTGGCAGCCCATCCACCGGCAGGTCCTCGTGCGCCGCGAGCGCCTCAAGCGTGTCCTCCCGGGTCCGGAAGGAGTTCATCAGCACCAGCGGCAGCCGGACACCGTGCGCTTCGCGCGTCGCACGAACCTGGTCCACGATGAGATCCAGGAACGTCCGGTCCTCGGTCACGGGGAGCAGCGACTTGGCCTTGCTCATGCCCATGGACGTGCCGAGACCACCGTTGAGCCGGATCATCACCGTCGCGGCCAGCGCCTCGCGCGCCTGCTCGGGATCCACCTGCTGATCCTCCAGCAGCGGCAGATCACCGACGGGCTCGATGTCCGCCTCCGGGACCACACCCGTCGCCCCGGACTCGAGCTCTTGGTAGTAATGCTTGAACACCTCGGCGGGCGCGCCTCCCTGGCCGGCCGCCTCCATCTTCTCGATCGCTTGACGAAGTCCTGCACCGCTCACGCTTTCAGCCCTCCGGAAGTTGTTGGCGTCTGGTTCTTCGTTTCACGATGGACATTACCCGCGTGTGGGCGCGAGGCTGCACGCTAGGCTTGTCCGGTCCGCTTGGCGGAAAGGCCCCATAGCTCAGGGGATAGAGCACCGCTCTCCTAAAGCGGGTGTCGTTGGTTCGAATCCAACTGGGGCCGCCATGAAACCTCGCTGGACGTGACTATGGGCCGGCCTCCTCGGCCGACCGGCCCGCGCTCCACGCCGACCACATGCGGTGATAGATCCCGCGGTGGGCGAGAAGCTGGGCGTGGGTGCCCTGTTCGACCACTCGACCGGAGTCCATGACGACCACGCGGTCCGCCCGTGCGGCTTGGTCGAGACGATGCGCCACCACCAGCGCCGACCGGCCGCGGGACACCACCTCCGCCGCCTCTTCAAGCGCCCCTGCACCGGCCGAGCCCGCTTCCGCGGTGGCCTCGTCCATGATGACGATGGCGGGGTCGAGCAGGAGCACCCGGGCGAGTGCGAGCTGTTGCGCCGCCACCGGGTCGAGTTGCCTGCCACGGGCGCCAACCACCGTGTCCAGTCCGTGTGGAAGCCGGCCGAACCATGACCCCGCGCGGACCTGCTCGAGCGCCTCCAGCAGTTCGGCATCGGTCGCGTCGGGTTTGGCCAAGGTCAGGTCCTGACGCAGGGTCCCGGAGAAGACGTGGACCTCCTGACTGACGGTGGCCAGTCGCGCAATCCGCTCACGATCCGACAGCTTCGACACTGGATGCCCGTCGACGAGAACCTCGCCTCGGTCAGGAATCAGCAAACCCGCCAACAACGCCGCGACCGTCGTCTTCCCGGCGCCGGATGCCCCCACGAGCGCGACCGTCTCACCCGGACGGATGGTGAGGTCGACGTCGCGGATCGCCCACGCTCCGCCATAACTGAAGCTCACGTTCCGCAGTTCGACCCGACCGGATGGAGCGGCAACACCGCTGTCGGGCACAGGCACGGGCGGATCGACGACCACGCCCACGATCCGCGCCAAGGAGGCGTACCCGGACTGGACCACGTCCAGCACCCGCATGAACGTGTTCATCGGGCCCCGAAGCCGAATGATCATGAGGACCGCCCCGGTCACCGCGCCGACGGTGATCGCGTCGGAGGCGACCAGAAGATATCCCACGAGCAATGTGAGGGCCAGCATCGCGAACTCGGCGATCAGCATCCACACGTTGAGCACGAGCATGGTGGTGCGGGCCCGAATCGCCTTCACCACCACACCCCACGAGGCATTCCCGATCCCCGTGCGCACGCGGTCCTCCATCAAGAACGCACGCACGGTTGCCCGACCTCGGATCGCTTCCAGGACCCGGCGCGCCCGCTCAGCCATCGCCGCGCGCTCCGCGGCGTAGCGCCCCGGGGCCCGGGAGAGGTAGTGCCGGGACGCCAGGTAATACAGCGGCGCGACCACAATGGGGATCACCAGGAATCGCCAGTCGACCGTGAACAGTGCGAGCACCGTGGCTGCCACCGTGAACACCGAGGTCGACAGGGTCGGCACGGTCTCGGTGACCGCCGCGGACAGTTCGGCGACGTCGTCGGTGGACCGGCTGACCAGATCGCCGCTGCCGGCGTCCTCGACCCGGTGGGTCGGAAGCCCGAGCGCCGTCCCGACCATGTCCTGGCGCAGATTCGCGATCACCCGCTCGAAGACCCGCGAGAGCAGATAGAAGCCGGCAGCGCTGAGGATCGCACCGACCAGCGCCGCGCCCAACAGGGCGGAGCCGATCAGCCACAGCGGTTGACCGGCCCGGCCCGATACCAAATCCACGATGTGGCCCATGAGTTGCGGCACCAGCACCGCGGCGTACGCCCCGAGACTCAGCAACACGACTGCGAACAGCAGTGCGGGTTTCGCGCGTGGAGCGCGGTCCAACTGGCGCGTCACCTCGCGCCGCACCTGCCCGAAGGTCGCCAGGGGGAATCGGAGTGCGGTGTCGGGCTTGGCGGGCGGGCTTGCTTGCGATGACCTCATCCGGCAGTCGGTCCCAGACCTTGGACCGTCTCGACCAGATCCTCGGTTCGCAGCTGGGCTGCCGCAACGGCTCGCCAGGCGGGCGCCTCGCTGAACACCAGCGTGGCCGCCTGTCCGCGGAGTCGGGCAATGTTGGCGGCGAGGTTCTGCTCGGTCACCGAGTCGACTGCCGTGGTCGGGTCCTGCAGAACGAGGACCTCGGGATCTACCGCTATAGCCCGGGCGAGGGCGACCCGTTGCCGCTGACCACCGGACAGCATCCGTCCGTTCTCGCCGACACGCTTGTCGGGCCCTTCCGGAATGTCCTCGCAGCAGGCGGCCTCAAGCGCCTCCTCGGCGCGGGCACGGTCGGGATGGACGTTGTCGGCGACCGTGCCGTCGAACAAGTCCGCCGAATGAGGGGCGACAATCACTCTGGTTCGCGGCAGCAACTCCAGGGTGGAGATCAACTCGTGATCGCTGCCGCTGACCGTGGTGAGTCCCGGATGGAGGGACTCGATGAACTGTTGGGCTCGCGCGGAGTCGGCCTCCGTCGTACGCTCGAACCCCGCGCCGAGGACTTCTCGGATTCGACGTCCGGATGCCTCGGCCGATGCCCAGCGCGACGCAAGGTTCCTGCCGAACATGGTCATCGGGGTCACCAGGAACTGGGTCAGGCCGACCGCGGTGATGAGCTCTCCGATCGTGATGTGCCCGCCCAGCGCGAGAGCCCCTGCCGCTAGGCCGAGTGCGGCGACGAAGGTCGCGCCGGCGGCTTCGGTCGCGCCGTTGAGACGAGCTTGCGCGGCATTGGCCTCAACGGTCCGGGCGTATGCGAGATCCGAAACGGCGTCATAGCGACGCCGGACGGTGACGATCGCGCCCAACCCCTTCAGGATGCGCAGGCCCTGCACCACGTCGGCCGCGGTGGCGGCAGCGTCCGCGACAGCCTGCTGCCGGGCGACCGACCGGCGTTGCAGCGGCCGGGCGACGCCGAGGGCGATGATCACGAGCAGTGGGCCTCCGACGAGGGTGGCCAAACTGAGCCAGGGATTGATGGTGAACATCATCACCGCGCCGTAGGTGATGGCCGTCGCCTCGGCCACCGGCATCACGGTCATCATCACGATCTCGCCGACCCGGGTGGTGTCCGACGACGCAACGGACAGCAGCCCTCCGGCGGTCCTGTCCCGCCCGGCAAAGCCACGCGGGTCCTGAATGCGGTCGGTGACCAGCGTGCGCAGGTCGTGGCTCACCAGTTGCTGGCTGCGGATCAACATGAACCGCGCAGTCCAGTTGGCACAGATCGCGACCACGAAGACACAGGCCAGCACGAGGATCCACACGCCCAGCCCGGCCAGGGACGAGGTGGCGATGGCCTCGTCCACCGCTCTGCCGACGATGACCGGAGTCAGCCCATTGCAGAGGAAACTCACCGCCATGGCGAACGAGGCGACGAGGCTCCACGGGCGTTGCGAGAGAGCGACCTTCAGCGTCCACCAGCGCGCATCGACGGCGGGGATCAGAGACTTGCGCCCACCCGGTCCGGGAAGCGCCGAATAGTCCACCACGCTGTGGTTCACCGGCGCCGGGGACGTGTCGCACACGGCGGCAGATACTACTGTGAGCAGAGGACGCGCCTCGCCCGCGGCGCCTCTCGCGACCCATTAAGTCCCCTCGCGTGCAGGAATCGCTCTCAAATCGGTCTCAACCGTGCAAATCATCCACCGATAGGTTGGAACCTTCCGGATCGTGAAGTAGTGTCGTGTCACAGGAGAACGCCGATGAATGTCTCCTGGGGGTGGGTAGACAAGGTGCGTGAGCCCGTTCGTCGGCGTTCTCCCAAGAGCTTTTCGTGACCGCGGGCCAACAGCCCGCGGTCTTCCTGTTCGCGGAGTCAACAACACGCGAAACACGATCGGCTCCGCACCACCGGGAGTGGGCGGAGCCGATCGTGGCCGTGCTGCCGAAGTTGCGAGGCCACGTTGCCTCAGCTGGCGGAACCGTCTTCCGGAAGCTCCTTGAGCTGGGTGATCAGCTGCTCGAGCTGGCTGGCGTTGAGGACGCCGGCCTGATTGAACACCATGTTGCCCTTGTGGAACGCCATGATCGTCGGGATGCTCATGATGTTGAGCGCGCCCGCGATTTCCTGGTTGGCGTCGGTGTCCAGCTTCGCGAACACGACGTCGTCGTGCTTCTCGGACACCTTGCTGAAGATCGGGGCGAAGCGCTTGCAGGGGCCGCACCAGTCGGCCCAGAAGTCGACCAGGACGAGGTCGTTGTCCTGGATGGTGTTGACGAAGTCTGCGCTGGTCACATCAACGGTTGCCATGTTTGGAAAGCCTTTCTGTTGTCTCGCCCCAATCCAACACTCGCATTCGCGGGGCTATTCCATCTCGGGACAGAACCTCGGAGACCTGTGCTCAGAGGTCCTCCTCGAGCGTCGCCACAATCTCGTCCCCGATCGACCGGATGACCCGGCCCGGACCGATGGTGCGGCCGGCAACTGTCGACACGAGCTGCGACAGCCCCGGCAGCGCCTCGTCCGGCGGCGCCGCCCCGGGGACCCCACCGGCGAGCAGCGGGTTCGCACCGTCGTTCCAGGGCTGCGTCAGTCTGGTCCAGGTGCGCAACCACGCATCGGAAATCTCCTGCACCGAGGGGACCCCGAAGAAGTGGCCGACCGGCGCATGGTGGCGCAGGGAGACGATGGGCGAATCCACATAGAGCAGCGCCAGCCGGACGCGGGCGTCGAGGTCGCGCCGCAGCTCCAGCGATCCTGCGGTGGCCCACTTGCAGGGGTTCGGGCACGTCTCCCCCACGTCGGGCCGCTCGCCCGCGCCCACGGTTTCGTGGTTCATCGCGCACACCGCGAGCGTGTCCCCGAGTCGGGAGTGGAACTTGTCGAGATAGGCCGTGTATCCCGCGAGATCACCGTTGCACGCGTTCAGCGACCGCTTGGCCGTCGCCCGCATCGCCGAGTTGTGGGGGCACAGCGGGTCGTCGGTCCCCCAGCGCTGCCCGACTGACCGACCCATCTTCAGCGGGTCACCGCCGTGGCCCAGAATCGGTTCCCAGGCGAGCTGACACAGATATTCGCCGATGAGATGTGCGGTGACCACCACCTGCAGCGGCTCGTGCCTGAGCGCACGGAGTTGAGTGACCTCGAGCATCAGCTCATAGAGCGGCACCAGGGAGCGCAAGGCCCCTCGCTCCTGGTCCCGGGGCTCGAGGGGGAAACAGGACTGGCGCAACCGGTTCGCCCACGGGGCACTGAAACCCTTGGCGATCGTGCCGAAGTCCTCGGCGTCGAGGTCGAGGACGCGCTTCGCGGCGGTGGCCAGCGCGTACGCCCGCCTCGCCTTCTTCTCGTCTCTCCGCTTCGGCGGATTGTCGTGCAGGAGAGCGGCGAGCGCGTCATACCAATGACCCTCCAGCAGGGCCCCGACCGCCGAGTCAATCACTGTCGGCGGCCTCGGCATAGAGCTGGTCCGCGGACTCCGCATCGATCGTCATGCTGCCCGCACCCGTGGTGAGCCGGAATCCGTCCGGCACCTCGATCACCACGACCTTGGCCGCGGGCACGATTCCGTTGCGGTGCAGCTCCGCCAGCATCTCGGGCCCTGTCTGGAGGTTCTCGCCGATCCGCCGGATCGTGATCCGCCGTGCGCCCGCGGCGACCAGCCTGGGCAGGGGTTCGCTCGGTCCCGGACCGGCCGGGGTCGAGGTGTCGCCGGCCTCCGGGATCGGATTGCCATATGGCGACTCGATCGGATCCCCGAGCAGCGCCACCAGCCGCTCCTCCACGTCGTCCGAGATCACGTGCTCCCACCGACACGCCTCGTCGTGCACGTTCTCCCACTCGACACCGATCACGTCGGTGAGCAGCCGCTCGGCCAAGCGATGCTTGCGCATCACGCGGACCGCACGATCGCGACCGCTGGGGCTCAACTCGATGTGCCGCTCGCCGGTCACGCGCAACAGTCCGTCGCGTTCCATCCGGGCAACGGTCTGGGACACGGTCGGTCCGCTCTGGCGCAGCCGTTCAGCGATGCGCGCCCGCAGCGGGACGATCCCCTCTTCCTCGAGTTCATAGATCGTGCGCAGATACATCTCAGTCGTGTCGATGAGGTCACTCACGCCGATCTCCTGTGGTTGCGGGGTTCACGGCCACAAGGCGGCCACGTGCTGCGCCTACCTTAGGCCATCCTTATTGTCACTCGTCATCGTGCTGGACAGCACGCGCCAGGTTCCGCGGCACGTCCGGTGACAGGCCGAGCTTCATCGCGCGTCCCACGGCCACACGCTGAGTCAGGATCAATTCGGCCATCGGATCCCGCTGGCATTCGACCAGCGTCGCGCCGGTGTCGTGGATCCGCTGCACCAGGCCGAGGGGCGTCCGGCACAGCAGCCACACCACGCGGCCCGGCTCGGCCACCGCGATCGGTCCGTGCCGATATTCCATGACCGGATAGGACTCGGACCACGACTGGCTGCACTGACGGAACTTCAGCGCCGCCTCGTGCGCGAGACCGACCGTCCAGCCCCGCCCGAGATAGGTCACCTGGTCGACCTCGACCTCCTCGTCGGTGATCCGCACCTGCAGCGCCTCCCGAGCCTCCGCCACCACCTGATCAAGATCGTCGCCCACCCACGCCCGGGTCAGCGCCAGGGCGGTGGTCGCGAACCGCGTCTGCACAACCGATGCCTCGTCGGCGAACGAGAGGTCGATCACGGCGTCGGCCAGATCCGCGCTCGGGGAGTCGTCGAAGTTGCCCAACAGTGCGAGAGTGGGCAACTGGCCCTGCACGTCGGCGAGCAGCCGGTTGACGTCCGTCGTGGCGCCGGACCGGGTCAGGACCACAATCCGGTCATAACGCCGGGTGCGTGGGAACTCCGAGGCCACATAGGCATCCGACTCCCCCATCCCGGCCTTCTCCCGCAGCGCGGCCATCGCCTGGGCCATGAACCACGCGGTCCCCGTCCCGACGAACGCGACCCGCTCTCCGTCGGCTGGCAACAATCCGCGCACATCGTCCAGCAGATCCGCTGCCTGCTGCCAGCAGTCCGGCTGCGAGTGAATCTCGTCATCGGTGAGGAAGGCCATAACCCCAACCTAACCCGCGAACGCGTCCGTCAGGGCGGCGATCCGGGAGCCGCGGGGATCTCGCCGGAACCTCCCGACTGGTTACGGTTCATGAACACCACCCTGTCGCCCGTGAAAGGATGGCGCCATGCCGCTTGAGATTCCGCCATTTCTGCTGCCTCGGGACGGTCGATTCGGTTGTGGTCCGGCTAAAGTACGCCCCGCGGCCCTCGACGCCCTCGTCGCCTCTGCTCCGCTGCTGCTGGGGACCTCGCACCGCCAGAAGCCGGTCCGGGACCTCGTGCAGCGGGTGCGTTCGGGCCTCGCGGAGTTGTATGCGCTGCCCGACGGCTATGAGGTCGTCCTCGGCAACGGCGGCTCCACCCTGTTCTGGGACCTCGCGACGTTCTCCCTGATCGAGGAGCGGTCCGCCCACGGGGTCTTCGGCGAGTTCTCCGGGAAGTTCGCGAAGGCGGTCGCCCGGACCCCGCATCTTGCGGATCCCGTGCTGTTCGAGACCGAACCCGGTTCGATCCGACTTCCGGAGGAGACCGACGGGGTCGACGTCTATGCGTGGGCCCACAACGAGACCTCCACGGGCGCGCTGGCCCCGGTCCGACGGGTCGGCGGGGACGACGCTCTTGTGGTGATCGACGGCACGTCCGCCGCCGGCGGGGTGCCGGTCGACATGAGCCAGGTGGATGTCTACTATTTCGCGCCGCAAAAAGGGTTCGCCTCCGACGGTGGACTGTGGCTCGCGTTCCTGTCTCCCCGCGCGATCGAGCGGATGGAGCGCATCGCCGCCAGTGGCCGCTGGATCCCCGAGATCCTGAGCCTGAAAGTCGCCTACGACAACTCGCTGAAGGACCAGACCCTCAACACCCCGGCGGTCGCGACGCTGTTCCTGATGGACGAGCAGCTGCACTGGCTGCTCGACAACGGCGGCATGGAGTTCGCTGCCCGCCGGAGCCGGGCGTCGTCGGTGCGGATCTATCGCTGGGCGCTGGAGAGCGAAGTGGCCAAGCCGTTCGTCGCGGACCCGGACCACCGCTCACCGGTCGTCGCGACCATCGACTTCGAGGAATCCGTCGATGCCAAGCTGTTGACCGATGTCCTGCGGGCCAATGGAATCGTGGACGTCGAGCCCTATCGCAAGCTCGGCCGCAACCAGATGCGGGTCGGGCTGTTTCCCGCAGTCGATCCCGATGATGTCGCAGCGCTGACGCACTGCCTGGAATGGCTCGTGCCACGCATCACCGATTGATCGGGCGGCTCTCGGTCGGGTCGTCGTCCTCCGGGGCTCCGGGCTGCTCGTCGGAGTCGGGAAAGCGCCTGCGGAGCACGGCCGTGTCCTCGTCCTTCGCGCCGGGTTCCTCGGCCTCCGCTGCCGCTTCTTCCGCCTCCCAACGCCGACGAGCTGCGATGGCGGCCGGGGTCTCCGGCTTGTTGTCGCGCAGATAGACGATCACCCCGGAGGCGACGGCGACGAGCGCAGCGAGCGCCAGCGCCACGAGTGTCCCGGTGCGCGCCGTCGGTGCGCCCCCCAGACCGTCCGACTCGTCCTCCGGTGCCGGGGTCGGGGTGGGGCTGGGCGGCGGAGTCGCCGCACCGACCGGTCCGGGCTCGAGCTTGTCGGGAATGGGCACCCGGAGCACCCGGGATTGCGTGCCTTCCGAACCGATGAGCAGCGCGTTGTCGGCCATGCTGACCGCGAGCGATTCGCCCTGGGGCTGGAACGGCAGGCGAGCGCGGGCGACGGAGGCGTACGTCTCCGGGTCCACGATCTCCACACTCAGATAGGTCCGCACGGCGAGCCGGCCGGATCGGAGGACCGTGGCGTCCGTGGCCCAGGCGGGGGCATCCGCGATCCTCGTGAGTTCGTTGGGAGCGCCGATGCGGGGGCGCTCGGGCGCGAGATAGACCGCGCCCTCGGCTGCCTTGGTGATGATCCGGATTTCGCCGGTGTCGTCGACGAGGATCGCCTCCGCGTCCTTGGGCCCGTCCGGATAGGCGAACTCATAGGTCGTGAAGTCGTCGCCGCGGTCCCGGCCGGGGACTGGCGAGGTGATGACATAGACGCGGACCGAGTCCCGCTGGCCGGCGTTGTCGCCGATGTCGGCGATGTAGAGCCGCCCGTTCGCATAGGCGATGGCCTCGACGTCCACCGGGTCGGCGTTGAACTCGACTGTGCCACGCGTGCGCCCATCGGGTCCGATCGCATAGACCACTCCGCGGTCGCCCGAATCGTTGACGGTCCAGAACACGTTGTTGTCGGTGTCGCGGGTGAGACCCGACGATTCGGTGATGCGCGGGTCGCTGATCGTGAACGCGAGCCCGGTCGCGATCGTCGGGGACGGGGTCTCCGCGTACGCCGGGAGCGCCAGCCCCACACACCAACCGATCAGCACGAGCAGCAACCCGAACCCGCGCCGCGCGGCGCGCTTGTTGACAGGTGCCATGCTCAACTTCCCCGAGATTGCGGCCAGACTAGAGCCGACTTCACGAATTGACCACACCCTGGGCCAGTGCGGCGATCACGACGATCACCACGAGTGCCACCAGCACCCCGGACACAATGAGGCGACGGACTCGAGGATTCACCCCTCCACGCTACCCTCGTCAACGTGAAATCCCCGATCACCAGTGCCGAACGGACGATCGTTACCCGCGGTTTCAGCCGGGGGCGCTATGCGCTGACCCTCGGTCTGGTCGCGGCGGCGCTCGCGTTGTTCGTGCTGTGGTCGCTGAACATCGGGCACGGGGTCTATGCCTTGAGTGTGCTCGCCGTCGCCGCGGCCGCACTCACGTTCTTCGGCGGACCGGAGCGACGCGCCAGGACGGTGACGGTCTCGGCGCGCGAGATCCGGATCACGCGATTCCATCGCATCGGGACCGTGATCGAGCGGTCGGAACTGGCCGGGGCTGTGGCCGAGGAGACGCCGGGGGGCCGGGGGCGTCCGCAGGCGCTGCTCGTGCTCACGCCCCGCGACCCGGGGACGTTCTTCACCCGACACCGCGAGTTGCGCTCGGTGCGCATCGACGGCGCCGCACACGTTCCCGTGGGAACGTCCCACGAGACCGTGCGCGAACTGAACGAGGCGCTTGCCGGCAACTGAGGCCGCTCACGCCGGCTTGATCACCAGGACCAAGTCGCCGCCCTCGACGGTCTGCGTCCCCCGCAACGCGACCCTCTCGACCACGCCACCGACGGATGTGGTGATCGACGCCTCCATCTTCATCGCCTCGATGGTCGCCACCGTGTCGCCGGCCTTGACCTCGGTGCCCGGCTCGACGCTGACGGTCACCGCACCCGCGAACGGGGCAGCGACATGGCCCGGGTTCGAGCTGTCGGCCCGTTCGGCCGCGACGGACTCGACCTTGATCGACCGGTCCCGCACCCGCACCGGACGCAGCTGCCCGTTGAGGGTCGTCATGACGGTCCGCATGCCCTTGTCGTCGGCTTCACCCGTCGACTGGAGCCCCACGAGCAGCGTCACACCGCGGTCGAGACGCACGGCGTGTTCGGTGTCGGGCTCGAGTCCGTAGAGGTATTCCAGCGTCGGCACCGTCGAGAGGTCGCCATAGCTGCCCCGGTTGGCCTCGAATTCCTTCGTCGGCCCGGGGAACAGCAGCCGGTTGAGGGTCTCCTGCCGCTCGCGGCCCGCTTCGGCGAGCTTCGGCAGGTCCTCGGCCGGCACCTCGACCTCCCGCGCCGGGGACTTGCGACCGCCGAGTGCCTTGGTCCGGAACGGCTCGGGCCAGCCGCCGGCCGGGTCGCCGAGCTCACCACCGAGGAAGCCGATCACAGAGTCGGGGATGTCGTAGTTGCCGGGGTTCTCCTCGAAGTCGGCGGGGTCGGCGTTCACGGCCACGAGGTGCAGTGCGAGGTCGCCCACGACCTTGGAGCTCGGGGTCACCTTCGTGGGGCGGCCGAGGATCTTGTCCGCTGCGGCGTACATCCGCTCGATCTCCTCGAACCGCTCCCCCAGCCCCAGCGCGATGGCTTGGACGCGCAGGTTGGACAGCTGGCCGCCCGGGATCTCGTGGTCATAGACGCGTCCGGTCGGGGAGGTGAGGCCGGCTTCGAACGGCTTGTACGCTCGCCGGACCGTCTCCCAGTAGGGCTCCAGATCCATGACCGCGCGGAGGTCGTTGCCGGCATAGGCCTGATTGGCCGGATCGGTGAGCCGCGTGCTCCGCTCCTGGTGCTCGAGCGCTGCCACGAGCGCCGAGGCCGGGACCTGGCTCGTGTTGCCGCCCATGGACGCGGAGGCAGTGTCGACCGCGTCCACACCGGCTTCGATGGCCGCGACGAGGGTGGCGAGCTGGCCGCCGGCGGTGTCGTGGGTGTGGAGATGGACCGGCAGGTCGAAACGCTCACGGAGCGCGGTGATGAGGCGCTTGGCGGCATAGGGCCGCAGCAGGCCCGCCATGTCCTTCACCGCGAGCACGTGGGCGCCGGCGTCGACGATCTTTTCCGCCAGCCGCAGGTAGTAGTCCAGCGTGTAGATCTTCTCCCCCGGATCGTTCAGGTCCGAGGTATAGACAAGCGCCACCTCGGCGACGGACCGGTTGGTCTCACGGACGGCCTCGATCGCCGGGCGCATCTGCTCGACGTCATTGAGCGCGTCGAAGATGCGGAAGATGTCGATGCCGACGCGGTCGGCCTCGGCGACGAACGCCTGCGTGACCTGGGTCGGATAGGGGGTATAGCCCACCGTGTTCCGGCCGCGGAGCAGCATCTGCAGCGCGTGCCCCGGCATGGCCTCGCGGAGCGCACCGAGGCGCTCCCACGGGTCCTCGGCCAGGAACCGCAGCGCCACGTCATAGGTCGCGCCGCCCCAGCATTCCATCGAGAACAGCCCCGGCAGCATGCGCGCGATGACCGGGCCGGCCTCGAGCAGGTCCTTGGTCCGGACCCGGGTGGCGAGCAGCGACTGATGGGCGTCGCGGAACGTCGTGTCGGTGACCTCGACGTGCCGGGCCTCGCGCAGGGCACGGGCGAAGCCCTCCGGGCCGAGCTGTTCGAGGCGCTGGCGGGAACCGTCGAGGACCGGGACGGAGAGGTCCACGGTCGGGAGCTTCTCGACCGGGTCGGTGTGGATCGGGCGGGGGCCATGGGGCTTGTTGACGGTCACGTCCGCAAGCCAGTTGAGGACGCGGGTGCCGCGGTCCCGCGGCGTCCGCATCGTCAGCAGCTCCGGCCGCTCCTCGATGAACGACGTCGCGACGTCACCGGCGAGGAACGCGGGATCCGCGAGGACGGCCTGGAGGAACGGCACGTTGGTCGCCACGCCGCGGACGCGGAACTCGGACAGGGCGCGCCGGGCGCGGGCGACCGCCAGCTCGAACGAGCGGGCGCGGGTGGTCAGCTTGACCAGCAGGGAGTCGAAGTGGGGGTTGATCTCAACGCCGGTGGCGACGGTGCCGCCGTCGAGGCGTACGCCGGCACCGCCCGCCGAGCGATAGCCCGTGATGATGCCGGTGTCGGGGCGGAACCCGTTGGCCGGATCCTCGGTCGTGATGCGGCACTGCAGGGCGGCCCCGCGGATCTCCAGCTGCTCCTGGTGCAGACCGAGGTCGTCGAGGGACTCGCCCGCGGCGATGCGCAGCTGGGACTGGACGAGGTCGACGTCGGTGATCTCCTCGGTGACCGTGTGCTCGACCTGGATGCGTGGGTTCATCTCGATGAACACGTGCTCGCCCGCGCGCTCACCCTCGGTCTCGAGCAGGAACTCGACCGTGCCGGCGCACGAATAGTTGATCGACCGAGCGAACTTCACGGCGTCCGCGCACAGGCGCTCGCGCAGCTCGTCGGAGATGTTCGGTGCGGGCGCGATCTCGACGACCTTCTGGTGCCGGCGCTGGATCGAGCAGTCCCGCTCGAACAGGTGCATCACGTCGCCCTGGGTGTCGGCGAGGATCTGCACCTCGATGTGCCGGGGACGCTGGACGGCCTGCTCGATGAACACGGTCGCGTCACCGAACGCCCCCTCGGCCTCGCGCATCGCGGCACCCAGCGCCTCCGGGAGCTGAGCAGCGGCGTCGACCCGGCGCATGCCGCGGCCACCGCCGCCGGCCACCGCCTTGACGAACACCGGGAACCCGATCTCCTCCGCACCGGCGATCAGCGCGTCGACGTCGGTGGAGGGCGGGGTGGACTTGAGGGTGGGCACACCGGCGGCTCGTGCCGAGTTGAGTGCCGCGACCTTGTTGCCCGCCATCTCGAGCACATTGGCCGGCGGCCCGATGAACGTCAGCCCGTTGGCCGCGCAGGCCTCGGCGAGGTCAGGATTCTCCGACAGGAAGCCATAGCCGGGATAGACGGCGTCGGCACCGGACTCCTTGGCCACGCGGATGATCTCGTCGATGTCGAGATAGGCGCGGACCGGATGCCCCTCCTCGCCGATCAGATAGGCCTCGTCGGCTTTGATCCGGTGCTCGGCGTTGCGGTCCTCGTGGGGGAAGACGGCGACGGTCCGAGCCCCCAGCTCGGTGGCGGCGCGGAAGGCACGGACTGCGATCTCGCCGCGGTTGGCGACCAGCACTTTGGAGAACATGGCGGGCACTTTAGTGGCGCCCACCGACAGCGGTCACCGGCGTTCCATCCGGCGCACCGAATCCCCTGCGGGCAGGTTTCCGGGCGCTCGGATCAGCGATAGGTGGTCGGCGGGCCCTGATTCATCGGCACCATGAGCCGGGCATTGTGCTGGTTCGCGGCCATCACGGCCCAGATCACGCCGATGGGAATCGTCACCAACAGGATCAACGCGGCCGTGAACCAGATCAGCACGATGTTGACCAGGAACAGTGTGAGTGCCCCCTGCCAGGTCGAATAGAGCATGCCGAGCGGCCCGAAGAAGAAGGCGAGCACACCGGCGGTCGCGGGCGACTTCTGCGCCGGCGCCACGACCACCGGAACGACCGGTGCGGCGACCACGGGATAGTACGGCTGGGCGGGCGGCCCTGCGTACGGCTGCTGGCCGTAACCCGGATAGTTCTGCTGGCCGAAGGGCGGCGTCTGCTGGGGGTACGCCGGATAGTTCTGCCCCGTCGGGTTCTGCTGCGAGTTGCCGTAGCCACCGTACGGCCGCGTGCCCGGCTGCTCCCACTGCTGTGACATTGGTCCCCCTAGCAAATGCTTGGGCACAGTTTAACCCGCTGGTCAGCCGAAGAACTGTCCGATCAGCCCTTGGGTGAAATAGATGACGAAGAGGAGGGCGACGACATACATGAGCGGGTGGACCTGCCGGAACTTGCCCCGGGCGACCTTGAGGACCACATAGGCAATGAAGCCCGCGCCGATGCCGGTCGTCACCGAGAACGCGAACGGCATGAGCGCGATCGTCAGGAACGCCGGCAGCCCGTCCTCGATCTCGTCCCAGTCGATCGCGGTGACTTGGCTCATCATGAGGAAGCCGACGAACAACAGGATCGGGGTGGCGGCCTCGGACGGCACGACGTTCACCAACGGCGCGAGGAAGACGGCGACGAGAAAGGCCGCTCCCGTCACCACCGACGCCAGGCCGGTGCGCGCGCCCTCGCCGACGCCGGCGGCCGACTCGACATAGGACGTGTTGGAGGACACCGAACCCAGACCACCGGCGATGGCGGCGGCGGAGTCGACGAGCAGGATCGGGGTCAGATGGGGCGGGTTGCCGTTGTCGTCGAGGAGCTTGCCCTCTGCGCCGACCGCAACGACCGTGCCCATCGTGTCGAAGAAGTCCGCGAGCAGCAGCGAGAAGATCAGCAGCACGAGCATCAGCACGGCGCTGAACTCGAAGCCACCTGCGGCGAAGCCACCGAACAGGTCCACGCGCCCGAGCAGCGACAGGTCGGGCAGCGAGAACAGTTGTCCGAGCTCCGGGACGTTCAGCTTCCATCCCGTGGGGTTCACCACGGCGCCCGTCGCATCGGTCATCGATCCGATGCGAAGCACGGACTCGACGATGATCGCCAGCACCGTCGCCCCGCCGATGGCGATGAGAAGAGCGCCCGGCACCTTGCGTGCGTACAGAATCGCCGCCAACGCCAACCCGATCAGAAAGATCGCGACCGGCCACCCCATCAGGGAGCCGCTGATGCCGAACTCCACCGGCGGGCCGCCCTCGGGTTTGCGCACGATGCCGCCGTCGAGCAGACCGACGAAAGCGATGAACAAGCCGATGCCGACAGCGATGCCGGTGCGCAGGGACCGCGGCACGGCCCGGAACACGGCCGTCCGGAAGCCGGTGAGCACGAGGATCGTGATCAGCACGCCCTCCCAGACCACGAGGCCCATGGCTTGGGGCCAGGTCATCTTCGGCGCGATCACATAGGCCAGGAGGGCATTCAACCCGAGCCCGGCCGCCAGGCCGAGCGGGAACCGGCCCAGCACGCCCATGAGGATCGTCATGATGCCCGCGATCAGGGCGGTGGCCGCGGCGACCATCGCGATCGTCGGGCCGACGTTCTCGGGCGTGGCCGGCAGCCCTGAGATCAGGTGCCCGGTCGCGTCGGGGACAGTGCCGATGATGAGGGGGTTGAGGGCGATGATGTACGCCATCGTGAAGAACGTGACCAGCCCACCACGGACCTCACGGCCGACGTTCGAGCCGCGTTCGGTGATGTGGAACCAGCGATCGAGCGCACCCCGCGGCGCCGTCGTGACCGATGTGTCGAGTGCCATGAGGTCACGCTATGGCTTGGAATCCCCGTCGACGCGCGGTGGACGGTGAGCGGACGCCGTTGCGTTGCCGCGTCCCCTTGGTCAGTCGAACAGCGCGTCCTCGGTGTTGATCGTGTCCCACACCGGCGCGGGGAGTTCGGCGGATCGCTCGGGCGAGACGACATCGGAGTGGCCGCCGCAGCCGTGGTCGATGCTGACGACCTGACGGTCCGACGGGGAATATTCGTTGGCACATGCGCCGAACAACACACCCATGCTGCCGCTCAGGCGCAGGAAATAGCCGCAGCTCGCGCAACTCGCCGGCGCCTGCCTGGCCATATCGGTCTCGGGGCCGCCGTCGGACTCGAGCCAGCGTTCGGCGGCTTCGTCACGACCGTACGCAGACAGCACCCGCTCCCGCCCCAACCCGAGTTCGGCCACCACGGCGCGCATTGCGGAAGCCTCGGCGGGTTCGAGATCCTTCGCATATTCCCCTGCCGTATAACCCGGCTCCAAGCGAGGATCGTTGTCCGGCGTGGGCATAAGAACGCCGGGCGCGACGTCGCCGGCCTCGATGCGGTCGGCCCACGGCACCCACTCCGGTGCGAGGATCGCGTCGTCGCCGGGCAGCAGAACCACCTCGTCGACGGTCACCTTCTTGGCCCGCGATGCCCGGACGACCGTGACGGCCCAGCGCCAGCCCCGATAGCCCGGGTGGGTCGACGCGAAATAGTGCGTGACGACCCGGTCGCCCTCGGCGACCACACCGAGGTGGTCCCCGACGGTCTGGGTGACGGACGCCGCCTCCAGGGCCGCGTCGCGCGCGAGGTCGATGGCCTCGGCGCAGGCGGGATCGAGCTTGGGCGCCCGCGGGCGACGCGTGCTGGTCTTCTGCTCCGTCATCTCAGACATTCTGGAGTCCGTCCGCTCAGAGTTCCAACTCGTCCGCCACTGCACGCAACACTTGCGCGATCTTGTGCGCATGTTTCTGGTCGGGGTGGCGACCGCGGCGATAGCCGGCACCGATCCCGTCGAGCAGCTTGATGAGGTCCTCCGTCAGCACGGCCAGTTGTTCCGGGCGTTTGCGTGAGGCCTTGGACAGCGACGGCGGCGTCTCGAGGATCGTCACGGAGAGAGCCTGCTCGCCCTTGCGTCCCTCGACGACCCCGAACTCCACCTTCTGCCCCGGTTTGAGAGTGGTGACGCCCGCGGGCAGGGCGTTGGCGCGCACATAGACGTCACCACCACCCTCTTTGACCAGGAAGCCGAAACCCTTTTCCGCGTCATAGAAGCGGACCTTGCCAACCGGCACTGCAACCTCACTCGAAACAGAACACGAAGCCCCGCACCAGATGTGCCGGGGCCAGCCCACAGTCTAGCCGGGCCATGCCGGGCTCGCGTCTAGGATTACGGGCATGGCTACGTGGGAGGACGGACCGGAGTACGCACCCGTCGAGCGCCCCAGCGCGTTCGACGAGCCTGCGGCCGTGCGCCCACTGGAGAAGGCACCGCCGCGGGAGATGCCCTCGGCTGGCGCACCGCTCGTCGAGCCGGCGTTCGACCAGCGAGTGGAGGTGGCCCCGCTGGCCGAGCACCACCCCGCCCGCGGCCCCGAGCGGGACCCCGAGCAGCCTTATGCGGTGGCCAGCAGCGTCATGACCGAAACCGACTCTGCCTGGAGCACGGTCGTGCATTATCACGTGCAGCCCGAGCAGCATGCGGGTCCCGTCGCCCCCGACCCGCGCGCCCCGATCACGGTCGCGGGCACAGAAATCCAGCACAGCGCGCCACAGCCCGAATGGCTCCCACCCGAACCGGTCCCGGACGCCGAGCCGGCCCCGACGTTCGGTGCGGTGTTCAACGCGATGAGCGCGCCGACCTTCATCACGCTCCTCATCGGTGGCCTGGCGATGGCGGTGCCGTTGTTCGGTTGGCTGTCGCCCTTGATGTTCGTCCTGGCGTTCCTCACCTCCGGCCGGATTGCCTATCGCCGACATTGGGTGCGCCTGGCCTTCCTGGTCGGGGCGGGAGCACTCGGGACCACGATCATCGTGGGCCTGCTGTTCTCCCCGGTCGATCTGCTCGCCTATTTCATGCTCGTGCAGGCCGTCTCCACCGTCGTGTGCTGGCTGGTGCTGTTCGCGGTGCTCGGCATCGTCTGGCAGGCGCTCGCGGCCAAGGAGCCACCTGACCACCCGGGCCGCCGGACCGGCTGGAGCTGATGCCCGGCCTGATCGACGCCCTCCGGGAGCTCACCGCCGCCGAGCTGACCCGGCTGCTCACCGACCGACCGGACCTGGCCGTCCCCGCACCCGCCGACCTTGCCCAGGTCGCCGACCGGGCGATTGCGCCGGCCTCGCTCCGGCGCGCTCTCGATCTGCTCGACCGCCGCCAGCTCGCCGTGGCCGAAGCGATCGCGGCTCTGGCGCGGCCGAGTCCGGCATCGGTGGCGGATCTCGTCGGCTTCGATCCGGGGCCGGTGCTCGCCCGGTTGGCCGAGTTGGGGTTGGTGTGGGGCGCGCTCGAGCACTGTCTGCACCAGGTGTTCGAGCCCTTTCCCGGCGGACTCGCCCCGGAGTCTCCCGAGCCGCTGAGTGCGCAGGAGATCCACCTGGCGCTCGTGGATCTGCCGGCGGCGGCGCACGACGTGCTCCACAAACTCACCCCCGGTCCACCCACGGGAGCCGTCCGGCACGCCGACCGCACGATCAGCCAACCCACCACACCGATCGAACACCTGCTGGCGCGCGGGCTCCTCCGCGCCGCGGACGCCAACACCGTCGTCATCCCCCGCGAGGTCGCCCTGCACCTGCGCGGCGGTGTGCTCCGCGAGACCCCGGGGGAACCAGCCGGGCCCCGCCCGGGTCCGCGAGCGCTCCGCATCATCGACTCCGCCGCGGTCGGGGCGGCCGTCGAGTTCGTGCAGACGATCGAGGGGCTGCTGGACGGGCTGAGCCGGCGTACCCCCATCCCTCTCCGCACCGGCGGACTCCCCGCACGCGACCTGACCGTCCTCGCCCACGCCGTCGACGCGGACCCGGACAAGGCCGCGTTCGCGCTCGAGGTCGCCCACTCCGCCCGCCTGCTGGTGGCGACCGGTCCGGCCATCGTCCCGACCGATGCGTTCGAGCGGTGGTTGGGGCTGGGGTTGGCGGAACGGTACGCGGAGATCCTGCGCACGTGGTTCCGCTCCCGGCGCTGGTTCGCAACCGGTCGGGCCGAAGGTGGCCGGCCCCTGGCGTCCGCGACCACTCCTGCCGTGAACGAACTCCCGTGGGCACCGGACCTGCGGCGTGCCCTCCTCACCCCGCTCGCCCCCGGCCATGCCATCGACGTCGACGCGCTGACCGACTGGGCCGCCTGGCACCGACCGGCCCTCGAGCGGGCGGGCGACCTCGGCGCCCTCACGGCGGCGGTCCTGGCCGAGGCCGATTGGCTGGGGCTGACCGCATTCGATCAGGCCTCGACGCTCGTGACCGGAGTCACCGCCGAACTGCCCACCGAGACCACCGCGCTCTTCCCGGAATTCACCGACCACCTGATCCTCCAGAGCGACCTCACCGCGGTCGCCACCGGCCCGTTGGACCGGAGCACCGCAGCCGTCCTCGCGCTGCTGGCCGACACCGAGTCCCGCGGCGGGGGCGGGGTGTTCCGGTTCACCGCGTCCTCGGTGCGGCGCGGTTTCGATGCGGGCTGGGCCGCCGACGACATCGAGGCGTGGCTGGCGGGGCATTCGCACACGGAGGTGCCGCAGCCGCTGCGCTATCTCATCAGCGACATCGCCCGACTGCATGGCACCGTGCGGGTCGGTGCCGCGCGGGCGTACGTCCGCATCGATGACCCCGTCCGCCTCAACACCGTGCTCGAGCACCCCCTCGCCGCGGAGTTCGGGCTGCGGCAGGTCGGCCCCGAGACGCTCGTCGCTGCCGCCGACCCGGCCGAGGTGGTCGATTTGCTGCGTCAGGTCGGGCTCACCCCGGCCGCCGAGAACGCTGCCGGCGAGATGCTCGCCAGCCCGCCGCCGCGCCGCCCACCGGCCCCGACGCAGAGCCGGCGTACTCCCCCCGACCCCGCCGCCGTCGCGGCCACCCTCATCGCTCAGCGCAACAACCGGCAGATCGCCGCGCGAACCGAGGCAGCGCTCGACCTGCTCGACCGGGCCGCCCGGGAGTCCTTGCGGGTGGAGGTGGAGTTCGTCGCCGCGGACGGCACGCCGGCCGTCGAGGTCGCCGTGCCGCTCTCGCTGGCGGCGGGGGTGGTGCGGTTGGCTGGAGGCACGCAGCAGTCCCTGCCGCTGGCCCGGATCACTGCCGTGCGTCTGGGCTCGAACCGTGCGGAGGCCTGAGTGCGGGGAGGGGCCAAAAGCCAGCCTCAGCCAGCCCACTTTGCACACCGTCAAGCTCATTGCACCCGAAAGGGACGTGTGCAAAGTCAGCCACCGGGTGCATAGTCGTCGCAATCCCCTGTGTCGGGCTCCGTGACGCTCCAACTCCGCGTTCGGATCGGGCGCGTGCCGGGGATACACTCGCCGGTCATGGGTCCGTTGGTGGTGCAGTCCGACCGTACGCTGCTGCTCGAGGTCAACCACCCCGATGCCGACGCCTGCCGCATCGCGATCGCGCCCTTCGCCGAGTTGGAACGGGCACCGGAGCACATCCACACCTATCGGCTCACCCCGCTGGGCCTCTGGAATGCGCGCGCCGCCGGACATGACGCCGAACAGGTCGTCGACACGCTCATCACCTATTCGCGCTATCCGGTGCCGTCGTCGCTGCTCATCGACGTGGCGGACACGATGGACCGCTATGGCCGGCTCCGCATCGAGAAGCACCCCACCCACGGCCTGGTGCTCACCTCAACCGACGCCCCCGTCCTCACGGAGGTGCTGCGCTCGGCCAAGGCCAAGGGTCTGCTCGGTGCGCGCATCGACGACGAGACGGTCGTGGTCCATCCGTCGGAGCGCGGCAACCTCAAGCAGGTCCTGCTCAAGCTCGGCTGGCCCGCGGAAGATCTCGCGGGCTATGTCGATGGTGAGGCGCACGCGATCGCCCTGGATCATGCGGAGCGCGACGATCGGCCGGCCTGGGAGCTGCGGCCCTATCAGGAGCAGGCCGCGGATGCGTTCTGGCACGGCGGCTCCGGCGTGGTGGTCCTGCCGTGCGGGGCCGGCAAGACCGTCGTCGGCGCGGCTGCGATGGCCCGGGCGCAGTCGACCACGCTGATCCTGGTGACGAACACGGTGTCGGCGCGGCAGTGGCGGGACGAGCTGCTGCGGCGTACATCCCTCACCCCCGACGAAATCGGCGAATATTCCGGCGTCCGCAAAGAGATCCGCCCCGTCACGATCGCGACCTATCAGGTGATCACGACCAAGCGCAACGGCATCCACCCGCACCTGGAGCTCTTCGACGCGCGCGACTGGGGTCTGGTGATCTATGACGAGGTGCACCTGTTGCCCGCGCCCGTCTTCCGTATGACCGCGGACCTCCAGGCCCGCCGGCGGCTCGGGCTCACCGCGACGCTGGTCCGGGAGGACGGGCGCGAGGGTGATGTGTTCTCACTGATCGGGCCGAAGCGGTTCGACGCTCCCTGGAAGGACATCGAGACGCAGGGCTGGATCGCGCCGGCGGACTGTGTCGAGGTGCGGGTGACGCTGACGGCGGAGGAGCGGATGACGTACGCCCTCGCCGATCACGACGTCCGCTATCGCCTGGCCGCGACCGCCGACTCCAAGACGAAAGTGGTGCTGGACCTCGTGCGACGGCATGAGGGGGTGCCGCGGTTGGTGATCGGGCAGTACGTGGACCAGCTCGACGAGATCGCCGAAGCGCTGGGAGCGCCGGTGATCAAAGGCGGGACGTCGACGAAGCGTCGCGAGGAGCTCTATGCGGCCTTCCGGTCCGGAGAAATCGACCTGCTCGTCGTGTCCAAGGTGGCCAACTTCTCGGTCGATCTCCCGACCGCGCAGGTGGCGATTCAGGTGTCCGGGGCATTCGGTTCCCGCCAGGAGGAGGCGCAACGCCTGGGCCGTCTCCTGCGGCCGAAAGACGGCCTGACTGCGCGGTTCTATGCGGTGGTCGCGCGGGACACCGTGGATGCGGACTTCGCGCAGCACCGGCAGCGGTTCCTGGCGGAGCAGGGGTACGCGTACCGTGTCGCGGACGCGCACGAACTGGAGGGCGAAGGACACCGGCCGGGCTAGACTCGCGGGGTGCCGAGCCCCGATCCTGACAGAGAGTTCCTGCCGGGCGACCGGAATTATCCCGTCGAGCGGAGGGTCGTCCCCGACGAGCCGCCGCCCGCGCCGCGGCGCACCTATCCCAAGTCGTTGCTGATCATGGGCGCAGTCCTGGTGGCTGCGCTCCTGGTGGGTGGGTTCGTGTGGCTCCGCGTGTTCCTGGGCGACCCGGCGGCGCGTTCCGACGTCGCGCCCGAGCCGCTCACGACCCTGACACCGCGATCGGGCACCCCGATGCCGCTGCAGACCGTCGACGTGGGGCAGCGTGTGCCGATCCAGGGTCTCTATGGCCAGGGCTCGTTCATGGTGGTTCGCCACGAATGGTCTGCCGAGGGTGATCTGCCAACCAGCCTGGGTCGGCAATATCTGAACGTCGAGGTCCGCTATGACTCTGCCGAGGGCTCGCTGTTCATCAAGCCGGACTTCTTCGCCGCCTATGACGTGAACAAGAACGAATATCTCTCCACCATCGGCTCCGGCAAGGATCCGATCCAGCCGCAGGAACTCCAGGCAGGTCAGTCCGCGACAGGATGGGTGTCGGTTGAAGTGCCGCCCGGGCGAACCTTTTTCGTGGTCAGCGACGAGGGCATCAACGCGCTGGTGATGGTGGACATCCCAGGTCCTTGATCACACCTCGCGTGTCGACTCGTCGGTCTCGCGACCGTAGTCGACCGGCCACCGCCCGGGCTCGTCCGCCAGCGCGATGAGCTCGAGGAGATAGTGCGGCCAGATCCATTCGGTGGTGTCAGCGAGTTCGTCGAGCGTCCACCAGCGATTCGATTGCAGCGTCAGTTGCTCATCGACGGTGTGGCCGCTGACGTCGACGTCGAACTTGGGCACATCCACGAGATAGAACGCCTCGGCTTGCTCGAGCACTTCGTCGGAATAGCCATGCACCGCGATCCGGCGCGACACCGGGCCGATCAGGTCGTCCTCGCCGACGACCAAGCCGGTCTCCTCCGCCAGCTCGCGCACCGCGGCCTGAGGCTCGGTCTCCCCGGGGTCGATCCCACCACCGGGGGTGACCCACCAGCGCAAGTCCGCGTAACCCGGATCCGAGTCCTCGAACAGCAAAATCTCGTCGCCCGCCCGGACCACGATGCGCACGGCCGAGCGGATCTTGTTACGCCGGTCGGCGGGGTCGTCGGGGATGAAGAACGGGACGCGGGTGGGTTCGCTCACGTCGGCCAGCCTAGGGCCCGTTCGGCCGGTCTGCGGTTGGCGCGCCTCCCGAGCCGGGCAGAAGCGGCAGGCGACTAGTGGAGGACCGCGTCACAAGCAGCAGTTTTTCGGGGGTCCGTGACAACTATGTCGATGGGCCCTGCCAGAAATGCGGTTTGTGACCGCTGCCGCGCATATCCCGTCGTGAGGTCACACCTCGGGCGCCGATGCCGAGGCGGCCGCAGCGCCCGCCTAACGGGTCGTCGGGCGATGGCGGGTCTCGGCGTCGATGAGCGTCCGCCAGGCCTGGACAAGGCCGGCGTCGACATAGGCCTTCCAGGAGCCGAGCGGCCGGGCGGCGGAGGTGATGTGGAAGGACCGCACGCCGGCGCGCACCAGCCAGGGCACGTGCTCCGGTCGCAGGTCGCCGCCGGCCTGGATCAGCGCCGCCGTCGCGGCATCGGCCCGGGCGCGGGCGATCAGGTCGTCGAGGCCGTGCTCGAGGTCGCGGGCGGATCCCGCGGTGAGCACCTGGTCGAGGCGCGGCAAGGTCTGCAGCGTGCGCCAGGATCGGTCGGTGTCGAGCGCGTGGTCGATCGCCCGGTGACAGGTCCAGGGCCACTCGCCTTCGCTGAGGATCGCGGTCAGCACCTCGGCGTCGATGTCACCGTGCCCGTTGAGGAACCCCATGACGATCCCGTCCGCACCGGCGTCGACATAGCTCGCGGCGAGGCCACGCAGGCGCGTCACCTCGCCGCCATCGGTCCCGAACCCGTCCCGCAGCCTGAGCAGCACGCGGACCTGGATCGTGGTCGCGTCACGGACCCTCTCCACCAGCGCAGGCTCCGGCGACATCCCGGCATCGGTCAGCGAACCGACCAGTTGGACGCGGTCGGCCCCGCCCTCCTCGGCTCGCTGGGCATCGGCCGGATGCAGCGCCAACACCTCGAGCAGCGCGCTCATGACCCGATTGTGGCGCACTCCTGCACGCGGGCGAAGGTTGCGACCGCGTTTCGCCAGCCGAGTTTCTCGAGCTCTGTCCTGCTCCAGCCACGCTCCGCAAGCGCAGCGAACAGCCGCGGATAGCTGGCGACATCCTGCAGATCCGCCGGCAGCCAGGTCGTGCCGTCGAAGTCGCCCCCGATGCCGACGTGGTCGATGCCGGCCACCTCACGCACGTGTTCGATGTGCGCAACGACGTCCTCGAGGGTCGCGTCGGGGCGCGGCGTCGGATAGGCGGCGTCGAACGCGGCCGCTTCGGGGTCCGACCACTGCACGAGACCGGCGGCCCGGGCCGCGAGGGCATAGTCCTCCGCCCATTCCGCCACCGCCGACGAGACGAACGACGCGACGAACGTGACCATGCAGATCCCGCCCCCGGCCGCCGTCGCTGCCAGGACGTCATCGGGAACGTTGCGCGGATGGTTGGTGATCGCGCGCGCCGACGAATGGGAGAAGATCACCGGCGCGGTCGATTCGGCGAGCGCATCACGCATCGTCGCGTCCGAGGTGTGCGACAGATCGACCATCATGCCGAGGCGGTTCATCTCGGCGACGACCTCGCGGCCGAAATCCGACAGCCCGTTGTGGAGCGGCTTGTCGGTGGCCGAGTCGGCCCACTCATTGTTCTCGTTGTGGGTGAGCGTGAGATAGCGGACACCCCGCCGATGCAGTTCGCGCAGCTTGTCGAGCGATCCTTCGATGGCATGCCCGCCTTCCGCGCCGATGAGCGAGGCGATGGGGGTCTCCGCGCTCTCCGCGTCGTGGGGCGTCTCGATCAACCGAGCGGCATCGGCGGCATCAGTGGCGAGGGCGAGCCGACCAGGGTGACGCGCGATCAGGTCATGGACGAGATCGATCTGCTGGCATGCATCCCCGAAGAAAGAGCCAGTGGTGGGGAGTGCGGGCGGCCGCACACCGGGCACGAACACCGACCAGAACTGTCCCCGGACTCCCCCGGCGCGCAACCGGGGGAAGTCCGTGTGGAGTTCCGGAATCCCGGCCACGGGATCACAGGTGTCGAGGTCGCCGGCGAACCGGACCCGGAGCTCCCACGGGAGATCGTTGTGGCCATCGAGGACAGGGATCACGTTGGCACGATATCGGGCCCGGCCAGGCCTCAGAGCGCGGCATAGAGGGCGTTGCCAGCGCCTGGGCATCCCCTCGGCGTCCAGGCCAGGGCGATCCAGCCGAGTTGTGCGCGGGAACGCCGAAGCGGCCCCGGGAAATCCCCGGGGCCGCTCCAGTTGCTGCTGGTGATGCAATCAGCTCAGGCTCAGAAGCCCATGCCGCCCATCTCGTCACCGGCGTGGCCGCCCGGCATGGCCGGAGCCTTCTCCGGCTTGTCGGCGATCACGGCCTCGGTGGTGAGGAACAGCGCGGCGATCGACGCGGCGTTCTGGAGCGCCGAGCGGGTCACCTTGGCGGGGTCGATGATCCCGGCGGGGATCATGGCGACGTAGTCACCGGTGGCCGCATTGAGGCCTTCGCCGGCCGCCAGCTGGCGGACCTTCTCCACCACGACGCCGCCTTCGAAGCCCGCGTTCTCGGCGATCTGGCGCAGCGGGGCGTTGACCGCGTCGAACACGATCTTGGCGCCGACGGCCTCGTCACCGGACAGCTCGAGGTTAACCTGGTTGGCGGCCTGGATGAGCGCGACGCCGCCGCCGGGGACGATGCCCTCCTCGACCGCAGCCTTGGCGTTGCGGACGGCATCCTCGATGCGGTGCTTCCGCTCCTTGAGCTCGACCTCGGTCGCCGCGCCGACCTTGATGACGGCCACGCCGCCGGCCAGCTTGGCGAGGCGCTCCTGGAGCTTCTCGCGGTCATAGTCGGAGTCGGAGTTCTCGATCTCGTTGCGGATCTGCTTGACCCGGCCGGCGAGCTCCTCGGCGTCGCCGCCGCCGTCGACGATCGTGCAATCGTCCTTGGTCACGCGGACCTGGCGGGCGGTGCCGAGCAGTTCGAGGGTGACGGCGTCGAGCTTGAGGCCGACGTCCTCGGAGATGACCTGGCCGCCGGTGAGGATCGCGATGTCACCCAGCATGGCCTTGCGGCGATCGCCGAAGCCCGGTGCCTTGACGGCCACCGACTTGAAGGTGCCACGGATCTTGTTGACGATCAGGCCGGCGAGAGCCTCGCCCTCGACGTCCTCGGCGATCACGACGAGCGGCTTGCCCGACTGCATGACCTTCTCCAGCACGGGGAGGAGGTCCTTCAGGGAGCCGATCTTGGAGTTGACGATCAGGATGTAGGGATCATCCAGCACCGTCTCCATGCGCTCGGTGTCGGTGACGAAGTAGCCCGAGATGTAGCCCTTGTCGAAGCGCATGCCCTCGGTCAGCTCGAGGTCCAGCCCGAAGGTGTTGGACTCTTCGACGGTGATGACACCTTCCTTGCCGACCTTCTCCATGGCCTCGGCGATGATCTCGCCGACGGTCTCGTCCGCGGCCGAGATCGACGCGGTGGCGGCGATCTGGTCCTTGGTCTCGATCTCGGTGGCCATCGCGAGCAGCTGCTCGCTGATCGCGGCGGTGGCCTTCTCGATGCCCTTCTTCAGGCCCATCGGGTTGGCGCCGGCGGTCACGTTGCGCAGGCCCTCGCGGACCATCGCCTGGGCCAGCACGGTAGCGGTGGTGGTGCCGTCGCCCGCGACGTCGTCGGTCTTCTTGGCGACTTCCTTGACCAGCTCGGCGCCGATCTTCTCGTACGGCTCCTCCAGCTCGATCTCCTTGGCGATCGAGACACCGTCGTTGGTGATCGTGGGGGCGCCCCACTTCTTCTCCAGCACGACGTTGCGGCCCTTCGGGCCCAGGGTGACCTTGACCGCGTCGGCGAGGGTGTTCATGCCCCGCTCGAGCCCGCGGCGGGCCTCGATGTTGAACTCAATAAGCTTTGCCATGTGCTCCGGGAATCCTCCCGCGTCAGGGGTTGTCAATGTCAGATGCGTCAAGACGATGCCCGCGACGGACGGCACCACGGCGTACCCTTTTTCCGGCACAACCCCGGCGCCTCACCGGACTTGACGGTGGCACTCAACAAGCGAGAGTGCCAACACCATGTTTAGCACTCTCCACCGGCGAGTGCAAACAACAGCTGTGGTGGGCCCGACCTTTGCCAGACTGGAACGCATGGCCGCTCGCTATCTGCTCCGCTGGGTGGGAAACGTCTGCAATCTGTCCACCCCGCTCGGCCTGGTCGTCGCCCGGCTGGGTGGGACGCACCTCCGGCGGGGGCCCCGCGGACTGATCGTCGCGGAGGGCTATCGCCCCCGCTTCCCGTACGCCGGCGCCTTCACCGTCGGCAACGTCATCCTCCTCCGCCGCCCACTCAACGCCTGCACCGTGGACCTGCTCGACCACGAGGAAGCGCACAGTTGGCAATACCTCGTGACCGGTCCCCTCTTTCTTCCCCTGTACGCCGTCGCGACCGCGTGGTCGTGGCTCCGCAGCGGGGACCGGGCGGCGTACAACATCTTCGAACGCCACGCCGGGCTCGCCCGCGGCGGCTACCGGACCGACCAGCCGCTGCGACCGCTCTGGACCCGCGCATGAGGGGCGGCAGGTTCTCGCGCCGCACCGGCCTCGCCGGGCTGGGCGGCCTCGTGGTCGCTGCGCTCACGGGCTGTGGGGTCATCCCGGGCGCCCGGGCCCGCCCCATCACCGAGGACTGGCTGGACTCGCGGCCGTGGGTGGCGTCGTTCAGCATCGTGCGTACCGAGGGCTGGGGCCCGGTCCCACTGCCGACGCCGCTGACGGTGTGGGCCCGGGTCCACACGGTCGCCGGGACCGACCGCCCGCGCCTGACCGCGATCGCCCGCGAGGTCGAGGAGTTCGTCGCGGCCGAGTCCGGTCAGGTCCGTGCGCTGTACCTCGATCTCGACTTCGATGCGGGCCGCCTGCCGCTCGGCGGCGACGCGGCACAGAATCAGGCGAACCTCGCCGAGATCGACCGCGCCACCGAACCGCGCGCCGACCGGCTGGAACTCGTCGGGGAGCACGACGGACCGCGCCTGACGGTGACGACGCGATCCGAGGCCGTGCTGGCGTACGCGGCCTGGCTCACGGCGCAGTCCGCCGCGCCCACACCACCCAGGCTGACCGTGCGGGACGGTGCCGACGCGCTGCGGATCGACACCGCGTTCGGCCACACCGCGGCCGTGCGCTCGATCGACGAGGTGGTGAGTACCGCCAGCGCGCTCGCCCCCGTGCTCGGTTTCCACGCCGACACCACCCGGGAGACCACCACCCTCCGGACGACGGTCAGCCGCCGCGGCGACCTGGACCGGGTCTTCCGCGCCATCCGGTCCCGGTGGTCCCGCACCGACCTCGATGTCACGGTGCTGGCCGACGGACTCGGGGTCCGCGGCAGCCTCGACGTGCTCGAGCGCCTCCCGGCGGCGAACGCCCTCATCGCGGCGGCCGCCTTCACCGAACTCGTGGTGCAGGATGCGGAGGAGGCGACCCAGGGGCTGATCCACCTCGTCGCACGGCTGACCGACCCCGCCACGATCGCCGCCGCGGCAACCGCGATCGGGGCCCATCCCGACGCGACCGGCAGCGGCCGCGCGTGGCTGGTCCTCGATCCGATCGCGCGGTTGCGGCTGGCGGGCAGCCCGGCCGATGTGGCGGACTGCGGCGGCCCGGCGCAGGCGGTGCTGACCGGACCCGGCAGCCGACCGAGCGCCGATGGCCGGGACCGCGCGCTTCGGTTGACCCCGGATGCGCCGGTGGCCGCGTTCCCCGCCGTGGCGCGTGCGATCCGGGCCGCGGGCTGGACCGGCGAGCTTGCGTTCACGATCGACCAGGGCTTGTTCTCAGTGCGGTACGCCTCCACCGCGACCGGCCGGGCGCGCGAGGTGACCGTCCTTCGCTCGGTCGGCACGATCGACGGTGCCGCGGCGTGGATCCGCGCGTGGGACGACTCAGCGACGGAATAATCGGCCGGGGCGAGCGGCCGGGGTAGGCCGACGAGTCAACGCCGACGGGGTGGACGTCAGCGCGGGTCGAACCCCAACCGGCGGGCAGAGCGGGCGCGCTGGCGCTCCGCGCGCTGGCGGCGCAGGCGCTTGACGAGGAGGGGGTCGTGGGCGAGCGCTTCCGGGCGGTCGATCAGGGCATTGAGTAGTTGGTAGTAGCGAGTGGCCGACATCTCGAACCGCTCGCGGATGCCCTGCTCCTTCGGGCCGGCGTGCTTCCACCAGTTCCGCTCGTAGTCCAGGATGTCGGCGTCCCGCTCGGTGAGGGCGCCGGCGCGCTCGGGGTTCTGGTTCGCAGCTGCGGGCATATGGGCATCCTAGGCGCCGAATCACACGAGTGTCATTCATGGGACACCGCGCGTCTCCGGTGCCCGCGGCTAGCATCGGGCCATGCAGACCCTGACCGGCGTCATCCAGGACTATGCCTGGGGTTCCCTCGACGGCATTCCCGCGACCCTCGGCACGCCACAGACCGGCGCGCCGCAGGCGGAGTACTGGCTCGGAGCCCACCCCAAGGCCCCCTCGACGCTGCCGGACGGAACACCCCTGGACGCCCACCTCGCCGAACGCCCCGCCCTGATCGGGGCCGCGACCGTCAGCCGGTTCGGGCCGCGGTTGCCGTTCCTGCTCAAGGTCCTGTCCGCCGACCGCGCGCTGTCGCTGCAGGCGCATCCGTCGCGGGCGCAGGCGATCGAGGGGTACGCCCGCGAGAACCGCGACGGCGTCGCCCTCGACGCGCTCGACCGGAACTATCGCGACGACTGGCCCAAGCCCGAAGCCGTGATCGCGCTGACCGAGTTCCACGGCCTGTGCGGCTTCCGCGATCCGGCGCAGACCCGCGCGCTGTTCGCCCAATTGGGTCTGTCCGCGACCGACGACCTCATGCTCCCCCTCGCCGAGCCCGACGGGATCGCCCGGGTCTTCCTGTCGTTCCTGGCCCTCGAGGACCTGTACGCCGACGTGGTCGCCGAGGTCGTCGACGCCGCCCGAGCGGCCCTGCGGACCGCCGAACCGGGCACGGACTTCCACCTCTTCTGCACCACGGCGGTCGAGCTCGCCGAGGATTATCCCGGCGACCCGAGCCTGCTGGCCGCACTCATGCTGAACCGGATCCTCCTGCAGCCCGGCGAGGCGTTCTTCATGCCGGCCGGCAACCTGCACGCCTATCTGCGGGGCACCGGCATCGAGGTCATGTCCAACTCGGACAACGTGCTGCGCGGCGGCCTGACGCCCAAGCACATCGACGTCGACGAGTTGGCCCAGGTGCTCGACTTCACCCCGGGCTTCCCCGGCCTGATCGAGCCGGTCGAGGTCGCACCGGGAGTGCTCCATTATCCAACGGAGGCCCTCGAGTTTGCGGTCTTCCAGCTCACCGAACCCGACGAATCCCCGGTACCCGCCCAGCCATCCGCGCGGATCGTGCTCGTCACCGACGGATCGTTCACGCTGACGGTCGGCGGTGAGGAGCTCACGCTGGCCAAGGGCCAGGCTGCGTTCCTCGAAGCCGGTGAGGACGCGACGGTCACCGGAGCCGGCCAGGCCTTTCTCGCCGCCGGCGGCATCCCGGTGGCCAGCCTGCACTGACGTTGCCGAGGCCGCACTTCTCTGCCCGACTGGTCCCTTCGGCGGTCCATTCCGTCAGATTGGCCGGCCCGCCAGGAGTCCGCGTCGAGCCCTCCTCTTTTGACCCGCCCCCTGGGTCAAAAGGGGACGCCCGTGACCCCGACACCCGGCGCCTCATCCTGGAACGGTCCAGGCGATCGGGGCGGATCGCGGGACAGCTGACTGACTTCCCCATTCGCGCCCGCACGCGGAAGAGGTGGACTACGGTGGAGGTCGGATTCCAACGGAGGACCCCGAATGATTCACCCGCAACGGCGCGACGTGACCCAGCTGCCCGATCTCTTCCACACCGAGGGGAGGGTCGGACCGGAACGGACGAGGCGTCCGATCTATCTCGATCTGCTCCCACCGTGCAACGCGGCCTGTCCGGCCGGGGAGAACATCCAGGAATGGCTCCGGCTGATCAAAGCCGGCGAGGCCGAGTCCGCGTGGCGGCAGCTCACCCAGGACAACCCGTTCCCGGCGATCCACGGCCGGGTCTGTTATCACCCGTGCGAGACCTCGTGCAACCGTGCCGAGCTCGACTCGTCCGTGTCGATCCACGCGGTCGAACGCTTCCTCGGTGACCGCGCCCTCGAGCTGGGCTGGCAGTTCGCGGCCCCGCCGCACGCTTCGGGCCGCCGGGTCCTGGTGATCGGGTCCGGCCCGTCCGGGCTGTCCGCGGCCTATCACCTGGCCCGGCTCGGGCACGAGGTGGAGATCTGCGACAACGGCGACGAGCCGGGCGGCATGATGCGCTACGGCATTCCGGCGTACCGGCTCCCCCGCGACGTGCTGGACGGGGAGATCGCGCGCATCCAGGCTCTCGGGGTGCGCATGGTGCAGAACCACGCCGTGGCGGACCTGCTCGAGGAGCAGAAGGAAGGCGATTTCGACGCCGTGTTCGTCGCTGTCGGCGCCCATCTCTCGCGCAAGGTCGACATCCCGGCCCAGGACGCCTCGAAGATGGTCGACGCTGTGCAGTTCCTGCGCGGCGTGGCGTCGGGCGACCGGCCCCTGATCGGCCGGAAGGTCGCGGTCTATGGCGGCGGCAATACCGCGATGGACGCCGCCCGCACCGCCCGCCGACTGGGCGCCGAGGAGGCGATCATCGTCTATCGCCGGACCAAGGCGCAGATGCCCGCCCACGAGGAGGAGCTCAGCGAGGCCGAGCGCGAGGGCGTCAAGATCAACTGGCTGCGCACGATCACCGACGTCTCCGACGACCTCACCGTCGAGATCATGGAACTCGACGAGAACGGGCGCCCGCAGGGCACCGGGCGCTTCGAGAAGCTCGAGGCCGACTCGGTGATCATGGCCGTCGGGCAGGTCCCCGAGACCGAGTTCCTGCACAATATCGACGGGCTCGAGTTCGATCGCGACGGCGTGCTGCAGGTCGATCATCAGACCCTGATGTCCACGGTGCCCGGCATCTTCGCCGGCGGCGACGCGGTCCCCTCGGACCGCACGGTCACCGTCGGTGTCGGCCACGGCAAGAAGGCCGCGCGTGCCATCGACGCCTGGCTCAACGACACCGTGCCCGACCGCCGCCCCAAGCACGACCTGGCGAGCTTCGACAAGCTGAATCTGTGGTACTTCGGCGATGCCTCCCGCCGCGCCCAACCCGAGCTCGACCCCGATGCCCGCATCCTCGCGTTCGACGAGATCGTCGGCGGCCTGGAGGCGGCGCAGGCGTCGTTCGAGGCGTCCCGCTGCCTGTCGTGCGGCAACTGCTTCGAGTGCGACGGCTGCTTCGGCGCGTGCCCGGAGGACGCGATCATCAAGCTCGGCAAGGGTCACCGCTATCGCTTCGACTATGACAAGTGCACCGGCTGCGGCACCTGCTTCGAGCAGTGCCCCGTGCACGCCATCGAGATGCGCCCGGAAGGACAGTCATGACGCGCACCCCCGCCCGCGCCATCATCGACGGCAATGAGGCCGCCGCGTCTGTGGCGTACCGGCTGAACGAGCTCTGCTCGATCTATCCCATCACGCCCAGCTCGACCATGGCGGAGCTCGCCGACGAGTGGTCCGCGCGCAGTCGCTCCAACGTGTGGGGCACCGTCCCGACCGTCATCGAGATGCAGTCCGAGGCCGGCGCCGCCGGCACCATGCACGGGGCCCTCCAGGGCGGCGCGCTGAGCACGACGTTCACGGCGTCGCAGGGTTTGCTGCTGATGATCCCGAACATGTACAAGATCGCCGGCGAACTGACCTCCACCGTCTTCCATGTCGCCGCCCGGTCGCTCGCCGCGCAGGGCCTGTCGATCTTCGGCGACCACCAGGACGTGATGGCGGTCCGGCAGACCGGGTTCGCGCTGCTCGGGTCGGCGTCGGTGCAGGAGGCCCACGATCTCGCCTGTGTCGCCCAGCTCGCGACGCTGGAATCGCGCGTCCCGTTCGTGCACTTCTTCGACGGCTTCCGGACCTCGCACGAGCTCAACACGATGTCAAAGCTCAGCGATGACGACCTGCGATCCTTGATTCCCGAGCACCTGATCCGCGAGCACCGCGCCCGCGCGCTGTCGCCCGCGCACCCGATCATCCGCGGCACCGCGCAGAACCCGGACGTCTATTTCCAGGGTCGGGAAACGGTGAATCCGTACTACGCCAAGACCCCCGGCATCGTGCAGTCCGCGATGGACCGGTTCGCGACGCGGACCGGGCGGCAATACCACCTTGTCGAATATCACGGCGCCCACGACGCCGGACGGGTCATCGTGATCATGGGCTCCGGCGCCGAGACCGTCCGCGAGACCGTCGACCACCTGCTCGCCCAGGGCGAGAAGGTCGGCATGGTCCACATCCGGCTCTATCGGCCGTTCCCCGTCGACGAGGTCCTTGCCGCCATCCCCGCGTGCTGCAAGAAGATTGCGGTGCTCGACCGGACCAAGGAGCCCGGATCGGGCGGCGAGCCGCTGTTCCTCGACGTCGCGTCCGCGCTCGGGGAGAGCTATGCCCGCGGCGAGCGGGACCGGCTCCCCCAGATCGTCGGTGGTCGCTATGGGCTGTCGAGCAAGGAGTTCACTCCCGGCATGGTCGCAGGGGTGTACGCGGAGTTGGCGAAGGACAAGCCCCGCTCCCGGTTCACCGTCGGCATCATCGACGACGTCACCCAGCTGTCGATCGACTACGACGACTCGCTCGACATCACCCCGGCCGAAACGCTGTCGGCAGTGTTCTATGGCCTCGGCTCCGACGGCACGGTCGGCGCGAACAAGAACACGATCAAGATTCTCGGTGACGATCCGGACCGCTTCGCTCAGGCGTACTTCGTGTATGACTCGAAGAAGTCCGGCTCCCGCACGATCTCCCATCTGCGCTTCGGCCCGAAACCGATCCACGCCCCCTATCTGGTGAGCCGGGCCGGCTTCATCGGCTGCCACCATTGGTCGATCCTCGAACAGGTCGACATCCTGGCGAACGCGCGCGAGGGCACGATCCTGCTGCTCAACACGCCCTATCCGCCGGGTGAGGTGTTCGAGAAACTCCCCGCCCCCGTGCAGGAGAAGGTCATCGAGCTCGGCCTGCAGGTGTGGACCGTCGACGCCGGCGCGGTTGCGCGCGAAGCAGGCCTCGGCAACCGGACCAACACCGTGTTGCAGACCTGTTTCTTCGCGATCTCCGGGGTGCTGCCGGCCGAGGAGGCCGTCGCGGCGATCAAGCAGTCGATCCGCAAGACCTACGGCCGTCGTGGCGCCGAGGTCGTGGCCCGCAACGAGCGCGCCGTGGACGCCTCTGTGAGCAACCTCCACCGAGTTCCGGTGCCCGAGCAGGCCGCCGGCGGGCACCCGCTCAAATCGCCGGTGCCGGACCACGCCCCGGAGTTCGTGCGCACGGTGACCGCGGAGATGATGGCGGGTCGCGGTGATCTGCTCCCGGTCTCCGCGCTCCCGGTCGACGGGTCCTATCCGAGCGGCACGACAGCCTTCGAGAAGCGCAATATCTCCAGCATCGTCGCCGAGTGGGATCCGGAGACCTGCATCCAGTGCGGCAACTGCTCGTTCGTGTGCCCGCACTCGGTGATCCGGTCGAAGTACTATCTGCCCGACAAACTCGCCGGCGCTCCCGACACCTTCCAATCAGCGCCGCTGAACACGGTCGGGGTGCCGTTGGCGCAGTACACCCTGCAGGTGTTCGCCGAGGACTGCACGGGCTGCGGACTGTGCGTCGAGGCATGTCCGGTCAAGCCGGTCGGTCAGCCCAACCGACGCGCGATCAACCTCTCCCCCGTTGCCGAGCGGCTCGAGGACGAGAAGCGCAACATCGAGTTCTTCGAGACCATCCCGAACAACGACCGCACGCGTGTCGATTTCGGCACCATCCGCGGCACGCAGTTCCTGCAACCGCTGTTCGAGTTCTCGGGCGCATGCTCCGGCTGTGGCGAGACGCCCTATGTGAAGCTGCTCAGCCAGCTGTTCGGTGACCGGGCCACGATCGCGAATGCCACCGGGTGCTCGTCGATCTATGGCGGCAACCTGCCGACCACGCCGTGGACGCAGAACGAATATGGCCGCGGACCCGCTTGGTCCAACTCGTTGTTCGAGGACAACGCCGAGTTCGGTCTCGGCATGCGGCTGGCCGCCGACCTCCACGCGGGGCTGGCCCGCAAGCGACTGATCCAGTTGCGCGAGGAGATCGGACCGGAGCTGGTCGATTCCATCCTCGACGCCGAACAGCACTCGGAATCCCAGTTGGCAGCGCAGGCCCTCCGGGTCCAGCAGTTGCGCGAACGCCTTGAAGACCTTGACGGGCACCGGGTCGAGGACCTGCGTTCGGTCCTGGATCACCTGATCCGGCGCAGCGTGTGGATCGTGGGCGGCGATGGTTGGGCGTACGACATCGGCTCCGGCGGCCTCGACCACGTGCTTGCGTCCGGCCGCAACGTGAACGTCCTCGTGCTCGACACGGAGGTCTATTCCAACACGGGCGGTCAGTCCTCCAAGTCGACCCCGCTGGGCGCGGTGGCCAAGTTCGCTGCTGCGGGCAAGACCACCAACAAGAAGGATCTCGCGATGCAGGCGATCGCGTACGGCAACGTCTATGTCGCCCGCGTCGCCATGGGCGCCGATCCCCAGCAGACGCTGAAGGCGTTCCGTGAGGCGGAGTCCTATGACGGTCCGAGCCTGATCATCGCCTACAGCCACTGCATCGCCCACGGCATCGACATGCGGAAGGGTCTGGAGCAGCAGTACAACGCGGTGAACACCGGCCACTTCCCGCTGATGCGGTTCAACCCCATCGCGAGCCAGAAGGGCGAGAACCCGTTCCTGCTCGACTCGCCGAAGCCGCGCGTGGCCCTCAAGGACTATCTCTACAAGGAGCTGCGTTATCGCATGCTCGCGCAGTCCGACCCCAAGGAAGCCGCGCGACTCCTGGATCTGGCCACCGCCGCCGTGCGCCAGCGCTGGGAGACCTATGAAGAGATGGCGACGAAGGAGGCGGCCGAGTTCGCACCCGACGCCCGCCGCGAGGGCGAAGTTGCCCCGGAGAAGCAACCCGAGAAGGAAGGCACCAAGTAAACATGCCGGATCTGAGCACCACCTATCTCGGGCTGCAGTTGCGCAACCCGCTCGTTGCGTCCGCCGGGCCGCTCACCCAGTCCACCGACGGTTTCGCCGCACTGGCCGCTGGTGGCGTCGGGGCGATCGTGATGTTCTCCCTGTTCGAGGAGCAACTGCGTCACGAGGCGGCGCACGACATGTTGTTGGAGGATGAGTACGCAGAGTCGTTCGCGGAGTCGCTGTCCTATTTCCCCACCGTCCCCTCCTCCGATGTGGGGCTGAGCGCCCGTTATGTCGAGACCCTCCAGCGCGGCATCGAAGCCGCCGGGGACGTGCCGGTCATCGCCTCTCTCAACGGCACCACGATCGGCAGCTGGGTCGAGTTCGCCCAGCAGCTCGCGGACGCCGGCGCTTCGGCGTTGGAGCTGAACATCTATCTGGTGCCCGGCGACACCGGGATCAGCGGTCGCGAAGTCGAGGATCGGCACGTCGAGATCCTCGAGGGCGTCAAGAACGCCGTGAACGTTCCGGTCGCGGTCAAGCTCTCCCCTTATTTCTCGTCACTCGGCGAGATGGCGCACAGGCTCGTGGACGCGGGGGCCGACGGACTCGTGCTGTTCAACAGGTTCCTCCAGCCCGAGATCGACATCGAGACCCTCCAGGTCGAGGCCGGCGTCACCCTGTCCCGCTCGGTCGAAGGGCGGCTGCCGCGCACCTGGATCGCGGCCCTGCGGGGCCGGGTCAACGCGTCCCTTGCGTTGACCTCCGGGGTCGAGACCGGCGAGGACGTGATCCGCAGCCTCTTGGCCGGGGCGGACGTGGTGATGACGACGTCCGCAATGCTCCGCCGCGGTCCCGGCTATGCGCATGAACTCCTCGGACAGCTCACCGACTGGCTCGGGCGCAAGGAGTTCGACTCGGTCAGCGCCATGCGCGGCCTCCTCGCCGTGCCCGCGGAAGCCGACCATGTGGCGTACGAACGTGCGGGCTATCTCGCAGCGCTGGAGAAGGCCAAAGAGACGTACGCGCCCATGCGCTGACTGCCCTAGCCAGGCGAGTTCGAGCGCGCACTGCGCCGATCAGAGCCCCCGACAGGATTCGAACCCGCGACCCTCGCTTTACAAGAGCGACGCTCTACCAACTGAGCTACGGAGGCATGCCCGTCTATTCTGCCGGGCCTGAGCACGCTTGTCGAAGCGGTTCGCTGATTCGTGGCGGTGCGAGTATCGTGGCGGCGCCCCCACCCGCCCATCCGCCGACGTGCGCCCTGTGACGGAAGCGAGTTGCCTTGGCCCAGAAGACCGCCGCCGTCGGAAGTCCCCAGCGGACCAAGCGTCGCGGCGAGATCCATGGCCTCCGCGGCCTTGCGATCGCGCTGGTTGTGGCGTACCACCTGTGGGGCGCGGGCCGGGTGTCCGGCGGCGTGGACGTCTTCCTGATGATCTCCGCCTATCTGATGACGGCAAGCTTCCTGCGACAGGGCATGGCGTTCCGCATCCTCGACTTTCTCGTCGGGCGCTTCCGGCGGCTCATCCCGTCATCCGCCGTCGTCATCCTGAGCGTGTGCGTTGCCGGCTGGTTGATCCTTCCGCCCACGCGGTGGTATCCCCTGCTCGACCAAGCCCTCGCCTCCCTCTTCTATAACCAGAACTGGGTGCTGATCGATCTGGCGACGGACTACACGTCGCCGGACCGCAGCGGGACGAGCCTGCTGCAGCACTACTGGTCTTTGTCGATCCAGGGGCAGATCTTCGTGCTCTGGCCGTTGCTGATGCTCCTGGCGATGGGTCTCTTCAAAGTCACGAGGATCCCGATCAAGGCGACCTTGGGCGTGATCTTCACTGCCATCACCGCGGCATCGTTTGTCTATGCGCTGCGGGCCGTCGCCGACAACCCGTCCCGGGCCTATTTCGACACCTATGCCCGGGTCTGGGAGTTCTCTCTCGCCGCGCTGTTCGCGTTCGTCCCCGTCCTGCGGGTGCCCTTCGCAGTGTCGGCCGCGATGAGCTGGATCGGCGTGATCGCGATCGGCGTCGGCGGCATGATCATCGGTCGCCAGGACTTCCCCGGGCCGGTCGCGCTGTGGCCCTCTCTCGCGGCTGCCCTCGTCGTGTTCGCGGGCGGCTCCGACCGCAAGGCCCATGCCGCCTATTGGCTCTCGACCAAGCCGCTCGCCTGGATCGGTGACCGCGCCTATGGGCTCTATCTCTGGCACTGGCCGATCCTGATGTTCTGGCTTTATCTGAGTGGCCGGAACGAGGTCGATCTGCTCGGCAGCGTCGGCGTGATCGGTCTGTCCATTCTGCTGGCCGACCTGACGACGCGAACGGTCGAGCGGCGTTTCAACACGCTGCCGGTGCTCAAGGCCAAGCGCTGGGGCCTCGCCACCATCGCCACCATCCTGATCATCGCGTTCGGCACCGTCCAGTTTTGGACCCAAGTGCTCGACCGCGGCGTGCAGGCGGTCAACCAGACCCCGGAAACCGAACGGCCCGGGGCGCGCGCGGTGACTCCCGGCGCGGAGTTGCCCACATCAACCCCGTCCCGCAGCATCGTGCCGGGCGACACCGTGATCGGCACCGACTGGCCAGAGGCGCTCCCCCCGTGCGGGGAGGACCTCACCCCCCAGCCGCCGCCTTCGGAATGCTCCGAGATCCGGCCCGAGGGCCCGCCGCACAAGACGGTCGTGATGATGGGCGACTCGCACGCGAATCAGTGGAACCCGCTGATGGTCGACCTCGCGAATCGCGAACAGTGGCACCTGTTGGTGATCATTCATCCGGGCTGTCGGTTCAGTCTGGAGAACCAGCTCAGTTCGCCCGAGTGCGTCGAATTCACCCGCGAACTGACCGACTATCTCCTCGAGTTGCGGCCAGATTTCGTGTTCACGGTGGGTACGCGCGCCCAGGCGGAGGGGCCGGAGCTGCCCGTGGAGACGTACGCCGACGCCGCCCGACCGATCACCGAGGCAGGCATCCCGATCGTCAACATGCGCGACAACCCGCGCTTTTCGTTCAAGATGCCCGAATGCGTGCAACGCTATGGCGCGGCGGATCCGCGCTGTCTGCGGCCGGTCGAAGAGAAGCTGGCTCCGGTTTCGCCACAGCTCGCCCTGGAGACGGACCCGAACATGCTGACCATGGACCTGACGGAGTTCATCTGTCCGGCCGGGTGGTGTTCCCCGGTCATCGGCAACGTTTATGTCTATATGGATGACAACCACTTGAGCCGGACCTATGTCCACACGCTCAAAGATGAGTTCGAGGCACAGCTGTGGCGCGTCGTCGAGCGTTGAGGGCACGGAACCGCCGCCTCGAGCACGTCCTGCTGGTGTTGCTGCTGGTGGTGTCCGCGATCGGCTTCTCGCGCAGCAGCAAGACAGACGTGTCGGCGGCCCCGCCGCCGGCCCCTGCCGTGGCCCGGGCGCCACAGGCCGAACCACTCGATCCGCTCGTCACCCCCGAACCCCTCGCCCGCTCCGTGACGATGCGCCAGACCCGGATCGCCGGCCGCGGATTCGGTTACTGCGCCAACGGCTCGATCGACGTTCCCCCGACCGAAGCGACCCGGGTCATCGTGGTGATGCACGGCAACGACCGTCAGCCCTGCTCCGTGGCAGCCGCCGTGCTGGCCGCCGGGACACCGGAACAGCGAAGCCGGACCCTCGTGGTGTCGCCGTGGTTCCCGGTTCGGGAGGACCGGATCAATCCGAACACCCACCTCTACTGGAGCTTCTACAGCTGGTCCCAGGGCGACCGGTCCGCCAACAACGACGCCTCGATCTCCTCCTATGCGGTCGTCGACGAAATGCTGGATCGCGTGCGGCACCTGCCGATCGTCGTCGCGGGGTTCTCGGGTGGCGGCCAGTTCGTGGCCCGGTACGCCGCCGGCACCAGCCACGAACCCGTGCGGTTCATCATCACCAACCCGTCGTCCTACTTGTACTGGGACGATCAGCGCCCGGGCGTCAGTCCGGAACAGCTGGCCGCCTGCCCGACGTTCAACGACTACCGCTACGGCCTCAACAAGCTGAACGACTACATGGCAGACGCGGGCGAGCTCAACCTCAAACGTCGGTTCGGCGAGCGGCGGATCATCTATCTGCTGGGTGATGCCGACAACGATCCCCGGTCGTCATCAATGGACCGGTCGTGCGCAGCGGGCGCGCAGGGCGCTCACCGGTTTGAGCGTGGCGAACGCTATTGGGCCTATCTGCCGTCGGTCTTCGGTCCCCAGATCCACACACGGCACCGCAAGATCGTGGTCCCCCGTGTGAGCCACAACGTCCACGCGATGTTCCAGCATCCCGACTCCCGCGTCGCTCTCTATGGCTGAGCCTTCGCGGCCGCGGCGCGCTTCTTCTGGTTCGACCGCCACAGCGCGGTGACGATCATGCCGACGAGGATGGCGATGGTGATCCACCACAGATAGCGCCCGTATTCCGCCACGACCGCGACAGCCGGCTCGCCGATGCGGAAGCCGAGATAGAAATAGACCGACTGCATGATCGCGGCGAACACCAGGTCCCACGCGAAGAACCGCCGCCAGCTCATGCCGGCTGTGCCGAGGGTGGCATAGATGACGGCAGCCGGCAGCGGGACAGGCAGATAGGTCAGGAACAGCGCGGGGACTGCGTACTTGAGGGTGATCTTCTCCGCTCGTTCGGCGTTGCGGCGCGCCCGCTTGGACTTGCCCGCGACCATCTCGAACACGCCCCGGCCCCAGAGCCGCCCGGCCCAGAAATAGACCCAGTCGAACTTGATGACGCTGAGCGTGGCGACGACCAGCCAGAATGGCCACCACGGCGCCTGGCCGATTGCCGCCAGCGCGCCGATCATCACCACGCCCGTGCGCGATCCGGTCAACGTCGCCGCAAGGAACGGCTTCGTCAACAGCACCGCGCGGAAGGGCAGCAGCGCCAGCGAATAGATGCCCAGCACGCTGATCCACCCGAAACAGGCAAGATCCGACCGGGTGGGCTTGTGCCCCCACGGCATGCGTGGGTCCTCCCACCACTCCGGCTCGGCTGGTGCCTCGTCCTTCTCCGTCACGCGGGCGAGTCTATGTCGGCGCCGGGGTCCGGTGCCCTCACAAACCGAAGCGGTGCCAGAATGAGACCAGCAGAGCACTACCCCAAGAATTCTGTCATCGGGCCCAACTGCCCGCGGAGGGAGTTTCACCACGTGGCCACCGTGAGCTACCGGGACGCAACTCGACACTTCCCAGGGGCCGATCGACCGGCTGTCGATCGGCTCAATCTGGAGATCGGTGACGGCGAGTTCATGGTGCTCGTCGGCCCGTCCGGGTGCGGGAAGTCAACCTCCCTGCGCATGCTGGCCGGCCTCGAAGAGGTCAACGGCGGCAGCATCTGGATCGGCGACACCGACGTCACCCACCTTCCACCGAAGGACCGGGACATCGCGATGGTGTTCCAGAACTATGCGCTCTATCCCCACATGACCGTGGCCGAGAACATGGGCTTCGCGCTGAAAATGCAGAACGTGCCGAAGGCCGAGCAGGAACAGCGCGTCACCGAGGCCGCGCGGCTCCTGGGTCTGGAGGAATTCCTCAGTCGGAAGCCCAAGGCGCTGTCCGGTGGCCAGCGGCAGCGCGTCGCGATGGGCCGCGCGATTGTCCGGCAGCCCCAGGTGTTCCTCATGGACGAGCCGCTGTCGAACCTGGATGCCAAGTTGCGCGTGTCGACCCGCACCCAGATCGCCGCGCTCCAGACCCGGCTGGGGGTGACCACGGTCTATGTCACCCACGACCAGGTGGAGGCCATGACGATGGGCGATCGGGTGGCGGTGATGAAGGATGGCGTCCTTCAGCAGGTCGATTCGCCGCTCGCCCTCTATGACACCCCTCGCAACCTGTTCGTGGCGGGGTTCATCGGGTCGCCGGCGATGAACCTGCTCGACGGACGGGTCACCGACGGCGGGGTGGAGATCGGCGACTTCGTGGTGCCGGTCAGCCGTGAGGTGCTCGAGCGGGCCCTGGGCGAACAGGTCCTGACCATCGGGATCCGACCGGAGAACTTCATCCTCGCCGAGGGGGAAGGCATCGGCATGGACATCTCCGTCGTCGAGGAATTGGGCGCGGACTCCTACCTCTACGGCGTTCCGACTGGCCTGACCGGAGCGAACGCGCTGAGCGCGCCGCAACTGGTGGCCCGCATCACCTCGCGCCGCACGCCACAGCGCGGCGCACAGGTGCGGCTCGCCGTCGAACCCGATCACGTGCACGTCTTCTCGCCGATGACGGGCGATCGGATCTCCTGAGTGCCGCGATTTCTGTCAGCGAGGCCAGACGCACGGCTGATTCCTCTGCCGTGGGGCACGCCACTGTCCGAGTGGTCGAGCGATCATCTCGTCGCCCTTCCGCGGGGCATCTCCCGCCACGTCGTCCGGTTCATCCGCGTCGAGGACGAGATCTATGCGGCCAAGGAGGTGATCGAGCATTTGGCGCTGCACGAATACCGCCTGCTGCAGGACCTGGCCCGCATCGACACCCCTGCTGTCGAGCCGCTCGCGGTGGTCACCGGGCGCCACAGCCCGGACGGGCAGCCGCTCGACCCGATCCTGCTGACCCGACACCTGCGCTTCGCCCTCCCCTATCGCAGTCTCTTCACCAGCGGTGTCCGCCCCGAGACCGTCGGCCGCCTGATCGACGCGATGGTCGTGCTGCTCGCCCGCCTGCATCTGGTCGGGTTCCTGTGGGGTGACGTGTCGCTGTCCAACACCCTGTTCCGACGGGACGCCGGCGAGTTCGCCGCCTATCTCGTCGACGCGGAGACCGGCGAACTGCACGACTCCCTCAGCGCCGGCCAACGCGAGCACGACCTGCACCTCGCCCGCATCAACCTGTTCGGCGAGTTCCTCGATCTCCAGGCCGGTGGTCAGCTCGACGCTGCGCTCGACCCGCTGACCCTGGTCGAGCAGATCGAGGCGCGCTATCGGGACCTCTGGGCCGAGCTGACGGGCGCCGAGGAGTTCGACGAGTCCCAGATGCATCGCATCGAGAGCCGAGTCCGGCGACTCAACGCGCTGGGCTTCGAGGTCGCCGAACTCGACATCACCACCGACATCGACGGGACCTCGGTCCGGATCCAACCGAAAGTGGTCGATGCCGGTCACCATTCCCGTCGGCTGCTGCGCCTCACGGGTCTCGACACCGAGGAGAACCAAGCCCGGCGCCTGCTCAACGACCTGGATTCGTTCCGGGCGCGCACGGACCAGCAGAGCGCCGACGAGGCCGTGGTCGCGCACCAGTGGTTGACCGAATGCTTCGAACCGGTCGTCCGGGCCGTGCCGCAGCATCTGCTGGCAAAGCGGGACGCTGCGCAGATCTATCACGAGTTCCTGGATTATCGCTGGTATCGCTCCGAGGCCGCCGGTGCCGAGGTCTCCCTGCGAGAGGCCGCCCGCGGTTATGTGAACGATGTGCTCCAGCGGCTGCCCGACGAGGCCGTCCCCGCGGCCGGCGATGGCTATCCGGACGTCTGACGCAGCAGCGATCTGGCGATGACGAGGCGCTGGATCTGATTCGTGCCTTCGAAGATCTGGGTCACCTTGGCCTCCCGGAAATACCGCTCGACCGGAAAATCCGCCACATAGCCATAGCCCCCCAGCACCTGCACCGCCTCCGTCGTCACCGACATCGCCGCATCGGTCGCCACCAGTTTCGCCACGGCCGCATCGGCGACGAAGTCCATCCCCGCGTCGCACTTCCGTGCCCCGTGCAGATAGGTCGCCCGGGCGGCGGCCACCTTCGCGGCCATCTCCGCCAGCAGGAACCGGATGCCCTGGAAGTCCGCGATCCGCCCGCCGAACTGCTCGCGCTCCCGCGCATAGGCCACCGCCGCTGCGAGCGCTGCCTGGGCGAGGCCCGTCGAACAGGCGGCAATTCCGAGCCGACCGTTCGCCAGGGCACTCAGGGCCAACCGCTGGCCCGCACCCTCGGGACCGATCCGATTGGCGCGATCGACGCGTACTCCCTCGAAGTGCACCGGCGTCGTCGGCGACGCCCGCAGGCCCATCTTGCGTTCCGGCGGGCCCGGTGCCAGCCCTTCGGCCACGCCGTCGACCACGAAGCAGCTCAGCCCGTCGCGCCCCTCTCCGGTCCGGGCGAACGTCAGATAATAGTCCGCGAGCCCCCCATGGCTCACCCAGGCCTTCTCGCCGTCGAGCACATAGTCAGCACCGTCCGGCTCGGCGCGCAGCCGGATCGCATCGACATCGGAGCCGGCCTGGGGCTCGGACAGGGAGTACGCCCCCAGCAGACGCCCACCCAGCATTCCCGGCAGCAGACGTGCCCGCTGCTCATCGGTTCCCGAATGCACGACGGGGTGGCAGGTCATGACGTGCACGCTGACCCCGAGCGCGACGCTCATCCACGCGGTCGCGAGTTCCTCCAGCGCCTGAAGATAGACCTCATAGGGCTGGCCGAGCCCGCCGACCTCCTCCGGATAGGGCATCGCGAACAGCCCCAGCTCGCCGAGCTCGACGAGACGTTCCCGCGGGAACGACTCCTGCTCCTCGGCTGCCGCGGCGGCGGGCGCGAGGCGCTCACGCGCGTACTCCCGAACCAGCTCGATCAGCTCCAGGCCCTCGGCCGACGGCACGACGCGCTCAACCTTCATGCTCGATTGTGACGCATCGGCTATGTTCCGGACATGACCCGACCCTCCGACCGCGTCGTGCAGGCGCTCCTGGTGCTCGCGTTCGGCATGCCGGGAGTCATCGTCGTCGTCATGCTGGGGTCCGGCGGCGCTCCGGTGATGACCTGGCTGCTCGGGGGCCTGGCCGCGGTGGCGGTTGTCGGGCTGATCTGGTGGAAGGCGCCCTGGAACTGGATCGTCCGGACGGTGCTCACGTGGCTGTGGCTCAGCGCTCTGCTCGTGCTCGGCCAATGGCTGACGGGCGGGCGAGGCGCCCTGCCCCTGATCGGTGGTTCTCTGACGTTCGGCGCGCTGTGGTCGGGTCTCCTGCTGCTGCCGGTGTCGTTCGTGACCGTCATCCAGAAGGCGTCTCGCGGCGGTCGCTGATCGGGTGCACGATGGGCCCATGAAGTTCGATCCCACTACGGTGCGCCCCCATTTCCCTGCGCTGGCCGGCCCTGCTGCCGCTGCGCATTTCGATGGTCCGGGAGGTACGCAGACCCCGACGCCCGTCGCCTCCGCCATTGCCGAGGCGCTGGTCCTGCCGGTCGCCAACCGCGGCGTGGTCACGGAGGCGGAGCGGAACGCGGACGGGATCGTGGCCTCCGCCCGCGCGGCGATGGGTGATCTGCTGAACGCCGACCCGGCGGGCATCATCTTCGGCCGGTCGATGACGCAACTGACGTTCTCGATGGCGGGCACGCTGGCGCAGACCTGGCGCCCCGGCGACGAGGTGATCGTGACGCGACTGGACCACGACGCGAACATCCGGCCCTGGGTGATCGCGGCCGACCGCGCCGGAGCAACGGTCCGCTGGGCCGAGTTCGACCCGGCGACCGGCGAACTGCCGGTCGAGGCGGTCACCGGGCTGCTCACCGACCGCACCCGACTGGTCGCGGTGACCGCCGCCTCGAACCTGATCGGCACGATGCCGGACGTGCCCGCGATCACGGCGGCGGCCAGGTCCGCAGGGGCACTGAGCTATGTGGATGCCGTGCACTACACGGCACACGAGTCGATGGATCTCCCCGCGCTGGGCGCGGATTTTCTGGCGTGCTCGCCCTACAAGTTCTGCGGGCCCCACCTCGGGGTCCTGGCCGCGCGTCCGGCCCTCCTCGAGGGGCTCCAGCCCGACAAGCTCCTGCCCTCCACCGACGCGGTGCCCGAGCGGTTCGAGCTGGGGACCCTGCCCTATGAACTGCTCGCCGGCACCACCGCAGCCGTCGACTTCCTGGCCGGCATGCTGCACCACGACGACCCGGCCGCGGCCAGCGGATCGCGGCGGGACTTCCTGCGGGGCACCCTGGACGACGAACCCGAGGAGGTCCCCGAGGGGGCGCGCCGTGCCGTCACCGACCGCCGCCACCGGCTCGAGCGCGCGCTGCACGCAATGGCCGAACACGAGCTGACGTTGCGTACCCGCATCGAGCACGCCCTCGCCGACCTCGGCGCCACGGTCTTTTCCCGGGCCGCCCGCCGGACCCCCACGCTGCTGTTCGAACTTCCCGGGATTCCGTCGCCGGAGGTGTACGCCGGCCTCGCCGCCCACGGTGTCAACGCCCCGGCCGGCAACTTCTATGCACTCGAGTGCTCGCGCACGCTCGGACTCGGGGACGCCGGCGCGGTCCGGGTCGGATTGGCGCCGTATTCCGATGACAGCGATGTGGACAGACTGATCACCGGTCTTAATGCGGTGGCGCACGCGGCTAGGGTTGGGGGGTGACGTTCCAGCTCTATGATTCCGCCACCCGCAGCACGGCCCCGCTCGATCCGGTCGTCCCGGGCAAGGTGTCGATCTATCACTGCGGACTCACTGTCCAATCGGCCCCGCACGTCGGCCACATCCGCAAGGAGGTCGTCTTCGACGTGCTGCGTCGTTGGCTGACGCACGAGGGGTTCGAGGTCAAGGTGGTCGCGAACGTCACCGACATCGACGACAAGATCCTGGCGAAGTCGGCGGAGCACGGTGAGGAGTGGTACGCGTGGGCGTACCGCTTCGAACGCGAACTCCATCGCGCCTATGCCGCGCTCGGCTGCCAGCCGCCCACCTATGAGCCGCGCGCAACCGGCCACGTGCCGGAGATGATCGAGATGATCGAGACGCTCATCGACCGCGGTCACGCTTATCCGGCACCGGACGGCTCCGGCGACGTCTATTTCGACGTCCGGTCGTGGCCGGACTACGGCCGACTGTCCAACCAGAAGGTCGCGGACATGGCCGCCGCCGAGGACGCCGACCCGCGCGGCAAGCGGGATCCCCGCGACTTCGCACTCTGGAAGGGCCACAAGGAGGGCGAGCCCGAGACTGCCTCCTGGCCGACGCCGTGGGGCCGCGGCCGACCGGGCTGGCATCTGGAGTGCTCGGCGATGGCCGGGAAATATCTGGGAGACGAGTTCGACATCCACGGTGGTGGCCTCGATCTGCGGTTCCCGCACCACGAGAACGAGCTCGCCCAGTCGACCGCGGCCGGCAAGCCGTTCGCCCGGCACTGGATGCACAACGCGCTGGTCACCATGAAGGGCGAGAAGATGAGCAAGTCCCTCGGCAACGGGGCGCTCGTCAGCGAGGTGACCAAGGAGTTCCCCCCGCGCGCGGTCCGGCTCTATCTGCTGGCGCCGCACTATCGCTCGATCATCGAGTTCGCACCCGACTCGCTCGCCGAGGCGACCGCGCAGTTGGCCCGGATCGATTCGTTCGTCGCCCGCGCGGCGGAAGTCGCCGACACCGCACCGTCCGAGGTGCCGGCGGCGTTCGCCGAGTCCATGAACGATGATCTCGGCACGCCGGGCGCGATGGCGGTGCTGTTCACGGCGGTGCGCCAGGGCAACGCCGCGGTCGAGGCCGGCGACGAGGCTGCAGTCCGACGTCTCCTGGGTGAGGTCAGGGCGATGTTGAGCGTGCTGGGGCTGGCCGCGGACGATCCCGCTTGGGCCGGGGTCACAGGCGCCGGCAGCGGCACTGACGATCTCACGCCGATCGTCGACGGGCTGGTGCAGGCGCTGCTGGCCCAGCGTGCGGATGCTCGGGAACGGAAGGAGTGGACCGCCGCCGACGCGATCCGGGATCGCCTCAACGAACTCGGGTTGAAGATCACCGACACCCCGGCCGGCGCCAAGTGGGAACTCGAGTCGGCAGGAGGTCGCTGACATGGCGGGCAACTCACAGCGTCCGGGGGCCCGCAGCCGGGGCAAGGGCAAGGGGCCGGCGGGGTCGGGTGGACGGATCCGCCGGAGCCTCGCAGGCAAGGGGCCGACGCCGAAGGCCGAGGACCGGCCCTATCACAAGGCATTCAAGGCCAAGCAGGCGGCGGCGAAGCAAACCGCGGCCCGACCGAAAGCCGCGCAGCGCACCGGTCGCCCCGGCTCGGGGCCCGAATGGGTGGCCGGTCGCAATCCGGTTCTGGAGGCGCTCCAGGCTGGCATCCCGGTGCAGACGGCGTATGTCGCCGACGGGGCCGAGCGCGATTCCCGCCTGCGCGACATCCTCCAGCACTGCGCGGACCACAACGTGCCGACCCTGCAGTCGACGCGCACGGAGCTCGACCGGTTGACCGGTGGCGCGATCCACCAGGGGGTGGCGCTCAAGCTGCCGGAATTCGAGTACGCACATCCCGACGACCTGCTCGCCGATGCCATCGAGTCGTCCGCGGCCCCGCTCGTGGTGATGCTCGACCAGATCACCGATCCGCGGAACCTCGGCGCGATCATCCGGTCCGCGGCCGCGTTCGGTGCCGACGGGGTCGTGATCCCGGAGCGCCGGTCCGCACAGCTGACGGCAGCGGCGTGGAAGACGTCGGCCGGAGCTGCCGCCCGGCTTCCCATCGCCCGTGCGGGAAACCTGAACCGTGCCCTGGAGGCGTATGCCAAGGCCGGTTTCACCATCGCCGGGCTCGCCGGGGAGGCCGACACCGCCATCGAGGAGATGCCCGGTGCTGATGGCCCGCTGGTGCTTGTCGTCGGGTCGGAGGGCGACGGCCTTTCGCGGCTCGTGCGCGACCACTGCGACGTCCTGGTGTCAATTCCCATCGCCAGTGCCGTCGAATCGCTGAATGCCGGAGTTGCTGTAGGAATTGCGCTCTATGAGGTCTCGCGCAGGCGCTAGATTTGGGCAAGGTCCCCCACGCCGAAGGAGTCTGTCGTGACCAACCCAAACGCTGAACTGTCGAGCGCCTACCAGACCATCCTCAAGGTTGTGGAGCAAGTTGAACCCCGCATCGCTGCTGCCACCAGGGCCGAGCTGACCGACCAACGAGCTTCACTCAAGCTGATCGCCTCCGAAAACTACGCCTCCTTGCCGGTCCTGGCGACGATGGGCACGTGGCTCTCGGACAAATATGCGGAGGGCACGGTCGGCCACCGGTTCTATGCGGGATGCCAGAACATCGACACCGTCGAGGCCGTCGCCGCCGAGCACGCGCGCGAACTGTTCGGCGCCGAATATACGTACGCCCAGCCCCACTCCGGCATCGACGCCAACCTGACCGCCTTCTGGGCGATCCTCGCGCACAAGATCGAGGGCCCGGCGCTGAGCGAGTTCGGCGCGAAGACGGTCAACGACCTGTCCGAGGAGGACTGGGCCACCCTGCGCAGGCGCTTCGGCGACCAGAAGATGCTCGGCATGAGCCTCGACGCCGGCGGCCACCTCACGCACGGGTTCCGCCCCAATATCTCGGGCAAGATGTTCGACCAGCGGTCCTACGGCACCGACCCGGAAACGCAGCTGCTCGACTACGACCAGATCGCCGCGCAGGCACGCGAGTTCAAACCGCTGATCCTGGTGGCCGGCTACTCCGCCTATCCGCGCCGAATCAACTTCGCCAAGATGAAGGAGATCGCCGACGAGATCGGTGCGGTCTTCATGGTCGACATGGCCCACTTCGCGGGCTTGGTCGCCGGCAAGGTCTTCACCGGTGACGAGGATCCGATCCCGTTCGCCGACGTCGCGACCACCACGACGCACAAGTCGCTCCGCGGCCCGCGCGGAGGCTTGGTGCTGGCCAAGGAGGAGTACGCTTCGTCGGTCGACCGCGGCTGTCCGCTCGTGCTCGGTGGCCCGCTGTCGCACATGATGGCCGCGAAGGCCGTCGCCCTCGCCGAAGCCCGGACCACCGATTTCCAGGCCTACGCCCAGAACGTGGCCGACAACGCCCAGTCGCTCGCCGAAGGGCTGCTGAAGCGCAACGCCAAGCTCGTGACCGGCGGCACCGACAACCACATCGTGCTGCTCGATGTGAGCACGTTCGGGCTGACCGGCCGCCAGGCGGAGTCCGCGCTGCTCGATGCGGGCGTCGTCACCAACCGCAACTCGGTGCCGGCGGACCCGAACGGTGCTTGGTATACCTCCGGCATCCGCCTCGGCACGCCCGCCCTCACCTCGCGTGGGTTCGGCGCGGCCGAGTTCGATCGGGTCGCGGAGATGATCGTCGAGGTGCTGTCCAACACGGAGCCGGTCACGGCCTCCACGGGCAAGCCCGGCAAGGCGAAGTACACCTTGGCCGACGGCGTTGCCGATCGGGTCAAGGCAGCCTGCGACGAGATGCTGGCCAAGCACCCGCTCTATCCGGGCCTCGAGCTCTGACCCTCACCTCACCCGTGCTCAACGGTCAGCGCGCAAACAGCTGACCGTTGAGCGTGGTGATGAAGTTGCGCAGGGAATCCGGCAGGTCACGCAGGTGCCAGTTGTCCGGCGCGTTGTACCACTCCAAATCCGTCGGATCCGGCAGGTCGTCGTCGTCGGCAGTGGCGATCGCCTCCAGCCAGCGGTCGGCCCCGCCCAGGACGATCGCATAGGGGAGGACTTCGGAGAGCTCTCGATATTCCCGCCCCTTCGGCATCTGATCCGTGGGCTGGGCCAGAAGCTGTCCGCGGAGGTTGTCCAGTCCGGCAAGCAGCCGGGCGCCCTCCGCCGTGCGCGCCGGCATCTCCTGGGCGACGAAAGCCAGCCCGAGTCCGATCGCGATCACGGCCAGGCCGGCGAGACCGAATGTGGTGAAAGCGGCCAGCAGACCGGTCACCACGATGCCGGCAATGATCACGGTCATGGCTGCGGTGTTCCAGACATTGCGGGTGCTGTCGGGACGTTGGTCATAGAACCCTTGGGCGACCACCTCGTCATAGAGATCCGACTGGATCTGCGGGATCGCGCCGGCAACCGCCGGCCCGATCGCGGACACCAGCGTCCGCTCACCCTTGGGAACGACGGCATCGAGCAGATCCTGCTCATAAGGGCGGAGCTCACGCCGGCCCGCGTCGAGCCGGATGATCTCCCAGTCCGTCGGAGCGAATTCGGAACGACGGGGCTGCTCGGCGATCAGCAGGTGGCCATGCACGGCCAGATCGAGGATCGTGGCCGTGATGTCGATGGGGTCGACCCGCTCGTCGACCACGGTCCCGACCTCACCCGGCAACACCTCACCACCGGGCTGGAACTCGATCCGGCCGTCCCCAACCGACTCGAAACGGGCCACCTCGATCGGATCACCGCCGGGGTGCGCGTCTCGCCCCGCCTTGCGGTGGAGCAGATAGATGCCCAGCGCGCCGACGGCCAGGGCCACCAGCGCCGCCGCGAGCGGCCAACCTGTCCCGGAGAACGCCCGGCCGACCGTCCACCGCTCGTCGATCTCCTCGTTGGGTGCCACGACGGATGCCGGGAAGGTGATCCGCGGACCCACGATCTCACCCGCTCCACGGGGGCCGTCGGTGAAGACCGGCATGAACGATTCATGGGTGCCACCGGACGCGAGCGCGCACGCGGTCTGGGTGCCCGGGGCACCGGCAACGCACTTGAAGTCCGTGAACTGGCCAGGAACGGTGATCTCGCCCTCGACCTGCTGCACCGGGATGGAGAGGCCTTGGAGGATGTCCCAGCGGACGAGCGTCTGGTCGCCCGCAGCCCGCACAGCAGCGCCCGTCACCCGATAGGTCACGACCACTTCCTCGGCGCCCTCGGGCGCCATCGTGAGCACGACATGTTCGGATTCCTCGCTGACGCGCCCGATATCGCGGCCGTTCGCGGTCGCGCGGAGATCGGACACGGTGAACAGATAGTCGCGCTCCCCGACCACCTCTTCCTTCACGCGAAGGCGCTGCACCACCTCGGCCGGCGGAGCACCGTCGAATCGCATGGTCGAGCGAACGTCAAGTGATCCGTCGCTGTTCACGGTCGCGCTCGTGATGTGGGTGGCCGCCTGATCCACTGCATGGGCCGGGATGCTGCCGAGCCCCAGAAACAATCCCAGCGCCAGAGCCAGCAGAACCAGCCCCCGGACCACACGCGTGGATGTCTGCTTCATGGCGTGACTCCCCGATTGCACTCTTTGCGAGGGCCCCGTGCCCCTGCGCGCGGGGGCCAAGCCCCGTTGCCGGAAACTATGGCACAGCAGGGTCATCCCCCGGCAGCCAAGTTGTGCCACACTCACGCCATGTTCCGCACCGGGATTGGCATCGACGTTCACGCTCTCGCCGACGGGCGGCCCATGATGGTGGCCGGCCTGCACTTCCCCGAGGAGCCACGTGGCCCCGTGGGGCACTCCGACGGCGACGTCGCAGCGCACGCCGCTTGCGACGCCCTCCTCTCCGCCGCCGGTCTGGGCGACCTGGGCAGCAATTTCGGCACGTCCGATCCCGCATGGGCCGCTGCGCCCGGGGTGGACTTCCTCGTCGAAACCGCTCGGCGTGTCCGCGCGGCCGGGTTCGAGATCGGCAACGTCGCAGTCCAGGTCGTCGGCAATCGGCCACGGATCGGGCCACGACGTGGCGAGGCGCAAGCTCTGATGAGCGATGCCCTGGGCGCCCCGGTCTCGCTGGCCGCAACCACCACCGACGGCCTCGGCCTGACCGGCCGTGGGGAGGGAATCGCAGCCATCGCCACCGCACTGGTCCTCCTGAGCCCAGCCGGTGCGCCATGAGTCAGGGACCTTGGGGGCCACCGCCGTGGCCCCAGGCGCCACCGCAATTCCCCCCGCCGACAGCAGCCGGGAAACGCAGCCCGGCGCCGTTCATTCTGGGCGCACTCATCGTCACCGCCGCAGCGATGATCGGGTTCATCCTCTACTCGTTGTTGTCGGGACCGGACTACCAGAACGACGACTACGTGCCCCCACCCCCGGGCACCCTCGCCCCCTTCCCCGACGCCCAGGTCAGCGAAGTCGACACCCTTCTCACCGCCAACCCGCTGTACGCCCAGACCCTGCCCGTCCCCGTGCGCTGCGACCTCACCAACCCCGACCTCCACCTCCCCAGCGCCACCGACGACGAGGTGAAGGCGTACATCGACGACCTCATGGCCTGCAACATGCGCGTGTGGGACCAACCCTTCCAAGGCACCCAACGCTTCCAACTCGTCCGGCCGGCCGTGAACATCTACCGCGATTCGGCGCAAACGCCCTGCGGCAGTTTCGGACCGAATGGGCTCTATTGCAGCGCGAACCAACAGGTCTATTTCTCCCGGCTCTATCCGGAAATCCACCCGAACCTGGCGGTCACGAACGAGCCGCACGTGATCGACGAGATCATGAGTCACGAGTTCGCCCACGGCATCCAGGCGCGGACGGTGCTCCTCGTCGGCGGCCGTTACAAAGAGCGACAGGCCGCGAACGAGGCACAGGGCCGGGAGTTCGCTCGTCGGGTCGAACTGCAGGCGGACTGTTTCGCCGGCATGTTCCTGCAGTCGGTTCACCAGTCCGTCGGGTACACCGAAACCGATTTCGAGCAGATCAGCCGCGCGATGCGCGCCTCCGGCGATGACGAACTCGCCAATCGGCCGAATGATCCCGCCGTCAGGGGCGGCCACGGGCACGGTGTCAGTCGGCTCTATTGGCTCCAGGTCGGGCTCACCAGCACCGACGTCGGTCGCTGCAACACCTTCACTGCGCCGTCGGATTACGTTCGCTGACGCACCCCCGCCGCGTTATCGTCTCGCCAAGGATCCGATCGAGGGAGTGCAATGAGTCAGGGCTTCCCCGGCCAGCAGTGGGGCCAGTGGCCGCGCCAGCAGCAACAGTGGCCACCCCAGCAGCCGCAGTGGTCTACGGCCCCGCACCAGCCGACCAAACGCCGATCCGGACCGATTCTTCTCGGCGCCCTGATCGTGGTGGGTCTCACCATGATCGGGTTCATCCTCTACTCGTTGTTGTCGGGACCGGACTACCAGAACGACGACTACGTGCCCCCACCCCCGGGCACCCTCGCCCCCTTCCCCGACGCCCAGGTCAGCGAAGTCGACACCCTTCTCACCGCCAACCCGCTGTACGCCCAGACCCTGCCCGTCCCCGTGCGCTGCGACCTCACCAACCCCGACCTCCACCTCCCCAGCGCCACCGACGACGAGGTGAAGGCGTACATCGACGACCTCATGGCCTGCAACATGCGCGTGTGGGACCAACCCTTCCAAGGCACCCAACGCTTCCAACTCGTCCGACCAGCCGTGAACATCTATCACGACTCCGTCACCACGCCCTGTGGCGGCGGGCGAGCAGCCGGGCCGAATGCGATCTACTGTTTGGTCAACCAGCAGGTGTACTTCTCCCGCCAGCTCTCCAGCATCCCTCGGCTCGCCCTCGTCGACCAGCCCCACATGATCGACGTCGTGATGAGCCACGAGTTCGCCCACGGCATCCAGGGCCGAACGGTCATCCTGCACGCGGAGCTCTACAAGTCACAGCAGGCGCCCGACGAGGCTGCCGCACTCGAGTTGAGCCGTCGCGTCGAACTTCAGGCGGACTGCTTCGCCGGCATGTTCGTCCAGTCGGTCAGACCGTCGGTCGACTATTCCGCGGATGAAATCGCCCGCATGCAGGAGCTCGTCCGTGCCATCGGCGACGACGGGGACCGCCCCGGCGACCCCAGCATCATCGGCAACCACGGGAGTGCGGCCAGTCGGGAGTACTGGTATCGCATCGGCCTCACCACCACCGACATCGGAGCCTGCAACACCTTCAGCGCACCGGAGCATTTCGTGCGCTGAGCCGTCTCGAGCAGGCGACTCAGGATCGGCGGACCTGCTCCCCGAACGCGGCCAGCAACGCCTCTGCGACCACCATGTCTGTCGGCTCGGTGACCTTCATCGCAAGCCGCGAGCCGGGCACCAGATGGACGGACTCCCCGATCGCCTCGCAGCAGGCGGCATCGTCAGTGACTTCGAGCCCGAGACGGGCAACGTGGTCGTGCGCCGCGACCAACGTCGCGTACGCGAATCCCTGCGGTGTCTGGACCGCGCGCAGCGGAGCTCGATCCACGACCTCCGAAACGATCGATCCGTCAGCCGTGCCCCGCGAATCGACCCGACGGATGCTGTCGACGACCGGCAGTGCGGGCACCACCGCGACGTGACCCGCGCGGACCGCCGCAATCACCGCCGCCACGACCGAGGGCGGAACCATGGGCCGCGCCGCGTCGTGAACGAGCACGATCTCCGCCGGGCCGGACCGGCCGATCAGGTCGAGGCCCCGACGAACGGAATGCTGACGCTCGCTCCCGCCGATCACGAGTTGCCAGGGAATCGGTGCATCCGAGAGCGCCCGCTCGAAATCGGGCTGCAGCCCATCTGCGACGACAACGACCGCGCGTTCGACCCCGCCCGCAGCCAACCGCGCCAGAGAGTGGGCCACGAGCGGCACGCCCGCGAGCGGACGCAAGGCCTTCGGCACCTCACCGCCCAGTCGAGAACCAGAACCGGCCGCCGCCACGAGGGCGACGACCGGGTCGTCGGATCGAGATTTCATCGGGTGTCCGGTCAGGAGGCGAGAACCTCGTCGAGCATGGTCTCAGCCTTGTCCTCTTCAACCTTTTCGGCCAGCGCCAGCTCGGAGACGAGGATCTGGCGGGCCTTTGCCAGCATCCGCTTCTCGCCGGCGGACAAGCCGCGGTCCTTCTCGCGACGCCAGAGGTCACGAACGACCTCGGCAACCTTGATGACATTGCCGGAGTGGAGCTTCTCGAGATTCGCCTTATAGCGACGCGACCAGTTGGTGGGCTCCTCGGCGTGGGGGGCGCGCAGCACGGAAAAGACCTTCTTCAGTCCATCCGCATCCACCACGTCGCGAACGCCAACCAAATCGAGATTGCAGGCCGGAACCCTCACCACGAGATCGTTCTGGCCGACGATCCTGAGCACCAGGTAGAGCTGGTCCTCCCCTTTGATCTTGCGGGTCTCAATGTCCTCGATGACGGCCGCCCCATGATTGGGGTAGACCACCGTTTCGCCGACTGTGAAGGTCATATTTTTGTAACCCCTTTCCCGCGGGATAGTGTAGCACGGGGAGAGAACCAGCCTCTGAGCGTTTTCCCTAGCCAGAGGCCAATCCAAGGCAATTTCAGCTCTTGACAGCACCTTGTTGATATGCCTCCCGCTCGATAGTTATGCCTTCGTTGAGCGATTTCCCCGTTTTGTCGCTAGGCTGCGCATGTCTGAATCACGTTCCTCGAGGAGTACGCCCCAGTGGTCAAGCGTCGTTCGCCCCGCATCCTTGCCGCCTCCGCATTGGCGGCGCTCGTCGTCGGCCTGTCGGCCTGTGGAACACCCCAGACCTTGGTGCCATATACGCCGGCCGAAGGCGTGAATGCCGACGCTCAGCGCATGGGCGCCCCCGCCGGTGCCAACGAGGTCCCGCTGAAGATCCGAACTCTGTCGATCATCAGCGAGGAGGGCTCGAGCAACGGCTTCCTCAACGGCGCGATCATCGCGCCGATGGACCGCGACGATCAGCTCGTCAGCGTCGAGGGCCGCGCGTTCACCTCGGACAACACCCCCGGCGCCCCGATTGCGCCCGCCTCCACCAACCTGGAGCTCCCGGCCGGCAAGATGGTCGTGCTGTCCCAGGGCGAGCCGGTGGAGCTGAGCTCGCCGGACCTCAAGCCGGGCCTCGTCGCGGAACTCACGCTGACCTTCCGTGACAGCGAGCCGCAGACCCTCATGGTGCCGGTCATCGATTCGAGCAAGGCCGACTATGCGACCGTGACCCCGGGTCCCGCCGCCGGCGGCGACGCAACGCCGGCCGCCACCCCCGGAGCACCCGACGCCCAGCCCGCCGAGGGTCAACCGGCCGAGGGCGAGCCCGCGCCGGCGGCTCCGGCCACGCCGCAGTGAGCTGACCCACGCCGAACACAGCGAAGGCGCCCGTTCCCTCACCGGGACGGGCGCCTTCGCTGTGTTGAGGCAGAGGTTCAGCCGATCGTCACCTCGTCGCTGAACAGCGAGCTGATCGACGATCCCGAGTTGTGTCGCTTCACGGCTTCGGCGAACAAGGGCGCGACCGAGCGGGTCTCGAGCTTCGCGGGGGTCCGGTCCGGCGTGAGCGGCACCGTGCTCGTGGTCACGATCTCGCTCACGTCGTCCCGTGCGTTCAGTCGCTCAACCGCCTTGCCGGTGAAGAGCCCGTGGGTGCAGGCGATGGAGATGTCCTTGACCTTGTATTCGCGGAGCCGATCCATGAGCTCGATCATCGAGCCGGCGGTCGCGATCTCGTCATCGATGATGATGACGTTCTTGCCCTCGACGTCACCGACGATCCGGTCGATCACGACCTTGTCGTCGGCCATGCGCCGTTTCGAGCCCGCTGCGACGTCGAGATCCAGGATGCGCGCGAACTGGGACGCGACCTTCGCATAGCCGAAGTCGGGCGACACGACGACCGTGTTCGACAGATCCTTGCCCCGGAAATGGTCGGCCAACTCGCGGACAGCGGTGAGATGGTCGACGGGCACGTTGAAGAACCCGTGCACCTGCTCGGAGTGCAACGTCATGGTGATGACACGCGTGGCGCCCGCCGCCGAGAGCATGTCGGCGACGAGCTTGCCGCCGATCGAGATCCGGGGGGCGTCCTTCTTGTCGGACCTCGCGTACGAATAGTGCGGGATGACCGCCGTGATATGCGCAGCCGATGCGCCCCGGGCCGCGTCGAGCATGAGCAGCAACTCGACCAGGTTCTCCTGCACGGGCGGGACGAGCGGCTGCACGATATAGACGTCCTTGCGTCGGCAGTTAGCGCGAAGCTGCACCTGCAGGCAGTCGTTGCTGAAGCGCGTGATGTGGGTCGGCGAGAGATCAACGCCGAGGATCTGGCACATCTCTTCGGCGAACTCCGGGTGGGCACTGCCGGTGAATACGGTGATGTCGTCGGTCACGAGCCCTCAGCCTAGCTGTTCACCCACCGTTCACATGGCGATCGGTCCATCCCGCGGTCCGGTCCTGACCGGGCTCAGCCCTCGAACTTGTAGCCCAAACCCCGAACCGTGATCAGATAGCGAGGGTTGCTCGGATCCGGCTCGATCTTGGACCGCAACCGTTTCATGTGCACATCGAGGGTCTTGGTGTCGCCGACATAGTCGGCGCCCCAGATCCGGTCGATGAGCTGACCGCGCGTCATCACGCGCCCCGCGTTGCGGAGCAGCATCTCGAGCAACTCGAACTCCTTCAGCGCCAACCGGACGTTTTCACCGTTGACCGACACGGCGTGGCGTTCCACGTCCATGCGCACGCCGCCGCTCTCGATCACATCCGGCACCAACTCGACATCCTGACCACGACGCAACACGGCGCGGATGCGGGCGACGAGCTCACGGTGGGAGAACGGCTTGGTGACGTAGTCATCAGCGCCGAGCTCGAGCCCAACCACCTTGTCCACCTCGGAGTCACGGGCGGTCACCATGATCACGGGGACACCGCCCCGCAGCCGCAACTGCCGGCACACCTCGGTCCCCGGCAGTCCCGGCATCATCAGATCGAGGAGAACGATGTCGGCGCCGTTGCGGTCGTATTCCGCCAGACCCGCCTGGCCGTCGGCGGCCTCCACGACCTCGAACCCCTCCTTGCGAAGCATGTACGACAACGCCTCGCGGTAGGACTCCTCGTCCTCCACCACCAACACTCGAGTCATGCCGATATCTCCTCCTGCGCAAATTCCTGACCGGCAGCCGGCGCATCATCCTTGGCGGTGAGCTCCGGCAGCCGGATGGTGAACGTCGAACCGTGGCCCAGGTGGGACCACACGCTGACGCTGCCGCCATGCGCGGCGACGATGTGCTTCACGATGGCGAGCCCGAGCCCGGTCCCGCCGTTGTCCCTGCTGCGGGCATAGTCGATCCGATAGAACCGCTCGAAGATGCGGGGCAGTTCCTTGGCGCTGATCCCGATCCCGTTGTCGGTGACCGTCAGCTCGACGAAGCTGTCCTCCGCCTCGGAGGCCCGCCGCGCGCCGACCACGACCTTCTGGCCCGCCTCGGAATAGATGACCGCGTTCTCGACCAGGTTGGCGACCGCAGTCGTCAACTGTTCACTGTCGCCGAGCACCCGCAGGTCGTGCTCGCCCGCGACCGTCAGGCTGACCGAGCGCGCCTGCGCGCGGGCCCGGCACCGGTCGACCGCCTCCGCGAGGACGTCGTCGATCTCCGAGACGTTCGCGGTCATCAACGGATCGTCGGACTGCAACCGGGACAACTCGATGATCTGTTTCACGAGTTCGGACAGCCGATGCGCCTCCCGGCCCATGCGATTGGCGAAGATGAGGACCGCGTCCGGGTCGTCCGCCGCCTCCTCAACCGCTTCGGCGAGGAGTGCGATAGCACCGATGGGCGTCTTGAGCTCGTGGCTCACGTTGGCGACGAAATCCCGACGGGTCTCCTCGACTCGACGGGCAGCCGTGCGGTCCTCCGCGAGGATGAGCACCAGGTCACCGACTTTCGCGACGCGCGCGGACAGGTACAACGACGGCGACACTCGGCCCCGCCGCAACTCGAGTTCGGTCGTGCGGATCTGACCATCGGCCCGGACTTGGCGCACCAGATCGAGAACCATCGGCACCACGATCCTGGCGCCGCGAACGAGTCCGAAGGCGCGGGCCTGACTGGTCGACTGCAGCACCTGATCGCTCGAGTCGAGCACCACGGCCGACGACCGGAGCACGTTGATGACTTCGGACATGCCGAGCGGCACCTCGTCCTCGTCCGGCTCCTCCGCGGGCTGGGGTTCGGGGACCGGTTCCTTGGGCGTACGCCGCCACAACAGGGCGCCCAGACCGACACCGAGCACCACGCCCGCGAGGCCGATCCAGAACCAAGTCATGTCTGCATCCTAGGACGGCGAATTGCGGCGGAACCCTGGCAAACGAACACATGGACCGCCCGACTCAATGGTTCGCCAATTATTCACTCGGTGTTCACCCGCCGGGATCGGCGCCACGGTTGGTTTGGGGGCGTTGTCCTGTGGCCTATCGTGGAGAAAGCAGCCATCCGGTGAAGGAACGGATTTTCCAGAACGTGCGTGATTCATACCGGGAGCAACTCGATGCCGTGGTCGCGGACCTGGTCGAGATGTCCCAAATGATTTGTGCTGCGGTGCGACACGCGACCGCGGCATTGCTGCATGCCGATTTCCAGTTGGCCGAGCAGGTGATCTCCGAGGACGCCCGGATCGATGACGCCCACGCGGACATCGAGATGCGGTGCTTCGACCTGCTGGCACTCCAAGCCCCGGTGGCCGGCGAACTCCGGACGGTGGTGGCGGCGCTGCGGATGGTGACGGAGATGGGCCGCATGGGCGATCTCGCCGCCCATGTCGCCAAGATCGCGCGCATGCGTTATCCCGAGAAGGCGCTCCCCCGGTCGTTGGAGGGCAACTTCACGAGGATGGCCGAGGTGGCCGAGGAGATGGTGGAGCGCGCGGGCAAGACCCTCCGGACCCGCAACGTCGCCTTGGCCCGGGAACTCGCCGAGATCGACGAGGAAATGGACGACCTGCGCCGCAGCCAGTTCCGGATCCTGCTGGACGGGAGCTGGCCCTATGGGGTCGAGGCGGCTGTGGACGTGGCGCTGCTGGGCCGCTATTACGAACGGATCGCCGACCATGCGGTGTCGATGGGGCGCCGGCTGATCTATGTGGTCACCGGCGAGATCGGCAACGTGGACACGTGGACCCAGGCCTGACCTCGCCGGTGGCCGCGGGCTATTTCTTGCCCTGGTTCTTGACCGCCTCGATCGAGGCCTTCGCAGCCTCCGGGTCGAGATAGCGACCGCCCGGCGTCACGGGCTTCAGGTTCTCGTCGAGCTCGTAATAGAGCGGGATGCCCGTCGGGATGTTCAGGCCGGCGATGGCTTCGTCGGAGATCCCGTCCAAATGCTTGACCATGGCGCGCAGCGAGTTGCCGTGTGCGGCCACGAGCACGAGCTTGCCGGCCTCGAGATCCGGAACGATCGACTCTTCCCAATAGGGCAGCATGCGGACGACAACGTCCTTGAGGCACTCCGTCTGGGGGCGCTCGGCCTCGGGAATGTCCGCATACCGAGCATCGTTGAACTGGCTCCACTCGTTGTCTCGATCGAGCACGGGCGGCGGGGTGTCGTAGGAACGGCGCCACTCCATGAACTGATCCTCACCGTATTGATCCCGGATCTCGGTCTTGTTCAGGCCCTGGAGCTTGCCGTAGTGCCGTTCGTTCAACCGCCAGGAACGACGCACGGGAATCCAGTGCCGGTCGCAGCCGTCGAGCGCGATGTTGGCGGTGTTGATGGCGCGCCGCAGCAGAGAGGTGTGCAGCACTTCGGGCAGCAAATCCTCGGACTTGAGCAACTCGCCGGCGCGCACGGCTTCGCCGCGGCCCTTCTCGTTGACGTCGACGTCCACCCAGCCAGTGAACAGGTTCTTCGCATTCCATTCGCTCTCGCCGTGGCGGAGCAGGATCAACTTGGCGGTCATGCCCTGAGCCTATCGAGTCCACGCTGGCAGAATCGTGGGCATGGAGAATCCAAGAATTGCTGTTGTCACCGGTGCCAGTGGCGGCATCGGCGAGGCCACCGCCCGCTCCCTCGCGGCCGCCGGGTTCCGCGTGTTCTGCGCGGCCCGGCGCACCGACCGGATCGAACCGCTCGCCACCGAGATCGGGGGCGTCGCAGTGACCTGCGACGTGACCTCCGACGAGTCCGTCGCCGCACTGGCCGAAGCGGTCGGGAACCGTTGCGATGTCCTGGTCAACAACGCAGGCGGCGCGCTGGGGCTGGAGCCGGTCGGCGAGGCGGACCTCGCGAAGTGGCAGGCGATGTACGACTCCAACGTCCTCGGCGCGGCCCGCGTCACCAAGGCGCTGCTGCCCGCGGTCGAGGCCGCGGAGGGCTCCGTCGTTTTCGTCACGTCGGTGGCCGCGGACGGCGGTTATGAGGGTGGGGCGGGCTACTGCGGGGTCAAAGCTGCCGAGCGCGCGATCGTCCAGTCCATGCGCCTGGAGTTGTTCGACCGCCCGGTCCGGGTCTGCGAGGTTGTGCCGGGCATGGTCCACACGGACTTCTCACTGGTGCGCTTCGCTGGAGACGCGGAGCGCGCGGACAAGGTGTACGCGGGCGTCGTCGACCCCTTGGTCGCCGAGGATCTCGCTGAGTGCATTCGCTTCATCGCCGAGCGACCAGCGCATGTGAACATCGACCGGATGGTCGTGCGCCCCCGATCCCAGCCCGCGCAGCACAAGATCCACCGCGTCAGCTGACAGGCCCTTCCCGGGTCTGCCGGTCCGGGGCGAGGTGGCGGAAAGCCTCAAGGTTGGCCGTCGACTCGCCCCGGGAAAGCCGCCACTCCCACTCCTTGCGGATCGACGACGCGAACCCCAGCTCGAGCAGTGTGTTGAAGCTGTCATCCGCAGTCTCGGCAACCGCGCCGAGAATCCGGTCGACCTCTGCGGGCGTGATGGCCGCGAGCGCCACCCGACCTGTGAGATAGATGTCTCCGTGACGATCGACACTGAACGCCACGGCGTACGTCTTCAGGTTGTGCTCCAGCAGCCAGCGATAGACGCCTTCGTGGTTCTCGTCGGGGTGCCGCACCACGAACGCCCGGATCTCGACCGCATGGTCTCCCACCACAAGAGCGCAGTCGGTCCGGAGCTTTCGCGTTCCGGGCAGGGTCACCGTGACGATGCGGTCCGCGCGTTCCCAAGGCAGGCCGAGGCCGGCGGCCGTCTCGGTGATCACGGCGAGGACGTCGGTGGCGTTCACGCCGCCAGTGTGTCAGACGCGCGGAATAATCCGCTTCGAACCGACCGCCACACCGGGCGCTACCCGGGAGTCGGCCCTGAGCAACGTGTTAGCTTGATCGACACAGACTGCTAAGCGCATCGGGGAGGCAACGGATGACGGATTACGATTCCTCGCTGCGGGGAACCTGGGAGGCGGATCCCGCCCATTCCTCCTTCGAGTTCATCGCCCGCCATGCCATGGTCACCAAAGTTCGCGGCAAATTCACCGACTTCTCGGTGACGATCGAGGCGGACCCCGAGAACGTCGAGGCCTCGTCCGTCGAGGTCCGCATCCGGGTTGCGAGCCTGGACACGTCCAACGACCAGCGCGACACCCACCTGCGCAGCGAGGACTTCTTCAACGTCGCCCAGTGGCCCGAGATCGTGTTCCGGAGCACCGCGATCGAGGAGATCGACGATGACGCGTTCACGGTGACCGGCGACCTGACCATTCGGGACGTGACGAAGCGCATCACGGTCCCGGTCGATTTCACCGGTGTCAGCGGCGACCCGGTGGCGAAAGTGACCAGAGCGGGCTTCGAGGGCGGCCGCCGCCTCGATCGCCGCGATTTCGGATTGGAATGGAATGTCCCCCTTGATACTGGAGGGGTGCTTGTGTCTGAAAAGATCACCATCGAATTCGAAGTGTCAGCAGTGCAGAAAAGCGAGCCAACCACGGTCACAGCCGACTAGTGGACTGACAGGAGCACCAGATGTCCGGTTCAGCAGGCAGCGGAGGCCTCACCCCGCGGTCCATCCGCCACGCAGAGTTCTCGACACGGCAGCGAGGGTTCTCCCGCGAAGAGGTGTCCGACTTCCTCGCGGAGGTGTCGGAGGCCTGGGCCGAGTCGGTGGCGGAGAACAAGGAACTCCAGCGCCGTCTCGACGAAGCGCAGACACGCGCCAAGGAAGCCTTGCTGCAGGAACAGGAAGCCCGCGCAGAGATCGAGAAGCTCTCCGCGACCCTCGGCCGCAACAACAACCGTGACATCAGCGCCCAGAACATGCAGGCCACCGTCGTGCTCACCCGCGCCCAGGAGATGGCGGACAACTTGGTTGCCTCGGCCAAGGAAGAAGCCGAGGAGATGGTGGCGATGGCGGCCAAGGTCGATTCCCTCGACTATGTGCGGACCTACGCCAAACTCACCCACGACCAGATGAGGTCAGTGGTTGCCGAACTCAGCCGACAACTCGACCTGCTCGGTGAGCTCGCCAATCAGGACAACCGCGCGGCCACCTGGGAATCCTTGCGGAACCAGCAGCACTGACCGCGCGGCCGTCAGTCACTCCAGTTCGACGAGGGCTTGTCCGCCTTGGACGGCCTGACCGGGCTCGACGTGGACGACGCTGACCATGCCCGCCTGCGGAGCCGTGATCTCCGTCTCCATCTTCATGGCCTCCAGCACCACAAGCACTTGGTCGGCGTCGATCTTGTCGCCCGCCTTGACCAGCACTTGGGCAACCGAACCGGCCAGCGGCGCGACGACGGCATTCTTCGATGCGCCCTTCACCGAGGCGGACGTGGGAGCGGTCGGGGTCGGGCCGGGATGGCGTACGCCGGTCGTCAGCAGCGAGCCCAGACCGGGCTGCTCCTCCGGCTCGACATCGACCTCGACGGTGTACGGGGTGCCGTTGACGGTGACTTTCAACTTCATCTGCGTGCTCCGATTCAGCGGATGGGGGACACGGCGCGGCTCTGCACGGCCTGACGGCCCTGCTGCGCCCACGACCCGGGACGGGAGAAGTGGATGGCCCGCACCTTGGCGCGGTGCCCGAGATAGGCGGCGACGGCAGCCGAGATCGCCAACACGACGTCCTCGGGAATCTCCGTGCGCGCCTCGAGCTCGGTCAATCGGTGTTCGATCGCGTCGAGCCGGTCCGTCATGGAACGGAGCAGGTCGGCGACCTCGGCGAGTGTGGGTTCGGTCATGACTGTCTCCTCGACTCAGGCCGGCCCGAGGCCGTGCTTCTTGGCGGGCCGCAGGTCGCGCTTCGAGACCAGGATCTCCAGGGCCATCGCCACCTCGCGACGGGTGTCGGCCGGATCGATGATGTCGTCGACCAGCCCGCGGGATGCTGCCATGAACGGGGTGGAGAACGTCTCGCGATAGAGCTCCACCATCTCCTCCCGCTTGGCCGTCTGGTCCTCGGCCGCCTCGATCTCCCGACGGAAGACCACGTTGACGGCACCCTCCGCGCCCATCACGGCGATCTCCGCCGTGGGCCACGCCAAGACGGTGTCGGCACCGAGATCCCGGGAACACATCGCCAGATAGGCACCGCCATACGCCTTGCGGAGGACGATGGTGATCTTGGGCACGGTGGCTGCGGAATAGGCGTACAGCATCTTGGCGCCGTGCCGGATGATGCCGCCGTGCTCCTGAGCGACACCCGGCAGGAAGCCCGGCACATCCACCAAGGTCAGCAACGGAATGTTGAACGCGTTGCAGAACCGGATGAACGTCGAACCCTTGTCCGAGGAGTTGATGTCGAGAACACCGGACATCACCTGCGGCTGGTTCGCGATCACACCGACGGTGCGACCGGTGACCCGGGCGAAGCCGACGACGATGTTCTGGGCATAGCCTTCCTGGACCTCCAGGAAATCGCCATGGTCCACGATCGTCGTGATCACATCGCGCACGTCATAGCCCTTGCGGCCCTCGACGGGCACGATGTCCCGCAGCGCCGCGTTGGGCTCCACCACGTCGTCCGGCTGGACGATGGGCGGATCCTCCGAGTTGTTCTGGGGCAGGAAGCTCAGCAACTTCTTGGCGATCAACAGCGCATGCGCATCGTCGTCAGCGACGAAGTGCACCACACCCGACTTGGCCATGTGGGCGTCGGCGCCGCCCAACTCCTCCTGGCTCACCTGCTCGCCGGTCACCTGGGAGATCACCCCGGGGCCGGTGATGAACATGTGCGCCTGGCGGGTCTGGATGATGAAGTCCGTCAGCGCCGGCGAATAAACCGCGCCGCCGGCGCAGGGACCGGCGATGATCGAGATCTGCGGGACCACGCCCGAGAGCAGGACGTTGTTGTAGAACACGCGACCATAGCCCGACAGCGAGTCGATGCCTTCTTGGACCCGGGCGCCGCCCGAGTCGTTGATGAACACGAACGGACTGCCGGTCGTGATCGCGGCCTTCATCATCGCGACGGCCTTGTTGAGTTGCGCCTCCCCGGCCGATCCGCCCATGACGGTGAAGTCCTGCGAGGCGATGTGCACGGGGCGCCCGAGGACGGCACCCGACCCGGTGACCACCCCGTCGGCCGGGACCTCGGCCGTGTCCATCCCGAAATGGGTGGTGCGGTGTTTGACGAACATTCCGACCTCGGTGAACGAGCCGGGGTCACAGAACGCGTCGATCCGCTCCCGGGCGGTCATCTTCCCCTGGTCGTGCTGGCGGGCGATGCGCTTTTCTCCGCCACCGGCCGCGACGCGTTCCCGCGCGTCAGCCAGGTCCTGGAGCCGTTGGGACATGCTGGGCAGTTGAGTCATCTAACGTCACCTCAGGCCGGCTCGACGGCCACGGTCGAGGTGCGGTCGCCCACCGTCACCTTGTAGCGGATCGGTTCGCGCAACGCCTTCGACGCACCGGACGCGGCAGCGGCCTCGGCGTCGATCTGATCCTGCGTGCGCCCGACGTTCTTCGGTCCCTCGGGGCGCGCCTTGAAGAATCCCGGTGCGACACCGGGGAACATCGCGTTGGTGAGCACGTCCTCCTCCGAGCCGTTGTTGCCTTCGATGGCATGGCCCTGCGCGGTCAGCGCGTCCCACTCTGGCTCGAGCGTGTCGGCCGGACGGACCGAGATCGGTTCCTTCTTGGTCTGGGTCCGAGCGATCTCGATCACCTCCGCGTTGCGCTCCCCCATGCATTCGCCATAGAAGCCGAGCATGAGATCGGCGAACTCGCCGGTCAGGACCTTGTATCGGCCCATCAGCACGTTGAACACCGCCTGGGTGCCGACGATCTGGGACGACGGGGTGACGAGCGGCGGATAGCCTGCGTCCTCGCGCACGCGCGGCACCTCCTCCATCACTTCCTTGATGCGGTCGCCGGCACCCTGCGCCTTGAGCTGGGACTCCATGTTCGAGATCATGCCGCCGGGGATCTGGGACTTGAAGATCTCGGTGTCGACCGTCGTGATCGCCGACATGAACTGCTTGTATTTGGGTGTGATCTTGGCGAAGTGATCCCGGATCCGGATCAGCCGGTCCTCGTCGACATCCGTGACATAACCGGTCCCCTCGAGCATCTCGATCACCGACTCGGTGGGGTTGTGTCCCGGGCCCATGGACATCGACGAGATCGCGGTGTCCACCACGTCGGCGCCGGCCTCGATCGCCTTCATGAGCGACACCTGCGTGACCCCGGTGGTGGCGTGGCAGTGCACGTTGATCTGGGTCTCGGAGCCATAGGTGTCCTTGATGGCCTTGACAATGTCGTACGCAGGCTGCGGCTTCAGCAACGCCGCCATGTCCTTCAGCGCGATCGAGTCCGCCCCCATGTCGAGCAATTGCCCGGCCAGCTTCACATAACCCTCGGTGGTGTGGAGGGGGGACACGGTATAGCAGATCGTCCCCTGCGCGTGCTTCCCGACCTTCTTCACCGCCTGCATCGGGTGTGCGAGGTTCCGCGGATCGTTCAGGGCGTCGAACACCCGGAACACGTCCATGCCGTTCTCTGCCGATTTCTCCACGAATTTCTCGACGACAGTGTCCTCATAGTGGCGGTAGCCGAGCAGGTTCTGTCCGCGCAGCAGCATCTGCAGCCGCGAGTTGGGCATCAGCTTGCGGAAGGTCCGCAGCCGTTCCCAAGGGTCCTCGTTGAGGAAGCGGATGCAGGCGTCGAACGTCGCACCGCCCCAGCACTCCACGCTCCAATAGCCCGCGGCATCGATGTCTGCGCAGGCGTCAACCATGTCCTCCAGGGCCATGCGTGTCGCCATCAAGCTCTGGTGGGCGTCTCGCAGGGCCAGTTCCGTGATTCCGATCTTGCGCTGCTCCATGACCTCATCCTCACACGTCGGGGTGTGCTGCAGTCTTCCACCCGGGGGCCGCGGCCCGTGCCGAAACCGGTAAGGTCGTCGGCCCCCTCAGATGGACGGGGACCGGCCGGGCGGTTGCACCGGTGGGTCGAGCAGCGGCTCGGGCTGGCGCAAGGGCCTGACCAGACCTTTGTCACCCAGGGTGCAGGACTCGCCGTCAATCACGATCTCGACCGGTCGACCGTCCATCAGCGTCACGGTGGTGGCCGCCCGCCCGATGTCGATCGAGATCACGCGACCCTGCCAGCACAGCCGGAACATGATCCTGCTGAGGCGCTCCGGCAAGCGCGGAGCAATCGTGAGGACCTCGGCGCCCTCGCGCATGCCGCCGAGTCCCGCGACGAGCGTGTGCCACGCGCCGGCCAGCGAAGCGAGGTGCAGCCCCTGGTCGGTGTCGCCCTGGATGTCACGCAGGTCGACGAGGGCGGCGGTGCGGAGATAGGAGTACGCAAGGTCCAGGTGCCCCGTCCGCGCCGCGACCACGCCCTGAACACCCGCGGACAGGGACGAGTCCCGGACCGTCCGGCGCTCGTAGTAATCGAAGTCCCGCGCGATCTCCTCGTCGGTGAACGCGTCCTCGCACCACCAGAGCGCCTGGACCAGGTCGGCCTGTTTGACGACCTGCCGGCGATAGATCTTCGCGTAGTGCGCCTGCCCCTGGACGTTGACGTGTGGCCCGTTCTCGAAGTCCCACTCACCAAAGGTGGTGAAGTTCTCACAGGCCGGGTGCACTCGCCGCACCTCGTCCCAGGGCACATAGACCGATCGGGCGGCTTGGGCCCAGGCGGCCGTTTCGTCCTCGGTGACCGCGGACGCCTCCGCGGCCTCGGGCACGGTGGTGGCGGCCGTGACGGCCCAGCGCAGGTGTTGGGCGGCCATCAGGTTGGTGAACGTGTTGTCATCCACGACGCCCGTGTATTCGTCCGGCCCCGTCATCCCGAACAGATGCCAGCGTCCCTGATGGTCGTAGTGCCCCATGCCCGCCCACGCCCGCGCGGTCTCGAACAGCACGGTCAGCCCGGCGCCGTGCAGGTCCCGGCCAGTGATGTGGGCGTGCAGGACAATCGCTCGGGCGATCGCGGCGTTGAGATGTTGGGCGGCCGAGCTCGCCGGCCAATAGCCGGAGGCCTCGTGGCCGTTGATCGTGCGCCAGGCGAACGCGGCACCGTCCAGGCCGAGGATCTCGGCCCGCCCGCGCGCCTGGGGCAGCGTTCCGGCGCGCCAGGCGAGCAGCCGGTCGGCCGCATCCGGCCGAAGACAGCTGAGCGCGGGCAGCACGAAGCCCTCGATGTCCCAGAACGTGTGGCCCGCATAACCGGAGCCCGTGAGCCCCTTGGCGCCCATGGGCGCGTCGTCGATCATCGCGGACGCCTGGAGCAGCTGGAAGAGGTCGAAGCGGAGTGCTTGTTCGAGCTCGGGATCCCCTTCGATCTCCACGAGCGCGTGCTCCCAGAAACCGTCCAGAGCAGCGCGCTGATCCGCGACCAGACCATCCCATCCGCGCTCGCGCGCATCGGCCAGGGTCGCTGCGGAGACCGCAGCCATCTGCTCGCCGGGAGCACAGGCGAGCCACGCGTACCCCAGAAACTTGATCACCTCGACCGACTCCCCCGGCTCGAGGTCGGCCACGATGTCGACGGCGACGAGATCATCGCTGTGTTCGACGAGGCACGTCGCGTTGTCGCTCACCTCATGGTGCACCGACGCGGCGACGGTGATGGCCGAGTTGCGGGTGCGGTGCACGAGGAGCCCACCGCAGTCGGTGACACGGTCGATGTGCGCCTCGAACGGCTTGCCCAGACGATCGCCGACCCGTGGGTCGTCGTTGTCGACCTCGGAGTCGGTCCCGTTCACCACGAGCTCCGAGCGGAGCACGACCCGCGCCGGCTTGTCCCCGGCCGCCAGCCGATAGCGGATGGCCGCGACACCCGGTCGGTCGAGGGCCACGAGCCGGGTGCTGGTCAGGCTCACGGTCCCGCCGGACCTGGTGCGCCACTTCGTTTCCCGCTGGAGCGTGCCCGCCCGCAGATCCAGCGTGCGGGAGTGGTCCAGACACCCGCGGCCAAGTCGCAGCGGTGAGCCGTCGACGAGCGCCCGGATCAGGCTGCCGTCGGCCACCGGGATGATGGCCTGCCCGGTGTCCGGATTCCCATAGCCGTCCTCCGGATAGGACAAGGGATGCTCCTCGTGGACCCCGGCGATGAACGTGCCCCGCGCATGCCCCGGGTCGCCCTCGTCCAGGCTGCCGCGGATTCCGAGCGCACCGTTGCCGAGTGCCAGCAGGGATTCCAGGACCCCCGTGTGTTCTGTGGACAGACCCCGATGCCGCAGTGCCCAGGGGTCGAGGTCGAACAGACGATCGAGCATGTGGTGACCTTCACGGGAGGCGGTGGGCGGCCAGCGTACTCCCTTGCCGAGGCCGCCTAAACTCAGCCTGTGGCTCGGGGAATCGTCAAAACAGGTGTCGTCCTGGCGGTGGTTGCCGTCTCCGCCTGGGCGTTCGTGGCCGTCAGTGCGTTCCACTATCCCCGCGTGGACCCGTTGCAGAAAACGGATGCCTACTACGTCCTGCACTCCGGCGGCGGCGTCGACGCACTCAACCACATCCAGGACTGGTTCCCGTGGGACCGGCCCCTGCTGGTGTCGGTCCCCGACGACCCGGTGCTGAGGTCGCGCTATCGCGTGATCTGCACCCACCCGGACTTCAACGCCACGTGCGTCACGCCGGACCCCGTCAACACCCGGGGGGAGGCGCGAAACCTGGGCCGGGTGGCGCGCGAGCGTGGCTGGCAGTCGGTGACCGTCATCTCCCAGCGCTCCCACATGACGCGCGCCCGGCTGCTCATGGAACGCTGCTATGACGGCGAGATCCGGATGCTCCCCCGCGACGTCGAGCGCGGTGTCATCGGCTCGGCCAGGGTGCTCGTCTATGAGTCCGCCGCCATGGTCAAGGCGTGGCTCACGCCGGGGTGCTGATCACTGTGGCTCGGGGGATCGTCAAGGCACTGGCTGTTCTCGCCCTGGTCGCGGTGACGGCCTGGGCGGTGGTCGCGATCAAGGCGTTCCACTATCCCGAGGTGGACGCGTGGGCGGACACGGACGCCTACTACACCCTCCACTCCGGCGGCGGGGTCGGTGCCGTGAACAGGGTCGAGCAGTGGCTCCCGCCCGGCAAGCCGCTGCTCGTGTCGGTCCCCGATGACGAACTCCAGGCGGATCCCTATGGCAGCGTCTGTGGCGACCCCGCCCTCAACGTGATCTGTGTGGCACCCCACCCCGAGAGCACCCGGGGCGAGGCGCGCAACCTGGGCCGAATAGCCCGCGAGCGTGGCTGGCAGTCGGTGACCGTCATCTCCCAGCGCTCCCACATGACGCGCGCCCGGCTGCTCATGGAACGCTGCTATGACGGCGAGATCCGGATGTTCCCCCGCGACGTCAACCGCGGCATCATCGGCTCGGCCAGGGTGCTCGTCTATGAGTCCGGCGCCATGGCGAAGGCGTGGCTCGTCGCCGAATGCTGAGCCCGCTCAGCCCTGGCGACGCACCGTCGGCATCCGCCGGCGGAATTCCTGCTGGAAGAGATCCTGGACGGCTTGTGAGTCCAGAGCGCCGTCGAGCGTGCGCAGCTTGCCGGCAGCGGCCTTCTGGCACACCGCGAGCCAGGCCTGGCCCATCGCGAAGGTGAAGCTGGTGGCGACCCCCGCCGACACCACTCCGCCCGCAACCGTTCCCGCGCCCGGGATCAGCTTGAGCAGGTTGGTGAACAGCGCGCGACCGCCGACGGTGGCGGCCGACGTGGACGCCACCGCCATCATCGCCGCGCGGTCGAAACGGATGCCATAGAGGTGCGCGATGCGCGCCATCATCGACAACTGGATCGGCACGAGCATCGCGGCGTCGGAGAAGGGGATCGGAGTGGCCGCCGCAGCCGCGGCACCGGTCGCCGCAGTGGCTATCGCCTTGTTCGCTTCTTTGGCCTTCGCGGCAAGATCGACCTTCTGCGCGGCGGCGAGGGCTCCGTGGACAGCCTCGGGTGCAACGTGAAACGTCGCCCTCATGAGGTCGATCAAGCCGTGCTCCGGCTGATCAGAGAACTGATCCCTCAGTGCGTTGGTCATGAACGGACGGCCGCCGACGATCGGCAGGTCGAGTGACTCCACGTGCCGGGCCAGGGCAACCGCGTCGGGGTGATATTGCTCCCCGCGCTTCGGGACCTGGGTGAACACGCAGATCACCGGCAGTCCGAGGTCGTCGATCCGGCGGATGAACTCCGCCTCGGCCTCCTCGAAGCGGCGATCGAGACCCCGCACGCAATACCACGCCACGTGAACCTGGTCCGGGAGCGGCTTTTTGCGCATCTCCTTGACCATCTTGTCGAGGTCCTGCAGCAGCACCTTGTCGTCGCGCCCGACCTCCAGGCCCTGGGTATCGACGATGCCGAGCCGCCCCCGACGGTCGAGATAGAGATGACTGCCCTTGGTGACCGGTTCACCGATGCCGGTGGCCGCGACGTTCTCCCCGAAGATGGCGTTCACGAGGGTTGACTTGCCCACCCCCGTCTTGCCGAACAGGGCCAGGTTGAACCGCCCGAGCAGATCGGACTGCCGGTCGAATTCGGCGCGGAAGGAGTCGGTGAACCACTGGGACACGCGCTCAAGAGTACGCGCGGTCTGCCGGGCGTCGCGTCCGCGTCAGTGCCGCGGTCGGCCCAGGGTCACGAGCAGGTCCTCATGGAGCTGGAACCACACGTTGTGGAAGGAGTCCGGGTGGTCCACGACGAACTCCCACTCCCCTGCCAGCGCGCGCTGCATCGCGTCCGAAAGCCGGTCGCCATAGCCTTCGAACCTGTCCAGGACCGCCTCGAGGTCATTGCAGACCTCCTGACCACGGCGTTCGACGGAGGCGAGCTGACGCAGCACCCGCGTGTCATGGCGCCGGTCGGTGTGGTCGTTGACCCGCCGCACCCCGTCGACCATCCGCATCTGGAAGTCGGTGCAAGCTTCGAGCGCGACCTCGTTGAGACCGCTGAACCGACCGAACGCGGCCTCCACACCGGCCCGGCAGCCGGTTGCCGCCAGCTCCGCGGTCACCGCGGCATCGTCGGCGCTCCGGCCGGCGGGGGTGATGCTCCAGCCGCCGAACGGGCCGCTGGACTTCGTGACCAGGCCCCGGGCGCCGAGGTCGATCAGGACCGACTCGGCCTCACCTTCGGACAGCCGTGCCCGGTCGGCGATGCGACCGGCGGAGGAGGCACCAATGCACCGCAGCGTGTGCAGGACCCGGAACTCGTCCGCGGGGAGGTCCGCGGCGCTCGCATCAGTCCTGGCCATAGAGATCCCTCGTGTACACCTTGTCCGCCACGTCGGCCAACTCCTCGGTCATCCGGTTGGCGAGAATGACATCACACCGCGACTTGAACTCCTCGAAGTCCCGCACGACCTCGGAGTTGTAGAACTGGTCGACCTCCAACAGGGGCTCGAACAGCACGACCGGGATGCCCTTGGCCTTGATCCGCTTCATGATCCCCTGGATCGACGAGGCCCGGAAGTTGTCCGAGCCCGCCTTCATGGCGAGCCGATAGATGCCGACGACCCGGGGTTCCTTCGCGATCACGTCGAACGCGATGAAGTCCTTGCGGGTGGTGTTCGAGTCGACGATCGCCTGGATCAGCGTCTGCGGGACGTTGCGATAGTTCGCCAACAACTGCTTGGTGTCCTTCGGCAGGCAATAGCCGCCATAGCCGAAGGATGGGTTGTTGTAGAAGTCGCCGATCCGGGGATCAAGGCCCACGCCGGTGATGATCTGCCGGGTATCGAGACCGTGGGTGGCGGCGTAGGTGTCGAGCTCGTTGAAGTACGCCACCCGCATCGCCAGATAGGTGTTGGCGAACAGCTTGATCGCCTCCGCCTCGGCGGCACCGGTGAACACGACGGGGGTCTCGGCATCGAGGGAGGCCTCCGCGAGCAGCCCGGCGAACGTCTCGGCCGCCTCACCCGGGTCCGCGACGATGATCCGCGACGGGTGCAGGTTGTCGTGCAGCGCCCGGCCCTCACGCAGGAACTCGGGCGAGAAGAGAATCGTGAGCTGCGGGAACTGCTTGCGTACGCGGTCGGTGAACCCCACCGGGATCGTCGACTTGACCACCGCGACCGCATGCGGACCGTGCTCGGCGATCGTCGTGAGCACCGCCTCCACGCTGGCGGTGTTGAAGAACTGGGTGTCGGCGTCATAGTCGGTGGGTGTCGAGATGACCACGAAATCCGTGCCCGGCAGCGCCTCGACCAAGTCCGTCGTCGCCGTCAGGTTGAGGTCCATCGTCGCCAGATAGGCCTCGATGTCCGGATCCGCGATCGGTGACCGCCGCGCCTGGACCGCCGCCGCCCGCTCCGCGTCGATGTCGACGGCCACCACTTCATGTCGCTGGGCGAGGAGGACAGCACTCGCCATGCCGACATAGCCCAATCCCACAACTGCTATTCGCACACCCCGAGACTAGGCCCCCGGTCAGTCGCGGGGCCGGAGATCTCAGCGGCGTCGGTGCCGCAGGACCTGCCAGATGACGATCGCGAAGATCACCGGGAGGAAGGGAAAGTCGCCCTGGGCCAAGCCTGTGATTATGAACACACCGATGATGCCGGCGATGATCCAGGTCCACTTGTTCTGCATCCAGGTCGAACCCTGACCCGTCGGCCGTTGTTGATAGGGCGCCTGCGGCTGCATCTGCTGATGCTGCTGGTCCGGCCGCGTGCGCGCATAGTCCTGATAGGCCTGAAATGCCTCATCCGCTTGCGGGTCCGGGTTCGCATATGGTCGCTGCGGCTGCCCGGGACGCGGTCCCTGCCCGCTGGGCATGCCCGGGTAGGTCGGCCACTCCTGGGGATCCTGTTCCGGTCGATCGCTGCTCATCGAGCCCACGCTCCCGTCCTGTCTGTTCGGTCAATCCTAGAAGATCGCAGAATTCGCCCTAGACTCCGCACGTCGTCCAACAGGAAGAAACGCCTATGCCCGTCCGTTCGGACCTGCGGAATGTCGCCATCGTCGCCCACGTCGATCACGGCAAGACCACCCTCGTCGATGCCATGCTGTGGCAGTCCGGCGCATTCCGGGAAGGGTCCGCGGTCGATAACCGTGTCATGGACTCCATGGACCTGGAGCGCGAGAAGGGCATCACGATCCTCGCCAAGAACACGGCGGTCCAGCACGTGATCGGCGGACAGCCGGTGACCATCAACATCATCGACACCCCGGGCCACGCCGACTTCGGCGGTGAGGTCGAACGCGGTCTGGAGATGGTGGACGGCGTCATCCTGCTCGTGGACGCGTCGGAGGGCCCGCTGCCCCAGACCCGGTTCGTGCTCCGCAAAGCGCTGCAGAAGAAGCTGCCGCTCATCCTCGTGGTCAACAAGGTCGACCGACCGGATGCGCGGATCGACGAGGTGGTCGAGGAGACCTACGACCTCTTCATGGATCTCCTCGACGACACGTTCGATGACTCGGTGCTCGATTTCCCGGTGGTGTACGCCTCCGGCAAGGCCGGCCGAGCCTCACTGAACAAGCCGGCAGGCGGAGAACTGCCGGATTCACCGGACCTCGAGCCGCTGTTCGAGACCCTGATGGAGACGATCCCCGCGCCTGCGTACGAGGAGGGCGCCCCCCTCCAGGCCCACGTGACGAACCTGGATGCCTCGCCCTATCTGGGCCGGCTGGCGCTCTGCCGCATCGTCGCGGGCGAACTGCGCCGCGGCCAGAGCGTGGCCTGGTGCCGGGCGGACGGCACGGTCCAGACCGTGAAGCTCTCGGAGCTGCTCATGACCGAGGCGCTCGAGCGGAAACCCGCCGAGTCGGCCGGGCCGGGTGACATCGTCGCCATAGCGGGCATCCCCGAGATCACCATCGGTGAGACGCTGTCCGACCCGGAGAACCCCAAGCCCCTGCCATTGATCACCGTCGACGAGCCGTCGATCTCGATGACGATCGGCATCAACACCTCACCGATGGCGGGCAAGGCCGGCAAGAATCTCACCGCTCGCCTGGTGAAGGCACGCCTGGACAACGAACTCATCGGCAACGTGTCCCTCCGCGTGCACCAGACCGAGCGGCCCGACACCTGGGAGGTCCAGGGCCGCGGCGAGCTGCAGCTGGCGATCCTGGTCGAGATGATGCGCCGCGAGTCCTTCGAGCTCACGGTCGGCAAGCCGCAGGTGGTCACGAAGGAGATCGACGGCAAGCTGCAGGAGCCGGTCGAGCGGCTCACGATCGACATTCCCGAGGAGTTCGTCGGCACCGTCACCCAGATGATGGGGACGCGCAAGTCCCGGCTGGAGCAGATGGTGAACCACGGGACGGGCTGGGTCCGGATGGAATACATCGTGCCTGCCCGCGGGCTGATCGGCTTCCGGACTGAGTTCCTGACCGAGACCCGTGGCACCGGTCTGATGCATCACGTCTTCGAACGTTACGAGCCGTGGGTGGGCGAGTTGCGGACCCGCCCGACCGGTTCCCTGGTGGCGGACCGCTCCGGCGTCGTGACGTCGTACGCCCTGTTCAACCTCCAGGAACGCGGTTCCATGTTCGTGGGCCCGGGCGCCGAGGTCTACGAGGGCATGATCGTGGGCGAGAACTCGCGCCCGGACGACATGGACGTGAACCCGACCAAGGAGAAGAAGCTCTCGAACGTCCGGTCCTCCACCGGTGAGGAACTCGAACGGCTCATCCCCCCACGGCTGCTCAACATGGAACAGGCGCTCGAGTTCTGCCGGGAGGACGAGTGCCTCGAAGTCACCCCTGTCGCCGTGCGCATCCGCAAGGTCCAGCTCTCGGCGAACGACCGCAGCAAGACCCGGAACCGGGCCAAACAGGGCTGAGCGCCGCGGTCGGGGCATTGGGCGTCACGGTTCAATAACGTTGGAACTGAGACATGGTGACCGGACTCCTTGTGTTAGGCGAATGTTGCCACTGACACCGAGCAAGGAACCGAGATGACAATCCCCCTCAAGGCCACTGTCGCGGGCGCGATCACGGCACTGCTCCTGGCAACGCCGGGGCTGGCGAACGCCGCACCGACCCCCGACCCCGAACCGAACGCGACGGTCACAGCGACGGCTTCGCCCACCCCGACCTCGCAAGCGTCGACCGGCGAGCCACAGCCGACGGCCGGGGCCGAGCAGACGGAGCCCGCGCCGACCGAGCCGGCAGCGACCGAGTCGGCACCGACCGAGGAGCCGGCGCCGCAGCAGCGGGCCAGAGTCGCGGAGGAGCCCACGGTCGCCGAAGAGCCCGAGGTCGCGGAGGCCCCCGCGCCCGCTGCCACCTATCGTGCCCCGATCGAGGCTGTCTATCAGGCGCACCGGGGTGTGCTGGGTGAGGCGCTGAGCGTCGAATTCCCGGGACAGAACAACACGACGGTCGTCCGCTTCGCGGGCGGCGTCATCATCATGAACAACGAGACCAACCGTGCCTACGCGGTCTATGGCGCGATCTATGCGACCTATGGCTCGCTGGGTTGGGAGGGTGGCGTCCTGGGCCGGCCGACGTCCAGCGAGGAAGCCGGCGGGGTTGCCGGTTCGCGGATCACCCGGTTCGAGAACGGCATCATCGTGTGGAGCCCCTCGACCGGAGCGCGGGCCGTCTATGGCGCGATTCTCGCGACCTATCGCGCGCTCGGGGCCGAATCCGGGGTGCTCGGCCTCCCGACCAGCAGCGAATTCACCGCCGGTCGCGGCGCCCGCGCGGTCAACTTCCAGCGCGGCGTGATCCTGTGGACCCCTGCTACGGGCGCGAACCCGGTCTATGGCGCGATCTTCTCGACCTATCGGGCCCACGGATTCGAGCGCGGTGTGCTCGGCCTGCCGCGGACACCGGAGTTCACCGGCGCCCGCGGTGCGCGTGTCCAGAACTACGAGAACGGCCAGATCATCTGGTCCCCCAGCACCGGCGCCCATGCGGTGTATGGCTCGATCGGGGCCGCGTACGCCAGCCTCGGCTGGGAGGGCGGCGTCATGGGACTGCCGACCACCAGCGAGTTCGCCGGCCGTGGTGGAGCGCGGGTCAACCGGTTCCAGAACGGCATCATCATCTGGAAGGCAACCACCGGAGCGTTCGGAGTGCGCGGTGCGATTCTCGGGGAGTACGCGCGCCAGGGCTACGAGGGCGGCACCCTCGGCGCTCCGATCGGCGACGAGACCCCGGTCGACGGCGGCTGGACCCAGGACTTCGAGCGGGGCCGCATCAGCCTCGTGAACGGTCGCTTCAGCATCGTGCGTCCGGGCCCGTCCGTGGACGCCCGTTGCCGCACCGGTCGCGTCCTGTGCATCTCCAAGTCCGACCGCAAGCTCCGGTGGATGATCGACGGCCAGGTGATCCGTGAATTCGACGCACGGTTCGGCTCCACCGCCACGCCGACCCGCGAAGGCTCGTTCACCGTGTTCCGCAAGGTGCGCAACGAGTGGTCCTACATCTACAACGTCCCGATGCCGTTCTCGATGTACTTCTCGGGCGGACAGGCCGTGCACTATTCGGCCGACTTCGCCGCGCGCGGCTATTCCGGAGCCTCCGGTGGGTGTGTGAACATCCGCGACTACGCCGGCATCCAGTGGCTGTATGACACCCAGGTCCGGGTGGGCGACCGCGTGGTCGTCTATTGGTGAGGACATGACGAAGGGGCGGGATCCGATCGGATCCCGCCCCTTCGTCATTCTTTGTCACTGATCGACGGTGTCCTCCACATCGGGAGCCGACGCCGTCTTCTTGGCGGTCGACGCCTTCTTTGCCGGGGCCTTCTTCGCAGCCTTCTTGGCAGGCGCCTTCTTCGCAGCGGGCTTCGAATCCTCGAGCGCTGCCTCGGACGACTCGGCCTGCGCCTTCGTCGCGTCCGAGGCATCCGCGGCGGCATTGTCGACGGTCTCACCCTGCGCCGAAGCAACCGCCTCGGGGCTGACCGCGGACGTGCTGTCGTCGGGTGCGGGTGCGCCCTCGGGGTCGAGCTTGTCCGCCGCGGACTTCGCGGCATCGGCCGCATCGTCGGCAGCTTCGCTCACGGCGTCCTCAACGGTCTCCGCGGTCTCGCGCACGGCGTCGGCCGCACCGTGGCGGAACGCCGCGAGACGCGCCTCGCCCCGTCGGACCATTTCCTCGAACGTGAGGTTGAGGTCCTTCAGCAACTCCTCGAGCTGCTCCTGAACCTGCTCCGGCAGGTTGCGCGCCATGGTCGGGGCGCTGAGCGCCATCTCCTGCGTCTGGCGCATCATCTCCTGCGCCTGCTTCGTCGCGTTGGTGAACTGCTCCTGCGCACGTTCGGTGGCCTGGTTGATCTGCTCGAGCGTCTTGGCGCGACGGTTGCGGGCCTCCTCCTGGTACGACTCCGCGTACTCCTTGAACCGCTCCGTGAGCACATCGGTCAGACCTGCGGCTGCATAAAGCGCCTTCAAGCTGGTGTCCAGCAACGGCTGGGCGGGATTGGTTTCCTTCTTCTTGGACATCAAGCCTCCTGATCTCCACCATGCTCGGCGGCGTGTCGACACCCCCACCGTAGTCGCCCGGTCAGCCTTCCCGCGAGCGGGGGACGCTGGCCGTGATCACGGAGCCATCGGCCCGGCGGCCACCCACCATGGGCAGCGTCCGACGTTCGTCCTCGGCCTCCTCGTCCGCGCCCCGCACCACCGCGACCTCCACGGGTTCCCCCGGGACAACCGTGACCTGCTCGCCCCGGACACCGACGGTCACCGCCGCGCCGCTCACGACCTCCAACCGAAGCTGCCCCGGGGTGACCCGGACATGCAGCCGGGAGTCGCGGAGGCGGATGCGGAACTTGAGCTCCGACCAGCTCTTGGGCAGACGCGGATCGAATGTGATGTGCCCGTCGTGATCGCGCATCCCACCGAAGCCATAGGCCAGCGCCGACCACACACCACCCGTCGAGGCGACATGCACCCCGTCGGCGGTGTTGCGGTGCCTGTCATCGAGGTCGACGAAAAGACCGGAATAGAAATACCGGAGAGCGAGCTCCGGATAGCCGGTTTCCGCCGCCACGATCGACTGGACGACCGCCGAAAGCGTGGAGTCGCCGGTGGTGATCGGGTCGTAGTACTCGAAATTCGCACGCTTTTCTTCGAGCGTGAAGTCATCGCCCTGGAGGAACATGGCCACCACGACATCGGCCTGCTTGAGCACCTGGAACCGATAGAGCACGAGCGGGTGATAGTGCAGCATCAGCGGCCGCTTCTCCGGCGGTGTCTTCGCGAGGTCCCACACCTCCCGATCCAGGAAGTGAGTGTCCTGCGGGTGGACCTTGATGCGTTCGTCATAGGGGATGAACATCGCGGCGGCGCACCGCTCCCACTCCTCGACCTCCGCGCAGTCGAAGTCGAGCCGAGTGGCCATCCGCGCGTACACCTCCGGCTGCTTCTCCTTCAGCTCACGCACGGTCTGGGCGGCCGTCGCGAGGTTGTCGCGCGCCATGATGTTGGTGAACAGGTTGTCGTTCACGACGGTGGTGTATTCGTCCGGTCCCGTCACCGAGTGGATGTGGAACTCGTCCCCACCGTTGTTCCGCCAGAAGCCCAGGTCGGCCCAGAACCGAGCGGTCTCCACGAGGATGTCCGCCCCCTCGTGGTGGAGGAAGTCCTGATCGTCGGCGGCCCGCACATACTTCATCAGGGCGTACGCGATATCGGCATCGATGTGATATTGCGCCGTGCCCGCGGCGTAGTAGGCGGATGCTTCCTCGCCGTTGATCGTCCGCCACGGGAACAGCGCCCCGAGCGCCGCCATCTCCGTCGCCCGCTTCCGGGCGGCGTCGAGCATCGTGTAGCGGAAGCGCAGGGCGCAGCGGGCCGCCTGTGGCATCGTGTAGGTCAGGAACGGGATCACATAGATCTCCGTGTCCCAGAAGTAGTGCCCGGAATAGCCGGAACCGGTGACCCCCTTCGCCGCGATGCCCTGTCCCTCGGCCCGGGCGGCGGCCTGGGCAAGCTGGAACAGGTTCCACCGGACGGCCTGCTGGACCGCGGACTGACCCGGGATCTCGACGTCGCACTCGTCCCAGAAGCGCTCCAGCCAGGCGATCTGATCGTCGTGGATGGCCTCGACCCCGACTTCCCGTGCCCGGTCGAGGGTCCGCTGGCAGCGGTCGGCGAGTTCCCGGACGGGCGCCCCGCGAGACGTGTGATAGGCGACGAGCTTCTCGATGTGAATCGGCACGCCCGGCTGGGCGTTGATCTTGTAGACGTGCTTGGCGTGGTCGGCTTCCGCCGAGCTCGTCTCGGTGTAGGAGTTGTCGGTGATCATCGTGTGATCGGCACCGACCGCCAAGGTCATCCGCGAGTCCGCACACCGATAGGTCAGCATCAGCCGGCCGTCGCCGCACCACTGCGATTGCGGTTCCAGGATCCGGCGCTCCACCGCCTCCGCCCGGCGCGGGTCGCTGCCCTCGGCGGTCTTGGTCATCACCGAATAGTCGTCGCGGCCGTCCTGCCGGTTGACGACCTGGGATGACACCACGATCGGCGCCTCACCGGACAGCATCGTGATCGTCACGGTCATGATCGCCAGATGGCGTTGGGTGAACGAGACCAATCGTGTGGTGTTGATCTGCACCCGCTTGCCGGCCGAGGTGCGCCAGATGATCCGGCGGCGCAACACGCCCTGTTTGAAGTCGAGCGTCCGTTCATAGGCGTCCAGATCGGCGAGCGGCAGCAACAACGGCTCGTCGTCGACATAGATCTTGAGCACTTTCGCGTCGGGCACATTGACGATCGTCTGCCCGATGCGAGCGAACCCGTGGGCGTCCTCCGCATGGCGGATGGGCCACGTCTCGTGGAAGCCGTTGACGAAGGTGCCGTGGGCGTACGCCGGCCGGCCCTCCTCCGGGTTGCCCCGCATGCCGATGTAACCGTTGCCCACGGCGAACAACGTTTCCGTGGTGCCGAGGTCGTTCTCGTCGTAGTCGGTCTCGATCAGCCGCCACTCATCGAGCGGGAATCGCGTCCTGTCCATGGGATCCACTGCCGGTGGGACCTGTGCGTTCATCGCTGTTCTCCGTGCTCAGATCAGTTCGTCGAGTTCAGCAACGACCAGCCCGGCGCCCGCCTCGCGGAGCCGATCCGCGCCGGTGCCGCGGTCCACGCCGACCACGAGGCCGAACCCGCCCGCGGCACCCGCGCGCACGCCGGACAGCGCGTCCTCGAACACCACCGCCTGTTCGTGCGGAACGCCGAGCTGGTCGGCGGCGAACCAGAACATGTCCGGTGCCGGCTTGCCGGGGATCCCCTGCTCCGCGGCGACGAGCCCGTCCACGATGACCGGGAAGCGATCGACGATGCCCGCAGCGGTCAGCACCCCACGCGCGTTCTTCGACGACGACACGATGGCTTTCGCGATGCCGCGCTCGTCCAGGAAGTCCAGCAACCGCAACGATCCGGGATAGGCCTCGAGGCCCTCTCCGGACAGGGTGTCGTTGAACACGGCGTCCTTGCGGTTCCCGAGCCCGCAGACGGTCTCGAGGGCCGGATCGTCGGTCGGATCGCCATAGGGCAGTTCGATCCCGCGCGACGCGAGCAGCGCCTGGACGCCGGCATAACGCGGTTTGCCGTCGAGATAGTCGTAGTAGTCGGAGTCCGCGTACGCAGGCGCCCCGCGCTCGGCCAGATAGGCCGTGAACAGGTGTGCCCACGCCGCCATGTGCACATCAGCGGTCGGTGTGACCACCCCGTCGAGATCGAGCAGAGCAGCACGGAAGTTGTCCCAGATCACACAGGTGACCCTATTACCCCCGCCCACCGAGACCGAACCCCCACGTTCGCCCGGCACCGAGGCAGCTCAATCGGTGCGATAGCGCGTGCGCAGCGGGGGCCACTGTTTCCCGCGGTTGGCCCGTTCGACCGCATCCGCGGCCGCGTGGTCCCCGAGCCCGCGCAGGCCGGCGACGATGCCGCTGACGATCTCGGGCGACTTGTTCTGCGACAGCTTGGCCTTGGCCTCGATGCGGGTGATCGTCAGTTCCACCCCGACGATGGCCCGGCACATGCCCGCGACGAAGTCGGCCGGGGCGTCCTCGATCGTCCACGGCTCGGCGAAACCGGCTTCGAACTTCTCCGCCTGTTCCCGCACGTGGGCGAGCAGCCAGTCAGGGTCGGTGTGCACGGTCACGTGACCGTGCACGTGCGCGACGACATAGTCCCAGGTGGGGACCTGGTGGACGCCGCCACCGACATACCACTTCGGCGAGACATAGCAGTCCACCCCGTGGACGACGACGACCGATTCGGCATGGCCCGCAGCCAGCGCATCGGCGTGCGGGTTCTGCCGCGCCAGATGCGCCCGCAACGAGCCCTGCTCCCCGACGGACGCGTCGAACGTCCAGGGCAGATAGGTGATCTCGACCCCGTCGCCGTGCGGGGTGATCAGGTCCGCAGCAGCGATGCCGTTGAGGAGCTCGAGCGTCTCGTCGCGGCTCATGGCGAACCGCTCGGGAATCCACATGGGCGGGCTGCTCAGAGCTTGGGCCGGATGTGGAGACCGACCTCGGGATCCACCAGGGGCTCCTGCGCGGCCGCGATTCCGGCGACCTCGAGAGTCGCGTCGACCGGAGTGTTGCGTTTCACGAGCCCGAGCGCGATCGGGCCGAGTTCGTGGTGCCGCGACGAGCTGCCGACGAAGCCCAGGGCTCGCCCGTCCGGCTGGCCCGCGGGCCGCAGTTCGGCGCCCACTGCCGGCAGTTCCTCCATCGACCCGTCGAGATGCAGCAGCACGAGCCGGCGCGGCGGCCGCCCGAGCGTGTGGACCCGCGCGACCGTCTCCTGCCCTCGATAACAGCCCTTGTCGAGATGCACCGCGACCTCGATCACGCCGAGTTCGTTGGGAATCGTCCGTGCATCGGTGTCGACGAAGATCCGAGGAACGCCGGCGGCGATGCGCAGGGCCTCGAACGCCCACAGACCCGCCAGCGGCGGCTTCTCGCCGTCACCGAGCAGTCCGAGGAATTCGGTCACGTGGTCGCGCGGGATGAACGACTCGTGGCCACCGAGCGAGTCCGCGCCGGCTCTGACGATCCGGTGACCGGCGGGCGCCGGGCCCGGTTGCCAGACGACCGCCAACTCCGGCGTACGCAACGCGACCTCGACCCGCCGCATGAACACCATGCGCTGCAACCACTCGACGAGCGCCGCCCCCCGGCCCGGCTCGGTGTGCGCCCAGAAGACGTCGCCGTCGTCGACGCCGTACAGCACGTGCTCGACATGTCCCTGCGGAGACAGGACGAGCGCGGTCGTGCCGACCCCGGGGGCGAGTCCGGTGAGGTGCTGGGTGGTCAACGAATGCAACCAATCCAGGCGGTCCGGTCCGGAGATCGAGATGACATCGCGATGATCGAGGAGCACCGCACCCCGGCCCTCGCTCAGAAGTCGCTGCTCACCGATGGGGTCGCCGTAGTGCCAGGCAGCGCCCGCGTCGGGCCCCGTCTCGACCTCGACCCGGCTCATCGCGAGGCCCCGCGCGGTCCGTCGCGACGCTCCAGCTCACCCGACAGCCAGGGCTGCATCGGCACCTCGTGGTCGGCGCGGTCGACCGCGAACATCATCTTGCCTCCGATGTAGCCGTAGATCCGGCTGCCGGCCGTGTGGGTGCCCTGGCTGAGAACCGCGTCGGTGGTGAGTTCGATCTTGGTGGCCAGCTCACCACCGGGCTTCGACTGCAGCCCCGTGATGGTGCCGTGCCACGTCGCCGCGACCCCCTCCGGATTGCAGATCACCGCCATGACCGTGTTCTTCTCGCCCGGGATCCAGAATCCCGACTCCATGACCACCGGGTCGCCCGGTTTGCCGTCCTCGTCGACGAAGACCTGCAGGAGATAGTGGAGATAGGGCTGACCGTTGTGAGCGAAATCGATCTGCTGCAGCACCTTGCGGTCGCCGGCGCCCGGCCACTGGGTGTGACCGTGGCCCTCCCAGTGCCCGATGAGCCAGGACAGCCCCCGCAGATCCGGGTGCATGCCGTCGGGGAAGGAGAAGTCCAGGCTCCCCTGCTCGTTGTCATTCATCGTCGTCCCGTTCTTCGTCGTCGTCCTGCCCGGATGCGTCCCGCCCCGGGGCTGCGGCCGTCAGCGCTATGCGATCGGTGCGCGGGGGCCGACCCCGCAGCACTCGCACGGCGGCGATCAACGCCCCGATCCCGGCCGCGACCGCCAAGGCGACCAGCAGCCAGGTGTGGATCTCGCCCGCGGTGGTCTGAAGGAGCACCCCGCAAGACTAGTTGAGAAAAAAGATGGCATGCTGAGGCGCATGGAGACGGCGGCGACGGAGCAGGTGACGTCCCCGCCGAAGGCGCACGCGGCGGCTGCCGCGCTGGTCGCACTCGCGGCCCTTTTCATGTTCGGTCTGCGGTTCGCCTTCCCCCAGTGGTCGCTGTGGTGGTTGCTGGTCGGGTACGCACTGCTGGCCACCGGGCTGGGTCTCGCGTGGCGGCTCGACCGGGAACTGCTCAAGGATCTCGGGCTGATCGGGATCGGCATCTTCATCGTCTCGCTGACTTCGGTCGAGGCGGACGTCAGCTGGCCGTCGTTCTTCCGGATCGGGTCGGTGCTGCTCGCGGCCGTGCTGACCCCGGTGCTCATCGACCGGCTGGTGTTCAAGCGCCGCGCGATCAGATTCCCACTGATCACCGGCCGGAAATGGTCGCGGCTCGAGAAGAGCTATCTGTTCCTCGTGCCGTTCCTGGGCTGGCTGATCCTGCCCTTCTATTTCATCCGGTCGGGCGCCTACCAGAACTGGCCGCACATCACCGACACCAGCGAGATCGTCCGTTTCTTCATCGGCGTCAACTTCGTCGGCACCTGGGACGAGCTGTTCTTCATCTGCACCTGCTTCGCGCTGCTGCGCCGCCATTTCCCGGTGTGGCTGGCGAACATCCTGCAAACCGTGATCTTCGTGTCGTTCCTGTGGGAACTGGGCTATCGCGCCTGGGGACCGTTCATCACCGCGCCGTTCGCACTGCTGCAGGGCTATATCTTCGGCAAGACCGGGTCGTTGTTGTATGTGCTGATCGTGCACCTGTTGTTCGACGTCGTCGTGTTTCTCGCGATCGTGCATGCCCACAACCCCGGACTGCTCCCGTTCTTTCTGGTGTCGCCGTGAGGGTCGTGGTGCAGCGGGCGGCGGAGGCTGAGGTGCGCGTCGCCGGTGACGTGGTCGGCCGCCTCCCCGCGCCCGGGCTGGTCGTCCTGGTCGGGGCGACCCACACCGACACCGCGGCCATCGCGGACCGGCTCGCGGACAAGGTCTGGAAGCTGCGGATCCTCGCCGATGAGAAGTCGGCCTCCGACATCGGCGCGCCCATCCTCGTCGTGTCCCAGTTCACGCTCTATGCGGACACCCGCAAGGGCCGGCGCCCGTCGTGGAGCGCGGCAGCGCCCGGAGCGGTGAGTGAGCCTTTGGTCGAGTCGTTCGTCGCGGCGTTGCGTACGCGGGGTGCGCACGTGGAGACCGGGGTTTTCGGTGCGGACATGCAGATCGCGCTCGTCAACGACGGCCCGGTGACGCTGGTGCTGGACGCCGACTGAATCGACGGCCCGGCTCAGCGCGGGTCGAACCGATAGCCGACGTTGCGAACCGTCCCGATCAGGGACTCCGCGTCTCCGAGCTTCGCCCGCAGTCGGCGGACGTGGACGTCCACGGTCCGGGTGCCCCCGTAGTAGTCATAGCCCCACACCTCACTGAGCAATTGCTCGCGGCTGAACACTCGCCCCGGATGGGCGGCGAAGAACTTGAGGAGCTCGAACTCCGTGTAGGTCAGGTCGAGGCTGCGGCCGTCCAGCCGAGCCGTGTAGGCGGACTCGTCGATCTCGACCCGTCCCGCACGAATCACGTCGTCGGAGGCATCGGTCGCCGCCAGCAGCCGGATGCGGGCCTCGACCTCCGCAGGGCCGGCCGTGACCAGGACGAAGTCCTGCGGTGCCCACTCGGGGGACAGCGCGGCCAGTCCGCCCTCGGTGACGATCAGCAGAATGGGCAGTCCGTTGCCGGCGGCTTGGAGCGTACGACACAGATTCCGCGCACCCACCAGATCCAGCCGCGCGTCGATGACGACCACGTCCGGTTCCGCGTTGAGCAGGCTGGCACTCTCCATCGCCGCGACGGACAGCTGGTGCGACAACAGACCCAGCGCGGGGAGAATCTCTGCGGAGGTGGCGGTGTCCCGGGTGAGCAGGAGCAGTTGCGCCATCAAAGATCTCCCGTGCGAGGATGCGGCCATGGTTCCCGTTTCGATCCGCTATTGGGCCGGCGCAGCTGCAGCTGCCGGCGTGGACCAGGAAACCGTCGAGGCAGCGACGGTCGCCGAGGCCCTCGCGCAGGCCGGTGACCGGCGGGGACCGGACCTCCAGCGAGTGATCGGGATCAGCAGCATACTCGTGGAAGGGCGCCGGATCGCCACCGACGAACGCGACGCGCAGCTGACCGCGCCGATTCAGGTCGAGGTTCTTCCGCCGTTCGCGGGCGGGTGAGGCGAGGCCACCCGGACATCACGATCGGATAACGTACGCCGCATGACCGCGACCGCCACTCCGATTCCGGAGACCGTTTCGACCCTCAGTGCCGACCAACGTCTCCGGGTGCAGTCCCTCATAGCCAAGGCCCAGGAGTCGGACGGCGTCGCACCGTGCAACGAGGCAGCGATGCTGGAGATCGGGCGCACCACCTGCGATCCGGGCACCGCCCATCAGCTCTGCCGTGTCGGTGACGAGCTCGCCGGCTATTGCTTTCTCGACCACACCACCGACGATCCGGTCGCGCAGTTGGTGGTGGATCCCGAGCATCGCCGCCGTGGGGTGGCGACGGCGATGATTCGCGCCCTGGGTTTCGATCCCCGGGATCCGGACGGCGCTCACCGGCTCGCGCAGGGTTTCGCGTTGCGGATGTGGTCGTTCGGTGACCTGCCTGCTGCCCGGGCTCTGACGACCGCACTCGGCTATCAACCGGTCCGGGAACTGTTGGTCATGGCGCGGGCTCTGACGGACCTGTCCGCGGCGACGCTCCCGGACGGCGTGAAGGTCCGCGCCTTTGCACCGGAGGATCTGCCGGACCTCGTCCGGGTGAATGCCCGAGCCTTCGCCCACCATCCCGAACAGGGCGCGATGACCGACCAGGACTTCCGCGAGCGCATGGCCGAGCCCTGGTTCGACCCGACCGGCTTGTTGATCGCCACCCGGGAGGACAAGGTGGTCGGCTTCCACTGGACGAAGCGGCATGATGCAGCGACCGGTGAGGTCTATGTGATCGGCGTCGATCCTGCGGCGGCCGGTGGCGGAGTGGGCCGTGCACTGCTCCACCTCGGCCTTGCGCACCTCGCGGACGGGGGTGCGGAGCGGGTGATCCTCTATGTGGAGGGCGATCAGCGCTATGTTGTCGATCTCTATGAGTCCACCGGATTCGAGATTGCCAACCGCGACATTATGTATTCGTCGCCCACCCCAGAAACCGCCTGAGCCCATGGACATCCCTGTCACTACCGGCCTGGCCGACCGCGCCGAGGCCGACCCGCTGGAGACCCAGCCGGGCGACCTGACCGACGAGGAGGCCTGGTTGCCGGAGGACCGCTTCGCCGAACGCGAGCTGTCCTGGCTGTCGTTCAACGAGCGGGTTCTCGCCCTGGCCAAGGACGCCGGCCGCATCCCGCTGCTGGAGCGAGCGAAATTCCTCGCGATCTTCTCGTCCAACCTGGACGAGTTCTTCATGGTGCGAGTGGCCGGGCTCAAGCGCCGCATCGCAGCCGGCGTGGCCACCCCGAGCGCTTCCGGCCTTCTCCCCCGCGACCTGCACGAGGCGATCCTGCGGCGGACCCGCGAGCTCGTCGAGGAACAGTCGCGAGTCTTCAGCGACGATGTCCGCCCGGCCCTGGCGGCCGAGGGCATCCACATCCTGCCCTGGGCCCAGCTGACCGGGACCGAGAAGGACCAGATGCGCACGCTCTTCGCGGAGCGCATCTTTCCCGTGCTCACACCGCTCGCCGTCGACCCGTCCCATCCGTTCCCCTATATCTCCGGCCTCTCCCTCAACCTGGCCGTGTTCCTGCGCAATCCCCAGACCGGGCTCCGGCAGTTCGCCCGCGTCAAGGTGCCGAACGTGCTCAGCCGCTTCATCACCCTCGGCAACGGCCGGTTCGTCGCCCTCGAGGACGTCATCGCCCACCATCTCGACCAACTGTTCTCCGGGATGCAGGTGCTCGCCCACCACGTGTTCCGGGTCACCCGCAACGAAGACCTCGAGGTCGAGGAGGACGACGCGGAGAATTTGCTTTTCGCTCTCGAGAAGGAACTGCTGCGCCTCAAGGTGGGGCGGCCGCCGGTGCGGCTCGAGGTCGAGGACGACATCGACGAGCAGACCCTCGACCTGCTGCTGGACGAACTCGACATCGACGAACGGGAAGCCTTCCGCGTCTCGAATCCCCTCGACCTGACCGGCCTGTTCTCCTTGGTGTCCATCGACCGCGAGGATCTTTCCTATCCCGCCTTCCTGCCAATCACCCACACCCATCTCGCCGAGGTCGAGACCGCCCAGCCCGCCGACCTGTTCACCTCCCTGCGCAAGCGGGACGTGCTGCTGCAGCACCCCTATGACTCCTTCGCGACCTCCGTGCAGCGGTTCATCGAGCAGGCCGCCGCTGATCCGCAGGTGCTCGCGATCAAGCAGACGCTCTATCGAACGTCCGGCGACTCCCCGATCATCGATGCGCTGATCGAGGCCGCCCAGGCCGGCAAGCAGGTCCTGGCCGTGGTCGAGATCAAGGCCCGCTTCGACGAGAAGGCGAACATCGCTTGGGCACGGAAACTGGAGCAGTACGGCGTCCACGTCATCTACGGCATGGTCGGCCTCAAGACCCACTGCAAGCTGTCCCTGGTGGTCCGGGACGAGGCGGAGGGCCTCCGCCGATATGCCCATATCGGGACCGGGAACTACAACCCGAAGACCGCGCGGATGTATGAGGACATGGGCCTCCTCACCTCCAACCCCGTCATCACCGACGACGTGGCGCGAGTGTTCAACCACCTGTCCGGTGGCACCGCGGAGACGCGCTATCGGCGTTTGCTCGTGGCGCCGCACTCGATCCGGCAGGGCCTGCTGGATCTCATCGAGGCCGAGATCGCCCATCACCGTGCAGGCCGGGAGGCGCGCATCCGGATCAAGGTGAACTCGATCGTCGACGAGACGATCACTGACGCGCTCTATGCGGCGTCCCAGGCGGGCGTTCCGGTCGATCTGTGGGTGCGTGGGATCTGTGGCGTACGCGCGGGAGTCCCCGGGCTGAGCGAGAACATCCGGGTGCGGTCGATCCTGGGTCGCTTCCTCGAACACTCACGTCTGTTCTGGTTCAACAACGGCGGTCGGCCCGTGGTGGGCCTCGGCTCGTCCGATTTGATGCACCGCAACCTCGACCGCCGGGTGGAGGTGCTGGTCGGGATCACCAACCCGGGCCATGTCGCTCAGATCGGGGAGCTCTTCGATCTCGCCTTCGACGACGGGACCGTCGGCTGGTGGCTCACCGCGGACGGGTGGGTCGAACACACTCGGGGGCCCGACGGCAGCCCGCTCCGTGACCTGCAGGAACACCTCATCCACGTCACCGCCGGCCGTCGTCGCGCCAAGGAGCCAGGGAAATGAAACAGCCGGACGTGCGCGCAGCCGGCGCGGTGGTCCTCCGCCGCGAGGCCGACGAGACCGAGGTGCTCGTCGTCCACCGACCTCGCTATGACGACTGGTCGCTCCCGAAGGGGAAGTTGGACAAGGGCGAAACGGACGCCGCGTGCGCAGCTCGGGAGGTCGCCGAGGAGACCGGGGTTCGGGTCCGCCTCACCGCACCCCTGTCCCCGCATCGCTATCGGGTCCAAGCCGGTCTCAAGCAGGTCGACTGGTGGCTCGCCGAGGCCTACGGCGAGCCCGGTGATATCCAGGACGTCCACGAAGTGGATCAGACCGAGTGGTTGCCAGTGTCGGAGGCGATCGAGTGGTTGTCGTATTCCGATGAGCGGGACCGACTGATGGAGGCCGTTGCGTTGCCGCCGGTCACTCCCCTGGTGATCGTCCGGCACGCGAAGGCGTTGCCTCGCAAGCTGTGGGCCGCTCTCGACTCGGAGCGGCCGATCACCGACTGGGGCCGCCGGCAGTCGCGGGCTCTGATTCCGTTCCTGACGGCATTCGGGATCCGCCGCGTGGTCTCTTCGTCGGCGACCCGCTGCCTCCAGACCGTGAATCCCTATGCGCGGGCCCTGGCACTCCCGCTCGAGGGCTGGCGGGAGCTCACCGAGGAGACGAGCGCGCGGGATCCCGATGTGGCTCGCGTCGTGGCTGCCGAGTTGGCTGTGCACACCGCCCGGAATGCGACTGCCACGGTGGTCTGCGGTCATCGCCCAGTCCTGCCCGCCATGCTCGAAGGGGTCGGCGCACCGCCCCAACCGTTCGCGACGGCCGAGGCCCTCGTCGTTGCCCTCACAAATGACGGCACCCCGGTCACAAGTCGCAGCCTGGTCCAGAGAATTGGCCGATAACGATTCCGCATACCCGCTTGTCGTTCACCTTCCGTTAACCAAAACAGTCTGGATCGGTCACTCGTCGTGCCTACCGTGCGAACACGGAAGCCGGGGATTTCCGGCTCGAAAACCCGTCACCCGTGAAGGGAAAACCGTGAAGATCCTCCCCGTCGGCGCATCTCTCGCCGCCGCATTCGCACTTGTCGTCACCGGCTGCGCTGCCAACGAGACCCCGACCACCCCCGCCGGCCAGGGCAATGGCCAGCAGCAGGGCCAGACCGGCGAGCAGCTCCAGGGCCAGATCCAGGGCACCGGCGCCAGCTCGATGCAGGCCGCCCAGGAGGCCTGGATCGCGAAGTACCGCGAGCAGCAGCCCGGTGTCACCGTCAACTATGCGCCCGAGGGCTCCGGCGCCGGCCGCACCGCGTTCATCAACGGTGGCGCCGCGTTCGCCGGTTCCGACCGTGCGCTGAAGGACGACGAGATGGGCGCCGGCAAGTTCGCCAAGTGCACCCCCGAGTCCAACGCGATGAACCTCCCCGTCTATGTCTCGCCGATCGCCGTGGTCTACAACGTCGAGGGCGTCGACGAGCTGAAGCTGGACGCCGCCACGCTGGCCGCCATCTTCAAGGGCGAGATCAAGAACTGGAACGACCCGAAGATCGCCGCGCTCAACGAGGGCGTCACCTTCCCGGACCAGGCCATCACCCCGGTTCACCGGTCCGACAACTCGGGCACCACGGAGAACTTCACCGACACCCTGGAAAAGGCTGCCGGTGACGCGTGGGGCGAGAAGGCTTCCGGTGACTGGCCGGCCGCCTTCGGTGGCGAGGCCGCCAAGGGCACCTCCGGTGTCGTCGCCGCGGTCCGCAACGGCAACGGCACCATCGGTTACGCCGACGAGTCTCAGACCAAGGGCATGAACACGGTGCAGTACGCCCGTGAGGCCGGTGGCGAGTTCGTCGGCCCGACCGCCGAGGCCGCTGCCCAGGTCGTTGCCGCCTCCCCCAAGGTCGATGGCCGCGCGGACAACGACCACGCCCTCAACCTGGACCGCACCGCCGCCGGTTACCCGTTCGTTCTGGTCGCCTATGCCATCGTCTGCGAGGACTACCAGGACGAGACCGAGGCCAACCTGGTCAAGGACTACATCGGTTACATCACCTCCGAGGAGGGCCAGAAGCACGCGGAAGAGGCCGCCGGCAGCGCCCCGCTCGCCAGCGATCTCGCTGCCAAGGTGAAGACCTCGGTCGACTCCATCAAGTGATTTGAAAGCCCCGGGCCGGCACGGCCCGGGACCCCACTCGGCAACGCTCGCCCCGGCTCCAACACGGGGCGAGCGTTCCGATTTTCTGAACACGGTTCTATTTTTTTCGTTTGTATTGGAGACTCCAACCGTGACGACTGCACCCACGCGGGCACCGCAGGTCGAGGATGAGTCAGCCGTAGAAGTCGGACTGGCGACGAACAGGCGCGAAGTTGGCGACAAGGTCTTCAAGGGCCTTTCGTTGGGTTCCGGCATCATGATCTTCGTCATCCTCGGTCTGGTCGCCCTCTTTCTGATCCTCCAGGCCCTCCCGGCCTTTACCGCCGAACCGGGGTCGCTCCCCTACGGCAACGGCCATTTCTGGCCCTATGTGGCGCCCTTCGTCTTCGGCACCCTGTGGTCGTCGGCGCTTGCGCTGCTGATCGCCGTGCCGGTGAGCATCGGCATCGCCCTGTTCATCTCGCACTATGCACCGCGCAAGCTGGCCGCCGGCCTCGGTTACACCATCGACCTCCTGGCTGCCGTGCCCTCCGTCGTCTTCGGTCTGTGGGGCATCAATACCCTCGCCCCGGCCATCACCCCTCTCTACGGCTGGCTGACCGCCAACCTGGGGTGGATCCCGCTGTTCGCGGGTCCCGCATCCGGCACCGGCCGCACCATGCTGACCGCAGCGGTCGTGCTGGCGGTGATGATCCTGCCGATCATCACCTCGCTGTCGCGCGAGGTCTTCCTCCAGACTCCGCCGCTGCAGGAGCAGGCATCGCTCGCCCTGGGCGCCACTCGTTGGGAGATGATCCGACAGGTTGTGTTCCCGTTCGGCCGGTCCGGCATCGTGTCCGCGTCGATGCTCGGCCTGGGCCGTGCGCTCGGTGAGACGATGGCCGTCGCCATGGTGCTGTCCGGTGGCGCGGCGATCACGTTCAAGCTGCTCACCTCGGAGAACCCGAACACCATCGCCGCCAACATCGCTCTGGCCTTCCCGGAGGCGTACGGCGTCGGCGTCAATCAGCTGATCGCGACCGGTCTGATCCTGTTCGCCATCACCCTCGGCGTGAACATGCTCGCGCGCTACATCGTCAGCCTGCAGCAGGCCAAGGTCGAGGAATCCAAGGGGAAGAAGAAGCGCGCATGAGCACCTCGATCCAGGATCCGAAGCCCGTGGAGCGGAGCGTCGCAAAGAACCCGCTGACCTCCGGTCAGCTGCCCAAGTGGATGGAGCTGGCTGCCGGGGTGGTCGCGCTGGCCGTCGCCGCGGCGCTGCTCGCCCTCCTCAATTCGTTCAACATCGCGCTGCTCGTCGTGGTCGGCTTCGTGCTGTTCCTCCTCGTGATGTACGCCGCCTCGGCCGGCGTCGAGGGCGGCCGTCAGGCGGCCAACCGGATCGCCAAATACGTGGTGTTCCTGGCGTTCGCCCTGGCGATCATCCCGCTCGTCTCCCTGATCTTCCAGGTGATCAGTCGTGGCGTGGGCCGCTTCGATGCGACCTACTTCACCAACTCCATGAGTGGCGTCTACGGCGACATGGCGGGCGGCGCCGTCCACGCCATCTGGGGCACCCTGATCATCACCGGAATTGCCACCCTCATTTCGGTGCCGATCGGGCTGTTCACAGCGATCTACCTGGTGGAGTACGGCGGCAAGAACGCGCTCGCCCGCGGCATCACGTTCCTTGTCGATGTCATGACCGGCATCCCGTCGATCGTCGCGGGCCTGTTCGCCTTCTCGATGTTCGTCCTGTTCGTCGGCCCCGGCACCAAGTCCGGTCTCGCCGGCGCCGTGGCGCTCTGCATCCTGATGATCCCCTACGTGGTCCGCAATGCCGAGGAGGTCCTCCGTCTGGTCCCGCGTGGTCTCCGCGAGGCCTCCTACGCGCTTGGTGTGACCAAGTGGCGGACCATCCTCAAGGTCGTCATCCCGACCGCGATCTCCGGCATCGTGTCAGGTGTGATCCTGGCGATCGCCCGCATCATCGGCGAGACCGCGCCGTTGCTGGTCACCGCAGGCCTGGCCACCAACATGGTGACCAATCCGCTGCCGGATCCGACGATCAACCAGATGACCACCCTGCCGGTGTTCGTCTATTACCAATACATGCAGCCCGGCACCAACCCCGACGCGAACTACGCGCGTGCGTGGGCAGGCGCCCTGGTGCTGATCCTCATCGTGATGGCGCTGAACCTCATCGGCCGGTTCATCGCCGCACGATTCGCCCCGAAGACCAAGAAATAATCCCCCGGACTGGAGAGACACATGGGAAAGCAACTTGAACTCAAGGACCTGTCGATCTACTACGGGAAGTTCAAGGCAGTCGAGAGCGTCAACATGCTCATCGAACCGAACGCCGTGACGGCGTTCATCGGCCCCTCGGGCTGCGGCAAGTCGACCGTGCTCCGCAGCCTCGACCGCATGCACGAGATCACCCCGGGCGCCTGGGTGGAGGGCGAGGTGCTGCTGGACGGCCACAACCTCTATGCCAAGAACGTCGACCCGGTGCGGGTGCGCCGGCACATCGGCATGGTGTTCCAGCAGCCGAACCCGTTCCCGACCATGACGATCGCCGACAACGTGCTCGCGGGGGTCAAGCTCAACTCGAAGCGCATGCCGCGCTCGGAGCAGCAGGACCTCGTCGAGCAGTCGCTGCGCGGTGCGAACCTCTGGGAAGAGGTGAAGGACCGCCTCGACCGGCCCGGCGGCGGCCTGTCCGGTGGGCAGCAGCAGCGTCTCTGCATCGCCCGTGCGATCGCGGTCAAGCCCGAGGTGCTGTTGATGGATGAGCCCTGCTCCGCTCTCGACCCGATCTCGACCCTCGCCATCGAGGATCTGATCCAGGAGCTCAAGCAGAACTACACCGTGGTCATCGTCACCCACAACATGCAGCAGGCCGCTCGTGTCTCCGACAAGACGGGCTTCTTCAACATCGAGGGCACCGGCAAGCCCGGCAAGCTGATCGAGTTCGACCGCACCGAGACGATCTTCTCGAACCCCTCGCAGCAGGACACCGAGAACTACATCTCCGGCCGCTTCGGCTGACGACGCTCAGCGAGCGATGCACAGAACGGCATCATCCCGGTCCTAGACTGGGGTGATGCCGTTCCGTTCTTACCGGGTGGCGGCCGGCTTGTTCGTGGCCGCGCTGGCGCTCACCGCCTGCCAAGCACCGCAACCCGAGGAGCTGCCGACAGCCCCCTCCCCCACGATGGACGAAGCAGCACCCTGCCCGCCCGGGGACCTGCTCATCGAAACCACCACGAGCGATCAGCCGTTGTTGGACGCCCAGTCGGTCGACTACAGCGCGTCCTGCCAGAACCGGGCTCGGCTGACAGTCGGCTCGGCGAGGGACGGCGGCACGACCAGCTTCGTGAACGGCCTTGTGCACATCGCGGGAACAGATACCCCGCTGGACGAGGAGAGCCTGCGCCAGGCCGAGGTGCGGTGCCTGCGGCATCCAGCCTGGCACCTCCCGGTCGCGGCCGACCCGATCGCAATCGTCTATCGCATCGACGGCGTCGACACCCTCACGCTCGGCCCGGGCACTCTCGCGAAGGTCTTTTCCGGTGTCATCACCCATTGGAACGACCCGGAGATCCTCGCTGCCAACCCGGGCGCGACGTTGCCCGACGAACGCATCGAAGTCTTCTTCCGGTCCGGGCGCACCGGCGCCACCCGGGCCTTGGGCGACTATCTGAACAGGGCAGCACCGGAGGCCTGGCCCGTTGGGGGCACGCCGTCCTGGCGCGGCGCCGGGCAAGCCCGGGGCAGCGCCAAGGAGGTTTTCGACGCCGTGGGCAGCACGGCGAACGGGATCGGATATGTCGAGCAATCCCAGTTCCCCCAACCCGTGGCGACGCCGACACCCTCGCCCAGCCCGACGCCGACGCCGTCCCCGGCGGACACGGAGTCGCCGGGCACCGTCTCGTCCCCCGGCGCTACCGCCCGGACCGCGACACCGACCCCGGAGCCCGACGAGACCACCGAGCCGTCGCTGCTTCGCCTGCTGCAGGACGAACCGCTGGCCCTCACCGCCGATACCGCCCAGCGGGGGGTGGAAGCACTGCTGCCTGCCGGTGACGGACACGACTTGGTGCTGCCCGCCCCGGAAACCGCCGCAGACGCCTGGCCCATCGCCCGGATCAGTTATCAGGTGGTGTGCTCGGCCGCCCCGCGCTCCGACCTCGCACCACTCGAGCGCGACTGGGTGACCTATCTCGTCGCCGACGAGACCCAGGCCGAGTTGGCCGAATCGGGCCGAGTCGCCCTGTCACCGGCCGTGCGCGAACGGGTCCGGGCAGCCGTGGACGCACTCAGCTGACCAGTAGGCTGTCGCGGCACGGTCCCGGCCGTGTCCGGCGGTCACACGCGTGAAGGAGCCCGATGTTCAACCACCACCGCACCCGACGAGCCGCAACTCTGATCGCTGCAGTGGTCAGTTGCCTGCTCATCGCAGGGTGTGGCACCGCGCAGACGAACCTCACTGACGACGAGACGGTCGACCAAGGACCGGCCCGGTGTCCCGGGGGCCAGGAATTGAAGGGTGCAGGATCAACCGCGCAGCACAACGCCATCGACCACGTCGCCGCGACCTACGAAGCCGTGTGCGACGACCGGGTCGGCATTCATTACGAGGCAACCGATTCCGAGGCGGCGATCAGCACGTTCCTGGCGGGCACGGTCGACTGGGCCGGATCGGAGACGCTCCTCACGCAGGATCAGCAGGCCGCGGCAGCCGACCGATGCACGGCCGGGGAGGCCCGGAGCCTGCCGTTGGTGGCGGGATCGGTGGCCATCGTCGTCAACCTTCCGGGAGTTGACCAGCTGACCCTGTCGACGCCCGTTCTGGGCAAGATCTTCGACGGTGGGGTCACCCGCTGGAACGACCCGGCGATCGCCGACCTCAACCCGGGGCTGCCTCTTCCTGACGGCGCGATCGACGTTGTCGCCCGAGAGGACCAAAGCGGTCTGACCGCGGGACTCACCCGCTATCTCGCGGACAACGGTGCGTGGCCGGCCGACAAGGTCGGCGAGGAGTGGGCCGGCACCGGTGAGCGTCTCGGCCGTGCCGCAGTGCTCGCCACCCTGCGCGGGACGCCGAACTCGATCGGTTACGTCGAACTCTCGGCGGCCAGGGACAACGGCCTCACCGTTGCCCGGATCGACAGTGGCGCCGGCCCTGTCGAGTTGACTGCTGAGTCCGCAGCGGCGGGCTTGGCCCGGGCAGAGATGTCCGAACGGGACGGAGAGCTCCGGCTCACCCCGAACTATGTCGATGCGCCCGCTGGGGCCTACCCGTTGCAGATCGTGAGCTATCAGATCGTCTGCACGACCGGGCTCACGCCTCGGGCGAAGACCTTGCTCCTGAAGGACTTCCTCGGTTTTCTGGCCTCGGATCCGCAACAGGCCGCGTTGGGCGAGCTCGGTTATACGCCGCTGCCGGAGTCCGCGCGCGGACCCGTGCGGGATGCGATCGCCCAACTGCGCTGAGACATGGCCTTGTCGTCTTCCTAGGATTGATCTGTGAGCGCAGCAGGGTGGTATCCGGATCCCGGCGGCCAACCGGGGATGTTCCGCTATTGGGACGGCTCGGCCTGGTCGGCTGTCCTGTCCCCTAGCCCACAGTCACCGCCGCCGTCCTCGTCGGTGGGCAGTCCCGGAGATCCGGTCGAGGAGCCCCGAACCGGCTTGCAGCCCACGGCGGCACCCGAGGAGTCGCGGCGCGGTGGCAGAGGCTGGGTGATTGCGGCCGCGGTGATCGTCGTGGTGCTCGTCGTGGTCGTGGGCTTCATCGTTCGCGGCGTCACCAACCAGTCGTCGCCGGCTGCTGGAGACCGGCCGACGGTCGAGCAGCCCATCTGTCCGGACCTCGATCTCCAGCCGCCCACCGAGGAAGCCAGCCGGAACGGCCGTGTCTATGGCGGGCTGCTCTCCTATCCGGAGTTGCCCGCACCTTGGAGCCCACCCTCCCAGGAGGTGCGGATTCCGTTCGGCTTCAACGCTGCGAAACAGGACATCCTGGTCGATGGCTATGACGTCAACGGACAGCGACAGGGCTGGGTCGCATCGGTGATGGTCGGTGAACTCCGGGCCGGCGACGGCTTCTTCAACCCGCAGGATGGTTCGGCGATCGTCGCCACGTGCATCATCGGCGGGTTCTACGGGGACGCCAAAGTGACCCGCGACGACCGGGTCAGCAAAGCGGTGCAGGTCGATGGCCACAACGGTTGGCTCCTCGAAACGAACCTGTCGTTCCGGATCCCCGGGCTCCGCACCGACGGCGAGTGGCTCGCGGTGCTGATCGTCGACACCGGCGACGGCCGGTCGAGCATCTTCTCCGCGTCGATCCCGAACGTCAGCCCCGAATGGGAGGCTCCGGCCCGTCAGGCCATGGCCGACCTCCGGGTCGGTCCCTGACGTCTCGTCAGGACGGCAGGCAGCTCACGGCTCCGCGGTTCGCCTTCATAATCAGCACCCGCGTGGCCTTGGCTTTGATCTCCTCGTTGAACTCCGGATCTGCTGCGGCCCGGTCCCGGACCGCTTGGGTCATCTCCGACTGCAGACCGGCATCCCCATTGATGACGATGTCGCCACCGGCAGCCAGGAACCTGACGGCACGCTCGCCCGGTGGGATGTCCGCGACCTGCTGGGCCGCCCCGAGGTCGTCGGAGATCACCACCCCGGTGAACCCCATGTCGCCGCGCAGCATGCGGTCGATAACTACCGCTGAGAACGCCGCTGGGACTCCGGGATCGATGCGCTCATAGCTCGCCGTGGCGATCATCACCATGTCCGCACCTGCGTCGATGCCAACCCTGAAGGCCGCCAGTCCGGCGTCCCTGCGACCGATCGCGTTGTCGGCGACATTGCCCGTGAAGTCGGTGTTCCCTGCGACGCGCCCCAGACCCGGGAAGTGCTTGAGGCTGCTCGCAAGACCCGCTTCGTCCAGGCCGCGCACCACCGCCTCGACCCGTGGGCCGACCTCGTCCAGTGTCTCTCCGTAGTGGCGTTCCAGCTGACCGATCGGGGCGTTGTCGGCGACATGGTCCGCGGGGACGATATCGGCCACGGGCGCGAGGTTGACGTCCACGCCGGCAGCACTGAGTTGCCGTGCCCAGTGTTGCGCCGAGCGCTGCAACTCCGGGAGCGGTCGATTGGCCTGCACGCGGGCGGCGGGCATGTTGTCGAAACCGGGGCCCTTCAGTCGTTGGACCGCTCCGCCCTCCTGGTCCACCGCGACGAACAGGCCAATGCCCTCGGTCTCGGTCGCAGCCCTCCGCAGGTTGTCCGTCAACTCCTTGATCCCGGCGGTGCCGTCGCGGGAGTTGCCGAGCAGGACCACATGCCCGGCGCGGGACTCCGTGAGCATCCGGCGATAGTCCTCGCCCACGGGTTCGGTGCTGGTCTTGCCCACCATGAAGAGTTGACCGATCCGGTCCTCGGGAGTCAGCCGGTCGACCAGCGCGCTGCAGACCTCTTGACCGACGGCGGGTGGGGACTCGACAGAGGTCGGTGTGGGCAATGCGGTCTCCTCGCCAACCGACGGCGAAGCGGCCGGAGGCGTAGCAGTAGGGGTCGGCGCGTCAGTTGTCGCGACCGGGGTGGTGCAGCCCACGAAACCGAGCACCGCGGCAGCGAGCACGGGTATCAGTCGAACCGCCCTCATTCATCCACCGCGTTCGCTTCGCGCTCATAGCCCGGAACCGCCAACGACAGCAGCGCATTCTCGACCACTTCGGCCAGCGCGGGGTGAATCCAATACTGTCCGCGTGCCATTTCCCGCACCCCGAGGCCGAAACTCATCGCCTGGATAAGCGGCTGGATCAGCACGGGGGCCTGCTCACCCAGGATGTGCGCACCCAGAAGTTGACCGGTCTCCGGGTCGGCCAGGAGCTTGCAGAAAGACTCGCGGTCCTCCATGGCCCAGCCATAGGCAACCGAGCCGTAGTCCTGGACGGCCTTGACGTAACGCCGTCCCGATTCCCGCAATTCCTGCTCGGTGGCGCCGACCGCGGCGATCTGGGGCTGACTGAACACCGCATGCGGGATGGCATCGTGATTGGCCGGGATCAGGTCGTCGGGATGCAGCAGGTTGTGCTGGACGATGCGCATCTCGTGGTTGGCGACGTGCTTGAGCTGCGCCGGGGACGACACATCACCCAGGGCGAAGATGCCGTCGGCCGTGGTCCGCTGGAACTCGTCGACGACGATCAGGCCCCCGTCATCCATCTCCACCCCGGCCGCCGCGAGGTTCATCGTGTCCCCGTTGGGGATCCGACCGGTGGCGTTGAGGACGACCTCGGCTGCGTACTCGTATTCGATCCCGGAGGCATCGGTCGTCACGACCAGGATCTGCCCATCCTCGTCCGGCTCGAAACTGGCGAGCTTCTGGTTCAGCCGGACTGCGACGCGGCGGGACATCAGCCGGGTGAAGCGCCGCGCGACATCTTCGTCCTCCCGGCGCAGCAGGGTGCCCGAGCGGTTGATGATCGTGACGCGGGTGCCATAGGCGGAGAACACGTGAGCGAACTCGGCCGCGATGAAACCACCTCCGACGATCACCATCGAGCGCGGCAATTTCTCGAGCCGCATCACCGTGTCCGACGTGTGCACGGTGACCCCTTCGGGGATCTCGACGTCGAACGGGCGGGGTCGCGAACCGGCCGCGATCACGAACCGGTCCGCAGTGAGCTTGCCGCCCGCAACCCCCAGGGTCTTCTCGCCGGTGAAACGGGCCTCACCCTCCAGCAGGGTGATGTGCTCGTTCTCGATCCGCCAGTCCTTGCCGGAGTTCGAGATGGCATCGATCCGGCCGAAGATCCGGTCGCGGATGGCCGGCCAGTCCGGCTTGCCCGGCGCCAGCGCGACATCCACGCGCGCTGCTTCGGCGTGCGCGGTCGCCAAGTCGGCCGGACGAACGAACATCTTGGTGGGGATGCACCCCACGTTGAGGCAGGTCCCGCCGAACGCGCCGTTGATGCCCTTGTCGACCAGCGCAACCTTCATCGAGGAGAAGCGTTCATCGAGAAGGGAGTTGCCCGACCCGGAACCGATCACGCACAGGTCATAGTGCGGCAGTGGTGAAGCCATGGAGTCATCCTAGGCAGTGATTCGTGGTGGCTAGGGTATGGGCCATGGCCGAAAAGCGACCCGACCATTCGTTCTCCCTGCAGGGCACTGCCCTGGTGACCGGTGCCTCGAGCGGGTTGGGGAGGCACTACGCGGAGTTTCTGGCCCGCGCAGGCCTCGATCTCATCCTCGTCGCCCGCCGGGCCGACGAACTTAAGGAACTGGCAGAGGGCGTGCTGCAGCGGCACGGGCGAGCCGCAACCGTGCTGCCGACCGATCTGACCGACCGCGCCGCCCGCCGCGCCCTGATGGCCGAGGTGACGGACCGGGGCGTGCAGGTGGACGTCCTGGTCAACAATGCCGGGTTCGGCACCAAGGGCAATTTTGCCGAGCTCGAACCGGACCGAATCATCCGCGAGATCGAGCTCAATTGTGTGGCGCTCACGGAGCTGGCGCGCCATTTCCTCCCGGGCATGATCGAACGCAGACACGGTGCGATCATCAACATCGCCTCCACGGCCGGTTTCCAGCCCTGGCCCACGATGAGTGTGTATGGGGCGACCAAGGCCTACGTGCGCAGCTTCTCGCAGGCGCTGTGGTCCGAGACCCGCGGCACTGGGGTGCGTGTGCTGTCGGTGTGTCCCGGTGCGACAGACACCGAGTGGATGGCCAACACCGGTTCCCCCGGGATGCTCCCGCGGCGCCGCACGACGGAGCAGGTGGTGCAGTCCACGTTCCGGGCGCTCAACCGCGACGCCCTCGAGGTCGTGGACGGCCCGCTCAATCGGCTTACGTCCTTCGTCGCCGCGGTTGCACCGGCCCGCGTCGTGCTGCCCATCGCCCGTCAGTGGGCCAAGGGCTGACGCCTTACTTCGCGTAGGAGTGCAGCCCGCTCACCAACAGGTTGATCCCGACGAAGTTCCACCAGAAGGACACCGCGCCGACAATCGCGATGATGGCAGCCGGCTTTCCCTTCCAACCCGCGGTCGAGCGGGCATGGAGATACGCCGCATAGATCGCCCAAGTCACCAGGGACCAGGTCTCCTTGGGGTCCCAGCCCCAATAGCGGCCCCATGCGTACTGTGCCCAGATCGAACCGGCCGCGATCACGAACGTGAACAACGGAAACGCGAACGCCGACATGACATAGGTAAACCGGTCGAGTGCGTCCGACGACGGCACCTTGGCGAGATAGCCACGCACTACCCCGCCCATCTCGGCCCGGCGCCGCAACAGATAGAGGATCGCGCTCAGCCCGCTGAGCGTGAAAGCCGCTCCCGCGACCGTCGCGGCGAGGATGTGGAACAGGAACCACGCCGAGTGCAGCGATGGCACCAGCGGAGCGACGTCGACATAGAACACGGTGACCGCGAGGCCCAGCCCGATCGTCGACAGCATCGCCACGGGCAGGCCGAGCCACCGCTGGCCGAACTTCAGGGCCATCACGAGATAGACGGCGACGACGAAGACGAGGGAGGTGGAGGTGAACTCATACATGTTCCCCCACGGCAGTCGATCGGCTGCCATGCCGCGCAGCACGACCGCGACGATCTGGGAGGCGAGGGCCACGCTGGTCAGCGCGATCCCGATGCGTCCGAACAGGTTCGTGCGTTGCTTCGCGGACTCGGGTTCGGCCGGTTCGTCCACGGGTTCGGCGAACTCAGCGTCCGAAAGCTCGGCGGGTGCGCCGCCCACCAGCACCGGAACGCGCCCCTTGGTTTTCGTCACCACCGCGCCGGCGTTGCGGGCCGCGGCCCATTCGGCCGCGTGCGCGAACACCGCGAAGAGATAGATCACCGCCGCGGTGACCATCGCCAGCATCGAATATTGCCCCAGTGCGTCCATTGAGTCCTCCTAGCGCGCCTATCCTGCCACCCCGCGCGCTTAGCCGCGGGCTTTCGTCGTTGTCGCATCCGGCTGCAGCACCGATTCGCCCAGTTCGCCGACGGCTTCCGCCAATCCGGTGCGGGCCTCGGCCCGGTCGAGCCCGGCGACCTCGGCGGTCCCATCGGGCCTTACCCGCACCCAGAGCCGTCGCGGCCGGATGAACAGGGACAGGCACAGCCCGGCCACCCCCACCAGGACCGCCCCGAGCGCAAGCGGCAATCCCGGCGTATAGCTCACCTGCAGCCGCACCCACCGCTGCCAGCCCTCGAAGACGACCGCGCCGCGACCGTCCGGCAGCGCGTACTGCTCCCCCGGCTTCAACCGGAAGCGCAACAGGTCCCCGTTGTCCTGCAGATATTGGGTCAGGCCGTCCTTGTTGAGCGAATAGACGTTCTCCGGTGCCCCCGTCGATTCCCGTGGTGGCCCGTGGAAGGCGTTGAGGAACAGCTCCGGATTGTAGGAATCGGGAAACAGGGACCGGGGCATCGGGTCGTCGACAGGCGCCGTGGGCACGAAGATTCCCTCGAACGCGAGCCGATCGGGGCGAGCGTCAGGGGCCTTGATCACACCGTTTGAGGTGAAACTGCCGTCCTGGGGCAGGAAGACCACCGGCCCGGAGAACGCGACGTCCCCGTTGCCATCGTGGACCGTGATCCGCGGCGCATAGCCGTGCCCGAGCAGATGCACCTGGGCACCGCCGACCTCGATCGGGTGATTGACCTCGATGGTCTCCGCGCGCTCCGGCGCACCGGGACGGTCGGTGACCCGGACACGGGCGGTGAACTCGCGTGGCTGGCCGGTGTTGACCCGCCCGGTCTCGAAGCGGACGACGAAGTCGTCGATGACGATGCTGAAGGGATCCAGATCGAGGTCGGTGAACTCCGCTCCGGAGGTCAGTTCGTCGTACTGCGACAGCGTGTTGGCGAAACCACCACCCACGGGCACGATCGCTGTCCCGCGATAGCCGAAGAGCACGCCGATCGCGACGCCGATCAGGAGCACGACCAGCGAGAGGTGGAACACGAGGTTCCCGGCCTCCCGGAGATAGCCGCGTTCGGCGGAGAGGCTGGTGGCGTCGGGTTCGTCGATGCGGCGTACGCGGAAACGGCGACCCTTGAGATGCGCTTCCGCCGCGTCGACCGCGTCGTCGCGGGCAGGGACTTTCGCGTACGCCGGCAGGCGCGACAGGTTGCGCGGGGTCTGGACCGGCTCGGCCCGGACGGCCCGCCAATAGACGGCGATGCGGGGAATGATGCAGCCCAGCAGGGAAACCAGCAGCAGCAGATAGATCGCGGAGAACCAAGGCGAGGTATAGACCTCGAACAGTCCCAGGGCGTCATAGAGCCGGCCCAGGGTCGGGTTGTTGTTGATGAAGTCGGTCACCTGCACCGGGGACACCGGTCGCTGTGGAATCAGGGACCCGGGGATCGCCGCCAGCGCGGCCACGAACAGCAGCGTCAGCGCCGTCCGCATGGACGTCAGCTGGGTCCACGCGAAGCGCAACAATTCGCGCGGCGAGAGCGCGGAGGCATCGGCATTCTTCTTCATGTCAGATCACCACGTCGAATCCCGTGGCCCATTGGCGGACCTCGGCCATGAGCACCTCCCACCCACCGCTGAGCAACAGCACGCCGACCGCGACCATCAACCCGCCGCCGATGCGCATCAGCAGCCGCTGGTGCCGCCGGACGAACCGGACCACCTTGTTCATCCGGGCGAACGCCAGCCCTGCCAGGACGAACGGGATGCCGAGTCCGAGGGCATAGACGAAGGCGAGGACCCCACCCCGCACGGCGGACCCCTCGGTCATGGCGAGGCTGAGGACCACGGCCAGGGTCGGGCCGATGCAGGGGGTCCACCCGAGCCCGAACAACAGCCCGAGCAGGGGCGCAGCTGCCACTCCGACCTTCGGGACCCGGTGGAACCGCAGGTCACGCTGGCCGAGCGGGACGAGGCCCGCGAAGATCAGCCCCAGCAGGATTGCGAGAATGCCGAGCACGATTGTGAGCGCACGCTGGTGCTGGAGGAGCGCCCGACCGATGGAGCCGGCGGCCACCCCCTGGAGGACGAACACCAACGCGAATCCGAAGACGAACAGCGCCGATCCGGCGAGCAGTCGCAGCCGTGGGCCTCGACCCTCCATGACGTCGGTCGCGCTGAGCCCGGTGGCATAGGACAGATAACCCGGCAGCAGCGGCACCACGCACGGGGAGAAGAACGACACCAGCCCGGCGAGCAGCGCCACCGGCAGCGCCAGCAACAGACCGCCACTGACGGCGCCTTGGGCCCACGTGCCGATGTCGAGCAGGATCATTGGCCGTCAGCGCCCCTCGGCGGTGTCACGGACAAGTCCGGTGAGAGTGGTCCGGTCGACCTCACCGATGATCCGGGCAGCGATCCGGCCGTCGGCGTCGACGATCAGGGTGCTCGGAATGCCCGAGGGTGGCAGCGTGCCCGAGAACTCCAGCAAGCTGCGGCCCTGGGGGTCGAAGATCGACGGATAGGTGATGCCGAACGCGCGGACGAACGCGATGGCGGGGGCGGGGTCGGGGTCGCGCGTGTCGATGCCGACGAACTGCGCCACATCCTTCGTGTCCTGCCAGGCGGCCTCGAGATCGGCCGCCTCGGCCCGGCAGGGCTCGCACCAGGATCCCCAGACGTTGATGACGACGACCTTGCCCGGGTGGTGGGTCGTGACCTCGCCGCCGCCCAGACCGGGACCTGTCGTGATCGGCGCCTCGACCCGGTCCGTGACCGCCACGCGGGTGAGGCCGGTCTTGCCGGCCACGAAACCCTCGGCGCCGCCCGATCCGGCGCTGCAGGCTGCGAGGGTAACGACGAGGAAGATCCCGACCAGTGCGATGGCCAGGCGATGGGGAATGGACCGCTGCAACCCGATCAGGCTCCTGCGACGAACTTCTTCTGCCCCACCCGGTTCTTGGCGGGCACGAGATCAAGCGCAGGCTCCGAATAGTCGACCTTGGTCACCCGGCCGTCGATGAGGGTGAACGACGTGAGTGAGGCCAGCGTGCACTGGCGCTTGCGGGGATCGTGAACGAGGGGCCGACCTTCCGCGTCACGGCGGGCCATCCAGATCGGAAGCTGGTGGCTGACGATCAGGGCTTCCTGACCCTCCGCGGCAGCGGCGGCATCGACGATCGCGGCGCGCATTCGGGACACGATGTCGCGATAGGCCTCGCCCCAGCTCGGCCGGAGGGGGTTCCACAGCTTCGACAGCACGATCGGGTGTGCGAGTTGCGTCAGTTTGCCGGTGAACACGCGGCCCCGCAGGTTGTTCCCGGCCTCGATCACCCGCTCATCGGTGACGACCTCGAGACCGTGCCGCTCCGCGATCGGGGCGATCGTCTCCTGGGCCCGCTCCAGCGGTGAGCAGCGCAGATGCACCAGGTCCATGTCCGCCGTGTGTTCCGCCAACCGCAGGGCCATCTGCCGACCGACCTCGGACAGGTGAAAGTCCGGCAGGCGCTCATAAAGAACGCCCTTGGGGTTCTCGACATGACCGTGACGCAGCAGGTGGACGATGGCCTTCGACATGGTGGCGGGCTCCTGGGGTGCTCGTGGGGTGGTTCAGGCGTCGGCGGCGGCCCGGGCGGCAGCGGGCAGCGCCTCCACAATACGTGTCAACGCGGCCTCGTCATGTGTCGCGGAGAGGAACCATGCCTCGAACGCGCTCGGGGGCAGATAGACGCCTTGGTCGAGCATCGCATGGAAGAACGCGCGGAATCGATCGACGTGCTGCTGCTTGGCCGTCGCATAGTCCGGGACCGACGTGACGCCCGGATCGGTGAAGAAGACCGAGAACAGGTTGCCGGAGTGCTGGATGACGTGCGCCACATCTGCCGCGGTGAGGGCGGCCGCCACTTCCCCACGCAACCGCTCGGCGGTCGCGTCGATGCGCGCATAGACTTCGTCGGTCGCCAGCCGCAGGGTGGTGAGACCCGCGACGGTGGCGACGGGATTGCCCGACAGGGTGCCTGCCTGATAAACGGCGCCGGCCGGTGCGAGGTGACCCATCAGGTCGGCGGAGCCCCCGAACGCCGCGGCCGGGAAACCGCCGCCCATCACCTTGCCGAATGTCATGAGGTCCGGCTCGACCCCGTCGAGGCCGAACTGGCCGGACCGGGAGACGCGGAAACCGGTCATGACCTCGTCGGAGATGAAGAGCGCGCCATGGGCGCGCGCCGTCCGGGCAAGGAAGGCGTTGAAGTTCTCGCCGTCCGGGCCGACAGCGGGCGGGATCACCCCCATGTTGCCGGGCGCGGCCTCGGTGATCACGCAGGCGATGGCGTCGCCGTGTTCGGCGAACGCCGCCGCGACCGCGGCTCGGTCGTTGTATTCGCAGACGATCGTGTCCGTCGTCGTTGCTTCGGTCACTCCCGGGGAGCCCGGGATCGCGAGCGTCGCGGCGCCGGAGCCGGCGGCGACGAGCAGGGAATCGACGTGCCCGTGATAACAACCGGCGAACTTGAGGATCTTGTCGCGTCCGGTGATGCCGCGGGCCAGCCGCAGCACCGACATCGTCGCCTCGGTGCCGGAGTTGACCAGCCGCACCTGTTCGACCGGCGTGCGGTCGACAATCTCGGCGGCCAACTCGACCTCGAGTTCGGTGGGGGCACCGAACGACGTCCCGCTGACTGCGATCCGGCCGACCGCCGCCAGCACCTCGGGATGGGCGTGACCCAGCAGCATGGGCCCCCAGGAGCAAACGAGATCCACGTAACGGTTCCCGTCCACGTCATAAAGATGCGGCCCGGAGGCCCGCTCGATGAACCGCGGGGTGCCGCCGACGGCCTGGAAAGCGCGGACCGGCGAGTTCACCCCACCCGGGATGACCTTCTGGGCGCGGTCGAACAACTCAGTCGATCGTCGTGTCTGCACGCGTGTGAGTGTAGTTGCTCCATCCACCACCCAGCGCAGATCGCGTTCATGCGGGCGCGCTGCGCACTGGGGGGCCTCACACACCATGCGGTCGGAGGTGAGTGCTGTGCGTGCGACATCGTAACCTTGGCCCATGGTGGTGGACGGCTATTCGACCTTGCTGAGCGAGATCCCGCTGGTCGGCGGGACCGCGCAACGGCTCGTGGGCCCGGCCGGCTTGCGCAACGACGTGCTGGGGCAGCAGTTGGTGAGTTTGCGCGCCAGGGCCATTGAGCAGGGAGCGGGCTCCCCGGCACTCCCCGGAGTGCTGGACCACCTCCGCCACGTGCAGTGGCATTATTCGATCGAGACCGACATCGCCGACCTCTCGGTCTATGGCCCCTGGGCCCGGGGCGCGCAGGCGCTGCTGGTCGTCGATGACAAGATCGTCAATCCGGCCGGTCAGGTCCTGATCGGCGACGGGGCGGAGGCGGGCGCGGTGCCCGTCCATCACGAGTCGCTTGCGCGTTCGGAGCGCGTACGCCGGGCGCTCACCGCCCACGACGTGCACGTCCCGGCCGGCGCGATCCCCGTGCGCAGCACCGAGGAGATCCTCCTCCGCCGACCGGACCAGATCGCAAAGCGCGCCGTCGCGCTCGTGGTCAGCGCGGATTTCGCGCTGTCGGTGCTGGACGGGGAGCCGCTGGACTCCGAATATATGGAGCGCATCTTTCCCCGGTCCCTCGCCGAGCGGACGCCGACCGAGCTCGCGCTGTTCCGCGATCGTGATCCGGCGGTGGCGACGCGGTTGAAGTGGGGTTATGAGGCGGCCGCGCAGTTGCTGGCGATGTGCGGGCAGGTGGCCCCGACGTTTCCTCGTGACTTCGCGGATCAGGGACAGGTCTGGAACGCCTCCATCGGCATCGAGGAGCCGGAGTTGCTGCGCACCCTCGAACTGTTGCCCGTCGCGGAGGTGTGCGAAGCCTGGGAAACAGCGCGAGCCCTGCACCACACGGTCAGCGTGGCGCGCGCAGAGGGTGAGCGGCCACCGGCTGAACTCGACCCGGAGATCGTGCATCAGCGCTATCGCGCCATGGAATGGATCACCGGCGACCAGCCGTGGGACGAAGTCGAGGACGACGTCCCCAGCTGGGCGTGAGATCCGGCGACGTTCGCGGGCAGTCGGATCAGGCGAGACCCTGCGCAGCGTCGATCTGCTGCGCCAAGTAGTTCTCGGCACCCACGAGGTTGATCGCATCGAGTTGCGCCTCGAACCAGTCGGCGTGCTCCTCCTCGTCGAGGGCCATGCGTTCGAAGAGTTCTGCGGTGGCATGATCGCCGATCTCACGGCATTCGGCGGCGGAGTCATTGAATTGCTTCGATGCGGCGTATTCGGAATCGCGGGCGAGCTCCAGCATTTCCTTGGGATCCTCGCCCACCGCAAGCGGATTGAGCTTCTGCAGGTTGGGGTGGCCCTCGAAGAACAGGATCCGCTGCACGAGTTCGTCCGCGTCCTTCATCTCCCCGATCGAGAGGTCATAGAACACTTTGCCGAGCTTCGGCAAACCCCAGTTGTCCAGGACGCGAGCCGTCAGAAAATATGAGTTGATGACGGTCAGTTCGAAGGTGAGTGCGTCATTAAGCAACTCGACAACACGAGCACTGCGGGGCTTCATTGCGTTCCTCTCGGTCGGGCGGAGCGACCCCAGCGTACTGGGTCAGCAACGCCTCGATGGAGGGCAGACAGTTGCCGCATTGGGTTCCGGCACCAGTGACGAGCCCGACAGCACCTGCGCAAGCGACACCATTGCCGATCGCCTTGCGGATCTGACGGTCACTCACCACTTCGCAGTGACACACGATCATGAAATAAGGCTAGCCTTACCTCGCTCCCGGGGAAAGGGGATCTCCAAAACTGTCCGTGACGTTCCTCACATTGTTCCTGGAGCGCTCACCCCCCGGAACATGGGCACGCAGCGGCAGTCTGGTCAGCGACCGACGCTGCGCGCCAGTTCCAGGGCCCAATAGGTCAGGACAACATCCGCACCCGCGCGGCGGATGCCGGTGACCGTCTCCTCGATCGCGCGCTCGCGGTCGATCCAGCCGTTGGCAGCCGCCGCCTCGACCATGGCGTACTCCCCCGAGATGTTGTAGGCGGCAATCGGCAGGTCGCAGGCAGCTCGAGCGGCCGCGATCACGTCCAGATAGGCCAGCGCCGGTTTCACCATGATGATGTCGGCACCCTCAGCGATGTCGAGCTCGATCTCCCGCAGCGCCTCGCGCAGGTTGCGGGAGTCCTGCTGATAAGTTCTGCGGTCGCCGGACAGCGACGAGTTGACGGCCTCGCGGAACGGCCCATAGAACGCCGAGGCGTACTTCGCGGAGTAGGCCAGGATCACCGTCTGCGGATGCCCGGCCCTGTCGAGCGCGGACCTGATGGCGCCGACTTGGCCGTCCATCATTCCGCTCGGGCCCACGACATGCGCTCCCGCCTCGGCATGGAGGACCGCCATCTCGGCATAGATCTCGAGCGTGGCGTCGTTGTCGACGTGACCGTCGGCCGTCAGCACACCACAGTGGCCGTGATCGGTGAACTCGTCGAGACACACATCGGACATGACGAGGCACGCGTCACCGACCTCGGCGCGAACCTCGCGGAGCGCGGTAGTGAGAATGCCGTCGGGCGCGAGCGCCTGGGAGCCCTGTGCGTCCTTGTGCTCGGGGAGCCCGAAGATCATCACTCCGGCAAGTCCGGCGCTAGCCGCTTCGACGGCCGTCGCCTTCAGCGAGTCCATGGTGTGCTGGACCACGCCCGGCATGCTCGTGATCGGCTTCGGTTCGCTCAATCCTTCCCCGACGAACACCGGCAGGATCAACTGGCCGGGCGCCACCGACGTCTCAGCGACCATGCTCCGCAGGGCGGGCAGGGCACGCAGCCGGCGGGGGCGTACCCCCGGGAAGGTCACGAACGCCGCCTGCCGCCGGTCCGCCGCAACTGCGAGGGCTTCAGGACCTTGTCCCCGGCCGCCACGAGGGCATCCCGCCGCTCGGCCGCGAAGGTCGCCAGCGCATCTGCCAACTCGAGGGCACCGGGACTGGGGGCCATCACGTCGACGCGCAGCCCGTGCTCCTCACAGGTGCGGGCGGTGGCCGGGCCGATGACGGCGATGACCGTGGAGGCGTGCGGTTTGCCGGCGATGCCGACGAGGTTGCGCACGGTGGAGGACGACGTGAACACGACCGCATCGAACTGTCCGGTCTTGATCGCCTCGCGCGTGGGCGCCGGCGGCGGGGCGGCCCGCACGGTGCGGTAGGCGGTGACGTCCTCCACGATCCACCCCAACTTGGCCAGCCCCGCGGACAACGTCTCGGTCGCGATGTCCGCGCGGGGCAGGAAGACCCGGTTGATCGGATCGAGCATGTCGTCATAGGGCGGCCACTCGGCCGCGAGGCCGGCGGCGGACTGCTCGCCGGTGGGCACGAGGTCGGGTTCGATGCCCCAGTCGCGCAGTGCACCGGCAGTCACTTTGCCGACGGCAGCGACCTTGAGGCCCGAAAGGGCTCGCGCATCGAGGCCATAGTCCTCGAGCTTCTCCCGCACCGCCTTCACCGCGTTGACGGACGTGAACGCGACCCATTCGAACCTGCCTTCGACCAGACCGCGGATGGCCTTGTCGATCTGCTGCGGGCTGCGCGGCGGCTCGACCGAGATGGTCGGGACCTCCTCGGAGTGGGCGCCATAGGTCCGCAACCGGTTCGTCATCGGACCGGCTTGGTCCTTGGTCCGGGGCACCAGCACGCGCCAGCCGAAGAGGGGCTTCGTTTCATACCAGGACAAATCGTCGCGCTGCTCGACCGCCGGGCCAATCATGAGGTGGACCGGTTCCTCGGGGTCGATCTCACCGTCGGCGGCACGGGATTCGACGGCAGCAGCCATGTCACCGAGCGCCGCGGCCAGCGTGTGCTGCTCGGTGGAGCCACCGAAATAGGTCACGAGCGTCGAGTCGTCATCCGGTCGGCCGGACGTGCGGGCCGCTTCGATCGCATCGACCAGCAGCCCGGCGCGGGTGGAGATCACCAGGGTCCCCTGGGTGGCCCACTGGGCAGCCTGGGACTTCACGATGCGCTCGGTGGCGGACACGAAGTGGAGACCGCCTGCGTTGGCGAGCGAGATGCCTGCGTACTCCGGCACCGCGGTCAGCGCCGACACCCCCGGCACGATTTCGAAGTCGATGCCGCCGCGCACGCAGGCCGCCGCCTCGTCCGCCACCGCGGAGTCCATGAACGGGTCGCCCATCACCAGTCGGACGACGCGCGCGCCGGTTCCCGCGAATTTGAGAACGTGTTTCGCCCTTTGAGACGGCGGAAGCATCTTGCCGTTGGCCTGGGTAGGCAGATCGAGGACCTCGGCACTTTCGGGGATGCTGACAGCCGGATGGTCGATGATGCCGCGGAGGGTCTCCCGATCCAGGATGACGGCGGTCGCCTCACCGATCGCAGCCACCGCACCCAGCGTCAGAAGATCGGGATCACCCGGTCCAGTTCCCACGAAGATCACCCGACCGCGCGCTGCCGCGATGGGCGGCGAATCAACGTTCTCGGCGGGCTGAGAGGAACTGGTTGTGGTCACGTGATCACTCGCGTTCTGTTCCGCGTGGTCCCGGCCGGGGCCCACAGGTCTGATCGTCATCGATGCTCAGCAGTGCCGACCGGGCCAACTGCGCGCCCAACTCGACCGACTGTTCCCTCGCAACGGCTCCGGAGACCCGCACCAGGCGCTCGCCCGACCCATCTGCAAAAGAACTGCTCACTAAGGTTTTCCCAATAACGGCCGCCATAGTCAAATCGGCGCCCTTATCATGCGCTTCGTCGACGCTCGCGAGCACCCCTACGGGGGCCAGACAGCCGGCTTCCAGAACGCGCAGGAACTCGCGTTCGGCCAAGACGCGCGCCCGGGTCGGCGCGTGGTCGAGCCGGGCGACGAGGTCGCGTACGCCCGGCCTGGCCGGGTCGGCGATTTCGACGGCAAGGGCGCCCTGGGCTGCTGCGGGGAGCATGATCTCGCGCCCGAGCAGCTCGTGTGGCAGGTCCAGTGTTTCGAGGCGGCCCAGCCTGGAGAGGCCCGCGGCAGCCAGCAGGGTCGCATCGATCTCGCCGGTGCGGACGAGCTCGAGCCGCCGGTCGACGTTGCCTCGGATGGGCCGGAACCCGAGCTGGATACCCTGTGCGGCCGCGTACGCCGCCAATTGGACCTCGCGCCGTGGTGACCCGGTGCCGATCACCATGCCATCGGCCAACTCGGCGACCCGGCAACCGACGAGCACGTCCCGCGGGTCCTCGCGTTCGGGCACCGCGGCGATCTCGAGGCCCGGGGCCGGAGCAGTCGGGAGGTCCTTCATCGAATGGACGGCGACGTCGATCGATCCGTCCAGGAGCGCTGCTCGCACGGCCATCGCGAACACGCCGGTGCCACCGATCTCGGTGAGGTGCCGGCGATCGGTGTCACCCTGGGTGTCGATCCCCACGAGCTCGCACTCCGCGCCGAGGCCGGTGAGCTGGTTGAGCACCCACTGCGCCTGGACGACGGCGAGCGGCGACCGGCGGGCGCCGATCCGGATGCGGGACGAGGCACTCATCTCGACTGGGACACCGCCTCGATCGCGGCGGAATCAAGGGCGAACAGCTCGCGCAGCGCAGCGGCATAGTCCGGAGTGTCGGGCATCGCCGCCAACTGCTTGACCCGCACCGTCGGCTGGTGGAGCAGCTTCTCCACCACGCGGCGGACCGCAGTCTGGATCTCCTCCCTCTCCTTGTCCCCGAGATAAGGCAGGCGCGCGTTCAGGCGAGCGAGTTCGGCGGTCATGACGTCCTGGGCCATGGAGCGCAGCGCGACGACAGTGGGCGCGACAGCCGCTGCTCTGCGCAGCCCGAGGAAATCCTTGACCTCCTCAGCGACGACCGCTTCGGCCTCCGCGATCTCACCGGCCCCCGCGCCAAGTCCGTCGGCGATGCCGCCCGATTCATCGTGCGCGATGCGGGCGAGCACGTCGAGGTTGACGAGTTCCACGCCCGGCAACTCCCCCACCTCGTCGGCGACATCCGCGGGGAGCGCGAGGTCCACGACCCCGCGCACAGGGGTGTGACGCAGATCGTCGGCCGTCAGGCGCAATCCGCGCGCGCCCGTGCAGGTGACCACAACGTCGGCGTGATCAAGCGCATCGGTGAGCTCCTCGAGCGGCCGGGCCCTGCCCCCCACCGCGTCCGCCAGTCTGTCGGCCTTCTCCAGCGTTCGATTGACCAGGGTCACCGCCGCACCCCGGTCATCGAGGGTGTGCGCCGCCAGCGCGGCCATCGAACCGGCCCCCACGACGAGGGCGCGCAGACCTCCGACGTCGATCCCACGGTCGGCGAGTTCGGCGAGAGACGCCGTGACGAGCGACCTGCCGGCCGTTCCTGCCGCGGTCTCGGTCTGGACTCGCTTGGCGACTCGGAGAGCCTGCTGGAACAGGGCGTTGAGGGTAGTGCCCACCGCCCCCTCGGACTGGGCATGGTTGAGCGACTGGCGGACCTGGCCGAGAATCTGGTGCTCGCCCCGCACCATGGAATCGAGGCCCGAAGTAACCGAGAAGCAGTGGCTCACCGCGGCCTCGTCATAGAAGACGGCGCAGTTGTCCTGGAGCGTCTCGACGCTGATCCCGACGATCTGCTCCACCGTCTCGGTGAGGGCCTGGAGGCCGCCGTGAAAGCGAGTAACCGCTGCATAGAGTTCGGTGCGGTTGCAGGTCGAGAGCACCACGGCCTCATCGACGTGTTCGGAGGAGAGGAGGGAGCTCAGCACCTTGCTCGTCACATCCGCCGGCAGGGTCAGGCGGGCCAGCAAATCCATGGGAGCAGTCTTGTGGGACACGCTCACGACCAGGATGCTCACGGACCCGCCCACCTCCATAGCGCTTTCGCCCGCCGGAGGCGGCCGTCAGTCGCCCAGCGCGGACACCGTCACGTTCGACGCCATTGCGGTGTCGGCGAGCGACCGCAGTCGATGGTACGCCAGAATTTGCAATTCCGAACCCAGGTCGACCCTCCGGACGGTGACCCGGGGAGGCAGGTCGAGGCCGGTCGCAGCGAAATTGAGCAGGCACCCCACCCCCGCCGCGACCAACTGGTCGGCGACCTGCTGGGCGGCATGCACGGGTGTCGCGATCACCGCGATCGTCGCCTGCGGGTCGGTCACCACGGCGGCGAGCTCGGTCAGCGGGTGGATGCGGTGCCCCTCGACGGTCCGGCCGATGACCGCGGGATCTGCGTCGAACAGGGCAACGACCCGGAACCCACGGGAAAGGAACCCCGAATGATTGACCAGGGCGCGGCCGAGGTTGCCGACCCCGACGATCACCACCGGCCAATCCTCTGCTGAGCCGATGTTCTGGTCGATGTGGAAGCGGAGCGACTGCACGTCGTAACCGACTCCGCGGATGCCGTAGCTGCCCAGGTGCGACAGGTCCTTGCGCAGTTGGGCCGGGTTCACATCGGCAGCGGCGGCAAGTTCCCCGGATGAGATCGTCGCGACGCCCTGCTCCTCGAGCGTGTTGAGCACCCCGAGATAGATCGCCAGACGCTCGACGGTGGCCGACGGCAGCCCCGTGCGCGGCGCGCGGGACTCGTTCTCGTCCATCGACCGGCCCTCCTGACGTTCGTGGAGGCCACCCTAGTGTGCTTGTGAATATCTGCACAAGCACACCGTTGTCCTGCATTCACAGTAGTCCGGGCCATCAACGGCCGGCGTGAGCCGTCAGCCGAGAGCCGCGCGCAGGCGTACCTCATCGATCCGCCAGAAGTCGAACCGCCGACCGTCGACGAACGTCACGGGCACCTGGTCGGTGTATTCGACGTGCAGGCTCTCCTGCCCCGGCAGATCGATGTCGATCTCCGCCAACTCCACGCCGGCATCGGCGCACACTTGGCGCACGACAACCAGCACCTGGTCGCACAGATGACAGCCCTGTCGAGTCAGCACCGTCACGCGCGGCTGATCCGGCACGCCGGGGTGTGTCGTCACGGGTTCTCCACTCAGAAATCGTCCTCGTCCGTGCGATCCAGCATGTCCCGCAGGATGTTCTTGCGGATCTTGCCGGACGCCGATCGCGGCATCGCCTTGATGACGAGGATCTCGGAGGGCAATTTGTAGCGCGCCAGGCGCGCCGACGCGAATGTCAGCACAGCCGCGGCCTGCACTGCGTCACCGGTGACGAACGCCACGACGCGCTCGCCGGTGTTCTCGTCGGCCTGACCGACGACCGCGGCGGCAGCCACGTCCGGATGCTGTTCGAGAACGTCCTCGATCTCGGCGGGATAGACGTTGAACCCCGACACGATGATGACCTCGCGCAACCGGTCGACGAGGAAGAGGTCCTCCCCCATCAGATAGCCGACATCGCCGGTCGCGAACCAGCCGTCCTCGCTGACACCGTCGGTGCCGTCGGGCCAATAGCCGGAGAACAGGTTGTCCCCGCGGATCATGACCTCGCCCGGTTCTGTCGGCTCGCTGCCGTCCCCGATGCGGATCTCCACGCCGGGCAGCGCACGGCCGACGTGATTGCTGCCGAGCCAGTCCGTGCCGATGGTGTTGGACACCCCGGGGGCCGCCTCGGTGAGGCCGTAGCCCTGATGCACGGGGATCCCGGTCAGCCGCAGCCAATGCGCGGCCAGCGCGGCCGGCAGGGGCGCGGCGCCGCTGGTGACGGTCTGGAGCGACCGGCAGGCATCGGTGAGGTCCTCGTTGAGAGTCAATCGATAGAGCACAGATGGAATCAGCGGAAGGTGTGTGATCTGTTCGGCGCGCAGGATCTCGCCCAGGTTCTCCGGGATGCCCTCGACGAACACGGTGGTCGCACCGACGAACACACCGGCGCCGAGCACCGCGTTGAGCCCGAACACATGGAACAACGGCAGGCAGCACAGCACGGTCGCGTCCCGGCGAGCGATGCCGCGACGATAGGCGCCCACGCAGTGGGCGATCAACGCACGATGGCTGAGCATGGCGCCCTTGGGATTGCCCGAGGTGCCCGACGTATAAATGATCGCCCCGACCGCTTCGGGGTCCTGGGGGGAGGCGAGGGGCGCCGAGCCGGCATGCGAGCGGAGTTCGTCGAGCGGCACCGCCCGGACGCCGGGCAGATCCGTCTCCGGGTCGCCGACGAGGACGCGGGCACCGCAGTGGAGGGCGACCCTCCGCAACTCGTTCGGCGTCTTGCCCGGATTGACGGGCACCGCGACGATGCCGGCCCGGAGGGCCCCGAACCAGGTGGCGACCGCGTCCAGGGTCGGCTTCGCCTGGATGAGCACCCGCTGGCCCGCGACCAAGCCGAGCTCGACGAGCCCGCTCGCGCTTTCCGTCACAGCCTGGTCGAACTCGGCCCAGGTCATCGACCGCCGACCTTGTTCCCCGACCTCGACCAGGGCCGGCGCGTCCGGACGCTGCTCGGCATGACGCCTGATGACCGCAGCGAGGTTGGGTTCCGCCAGTGGTGGGGGCGGAGGAAGGTCGGTCTGGGGCATGCGCCCGAGTTTGGCACAGGAGCTCACGGCGGTTTCAGTCGCCCCCGCGGACCCGGGCCGGGCCGGTAGTCTGGCCCGATGACCCGGACCGCCGCGTTCTTCGACCTGGACAACACGCTGCTGCGCGGCACGTCGATGATCCAGCTCGGCCGGGGACTTTTCGAGCGGGGTTTCGTCAGCGGCCGGACCATGTTGCGCGCCGCGCTGATGGAGGCCCGGTTCCGGGCCACTGGTTCCGAGCACCTGGACGACACCAGCGATGCGCGGGACACGGCGCTCGAGATGATCAAGGGTCGAGACGTCGTCGAGTTCGGGCAGCACTGCGCGGCGATTTTCGATGCGCACATCGCCGGTCGATTCTGCGCAGAGGCCGTGGCGGTCGCCCAGGAGCACCTGGACCTCAACCACGCTGTGTGGGTCGTGACGGCGTCACCGGTGGAGATCGCCGAGTTGTGCGCGCAGCACTTGGGGTTCACCGGCGGGTTGGGCACAGTCGCGGAGCGAGCCGACGGACGCTACACGGGTCGCCTGCGGGACGGACTTCTGCACGGTGCGACCAAGGCGGTTGCGGTCCGAAAGCTGGCGGAGACACACGGCTATGACCTGGCCCGCGCGCATGCCTATTCGGATTCGTCCAACGATCTGCCGATGCTGAGCCTCGTCGGGCACCCCACCGCCGTGAACCCGGACCCCCACCTGCGCCGGCACGCCGACATCCACGACTGGCCCACCCTCGAGTTCCGCGACCCCGGAGGGGTGCGCAGCCGCGTCGCGCGTGGGCTCAAGGTGGGCACGAGCCTCCGGCTGGCCGCGCGTGCTCTGGCCCGCCGGGACAACTGACACGCGCGGGCGGAGGCCTGGCAGCCCGGCGCTCAGAAGAAGATGCCCGGCCGCTCGTCGAGCAGCTTGTAAAGCGTGTTCTGGATCGTGATCCGCACCTGATCGGTGATCTGCAGGACCGTCGCCGGGTCGTCGGCGGCTCCCGCAGGCAGCTCGTCGGTCGTCACCGCCTCACCGAACTCGATGATCCACTTGGACGGCAGCGGGATCATCCCGAGGACGCCGAACCAGGGAAAGAGTGGCGTCACCGGGAAATAGGGGAATCCCAAAGCCCGCGCAAGGCTGGGGGCGTCGGAGATGAGCGGATAGATCTCCTCGGAGCCGACGATCGACACGGGGACGATCGGCACCTGCGAACGGACCGCCGTCGACACGAATCCGCCGCGCCCGAAGCGCTGAAGCCGATAGCGATCGGTGAACTTCTTGCCCAGGCCCTTGAACCCCTCCGGGAACACCGACACCAGGTTGTCACCCTCGAGCAGCCGGGCTGCGTCCTCCGCGCACGCCACCGTCGCGCCGATGCGCCGGGCGAAGTCGTGGGAGAACGGGGTGGTGAACACGAGATCGGCTCCCAGCATGCGGGAATGCCGGCCGGTCGCGTCGAACACCGCCGACTGGAGCACCAGGGCATCCAGTGGGAGCGCTCCGGCATGGTTGGAGACCAGCAGGGCGCTGCCGGACAGCGGGATGTTCTCGATCCCCCGGAGCTCGAGCCGGAACCACTTGTCGGCGAGCAGCCGCAGCACCGGGAGGAACATCTGCTCGGTGAACTCCGGGTCGAAGCCGAACTCGTCAACCGCATAGTCGCCGGTGAGCCGGGAACGGGCGTACGCCGCCAGCTCCTCCACCGAGCCCTGCCATTCCACCCCGAGCCGCTTGCCCACGCGGACCGCGGTCGCCACCGGGTCGGCGAGGAGGTCCCCGAGTTGGTCGGTCGGCAGATCCTTCAATCGCTCGAGCAGGACCCCGCCGGCACGCAGGAAGTCCTCGAGCGCAGACTGCGCTTCCGGACCGAGCAGGCCGGGTTCTCGTTCGTCACCCATGCCCCTGCCGCACCCCCCGCGGCCAGCGCACGGCCGGCATCTCCACGGCGGGGCTCAGCACCCGCTTGGCCTGGGCGATCGCACGATCGATCCGGTCGCTGTCGAGCATGCCCGGGGACGTGAACGCAGCGAACTCCTCAACTGCCCGCCGCGACGAATAGTGCGGCACGAATCCGGCGACGTCCTGGAAGCGCTGCGTGTCGAGCAGTCGCCCCCAGGTCACCGCCCGAACCTGCTCGCTGGTGAAGCGGATGAACTTGGCGCGGCGCCCCGCGGCCAGGACCGCCGGGCTGCTGCCGGTCAGCCCGATGCCGGGCCGCCCCATGATCCGCAGGACCTGGGTGAGCGTGAGCGGATCCTCGGCGGCGACATTGAAGGTGCCGGGCAGCTCGCGGTCCACGACCACCTGCACGGCCCGCACCGCGTCTGCCGGGTGGAGGAACTGCAGACGGGCGTTGAAGCCCATCGGGCGCGGCACCACGGGCAACGAAAGCCAGCGGGACAACGAGTTGTCGACATGGCCGCCCAGGATGTTGGCGAGCCGCAGGATCGTGACGGCCACATCGGCCCGCCGGTGGGCGAGGCCGGCGACGAAGGACTCCATCTCCAAGGCGTGCCGTGCCGGACCGGAACGCGGAGGATGACGCGGCACCGTGTCCTCAGCGAACCGGGCAGGGTCCAGCGGCGATGCCCCATAGACCTGGCCCGAACTGCGGAGCACGACGTGCCGCACACTCGCCGATTGTTGGCATGCAGCAACCAACTGCATGGTGCCGAGAATATTGGCCTCCTTGGCCGCCACCGGGCTCGTGATGACTTCGTCGATCTGCAACCCGCAGTGCACGACCGTGTGGATGTCGTGTCGCGCGAGGACACCCAGAAGAGTCGGCCCCCGCAGGTCGGCCCGGACAAACCTGACGCCGCCGAGATCACGTCTCGGGGGTGTCAGGTCGACGCCGACCACCTCATGCTGGCCGTCCGCCGCCAGTGACCTGGCGACCCGGGCACCCAGGTCACGCGACACCCCGGTGACCAGGACGACGCGTGACATGGCGAGGCCTTTACTTGCCAGCCTTGCGACGCTGGATGCGCGTCCGCTTCAGGAGCTTGCGGTGCTTCTTCTTCGCCATGCGCTTGCGGCGCTTCTTGATGACCGAACCCACAGGTGGTGCCTCTCGAAAATGATTGTGAACGCTGGCGGGAGCCAGCCAAGCACCACAGTCTAGTGCGCGTCGCGACGCGCCGCCAAACGCGATGCGGGGTGGACGTTCAGCCGACGTCGAAGAACGACCCGCGGAGATAGTCGTGGACGGCCTTCTCCGGCACCCGGAAACTGCGGCCGAACCGCACGGCCTCGAGTTTGCCCGAGTGAATCAGGCGATAGACCGACATCTTGGAGACCCGCATGACGGCGGCGACCTCGGCCACCGTCAGGAACTTGACCTCGGCCAAGTCCTCCACCGGCGCCAACTTCCGCCGATCATCCTGGTTCTCAGGCATTGCACGCACCTATCCAGTCGCGCGAACCGCCGGCTTCCCCTCCGGCGTGTTGCACGAGTTGGGAGTGACAGTAGTGGTAAATGGGACCGCTGGAAAGGGCAGCGGCGCGACTGGCCCGGAATTCAGAAGTCCGGGTCGAGGCCGAACTCCGGAAAAGCACTGCGGCGCGTGGCGATGATCGCCTGGTCGAGACGCGAGGAGGGGTTGTAGCCCCAGGTGACCGGCTCGAAGTCCGCCCCCCGCCCGTCTCCCATCGACGCCGGCGCACTGGGCCCCATGAGCTCCCGCCAAGCCGTGGGCGTCGGAGTGTCCAGCGGGATCGGCTGACCGGCCAGGACCGCGAGGAGATGCGCCCAAGCCCGCGGCACAACCGTGTCGAGGGCATAGCCACCGCCACCGGTGGCGACCCACCGGTTCTCGCAGTATTTCTCCGCCAGATCCGCCACCATCACATAGGACTCCCGCTGGCCGTCGATCGACAGGTCGAGGTCCGTCAGGGGGTCATCGGCATGCGCGTCGCAACCGTGCTGGCTGATGAGGATCTGGGGCCGGAACTCCTCCAGGATGGGCGGCACGATGGCATCGAAGGCGCGCAGCCAGCCGGCGTCGTCGAGACCGGGCGGCAGCGCGACGTTGACGGCGCTGCCGGGCGCATCCCGTCCCCCGACCTCACTCGCGAACCCGGTGCCGGGAAACAGGTGCACGGGCGACTCGTGGAGGCTGATCGTGAGCACGTTCGGATCGTCATAGAAGATCGCCTGCACGCCGTCTCCGTGATGGGCGTCGATGTCGAGATAGGCGATCCGTTCGACGCCCTGCTGCTGCAGCCACTTGATGGCGACGGCGCAGTCGTTGTAGACGCAGAAGCCACTCGTCAGCTCCGGCATGGCATGGTGGAGCCCGCCGGACATATTGGCAGCGCGGCTGGTTTCCCCGGCCCAGACGGTCCGCGTGGCCTCGGTGGTTGCAGCGCAGATCCGCGCGGCCACTTCGTGCATGCCGGGCACGACGGGATTGTCCTGCGTCCCGATCCCGTAGTGCAGTTGAGGCTCTTCGGACTTCACCGCGGCAATGTACGCCTCCGAGTGCACCAACCGCACCAAGTCGTCGTCCGCCGCCGGCGCGGGCACCAGGTCCAACAGGTCGAGCACGCCCAGCTGGCGAGCCAGCTCGATGGCCATCCGCACGCGCCCGGGCCCCATGGGATGAGCTTCTCCGAAGTCGTAATGAGTCAGCTCATCGGAGTGCACCAGCCTCGCCCGCATGCTTACCTCCATTGGTTGGCCGCAAGGAAGACCTTACTTCTTGATCGCGACTCCGGGGGCGCCGCCTCCCGCCGCTGACAATAGCCCCGCGGACCTCCCCGGCGCAGTTGGATCAACGTGGGAGCCGGCTCCCGATAGACTGCAGCCAAGTTCGGGGGAAGCACGCGCACGATATGAAGATCTTCTTGAGCTATGGGCACGACGACAAGCCTGCCCTCGTGGCCCGACTGACCAATGATTTGGCAGAGGACCACACGGTCTGGGTCGACGACCAGATCCCCCTCGGCGCGACTTGGGTGACCCAGATCGATCAAGCACTCGACCGAGCGGATGTCGTGATATTCCTCCTCGGCAAGAACTCGGTCCGACCGGACAGTTACTGTTTCGGTGAACTCGCCTATGCCCGCCAGGTCGGCAAGCCCATCCTCGTGGTGTCCGTGGGCGAGGCGGCCGCTCCGAGCATCATCGCGCATGAGCAACGGCTGTCGATGGTCCACTGCGCGACCGAAACAGGCGAAGTCATCGAGCAGACATACCAACCGGCGGTGGCCGAGTTGCGCCGGCAATTGGCGCTGCGCGAGCCTCGCCCTGCTCCTTCGCACGGACCCGGTCTGCCGCTCTATTCGTTCCGTAATTCCGCACGCGTGCGAACTCTGCTCCGAGGCAGCGCAGCCACCGACCATCTCTTCCCGATCGTGGAGGAATGGCTCCGCGGCTGGGCCCCGCACCTTGCCATTCTGGGCAACGCAGGATCCGGCAAGAGCACGGCCGCGGCCGCGATCTACGATCACTATGCAGATCGGGCTGCCATCCACTTCTGCAACTATGCGAACGAGAAGTCGACCGACACGCGCCTGATCCTGCAATCACTGGCGAATCAGATAGCGCAGGCCAACGCCGCCTATCGGAGCTTCGTTCTCGGATCCGTGGATTTCGAGCGTGGCTTGGACATGCTCGCGCCGGACGACCTCTTCGATGCTCTCTTTCTGGCCCCATTCGATGAACTGGAGCTCGCTGATCCCTACCTGCTGATCGTGGACGGGCTCGACGAGTGCCCCGCGGCCGCCCGCGGAAGCCTCAATCAGATCATGCTGCACCGGTTCACGGAGATCGCCGAGTCATGCCGACTCGTCGTGACCTCCCGCAAGGACTCCGAGACCGTGCCCAATCTGTATGCCAGCGGAGCTGAGGTGGTCGATCAGTTCGAGTCGGTGAATGATCCGGCGATGCGGAGTTATGTCGAGACCTTTCTGGCGCACAACGCCATCACCTCGGACGCTGAGTCACTGGCCAACATCATCGAGCAGAGTCAGGGCGACTTCATGTACACGAAGTTCATCCTGGCCGAGCTCAAGATGCGGCGAACCGATGACGTGACCAAGGTCGCGTTCCCCATCGGCATGAAAGGGGTGTGCCAGAGCTATTTCGACCGGATATTTGGCGGCGACTCCGAATACTACGAGAAAGTTGCCACCCCTTTCCTGGAGATCATTTCGGTCGTGGGCACTCCACTGAGCCAGAAGGTCCTGTGCGAAATGCTTGGACTGGAGACCTTGGCATTGAGCAAGATCGTCCGCCGCCTCGACATCTTTCTCGATGTTCGGGAGAACGCCATTACCCTCGGACACAAGAGCATCTATGATTGGCTGCGCTCCATCGAGCTCACCGACCGATATTACATCAGCCTCGCGCGCGGCCTGGAACGCGTCTGCGATTATGTCGCCCATGACTTGCTCACCCCGGATCGGGTCAGCGATTTCACTGCGGAATACGGCCTGCGCCGCTTGGCGGAGGCGAAGCGCTACGAGACCATCGCCCAACTCATGATTCGCTCCGATCCTGAGGTCCGGCCCCTTCTGGCCCGGTTCTTCCTGCAGATGCTGAGCACGAACGACAAGGAATCCCTGGTTCCACTGTTCGCGAGTTACGCCGCGGCGGGAGGCCCAGCCAATATCGTGCTGGCCGAGGCCATCAAGACCTTGTTTCAGTACGAGGAGCGGGACGTCGCCGAGGCGATCGCCGGATGCTTCTCCAGTGGTCCGGACCGAACAGCGGTCGGTCAACTGGTGGCTTTCTATGCGGCCCGCGCAAGGAACGATGACACGGAAGCGATCGTGACCGCAGGCCGGGCCGCCATGGAACTCGTTCCGGACGAGGCCGTACGCCTCGATCTCATGCGTTCGCTGGCTGACGCCTACAGGGAGAAGGGCGACCATCGGGCAGCCACCGAGTTGTACACCGAAGCGTCGGAGAAGGCCGCCCCGCTGGGTCTCACTCTCACGGTCCGTGATTGCCGGGCCGCTTTGATTGACTTGGAATACGTCGTCGGACATCTGCGCAGCGCCCGGCGTTCCCTCGATCTCCTGAAGGCCGAACTGGATTTCGGGGTGCCGAACATCCACTCGTACAAGTACTACCGGCTGCTCGGCAGCATCTTTCACATCACCGGTTCCGAGAACCGGCAGGCGCGGGCAGCGTTTCAGGAGTGCCTTGACATCGCTGACCAGCTTTCGTTCCCGCTCAAAATGATCGAGACGTTCAACAGCCTTGCCGAGGTCCAAACAACTGTCGAGTCCGGTCTGGATTTCGTGCAGCGAGCCCGAGATCTGGCAGCCCGGTCCGATCTGAACAGACTGGAACTCGGCAAGGGCTACTACATCGAGGCCAACCTGTTGCGACGGGCGGGCGCCAACGAGGCCGCCGAGATGTCCGCACGGACGGCACTGACGATTCTCGAGGCCGTTCCCTATGCCTCGGGGTGTGCGCGCGCGCATCTCGCGCTAGGAGCGATTCACGCCGAGCGTGGCGAACACGCTGCGGCTATCGAGTGGTTTCGCAAGGCGAACGCTTACTACGTCCGCGAACAGATCTACCCCTCGTTCCGCGCGGAGGCCTATTCGGGGCTGCTCCGGTCCGCCGCTGCCGAGGGGACTTTGGCGACCCACGTCGGGCAGGACGACTTGGATCAGTTGGACGCGGGTGAGTTCCAGCAGCTCGGGAGAATACGTGACGAGATCCGGGAGTTCATCGATGGCCACCTTTGATCAACTCGACATCCAATCAATGTGCGCCAGCGCCGAACAGGTCTTCCACGGCTTCTACAACATGAACTATCTGGTGCGGATCGCCGGCCGGCCCCGAGTGCTCCGCATTCCTATCCCGGGGGCGCACGCCATGGACATGCGGTTTCTCGATGAGAACGAAGTCCTGCAGCTGATCGAAGGCCTGCCCGGTGTGAATGCTCCGCGCTTGGTTGCAGCCGGCAAACAGGGGAAAACCCGCTATTCGGTCCACTCGTTCTGCGCGGGAGAAGCGATTGAGCAGGACTACCCCGAGTCAGCTGTGGTGCCTGCGTGGGTGGTGTCTCGGTTGGCCTCCACGATGGCTCGAATCCACCAAGTGAAATACCCCGAGCAATTCGCCCGAGCCATGCCGTGGCGAGAGGATCCTGCGGACTTCTACCGACACGTCCACCGTTACAACGCCGACCTCATCACCGCGTGCTGGAACGAGCTGCGAGAGACCTATGACTATCTGGGCATGCCGATGCGGCTGGACCACTACGTTCCGGACCGGTCGCCCGAGGCCCACGACAGCCGTTTCATCCTCGCTCATGCCGATATCCATCGCAAGAACGTCCTCATTGAGCAGACTGAGCAGGAGATCTCGGTGTTGGACTGGGAATTGACCCTGATCGCCCCTGTGGCATATGACGTCTCGATCCACTTCCACAAGATGCGTTACCAGCGGTCACAGGAAGAGGCTTTCCTCGTCGATTACTGCCGGGCAACCGGCGCTGATCAGGACTTCCTGATGGCCCAGGTCGACTTGTATCGCGCAATCGAAGAGGTCAAGTCCGTGGCCGTGGACGCCGTGCGTTATCTGTCGGTCCAACCAACGATCTCCGCCGACGCCAACGTCAGCAATGCACGTCGTTATGCCGGCAAGCTGACGCGGGCGTACCGCCGCTGGGGACAAGACCCCGACGACGTGCCGGTCGCACGGATCGGTGAGGTCTTCAAAGCCTGGTAACTGCGCACTCCCCTGCACCGACCCGATGGACCGTCAGGCGGGATAACGACCGTTGTCCGTGTGCGCCGTCGCCTCGTCGTGGATGGATTTCGCCCGCTCGAACTTCTGCATGAGCTTGTCGTCCGCGCGGTACTCCTCGCGATACTTGTCCGGCAGCAACCGCAGGCTGGCAACGGCACGCACGAGACGGGCGTACGTGATCTCCCGGAAGCGGGGGTCGGTCTCGTAGTCGAGGTCGAGATAGCGATCGACGAAACGGCGAGCGTTCTTGATCGCGGTGAGCGCCTTGCCCTTGGGACTCACCAACGAACCGATGATCGTCACCACGAGGATGCCCAGGATGAACGTCAGCGAGAACCCGATGGACATCTCCCACACCGGCACCGGCTCCCCGTCGTTGATGATCGGGACGTTGTTCTCGTGCAGCGCGTGGAGGATCAGCTTGATGCCGATGAGGCCGAGGATCGCGGCGAGGCCGTAGGACAGATAGACGAGGCGGTCGAGGAGGCCGTCGAGCAGGAAGTACAGCTGCCGCAGACCCATCAGGGAGAACGCCGTGGCCGTGAAGACGATGTAAGTGTTCTGCGTCAGGCCGAAGATCGCCGGGATCGAGTCGAGCGCGAACAGGATGTCGGTGCCGCCGATGGCCACCATCACGAGCAGCATCGGGGTCATGGCCCGCTTGCCGTTCACGCGGGTGAAAAGCTTGTCACCGTCGTAGTGGTCCGTGGTGTGGATGACCTTCTTCGCCATGCGGATGACGATGTTGTTCGCCTCGCTGCTGTCGTCATCATCGTCGTTGTCCGGCTTGAGCAGCTTGCCGGCGGTCACGATCAGGAAAAGCCCGAAGATATAGAACATCCACGAGAACTGGTTGATCAGCGCGGCACCGACGAGAATCATCCCGGTCCGGGCGATCAGCGCGAACACGATGCCGAAGAGCAGGACTTTCTGTTGGTCCGCGGCCGGCACCTTGAACGCGGTGATGATGATCAGGAACACGAAGAGGTTGTCGACGGACAGGGCCTTCTCGGTGATGTATCCGGCGAAATATTCCCCGCCCATTCCCGGGCCGCCGAACAATTGGACGCCGACGCCGAACAGGATGGCGATGCCCACATAGATCGACGACCAGATCGCCGCCTCTTTGAGGGTGGGCGTGTGCGCCTGTCGGACATGGAAGAAAAAATCGAACGCCAGGAGACCGACGATCAGAGCGATCGTGGCGATCCAGACGGTGGTGGAGACCATGCGGACCTCTCAACAGAGGGGGTACGCCTCAGCGCACCCGGACGAAGTGTTGCACTCAGCCCAGCTCGAGCGAACGATCCCTGGCTGCCTCCACGGCAGCCAGGAACGCGGCCCGCACACCATGATCCTCCAGCGCCCGCAACGCGGCCGCCGTCGTCCCACCGGGGGACGTGACGGCCTCGCGCAGCAGCGCTGGATGTTCGCCTGACTCGCGGAGGAGCGCAGCCGAGCCGTACAGCGTCTGCACGGCCAGGTCACGCGCCACCTCTCGGGAGAGGCCCGCATGGACCCCACCTTCGATGAGCGCTTCGGCGACGAGGAACAGATAGGCAGGACCCGAGCCGGAAACCGCGGTCACCGAGTCCTGATGCTTCTCCGCCACGGTGACGACCTGACCGACGGCGCCGAGGATCTCGGTCACCTCAGTCAGGTGTTCGTCGGTGGCGTGTGCCCCTGGGGAGAGGGCGGTGATCCCCTGCCCGACACGGGCGGGGGTGTTGGGCATGGCCCGGATGACCGGTGTGCGCTCGTCAAGACCGCCCTCGAGCGTCTCGAGCGTGACGCCGGCGCAGACGGACAGGACCAGCGCGCCGTCCGCCAACAAGGGCCGCAGCGTCGCGAGCACACCGGTGACATCAGCAGGCTTGACCGCGATGAGCACGGTCCGCGCGTCGGCGACCGCCTCGGCGAGATCGGCCCCGCGCACGTCATAGCGGTCGCGGAGATCCGCCACCCGCTGGGCCCGCTGATCGCAGACCACGATGTCGGTGCCCCCCCAGCCGGCAGCGCGCAACCCGGAGAGAATCGCTTCTCCCATAAGGCCGGCGCCGACGATTGCGAGTCTGGTCATCAGGCCGACTGTTTGGCCAGGTTGGCCGCGACGATCTCAGCGATCTGGATGGTGTTGAGCGCTGCCCCCTTGCGGAGATTGTCGCTGGAGGCGAACAGCACGAGGCCCTTGCCCTCGGGCGCGGCCTGGTCTGCACGGATCCGCCCGACATAGGTGGGGTCGGCGCCCGCCGCGTCGCGCGGTGTGGGGATGTCCATCAGCTCCACACCCTCGGCGCCGGCGAGGATCTCGGTCGCTTCCTCCGGAGTGATCGTGTTGTCGAACTCGGCGTGCACGGCCAGCGAATGGCCGGTGAATACCGGAACCCGGACGCAGGTGCCGGACACGAGCAGGTCGGGCAGGTGCAGGATCTTGCGGGACTCGTTGCGGAGCTTCTGCTCCTCGTCGGTCTCGCCGGTGCCGTCATCGACCAGGGCTCCTGCGATCGGCAGGGCGTTGAAGGCGATGGCCTTGGCATAGGCGCCGGTGTCGGTGACCTCGTCGGCACGACCTGCGAGGGCCAGGCCTTCGAGGTCCTCGGTGGCGCGGACCTGGTCGGCGAACGTGCTGACCTGGGCTGCGCCCGAGCCCGACACGGCCTGATAGGTGGCGACGCGCAGGCGGGACAGGCCGGCCTTCTGCGCCAACGGCTTGAGCACCGGCATGATCGCCATCGTCGTGCAGTTGGGGTTGGCGATGATGCCCTTCGGCGGGTTGACCGTGTCCTCCGGGTTGACCTCGGAGACCACCAGCGGCACCTCGGGATCGAGGCGCCAGCCGGAGGAGTTGTCGATCACGATGGCGCCGGCGGCCGCCACCTTCGGGGCATATTCCATCGAGGTCGTCTTGCCGGCGGAGAAGAGCGCGATGTCGAGACCGGAGAAGTCCGCGGTTGCGGTGTCCTCGACGGTCACCTGTTTGTCGCCGAACTCCAGGGTCTGGCCGGCCGTGCGGGCCGACGCGAAGAAGCGGACCTCATCGATCGGGAAGTTCCGCTGCAACAGCAGGTCCCGCATGACCCTTCCGACCTGACCGGTCGCCCCGAACACACCAATGCGCACGTTGTCTCCATATGAATCATTCGTCGGCGCTCAGTCGGCACCGATTGCTCGTCCAAGGATAGTGCGCCGGCGCGGCGTCTCGAACAACCGTGCCGCCCATGTTTCGGTGGGCCGTGGATCCTCCGGGCGCCGGCCGCACCGAAGTGGGATCATGGACCACGTGTCCGATGCCCCCGTCGCGCGCACCGCGACCGAACCCCGCCCAGTCGACCTGACCCGCTTCGCGTGGCTGTCGATCATGGCTGCCATCGCGACGATCACGCTCAAGGCGGCCGCTTGGCTCATGACCGGTTCAGTCGGTCTGCTGTCCGATGCCGCCGAGTCGGTCGTCAACCTGGTCGCGGCCGTCGTCGCGCTCATGGCCCTGCGCGTTGCCGCGGCACCGGCGAGCGAACGCTTCCCCTATGGCCGCACCAAGGCGGAATATTTCTCGGCCGCGATCGAGGGCCTGATGATCTTGGTCGCCGCCTCGGTGATCATCGTGACTGCCGTGGAGCGGTTCCTCAACCCACGACCGCTGGAGCAGGTCGGAATAGGTCTGGCGATCTCGATCATCGCGTCGGTGATCAACGGTGTGGTCGCCGCCGTGCTGATCCGGGCCGGCACCAAGCACCGCTCCCTGGCGCTCACCGCCGACGGCCGGCATCTCCTGACCGACGTCTGGACCTCGGTCGGCGTGGTCGTGGGCGTGGGACTGGTGTGGATCACCCAGTGGGACCGGCTCGACGCCATCGTGGCGTTCGTGGTCGGCATCAACATCGTGATCACGGGAGTGCGGCTGCTCACGGCGTCCGCCGCCGGGCTCCTCGACGTGACGCTGCCGGACGAGGAGAACCGGGCGATCATCGAGATCCTCGACCGGCGCACCGACGGCCAGGTCGCCTTCCACGGCCTGATGACCCGCGTGGCGGGTCAGCACCGGTTCGCCACGGTGCACGTGCTCGTCCCCTGCGAGTGGACGGTCAAGCGCGGGCACGACTACGTGGATGACCTCGAGGCCGAACTGACGAAGGCCGTCCCGGGGCTGCGCGTGCTCAGCCACCTCGAACCGGATGCCGACCCGCGCTCCTACGAGGACCAGCCGACCGGCGCCATCCAGTTCGACGCGGCTCGGACCGAAGCTCCGGAAGACGACTGAGCCCCGCGTCAGAGCCAGTCGACCCGAGGAGCGACGACGGCGTACCCCACGAAAGCCACCACATCCAGCACGGTGTGGGCGACGACCAACGGCCCCACGCGTTTCCACCGCAGGAACAGCAACCCGAACGCGATACCCATGATGAGGTTGCCGGCAAAGCCGCCGAAGCCCTGGTACAGGTGATAACTCCCACGCACCACGGCAGACACAAGCAGCACGGCGGTCCAGGACCACTGAAGTTGACGCGCCCGAAGAAACAAATAGCCGAGCATCAGCACCTCCTCGAGGATGCCGTTCATCGCGGCGGCGAGGACATACACGGGCACGGTCCACCAGTTGCTCGCCAGGTTCGCCGGAGCGACGGTCGTGTTGATGCCGATCTCGCGAGCCAGGAGATAGAAGCCGAGGCCCGGGATGCCGATCGCGGCGGCCACCGCGAACCCACGCACCAGGTCGCTGCCGAGGCGGGTGCGGTCGAATCCGATGCGTTGCCAGGGGCGTACGCCCGGGTCGTCCGCCGGCCAGGCCCGCGGCCCGGCCGCCAGCATGAGCAGATAGAGCGCGAGCAGCACCGGCACGAGTGGGAAGGCGATGTTCGCGAGCTGATAGGCCAGATCGAGCCAGGGACGGTCCGGGGTCGCCGAGGTGTTCATCTGCGTCGTCTGCGCAGAGAGCGGCTCGGGTCGGGTCAGGCGCTCGATGATGCGCAGCAGCGAATAGACCGCGGACTGGCCCAGCGACACCCCCAGGACCAGCAAGATCTCCAAGCCCCAGCGGGGACGGGCCCGCTCAGTCGTCCGTGCCACCGCTCGCCCGCGCGCGCTCGGTGGCGGCGAGGTGGGTGCGGGTGAAGACGAGGGCCTCGTAGAGGTCCTGCTCGCGCTCGTCCCGCGTCTTCGCCCCGCGGGTGTTGATTTCGAGGATGACATCGCCGCCGTAGCCCGACTGACCGAGGTAGTGCAGCAGCTCGTCGGCCTGCTGGTCGCCGCGGCCGGGCACGAGGTGCTCGTCCATGAACGAGCCGGTGCCGTCGGTGAGATGCACGTGCTTCAGCCGCGAGCCCCATTCCTTGGCGAGGTCGAGCGAGCTCTGCTTGGACGTCGAGGCGTGCGAAAGATCGAGCGTGAGGTGATCGTAGTCGAGTTCGGTGGGGTCCCAGTCCGGGAGGTACGCCTTGAACTCGCCCCGGGGCGCACGCCACGGATACATGTTTTCCAGGCAGAACGTGATGCCCGTGGTCTCCGTCAACCGGGTGATGCCGGCGATGAAGTTCTTGGCATAGGAACCCTGCCACCGAAACGGCGGATGCACGACCACCGTCGGCGCACCGAGCTGCAGCGCTGCGCGCGCGGACCGCTCGAGCTTCTCCCACGGGTCGGTCCCCCACACCCGGGGCAGCAGCAACAGCGTCGGCGCATGCACCGAGACCACCGGGATCTGGTGGTGGTCGCGCAGCCGCTGCACGGCGTCCACGTCCGTGGACAGGGCATCCGTGCCCACCATGATCTCAACGGCGTCATAACCCAGCCGACCCGCCCATTCGAACGCCGCAGACGTCGTCTCGGGATAGACCGCAGACGTGCTGAGCGCGACGCGCGGAGCGGGCGCAGGGGTGTTGTCGTCGCGTTCGGGAATCACCTCGTTCACCCTACCCGCAGGCGTGGGAACGCGGCGAGAGCAAAGGGCACCGGAAAAGCCCCCGCACGGACCGCACTCACACCTCGAGCGCCGCGGCGCCCGGGTCGTCCGTCTGCAGCCGCATGCGCTGCCCGATCTTGCGGGCCTTGATCGACCCCGACTCGAAATATTCGAGGTGGTCGAGATAGTTCAGGATGATCCCCTCGCGCAGCGCCCACGGGCACAGCTCGAGTTCGTCCACACCGGCGAGGTCCATGACCGACTCGGCGACGACGGCGCCGGCGAGCAACTGCGGAGCCCGGCCCACGGAGACGCCTGCCAGTTCGGACCGCTTGTCGACCGGCATCTCGACGATCGTCTCGATCGCTTCGGTGAGCTTGTCCTTGGTGAGGACCCGACGCACGAACACCCCCTCGGCCGACGGCGCTGCACCGGTGATCCGGCCGAGCATCTTGAAGGTCTTGGAGGTTGCGACGGCCCGGTCATAGGGGCCGCGGCGCAGCACCTCCCCGATGACGGAGCCGATCTCGGCACGTGCGAACCGCCGAATCCCGGTCACATCCGTCGGACCGAACTCGCGCGCCATGCGCACCGCGCCGACCGGGATCGAAAGCGCCACCTCGGGCTCTTCGTCGCGGCCGCAGGACAGCTCGACCGAACCACCGCCGATGTCGAACACGCTCAGGGCACCGGCGGACCAGCCGAACCACCGCCGGGCGGCGAGGAACGTGCCGCGCGCTTCATCGGTCCCGGACAACACCCGCAGCTCGACCCCGGTCGCGTCTTTGCATTCGGCGATCACCTGGTCGCAGTTGCCGGCCTCCCGCAGCGCCGAGGTCACGAACGGCAGCACCTTGGAGCACCCCGAGTCCTCCGCGAACACGCGTGACGACTCGACCATGCTGATGAGGGACTCAATGCCCTTCCGGCTCATGGTGCCGTCGTCCTGCAGGTGTTCGGCGAGCCTCAGCTCCCGTTTGTGGGACGCCGCGGGAATGGGCGCACCACCTACTCGCGCGTCCACCACCAGCAGGTGAACCGTGTTGGATCCGATGTCGAGAACTCCGAGTCGCACGGTCGAAAATGTACCTCTGCCCACTCCGAGACTCATACTGATCCGCATGCCTGAGATCCTCACGCCCTTCGCCCGCACATTCGTCGAGTTCCCCGACCCCGATGGCGCCGAGCAGGTTTTCCGCTGTGATCTGACCTGGCTGACCTCGCGGTGGCGATGCCTGTTCGGGCAGGGCTGCCCCGGGATCTATGCCGACCGGCCGGACGACGGGTGTTGCACGCACGGCGCGCACTTCGCCGACGCGGACGACGAACGGCGGGTCGGAGCTGCCGCCGAGCGGTTGACTCCGGAGACCTGGGAGCACGCCGACGCGGCGGCCGCCGACGGGTGGGCGGAATTGGAGGCTGCGGAGCATCTCGCCAAGGGGGAGACCCCGGACCGCAAGACCCGGGTGATCGACGGCGCGTGCATCTTTCTGAACCGTGTGGGGTTCGCCGGCGGCTACGGCTGCGCGTTGCATGCGCTGGCGGTGCGCGAGGGCAAGCCGATCACCGAGACCAAGCCGGACGTGTGCTGGCAGTTGCCGATCCGGCGGCAGTATCGGCATGTGGATCGTGGGGACGGCACCACCTATCTGGAGGTGACGATCGGAGAGTACGTCCGCGCCGGCTGGGGCTCGGGTGGTCACGATCTCGACTGGTACTGCACCTCCAACACCGACGCCCACACCGCCGCGGAGCCGGTCTATCGAACGAATGCGGCGGAGTTGACCGAGTTGATCGGTGCGGCCGCGTACGCAGAACTGGTCACCCACTGCGAGGAGTTCGAGGCGTCGGGCCGAACGACCGGCCACCCGGCGTCCCAGCCACGGATGACCACGACCACGCGCTGAGGAGACGGCAGTTGTTATCACGCAGAGGTTTCATCGCCCCCACACCCCCCGGATTCGGGCGCAACGGCCAGAGGGGTCAGAATAAGGCCATGCACGTCGACCATCTTGTTTTTGCCGCTGGGCCGGAGGGGTTGCGAGGAACCGCCGACCAGCTGAGCGCCGCCCTGGGCGCAGACTCCCGGGATGGCGGCTTCCACCCTCGGTTCGGCACGCGCAACCGACTGATCCCCCTGGCCGACGATCGCTACATCGAAATCGTCGAGGTGCTGGAGCACCCGGTCGCTGACAAGGCGCCGTTCGGCCAAGTCGTCCGCGCCCGCTCCGAAGCCGGTGGCGGTTGGCTGGGCTGGGCGATCTCCGTGGACGATCTTTCGGGACTGGAGCGCCGACTCGGCCGTCCCGCCGTGGACGGCAGTCGCCACTTTCCCGATGGCAGGCTGCTGGAGTGGAAGCAGATCGGTGTCCGTGGCACGCAGGCCGACCCGCAGCTCCCGTTCTTCATCCAGTGGATCAGCGACGAATCCGTCCTGCCGAAGGCGCTGGAGGGGTCGGTCCAACTGATCCGGCTGGAGATCGCCGGTGACCGCGGCCGCCTGGAGGAATGGCTCGGGTGCCGGGCCGACATGCTGGGCAATCTCGATTTCGAGATCGAGTGGATCGCGCCGCACGGCACCCCCGGCATCACGGCCGCACACTTCCGGACCGCCCAGGGCGAGGTTCGCATCTGATGGCAGTGCCGATCAGGGCAGCGGTGGCCGCGCTGCCTGCGTACAAGCCCGGGAAACCCGCCGCCACGGGCGACGGCACGTTCAAGCTCTCCAGCAACGAGAACCCCTTCCCGCCCCTGCCCGAGGTGCTGGCTGCCGTCCAGGATGCCTGCACGGGGATGAACCGCTATCCCGACATGGGCAACTCCGCAGCGCTGGCGGCCCTGGCGAATTTCCTGACGACCGACGCCGTGCCCGTCGTCGAGGACAACCTCTCGTTCGGCACCGGATCCGTCGCGGTGCTCTATCACCTGCTGCAGGCAGTGTGCGAGCCCGGCGATGAGGTGATCTATGCGTGGCGCAGCTTCGAGGCCTATCCGATCGCTGTCCAGGTGTGCGGAGCCGTGCCCGTGGAGGTGCCCCTGCGCGCCGACGCGACCCACGATCTCGACGCGATGCTGGCCGCGATCACCCCGCGCACGCGCGCGATCCTCGTGTGCACCCCGAACAACCCGACGGGCCCCGCGGTCGGTCACGAGGAGTTGCAGGCCTTCATCGACGCGGTCCCGGAGCACATCCTGGTGGCGGTCGATGAGGCGTATGTCGAGTTCATCACCGACCCCGCCGCCGCCCGCGGGCTCGAGCTGTGGCAAGACCGGCCGAACGTGTCGGTTCTCCGGACGTTCTCGAAGGCCTATGGGTTGGCGGGTTTCCGGGTGGGGTACGCGGTCGCAGAGCCGGCCCTCACCGCCGCCGTGCGCGCGGTGTCCCTGCCGTTCGGGGTCTCCGTGCCCGCGCAGGCCGCGGTGATCGCCGCGCTGGCGGCGCACGACCGGCTGCTGGCGCAGGTCGCCGAGCTCGTGCGCGAGCGGGACGCATTGGCGGCTGGGCTGGCCGACCTGGGCTTCGAACTGCCGGACACCCAGGCGAACTTCGTGTGGTTCGGTGCCCGCGAGCGCACCGCGGACTTCGCGGCCGAGTTCACAAAGGCAGGACTGATGGTGCGGCCCTATATCGCCGGCGGCCCGTGGGACGGCGTCCGAGTGACGGTCGGCGAACCGGAGGCCAATGCGCGCGTGCTGGATGTGGCACGCCGGCTGCGCGGCTGATCCGGCCGCCCCGGAGTGAGTCGGCGCCTCAGCCGAGCGCCTCGACGACGGCATCGCGCCACACCTCGGAACCGCGATCGTTGGGGTTGATCCGATCGGGCCCGAGCAGGTCGACCAGCGGTTCGGGCGCCTCGCGGAACGCCTCGAACACATCGATGAACGGCAGGTCGTTCTGCTGAGCCCATTCGAGCGTGGCCCGGACACGGGCGCGCTGGCCGGCCGCGCCGGCTCCCTGCTGCGGGTTCTGCGCCATGACCAGCACCATGGCGCTCACCGGCAGAGCGGCGCGAAAGGCATCCAGCTCGCCCGCGAGCTGAGCGATGTCCTCGCTGTGGCCGAAGCTGAGGATGACCAGATCGACGTCCTCGGGAACGAGCGAGTCCGCGTCCGCGGTCGCAGTGGCGATCCGGCCCGGCCGGTCGCTGGCGTTGAGAATTTCGATGGGGACTCCGGTTCCGGTGCCGAGCCGGCGGGCTGCAGCGTACTCCCCGCCACTCCCCCGCACCGCCAGCGTCACCGGTCGCCGGGCTGCGAGTTCTTGGGCCCAGAGGGTCACCCAGCGTGTCTCACCGGAGACACCGTCGTCGAGGCCGGTCGCATCACCGAGAACGAGGATCTTGGTCGGCCGGTCACCGGCGAGCTGTGCATGGATGTTCGCGAGGCTGCTCCGGCGGGGCGCAGGTTCGGCGGAGCTCGGCTCGGTCACCACCGCCTCGGCAACGCTGACGGCTCCGGACGGTCCGGCAGCACCATCGACGGGCCGCACGTTGAGGAAGGACAGGACCACCAGCACCACCGTCGCCACGGCCAAGACTGCCAGACCGACCAGTGACCAGGGTTTCCGCTGCATGGCCCCGAATGCTAGTGCCGCGGATTCACCGGAACCGAGCCCGGACGAAAATGTCCGAGGCCCGGATTAGGGTTCCGCACATGGCGCGATCATCGAAGGGTTCCTCCTATCGCTGCAGTGAATGCGGCTGGACGACGGCGAAGTGGGTGGGCCGGTGCGGTGAGTGCCAGACGTGGGGTTCGGTGAGTGAGCAGGGGGCGCCGAAAGTACGCGAGGTCGCTGCCCACGCACCCACCACGCGAGCGGTCCCCATTGCCTCGGTCGCGGCGGAGCTGTCCACCCGCGACCTGACCGGCGTCGCCGAACTGGATCGGGTGCTGGGTGGGGGCCTGGTGCCGGGCGCGGTGGTTCTGCTGGCCGGTGAGCCCGGGGTGGGCAAGTCCACCCTGCTCCTGGAGGTTGCGGCGCGCTGGGCGAGCACCGGCCGGCGCACTCTCTATGTCACCGGCGAGGAATCCGCAGCCCAGGTGCGTCTGCGTGCGGGCCGCACGGGCGCCCTGGCGGATGAGTTGTTCCTCGCCGCGGAGACGGATCTCGGGACCATCCTCGGTCACGTCGACGACATCGACCCGACCCTGCTGGTGCTCGACTCGGTCCAGACGGTGACCACGGCGGAAGCCGATGGGGCAGCCGGCGGGGTGAGCCAGGTCCGCGAGACCACGGGCGCGCTCGTGCGGGTCGCCAAACGCACCGGCATGGCGGTCGTGATCGTCGGGCACGTGACGAAGGAGGGCACGATCGCAGGTCCGCGGACGATGGAGCATCTCGTCGATGTCGTGCTCAATTTCGAGGGCGATCGCCATTCCGGATTCCGCATGGTCCGGGCGACGAAGAACCGATTCGGTCCCGCCGACGAAGTGGGGTGCTTCGAGATGGGCGAGGAGGGCATCGTCGAGGTGCCCGACCCGTCCGGGCTGTTCACGTCGGAACACGCGGAGGCCGTGCCGGGGACCTGTCTGACCGTGACGATGGAGGGCCGGCGGCCGCTGCTCGCCGAGATCCAGGCGCTGGTGGTTGCGTCGCCCGCACAACAGAATCCGCGCCGGATCAGCCAGGGTTTCGAGAACGCGCGCTCGACGATGCTGACCGCCGTCCTGCAGCGTCGGGCCCGGGTGCGGTTGAGCGAGCGCGACATCTATGTCTCGACCGTTGGCGGAGCGCGGATCTTCGATCCTGCCGCCGATCTCGCCTGTGCGTTGGCTATCGCTTCGGCAGCCACGGACCAGCCGGTGATGGGACCGGCCGGCCGCAGTCGCCTGGTCGCGATCGGTGAGGTGGGCCTGGCCGGGGAGTTGCGTCGGGTGCCGGGGCTCGAGCGACGCATCGCAGAAGCCGCGCGCCTGGGGTTCGACACGGCGATCGTGCCGGCCGAGCGCGGGACCGAGCCCCGCCGCCGTTCGGTCCGCGGCCTGCGTGTGGTCGAGTGCACGACCCTGCCCCATGCCCTGGCCGAGGCACTGAGCCCCAAGGGGGTTGCATAATGGGCGCGACCGACCAGTCAGGAGCAGCGATCAGGTGAACGACATCGAGATCAGGGCCCGCGGGATGCGAGCGGTGCTCGCCCCGGGCACGCCACTGCGCGCAGGGCTCGAGCGCATCCTGAGCGGGCGCACCGGCGCGCTGCTGGTGCTTGGCACGTCTGAGAAGGTGCGTCGGATCAGTTCGGGTGGTTTCGTCCTGGACGAGCCCTTCTCGCCGACGGCGCTCCGGGAGTTGGCCAAGATGGACGGGGCCATCATTCTGTCCGGCCACGGCGACCGGATCCTGGCCGCCGCGGTCCAGCTCATGCCGGACCCGACCCTGCCGACGATGGAGACCGGCACCCGGCACCGCACCGCGGAGCGAGTGGCCCAGGAAACCGGGCTGCCGGTCGTCACCGTGTCTGCTTCGATGAACACCATCGCCCTCTTTCTCGGGGATCGCCGCTTTCAGGTGGAGGCGCCCGCTGCGATTCTCGGCCGGGCCAACCTCGCACTGCAGACCCTGGAGCGCTATCGCACCCGCCTCCAGCAACTGCTGGTGCGGCTATCGGCGCTGGAGGTCCAGGACCAGGTCACGGTCCACGACGTCGCTGTGATCGGCCAGCGCCTCGAGATGGTGCGCAGGCTCGAGGCGGAGACCGCGGACTATGTGACCGAGCTCGGCACGGATGGCCGTTTGATCGGGCTGCAGCTCGTGGAGGCCGACTCGGGGGTCGGCCACTTGTCTGCTCTCCTCGCGACCGACTATGCCCCCGAGGACATCGATGGGTTCGGCTTCCACCACTTGGCTGAGCTCAGCGATGCCGCGCTGGTGGACACGGCCCTCGTGGCACGCGCGATCGGGTTCGAGGACTCCCTCGACGACCCACTGGTCGCCCGCGGCTATCGACAGCTGGCCGGCATTCAGCGGCTCCCCAGCAGCGTCGTGGAGAGGTTGATCAATCACTTCGGCGGGCTGCAGGGAATCATCGGTGCCACCTCCGCGGAACTGCGCGAGGTCGAAGGAGTCGGGGATCACCGCGCACGTCTCATCCGGGATCTGCTGGCGCAGATCGCGGAATCTATGTATGGCCAGCCCCTCGACTGACCAGGATCATTCAGGCTTCGAACTGCAGGACCAACTGGGCCGGCCCCGCGTTGGCCAGTTGGGCGGTGACGACATAGGTGCCGGACCCCATCGGCTCCGGATCGGTCTTGCACTGGGCCATTGACCGGTCGGCCCGCCATTCCATCTGCCACTCCAGGCTGCGCCCCGCAGCGAGGACCGCACCCCGCGGCGGCATCCCCGCCACACAGTCGTGGGAGGACCAGATGCGATCCTGCCCGGAATGCACCTTGAGCTCGAAGGTCTTGTCGTTGACGAGGATCGCGCAGTCCTTGTCGGAGGTATTGGTGATGCCGATCGCATACATCACCGGATTGTCCTTCCGCACCTGCGTCGGACCATCGATGGACACCTTGACGGCCTTGTCATCGCACATTGCCGGTGTCTGGCCGCTCACCTGTTCCATGAGCGACGCGGGCCGGTGAAAAGTGTTCTCGGGCTCGGGCGGCAGCGGGTCCTCACTGACGGGCGGCGCAGCGGACGTGTTCGGGATGGCGGGCCGCGTGGGTCCGGTCGACGGGTTCGGGGCTGCCGGAGCCTGCTGCTGTCCGGACTCATCCGCGGGTTCTTCGGCCCTGGCCGGAGCACGTCGGCTGGTTTCGGCCGACGACGGGACGGGAACGGCTTCTTCCTCGATGACCCTGTCCATCGGCGCGGGCGCCTCCGGTGCGGGTGCGGCGGGAGCCGGGGCCTGGGGTGCGGGCCCGGTGGGCTCGGCCACCACCGGAGCGTCGGCGCGGCCAATGTTCGCAATCATGAATCCCAAGCCGACCACCAGCACCACGACGACGAGCACAGCCGCGGCTCGACGAATCCAGTACGTCCGCGCGTCTTCGGGCCCGACGGGATGCAGCAATCCCTCCATGCCAGCAGGTTAGATTCCCCTGCTCGTGGAATCAGGGTGCCACGCCGGTAGGGTCGCCGGGTGCCCGCCGATCCCGCGACTTGCCCCGACACCGCGTCAGCGGTGATCGAGACGGTGTCGGCGTGGTTCGAAGAGAACGCCCGGGATCTGCCGTGGCGAAGATCGGACTGCAGCCCCTGGGGCGTGCTCGTCAGCGAGTTCATGTTGCAGCAGACGCCCGTCGCCCGAGTGCTCGAGCCCTGGCGCCGCTGGCTCGACCGGTGGCCGACGCCCGGCGCACTTGCTGCGGAGCCCGCGGGTGAGGCGATCCGGGCGTGGGGCCGGCTGGGTTATCCGCGCCGGGCGCTGCGACTGCACGCGGCTGCCGTGGCGATCGAGGAGCGGCACGAGGGCGAGGTCCCCAGCGACATCGCGGATCTGTTGGCGTTGCCGGGGGTCGGGGACTATACGGCGGCGGCCGTTGCCAGCTTCGCCTTCGGTCAGGCCCACCCGGTGCTCGACACCAACATCCGGCGGGTTCTGGCGCGCGCGTTCACCGGCCTGCAATTTCCCGCGCCCGCGCCGACGGCGGCCGAGCGGCGGCTCGCGGCTGCGCTCGTCCCCGCCGGCGGCGCCGCCACGTGGGCGGCCGGGTCGATGGAGTTGGGTGCCTTGATCTGCACGGCGGTGAACCCGACGTGCGGGGCGTGCCCGATCGCGGGTCACTGCGCATGGTTTGCGGCCGGGCGTCCGGCTCACGATGGCCCGCCTCGTCGCGGTCAGGCGTACGCAGGCACCGACCGCCAGGTCCGCGGACTGCTGCTGCAGGTGCTTCGGGAAGCCGAACAGGCGGTGCCGGCGGGACGACTCGAGACGGTCTGGCCCGAGGCCACCCAGCGCGAGCGGGCGCTGGCGGGGCTGGTGGCGGACGGACTGGTGGTCGAGGTCGCCGAGGGGTACGCCCTGCCGCGCTGACCGCCAACCGGGCGCTGGTCTCAAGTGCGACTTCAGAGAATGGTCTCAAAGTGGCAACAGCGAGCCCGGGAAGTGTTCAGATCGTGCGGGTCCTGCCAAGGTTGAGAGAAGCCTGAGCAGGTCACCATCCTGCTCTGTCCGAAAGCAGCACAGGCGGCTCTGGAGCCGCGACAGACCGGGGATGCACGATGGATGTCCAAGATCAGCTGAGCGTGGTGCGACGCTATTGGCGGAGCACCGCAGCGACCCTGCTGATCGTGATCGCTTTGGCCGCGACCTTGAGCCTGCTGCAGGCCCGCACCTGGACGGCTTCGGCCTCGGTCTTCGTCTCGGTCGAGAACGGTGGCAGTGGCGAGCCGGGTCAGGGTGTGAACGCTGAACGCCTCATCAAGTCCTTCGTCGAGGTGGCGCGGTCCCCCTTCGTGCTGCAGCCGGTGCTCGACAGCCTGCAACTGGATGCCACGGCACAGGACTTGATCGACGACGTTGCCGCATCGTCACCCGAGGACACCTCCGTCATCGAGATCTCGGCCGCTCGCCCGGATGCCCGGGAGGCGGCCGATGTCGCCAACGGTGCAGCGGAGAGCCTCGTCCGTGCGATCGCCGAGTTGTCTCCTCGCGGGACCGACAACGCACAGGTGGCGCAGGCGACGATTATCGAACGGGCGGTCCTGCCGACGTCCCCCACCTCACCCAGCCCCACCCGGAATCTGCTCCTCGGGCTGCTTCTGGGAATGCTGTTGGGTCTGGGACAGGCGTTGCTCCGCGACCGACTCGACCGACGCGTCCGCACAGCCGGTGACATCGCGCGAATCACCGACAGTTCTGTGGTCGGAGCCATCACCAACCAAGCCGACGCAACCGACCACCTCGACCCGGCCTCCGACGAGGAAGCGTTCCGGGCCCTGCGCACCAACCTCGGGTTCCTGAGGTTGGGCGGTCAGCGGCGTTCGTCTCTGGTCTTCACCAGTGCGCTGGCCGGCGAGGGAAAGACCGCGACCGTCACCCGCTTGGCGAAGATGCTTGCAAAGGCCGGCCATCGGGTGCTCCTGATCGACGCGGACCTGCGCCATCCCTCGATCATGACCCGGTTCGGGCTCGAGGACTCGCTGGGATTGTCCTATGCCCTGAGCGGGCAGGCGAGCGCCTGGGAACTGGTGCGACCCGGCGTGGAGCGCGGGCTCGATGTCCTTGGCGCCGGCGCTGTCCCGCCGAATCCGGAGGAACTGCTCGCGTCCGAGGCGATGTGCCGGTTCCTGAGGTCCGCGGAGGTGCGGTACGACTACGTCCTGCTCGACGCCCCACCACTGCTTCCGGTCGCGGACGCGGCGGTGCTCGCGACCCAGGTCGGCGGCGCCATCGTGGTGGTGCGCAGCGGAGTCGTCAGCGAGCGAGAGTTGGCCACCGCCCTGGCGACCCTGGCGGATGCCGGCGGGCAGGTCGTCGGCATCGTGCTCAACGACCTGCCCAGCAGCAGCAACGGGAGCAACGGCGCACCCGCGACCGGGCTCGACCGACGAAAGGTGGAGCAGCGATGACGACTGTCCCGGCGTGGTATCGGCGGTATCTCCGCACCGTGTGGCTGTGTGACGGCACGGTCATCATCGCCGTCTGGTCGGTTGCTTTCCTCGGCGGCGTCGGCGGCGACTTCACCCGCGACGGTGTGGCCCACGGTGTCGTGGGTCTGGCGATGGCCGCAGCCTGGTGGCTGTTGTTGGACCTTCGGGGATCGCGCGGCCGGAACGCTGTCGGCCGGGGCCGGGCCGAGTTCAAGCGGGTGATCGGTGCCACGGCGGACACCTTCGGTGGCCTTGCCCTCGCGTCGGTGATCCTGGAACTGCACCCGTCGCCGGCAATGTTCGTCGCGGTGCTTCCGCTGAGCATCCTGCTGCTCCTGGGCGGGCGCTGGCTGGCCCGCCGGGAACTCCGGCAGCAGTGGGCGACCCGCCCGCCCGTGCCCGCCCCGGACGCCAAATCGCCCGAGGCGACCGGCTCACTGTCCTGAGCGGGCTGCCCCGGTGGAGGCCACGATCACACAGGCCATCGCCAGCAGTTCGACCGGGCTGAGCGTCTCGCGCAGCAGGAGCAGCGCGGCCAGCGCCGCAGCGGCAGGCTCGAGGCTCATCAGGATGCCGAACACCCGCGGCGGGATCCGGCGCAACGCGATGAGCTCGAGGCTGTAGGGGATGACGGACGAGAGCAGGCCAACCGCCACACCGATCAGCACCACATCAGGGCGCCAGATATCACCGCGCTCCCCCGCGAGTGCCGGCCCCGTCACCAGAAGCGCCGCAATCGTGCTGCTCACCGCCAGACCATCCAGTCCCTTCCAGCGACCGCCGACGAGCTTGCCGGTGAGAATGTAGCCCGCCCAACCAGCACCTGCGAGCAGAGCGAAGACGACGCCCAGCAGGTCGAGATCGCTCGGGCCGAGCCCGAGGAGCAGCACTCCGAGACCGGCGAGACCGGCCCAGATCAGGTCCCGCCCGGTCCGGGACCCGAGCACCGCGACCGTCAACGGTCCAAGAAACTCAAGCGTGACGGCCAACCCCAACGGGATCCGAGCGAAGCTTTGATAGATGGCCCAGTTCATCAGGCCGAGGGAAGCGCCATACCCCAGCACCGCCCACCAGTCCTGACGCGTGCGACCCCGCACGCGGGGCCGGATCAGCACCAGAAACACCAGCGTGGACGTCACGAGCCGCAGCCACACCATGCCCGACGGGCCGACGTCGTCGAACAGCGTCTTGGCGATCGCCGCGCCCAACTGGACGGACAGGATCGAGCCGAGAACGAGCCAGACGGGCGAGGTGCGGGTCATCGCGATGTGGAAGCGAAACGCCGGCGGTTGCGCAGCCACTCCTCGGCGAACAATGCGAGCACCAGCCCGACGCCGCCGGCGATCGTCGCAGGCCGCCACAGCCACCATCTGTTCTCGACCCGCGCCTCGACCGGCGGTCCCATCCGATAGCGGACGGTGATCTCGCCACCCTTCTCCGGCGCCGTGCCACCGACCACGTCATCGAATCGGCGGAACTGGCCGTTGCGGTCGGGATATTCGACGGTCACACCATGGCGGTCGCGCCGTGACTGATCCGTCCCGGCCGGAACTGGCTGGACAGCGACCACCTCGCCGATCGCCTCTGCGGTGGTGAACTCGAACATCAGAGCCTGAACCGAGAGGACCAGAGCCACGATGAGCGCCAGGCCCGCTCCCGCGGCGGCGCCGAGGCCGAGAAGCCGGCGTACCCCCCGAACCCCGAAATCCGCCCGCTCGGGCTCTTTCACCCAAGCGTTCACCGCGACTCCCGGACGCATTCGGACAACGCCCGCCCGATCGCCCGGGCCCCCGCCTCGTTCGGATAGCGCCCGTCATCGCTCATCCCAGGGGCCCACAGGACCCCGTCCCGCACTTGGCCCATCGGATCGCACAACTGCCAGCCCTTGTCCCGGGCGAGCAACCCGAGGTTGCTGTTGAACTGAACGTGGACCTGGGGCCGGTCGTTGTGGGGCGGGATGGTGGAGAGCACGACGTGTGGGGTGCGGGTGCGTTCGACGATGGCTTCGAGATGGTACGCAGTCGTGTCGAACGCCAACACCCCCGCATCGTTCACCCCGGCGAGGATCAGCAGGGTGTGCGCGTCGGATCGCTGCACCGCGGAAGACAGGTCCTCGGTCGTTGCCCCCGCCGCCGCAGACGCGCCGAGCACGGTGAACTCGGGGTCGAGGTGGGCGACCCAGGACGGTGGGCCGAAGCGAAGCTCGATGACATCCGAGTCGACGGCCGCCAGCGAATCCCCCACCACATAGACGGTGTCGGCGTCCGCGGTGGCACCGCTGCAGGCCGCGAGGCCCACCAGGAACGGCAACGTCGCCAGCACAGCGAGGATCCGCCGACCCGTGAGACGTCCCATGCCGCTTGCTCCTCCAGTCCCGCGCCGACCCCGTTGGGCACCGGGCCAGCGTACTTGACCCGATGATCCCCAACCGGAACGCGAAGCGGGCCGGACCTGTCGGCCCGGCCCGCTTTCAGAGGGGGTTCGTCGTCACGCGTCGCCGTCGGCGTCGCCCGCGCTCAGCTCGACCGGAGGGGTGTCCGGCAGTTCGCCGGCCTTGGACCCCGTGAACGTGAACGGGTTCTCGAAGGAATCCGCCTCCTCGTTGACGTCGACAAGGACGATCTCGCCCGGCTTCACCTCGCCGAACAGGATCTTCTCCGCGAGGATGTCTTCGATGTCCCGCTGGAGCGCCCGACGCAGCGGGCGGGCGCCCAGGACGGGATCGAAGCCGCGCTTGGCGATGAGTTCCTTGGCGGCCTGCGTGAGCTCGATGCCCATGTCGCGATCCGCGAGGCGCTCCTCGATCTGCGCCACCATGAGGTCGACGATCCGCTCGATGTCGGCCTGGCTCAGCTGGTGGAAGACCACGACCTCGTCGATGCGGTTGAGGAACTCGGGCCGGAAGTGCTGCTTGAGCTCGTCCGAGACCTTCGCCTTCATCTTCTCGTAGCTCGACTCGGTGTCCCCCGCCTGCGCGAAGCCCAGGTTGACGGACTTGTTGATGTCGCGCGTGCCGAGGTTGGTGGTCATGACGATCACGGTGTTCTTGAAGTCGACCACGCGGCCCTGGGCGTCGGTCAACCGACCCTCGTCCAGGATCTGCAGCAGCGAGTTGAAGATGTCCGGATGGGCCTTCTCGATCTCGTCGAACAGGACCACCGAGAACGGCTTGCGCCGCACCTTCTCCGTGAGCTGGCCGCCCTCCTCATAGCCGACATAGCCGGGCGGGGAGCCGAACATCCGCGAAGCCGTGTGCTTCTCCGAGTATTCCGACATGTCGAGCGAGATCAGCGCGTCCTCGTCCCCGAACAGGAACTCGGTCAGGGCCTTGGTGAGCTCGGTCTTGCCGACGCCCGAGGGGCCGGCGAAGATGAACGATCCGCTGGGACGCTTCGGGTCCTTCAGCCCGGCCCGCGTGCGCCGGATGGACCGCGAGAGAGCCTTCACCGCGTCGTGCTGACCGATGTAGCGCTTCCCGATCTCCTCCTCCATCTTGAGCAGGCGAGCGGACTCCTCCTCGGTGAGCTTGAACACCGGGATGCCGGTGGCGGAACTGAGCACCTCGGCGATGGTCTCTTCGTCGACCTCCGCGGCGGTGTCGTTGTCGCCCATCTTCCAGGCTTCTTCCTTTTCCGCGCGCTGACCGAGAAGCTTCTTCTCGTCGTCGCGCAGGCGCGCGGCGCGCTCGAAGTCCTGGGCGTCGATCGCCGCCTCCTTTTCGAGGCGGACGCCGGCGATCTTCTCGTCGAACTCGCGCAGGTCCGGCGGCGCGGTCATGCGGCGGATCCGCAGTCGTGCCCCGGCCTCGTCGATCAGATCGATCGCCTTGTCCGGCAGGAAGCGATCCTGGATATAACGGTCGGCCATCTGCGCGGCCGCAGTGAGCGCCGCATCGGTGATGGTGATCCGGTGGTGCGCCTCATAGCGGTCCCGCAGGCCACGGAGGATGTCGATGGTGTGCGCGATCGACGGCTCGGCCACCTGGATCGGCTGGAAGCGCCGCTCGAGCGCGGCGTCCTTCTCGATGTGCTTGCGATATTCGTCCAGGGTCGTCGCGCCGATCGTCTGCAGCTCGCCGCGCGCCAGCATCGGCTTGAGAATCGAGGCCGCGTCGATCGCGCCCTCGGCCGCACCGGCCCCGACAAGGGTATGGATCTCGTCGATGAACAGGATGATGTCGCCGCGGGTCTTGATCTCCTTGAGCACCTTCTTGAGGCGTTCCTCGAAATCACCGCGATAGCGCGAACCGGCGACCAGTGCACCCAGATCGAGCGTGTAGATCTGCTTGTCGCGCAGAGTTTCCGGGACGTCGCCACGCACGATCTGCTGCGACAGGCCTTCGACGACAGCGGTCTTGCCGACACCGGGCTCGCCGATCAGAACCGGGTTGTTCTTGGTCCGCCGCGAGAGCACCGTCATCACGCGCTCGATCTCGGGCTCGCGCCCGATGACCGGGTCGAGCTTGTTCTCGCGCGCGGCCTGGGTCAGGTTGCGGCCGAACTGGTCGAGCACCGTCGAGCTCGCCGGCCCCTGGCCGCCGCCCTCGGTGGTCGCGCCGACACCGGCCGGCTCGCCCTTGCCGCCGCCCTGGAATCCCGACAGCAGCTGCAGCACCTGGTTGCGGACGCGGTTGAGATCCGCGCCCAGCTTGACCAGCACCTGCGCAGCGACGCCCTCACCCTCGCGGATCAGACCGAGCAGGATGTGCTCGGTGCCGATATAGGAATGGTTGAGCTGCAGCGCCTCGCGCAGTGACAGCTCCAACACCTTCTTGGCCCGCGGGGTGAACGGGATGTGCCCGGTCGGCGACTGCTGACCGTGGCCGATGATCTCCTCGACCTTTTCCCGCACAGCCTCGAGCGAGATCCCGAGCGACTCCATAGCCTTGGCCGCCACGCCCTCACCTTCGTGGATGAGACCCAGAAGGATGTGCTCGGTGCCGATGTAATTGTGATTGAGCATCCGGGCTTCGTCCTGGGCGAGCACGACGACCCGCCGGGCCCGGTCAGTGAACCGCTCGAACATGTATGTCTCCTCACGCGACGCCACCCTCACGGCGCCCTGCTCGCAGCGCGCCCGGCGACGCCGAACTCCTGGTATCCCCCAACTCTAGTCGCACCTTGCAGCAGGGGTGGGCCGTCAACCCTCAGGTTGACCGGCCTGAGCCGGACTGGCTCAACTCCAAGATGCCTCGTGAGGGAACAACGCCCGGGGTCACGGGGTCATTCCCGGCTGGGCGGCGTTCGCCATGGGCGTACGCTGCTGCTCGGTATGGAACTCACAACGTTCGGGCTGCTCATCGTGGCGGGGATCGGCACCGGGATCATCGGTTATCTCACCGGCCTGGCCTCGCTGGTCAGCTATCCCGCCCTGCTGGCGGCTGGCCTCTCGCCGGTGACAGCCAATGTGTCGAACACGCTCGGGCTCGTCGGCATCGGCATCGGCACGACCGCTCGTGCGGGGCGCCAGTTCCGGGGCGAACGCGGATGGCTGGTGCCACAGCTGGCCGTTTCGGCGGTCGGCGGTCTGGTGGGTGCGGTCCTGTTGCTGACCGGCGGCGAGAGCACGTTCGAGGCGATCGTGCCGTGGCTGATCATCCTCGGTTCGGTGGCGCTGCTGGCCCAGCCGTGGCTCGCCCGATTGCGTGGCGAACAGGACAATCGGACGGTCTATCTCGTCGCGCTGTTTCTGATCTGTCTGTACGGCGGCTATTTCGGCGCCGGCGCCGGGGTGATCTATCTCGCGGTCACCTTGATCGCCACGTCCGAACCGTTCGGGCGCGCGATGGTGCTGAAGTCGATCCTGCTGGGGGTCACCAATCTCGTGGCCGCGGTCGCCTTCATCGTGTCCGCACTCTTTCTCGGCGGTCCCGTGAACTGGCTCGCTGCACTGGCGCTGGGGCTGGGGTGCGTGGTCGGCGGCTGGCTCGGCCCGCGCATTCAGGAATATCTGCCCGAACGCGGCCTGCGGGTCTTCGTCGCCATGTGTGGCTTCGGCCTCGCCGCGTGGCTCTGGCTGCGCTGACCGGGCGACTCCTTCACTCGTGAGCTGACACGCCACCGCCGCCCAGTGCCCGCACCGCGTCGATCGTGTCCGCGTCGTCGGCGCACTTGTCGTCGCGATAGCGCAGCACCCGCGCGAACCGCAGGGCGACTCCCCCCGGATAGCGCCGCGATCGCTGCACCCCGTCGACGGCGATCTCCACGACCTGTTCGGGGCGGACGGTCACGACCCAGTCGTCGCGGTCGGTCGCCAGCTCGGTGAAGCGTTCGGTCTGCCACCGCAGCATCTCGTCGGTCATGCCTTTGAACGTCTTGCCGACCATCACGAAGTCGCCCGTGTCCGGGTCGCGGGCGCCGAGGTGGATGTTGGAGAGCCAGCCGCGCCGGCGGCCGCTGCCCCACTCCACCGCCAGCACGACCAGGTCGAGCGTGTGGACCGGCTTCACCTTGATCCTCGAGCTGCCCCGCCGGCCCGCGGCATAGGGTGCCGACGGATCCTTCACCACCACGCCTTCGTGTCCCGCCGCGACGGTCGCGTCGAAGAACTCCCGCGCCTCGGCGGGATCGTCGGTGCGGATGCCCGGGACCAGGAGCCCGGTGGCGTCACCGACCAGCCGCTGCAACGCGGCCCGTCGTGCTGCGAGCGGTTCGTCGAGCAGGTCGACCCCGTCAAGATGGAGGAGATCGAAGAACCACGGCGTCAGCGGCACCGGCGCCGTCTCGGAAGCGCCGGGCGCTTTCGAGCGGTCACGCTCACCCCGAGTGGCTGCCCGGGCGCCCGTGACCTGGAACAGCTCGGGGGTCCCGTCGGCGCGCAGCGCGAGCACCTCACCGTCGAGCACCGCCTGTCGACAGTCGAGTCCCGCCACGGCGGCGACGACCTCCGGCAGCCGGGCCGTGATGTCATCGAGGCTCCGCGTGAACAGCCGGATCCCGTCCGGCGAGCGATGCGCCTGGATCCGGATCCCGTCGAGCTTGCGCTCGACGACCCGTTCACCGTCCCGGGCGAACACCGTGGACAGGTCCGGCGCGGAGGCGGCGAGCATCGGGAGGATCGGCGTACCCACCCGCAAACCGATCTCCCCCAACGCCGCCGCACCGCCCCGCAGCGCGGGCTCGGCGACCGCGACGACCGAACCGGCCAGCATCGCCGCTCTGCGTACTGTCTCCTCCCCCAACCCGGCCGCCGACGCCACCGCCTGGAGCATCACGGCCGCGGACGCGCCCTGGCGCAGTTCGCCGCCGATCAGCCGCCGCAGGAACACCTGCTCGTCGGCAGTGGCCGAAGCGAAGAGCTCGGCCACCAGCCCTGCACGGCGGGCCGCGGATCCGGGACCGGAAGTCGTCGCCAGGTCGGCGAACAACCGTTCGACCTCGGCGAGGGTGAGCGTCGGCTCGGCTGCGGGTGGGGGCAGTTCGGCGAGAGTCCGCCAGCCGACGCCGAGTCGGCCTTGGGGGATGATCCCCGAGAGATACGCCGACACCTGCGTCACGCGGTCCACCGGGACCCGGCGCAGCAGCGTGGCCAACTCGGCCACCTTCGCGCGACGCGAAGCCGTGGCGGCGACCCGCACGGAGGTCTCGACGACCGCGGCCAGCAATGGCCCCTCAATGCTCATGTCGGGACTCTTGCACGGCGTTCCGACACTCGGCGAGCGGCTGGACGTTTGTCCCGCGTCGGTAGGCTGCGGGCCGTGACTGCTACCTCCCACCGACCTGCCGCTACCCCCGTCGTGACCCTGCTGCGCATCACCGCGCTCCTCACTGCGGTGGGAGCGCTGGCCCAGTTCCTGCTCGGCGGCTTCATGTTCACCGCCGACTATTCGGCCAGCCTGTGGACCGTGCACGGCTATATCGGTCTGGCCACGATCGTGGCCGGTGTGGTGGCGAGCGTTGCCGCGTTCATCAACAAGAAGAACGGCGGCAACCCGGGGCTCGCCTTCCACGTCCTCGGGACCACGGTGCTCATCGTTGTGCAATATGCGCTCGGAGAGATCGGCGGCTTCGTCGTCACCCACATGGTGATCGGCATCGCCATCCTGATCAGCGCAATCGCGATGGCCACCCTGGCCTTCCGCAAGCCTTTCGCCCGCAGGTGACCGATCGGTCTCCGGCGGGGAGACGCTTCCTCGGAGGCCTGAAAGAAGTCCTCCTCGTCGTCCTCGGCGCGCTGATCATTTCGGCGCTGCTGAGGGCGTTCGTGTTCGAACCCTTCACCATTCCCAGCGGGTCGATGCAGAACACCCTGCAGGTCAACGACAAAGTCGTGGCCCAGAAGATCACCGATTTCAAACGCGGGGACGTGATCGTGTTCTCCGATCCCGGCCAGTGGGTGACCGGGACCGGAACGGGCCGCACGAATCCGGCCGCGAAAGCTCTGGAGTTCATCGGGGTCCTGCCGAACTCGAGCGAGGACTTTCTGACCAAACGCGTGATTGGCCTGCCGGGTGACCGCGTCAAATGCTGCGATGCCGAGGGCCGCGTGACGGTGAACGGCGCTGCGCTCGATGAGGGTGAATATCTGTACGCCGATGCGGCTGGTCCGGTGCGCCCCTCCGAGATGGAGTTCGAGGTCGTGGTCCCGCGGAATCACCTGTTCGTGTTGGGCGACCATCGCAATGCGTCCGCCGATTCACGATGCCATATGGACGGCCCATCCGCGACGAACGCGTTCGTCCCGACCGATTATGTCGTGGGCGCCGTCGGGATGATTGTGGCGCCATTCGAGCGATGGCAGCAATTGCACACACCCGAGGTGTTCGCCGGGATTCCGCAACCGGAAGGCGATGCACCGACAGCACCAGAAATCATCGTGGCCTCGCACTGCTGAATCCGACGGTGCTGAGTCGCCGGCCTGCCTAGGGCTCGATGCCCAGGTCCGCCAGTTCTCGGTTGAGCCGCTCGATGAGCTCGGCGAACTCCGCCGTTTCCGCAGCGGCCCGCCGACGGAGGTTGTCCTTGTTCTCGGCTTCGACGGCGAGTTCGTCCCGTCGGGCGATCGCGGCCTGTTCTTGCAGTTCTGCAGCGGCGAGGGCCGACCGCAGCGCCGCCGCCCGCTCGCTGACTTCGGTGACCTGAGCCGTCTGGTCGGCCAGTGCCTCCGCAGCCGTTGTCGCTGCCGCGTCGGCGCGCTGCAATCTGTCACGCGCTTCCTCCCAGCGCGCCTCGGCCCGGCCGAGGTCCCGGCTGAGCCGACGCACCTCCGCCGGATCGGGCCCTGCCGGCACGGCCGGCGCCGCTGGCTTGGCGGGCGCGGACTGCGGGAACGGGATCACCGTCGCCAGGTCTGGAGCGGCGGCGAACAGATCCGCGGGCCCGAATCCGGCCGCCCGGACCGTTGCCGTCATCGCGCCTGCCAGGACACGATCGGCGAGCGCCGGATCGGCCATCGCCGCCTGGATGGTCTCGGACACCTCCTGGCGGACGCTGTCCGGGGCGGCATAACCGCGTTCGGCGCCCAGCGCGGTCGCGCGTCCGGCCAGGGAGTTGACCACTGCCCCGCGCAAGGCGGACAGCCTCCGCAATTCGTCCGGGTCAGCGTCCCTGTGCGCGCGGGCCAGGGACTCGCCAAGCTCAAGGACTTCGGCAAGCCTCTCCGTCTCGTGACGGGCGAGAAGATTCACCAACCAGGCGCCCCTGGTCGGCTTTCTGAGCGCTTTGATTGCGCGCGCGCCCCCTGCGTCACCAGCCGCCTTCGCCGCCGCCGCCAATCGATCACGGCCGGCGACGAAGTCCTGCCAAGGCCCGGCATAAAGCTCGCCGAGGTCCACGGCGATCAGCGCTGAGCGGCCTCGAACGCCTCGCGCACGTGGGCGGGCACGCGGCCACGACTGCTGACCTCCAGCCCGTTCGCTTGGGCCCAAGCCCGGATCTCGGTCGGTGAAGTGCCGCCGCCGCTGCTGCTCCGCCGACCTGTCGCGGTCCCCCGACCACGCGACACCTTGCGAGCGTGCCCGACCCACTGGGCCATTGCGTCACGCAACTTCTCCGCATTTTCGATCGACAGATCGATCTCATAATCCACGCCGTCAAGACCGAACCGAACTGTCTCGTCCGCGGTCGTGCCGTCGATATCGTCTTCCAGGATGATCTGGACCCGCTGGGCCATGGGCACCTTCCAAATTGCTGATGTGGGACGGGGGATTCCGCTATTTTCGAGCGTAATCTTTCAGAATGTTCCAGGCAACCTGAATCTGCACTATGGAGGAAGTTCTTTTGATTCCCGATTCGCCGGACTGGTGGGACCCCGACTTTTGGGGCACCAACCGGCCGCGGGAGCATTTCGACACACCCAGTTCGCTTTGCGCAGGCGCCCTGAGCTCGCTATTCCTGACCTGGATAAAGGAATTCGACCTGCGCGGACTGTTGGAGATCGGCGCCGGGGACGGCGCTATTCTCGACGAGTTTTCCGCCCGTGATCCTCTTTTGGATTGCGCCGGAGTGGATGTTCGCAGTTCTCCGCGCTCGGGGAAGTGGCAGGGAATCACGGCCGCCTGGGATGTGGTGCACGAGGAATGGCGCGGACGAACGCCGCCGTTGGGCTCGGATCCGCAACTCGCAATCGCTGTGGAATGGCTGGATGATCTGCCCGCGACCGTGGCGTGCCGTGATCAATGGGGAAGGCCGGTGGCGCTCGGGCCGAGTGGCCGCACGGCCGCGCTCACGCCGGCCGACGCCCGTTGGCTCGAGCGCTGGTGGCCTCGGCTGGAGCCGGGTGGACGCGCGGTGGTGGGCCACACGCGGGACCGCGCCTGGCGCTGGCTGGCCGAACGGCTGGCACCGGGCAGCGTGCTCGCGACGATCGATTATGGCCACATGGTCGACGGCCGCCCTGCCGACGGGGGTCTCGCCGCCCACCTGCGGGGTCGGCCGGTCCCGCCCGGCCCGGGGGCCAACGTGACCGCATCTGTCGCGGTCGACTCCTTGGCCGCGGCTGTCGAGGAGTTGGGCGCCGAACGACTCTGGTGCACCCGCTTGGCGGACCTGCCCGCCGATTTCTGGCCGGTCGGTGAGGCGCGAACACCCCTTGATGGGCTTGCCCTGCGCAGTCAACAGGCCCTCCTGCGCGATCCGGACCGTTTCGGCGCCTTCTGGCTGGTCGCGCACCGCGTCGGTGCGGCGCGCGAACCATAATGGTCCGGTGACCACGCAACGGATCCTCGTCGGCTCGCTGGCGGCCGGCCTGCCGGCCGACGCCGCGACGATCATCCTCGATCTGGGGCCCGACCATCCCACGCGGGCGGGATTGCTGGAGATCAACGTCGTCGCCGCCGGGGATGTCGTGACGTCGGCGCGTGTCCTGCCCGGAGCCATGCATCGAGGCGTGGAGAAGCTGTTCGAGGCCCGGGACTATCGCCAGATCCTCATGCTGGCCGACCGCCACGACTGGCAGGCGCCGTTCTTCGGCGAGCTTGCCGCAGCCGAGGCCTTCGAGGGGCTGCTGCGGTTGACGCCCCCGCCGCGTGCAGCTTGGCTCCGGACCTTGTTGGCCGAACACACCCGCATCCTGAGCCATCTTGGGTTCCTGGGTTGGGTAGCCCGCACCGACGTCGCGCTCGCGACCCGTGTGCGGGCGGCCCGGGAACGGCTGCGCGGCCAGACCTCTCGGTTGACCGGAAACCGAATCCACCCGATGGCTGTCCGGATCGGCGGCGTCGCGGTCGACCCGGATGGTGGCTGGCTCGACGACGAGGCCACGCTCATGACGGAGTTGAGCCAGCTTGCGCAGGAGCTCGCAGGGCTCCCCCTTCCCGGCGACGGCCTGGCCATGATCGACGCCGACCTGGTTGATTCGTTCGGTTTGAGCGGGCCGCTCGCCCGCGCGGCCGGCGTACCCCTCGACAACCGCCACCACGGCCCCTATGCCGAGCTGGGGTTCGACATCACGCGCTTGGGGACCACCGGCGACGCACGCGCCCGCTTCGCGCTGCTGGCCGCCGAGTGTCAAGTCTCAGCCGACGTCGTGCGGACCTGTTGTGCGCGGCTGCCGGACGGGCCCATCCAGGTGCGGCTGCCGAAGATCGTGAAACTGCCGGAGGCGGAGAGTTATTCGTTCGTGGAGGCACCGCTGGGGCGCACCGGGTTCCATCTCGTGTCCCGCGGGGACAAGACGCCCTGGCGGATGAAGCTGCGGAGCCCCTCATTCCATCATGTGGCGGCGCTGGAGGAGTTGTTGGTGGGTACGCCGGTTGCGGCGGTCGAGACCGTGCTCGCATCCGTCGGCTATGTGATCGGGGACGTCGACAAATAGGCGCGCGGCCCTGACATGCCAACGGCGCGCCCCGGATGGGACGCGCCGGTCAGCATCGGTCGCAGCGGTGCGGTTCAGGCCTGCTTGCGCACCTCGTCGGTGCTGGTCTCCGCGGGATAGGCAAGTCGCTGCAGGTCCACGACGGTCGGATAGTTGCCGTCTGCCCACAGGTCCTCGGCGGTGGGCAGTGCATCCCAGTCGGCCTTGGTTCCGTAACGCGGCATGGAGAGGACTTCCGCGTCGTCGGCGAGACCCTTGAGGATCCGGAGCTCGTCCTCTCGGGCGGCGAGATCGGTGGTGAGTCGCTTGATCTGGCGATCCCTCAGGACCACGTCAGCCTTCAGCGACGCATTGTCGCCCCGCAGGGACGACAGCTCGGTGCGCAACTGCCCGATGCGGATCTGCAGCTTCACGACCTCTTCGTCGCTGTCCTCGTTGGCCCGCCGGAGGACGTCCACGATCTCCAGGTTGCGCTGCCGCTCCACCGAGAGCTGCTCGCCGTGCGATCGCACCTGGCGCACGATTTCCTTGCCGTGCTCGATGCGTTCCTGGCGGGTCTCGCGCCAGGCGAAACGAATGGCCAGAACGCCGGCGATCAGGGCGAGTGCGATCCCCGCCCGGACGATCCAGATGGGACCGAAGGCGGCGGCTATGGCCAGCACGCCCCCCGCGCCCAACGTATAGATGGCGGCACGTCGCAGCGACGACGTGGTGGTGCGGCGATCCGCTTGCTGACTAGCCATGCGGGCATCCTAGGGGACAGGCAACGATAGCGGATTCCGGCTCGCCCGCCATTTCGCAATCTTCCGGAATTGCCATCAACGGTTCAGCGGTTCCTCATGCTCGTCCTCGTCCGGTGGCTCCGGGACGCGGCACGCACGCTCGAGCCAGAGTCCCGCTGCCATGATGAGCACGCCGGCCACCGCGGCCGTCAGGCCTCTGATGACTCGCTGTTGCGGGCCCGCGGCAGCAAGGTTGTCCGCGGAGACGAAAGCGAACACCAGATAGCCCGCCGTGATCGCTGCCCCGCCGATTGCGGATGCCTTGCCCAGGGCGAGAAAGGTCACCGCACGCTGGGCCTCGATCGGCTCCCGGCGGACCTGGATGCGGCGCCACGTGGTGAACGCCATGCCCGCGAGCAGTGCCGCCACGAACAGCAGGACCAAGGGTCCGCTCCAGGGCAGCAGTGGGGGATGCCCGATGAGGCGCTGCGTGACGAGCACCAGCACCAGGGAAGCCACCGCGCCCGCGAGTGCGGCGATGCCGAGAGTGCTCACCGGAGTGAGCCCCAGTCGGTCGCGCTCTCCGGGTTGCCCGGGATCGCTCGGCTCCCGGCCGGGCGGAGCCAAACTCAGGCCTCCACGACCAGATCGTCGCGACGGGTGATGCCGGACGTGTCCACCGTCGCCAGCAGGTCCGCCACGCGGCCGCGGCCCGGGATCTCGGCCTCGGGCGCGATGTCCGCCCACGGCGCGAGGACGAAAGCCCGCTCGTGCGCCCGGGGGTGCGGCAGCGTCAGCTCGGGGCTCTCGTTGACGGCACGCCCGACGACGATCAGGTCGACATCCAGCGTGCGCGGGCCGCGGACCTCCTCGCGGTGCCGCTCGTGCGCGGACTCGATCGCGTGAGCGCGCTCCAGGAGGACGCGGGCAGGCTGGGTGGTTTCCGTGACAACCACGAGATTCAGGAAGTCGGGGCTGCCGGCCGGGGCGTCGACCGGCTTGGTCTCATAGACCGGCGAGACGTCGACGATCACGAGATCCGGGGTGCTCGCCAGCGCCTGCACGGCGAGCTGCAGGTGCTCCAGTCGGTCTCCGAGGTTGGAGCCCAACGAGAACACGGCGGTCGACAGGGGACGCATGCCGCTCAGGGTGTCGACATCGAGGGCGAAGGGATGAGTCATCTGTTGCTCCTAATGATGGTGACCGAGACATCGGCGAGCACGACGGGAACAGGCGCCATCGGCTTGTGGACGGTCACTTCGACCGCGCGCACACGCTCGTCGGTTGTGCATCGATCGGCGATGCGGTGGGCCAGCGCCTCGATGGTGTCGAGAGCCGGCCCGGTCAGTTCTTCGGCGACCGCGGCAGCAACCGCACCGTAATCCACGGTGTCCGCGAGTCGATCGGAGGCGCCCACGGGCGCGAGGTCGAGAAAAAGAGTCACGTCGGCGCTGAACTGCTGGCCATGGGTGCGCTCGTGCGGGAGAACCCCGTGGTGCCCGAACGCGCGAATCCCCGTGAGGGTGATCCGGTCGGTGGCCTGTGGCTCCAACGCGTCGCCTCCTTTTGCTCGTTCTGCGCTGCTTCCGGTTGTGTGGACGTCACCGCCGCCCGGAGGCAACGCACCGCGCGGGCACGCAGAATCAAGGCATCCTGCGTTGACGGTCAAAGCACACTAGCCGACTCAGGGGGACCTCCGAACCGTCCACGGTGGGTGGACGGGGTCGAGCAGATGAACGGTTCTCAACGTCCGGACAAACGAGTCGCCACGGCTATGGCGTCCAGGTGCTGTCGCACCGAGTGCGTACGCACGGCCCAGATTCCTTGCAGCGCGAGAATCGTCGTGATCGCAGCACTGGCATCATCGCGTTCCTTGGGTGGCCGAGGCCGGCCTTCCGCAGCCAAGAGATCCCCGAGAAAACGTTTCCTGGAAACCCCCAGAAGAAGCGGAAATCCGAGCTCGGCGAGGACGTCCAGATGCTCGAGCAGGGCCCAATTGTGGGCTCCGGTCTTGGCAAAACCGATGCCAGGATCGAGGATCAGGCGCTCCGGCGCGATGCCCGCAACCAAGGCGGCCTCTGCACGAGCGGCGAGTTCGTCGCGCACGTCGATCACGACGTTCTCGTAGTGGGCGAGGTCCTGCATCTGCGTGGAGTGCGCGCGCCAGTGCATCGCGACGAAGGGCACGCCCAGCTCGGCCACCGCGGGGAGCATCGCGGGGTCGGCGAGACCGCCGGAGACGTCGTTGATGAGGGCTGCCCCCGCCTGGACGCAGGCGACGGCGACCTCGGCGCGCATCGTGTCGATGGAGAGGATCGCGCCCTCGGCTGCGAGCGCCTCGACAACGGGCAGGATCCGCCGGAGTTCCTCCGCGGAGTCGGTGCGGATGATCCCCGGACGCGTGGACTCGCCGCCGATATCGATCAGGTGCGCACCCTGTGCCAGCAGATCCCGACCGTGACTGATCGCGAGGTCATGGTCGAACCAGTCTCCGCCGTCCGAGAACGAATCCGGCGTGACGTTGATGATGCCCATCACCTTGGTGGGGCCGGGATCGAGAATCACGACGGGCAATGCTAGTGGCGCGGACGGTGGTCCGGTCCCAGCGGGTCAGGTTGGCTGCGGAGTGTCCGCGGGATCAGGACCCGATGATCAGGCTCATGGCTTCGGCCCGTGTCGCGGGGTTGCGCAACTGCCCGCGCACCGCACTGGTCACCGTCCGGGAGCCGGGCTTCTTGACCCCGCGCATGGTCATGCACAGATGCTCGGCCTCGATCACCACGATCACGCCCAGCGGCTGAAGGTGGCTCATGAGAGCGTCGGCAATCTCGGTGGTCAGTCGTTCCTGGACCTGAGGTCGCTTCGCATAGACATCGACGAGCCGGGCGAGCTTGCTGAGTCCGGTGATGTGCCCGTCCGGGCCGGGAATGTAACCGACATGGGCCACCCCTGTGAACGGAACGAGGTGGTGCTCGCAGCAACTCCACAGCTCGATGTCCTTCACCAGGATCAGTTCGTCATGCGCGATGTCGAAGACCGCGGACAGTGCCTCCTCCGGCGACTTCCGCATGCCGGCGAACATCTCGGCATACGCGCGCGCCACCCGATCCGGGGTATTCCGCAGGCCATCACGGTCGGGATCCTCTCCGATGCCGATCAGGATTTCGCGGACCGCTGCAGCGACGCGGTCATGGTCGAACTCACGCATGAGGAGGACTGTAGGGCACCGATCACCGCACGAGCACGCGGTAGGACGCGTGCCAGGCCCACTCGACGGGGCCTCGGGAGAACCGACCGAGCCACCATCGCGAGACCAGGACCATGGCCGTGCAGACCGCCAGATAGGCGCAGGCGGTCACCCAGAGCCGGGCGCCGGGATCGACGGAGTTCAGCCCCAGGCCCCACCCATGGAACAGCGCGGAACAGACGAGGTTCTGCAGGATGTAGCAGCTCAGCGCCATCCGTCCCACCGGAGCGAGCACGCCGCCCAGCCGACCACCGCCACCTCGCACCACGGTGGCGATCAGGGCGAGCAGGCCGATGGCCACCACTTGGGCCAGGACATAGCGGCAGATGAAGACCGCCTCCGGGACCAGCCACGCCAGGGCCAGGTCGAGGACCAGGGCGAACGCGCCGGCGACCATGAGGCGGACCCGCAGGGGCCGGGCTCGCTCCTCGAAGATGCCGCGCCGATGGAGCTCGGCTCCCAGCAGGAACATCGTCACCGAGAGGAACCCGATGAAGACCGGTTCCGCCCGGAACAGCACCGCGTGGTCGAGGCGGAGCACGACGAGATCCCACCAGGATCCGTCGCGATAGACCGCCTCGCCCGGCATCGCGCCGCCCGGGGCGTTGCCGACCGACAGCAGGAGAACCGTCAGCGCGGTCACGATCAGCAGGTGCAGGGCTCCGGCAAGGACCGCCCAGACCCGGCGTACCCTCGGCGTCCGCACGACGAGCACGGCGACGATCGCGCCCGTGACGGCGTAGCCCATGAGGACGTCGAACTCCGCGATCAGCAGGAAGTGCAGCAACCCCTCGGCGAACAGCAGCCCCATGCGGACCGGATAGCCCCCCGGCCAGCGGCGACCGCGTCGGGCTGCCGACTCGGCCTGGATGAGCAGACCGATGCCGAACATGAGGGTGAGCAGGCCCAGGAATTTGCCGTTGGCCAGCGCCATCAGCACCCGTTCGACCCCCTGCTGGACGGCAGGGGCGCCCGGCGAGGTCGGGTGGGTGAGATAGCCGAGCATGCCACCTGGGTGGCTGAACAGCCAGATATTGGTCGCGAGGGTGCCCAAGATCGCAATCCCGCGGGCGACGTCGAGGGCGCCGATGCGTGTCCGTGCATCGGGTGGGTGTGCCGAACGAACGGTGGTGGCGGTGGTCATGGCCCCTCCCGAGTATTTGTCACGACTGTGATAGATTCTTTTTAGCACACGTGGGATACATTGGCTCCATGCCCAAAGTCGTGGATGTCGCCGAGCGCCGTGCACTGATCGTGGATGCCGTGTTCCGGCTGGTGGAGCAGGGCGGCGTGGAGGCCGCCTCCCTGCGGAACGTCGCGCGGGAGGCGGGTCTGAACGTGGGCTCGGTGCGGCACTATTTCGAGTCCCATGACGCGCTCATGCTCGCCGCGACCCGGGCGATGGCCGAGCGGGTGACCGCACGGATCGAGGCCCACGGGGAGCGCATCCTGGCGGCGTTCCACCGTGCCGACCACCGGGAACTGTCGGCTGCGGTGGTCGGGGTCTATGCCGAGTTGCTCCCCCTCGACGAACGACGGCGTCGGGAGTGCGCGGTCTGGCTGGCCTTCGTCGAACGGGCCCGGGTGAGCCCGGCCCTGCGCCCTGCGGCGGACGAGATGCATCGGGACGTCGTGCGCCTGACCACGAGCCTGTTGGAGGGAGCGGGCGTGCCGGAGGCCCGGGACCGTGCGGCGCTGCTCACGATTGCCGTCGACGGGCTGACGGTGGCGGCGTTGTCGTGGCCCGAGGACTATCCCCCCGACGTCCAGCAGCGGCTCCTGGCGGTGTTGCTGCGCCAGTCGTTCGCCGGCGCGACGGCCCTAGGATCGGCCGGGTGACGAGCATCAAAGTGATCGGCATCGGCCCCGGCGGCACCGAGCAGGTGACCCGGGCAGCCGTGGTGGCGCTGAACGAGGTCGACGTGTTCCTCGTCGCGGACAAGGGCGGCGCGAAGCGCGACCTCGTCGCGGCCCGCGAGGAGATCTGCGCGCGCTGGATCACCGGGGACTATCGGCTGGTGGAGGTGCCGGATCCCGAGCGCGGGCCGGACGCCGAGCGTGACGCGGCCGCCTACGGCCGCGGCGTGACGGACTGGCATCGGGCGCGGACCGAGCGCTACCGGGCCATCATCGCGGCGGAGCCGGACCTGACGTACGGGTTCCTGGTGTGGGGCGACCCGGCGTTCTATGACAGCACGCTGCGCATCGTGGACGCGCTGGCGGCGGACCTGACGATCTCCTGTGAGGTCGTCCCCGGGATCTCGGCGATCCAGCTGCTCGCGGCCCGGCATCGAGTGCCGCTCAACCGGGTCGGCCGGCCGTTCCTGGTGACGACCGGACGGCGGCTGCTCGAGGACTTCCGCGACGGGCTCGACGTGGTCGTGATGCTCGACGGTCATCTCGCGTGCCGCGGTCTCACGGGTCACGGATTGGAGATCTGCTGGGGCGCCTATCTCGGCGACCCCCGGGAGGTGCTCGTGCGGGGGCCGTTGGACGGCGTGATCGACGAGCTCATCGCGACGCGTGCTGCCCTCCGGGAACGGCACGGATGGGTTATGGACACCTATCTCCTGCGACCCGAGCCCGGCTGACACGGGTTCGCCTGCCGCCCGAACTTCCCGAGTGCCCGGCCCGGCGGCTGTCTCACTCCTCCAGATCGCCCTCGACCTCCAGATAGAGCTGCTGCAGCTGCTGGAGCACCTCGGGATCGGGTGCTGCCCAGAGCTTCCGGTCGACCGCCTCGTGCAGTTTCTCGACCATTCCGCGCAGCGCCCACGGGTTCGCGCGCCGCAGGAATTCCTGGTTCTCTTCCTCGAGGAGATAGGTCGTGGCGAGCTGTTCGTACATCCAGTCGGGCACCACCCCCGCGGTCGCGTCGAACCCGAACAGATAGTCCACGGTGGCGGCGAGCTCGAACGCTCCCTTGTACCCGTGCTTCTGCATCGCGGCGATCCACCGCGGGTTCACGACCCGCGAGCGGAACACCCGCGAGGTCTCCTCCGCCAGCGTCCTCGTGCGAACCGCGTCGGGCACCGTCGAGTCGCCCACATAGGCCTTCGGGTCCGCCCCCGTCAGGCTGCGAACCATCGCGACCATCCCGCCGTGGTATTGGAAGTAGTCATCCGAGTCCGCGATGTCGTGCTCGCGGGTGTCGATGTTCTTCGCGGCGACCTGGATGCGGCGATAGTTGTCCTCCATCGTCGCCCGCGCCGGCACCCCGTCGAGATCGCGGCCATAGGCGAACCCACCCCACGTCGCATAGACCTCGGCCAAGTCCGCGTCCGAGTGCCAGTTGCCGGCCTCGAGCAGGGGCAGGATCCCGGCGCCGTAAGTGCCGGGTTTGGACCCGAAGATCCGGGTGCGCGCCCGTCGGGCGTCCGAGTGCGTCGCGAGATCGGCCTCGGCGTTGGCCTTGACATAGTTGTCGTCCGGCGACTCGTCCAGCCCCACCACCAGCGCCACGGCGTCGTCCAACAGATCGATCACGTGCGGGAAAGCGTCGCGGAAGAAGCCGGAGATGCGGACGGTGACATCGATCCGCGGACGGCCGAGCTCAGCCAACGGGATGGGCTCCAGACCCACGATCCGACGCGAGACCTCGTCCCAGACCGGGATGACCCCGAGCAGGGCGAGCACTTCGGCGATGTCGTCACCCGAGGTGCGCATCGCCGAAGTCCCCCAGACCGACAGACCGACCGACCGCGGCCAATCGCCCGTTTCCGTGCGATAGCGAGCCAGCAGCGAATCGGCCATCGCCCGACCGGTCTCCCACGCCAGCCGCGACGGGATGGCCTTGGGGTCAACCGAATAGAAGTTTCGGCCGGTGGGCAGCACGTTCACCAGGCCGCGCAGCGGGGAACCCGACGGACCGGCCGGGACATAGCCGCCGTCGAGCGCGTGCAGCACCATCGGGATTTCGTCGACCGTCCTCGCCAGGCGCGGCACAACCTCCTGGCACGCGAACTCGAGCGACCGGGCAACGCCTTCGGGGTCGGCGCCTTCCGGGAGACCCGTCAGCAGATCGGGGATCGCCGTGGTGTCCCAGCCGGCGGCAGCGAGGCGGCGTACCAGATCGGCCGCGACCTCCTCGGCACGGTCGGTCTCGCCCAGTTCCGTCGACTCGAGAGCAAGACCGAGCGCGACCCGCAGGCCGGGCACCGCGCCGCCCGACCCGCCGAACACCTGGTTCGCGCGCAGGACCGCAAGGACGAGGTTGACCAGCTCGTCGCCCTCCGGGGCGCGGCCGAGGATGTGCAGCCCATCGCGGATCTGGACGTCCTTGATCTCACAGAGCCAGCCGTCGACGTGCATGATGAACTCGTCGAAGGCCTCATCGTCCGGGCGCTCGTCGAGCCCGAGGTCGTGGTCCATCCGGGCGGCCTGGATCAGGGTCCAGATCTCCCCGCGCAGCGCCGGCGCCTTGGCGGGGTCCATGGCGGAGACGTTCCCGTATTCATCGAGCAACTGCTCCAGCCGGGCGATGTCGCCATAGGTCTCCGCGCGGGCCATCGGGGGCACCAGGTGGTCGACGATCGTGGCGTGGGCGCGGCGCTTGGCCTGCGTACCCTCCCCGGGGTCGTTCACGAGGAACGGATAGATCACCGGCATCGACCCCAGCGCGGCGTCCGGACCGCAGGCCGCCGAGAGCGCGAGGTTCTTGCCCGGCAGCCACTCGAGGTTGCCGTGTTTGCCGAGGTGGACGATCGCGTGGGCACCGAACTCGCGCTCGAGCCAGCGGTACACGGCCAGATAGTGGTGCGTCGGCGGCAGGTCGGGGTCGTGGTAGATCGCGATCGGGTTCTCCCCGAAACCACGCGGGGGCTGGACGAGGATCACGACATTGCCCGCGCGCAGAGCCGCGCCGACGATCTCGTCGCCATCCACGAACACCGATCCGGGTGCCTCGCCCCAGGCCCCGGTGACCTCGTCGACCAGCTCGGCCGGGAGATCCGCGAGCCACCGCCGATAGTCGTCGACCGCGATCCGGATGGGCTGCCCCGCGAGTTGTTCGGCGGTCAGCCATTCCTCGTCCTGGCCGCCGGCCTCGATGAGCGAATGCATGAGGTGGTTGCCCGCGGTGGTCTCGGGGGCTTCCCCGTCCACCGGCACGACCTCACCGGTGCCGGGGATCTCGCCGGGCTCCCCCACGTCATAGCCGGCCGACCGCAGCGCGGCGAGCAGCCGGATCAGGGACACGGGCGTGTCGAGCCCGACGGCGTTGCCGATGCGGGAGTGCTTGGTGGGATAGGCGGAGAGGACGATCGCGATCCGACGCTCGCCCACGGGCACGTGCCGGAGCCGGGCGTGGTTGACGGCCAGCTCGGCCATGCGACGGCAGCGTTCGACGTCCGGAACATAGTGCGGCAACCCGTCGGCGTCGAGCTCCTTGAACGAGATCGGCGCGCCGATGATGCGGCCGTCGAACTCAGGGACCGCGACCTGGGTCGCGACGTCGAGCGGGGACATGCCGTCGTCGCTGCCCGCCCATTCCGCGCGGGACCAGGTGAGGCACAGCGCCTGCAGGATCGGCACGTCGAGCGCGGCCAGCGCCTGCACGTCCCAGCCCTCGTCGTCCCCACCGGCCTGCGCTGTGGCGGGCTTGGTGCCGCCGGCGGCCAGGACGGTGGTGATCAGCGCGTCATAGGTCGCGAGGTGCTCGAGGAGGTCGGCGGAGGCATCGCGGAGGGAGGTGGCGAAAATCGGGACGCCGACGCCACCGGCCGCGTCGATCGCATCCGCGAGCGCGGTGACATAGGCCGTGTTGTCCACGGCCTGTTGGGCCCGATAGAAGAGGATGCCGACGCGCGGACCGCTGCGTTCAGGACGCGGGAGCACGCCCCACCGCGGCTGTTCGGCCACCGGCTCGAACCCGAGACCGTCGAGCAGAACCGTGTCGGACAGGAACGCGTGGACCTGCGCCAGGTTCGCCAACCCGCCCTGTGCGAGATAGAGGTGCGCCTGCGCCGCGACGTTCACGGGCACGGTCGAGAGCTCCATGAGCGCGGCATCCGGCACCTGCTCGCCGCCCACCACGACGCGCGGCAGCCCGGAGTCGACGACCTGGTGATAGGTGTCGGGCAAGCCTTGCACCGACCCGAGAAACCGGAAGACGACCAGAGCCGCGTCAGCGAGCAACTGCGAGAGGCCTTCGGGGTCCACCTTGACCGGATTGGCATAGCCGTAATCCGCGCCGCTCGCCCGGGCGGCGAGCAGATCGGTGTCGGAGGTGGACAACAGCAGAATCCGGGACATGGTTTCCTCTCGCTCGCGGCGCGGCCGAGCCTAGTGGCGCCGGGGCGAAGCGCAACGAATCAGCCCCGACCTACCGTCCGGGCATTCGCGACAAGGGCAAATGTCGGGCCGGGACGCAGGTCGGGGTGGAATTGTCACGCGACCGGGTCGGACCCCCAGGTGAGCAGCAGCGGGTTAGGCTGGCTGGCGTCCCGAGGAGAAGACGTGCCCATACCCCCCGCACATCGCGCTCGCGCCGATCTCTGCCCCGGCCTGTTGCGGCCGTTCCGCGCGGACGATGGCGCGATTATTCGACTCCGACTGCCGGGAGGCGAGGCGCCCGTGGCCGTCCTCACCCGGTTGCTCGAGATCGCGCGCCACGGCGCGGGTTTCCTCCAGCTCACTTCACGCGGCAATATCCAGCTCCGCGGTCTTCCGGATCCGGTGCCGGATGCGGTTGTCGATGCGGTGCTGGCCACCGGCTTGGTCCCGTCCCCCACTCACGAGCGGGCCCGCAACATGGTGGCTTCTCCGCTTTCGGGTCGCTGGGCGCGCAACGCGGCGGCGGGGCCCGAAGCCGTGGCGGATGTGCGTGGCATCGTCGCTGAACTCGACCGGTTGATCTGCGCGGACCCGGAGCTCGCGGGGCTGCCGGGACGCTTCCTGTTCGCCGTTGACGACGGGCGCGGGGACGTGGTCGGTGAGCCCTTCGACGTGGCCTATCGAGCAGTGGACGCCGCGAGCGGGGATCTGTTGATCGCTCGTGCCGCAACGTCGCCGGACGAGGTCCGGATCGCAGCTGCCGAGGCGGCCGGGGCGCTCGTTTCGGTGGCCCGCGCCTTCCAGCGCCAGCGCATCACCTCCCAGCCGATTCCATGGCACGTGCGGGAACTGGGCCATGAACAACGGGCCGCGATGATGGGTTCGGCCGGCTTCGAACCGGGCCGCGCCGACGAGCGGGGCCAGGACGCGGGGCCGATGACCCGGGGTCCTCGCCTCGAGCCCGGAGCCAGTGGACCGCATGCCGTCGTCGGCCTCCCGCTGGGGCGACTCATGCCGACCGGCCTCGACGCTCTCGCAGCCCTCACCGACACCGTGCTCCTCACCCCGTGGCGCAGCATCGTGGTCCCTGATGCCGCTGACCGGCTGCCGGAGCTCGCCGAGGCCGGTTTCGCGACGAGTGCCCGATCCGGGTGGGCGAAGGTCAGTGCCTGCACAGGGGCACCCGGCTGCGCCCGGGCCGCCCACAGCACCGAGTCGGTCGCGCGCGAACTGGTCGCGAGGATTGACGCCGGCACCCTGGCCCTCGCCGATCCGGTCCATCTCGTCGCCTGCGAACGCCACTGCGGTGCGACCGCCGCCCAGCGCCATGTGCTGATCACCAGCGACTCGGGCGCCGACACCGCACTGCTGCTGCGATAATCCCTGCGCTATGTCAGAGACCACCTCGCCCACGAGCGATCCCGCCCGGCCGACGCGCCGCTATCCCTACGAGACGGACGGCACCGAGATCTATCGCCAGTCCTTTGCGACGATCCGTGCCGAGTCCGATCTCACCCGCTTCGACGAGGAGACCGCCACGGTCGTGGTCCGGATGATCCACGCAGCCGGCGACGTCCGCCTCGCCGATCATGTGCACACCCACCCGCGTCTGGTCTCCGCCGCCCGCGCGGCCCTCAACGCGGGCGCCCCGATCTTTGCCGACGCCACCATGATCGGCACCGGCATCACCCGCGCTCGCCTGCCACAGGACAACGCGGTGATCTGCACCTTGCGTGACCCGCGGACGCCGGGGCTCGCGCAGGCCTGGGGCACGACCCGCTCCGCGGCCGCGGTCTCGCTCTGGGCCGACCGGCTCGCGGGTGCCGTGGTCGCGATCGGCAACGCCCCGACGGCCCTTTTTCACCTGCTGGAGTTGATCGCCGACGGCGGCCCCCGGCCAGCAGCCATCATCGGCGTGCCCGTCGGGTTCATCGGTGCGGCCGAGTCCAAGGAAGCCCTCCGGGACAACCCCTGGGACGTGCCGTGGCTCGTGGTCGAGGGCCGGCGCGGCGGCTCGGCCCTGGCGGTGTCGGCCCTGAACGCACTCGCCCGCGAGAATGAGCTGCCCGCGTGAGCGCCCCGAGTCGTGGTGCGACCGGCGAACGACCAGGACAGCTCTTCGGCGTCGGCGTGGGCCCCGGCGATCCGGACCTGCTCACGGTGCGAGCGGCCCGCCTGATCGAGGCGGCGGACGTGGTCGCGTACTTCTCCGGCCCCAGCGGCAACTCCATCGCCCGCTCGATCGCCGAGCCCTGGCTTAGCCCTGGCGTGCGGGAGGAACTCCTGCGCTACCCCGTGACCACGGGCGAGTCGAGGCACGCGGGCGGGTACTACGCCGAGATCGACGCGTTCTACGACGACTGCGCCGAGCGGCTGCGGGCCCACCTGCGAGCCGGCCGCACGGTGGTGGTGCTGGCGGAGGGGGATCCGCTGTTCTACGGGTCCTACATGTATCTCCACGACCGGCTGGCCGCGGAGTTCGGGGCGCAGATCGTGCCCGGGGTCACGTCGGTGAGCGGATCGACGGCCGCGATCGGGTCCGGCCTGTGCCGGCACGAGGACGTGCTGACGGTCCTGCCGGGGACGCTGCCCGTGCCCGAGTTGGCGTGGCGGCTGGCCCAGACCGAGGCGGCCGTGGTGCTGAAGCTGGGGCGGACGTTCGCGGGGGTACGCGAGGCACTGCGCCAAGCAGGTCGGCTGGCCGATGCCTGGTATGTCGAGCGCGCGACCTTCGACGAGCAGCGCGTGCTGCCCGTGACCGAAGTCGACCCGGCCACCGTGCCCTATTTCGCGACCGTCGTGGTGACCGGCGGGGACCGCAGGGCGGACTCCGCCGGCCGGCATGACGGAGCCGGGACGGTCACCGAGGAGCCAACGGAGCGGACGTCGCGAAACCCGGGCGGTCGCGTGCGCATCATCGGCCTCGGCCCGGGCCCCGCGGAGTGGCTGACGCTCGAGGCCCGGGCGGCGCTGGCCGAGGTGACGGATGTGTTCGGTTATGCGCCGTACGTGGATCGGGTGCCCCAGCGCCCCGGTCTGACCCGGCACCCGTCGGGCAACACGGTCGAAATCGATCGGGCTCGGGCGGCCCTCGACGCGGCGCTCGCCGGGAAGGACGTCGCGGTGGTGTCCGGCGGTGACGCCGGCGTGTTCGGCATGGCATCGGCGGTGTTCGAGGCGGCGGCCGAGGCGGCGTACTCCGATCTCGATATCCAAGTCCTCCCGGGCGTGAGCGCCGCTCAAGCGGTGGCCGCGCGGGCGGGTGCGCCGCTGGGCGCGGACTTCGCCGTGCTCTCGCTGTCGGATCGGTTGAAGCCGTGGCCCGTGGTCGCGGAGCGGCTGAGGAAGGCGGCGGAGGCCGACCTGGTGATCGCGCTCTACAACCCCAGGTCCCGCTCACGACCTGGCCAGCTCGCCGACGCCAGGGCCGTGCTCCTGGAAGTTCTGCCGCCCAAGACCGTGGTCGTCATCGGCCGCGACGTGGGCCGGGCGGAGGAATCGTTGACGGTCACGACGCTGGCAGGGTTCGCCCCGGAATCGGTGGACATGAAGTGCCTCGTGCTCATCGGCGCCCGCGGAACCCGGGTGACGGGGACCGGCCGGGTCTGGACCGCCCGGTTCGTGGAGGAGGTCCGGGGGCGGGGGTGAGGTGGCATACTCGGGGCCAGTCATCCGTGCGGTGTGAGGAATCCGGTGCAAATCCGGAGCGGTCGCGCCACTGTGACCGGCCCCAGGGCCGGGAGTCAGGAACTCGGCTCGCACGGCCACGCCGATCGGGACGCGCAATCCCGAGAAGGAGAATCCGATGCATATCGCTGAGGGCTTCCTGCCCCCCGGGCATGCGGTGGCCTGGACTGTCGCCGCAGCGCCGTTCGTGGTGCACGGCGCCCGCCAGGTCGTCAAACTCGCGAAGGACAAACCGGAGTCGCGTCTGCTGCTCGCCGCAGCGGGCGCGTTCACGTTCGTGCTGAGTGCCATCAAGCTGCCGTCGGTGACGGGCTCGTCCAGTCACGCGACGGGCGCCGGCATCGGCGCGATCCTGTTCCGGCCGCCCGTGATGGCGTTTCTGGCGACGATCGTGCTGATCTTCCAGGCGGTGCTGCTCGCCCATGGTGGCCTCACCACCCTCGGCGCGAACGTGTTCGCGATGGGGATCGTGGGGCCGTGGGCGGCGTATGCGACCTATCGCGCCCTGCGCGGAATCCGTGTCGGTGAGACGGTCGCGATCTTCGTGGCGGTCGCGGTGGCGAACATCGCGACGTACGCAACCACGAGCGTCCAGCTCGCGCTCGCTTTCCCTGACCCCGCCACCGGTCTCGTCGGCGCGTTCGCGAAGTTCGCCGGGCTGTTCGCGGTGACCCAGGTGCCGCTGGCGATCACCGAGGGCATCCTGGCCGTGCTGTTGTTCCGGACGCTGGCCCGGATCGCGACCCGTGAGCTCACGATGCTCGGCTTCCGCGCCGACACTCGCGTGAAGGAGGCGAACCATGTCTGAGCAGGCTGCTCGGGACGTGTCGACCAGCAACCGGCGGGGATTCTGGGTCACGGTCGGTCTCCTCGTTGCCTTGGTCGCACTGTGGCTGCTGCCGATGATCGTCGCGCCGGCGCCGAAGGGTGCAGACGAACATTTCCTCGGCACGGACGCCCAAGCCACGGAGATGGTCGAGGACACCGGCTATGAGCCGTGGTTCAACTCGATTTTCGCGCCGGCCAGCGAGGTCGAATCGGGACTGTTCGCGCTGCAGGCAGCGATCGGCTCAGGCATCCTCTTCTTTGTCATCGGCCATTTCCATGGCCGGACGCGTGCAGAGCGCGCGATCGCACAGCAGTCCGTGGGCAGACCCGTCTCCGGCCCCGGCGAGCACTGAATGGCCGGCCTGGTCGTCGACCGGGCCGCTTGGGCCAGTCGCTGGCGCGAGCGGTCGGTCGGCGACAAGGCGCTGCTGTGCCTGGGACTGTTGGCCGTCGCGGTCGTGGCTCCGGGGTGGGTCGTTCCACTGGTGGTCCTGGTGGCGTGCTGTGGGCTGGCGTTGGGGCCGGCCGGGGTGCGCGCGAGCCTTTGGTTCGGGGTGCTTGCCGCGCCTGCGGCATTTCTGTTGACGGCGGCGGCCTCGGTGGCCGTCGTGCTCGGCGGTGATGCCGGCTTCGTGTCCGTCACCGGCGACTCGCTCGCCCGCGCGGGGACCGTGCTCGTGCGAGGGGCCGCGGGAACGGCGGCGGTCTTGTTGCTGGCCTGCACCACGCCGATGGTCGACGTGATCGCGGGTCTGCAGAAGCTGCGGGTGCCGGAGCCCCTGCTCGACATTGCCGCGTTGACGTATCGGCTGCTGTTCGTGCTCGCCGATGTCGCCGTGACCGTTCGGCGGGCCCAGGCCGACCGGCTCGGGCACGACGGTTTCCGGCGGAGCCTGCGCTCGACGGCCCTGCTGGCCTCTGCCCTGTTCGTCCGGTCGTGGGACCGGGCCACGCGGTTGACCGACGGGCTGGCGGGGCGTGGGTTCGAGGGGTCCTTGCGTACGCTCCCCCGACCGCGACGGCACTCGAAGCGGTTCGTCTTGCTCACGCTGGCGGGGCTGACGGCGCTGATCGCGCTGGCCGTGGCGCTCGGTCTGACGGGTGGTGTGCGGTGAGGTTGGGGCTGGCGGGAGTGAGTGCGGGATACGGATCGCATCGCGTCCTCACCGACGTGACCCTGGATCTGAGCGGTCCGCGGACCGCCCTGCTGGGTGCGAACGGGTCAGGCAAGTCGACGTTGCTGCGCGTGCTATCGGGCGGCCACGTGCCGTCCGCGGGGCGGGTGCTCGTGGACGACGAGCCCTTGCGGCATGACCGCACCGGGCTTCGGGCTCATCGGCAGCGCGTGCAGTTGCTGCTGCAGGATCCCGACGATCAGCTGTTCTCCGCCGACGTGTTGCGGGATGTCTCGTTCGGGCCGATGAACCTGGACCTTCCCGAGGCCGAGGTGCGGTCGCGGGTGGACGAGGCGTTGGCAGCGTTGTCGATCACCCATCTCGCGGACCGGCCGACACATCAGCTGTCCTATGGCGAGCGCAAGCGGGTCGCCCTGGCAGGGGCGTTGGCGATGCGGCCGGCCGTCCTGCTGCTCGACGAGCCGACGGCCGGGCTGGATCCCGAGGGCGTTGCCGAGGTGCTGGGGGTGCTGGACCGCCTCGTCGGGGCGGGGACGTCGCTCGTCGCGGCCACCCATGACGTCGAGCTGGCCCTGGCCTGGGCGGACGAGGTCGTGGTGCTCACCCCGGAGGGCCCGCGCCACGGCGATCCCGTGACCGTCCTGGACGACAGCGCGTTGCTCCGCCGTGCTCGGCTCAGTCGGCCCTGGCCGCTGGAGCTGGCCGCCGCGCTGGGCGCCAGTGGTGGTTCATTGCCCAGGAATTTGGCGGAGGTCGTGGCGCTGTTGAAGTCCGGGCCGCGAACTATAGAGATGTGAATCCACGAAGCCCTCCGCGCGCAGGGCTTCACCGACGAGGATCACTGCAGCCTGGGTGAGCCCGTGCGCCTCGACCTGTTCGCCGATATCGCCGAGCGTTCCATGCAGCACGAGTTCCTCGGGCTGGCTGGCGCGGGACACGACAACCACCGGACAGTCCGCGCCATAGAACGGAACCAGCCGCTCGGCCAACTCGCGCGTACGCCGGATCCCCAGGTGAAGGACCAATGTGGCGCGCGTGGCCGCAAAATTCTCCAACGCCTCCGTCGACGGCATCTTGGTGGAGTCCCGCTGGACCCGGGTCAGCACGACCGACTGGGCAACCTCCGGCACGGTCAGTTCGCGGCCGACGATGGCGGCGGCTGCGGCGTACGCGGGCACACCGGGACACACATCCCACGGCACGCCGGCTGCGTCGAGACGACGGGTCTGCTCGGCGATCGCCGAATAGATCGACGGGTCACCCGAGCACAGCCGGGCCACGTCCTTGCCGTCCGCATGGGCCCGGGTCATGACGGCGATCAGATCGTCGAGGTTCAGGTGCTGGGAGTCGACGAGGTCGGCGCCCTCGGGGCAGTGGGCCAAAACTGCGTCGTCGAGATAGGTGCCGGCATAGATGCAGACCTCGCTCGAACCGATCAGCGCTGCCGCGCGGAACGTCAGCAGATCCGCGGCCCCCGGGCCCGCGCCGATGAAATGCACGGTCATGTGTCCCTCTCCACTGCGCTGGCTGGTTTGGTGACGGCCCATTGCACTACTGGACGAGCGGGCTGCCAACCGCGGCGACTCCCCAGGGGCCCGGCGGTGCTCACCTCGAGCCGGACCAGATCACCGCCCAGCCGAGCGTGGTGGTCGAGCAGGAGCGCCTCTGTCTCGAGCGTGACCCCATGCACCACGAGCCGACCGCGGGCCGGCAAGCGGTCCCAACAGGCGCTCAACAGGTCCGGGCTCACGCCGCCGCCCACGAAGATCGCATCCGGATCGGGCAGCTCGGCGAGCGACGTCAGCGACGACCCGACGGTGACCGCGACGTGTGGCACGCCAAGCGTGCAGGCGTTGCGGGCAATCCGGTCGGCGCGCTCGCGGTCTTGTTCGACGGCCGCCACCCGGTTGGCACGGTGGAGCCGCGCCCACTCGATCCCCACCGACCCCGCGCCGGCGCCCAGATCCCAGAGCAGTTCGCCGGGCGCAGGTTGCAGCGCCGCCAGCGCGGCCGTCCGCACGTGCCGCTTGGTCAGCTGCCCGTCGTGCTCGAACGCCTCGTCGGGCAGGCCCGGTGCGAGCCAGCCGGACACGGGACGCTCGCCGGCAGCGCATTCGACGGCGACGATGTTGAGCCGGGGCACATCGTCGGTGCTCTCGACCGCCAGGCCGGTGGCAGTGGTCTCCCGACGGTATTCATCCTCCGTGCCCAGATTGCCCAGAATCGTCAGTCGCGCGCCGGGCACTCCCGCGTCCCAGCACACCGCCGCCACAGCCGCCGGGGAGGTCTCATCCGCGGACAGCACGAGGATCCGCCGCCCCGGAGCCAGGAGACGGCGCAGCGCGTCGACGTCCCGGTCGGCCCGCAACCGCAGCAGGTCCACCTCGTCGGCCGACCAGCCCATCCGAGCCCGGGCCAGCGCCACCGAGGACACCGCCGGGTGGATCCGCACGGCCTCCGCACCGAGGATCTCGATCAGCGTCGACCCGATCCCCGCGACCAGCGGATCGCCACTGGCCACCGCCGCCACCCGCCGCCCCGCACACCGCGCCAGCAGGCCCGGCAGGCCGGCCCGCAAGGGGCTGGGCCACTCGATCAGTTCGGCATCGCCCGCCGTCTTCGCCGCGAGCGCGAGCTGCCTCGCCCCGCCGAGAATGACCTCCGCCTCGGCCAGTGCTCGGCGCCCGGACTCCGTGCAGCTGTCCGGCCCCTCGGCTCCCATGCCCACGACATCGATCACGCACGAGACTGTATTGGACGTCCCTGCAGCGACCAACCGGCGGCAAACGGCCTGTGGCATCATCGGCCCGGTGAGCTCATTCCCCTTCGCGGCCGTCGTCGGTTCCGACGACATGGCCCTGGCCCTGCTGCTGACCACGGTCGCGCCGGAGGTCGGTGGGGTATTGGTCCGCGGCGAAAAGGGCACCGCCAAGTCCACGATGGTCCGCGCGTTGACCGAGCTGCTGCCCGAACAGCAGGTCGTTGTCGGATGTCGCTTCGGCTGCGACCCGACCGCACCGGATCCCCGCTGTCCTGACGGGCCGCACCGGCACGGCGAGACCACCACCCGCCCCGCCCGACTCGTGGAACTCCCCGTCGGAGCGACCGAGGACCGCGTGACCGGATCGCTCGATCTCGAGCGGGCGCTGGGCGCGGGCGTCGCCGCGTTCTCCCCCGGACTGCTGGCCGAGGCGAACCGCGGGATCCTCTATGTCGACGAGGTCAATCTCCTCCACGACCATCTGGTGGATCTGCTGCTCGACGCGGCCGCGATGGGACGTTCCACGGTGGAACGGGACGGTGTGTCTGTTTCCCACGCCGCGCGCATCGTCCTCGTCGGCACCATGAACCCCGAGGAGGGCGAGCTCCGACCGCAGTTGCTGGATCGGTTCGGGTTGACGGTCGAGGTGTCGGCGCCGCGCGAGCCGGGGTTGCGTGCAGAGGTGGTACGCCGCCGTCTCGCGTTCGATGCCGACCCCGAGGGTTTCACCACGCGGTTCGCTGCCGAACAGTCCGCCCTGGCCGAACAGATCCGAGCAGCCAGGGCCCTGCTCCCCCGCGTCGCGCTGGATGACTGGGCCCTGGACAGGATTGCCACGGTGTGCGCCGGGTTCGAGGTCGACGGAATGCGCGCCGACATCGTCACCGCGCGTGCCGCGACGGCCCATGCCGCGTGGGCCGGGCGAACACGGGTCACCCGTGCGGACATCCGCGCCGCAGCGCGGCTCGCCCTCCCCCATCGCCGCCGACGCAACCCGTTCGACGCGCCCGGCCTGGACGAGGACCTCCTCGACCGGCTCCTCGGAGACGACGACCAACCCGACCCGCCGGACGGCCAGGTCCCGGATCGCGATGAGGAACAGAACCAGGACGACGACCGGCTAGGCGAGCGGGCCGAGCAGGACGCGGACGCCAGCACGCCCGAGGCATCCGCCGACCACCGCCCGGAGCGGGATGGGCCCGACCCGGAGCAGGATAGTCTCAGCGGGCCGGCCGGCGAGAGGAGCGACGACGCCGGGGAGCATCCCGACGCCCCGGCAGGCGCTGCACCGATGGGCGTGAGTGAGGCTGCCGATCCGTTCCGCGTCCGTCTCTTCGCCGCGCGCGGGATCGGCCGGGGCGCGTCGGGGCGCCGCAGCCGGGCCCTGACCGAACGCGGCCGCACGACCGGCACGCGCCCCCGGGCGGACGGACCCGTCCATCTCCCGGCCACCATCCGCGCCGCTGCTCTGCATCAGGGCGCCCGCGGTCGCGAGGACCGTCTGCTGTTCACAGCGGCCGACCTGCGTCGCGCCACGACCGAGGGACGGGAGGCCAACCTTCTGCTGTTCTGCGTCGATGCGTCCGGCTCGATGGCCGCTCGGCGGCGGATGGAATCGGTCAAGACCGCGATCCTCTCGCTGCTGCTGGACGCCTATCAGCGCCGCGATCGGATCGGGCTCGTGTCCTTCCGCGGCGCTGACGCGGAACTGCTCCTCCCCCCGACTTCGTCCGTGGAGGCAGCGGCCACGCGGTTGTCCGAGATGCCGCACGGTGGGCGTACTCCGTTGGCCGAAGGCCTGTGGCGCGCCGCCGAAACCCTTCGCCTGGAGCGCATCCGAGATCCCCGCCGACGGCCATTGCTCGTCGTCATCACCGACGGCCGCGCGACCGCCGGGCCGGACGCCCTGACCCGGGCGTACACCGTTGCCGACCTCATCCGCGGCACCGGCGTCCCTGCGCTCGTTATCGACTGCGAGACCGGCCGATTCCGCCTGGGGCTGGCCGCAACGCTGGCAACGCGCCTCGGCGCCGAGCACGTGGCTCTCGAGAACGTCGGCGCCGACGCGATCCTGGGCGCCGTGGCCGGTGTCCGGACCCCTTTCGAGGCTGCCTGATGCGCTTGCCGCGGCTGGTCATCGGAGCGCCGGCGTCCGGCCATGGCAAGACGACGGTCGCTTCGGGGCTCATGGCTGCATTGCGGGCCCGCGGGCACGAGGTGGCGCCCGGGAAGGTGGGGCCGGATTACATCGACCCCGGCTATCACTCCCTCGCCACGGGCCGCCCCGGCCGCAATCTCGACCCGGTCCTGTGCGGCGAGGAGCGGATCGTGCCACTGCTGCTGCACGGCGCGCAGGGTGCGGATCTGGCCGTGATCGAGGGCGTGATGGGCCTGTTCGACGGGCAATTCGGGACCGACGGCTTCGGCTCGACCGCGCACGTCGCCCGGCTGACGTCCTCGCCGGTGGTGTTGGTGGTGGATATTTCGCACACGTCGCAGACCGTCGCTGCCTGGGTCCATGGGCTCGCGACGTTCGACCCCCGGTTGCGCGTCGCCGGGGTCATCCTCAACAAGGCGGGCTCGCCCCGGCATGCATCGGAGGCCGTGCGGTCGCTCGAGGCGACGGGCGTGGAAGTCCTCGGCGTGCTGCACCGAGACTCGGGAATCGTCGCGCCGTCGCGGCACCTCGGCTTGGTCCCGGTGGCAGAGCGGGCCGAGGCCGCCGGCGAGTTGGACCGGCTCGCGACGCAGCTCGCAGCCGAAGTCGACCTCGACGCGCTGCACGCGATCGCACAGTCGGCGCCGGATTTGGCGGCCGCGGCCTGGGACCCGTTGACCGAGGTGACCCGTGTTGCCGGCGAGCCGACGATCGCGGTGGCCGGAGGCCGCTCGTTCACCTTCCGTTATCCCGAGAATGTCGAGCTGTTGACCGCCGCCGGCTGCCGGGTGGTCGAGTTCGACCCGCTGACCGACGCGCGGCTCCCGGCGGACACCGCCGGGATCGTGGTGGGGGGAGGGTTTCCGGAGGTGTACGCCGAGTCGCTCGCCCAGAACGTCTCACTCACGGCGGACATTGCTGCACGGGTGCGCAGCGGCGTGCCCACCATCGCCGAATGCGCCGGCCTCCTCTATCTCGCGCGCAGCCTCGACGGCCACCCGATGGCGGACGTGGTGGCGGCGCGGGCGGCCATGGACCCCAAGCTGGTGCTCGGCTATCGGACCGGAATCGCTCCGATCGATTCGGTTGTGGCGGTTGCCGGCACCCGCGTCAAGGGCCATGAGTTCCATCGGACCCGGCTGTCCCCTGCTGCAGGCGCGGCGCCGGCGTGGCTGCTGGACGGACGAGCGGACGGGTTCGCGTCCGCCTCGTTGCATGCTTCCTATCTCCATGTCCATTGGGCCGGATTTCCGGACATCGCCAGCCGATTCGCCGCGGCTGCGGCAGCCTGTCGTGAGCATCCCCGACAAGAAAGTGCGCAATGACCCTGGAGCTCGATGTCACCGGCAGGCGAATTCTCCTGCGCGGCTGCAACGACCGCACGGCCGCCCTGGCGGTCAACCTGCTCAGTCAAGGCGCGGTTGTCGGGGTGGACGCGGGGCAGCTGACCACAGCGGTCGCTGACCTCATGGCACGGGGGCTGATCAGTCAGGCCGAGGGCGCGAACTACGGCGAGTTCGACCTGATCATCGGCGTGGACACGCGGGCCACGATCTCCGCAGCCTCCCGTGACGAGGGCCGGGTGACGCTGGTCGGAGGGGGCCCCGGGAACGCCGGGCTGATCACGGTGGCCGGTCTGGATGCGCTGCAGCGGGCGGACGTCGTGGTGTTCGACCGCCTCGCGCCGCTGTCACTGTTGCAGGATCTGCCGGCACGCCTGATCGATGTCGGAAAGATCCCGCACGGACCACAAACGACGCAGGAGGCGATCAACGACATCCTCGTCACGGAGGCCCGCAAGGGCCAACACGTGGTCCGGCTCAAGGGCGGCGACTCGTTCGTTTTCGGCCGAGGCAGCGAGGAGTGGCAGGCGTGCACCGACGCCGGCATCGCCGTCGCCGTCGTTCCCGGGGTGTCGTCCGCGATCGCAGCGCCCGAGCTGGCGGGCATCCCCGTGACGCATCGCGGCCTGACACAGGGCTTTACTGTCGTGTCGGGGCACGTCCCGCCCGGCGACCCGCGCTGCAGGCTCGACTGGTCCGCACTGGCGAGGACCGGAACAACGCTCGTGGTGCTGATGGGAGTCAAGAACCTGGCAACGATCGCGGACACGCTCGTGAGGCACGGCTTGGCGGCAGACACCCCCGCCGCCGTGGTCGCCGACGCCGGGCTCCCGAGCCAGAAGGTCGTGAAGGCGCCGGTCGCCGACATCGCCGACGCGGCTGCGGGTGCCAGGATCTCTCCCCCGGCCGTCACCGTCATTGGCGATGTCGCCGGACTCGATCTGGGCGTGGTCGGCACAGACTGAACCCTGGCCGTAGCTGCCCTCGGAGCGGCGTCGTCAGAGCGGCGTCGTCAGAGCGGCAGCCGCGGAGCGGGGCTCTCAGAAGGGTGGCAGTTCGCCCTCGCGGGGAGTGACCCTGAGGTCCGCCTCGTCGATCGCCACGTCGTTGATGCTGGCCTCGCGGCGACGCATATAGCCTAGTTCGTCGAACTCCCAGTTCTCATTCCCATAGGAACGCCACCACTGTCCGTTGGCGTCGCGGGACTCGTACTGAAAGCGCACCGCGATCCGGTTGTCGCTGAACGCCCACAGGTTCTTCCGCAGCCGGTAGTCCAGCTCGCGCTCCCACTTGCGGGTCAGAAAGGCGACCACCTCGTCGCGACCGCGGACGTGTTCATCGCGATTGCGCCAGACGGTGTCAGGACTATAGGCCCCCGCGACGCGCTCGGGATCGCAGGTGTTCCATGCGTCCTCGGCCGCCTGCACCTTGGCGCGGGCGGTTTCCTCGGTGAACGGGGGCAGTGGTGGACGGGGGTCCATGTCAGTCCTCCTTGACTTCGGGCACTGGGGATGAGCTTGTCATGGGGCAGTGACGAAGCCCGGGCGGGTCTCCGTCGTCTTCGTGCACTTGCAGCATACCCCTTGTTTTCGATCTTATGTTCGATTATTATTGAGGTGTCATCGCCCACCACACCCCTCAGGAGCCCACGATGACCACCACTGCGCAGCCGCTCTCGGAACCCGAGCCGCAGGAGCCGACCGTTCCGTCATCCCCACCCGATCCTGACCCCCACGCGCCGGCAGATGCTGGCGCAAACACTCTGAACCCGAACCTGCCCTCGGCAGTCGAGCAAGCACTCGAGGATCTGCTGGAAGAGCCGAACTTGGCCGCAACCGTGATCCCCGGCGGGTTCAAACCCACCAAGCTGCAGATGCTGGACGCGATCATCGCGGCGAAGAATCGTCAACGGGCGGCCGAGATCGACCAGTTGGCGCTGGTGTCCGGATTGTGTGATGCCTACTCGTGTCTGGAACCCAACCCCGGCGGGGATGCCGAACCAACCGCCCGGGTGCTGTTCGGTGAACACCTCCTGCCGCCTTCCATCGACGGCTTGCCCGCGATTGCTGAATTCTTCGGCCACGAACTCGGCCCTGCTCTCGGCATCTCCCCCGATGCCGCCTGGGTGTTGGTCTGGGATGTGCTCGCCCTGCGCCACCGGCACCCGATCCTGTGGGAACACACCCTCACCGGCAAGGTCGAGACCTGGCTCGCCCGCAAGGCTGCCAGCGCCTGTCGATCCTTGCCCGCCGATCTCGCCCGCCAACTGGACGCGGACCTCGCACCCCGCATGCCCGGCTGGGGCCCCCGAAAGACCATGACCGAGGTGCGTGCCGCCCGCGCCCGCTTGGACCCCGAAGCTGAAGCCGAACGTCAGCAGGCTCGACGATCCCGCCGGGCCGACTTCACCCCACACGAGGATGCCGACGGCATCACCCGCCTCGAAGCCCTCCTGGACGCCCTCGACGCCCTGCACCTGTCCGGAACCATCAACACCCTTGCCGACATCCTGAAGAAGGGTGGCGCCACCGGCACGGCCGACGAACTCCGCGCCGTGGCTCTCGGCCACCTCGCCCATCCCGACCGAGCCGCCCGCCTCCTGCAACCCGACCTGCTCGACGGCGCCGCCGTCACCCCCGACGGCCACATCATCAACACCGCTACCGGCGACGTCGTCACCGACCGCGACCGCCAAGCCCGCTGCCGCCACGGGGCCCAGTTCATCATCCACCTCAACGGCTGGGACCTGGCCGCAGGAGGCGGAGCAGAGGTTGAGGGCATCGGCAGGATCACCCATGGCCACCTGCACGACCTGCTCGCCTCCTGCACCGGCCGTGTCATCGTCCGGCCCGTGGCCGATCTCGCCGCCCCCATGGCCGTCTCGGCCTACCGACCCTCACCCGAAATGGTCTGGCGAGTCAAACTCCGCGACGGCCGCGAGATGTTCCCTTACAGCCAACGCACCGCCCACTCCCGCTGGGTCGACCTCGACCACACCGACCCCTGGAAACCAGGCGACGAAACGTGCACCACCAACCTGGGCCCGAACGCTCGTCGCACCCACCGTGCGCAGACCCACGGCCGCTTCACCACCGTCCAGGAGTCCGCGGGCACCTTCAGGTGGACGACGCCGCTCGGCAAGACCTACTGGACCAACTGCCACGGCACCTTCACCACACCACCCGCAGATGTGGTCTCCAACGAGCCCTGCCACACCACCGAGACCGTCCTGGACAATCTCCTCCGCGCCGCAGCCGCTCGGACACCCGATGCGGGCCAGACCACCCGACAGCGCGCCCGCGCCGCGCACCGCGCGTTCCAACAGGAACGCGCTGGGGTCAAGGCCACCACCGAGCAGGACCCGCAGACGCCGCTCGCGGACGACGATCCCTGGAACCCCGGCCTCAACGATCAGCCCCCGCCCTTCTGATGACCCGCGAAGACCGCATCGTTCCGCGCCGATCGGAGCGCCGGGCGGGTCAACGGCTGTCGGAACCCGTGCGTCCCGTGTGCTCGCGTGCCCGCAGTGCTTGGATCAGCAGGCTCGCCGCCATACAGCCACCAACGCCCTCGCCGGCCCGCAGCCGAAGTTGGAGAATCGGTTCGAGCCCCAGGTGTCGCAGCACTTCTCCGTGTGCCTGCTCCCGGCTGACTTGGCCGGCGACGAGGTACGCCTGCACAGCCGGTTCCACCCGGGTGGCGAGCAGTGCCGCGACGGAGGTCGCGAGTCCATCGAGGACGACGGTCGTCCCGGTCTCGGCGGCGCCCAAGGTCACGCCCATGAGCACGGCGAATTCAGGCCCACCGACCGCCGCGAGCATCCGGATCGGATCATCTTGGCGATCCAGGCCTGCGCGGGCCAGTGCGGCCTCGACCACCGCAGTCTTCGTCGCCATGATCGCGGCATCCGAGCCAGCGCCGAGGCCCACCGTTCGGGCCGGAGGCAGACCGGTGAGCGCGCTCGTCAGCGCTGCGGCCACCGTGGTGTTGCCGATGCCGATCTCACCGAGCACCGCCAGTCCCGTCAGCTCGCGCCCCAGCGCTCTGCCGTGGGCCACGAGGGATTCCACGTCCGCCGGCGTGAGTGCATCGGCGTCACGGAGATTGCCCTGCAGATCCTTCGGTCGGGCCGTCACGATGCGCACGGCGCTCTCCACCTCCGCCCGGTCGGCGACTGCCGCTGGCCCTCCGCGGACCCCGGCATCCACCAGGAGCACGTCGAGCCCGGCCGTGCGGGCCGTCGCCGCGCCGAGTGATTGGCCTGCGGCCGCTGCATCGAAGACCTCGACGGTGTTGCTCACCGGATAGGCGCTGACCCCCAGCTCCGCCACGGGATGGTCGGCACCCACCAGCACAAGCGTCCCGTCGGTCGGCGACGAGCCTGTCGCCAGCAGGCGGTTGAGCGCCCGGTCGAGCACCCCCAGGGATTCCGGCGGCGTCAGCAACCGGTCGGCGTCATCGGTGACCGCCACCAGCCGTTCGGCAGCAGGTGCCCGAAGTGCACCGGACGGTGTCGGGGCCGTGCCGTCGTCATCGATTGTCCGCAGGTGCGACACCGGCGCCGACGGCGCCGCGGCCTCATCAACCGGCCAACCATCACGGAGCACCACCTCGTTCAGGGGCAGCTTCGACGACCAGGCATGCCGCTGCAGTCCGGGCTCGGGCGGCAACTCGTCCGGCCACCCCAGACACAGCCACCCCAAAGTCTCCACGCCCTCAGGCAGCCCCAGGAGTTCGCCCAGGTCAGCCGGCTCGAAGAGCGTCACCCACCCCATCCCGACCCCGTGGGCGCGGGCGGTGAGCCACATGTTCTCGATCGCGCAGGCGCAGGACCACAGGTCCGTGTCGGGAAACGTGGCACGGCCGAGGACGCCGGCGGCCGGTGTACGCCGATCACACGCCACCACGATCCCCACCGGAGCCTCCCGCAACCCCTCCAGCTTCAGGTCGAGAAGGCGGCGGGCGCGGTCGGGGGTGAGTTGGTAAGCCTGCTCCAGTCGCATCCTGTCCGCGAGGACGGCGGCCCGGTCGCGCAGAGCCGGATCGGCCACCACTATGAACCGCCACGGCTGGGAGTGCCCGACGGAGGGCGCTGCATGGCCGGCGGACAGGATCGCCTCGAGCACGTCATCCGGCACCGGGTCGGGCCGGAACCGCCGGATGTCCCGCCGCGATCGCAGGATCCGATCCAGCGCGTCGATGTCGGCTCTGTCGAACGCCCACCCACGGGGGTCCGCGGCGCGCGCGGCAGCGGCGGAGGTGTCGCCGACAACCGGAACCGGGCGGGTCCAGTCGGTGCGGGGTGTCACCGGCAGCCCGCCGGATCCGTGCGCGACCGGGTCAGTCATCGCGCTCCTCCGCAAGCAGCTCGAGCACCAGCAGCTTGGCAGCGCGGACATCCTGCACGATGACCGACGCCCGCTCCGCGGGCCGGGACACCATCACGACGGGGATCCCCAACTCGGCAGCGACATCAAGCTTGGCCTCGGTCAGCGCCCCACCGGAATCCTTGCTCACGAGCAGATCCACGTCATGCTCCATCATCAGGGCCCGTTCGCTCCCCGCGTCGAACGGTCCCCGGGTCTGCAGGATCGTCCACTTCGGCCAGGCCTCCTCGGGCGGCTCGACGAGCCGCACCAGCGCCCACTTGTCCTTCCACCCGGCGAAGTGGCGCAACCCCTGGCGTCCGGTGGTGAGGAACGGCCGCTCCCCCAACCGGGCCATCGCCCCGGGCGCGTCCTCGATCCGGTCGACCCACGTCCACTCGTCGGCCCGGGGATGCTCGCGCCAGCCCGGCCGCAGCAGCCGCAACAGCGGCACGCCCGCCTGCTCGGCAGCGTCCACGACGTGGTCCGACATCACAGCGGCGAACGGATGAGTGGCATCGACGAGGACGCGAACCCCGTGTGCCTCCAGGAATGTCGCCAGACCCTCCACGCCGCCGAACCCACCGACGCGCACCTCGCCGGCCGGCAGCGCGGGGTTGCTGACTCGTCCGGCGAGGGACGACACCACCCGCACCCCGGCAGCGACCAGCTGTTCGGCCAGGTCACGCGCCTCCCGGGTCCCGCCGAGCAACAGCACATCGCAGGGATCAGCCATGCCCCGCAATCTAGTCGGTTGGTCGCCGGTTCAGCCGGATACCTGCGGGCCGCGGGGCCCTTCGCCCTGGGGGGTGTCACCACCGGGCTGATAGGGCGGCATCGGCCCCTGCCCACCGGTCTGACCGGGCGGCAGTTGCACGCCCCCGGCCGGGTGCGGCTCCGCCGGCAGTTCGGGCTGCGGGGGTGGCGTGACGGGCGGGATCTGCGACGGCTTGCGGAGGTCGGATCCGGTCCAGGCCGGCCGCTTGGGCCACTTCTTCAGCGCCTGGAAGATCAACGCGACCTCGTGCTTGTCGAGCGTCTCCTTCTCGAACAGCTGGCGCACGAGCTCGTCGAGCACGTTGCGGTTGGCCTCCAGGACGTCGAACGCCTCCTGGTGCGCGGTCGCGATCAAGGTCTTGACCTCTTCGTCGACGATCGCGGCAACCTGCTCGGAATAGTCACGGCTGTGGTTGCCGCCCATCTCCATCCCGAGGAACGGCTCCGCGTCACCGCGCCCGAGCCGGATGGCACCGATGCGGTCGCTCATGCCGTACTGGGTGACCATCGCGCGCGCTACCGCCGTCGCCTTTTCGATGTCGTTCGAGGCCCCGGTGGTCGGGTCGTGGAAGACCATCTCCTCGGCGGCGCGGCCGCCGAGCATGTACGCCAACTGATCCAGCAGCTCACCACGGGTGTTGGAGTATTTGTCGTCCTCCGGCATCACCATCGTGTAGCCCAGAGCTCGCCCCCGCGGCAGGATCGTCACCTTCTGCACGGGATCGGTGCCCGGCATGGCCGCCGCGACCAAGGCATGGCCGCCCTCGTGATAGGCCGTGATGAGTCGTTCCTTCTCGGACATCAGGCGGGTGCGCCGCTGCGGGCCGGCAATCACACGATCGATGGCTTCGTCCATGTCGTCGGCGGTGATCATCTTGCGGTTGGACCGCGCGGTGAGCAGCGCCGCCTCGTTGAGGACGTTCGCGAGGTCCGCACCGGTGAAGCCCGGGGTCCGCTGTGCGACCGCCTTGAGCTCGACCTCCTCGGAGATCGGCTTGCCCTGTGCATGGACCTTGAGGATGTCCCAGCGACCCTTCATGTCGGGCGCGTCGACCTGGATCTGTCGGTCGAACCGGCCTGGTCGCAGGAGCGCCGGGTCGAGCACGTCGGGCCGGTTGGTCGCGGCGATGAGGATCACGCCGCCGCGGACGTCGAAGCCGTCCATCTCGACCAGCAGCTGGTTCAGGGTCTGCTCGCGCTCGTCGTGGCCGCCGCCCATGCCGGCCCCGCGGTGACGGCCGACGGCATCGATCTCGTCGATGAAGACGATCGCCGGGGCGTTGTCCTTGGCTTGTTCGAACAGGTCGCGCACGCGGGACGCACCCACACCGACGAACATCTCGACGAAGTCCGAGCCGGAGATCGAGAAGAACGGCACCCCGGCCTCCCCTGCGACCGCTCGGGCCAGCAGCGTCTTGCCGGTGCCGGGCGGGCCATAGAGCAGGACGCCCTTGGGGATCTTGGCGCCGACGGCCTGGAACTTCGTCGGCTCGGCCAGGAACTCCTTGATCTCGTGGAGTTCCTCGATGGCCTCCTCGCAGCCCGCGACATCGGCGAAGGTGGTCTTCGGCGTGTCCTTGGAGGTGATCTTTGCCTTCGACTTGCCGAATTGCATCACCCGCGACCCGCCGCCCTGCATGGAGGTCAGCAGGAAGAAGAAGATCACACCGATGAGCAGGAACGGCAACAGCGACGGCAGCACATAGTTGAAGAATCCCGGCTGCGGCACCCGCACCGCATAGTGGCCGAGCGTCCCGGCGTCGGCGCGCTCCTGGAGTCGCTCGGCGATGGCCACGGCCTGGTCACCGACCCAATGGGCCTTCATCTTCGTGTCGTCGTCCACCGTGACCCGGATGACCTGCTCGTTCTCGACGAGCTCGACCTCCTGGAGTTGGTCGTTGCCGTTGATCTTGGCGACGACCTCCGACGTGGGCTTCTCCGCAAAACCATCGGCACCACGCACGAGATCGAGGACGATGAACAGCGCGAAGATGCCGATGATGATCCAGAACAGCGGCCCGCGAAAGATTCGAGAGAGGTTCATGACCTGCCTAAGGAGGGACGTTGAAGCATCACGACCTTACCCGGACACACCCAATGATGCGCTCGCGTCCTGCCGGACGCCGCAGGTCACGTCAGGAATAGACGTGCGGAGCCAGCGACCCCAGGCACCGCAGGTTGCGATAGCGCCCGCCGTAATCGAGGCCATAGCCCACGACGAACTCATTCGGGATGTCGAACCCGACCCACTTGACATCGACGGCGTTCTCCGCGGCCTCCGGCTTGCGGAACATCGTCATGATCTCGAGGCTGGCGGGCTCACGGGACTTCAGGTTCGACACGAGATAGCTGAGCGTCAGGCCGGTGTCGATGATGTCCTCCACCACGAGCACGTGGCGCCCGGAGATATCGGTGTTGAGGTCCTTGAGAATCCGCACCACGCCTGAGGACTGGGTCCCCGAGCCATAGGACGAGATCGCCATCCAGTCCATCGAGCAGTGGGTGGTCAGCGCCCGGGACAGGTCGGCCATCACCATGACGGCTCCCGTCAGCACACCCACCAGGAGCACGTCCTTGTCCCGATATTCCGCATCGATCTCGGCGGCGATCTCGGCGAGTCGGGCGTCCAGCTCCTCCGCGGTGAACAGCACCCGGTCCAGGTCAGCAGAGATATGAGAGTCGTCCACGACGGTCAGTCTCTCATCACCAGCAGCCGATCCGCGCTCCTGCTCACGCGCAAACCCGGGACCTCGACCCATTTCTGTCCGCGCCAATCGGTGACGAGCGCTTCGACGGCCTTGACGTGGGCGTACGCCGGCTCGGCCGCCCCGTGCGCCAGCAGCCAGCGGCGCAGCACGCGGCGCCGGAGCGCCGGTTCCCTGGGGATGACGCTCACCGCGAGCGCGCCGGCGAGACCTTCGGCGGACACGGCTTCCTCCGCTAGGCGGTCCAGCACTTGGGTGTCGTCGCGGAGCATGACGGCAGTCCGGGCAAGTGCCTCCGCGATCCCGGGGCCCAGTTCGGCCTCGAGCATGGGCATGATTTTCTTGCGGACGCGGACCCGGGCGAACTCCAGGTCGTCGTTGTGGGGGTCGCGCCAGAATTTGGTGTCGAGTTCGGTGCAGGCTGCTTCGGTGACTTCTCGGCGGATCCCCAGAAACGGCCGCACGAAACGATCCCGCGCAGGCGCCATCCCGCTCAACGACCTGGCCCCCGACCCACGTGCCAGACCCAGCAGCACTGTCTCCGCCTGGTCGTCGAGCGTGTGCCCCAGGAGCACGGTCGCGTCGAGTGCATCGGCGACCTCCCCGAGTGCGGCGTGCCGGGCCGTCCTGGCGGAGGCCTCGGGCCCGGTCCCGTCGGGCACCACGGTGACCTCGACGATGTCCGCGGGCAGCCCCACCCGCTCGGCGCGTGACGCCGCCTTCTTGGCGACCGCGGCCGAGTCCTCCTGCAGCCCGTGGTCGATCACGATCGCCCGCGCCGGCGCGCTCCGCCGCTTGGCCACGATCGCGGTCGCGGCCACCAGCGCCAGGGAGTCAGCCCCTCCGGAACAGCCGACGATCAGGCCCCTCACCGAGTCGTCCAGGGCGTGCTCGACCGCCGCCACGAGCTGGGCCATCGCCGGCCCGAGCGCCTTCTTCGCCATCAGGCCTCCATCCGTTTCAGCCACCGCGCGGGATCGTGGATCTCCGCCAACAGCGGCAGCGTCTCAGCCGACTCGAATGCCCGGTTGAGCCCTTCGATCCCAACCGCGGCGATGACATGGCGGCAGAATTTGGCGCCGTCCCGGTATTGCGCCAGCTTCACATCCATCCCCAGCAAGCGCCGCACAATCCGGTCGAGCCCGGGCCGGCCGTCGCGCCGCGTCTCGAACCGGGAGCGGATCTGACCGACGGAGCGAATCACCCGCGGCCCGACGCGGTCCATCACGACATCGGCATGCCCCTCGAGCAGGGACATGACGGCGGTGACCCGCTCGAGAGTGGATTTCACGTCCACCGTGTCGGGCAACAGGTCGAGCAGCGTCAGGTTGCGCACCCCGCGACCGGTCACGATCCGGGCGAGCTCCTGCCAGCCGGGGGCGGCCATGTCGGTGAGACCGGCGACGACCCGCGCCTGCTCCCGCAGGTGCTCCCGCAGCCACGGGAAAGCCGTGAACTGCACGCGATGGGTCTCCTCGTGGAGACACACCCAGAGCCGGAAGTCCTTCGGGTCGACCCCCAACTGCGTCTCCGCCTGGACGATGTTGGGCGCCACCAGCAGCAGCCTGCCGTCGGGCGCCGCGCTCGACGGCACGAACACATCGAACTGGCCGAGCACCTTGGTCGACAGCCAGGCCAGCACGCCGCCGATCTGGGCTCCAGCGAGCATTCCGGTCGTGGTCTGTTCCGCTCTGCCGGGCACCAGCGCCGACAACGATTCGACGTTGGCCCGCACCCACATCGTGCGATCGGCGACGATCACGGGCGCGGTGTCCGTCGGCGCGTCGATCCGGGCCGTCTCCCGCACCAGTCCCTGCGCGTCGCGCGCGAAGCGCTGCAGATCGGTGATCGCCCGCTTCGCTTGGTCGTCGCCCACGCGCGGTCCCGGCGGTGCCAGACGAATCGCAGTCGCAGCCGCGGCGGGCCAGTGGAGTTCGGGGGTGGTCATGGTGGTGAGGGTACGCGGATCAGCCACGGCAGCCACAGGCCGCCAGCGTCGCGGTAATGCGGTCGAGCCACACCCGGGTCTTGTATTCCTCCTGCTCGCCGTTGACCACAAAGGCATAGACCAACCAGGACCCATCACCGGTGCGGACGTACCCGGCGAGCGAGTGGACGTTCGTGAGCGTGCCCGTCTTGGCGCGGACCAGACCACGGCCCGGCTGCGTACCCTCCTCGACGAAGCGGCCCGCGAGGGTGCCCTCGACGCCCGCCACGGACATCCCGGTCGGGATCGCCCGATAGCGGTCCGCACCGGGTTTGACGGCCACTTGGACGGCATGGGTCAACGAGCTGGCCGAGACGCGGTTGGCACGGGACAGGCCGGAGCCGTCGACAACCCGCATCCCATCGCTCCACGCCCCGAGCTCGGTGAGCACGTCCGCCATGGCCTCCTGCGCATCGGTGATCGACCCGCTGCGACCGTCTGCGCGTCCGACGTGCCGGAACAGGACCTCGGCGGCGTCGTTGTCGGAATAGATCAGCACCTGCTCGACGATGTTTTCCACCGGCATCGACTCGACCTGCGCCAGTTCGGTCGCCACTTCCGGAGCCTCGCCGCGGGTGATCGCACCGACCTGGACGCCGCGGCGTTTCAGTTCGGCGACGAACGTGTCGGCGGCGACCTGCGGCGGATCGGCATCCCGCCGACCGATCGCCGCGCCCCGCGGGCGGGCGCCATCGACCCAGAGCGCCGACGTCTCGGCGACGTAGTCGCGATAGACCGGAATCCAGTCGGGGTTCCACCCCGGTCCGGCGAACAGTGAGGTGTCGACGACCAGCTCGACAGGGCCGGTCGTGGTCAACTCCGTCGCGGTCTCGGCCGCGAGATCGAGAATCGAGCTGCGGGCGGGCGGGCCCCCGGCGGGACCCTTGGACAGATAGGGATCGCCGCCGCCGACGAGATAGAGCCGCGCCGGCTGAGTTGGATCCCGGAGCACGCGCGTGGCGAAGCGGTGGTCCGGGCCATAGACCTCGAGCGCGGCCAGACTGGTGAGGACCTTCAACGTCGAGGCCGGGACCGCGACGCCTTCCGGGTTGTCGGCATAGAGGGTCTGTCCGGTGCTCTCGTCGATCACGAGCCCGAACGATTCGCCCTGCACAGGCCCGAGGGCGGCGATCCGCGCGGCGACCTCGTCGGCCGTCGTGCCCGGGACCGGGCTGGTGTCCGGGAGCACGGGTGCACTGGGCGCCGCGGGCAGGACGGTCGACCGGGCATCCGGTCGGTGGAAAACCGTGGGGTCAACGGTTGGCGCGCCACCGTCGCGATACAGGCCGAGGGCGTACAAACCCGTCCGGGTCCCCGCCCACAGGACCCCGGACGCCAACCCCAGCACGAGCAGCAGGACCACACCGATGAGCACGGTCCCGCGCAGGAGCAGGCCTCTGCTGGTCATGGGACGTCCTTCCGGTGGTCTCGGCCCAAGGCGACGCCTGGTCAGCGCTAGGCTGCGTCCGTTCACAACAACACCAACCGAAAGGGTCAGCCGTGACCGAAGAGTACTCCGCGCCGGCAGGCCAGGGAGCGCCCGTGGGCGCCAGGTTCGATGTGACCGTCGAGATTCCGAAGGGCCAGAAGAACAAGTACGAGGTCGACCACGCCACCGGGCGCATCCGACTCGACCGCACGCTGTTCACCTCGACGCAATATCCGTCGGACTACGGCTATATCGAGGGCACCCTCGGTGAGGACGGCGACCCGCTGGACGCCCTCGTGCTCATCCCCGAGGCCACGTTCCCCGGCTGCCTCATCGAGTGCCGGGCGATCGGCATGTTCCGCATGACCGACGAGGCCGGCGGCGACGACAAGGTGATCTGCGTGCCGTCCGACGACCACCGTCAGGACCACCTGCAGGACCTCGAGGATCTGCCGACCCACCAGGTGCTGGAGATCGAGCACTTCTTCTCCGTCTACAAGGACCTCGAGCCGGGCAAGTCGGTCGAGGGCGCCACGTGGGCGGGCCGCGTCGAGGCCGAGGAAGAGATCGCGGCCTCCATCGAGCGCGCCAAGGGCACTCCCTATGAGCATCCCACCGGCTCCGGCGCGCACTGAGTGAGCCATCTGCTGTTGCTGTCCCCGGCGGCCAATCGGGTGTACGCCGGGGCGGCCGGATCGCTCGTTGCCGCTGAGCTCGAGATCTGCACGGGGCTGGCCGCGACGCCGGTGACGCTCGCCGAGGTCGACTATCTGTCGTTCGACGCGGCGTCGTTGAGCTCCGAAGAGTTGGCGGCAGTCGCGAGATCGTCGGCGCGGCTGGCTCTGTTCGAGCGAGCGGGAGACCTCCTGCGGCCCGTCGCCTTGCCGACGGTCGACGTGCTCGACGACGATTTCGTCAGCATCCCCAAATATCAGGGCAAGACCAACGAACAGTTCACGCGCCTGCTGCTGAACGTGACGCGTGCCGCAGCGGAACCGCCGGCCGGTCGGCCGGTCACCGTCCTCGATCCGCTGTGCGGCCGCGGGACGACGTTGGCGGTCGCCTGGACGCTCGGGCTGCACGCGGCGGGGGTCGAGGCGGACGTCAAGGCGTTCGAGGCGATGGGCGCCTTCTGGAAGACGTGGCTGCGCCGCAAACGGCTGAAGCACAGCGCCGACATCACGCCCGTGCGCCGCGAGGGCAAATCCATCGGGCGGCGCTTCGACGCGAAGGTGCGGATATCCGAGGGTGAGCTCACGGCCACGGTTTTCACAGGCGACACCAGGGACTCGGCCAAGCTGTTCGGGAAAAAGAAGTTCGAGCTGATCGTCGCCGACGCCCCTTATGGCGTCGTCCACGGGTCACGGACGGATGTGAAGGGCGTCGCCGGCAAGCGCGACCGTTCCCCGGCCGGTCTTCTCGGTGAGGCCGTCGACATCTGGGCCGGGCAGCTCGCACCGGGCGGAGCGTTCGGGCTGAGCTGGAACACCCTGGGTCTCTCCCGGGAAAAACTCACCGCGATGGTCGCCGACGCCGGGCTCACCGTCCTCGACGACGGCCCGTGGCTGCGATTCGGCCACCGGGTGGACTCGTCGATCCACCGCGACATCCTGGTGGCCCGCCGGACGTCCTGACCGACAACCCTGCATAGACTGCGGCCATGGCTGCTGACCCGCGTCTGTTGCTCCTGATGCGTCATGCCGACGCCGTCACGTTCGCCCCGGGCCTAGGGGACGTCGACCGACCGCTGTCCGACCACGGCGAGCAACAGGCACGCCGGGCGGGTGCGTACTTGGTGGAGAACGACCTCACGCCCGACGCAGCCCTGTGCTCGGCGGCGGTCCGCACCCGCCAGACCGCCGGCCTGCTCGGCCTGAGCTGCGCGGTCCGGCATGAGGAAGCGCTTTACAACGCCGGGTCCGACACTATCCGCGAGATCATCGGCACGGTTGACGAGGACGTCCGTGTGTTGCTGGTCGTCGGCCACGCTCCCGGCGTGCCCACGCTCGCTCACGCGCTCGCCGACGAGGCACGGTCGGATCCGCAGGCCTTCACCGCCATCCGGTGGGGCTTCCCCACCGCGACCTTGGTCGGCCTCGAGATGGGTGGCACTTGGGCAGAACCGGAGCCCGGTCCCGTGCTCTTCACATTCCAGGGCTGACGCGGCTATTCGTTGGCTTCGTATCGCACGCCCGTCGTCGAGAACCCCACCCGTGTGCCGGGCTCGCCGTAACCGCCATAGGCAAGCAGCGTCGTCCCCTGTCGGTTGACGCCGCGATAGGTCGTCGACAAGTCGAGGCCCTGGGCGGCGACGCTCACCGTGAAGTCCTCGCCCGTCTGTTCGCAGGTGAACGTGAGGTCACCCGGGTTGAGGTGATCGCCGTTGTGAGTGGACGGCTGGCCGAAGGATTCCCATTCGCTGCCGACCAGCTTGTAGTTCTGCACCGTGCCGTCGGCCTTCACCTCCACCTGGAAGGCGTCGGTCAGTTCCCTGTTCACCACCGTCGAGCCGCATTTGATACCGACGAAACTCTCTCCGCCGTACCCCTCGAACGAAACGCCCTCGAGCGTGACAGTCGACTTCTGCACGTTGCCCTGCGCCCAGCCTTCGGTTTGGGTATGCCACCAATCTGTGGATTCCTCATCGGCGGGGATGGTCGCGGAGATATGCAGCCGACCGCCCTCGAAGGAGCAGTTGTTGTCGCAGTCCCAGCCATCCACGGGGCCGTTGGCGAACTGGCTGTTGGCGGAATAGCGCCCGTCCGCCGAGCCCGTCGGCGTCGTCGGACCGGTGGTCGGCGTGCTGCCGGCCCCAGGACTCTGCGGAGTGACCGGCTGCTGCGCGGGCTTCGCGGCGGGTCGCAGCGTGAAGATTCCGACAACGACCAGAGCCAAGACAGCGACTGCCGCCGCGACGATGCCGACCACCAGACCCTTGCCGGGCGGCTTTTTCCCCGAGCTGGGGTCCTGCCCTCCTCCGGCGGGCGGCCACTGCTGCGGCCGGAACGTGTCCGGCTCGAACGACTGCTGGGGCTGCCAATGCGAACCGTGCGGCTGCTGTGGCGGCCATGGCCCACCGGGCGGGCCCTGCGGCGGAGTGGGCGGCTGATTCATCGATCCTCCTGGGCCAGGCTTCTCGCTGAGAGTCCATGCCGAACGCAGACTCCCACCTGAGGGGACCTTCTCACGCACCAAGAGTGCGACAGGGCGAACCGGCTTCACACTTTCATCACATTTCAGGCCGGACCGCCTTCACAGTGGCGCAGTGAAATAGTGGTGAGGAAGCAAATCGTGCTCCTCCAGACCTGGGAGTGAGTGACATGACCACCAGGAAGTCGTTCGGGCTGGCCGCTGCCGCAGTGACAGCGTTCGCCCTTCTGGCCGCCGTGCCGGCGTACGCCGGACCGCCCACCGACCGCCCCGACCCCGGCACCGGACCCCGGGCCACCGCCATGGCGACCGCCCCGCTGAGCGACGCGGAGAAGACCGACATCGCCTTCATGCGGGATGAGGAACGGCTGGCCAAGGAGCTCTACGAGACCTTCGACGAGAAGTGGGACGTCCGCCAGTTCGAGCGCATCGCAAAGAGCGAACAGCGCCATTTCGATGCCATGGGTCGCGTCATCTCGCGCTATCAGCTGCCGGATCCGTCGGCGGGCGCGGAAGTCGGGAAGTACGCCGACCCCGCACTGCAGGAACTGTGGGACGACTGGTATCAGCGCGGGATGGAGTCCAAGGAGGCCGCGATCGCGGTCGGCATCGAACTGGAGAAGGCCGATATCAGCGACCTGCAGGAGGCCATCGAAACCTCCGACAACGCCGACCTCGACCGGGTCTACGGCAACCTGCTCAAGGGCTCGGAGAACCACCTTCGTGCGTTCGAGGCCGCAGCCCGCGGTGAGACCGTCGGCCTGGGCCAGGGCCAAGGCCGGATGGACCAAGGCCAAGGCCGGATGGGCCAGGGCCGGGGCCGGATGGGCCAGGGCAACGGCGCGGGTGCCCAGCAGGGCCCGATGGACCGGGAGAACTGCCCGAACCGCTGAAGGTCCGCAGGCAGTCTCAGACCAGCGGCAGGGTGAGGGTAAGGGTCGCGCCCTTGCCCGGCCCCGGCGAGTTGGCCGTGAGCTCTCCACCGTGGGCGCGGACGATATCGCGGGCGATGGTCAACCCGATGCCCGAGCCCGCGGTGTCGCGGGCGCTCGGCGCTCGATAGAAGCGTTCGAAGATCTTCGTCAGTTCGTCGGTCGTGAGACCCACGCCGTTGTCGGTCACGGTGAGCCGGGCGACGGCCCGGCCACCCTCGTTCGTGCGGGCGATCCCGAGCAGCACTTCCCCTCCGGTGCGCTCGCGGGTCGCCCGCAGCGCGTTGCCCAGGAGATTCCCGACCACCTGACCGATGCGATCCGCATCTGCGCGGGCGATGAGTTTGCCCGTGACCAGGCTGTGCAGGCGCACGTCGGCCTCCTCGAACTGCGGCTCGAACCGCTCGGCCGAGCGGCGGACCAGCGCCGCGAGGTCCACCTCGGCCATCTCCAGTTCGAGCCGCCCCTCCTCGACGCGGGACAGCGTGGAGAGGTCGTCCGTGAGACGCCGGAGCCTGCGCACCTCCGTGCTGATGCTTCCGAGCCGTTCCGCGTCTGCGACGAAGACGCCGTCGATCATGCCCTCGACGTAGCCGTCGATCACGGTCAACGGGGTGCGCATCTCGTGCGCGACCTCCGAGATCAGCCGGACCCGACGCGCATCGGTCGTCGCCAGCGCCCCGGCGAGAGCGTTGACATCGTCGGCGAGTTCGGCGAGTTCCGTGGTGCCCGGCCGGGCCACCTCCAGCCGATAGTCGCCGGCCGCCAACTGCTTGGTGGCGTGCTGCATCTCGCGCAACGGCGCGAGCAATCGCCAGGACAGCAGCAGCCCCAGGACGATCGCCAGGAGCACTCCGGCTATCACGCCGACGATCAGTGCCTGATCGACCGACGTGGCGACGATCTGCCACATCTGACCGCCCTGCCCACCGCGACCGCGGCCCATGCCGAGGCCATGCGACGCCTCGTCATAGAGCCGCGGCACCAGCAGGCGGACCAGCAGCGCGGTGACCAGGCCACCGACCAGTGCCACCGCCAGATGTGTGATGAACAACCGGATCGACAACCGCTTCATGCCCGCTCCCCGACGAACTTGTATCCCACCCCCCGCACAGTACGGATGAAGCGGGGGGCGGTCGCATCGTCGGACAGTTTGCGGCGCAGGTTGCCGATGTGCACATCGACCACTCGCTCGTCGCCGAAGAAGTCATAACCCCAGACCTTCTCCAGCAACTGCACCCTCGAGAACACTCGGCCCGGTGCCTCCGCGAGGGCGACCAGCAGGTCGAACTCCAGTGCCGACAGCTCGACCGCACTCCCGTCGACACTCAGCTCGCGCTCGGTCGGGCGTACCTCCAGCCCAACGAACCGCAACCCCTCCGGTTCCGCAGGCCCACGATCGCGCCGCATGATCGCCTTCACGCGGGCGACCACCTCGCGGGGACTGAACGGTTTGGTCACGTAGTCATCCGCACCCACCGCGAGACTGATCAGCTTGTCGATCTCCTCGCTGCGGGCGGTGACGATCATCACGTAAGCCCCCGCCCGCGCCGGGTCCGGCAACGCCCGGAGTTGCCGCAGGACTTCAATCCCGTCGGTGTCGGGCAGGCCGACGTCCAGCAGGATCATTTCCGGGGACTCGGCATCGACGACCGCCAGCGCGCGGGCAGCGGTCTCGGCTTCGAGGACCGTGAACCCGTCGGCCTCCAAGTAGGCCTTGAGCACTTCCCTGATCTGCGGCTGGTCGTCGACGACCAGCACGGTGGGCCCCATGGTCTCAGCCCCCGCGATGCGTCAGTCCTTGCCCATCGCCTCTTCTTCGACCTCGACGATCGAGCCCTCGGTGTTGATATAGGTGTTGAGTTCCTCATCGAACTTGGGGTTGCGACGGCGCAACCATTCGATGAGCATCGAGGCGTGCTCGATCTCCTCGTCACGGTTGTGTTCGAGGATCTTCTTCAGCTCGGGGTCGACGGCCTTCTCGGCGCGCTGGTTATACCAATCCACCGCCTCCAGCTCTTCCATCGTGGAGACGATCGCGCGGTGCCAATCCAGGGCTTCGTCACTGAGGTTTTCTTCGTGCAGACCTTCGCTCGCCATGTCTCTCCTTCGCGCTCGACGTTCCCTCCATCCAAACACACGTCGCCGACAGCCTCCGGCGGTGGGTGGAACCGGGCTGAGCCCCGTCACCGGCCGCCCCATGACAACATCGATCTCATGGTGAAGCCGCTCGCCCGGGCGGCGGTCCACACGATGCACCGCACCACCTGATCGCGGCGCATCCCGACCGAGGGGGAAGCATGGCCGGCAACGAACTCGGGGAGTTCCTCAAAGCCCGGCGGGCAATGGTCGCACCGGACCCCGCGCTCTTGGCCGAGCTCCGGCCCCGTCGCGTGCCGGGCCTTCGCCGCGAGGAGGTCGCCCAGCAGGCGGGGCTCAGCCCGGACTACTACACGCGCCTCGAGCAGGGCCGACATCGATCCCCATCCGAAGGCGTGCTCAACGGGCTGGCCGATGCGCTGCAACTGGACTCGTCGGCGCGTCAGCACCTCTTCGCGCTCGCCCGGGCCGCCACGGGCACCACCGGATCGGTCGCAGCCGACCGCCGGGTCCAGCGCGTGCGCCCGTCACTGCACCAACTGCTGGCGTCGATCCCTCACCTGCCCGCATTCGTCCGGGGTCGGCGCACCGACGTTCTCGCGATGAACCCGTTGGCCGGATTCGTCCTGCACGACTTCATGGCCGAACCGGTGCGACAACGGAATCTGCTGCGCTGGGCGCTGCTCGATCCCGAGGCGCGGACCCGCTATCGGGACTGGGCAGCGACCGTGCGCTCCATGGTGGGGACGCTGCGGATGGACGCCGGGCGGCATCCCGACGACCCTCTGCTCAAGGAACTCGTCGGCGACCTGGCGGTGCAGTCCGAGGAGTTCCGCAACTGGTGGGCGGAGCAGCGCGTCGTCGAGCGGACGGCGGGCGTGAAGAGGTTCAACCACCCCGTGGTGGGAGAGTTGGACGTGGATTACGAGGCCCTCGATGTCGCGGGCGAGGAGGATCAGACGCTCTTCATCTATACGACGCGAGCCGGGTCGGAATCCGAGAGAAAGATGCGCCTGCTCGCCGGATGGGTCAACGAGCAGGCCGAATCGGCTCCGGATCCGGACACCGGGGAGTCGGCAGGTGGGCAGGGGCTTCCCCGGGAAGCCTCGGATCGGGAAGAGTGAGGCCATGTCGAACAATGAACTCACATTCCGGTTCCTCGCCGCCCCTACCGACATCGGCCTCCAGGGCAAAGTGCCCGGCGGGCGCGTGCTGGAGTGGATCGACAAGGCCGCCTATGGCATCGCGGTCGCGTGGGCGAAGAAGCCCACCGTCACCGCCTATGTCGGCAACGTCGTGTTCAACCATGCGATCGCCAACGGTGAGTTGGTGGAGACCAATGCCCGGATTGTGCGCACCGGCCGCACCAGCATGACGATCCTCGTCACGGTGCGTGCGGGCTCGCCGCGCAGCAACGAGATGCACGAGGCCTGCCGCTGCGCACTGGTGTTCGTCGCCATCGACGAGAACGGCAGGAGCGTCGAGGTCCCGCAGTTCACGCCGGAGACCGAGCTGGACAAGAAGTTCTTCGCCGACGCCGAGGAACTCGACAAGTCCCGCAAGGAGATCGAGCAGCTGATGAGCCGCGCTTCTTACACCGAAGCCGGCCAGGGCGAGCGCATCACCATGCGGTTTCTCGCCAAGCCGACCGATGTCAACTGGGGCGGCAAGGTCCACGGCGGCACGGTCATGGGGTGGATCGACGAGGCGGCATATGCCTGTGCTCAGCGGTGGACCGGTGGTGAGGCGATTGCGGTGTACGCAGGTGGCGTCCGCTTCTATCGCCCGATGATCATCGGGCACCTCGTGGAGATCGAGGCCCGGTTGCTGCACACCACGGACAAGACCATGCACATCTCCGTGCACGTCCGGACGGGCGATCCGACAACCCGACTCATGGAGCTCAACTGTCACTGCCTCATGGTGCTCGTCGGCCTCGATGACGACGGTGAGCCGACCGAGGTCACGCAGTGGCGGCCGACGATCGGTGAGGACATCGCGCTCGACAAGCACGCGCAGGACCTCCAGAACGCGCGGCAGTCGCACGGCTATATGGACCTGTTCGTCGCTCCGGCCGGGAAGGCGTGAGGACCCGCAAGAGAATGGAGCCGCCTGGGGGAGTCGAACCCCCGACCTACTCATTACGAGTGAGTTGCTCTGCCTACTGAGCTAAGGCGGCGTGGCCAGCGCACCGACCAGTGGAACACTATAGCGACTCCGGCGTTCTGCCCACAAATGGCCGCCGGGGTCGCCGGTCAGTCGCCCGCTGCTCGGGAAACGACGCCGCGAAGAGCGGCGTCCACCACGAACTCCGCCATGTTCGTGACCATGCCGGGGGGCAGGTCACGCAGTGGACCTTTGGTGGCGAGCACCGCGTACCCGTGCACCGTCGACCAACAGAACAGGTCCGCCCCGAACCGCTCGTCCTCGGCGAGTTCCCCGGTCTCGACGAGCGCGTCGAGCGCGTCGCCGAGGAGTTGATAGGGCGTCCGCCCCTCCTCCCCCGCCGCTTCCAATGCCTCGGCGCGCTCCAGGTCACGCAGGACGAAGAACGCGACCTCGAACCAGCCCGGTTCGGAGAGCGCGAACTCGATGTACCCACGCCCCACCGCCCGCAGCAGCCCCCGAGCCCGCTCCGTCGGATCCTCGGTCGTGATCTCGTGGACATGACGAGTGATGACGTCGGCGAGCCGGGCGTGGGCCGCTTCCGCGACCGCCTGGACGAGTGCTTCGCGGGATTGGAAGTGCCGGTACGCCGCCCGCGGCGTCACCCCGGCTCGGCGGGTGACCTCGCGGATCACGATCGCCTCGGGCCCTCCGACCCTTGCCAGGGCCAGCCCGGCCTCGACGAGCGCCGGGCCGAGCTGACCGTGGTGATAGGTGTCGCGGGGGTGATCGGCGGCGGGCTCGGGGTCAGGCATCGCCCTTGCCCGTGAACACCACGAAGGTCTCTCCATCCGGCCCGGACGCCGACGCGAACCGGCCGAACTCGAAGTCGGTCGGCTCGCCGAGCGTCTTGCCGCCGGCCCGCTCGATCCGCTCCAGAGCGGTTTCGATCCGGTCGACGTGGAAGCAGACGTTCCAGCCGGGGGTCGAGCCGTCAGCGGCCTGCCCGATGCCCCCGGCCGGTCGGTCCGGTTGCGTGGGGACCGTGTACAACGCGTACCCCTCCCCCATCGGCTCGTACGCGAACCCGAACGCATCGGCGAAGAAAGCCGAGGCCTTGTCGAAGTCTGCGGACATGAGGTCGCACCACGCGACCGAGCCCGGCTCGTCGACGACCCCGAAGCCTTGATGCTCGGCACCCTGCCAGGCGCCCACCAGGGCACCCGTCGGATCGGTCCAGAGACCCATCTTTCCGAAGGGGCCGACCTGCATGGGCTCCATGACCGGGTGACCGCCCGCGGCCTTGACCGCCTCGTGGGTCTTGTCGATGTCGTCACTGCCGAGATAGACGACCCAGGCGGACTGGTCATCCCAGCCGGGCATGGGCGGGGCCATGGCCGCGACCGTGCGGCCGCCCACGGTGGCATTGGTGTAGCCCCCGAATTCCGGCTCGCCGCCGGTGTATTCCCAGCCGAAGACGTCTTGATAGAACTTCTTGCTGCGCTCGAGATCGGTGACGGTGATGTCTGCCCAGCACGGCTCGCCGGGGTGCCAAGGGGTGGTGTGGTCGGCCATGGGTGGTTCCTTCTTGGATTCCGAGTCGGACCTCCCGACTCATGTATACAGCGTATACACATGTCCACGGCGTGGACAATAGGTGCTCGGCACCTTTCATTGACAGTTCTCGTCCGCTGTCGGCGGCTCTTGCGTGAAATAGCGGACCACAGCTTGGTCGACGCAGTCCGAGCGGCCTCCGTAGGTCCCGTGTCCCGGCCCGTGGTAGGTCAGCAGGACCCCGGAGGCGAGCTGCCGCGCCATCGTCTGAGCGTGTTCATAGGGCGTCGCGGAGTCGCCGGTCGCGCCGATCACGAGGATGGGCGCGGCCCCTTCCGCGGTCACGGGTTCTGGTGCGGGCACGGGCCGGACCGGCCAGAGGGGGCACAGATAGTCCGCGCCGAAATACGGTCCCAGCACGGGTGCCTTCTCGTTCTGTTCCGTGGCGCGCTGATCGGCTCCGGCGACACCCCGGTCGCCCTCATCGAGGCAGCGGATCGCGGTGAAGGCAGCAAGCCTGTTGTCATAGGTCCCGTCGTCGCGGCGGGCGTTGTAGAAATCCGCCATCTGAAGCAGGAGCGCGCCATCGCCGGCCCGGGCCCGCTGCAGCGCGTTGCGCAACAGGCTCCACTCGTCCTCGGCTCCGTAGAGCGCAACGATCACACCCGTGACCGCCTGGGACTGGGTGAGTCGTCGATCGCCCACCCGAAGTGGACGGTTGTCGAGGCGGTCGAGGAGGTTGGTGACGGCACGAAGCACGCTGTCCCGGTCACGCCCCAGCGAGCATCGCTCCGCCGCACACCAATCGGCGAAGTTCTGCAGCGCACGATCGAAGCCGGTCGCCTGAATGACCTCCTCGGCACCGGTGATGTCGACCGCGCCGTCGAGCACGATCCGCCCCACGCGCTCGGGGTGCGTGTGGGCATAGCGCGAACCGATGTCGGTGCCATAGGAATAGCCGAAGAAGTTGAGCTTCTCGTCACCGAGCAGTGCCCGGAGCAGGTCGAGATCGGCGACCGTGTCGTGGGTGGAGATGTGCTGCAGGAGACGGCCGGAGTGCTCGAGGCAGGCTCGGCCGAACCCCTCGCTTGCCCGCAGAAGGCCCTCTCGTTCGGCGTCGTCGTCGGGAGACACGTCGACGTCGAAGAATTCGTCGAGGTCGGCGCCGTCGGCGCACGCGACCGGGGTGGAGCGTCCCGTTCCCCGCGGATCCCAGCCCACGATGTCGAATTGCTCAAGACCCTTCCGGGCAAACCTTGCAGCGAGTCCAGTGCCGGGTTCGCCCGGGCCACCCGGATTGACGAAGATCGTCCCGAGTCGCGGCTGAGCAGTGGCGGGGACCCGCAGCAGAGAGAGCGTGAGTGCCACGTCGCCGTCCGGGTCAGCCCAGTCGAGCGGGGCCAGAACTTCGGCACACTGGTGAGCCCCGCCCCGGCAGGGCCCCCAGGTCACTGCCTGCTGTCGATAGCGTTCCAGGCCGAGACCCGGCGGCGGACCGACGAGCCCCTCCGGTCGCACATCGGGCACGGGCGGGCTCGGGCGATCCGGCGAGGTGCGCGGCGGGACTTGGGGCGTGGTGCTGGGCGCCCCGGCTGGCGTGTTGGGTTCGGGGCGCGGGTCCTGACCCCCCGGGAGCATCGAGCATCCGACCATCAGGGTCATCAACCCGGCGGGGACGGCTAGGCGGAGACGCACGAGAAGCAGCCTAGGAGTCTTCTCCAACATTCTTGATCCGGCGACGGCGAGGTCGCCTTCCCTTTGTCTCTGCCGCCTCGTACGCCGCGCGGGCTGCACACGAATCAGCCCTCGTGCACGGCGCCACTTCCCCACTCTCCGACATCCGCAGGACGACCGAGTCGGTCGGCACGCTGTGGCCGATCACCCTGGCCTCGCCTTCCTCGGTGAGAACCGTGGACCCGATTGCCGGGGCGTCGCGGGTGAACTCGACATAGAGCGGGTGCTCATATTTGAGGCAGCACATGAGCTTTCCGCAGGCACCCGAGATCGCGAGCGGGTTGGGGGAAAGGTGCTGGTCCCGGGCGAGGCGCAGCGTGACCGGCTCGAGTTCGGTCTTGAAGCTGGCGCAGCACAGGTCGCGCCCGCAATGGCCGACCCCGCCGATCAGGCGGGCGGCGTCCCTCGTCCCCACCTGACGCAGGTCGATTCGGGCGTTCAACGTCCGCGCCAGGTCGCTGACGAGGATCCGGAAATCCACCCGTCCCGGTGCGGTGAAATAGATGACGGCCTCACGATCGACCTCGTCCGACTGGTCCAGCCAGTCGACCCCGACGAGCTTCATCGGCAGTTTGTGGCGCCGGACGAGTCGGTTGGCAACGACCCGGACCTCCGCCCGTCGCTTGCGGTTGATCGCATCCCGCGCCAGGTCCTCCGCGTCGGCGAGACCCAGACACACCGGCAGGTCCGCGCGTTCCAGACCGGCGACCTCCTCCGGCGCCCAGACGCATTGTGCGACTTCCGGTCCCGACTCGGTCGGCACGAGCACGTGGTCACCGACCCGCACCTCGAACGGCCCAGGATCGACATAGCTCAAGCGCCCATGGGGAGTGAAGGTCACGGCCATGACGGATCGCATGGGCTCACCCTAGAGGGAAAAGGACCGAGCGGGCCCCCGGGCCTAGTTGCACTCGAGAGGGCTCACACGGCTTCGGCCGACCGGCGGCGCCGGAACGCGGCGTCCACGCTCCAGCCGCCCGCCCCCACGAACAGGAACAGCAGTCCGACTCCAGCGAGCAACAACTCCAGCTCACCCGAAAGGGCGTTCCCTGCGAAGGGGTTGGTCACCCAGTGCACGAACACGAGGGCACCGATCCCGATGGCAGCGAGACCAAGGCCTGCAACTCGGGTGAACAGACCGAACAACAGCGCCAGTGCGATCGCGACCTCGGCGCCCGTCAACACAAAGGACATGATCACCGGCTCCGGAATGACCGTGTTCGCCAGCATTGCCTGCACCGACTGGATGTCGAGAGCCTTCGCGAAGCCATGCAGGCCGATGATCGCGGCAGCGACCACGCGCAGCAGGAACAGCCCGAGCGAGCCGAAGAACCTGTCGGTGTTGCGGACGATGACAGGAGCGCCCGCCTGCTGCTCGACCACCGGTTCGTCGGACAACTGCTCGGGGGCGCGGCGGCGAGTGCCCAAGGCCCTGTCGCGTTCGGTCCGGCGGCGTTCCCGGGCCGTGACAGGATCCTCCGGGCCATCGGCAGCAGCGGTTCCGGCACCCGCAGCCGGAAGGACCGCGGTCTCCTCGGGACCGGCCGCAGGCTGGAGTTTGGTGCGTTCGTTGCCGGCCGCGGAGGGGGCTACCGTTTCGCCGTCCGCTGAGCGCAGATCGCCGAACTTTGGCCGCGGCAACGCGCTGACCGGCTTGGTATCGGCTTCCGTGTCCTTGGGTGCCTTGCTGGCGCCGGACCGGGAGGGAGCTTCACGAAGACTCATTGGCGGGACCTTTGCTGCAGGGGAAGAGTTCGAACCAAGCAGCCCGACGCACCGGCGCCAGGTGCCTGCAGGCCAGTCTGTCAGGAACGTCCGGCCGAACCCGTGAGCGACACGGCTCCCCGGATCAGTCGAAGCGCTGTGCTTCGACGAGCGCGATCATCATCGCCTCGACCGCCAGGAGGGGGGCAACGTTGGTCGCCAGCGCGGTGCGGCAAGCGAGAATCGCATCGATCCGACGGATGGTCGTCTCTGCGGTCGAGCTGCGTGCGGCAGCCATGAGCTGGTGCTCGAGGTCGGGGTTGATCAACCGCGCACCGGCACCCGTTTGAAGGGTGAGGACGTCCCGGTGATACGTCGTCAGCTCCGTGAGGGCGCGGTCGATCGCGTCGCGCTGCAGCCGCTTGGCCCGGGCTTTCTGCTGGTCCTCAAGAGCCTTGAGCGCGGTGGCTGTCTGCCGGGGCCGGGCGCCCTTCGTGCCGAACCCAAGAGCTTCCTCCAGCTCCGCCCGCTCCGCCCGGTCGAGTTCGCCGGTGGCTGCCGACGCCTCGGCCGCGCACGATTCCACGAGGTTGGCCGCCGCGGTGAGGCACGGCCCCAGACCCGTGAGTCGGCCCGGCAGGAGGAGAACCTCCCGGCGTCGGGCGCGCGCGTCCTCGTCCCGGGCGAGCTTGCGGGCCCGGCCGATGTGGCCCTGCGCGGCCCGGGCCGCGTGCTCGGCCATCGCAGGATCGATGCCGTCCCGGTTGGTGAGCAGTTGGGCGACCGCGGCGTCCGAGGGCGTGGTCAGCGTGAGGAGGCGACATCTGGAGCGGATCGTGGCCACGACGTCGTCCGCGGTGGGCGCGCAGAGGATCCACACCGTCTTCGTCGCGGGCTCCTCGATGCTCTTCAGCAGGGCATCGGCGCCGCGGTCGGTGATGCGATCGGCGTCCTCGACCACGATCACCTGATAGCGGCCGAGGGTGGGGCTCATCTGGGCCCGCCTGGCAAGCTCCCGCACTTCGTCGATGCCGATCGACAACAACTCGGTCCGCACGAGGGTGACGTCGGGGTGCGCCCCGGACAAAGAGGTGCGGCAGGCCTGACACTCACCGCATCCGCCCGCTGCACACTGCAGCGCAGCAGCGAATGCACGCCCCGCGTTGGACCGCCCGGAGCCCGGTGGCCCGGTGATGAGCCAGGCGTGGGTCATCGCGTGGGCCTTGCCGGCGACAGCGCGCTGCAGGACGGCGACCGCCGGCTCTTGGCCGACGAGTTCCGACCAGATGCCGGGCAGCGTGGGGGTGACCATGTCGTTCACTGTGCCAGACGCGGGCGACATTCAAGCGCGGGCTGCGGCGATCAGTTCCGCCACTCGGGCGCGCACCGCCGCCACGTTGTGTTCCAGCTTGTCCCGCGCGTGGAGCACCAGATAGCGCTCGGGAGCGGCCTCGGCACAGGCGAGGAAGCCTTGCCGGACGCGCTGGTGGAACTCTGCCCCGGCGTCCTCGAGGCGATCGCGGTCGGTCTTCTGGTGGACCGCACGCGCGGGCTCGACATCCATGAGGATCGTCAGGTCGGGGACGATGTCCGCAGTTGCCCAGCGCGCGAGATCGGCGACCTCCTGGGCACCCAGCTGCCGCCCGACGCCCTGATAAGCGATGAGTGAGTCGACATAGCGGTCGCAGACGACCATGACACCGGAGGCCAGTGCGGGTCGGACCTTCTCATAGAGATGTTGCGCCTTGTCCGCCGCCAACAACAGCGCCTCGGCCCGCGGATCGATGTCGCCGGTGGCGGGATCCAGCACGATCTGGCGGAGTTTCAGTCCCACGGGGGTATCGCCCGGCTCGTGGGTCACCAGCACCCTGTGGCCTTCGTTCTGCAGCCATTCTGCGAGGTGCCGGACCTGGGTGCTCTTCCCCACCCCGTCCCCGCCCTCGAACACGACGAACAGACCTCTCAACGCTTCTCCCGTGATCGACGTTTTCCTGCCGCCCGTCCTGCTTTCGGACGGCTCGCGGCTTCTTCCCTGACTTCGGCGTCGCGCACGAGCCGCGGCCGTTGGCGGGCCCAGCGCGCAAGGAACTCCGTGCGTGCCGCACCCTGGTCGGCGAAGAGGCGCTCGAACCGTCGCCCCGCGGCAAAGGCCTCACGAGAGGTGAGTGACCCCACGTCCAGCCCTGCGTACTCCTCCGTGACCCGCACACAGTCGACCAGTCTCCGCGCCAGCCGGGCCGCCCGCTCGCCGATCCGGCCGACCCGCGCGCTCGGTCGGATCTGGACGTGACAACTGTCGATGACGCCGGCCGCGGCGGCCAGGGCCGACTGCCAGGCGGAATCCTCTGCACTCATGCCGAGCGCGTCACACGCGATGACGAATTCGCCCAGTCGTGCGCCCAACTCCCCCGCCAGGGCGACGCCTGCGGGTTCGGCCGCCTGCCCACCCAGCGCGGGAGCCCGAACGGCGGACACGAGCCGGTCCAGCACCCGCAGATATCGCTCCCCGTTCACCACCGTGTCCGCTCGGTCGGGATCGGCCAGTTCGGCGAGCAGCCCGTCCAATTCCGCGACCAGGTCCCGCGCCCACGCGGGATCCAGCAGCGGGATGAAACCGAGAAACTGTGCCCGAATCTCGCGCAACCGCTCCACCAAGTCCTGATGTGCCCCGGGCGCTCGCGCACGCAGCGCGAGATCCGCGTGGGTTACCTCCCGCATGCGGCGGCCGATCCGATAGCTCCACACCTGTTCGAGGGAGTCGCCCGGCTTGCAGTCTCGCGGCGGAGGAAAATCGCTCAGTCCGGTGGCCGGGGCGCCGATGCGTTGGGCGAGGGTGGGGAACTCGAGTACGCGCGAAGCGCCCACGCCGCACAGCACTTCCGTCAGCCAGGTGATCTGCGGGCTCTGCAAGCGGTCCTCCACTCCGGCGATGGTGACCTCGCGATAGCTCGCCGTCACCACCCCACTGGACCGGACCTGCACGCGGTCGTCCCGCAGCACCGCCAGCAACTCGGCCCGATCCCCGCGCAGCGTGAACTCCTCGCGATCGCACGTGAGGGCCACGACCGGGCCGAGGGGCGCGCCCCTGCGGAACGGCCTGACGAGATCCGCGAACGTCTCCGGCAGGTCGACATCGCCCATCTGCTCGACGCGCTCGGTCGGCAGCCAGGGTGCCCATTGGTCGCTGGCCAGATACCACTCCCCACGCCCGTCGACGACCCGGTGGGCGAGCCAGACGCCGGCGCGCACCAGCCGCAGGTCCGGGGCATCGAGGACGGTGACGTCGATGGTGTAGGGCTTGTGTTCGCCTGAGCGCAGCGCGATGCTGCACAGCCCGATTTCGGGTTTGATCAGGCGCCCGGGCGCGGCGGTGAAGGGCAACTCGAATCGGCGTACCTCACCGATCGGTTCGAGCACCGTCCGCTGCCGCCGCGCCTGCCTCGCCATCGCTCACTCGCCGCTCGCCGTCGTGGTCTTCTTCGCCGCGGCCCGAGCGGGGGCCTTTTTCGCGGGGGTCTTCTTCGCGGTCGTCCGCTTGGCCGCGGTCTTCTTGGCGGGGGCTTTCTTGGCCGCGGTCTTCTTGGCGGTCGCCTTCTTCGCCGGAGCCTTCTTAGCCGGACCCTTGGCCCGCTTCTCAGCCAGCAATTCCGCCGCTCGCTCAGCGGTGACGGTCTCGACATCGTCGCCACGGCGGAGGGTGGCGTTGGTCTCGCCGTCGGTGACATAGGGACCGAAGCGGCCGTCCTTGATCACCATCGGCTTGCCCGTTGCAGGATCCTCCCCCAGTTCCTTCAGCGGCGGCTTGGCCGCGGCACGGCCGCGGCGCTTGGGCTGTGCGTACAGCGCCTCCGCCTCCTCCAACGTCACCGTGAAGATCTGGTCCTCGGTCTCCAGCGACCGCGAGTCGGTGCCCTTCTTGAGATAGGGCCCGTAACGACCGTTCTGGGCCGTGATCTCGACCCCGTCGGCGTCCTTGCCCACCACGCGGGGCAGGTTCAGCAACTGCAGGGCCTGCTCAAGGCTCACGTCATCGATGGTCATGGTCCGGAACAGCGATCCGGTGCGTGCCTTGGCGGACTTGGGTGCGTCCTCGGGCAGCACCTCGGTCACGTACGGCCCGAACCGGCCGTTGCGCGCGACGACCGGGTTGCCGGAATCGGGATCGATGCCGAGCTCGCGCTCCTCGCCCATGGGCTTGGACAGCAGTTCCCGTGCGTACTCCACCGTGAGCTCGTCCGGCGGGAGATCGTCGGGAACGTTGGCGCGCTTCTCCTCGCCCGTCTCGACGTAGGTGCCGTAGCGGCCGACCCGCACCACGATCCCGGACTCGCCGGTCTCCAGGTCCTCGCCGCCGAGCGGGAACGTCGACAGCTTGCGGGCATCGATGTCACCGAGCCCGTTGACCAGCGCGTGGAGACCGCGTTCGTCGCCCGCGCCGTACCAGAACTCCTTCAGCACCTCGAGCCGCTGCATGTCGCCCTTGGCGATCTCGTCGAGGTCCTCCTCCATCGAGGCCGTGAACTTGTAATCCACGAGCTTCGGGAAGTGCTCCTCCAGCAGTCGCGTCACCGCGAACGCCAGCCATGTCGGCACGAGCGCCGAACCCTTCTTGAACACATAGTCGCGCGAGGTGATCGTGCGGATGATCGACGCATAGGTCGACGGTCGCCCGATCTCCAGCTCCTCGAGCTTGGCGACCAACGACGGCTCGGTGAAGCGCGCCGGCGGCTTCGTCTCGTGCCCGGAGGCAGTCACCTCATCGGCTTCGAGCTGCTGGCCCTGCGTCAGCTGCGGGAGGCGCGTCTGCGCGTCGTCCGACTGGCTGCCCTCGCGCGCTTCGTCGACCGCTTCCACATAGGCCTTGAGGAACCCGTGGAACGTGATCGTGCGCCCGCTGGCGGTGAACTGACAGGCGCTCACCGGTTGATCGACAAGTTGCGCGGGTTCGGGGAGGCGGGCGTCGATGCGTACGCTGATCGACTGCCCCTCGGCGTCCTTCATCTGGCTTGCGATGGTGCGCATCCAGATCAGCTCATAGAGCCTGAACTGGTCGCCGACCAGCCCTGTCTGGGCCGGGGTCTGGAACACCTCACCCGCAGGGCGGATCGCCTCGTGCGCCTCCTGGGCGTTCTTGACCTTGGACGCATAGACGCGCGGGGCGTCCGGCAGATAGTCCGGCCCGAAGAGCTGCCGCACCTGGTTGCGGGCGGCGTCGATGGCCTGGGCCGACAGCGCGACCGAGTCGGTTCGCATATAGGTGATGTAGCCGCCCTCATAGAGGTCCTGCGCCACCGACATCGCCCGCTGCGCGGTGAAGCCGAGCTTGCGACCCGCCTCCTGCTGCAAGGTGGTGGTGCGGAACGGCGCATAAGGCTTGCGGCGATATGGCTTCGACTCGACACCGGCGACCGACCAGGCGGCCTTCTCCAGCGCGGACGCCAACGTGGTCGCCTGGGGTTGATCGAGATGCACCAGGTTCTGCCCGGTCAGCACGCCAACCGAATTGAAGTCGCGGCCCTGAGCGATCCGCCGCTCCCCCACCGTGGTGAGCCGGGCGGGGAAGAGCCGGGGCTCGGCGTCCGCCCCCGCATCGAGGATCGCGTCGAGATCCCAGTACGCCGCCGACCGGAACGCGATCCGGTCGCGCTCCCGGTCCACCACCAGGCGGGTCGCGACCGACTGGACACGGCCCGCGGAAAGCCCCTGGGACACCTTGCGCCAGAGCACCGGCGAGACCTCGTAGCCGTAGAGCCGGTCGAGGATGCGCCGGGTTTCCTGCGCATCCACGAGATCGGTGTCGAGGTCGCGCGGGTTGGCGACCGCCTCCGCGATGGCCTGCGGGGTGATCTCGTGGAACACCATCCGCTTGGCCGGGACCTTCGGCTTGAGTTCCTGCAGCAGGTGCCATGCGATGGCTTCACCCTCGCGGTCACCGTCGGTGGCGAGGAGCAGTTCGTCGACCTCCGCAAGGGCGCTCTTGAGCGCCCGGATGGTGGCTTTCTTGTCCGCGGAGACCACATAGAGCGGCTCGAAGTCGTTGTCGATGTTCACGCCGGTGCGGGTCCACGGTTCGCCCTTGAACTTCGCCGGGATGTCCGACGCCCGCATCGGAAGGTCACGCACGTGGCCGCGGCTGGACTCCACGACATAGCCGTCGCCAAGGTAGCTCGCGATCTTGGATGCCTTCGTGGGCGACTCCACGATCACGAGGCGACGCACGGGTGCCTGAGTAGCCAACGGAAACCTTCCTCCCCCGACCGGTCCTGTTCAACCGGACTTCTTGTTCTCTCAATGATTTTTCGAGAGCCCAAGTGCTTTGGCGGGAAGCGTACCGCCTGGAACGAACGCCGAGGGCTCTCTTCGAATTCGGCCCGGTGCCAGCCCGGCCGTCGCCACGGTAGCGTCAAACGCCGCCCTGTCGTGGCCACCGTAGCTCAGAGTGACGCGATCACTTCGTCGAGCATCTGTTCGGTGAGGCGTCCGGTGAAGGTGTTCTGTTGGCTCACGTGATAACAGCCGACCAGGCTGACCGCGCGCCCGTCGGGCGTGTGCAGCGTGGCCCGCATCCCGTGCCCGAAGCGGGGTTTGGGCCGGGGAACGGTCCAGCCCGCATGCCGGACCGCCGCGATCGCGGCGTCCCAGCCGATCAGGCCGAGGCACATGATCGAGCGGACCCGCGGGCTCGAGAAGGCCAAGTCGGCGTCCAACCAGGGCGCACAGGTCTGCCGTTCGAGGGTCGTGGGCTTGTTTTGCGGAGGAGCGCACCGAACGGCGGCGATGATGCGCGCCCCCTGCAGGGTCAGCCCGTCCCCGGCGTGGGTCGCCGTGGGTTGCGAAGCGAGGCCGGCGCGGTGGAGGGCGGCATAGAGGAAGTCACCGGAGCGGTCACCGGTGAAGTTGCGGCCGGTCCGATTGGCGCCGTGGGCCGCGGGTGCGAGACCGACGATGAGGATCGGCGCGTCCGCGGGCCCAGCGGCGGGGACCGGGCGGCCCCAATAGGGCTGATCGGCGTACGCGGCCCGCTTCGCCACCGCCACCGACTCCCGCCACTCCACGAGCCGCGGGCAGGCCCTGCACACGGAGATCCGGGCCGCGAGGTCATCGGGATCGACAGCCGAGGCCGCGAGTGCGCCGACCGCTGCCGACGTCGTCGCGACCGGAGTCGCGGCGGAGGCCAGGTCACCCGGCCAGCCTGCTCCCGGTGGGACCGGTGACGGGAACAGGTCGCCGGTGATCGGATGTGGGAGCTGCTGCGCCATTCGAGCAGCCTAGGACGAATCATTTGCGATAGGCATGAACCCTGTCCCCGCGCAGCAGGACGAGCCACCCCTCGTCGTCGGCCCAGGCCTCGAGCTGTGCCCGGCCGAGGGCCCGGTCGGCATCATCATTGCCGTCGCACCGGACGGCTCGCGAACCCACGCGCAGGGGTCGATCCGGAAAGAAGCGGTGGGCCGCATGCGTCCATTCGCCACACAGGGCGGCGCTCCGGTCGAACGGTCCGTGCAGCCCCTTGGTCGCGTGCAGGACCCGTTCGCGGCCGTCGACGGTGACGACCACCTCGTCCTTCCCCGCCCACGGATAGCGTCCCGCCTGGTCATCGAGGTTGGCCGCGGCCGCATCGATGACGTGGCTGGTGGCGACCTGGCCGGTCCTGCGGTCGACGAGCGCCAGCACCAGCCGAGCATCCGGGTGGCCCGTTTCGCCACGACGGAAACAGAGAGACACCAAGCCGGGATCATCGCTCCGCAACCTCGCCCGGCACTCGACCACTCCTGCCCGCGACCAGGCGACGGAACCATCCCGAGGTGAAATCGCCACCATCCGGGCTCCCTCCAGGCCGCCGGCCGAGGCGTCGAGGAGGAACAGCGCGGGCTGGTCTGCGTCGGTGCTGATGTCGTAGCTGAAGGCGCTGCGCCCCAGGGTGCCTTCGAAGAACTGCGCCGACGCCTTCGTCCAGATCACCTTGCCCGCTTCGATGCGTCCCAGGAGCTCATTCGGATCAGTCCGGCCGATGTCGGTGCGGGTCACGACCCAGCCGCCGTGAAGGTGTGCGTAACCGCCGTCCACCTCGCCCACCTCGACCGTCCCCGTGCCGGGGGTGATCTCCAGCCAGCGCCAGCCCTCGTCGAAAAGGTGTGCCGCCAAACACAACCGGCGGGGGCCGCCCTGGTCAACGTCACCGGCCTCGGCATCAGCGTCCCCGGGGGCACAGTGCCGTGGCTGGCTCGCGGTCCAGACCGCCGGGTGGATCTCCTGCAGGGCACCGTCGGACAGCCGGACCATGATCAGGCGCTGATGCGGCAGTGCATCGCCGTCCCGCTGCTCGTCCCCGTCGGCCATGAAAACCGCATAGTGGTCCCCGCCCGCTTCGACGGCCAGCGTGCTGACCGGGAACCCCTCGTCCGCACTCGGTGACCACGGGTGGCGCCACAACTCCCGGCCGGTGGCGAGATCCAAGCCCACCAGATCGATCCGGCCGGGCTCTTCTCCGGCCCCGACGGTCAGGATCCGGTCGCCGTGGATCCGCCCCGCGGAGAGATAGTCCCGCTCGGACTCCCAGACCGGATGGATCCGCTCCTGCGCTCGGGAGGGACTGGCCAGCGGCTCGTTCGGGCGCGACGAAAGACAGCCGACGAGCAGCGTCAGCAGCAATCCGGCGACGACGGCGCGCGCGAGGCGTTGGACCGCATCCTTGGTCATGAATGTCTCCTGGGCGAGGGCCGGTGGGGTGGTGTGACCAGCCTTCCGATTCGCTGCCGCCAGGAGAAGAGCCCGGTGTTGTGCGTGTGCGCGCCGGTGTTGTCCGATGTGCGGAAGTGTTGTCCGAGGTGTTGTCCGCCCGGATCAGTGGGTCAGCATCCCGTCGGAGAGCAGGCGCCGGATCCGCGGAAGCAAGTCCGTCACGAGCGCCTCGGCATCGACGTCGAGCAAGCCCGCCACCGCCGACACGATCGCGCCCAGCGGCAGATCCCCGTCGCACGCCCCGAGCACTCCCCCGAGGGCGGTGTCGACCTCCACCGCCCGTCGGAAGCCGCGCTGCGAGCGCAACACGATGTGCCGTGGATCGGGCGCGCCCGGCTCGCCGATCGTCTCCTGGACAATGTCGTCGGCCAACCGCCAGTTGGTGGCGAGGACTTCCGCGTCGCTGCGCCGCGCGTACTCCACCGCCTGACGATGCGCCGCAAAAGCAGGTCCGACGGGCTGCTCGACGGCGTGTGGCCACTGTTCGATGCGGATGTCGGGCGCCGTCGAGCCGCTCCGATGGACGAGCAGCCAGCCCATCCCGACACCGGTGATGCCGAGGTCGTCGAAATAGTCGAGCCACTCTCGATAGCGCTCGCCGTGTCGAGGGTCGCCCACCAGGCCGGCATCGGCGAGCCAGATCTCGATGTATTCGAACGGGTCCAATCTCTCCCGCTCCATCACCAGCGCATCGCAGCCGGCCGGAATCCAGTCGGCGAGCCGTTCGGCCCATCGATCGGAATCGAGGATCGCCCAGTTGCCGAGGACCTGCAGGGACCCACCGGGATTGAGGTGATCGACGCAACCGCGCACGATCGCCTCGACCAGCCCGTCCGCCACCATCGAGCCCTCGCGATACACGAGTCGGCGGTCGCCGGGTGGTGACATGACGTACGGCGGATTGGTCACGATCAGATCGAATGCCTCCCCCGCGACGGGTTCGTAGAGGCTGCCGAGGCGCTGCTCGGGCTCGACGCCGCTCAGCCGATAGGTCCAGGCGGCGAGTTGGTTGGCCCGCGGGTTGAGATCCGTGGCCACGACCCGTCGGGCGTGACGAGAGAGGTGCAGGGACTGTACGCCGCAGCCCGCCCCGAGATCGAGCGCCGAGGAGATCCCACCCCTCATGGTGAGCTGCGCGAGCGAGGTCGACGCGGGCGAGATGCCGAGGACATAGTCGGACCGAGGTGGGGTCGGCTGAGCGTCGAGGCCGTTCACGAGATCGGAGACGACCCACCCGTCGGTGCCGTCATCGGCGGCATAGGGACGAACATCCACTGACGCGGTCACCGTGCGGGCGTCGCCGGTCAGGATGTCGGCCGTGATGAGCGGATCGACCATCTCCGGCAATGCGCGGTCGACAGCTTTGCGGGGCAGGGGTTGCTGCAGCAACCAGAGCCGGATCAGGGTCGCGAGCGGGTCGGTCTCGCGCCCGAGCGCCCACTCAGCCGCGACCGTCGAGTTGCGGCCCAGGGCCCGCTGGCCCTCGGCACCGATCCGCCCCAGCACGGCGTCCACCGTGTAGTCAGCCTCGGTCAGGGCCTCCCGCAGACGGTCGGCGGTATCGGTGTGCTTCACGTGCGCACCCTATTACCGGGGGCCGCGCGGGGTGACCCGAGCGCCCGAACTACGGTGGGTGCGAATCGTCCTACGAATCCAGAACTGGGGGAACGGCATGACCAGGCTCGCTGTTACCTAGGCTGCGAGACATGCTCCTCAACGATCTCCGCGAACGACTCGGCGACGACTGCCTGGTGACCGACCCGGACGTCCTCGCGAGCTATGCGCAGGACGAGGCCGAGTGGGCCCCGTTCGGGCAACCGGCCGTCGTGGTGCGCCCACGGACACCGAAGGACGTGCAGGCCGTCGTCCAGGTCTGCATCGCACACCGCACCCCCCTCGTCGCGCGCGGCGCCGGGACCGGGCTGTCGGGTGGCGCGAACGCGACCGACGGCTGTGTGGTCCTGGCGACGGAGCGGATGGCGCAGATCCTCGAGATCAACCCCCTCGAGCGGCTCGCCGTCGTGCAGCCCGGGGTGGTCAACGACGACCTGCGCGCGGCCTGCGCAGAGCACGGGCTGTGGTATCCCCCGGACCCCGCGTCCTCGCCCTGGTCCACCATCGGCGGCAACGTGGCGACCAACGCTGGTGGGCTGTGCTGTGTGAAGTACGGCGTGACCAGGGACTATGTCCTCGGTCTCCAGGCAGTGACGGGCACCGGCGAGTTGGTCCGGGTGGGGCGGCGTACCGCCAAGGGCGTCGCTGGTTATGACCTGACGGGGCTGTTGGTCGGGTCGGAGGGCACCCTGGGCGTCGTCACCGAGGTGACCGTCCGGCTCCGACCGCTGCGCGAACCCGAACACACGATTGCCGGCTTCTTCGACTCGATCGTCGACGCCGGCCGCGCGGTCGAGGCGGTCGGCGCTGCCGGGCTCACCCCCTCCGCGCTCGAGCTCGTGGACAGGCACTGCCTCAAGGCGGTCGACGACTGGAAGAACATGGGGTTGTCGGTCGAGGCGAACGTCGTCCTGCTCGGCCGCACCGACTCACCGAGCGCGGCGGGCATCGCCGAGGCAGAGGCCATGGTGGCGTGCTTCGAGTCGGCCGGCGCGACGTTCGCCGTCCGGTCGGAGGATCCCGACGAGGCCGAAGCCCTGTTCGCGGCCCGCAGGCTCGCCTATCCGGCTCTGGAGCGGCTGGGACCGGTGCTGACCGAGGACGTCTGCGTACCCAAGGGCGCGGTCCCCGAGATGCTCGCCCGAATCGAGGCGATCGGACTCCGACACGACGTGCACATCGCCAACATCGCTCACGCCGGGGACGGCAACCTGCACCCCCTGCTCATCACGCCGCCCGACGACACCGACCAACGGCGACGCGCCCAAGCCGCGTTCGAGGAGATCATCGCGGACGCGATCGCCCTTGGCGGAACGGTCACCGGCGAGCACGGGGTCGGCCTGTTGAAGCGCCACGGACTGGCCCTCGAGCAGACTCCCGCGGTGCTCTCGATGCAGCGGGCGGTCAAGAGTGCGCTGGACCCCCACGGAATCCTCAATCCAGGCAAGGTCCTGCCCGAGGACGAGCGCTGAGTCGAGCGGCCCGTCCCGGGGCGTACGCAGACGCGGTCAGGAACGCGTCAACACCGAGCGAAGATCCTCGATGACCTGGGGGTCCTCGATGGTCGAGGGAATGTTGCCCTGGCCGCCGTCGGCGATCTCGCGCATCGTCTTGCGCAGGATCTTGCCGGATCGCGTCTTCGGCAGCGCCGACACGATGTCGATCTGCTTGAGTGAGGCCACCGCGCCGATGTCGTCGCGGACCGCCTGGATGAGCTCCTTGACGACCTGCTCCCGGTCGGAGTTCACCCCCTCCTTCAGGACCACGAAGCCCCGCGGCTGCTGCCCCTTCAGTGCGTCATTGACACCGATGACAGCACACTCGGCGACGGCCGGATGGCCCGCGAGCACCGCTTCCATCGAGCCGGTCGACAGCCGGTGCCCGGCAACGTTGATGACGTCGTCGGTGCGCCCCATGACATACACATAGCCGTCTTCGTCGAGGAACCCGCCGTCGCCGGTGAGGTAGTAACCCGGATAGGCGGTCAGATAGCTGTTGATGTAGCGCTGCTCATCCCCCCAGATGCCGGCCAAGGTGCCCGGCGGCATCGGCAGCTTGATCGCGATCGCACCGTCCTCGTTGGGCGGCAGCTGGGCGGCTGTCGCATCGAGGATCTGGACGTCATAGCCGGGTGCCGGCACGCTCGGCGAGCCGGGCTTGAGCGGCATCGGGTCCATGCCCCGCATGTTCGAGGCGATCGGCCAGCCGGTTTCGGTCTGCCACCAGTTGTCGGTCACGGGGACGCCGACTTTCTCGGTCGCCCAGGCATAGGTGTCGGGGTCGAGCCGTTCGCCGGCGAGGAAGAGGTTCCGGAGGCTCGGCACGCCGATCTCCGCGATGAACTTGCCGTCCGGGTCGACCTTGCGGATGGCCCGCATCGCCGTGGGAGCCGTGAACATCGTCTTCGCACCGTGTTCGTTCACGACGCGCCAGAAGGTGCCCGCGTCGGGGGTGCCGACCGGCTTGCCCTCGAACAGCACGGTCGTCGCTCCGGCGAGCAGAGGTCCGTAAACGATGTAGGAGTGGCCGACGACCCAGCCCACATCGGACGCGGTGAACATGACCTCGCCCGGGCCGACGTCGTAGATCTCCTTCATCGTGACCGTGAGCGCGACCGCGTGGCCGCCGTTGTCGCGGACGATGCCCTTCGGTTTCCCGGTGGTTCCGGAGGTGTAGAGGATGTAGAGCGGGTCGGTGGCCTTGACTTCCACGGCCGCCGCCGGTTCCACGGCGCCGGGGCGCATCGCGGTCGCGAAGTCGATGTCCCGGCCTTCCACGAGCTCGGCTTGTGCCTGCTCGCGCTGCACGATCAGACACCGCTCGGGCTTGTGCTCCGCGCGGTCGATCGCGCGGTTGAGCATCGGCATGTATTCAATCACCCGCTGCCCCTCCAAACCACAGGACGCGGAGATGATGACCTTCGGGGTGGCATCGTCGATGCGGGTCGCGAGCTCGGCCGGCGCGAAGCCGCCGAAAACAACGGAGTGCACGGCACCGATCCGCGCGCAGGCCAGCATGGCCATGAGCGCCTCCGGAATCATCGGCATATAGATGACGACCCGGTCGCCCGCTTCGACGCCCATCGCCTGCAGCACACCGCCGAGGCGGGCGACATGGTCGAGCAACTCCGCATAGGTCCATGTCTTGCGGGCGCCGGTGATCGCCGAGTGGAAGATCAGCGCCGGCTGATCCGCCCGGCCGGCGATCACGTGCCGGTCGAGCGCGTTGTACGCAGTGTTGAGCGTGCCGTCCGGATACCACCTGTACATCGGCGGGTTGCTGTCGTCGAGCGCACGCGTCGGAGCGGAGATCCAGTCCACATGGCGCGCCTGCTTGAGCCAGTAGGCGTTCGGGTCAGACAGGCTGGCCTGGAATTGCTCGTGGTAGGTCCCCATGACTTGCTCCGCTCTCACGTCGACATTGACGGTGGTGGGCACCAGCGTACTGACCGAGTCCCCGCGTTGTCGGCAAAACGAAAAGTCGCGGGAACGGTCTCCGTCACTCCCTCTCGCGGCCCTCCACAGCATCCTCGCCCTCGGGCTTGATCCAGCTCGGGAGATGGAAATGCGGCTGGGACTGATAGGACTCATGATCCGCAGCCAGCTCGGCCAGGGGTCCCGAGCGGTCCTCGGCGGCGCGACCGGCGGCATCCCAATCGGGGTTGCCCGGGATGCCGTCCAGGCCCGGGGAGGGCTCGGGTTCAGCGATCGCGATGTCGCGCCGGGCGGAGACCCACACGGCACCGATGACGACAGCCAGCGCGATTCCCGCAATCACGAACCTGATCACCGACGGCGTCTCGCTGAGGGGGCCCATCGCCACCGCGGCCGGCGCGATCAGCACGGCGACAAGGTTCATCACCTTGATGAGGGGGTTGATCGCCGGTCCCGCAGTGTCCTTGAACGGGTCACCGACGGTGTCACCGATGACGGTCGCCGCGTGCGCCTCGGAGCCCTTGCCACCGTGGTGGCCGTCCTCGACGAGCTTCTTGGCGTTGTCCCAGGCCCCGCCGGAGTTGGCGAGGAACACCGCCATGAGCGTGCCACAGGCAATCGAACCGCCCAGGAATCCGGCAAGGGCAGGGGCCCCCAGACCGAAGCCGACAGCGATGGGCGCGAACACGGCGAGGATGCCGGGGGTGGCCAACTCCCGCAGGGAGTCGCGCGTGCAGATGTCGACGACGCGACCGTATTCCGGTCGGCCCGTCCCCGCCATGATCCCGGGAATCTCGCGGAACTGGCGTCGCACCTCGAACACCACCGCACCCGCGGCCCGGCCCACGGCCGAGATCGCCAAGCCGGAAAAGAGGAACACCACGCAGGCGCCGAGGATGACGCCCACCAGGACGGACGGCGCAAAGACGACCGACTGGTCGACGAACCGTGTGTACGCCTCCCCCAGCACGTTCGAGATCGCATCCGTGTAGGACCCGAACAGCGCTGTGGCAGCCAGGACCGCAGTGGCGATCGCGATGCCCTTGGTGATGGCCTTGGTGGTGTTGCCGACGGCGTCCAGTTCGTTGAGGATCTGGGCGCCCTCACCGTCGACATCGCCGGACATCTCGGCGATGCCCTGGGCGTTGTCCGCGACGGGGCCGAAGGTGTCCATCGCAACGATCACACCGACGGTCGTGAGCAGGCCACAGCCGGCCAGCGCGATCGCGAACAGGCCGGTGACACCGGAACCGCCGAGCAGATAGGCACCGAACACGGCCAGCGCGATGATGATGGCCGTGTAGACCGCGGAGGAGAGGCCGAGCGAGATGCCGGAGAGGATGACGGTCGCGGCGCCGGTCTCGGACGTGCGGCCGACGTCCTGGACCGGACGGTCCTCGGTGCCGGTGAAATAGCCGGTGAGAGCGAGGATGAGCGCAGCGAGCACGATGCCGATGAGCACGGCGCCGAACGCCACGACGCGCGGATCGTCGATCGGCCCGCCGAACTGGGCGGTGACGCCGAGATCGGCGAAATCGCCGGGCAGGAAGATCCAGGCAGCGACCGCGCAGAGCACCGCGGAGATGACGGCCGAGAGATAGAACGCCCGGTTGATCGTGGTCAGGCCGTTCTCGTTCGCCCGGGGCCGGGTGATGTAGACACCGATCAGGGCCGTGAGGACGCCGATCGCGGGCACGATCAGGGGGAAGATCAGGCCGGCCGGTCCGAAGGCCGCTTTGCCGAGGATGAGGGAGGCCACGAGCATGACGGCGTAGGACTCGAAGAGGTCCGCGGCCATGCCCGCGCAGTCGCCCACGTTGTCTCCGACATTGTCGGCGATGGTCGCCGCGTTCCGGGGGTCGTCCTCGGGTATGTTCTGCTCGACCTTGCCGACGAGGTCGGCACCGACGTCGGCGGCCTTGGTGAAGATGCCGCCGCCGACCCGCATGAACATGGCCAGCATGGCCGCACCGAACCCGAAGCCCTCGAGGACGGTGGGCGCATCGCTCCGGAAGATCAGCACGACCAGCGCGGCGCCGAGCAGACCGAACCCGATCGTCGCCATGCCGACAGCCGCGCCGGTGCGGAAAGCAATCCGCATGGCCGAGTCACGTCCGTCCACGCGTGCAGCCGAGGCCACCCGCATGTTGGCGCGCACGGCCAGCCACATGCCCAGATAGCCGATCAAGGCAGAGAAGCCCGCACCGACGAGGAAAGCGATGGACCGGGCGGTCCGCAGGAACCACTCGCCTGCTCCGGTGTCGCTGTGGGCCGGCAACAGGAACAACAGCAGGAACGCACCGATCGCGAACAGCCCGAGCGTCCTGAACTGGCGCCCGAGATAGGCGGCGGCACCCTCCTGAACTGCGACGCCGATCGCCCGCATGTTGTCCGTGCCCTCGGCTGCTTTCAGGACCTGGGCTCTGAAGATCAGGGACATCGCCACTGCTATGGCAGCGATCGCGGCCACCACCGCGACGATCGACACATGGGCATCGGACAGCACAACCTGCAGGGGCGGCATGAATCCTCCAGACACGTGGCTTCCCGTCGTTGGGTGTTGCTGGACCACGTTTCCGCGGAGTATGCCACGCGCGTTCACCCCTGTTCGGCCGTAACCCCGAGTTGCCCTGCGGAAGCTTTGCCCGACACCGAACTGGGCAACCCGGGCAAGGGTGGACGGACGCTCACGAGGACCTCGACGGTGACGGCGAACTCGATGGCATCACCCACGTGGTCGCAGCGGACGAGGCGCGCTCCGTTGTCCCGCGCGATCCGTTCCGTGATCGGACAGCCCGGCTCGCCGAAATCGATCGTCCGCGCGGCGCTGACTGCGGCGAGGTCAGCCGCCTGCCCTGCCCGCCGCGCCGCCAGCACATAACCGGCGACGATGACGATCGTCCCTGCGAGGAGCAGCACCACCGCGATGGCGGCGACGGCCAGGATGGTTGCCGAGCCGCGCTGGTCCGGCCCCTTGGGGCGGCTCTCCGGGACCATCACTGCACCCCCGGCTCGAGTGCAACGCGGGCAGTCGCCTCGAGCGGCACAGCCGGTAGGCGGTCGAAGGGGCGGGCCCGGAGCCGCACGATCACCACTGCATCCCCATCCCGACGCTCGGAGGAGACCGCGCTGCCCCGCGGCCCTGCCTGCGCAGCGCGGTGGGCCGCCGTGTCGTCGCCGCGGGCCAACTGCCGGGCAACCTCCCGGGCCGTGTCGGCACATCTGATCTGCTGGCCGAGCATCCACACGAACCACATCCCCACGAGGGTCGCGAGCGCGAGCCCGATCAGGGCCAGCGCCAGTTCAACGGTCACCATGCCGCGCGCCTGTTGCTTCATTGCTGCTCCGCCTCGTCTCAGTCGACTCGTGAACATCCACCACCGATGGCGGGGACGCCCAGCGTCCCCGCCTCGCCCGGTGTGCTGGTCAGAGCGGAGTGACCCGCATGAACAGCTCGAGGACCGCCTGGATGAGGCTCAGGAGCAGCGCCTGAAGCGCAGGATCGGTGAGGATCTTGATGAGCACGCCGGCGAAGCTCGCGGCGGCAACGGTGCCGACCGCGTACTCCGCCGTCGTCATCCCCCGCTCGGTGCGTCGGCGGCCCGACAACTGGTTGGCGACGACCGGGTCGATGACGACGGGCTCGAGAGAAGTGTGAACAGCGGACATGATTTTCTCCTGTCTAAGAAGGATTCGCCCGGATCAGGCATTGAGAGGATGCGAGGAGAAAGCCACTTCGGTTCATCGAGACGACGCCCCTGTGGACGGTGCCCCGACTCCCGGTCTGCCTGTGGATCATTCGAACTGCAGGATGCGCAGCACCATCGATCCGACGGTGGGCACGATGCCGAGGCAGACGAAAGCGGGCAGGAAGCACAACATGAGGGGCCAGACGCTGCGCACACCGAGTGTGCGGGCCTTCGCCTGCCGCGCCGCGTGCGCATTGCGTCGTGCGCGCTCGGCGTGCTTGGCCAGCGCTGGGCGCAGCCCCGTCCCGGAGTCGGCAGCGCGGGCGATGTCTCTTCCGATGCCTTCCCAGCCGGGCCGGTCGGCGATCGCCAACCACGCAGGCCGCTCGGCGACGCCGACATCGACAAGGCTGACCACCAGGGCCAGGTCCTCGCCGATCGGACCGGGTGTGACGCCGCCGACCTCACGGACCGCCCTGCGCAGCGGCAATCCGGATCCCAGGCAGGCACCGAGGAGGTCCAGGACCTCGGGGAGATCCTGCACGCGCCGCTCCCGGGTCCGCTGCACGGCCGGTGGCTCGAGTCGCCCGAGCACTGCTGCGGTGGCAGCCGTCACACCGATCCCGGCGATGAGGGCGAGGGGACCGAGTGGTTCGGCGAGGAAGTACGCCACCAGCCCTGCGCCGGCGCCGGCCAGCCAACGAGTCCGTGCACCCAGGGCATCGTCGCGGGGGCGAAGCCACGAGGGGAGGTGCGCGGCCGTCTCCCGGGGCCGCAGACGTGGCGGTCGGGGCACGGCGATCAGCACTGCCACGCCTGCGAACAGCACAGCCAGCAACGTCATCGGTCGTCCTTTCGGTCGGCGGTCCCGCATCGGTCGCCTCGACCGACCGCGGGGGTGAATGCAACGGTCAACCGGTCGCCGCCAACCGCTCGGTCCACAGCAGCCCGGCGCAGGCGAGCACAGTGCCGCCCAGCAGGCAGGCCCAACCCCATGCGGACCCGAGAAGGAAACCGAGCGGGTCCCCGCCGATCGCATAGCCGAGCCCGATCCCGGCAACCGGGAGGAGCGCGAGAACCACTCCCGTCATCCGCGGTGCGGCCAGCTCGCCGGCCACCGTGCGCTCGACCTCCTCCTCGGTGGTGAGTGCCGCGGCCACCGTGGCGAGCGAAGGGGCGAGCGCGGCGCCGGTTCCGGTCGACACCTGCCAGGCCCTGCTCAGGACCCGGAGACCGTGGTGGCCGGGTTGTGCGGCCTGCCGCTCCCAGGTCTGGACGACGTCCCCACCGATGCGGGCAGCGGTTGCAGCCGGAAGCAGAACGGGGCAATCGGCGGCCGCGGCAGCGAGCGCAGCGGTGGGCACCCGGCCCAGGTCGAGTTCACTCGCGAGCACCGTGCAGGCGAGTGCGATGTCGGCAGCCGTCCGCCGTGCGCGTCTCCCCCGCTCCCGGATGATCCAGACCCGAACCCCGGTTGCGGTGACAACGCCGGCAGCAGTGGCCGGCACCGCCAACTCCGGTCCCGCCAGGGTCCAGAGCAGCACGGTTCCCAGCACCCCCAGCGCAGGCAGTCGCCATCCCGATCGCCCGTCGGACGGCTCCGCGATTGCCGGGCCGGGCACCCGGGGTCGGCGCGGGATCGCCCACCACGCGGCGAGGGCAGCACAGACCAGTGCGAGACCGGTCATGCCCTCGCCAGCTCTTCCAGCGCGTCACACCCCGCGGCGGGCTGGAGACTGCCGTCGCCGGGGAAGCGGACGGCGGGGATGGTCAGCACCCGGTCATCGGTGACATCCAGGAGGTGGATGCCCGCCACACGTCTCCGCGAGCGTCCGCCGACCACGTCCCTGGTCACGTGGATCACGATCCGCAGCGCGGCGGCGATCTGGGCTCGGAGCGCCTCCGGTTGCCAGCCCCCGAGCGCCCCGAGCGCGGCCAGCCGCGCCGGAACGTCCTCGGCCGAGTTGGCGTGCACGGTCCCGCAGCCGCCCTCGTGGCCGGTGTTGAACGCCATCAGCAGGTCGCACAGTTCAGCACCCCGCACCTCTCCCAACACGATTCGGTCGGGTCGCATCCGCAGGGCCTGCCGGACCAGGTCCGTCAGATTGATCCGCCCGACGCCTTCCGCGTTGGATGCGCGCGCCTCCAGGCGGATGCAGTGCGGGTGCGCGGGATCCAGTTCTCTGGAGTCCTCGACGAGCAGCAAGCGCTCGTGCGTTGGCACACAGGCCAAAAGCGCGGCCAACAACGTGGTCTTCCCCGTGCCCGTGCCACCGGAAACGAGGAACGCGACTCTGGCCCGAACGAGCCGCTCCAGCAGGTCCGCGCCGGCTTTGGGCACGGAACCCGCGGCTACCCAGTCGGCCAGGGAGAACCGACGCTGGGCGGGAACCCGGAGAGACAGACACGTGCCGGGCGACGCCACGGGCGCCAGGATCGCGTGCAGACGTGTGCCGTCGGCCAGCCGGGCGTCGACAAAAGGAACTCCGTCATCCAGTCTTCGGCCGGTGGACGCGGCCAATCGGGCAGCAAGCTTGCGCACCTCCTCGTCCGACCCGAACCGCACCCCCGCCGGCTCCAGCCCGCCTCCGCGGTCGAGGAACACCTGATCCGGCCCGTTGACCAGCACATCGGTCACGCCCGGCAGGCGCAGCAGCGGATCGAGCGGTCCCGCGCCCACGGACTCACGCCGCAATACCTCGACCGTGTCCATCAGCGCCGCATCGCTCACCAGGAACCCGAGCCCCCGCATCGCCTCGGCCACATCGCCCGCCGACGGAATCCTGCCGAGCCGGGCCAGCTGGTCCCGGATGAGCTCCAGGTCATCCGCGGTCATCACGGGCCTCCAACACACCGTCGAGCAACACACCGCAGCACCGCCGCCATGCGCGACCCGCGGTCCTGCCCGGTGGGTCGCCTCGTTCGGCCTCCGCCGCCACGGCACGGTCGTGGGGCATTGTTGCGAGCACCGGCACCCCCAGGGCCCGCGCCACCTGCTCCCGGCCGAGGCCACCGGGGCGCAGCCGGCTCAGCACCGCGGCAATCGGGACGTGAGAATCGACCTGACGCAGTTGTTGGACGCCCGCCGCCACACCCCGGACATCCCCCGGACACACCACCACCACGCCATCAGCCGCGCGCAGAGCGCCGAGCTCCGCGGCCGCCGGCCGCGAGCCCAGATCAAGCAGAACCAAGTCATGGCTGCGGGCAAGGGAACGCAGCACCGCCACGATGGCCGTGGCTGACGGCGGCGCCGGGTCGGCACGGTCATGGCTGAGGACCGCGAGACCGTCGAGGCGGGGCAGATGGGCGTGGAGGTCGCCCAGAAACCCGTCCGCGTCGAGGAGATTGGGCCAACGCCAGCCCGGTGCATCCGCAAGCCCCATCAGCAGGTCGAGCCCACCGCCCCGATCGTCGAGATCCACGAGGGCGACGCGGTTGCCGCGGTGCGCAGCCGACTGGGCGAGGCCGGCCGCCAGCGTGGAGGCGCCCACCCCACCCGCCGCTCCGAGCAGGCCCACCACGGTCGCCGCCGCTCCGCCGTGATCCCCGCTCAACGCATGGGCCAGCCAGCGCACGCCGTCGGGGAGGACGATCACCGCAGCCCCCAGCGCCGCTGACCACTCGCATAACCGATCGCGGTCTGCGCTCAGCCCGACCAACTGGACCGGCGCACGACCCAACAGCGGACTCCGCGCGACCAGCGCAACCTGGTCCGGCCCCACGAACAAGGTTCGCGGCTCAGGCCCCGCACCCAACTCGGTCGCGTCCCCGGCGATCCGCACCTCGACTGCGGCCGCGGCGGCCGCGGCGAGCACCCGTTCCCTGATCTCCGTCACGCCTGTCACCAGCACAGCAGGGCCCACACCCGTGTTCACCATGCCCGCACCCTGTGCAACCAACCGCCCTGCGGTTCACCCGCGCGTCCGCGACTGTGGACAACCCGGACGCGACGCGGCCTGTGGACAACCCGCTCGCGGGCCACGGGTGGGCCGTATCACACCGGCTGGGGTATTCCAATTCGGGCCGCGATCGCGTACAAAAGGATGAAAGGAATCCTTTGGTCACACCACCGGATACTCACGCGGCGACCTAACCATCTTGTGGGTTGTCGAGTCCCAGGGCTTGCCCGGGCCGACATTGCGATCTGCACGCTTGGTCATCCGGAAAACGGTGTGGGGCTAGGCACCTGATCACTGTGACCAGGTGCCTAGATCCTTGTTAAGCCCGTTTGCCCCCGAGCGGCGACAATTCCGCGCCGTGCGTGACCGCCTGCGCGCAATGGAGGATCCAGTCCCGCACGCCCGTCGGTGTCCCGGTGGCATAGGCGGCGAGCCGTTCTGCGTACGCAGCCCCCACCGCCCGATGCCCCTCCGCCACCACGAGCACCGCCCGCGGATCCACTCCGGACTGCACGAGGACCATGTGCTCGACCGCTCGGGCCAGCACCCCGTGTCCACCGCCGGTGTCGGCCAGCAGCGCCACCTCCGCGTGCGCGATTGCCGCGACCACCAGCGCCGGTGCCCCGGTCGGAGCGGTCAGCAACTCCAGCACGCCCTGCAGGCGGGTCGGGTCGTCCGCGGGCACCCGGCCGAGTGATTCGTCGTCGACCACGCCTCGGGCCAGCAGCGCATGGGCACGGGCGAGCGCCTGGGCGGGCGTACTCCTGATCATCTCCGCCAAGTCGATCAACTCGGTCGACAACCGAACCGCCCCCGGGTCCCACTCGGGCCCTTCCATCGCCGCGCTGGCCCGTGCCGAGGCGAGCAGTGCACGTGCGGACACCTCCGCGGGCACGCGCCGCGCACCGCGATCACGCAGAACGACGTCCGCAGCGGCACGCGCGGCCGCCACGGCGGACGGCACGCCCTCCAGTCGGGAAAGGTCAAGGAGCGGGTCGGTCACGGCCTAGAGTGTGCCGCATGACCGCTCGCCGCTTCTCCAGCTTCCCCCCGGCGGCGGTGGAGTGGCTGGCCGGCCCCGAGCCGGCCCGGGTCCTCGACGTGGGTTCCGGCGACGGTCGACTGGCGGAGCGCTTGGTCGCTTTGGGCCACCGGGTGACGTGTGTGGACAGCGATCGAGAAGGGATCCGCCGGCTTGCCGACCGGGTGCCCGACGCGTTGGCGTGCGTCGCGCAGGCCGAGTCGCTGCCGCTGCGCAGCTTCCGCTTCGACGTGGTGACCGTGCAGGAATCCCTGACCGGTTTCGCGCCCGGACTGGCCCTGTCGGAGTTCGCCCGGGTGCTGCGCACCGGGGGACATCTCGGCGTGGTCTTCACGAGCCGCGACGACACCGTCCCATGGGTCAAGCGCCTGGCTCGCCGCATCCAGGAGGACGACCCGACGGCGATGGTCGGCGACTACGGCCGCGAGACCTTGGCCGCGCTGGAGGAGTCGGACTATTTCCCGCACATCGAGTCCCGCGCGTTCCGGCACTGGCTCCCGATCACGCGCGCCGGGCTGCTGGCCATGGTGCGCCGACGCCGCACGATTGCGTCGTTGCCGGAGGACCGGCTCGCGGCTTTGCTGAGTGACGTCGGGGAGATGTACGACTCCCTCGCCAAAGCGCCCGACCCCCTCCTCCTGCCATATCAGGCCGACTGCCGCCGCTTGCGCGTTGAGCACGGTGATCTGACCATGCCGATCCACGAGGACGGGCTGCGGATCTCCGTCCGGTTCTGAGACCGGAACGGTTCATCCGCCGGCGGGGCCCTCTGCCCGCGCCGCCGCTTCCGCCTGGGCCCAGACAGCGAGGTCGCCACCGTTGATCGCGACCTCCAGCACTTCGGGGAAGACATCCGGCGTGCACGCGAACGCCGGGACCCCCAGCGCCGCGAACTGCCCGGCCAGCGCGTGATCGAACGCGGGCGTGCCCGAATCGTCGAGCGCGAGCAGCGCCAGCATGGTCACACCGGACGCGTGGAGGGCCCGGACCCGCCGCAGCAGCGACGCCCGATCACCCCCCTCGAACAGATCGGACACCAACACGAGAATCGTCTCCGCCGGTTTGGTGACGAGCTGGCTGCAATACGTCACGGCGCCATTGATGTCCGTGCCGCCACCCAGCTGCGTCGCGAACAGCAGATCGATCGGGTCGCTGAGCAGTTCGGTGAGGTCGACGACCGCCGTGTCAAAGACGACCAACCGGGTGCGCAGGCTCGACATGGTCGACAGCACAGCCGCGAAGATCGATCCGAACACCACCGAATCCGCCATGGAGCCGGACTGGTCGAGCGCCACGATGACCTCGCGCTGGACGCCGGTCCGACGACGCGCGTGGCCGACCAAGCGGTGCGGCACGACCGTCCGGTGCTCAGGGAGATAGTGCCGCAGGTTCGCCGCGATCGTGCGCGGCCAATCGATGTCGGACGGCCGCGGCCGGCTGGTGCGGGCCGACCGGTTGATCGCCGAGGTGACGGTCGCGACCGTCCGCTGCCGGATCCGCCGCTCGATCTCCTCGACAACCGCCCGCACCACCTCGCGGGCGGCGGCCCGGGCCCGTTCCGGCAGCACGTCCGCCAGCTGAATCAACATGTTGGCGAGGTGAATGTCCGGTGTCATCGCTGCCAGGAACTCGGGTTCCTTCAGCAGCGTTGCCAGCTCGAGCCGTTCCATCGCATCGGCCTGCAGCACTTGGACCACCGAGGTCGGAAAACAGCTGCGGATGTCCGTCAGCCACTGGGTGACCCGCGGCGCGGAAGCACCGAGTCCGGCCGTTCGGCTGCCGGCGGCGTCCTGGCGGGCGCCCCGGTCGTACAGCGCCGCGAGCGCACGGTCCACGACCCGGTCGTCACCGTCCAGCTCGAGCTGTCCCTCCCCGCTCGCCTCGAGCGGATCCGCTCCCAGCAGCAGTCGCCAACGCCGGAGGCGTTCGTCGTCGTCGGTCACGGCTGTTCACCTCCGGCTGCGCCGAGCAACCAGTCGACCGTCGCGAGGGCTGCGGCGGTGCGGTCGGTTCCGGTCGTCATCGGCCGGTCGGTTTCCTCCGCTGGAGCCGTCGGCTCGCTGCCGGCGGGTTTTGCGCCCAGTTCGGAGAGTCGTCGGGCCCGGTTGGCGATATTGCGGCGTTCGGGTGGTTCGAACGCCCCGAACGTACGCCGCACCAACGGCAGCGCCACCACGAAATCGTCGTCATCGAGCGCACGCACCCAGCTGTCGATCAGCGCCAGGACCCGGTCGTCATGGATGAGCAACAACGCACCCCCGGCCAGGAACCCCTCGACCCACGTCGCCTGCTCGGTGACCGATGAGGCTGCGCCGCGCGACAGCGCCCGGCCGAGCCGACGGGCGGCTTCGTCGAGGTCCCATTCGCCCGCATCGGTGAGCAGCCGCACGAGCCGGCCCGCGAGCAGACCGGCGACGTCCGCCCTCTCCGCCAGCGCGGCGAGCGTGGTGACCCATCGGCGTTCCGCGGCCGAGTCGGCAAGGAGGGGCAGGACGGCCTGCACGGCGTCGATCCGGTCGACCAACGCGCTGGCGGCCGCCGGGGCCAGCCCGCCGGCGACCGTCGGGAGTCCGGCGCAGATGCGGACGAGCAGAGCATCGGTCACGCCCGTGAGCTGCTCGGTGTCCGTGCCCCGCACATCGCCGTATCTCCGGGCCCGAACCAGCGCGGGAAATGCATCGAGAAGGTGAGCGACATCGGTGTCGGCCGCTGCCCGGGCATCGAGTGCGGCGAGGAGGCCCGGCAACGCGTCGGGCAGGTCGGCCTGCAATGCCGCTTCCACCCCGGCGGTGACCTGGGCCAGAGATCCCGTGGCATCGAGCAGTTTCGCGGTCGCCGCCGTGGCGACGGTGGTGCCCCACAGCGAGGCCTCGATCACGTCGACCACGAACTCGGGCTGCCAGGCCAGGGTCCACCCCTCCTTGAACGTGCCCTCACCGGTGACCGCGCGCGGAGCGCCCCAGCCGACCCCGAGCGTCGTCAGCCGATGCAACAGGTGCGACCGGTCGAGATCCGTCGCGCGACGCAGATCAAGGGTCAGCTCCCGCGGCTCGGGCTCGAACTTGAGCCGCAGTCGGCGGGCGGTGGCACGCAGGTCCGCGTCGAGCGGCACCCCGGGCGCCGACTCGGGCACGCCACCGAGCCGCTCGCCCACGACCGCCTCGCGGGTCACTAGGTCCAGCGCGACCCGGTTGCCGTCGCAGAGCACCGCCAAGGTGGCGTCCTGCATCTCGGTCAGGCCCGCCAAAGGCCGTTCCCGGAGGCCGGCGAGCGCCTCGGCGAGCCGGACCGCCTCGACGACGTGAGCCGATGACACCGGCAGATCGTGACGGCGCAGCACGCCCGCGACACCCGTGAGCCAGCGGCTGACGGGATGGTCGGGTGCGGTGAACAAATGGTGATACCACCCCGGCGAGTCGACCCCCGCGCCATAGCCCGAGGTCGTCGCCAGCCGGGAATGCGCCCACGGGACCCAAGTGAGCGCGACCTTGCGTTTCGGCAATCCCTTGAGCACCGCGTTGTCTGCGGCGACCGTCGGCAGCGGTCCGGCGAGAGCGGGCACGTGCCACGCCCCGCAGACGACGGCCACCCGGTGGCCCTTCCGCAGTTCCACCCGGAGCACCTTGCGCATCCACGCCTCCCGGCGCTGCTCGAACTGGACTTCCCGCGCGCTGCGCCCTCTCAGGTCCGCACCGGCGCGCAGTTCGGTCATCGCCTCCGCGACCGCGTCGAACGGGTCGCCGTCGGTGCGCAGCTCCATCACGTCGTCCCACCAGCGCTCGGGGTCGTCATAGCCCGCCACCCGGGACAGCACCGCCAAGGGATCGGTGCGCATGGGATCGGCTCCGGACGCAGCATCAGTCGGAGCGTCCCCGGGATCATCGTCCTCGTCGGCCCAGTCGTCATGCTCGACGGTGAACAGGTCCGGCTCCTCGTCGTCGGCCTCGGTCCGCGCGGCGAGCATCGCTCCGGCCGGCAGATCGCAGAATCGCACCGGCACCCCCGCCGCGACGGCCCAGGTCAGGGCCTGCCACTCGGGCGAGAACGCCGCGAACGGCCAGAACGAAGCGGTGCCCGGGGCCTCCGGGGCGTACGCGAGAAGCGCGACGGGCGGCACCATGCCCTCCTCACCGACCAGACCGACCAATGGGTCGGCCTCGGGCGGGCCCTCGATGAGCACGACGTCCGGAAGGTGGGCTGCGAGCGCACGCCGGACCGCCCGGGCCGAGCCGGGTCCGTGATGCCGAACGCCCAACACCCGCAGCTGCGCCGGGGCGGCCCCGGCGCTCATCCGACCTCGCGGCAGGCGCGATAGAACTCCCGCCAGCCGTCGCGGTGACGCACGACGGTCTCCAGATATTCGGTCCACACCGCACGGTCGGCCACAGGATCCTTGACCACCGAACCCACCAGCCCGGCCGCCATGTCCCCGGGTCGCAATCGCCCGTCACCGAAGTGCGCGGCAAGCGCCAGGCCGCCGGTCACCACTGAGATCGCCTCGGCCGTGGACAGGGTCCCCGAGGGCACCTTGACGGCGGTCTTGCCGTCGGCGGTGACGCCGCTGCGCAGTTCCCTGAAGATCGTCACCACGCGCCGGATCTCGCCGGCGGCGTCGGACGGTGCGGGCAGATCGAGCGTACGCCCCAGATCCGCCACCCGCCGGGTGACAATGTCCACCTCCTCCTGGACCGTCGCCGGCAGCGGCAGCACGACGGTGTTGAACCGCCGGCGGAGTGCGGCAGACATGTCGTTGACACCGCGATCGCGGTCATTCGCCGTCGCGATGATGTTGAAACCGCGCACCGCCTGCACCTCGGTCCCCAACTCGGGCACGGGCAGCGTCTTTTCGGACAGGAGGGTGATCAGCCCGTCCGCCACGTCGGCCGGCACGCGGGTGACCTCCTCGACCCGCGCGATCGCGCCGGTCCGCATCGCGACCATGACCGGCGAGGCCACCATCGCCGCCGCGCTGGGCCCCTCGGCGAGAAGCCGCGCGTAGTTCCAGCCATAGCGCAGAGCCTCCTCCCCCGTCCCCGCCGTGCCCTGGACCAGAAGCGTCGAGTCCCCGGAGATCGCAGCGGCCAAGTGTTCCGACACCCAGGATTTCGCTGTGCCGGGCACCCCCAGCAGCAGCAGGGCGCGGTCGGTGGTGAGCGTCGCGACGGCGATCTCCATGAGCCGCCTGTTGCCGATGTATTTCGGGGTGATCTCGGTCCCGTCGGGGAGCCGGTCCCCCATCAGATAGCGCACGACGGCCCAGGGCGACAGTCGCCACGATTCCGGTCGGGGCCGGTCGTCGGCCGCCGCGAGCGCCTCGAGCTCGGCGGCGAACACCTGCTCGGCGTGCGGCCGCAACAGTTCGTCGGCCGGAATCGCGGACACGGGGCTGGGCTCGGTCATGAAGGCTCCTGATCGGCGAGGGGTTGGCGGGAGAACGGGGGGATCGCCTCGGCCCGCAAGGAGCGGCGGAGGTTGATGGTCATCGCGGCGTCGAGCGCGCGGGAGCGGTCCGCGGCCAGGAAGGCGCCGGCCCGCTGCCGCAGGTCGGCGGCCAGATCACCGTGGTCGGTGTCCAGCGGTCCATGGTCGCCGAGCACGCCCAGGATTGGACCACGACGCCCGTGGTTGCGGTTCTCGGAGGACCAGATCAGCAGGGCGCGGGCCGTTTCCGGACCGAACCCCCGGAGCCGCAGCAACGGAAGGACGTCATGGGGATCGCCGGCCAGGGCCAGCCGGGCCAGCACGGGATCGACATCCTCCGCCTTGAGCACGGCGAGCAACTCGACATCCGCCGGCCCGCGCGGATGGAGAAGGATCTCACGCGCCAGCTCGGCGTCCTGCTCCCGAACCGCGGCATCGCGGAGCCCGGGCACGGGGCCGAGCTCGACGGGGTCGGCTCGCAGCCCGAGCACCTCCAGCGGCGTGAGACCGTGGTCGACCGGCCAGGCCCCGAGCGGCATCGCCGCCGTCAGCGCCCGCACCGCGGCGGCACCCGGCGGTCGTTCGCGGATATCGACGACCACGCCGTCCCGTTCGTCGGCGGGTGTGAGGCCGGCAAAGTTGATGCCCCACCGGCCGCGGAGGAGGATCAGCCGGTGCCGGAGGCGCTCCCGCATCCGCGCCACGAACCCCGACTCGGGGAGCGTTGCCAGCAACTCGCGGACGAGCGCACGAACGCTCGGCGCCCGATCATCCAGGGCACCGTCGAGGAACGGCTCATCGGCGGGGGCAAGACCAACGCGCAGGGTCTCCACCAGGGCGCGACGCTCGGCCGACGATTGGCTCGGCAGCCGCTCGGCGAGCAGGGTCCTGGCTCGAGCCGGGTCGGCGGCGCGCAGCGCCCGCAACCAGGCCAGCCGGTCGGTCAGTGTCCCGGTCCGCCAGGCAGTGTCGTCATCGAGGTCCGGCACCGCCCACTCGGCGAACCCCCAACTCGGGTTGCGGCCGGCCAACCAGCGCCCCCTGGACCCGAGCACCGGCCACAACTCCGCCCGCAGTTCCGGTCGGGTGACAGCTTCCTCGAGCAGCGGCTGCAGCGCACCGACCGGGAGTCGCTGACGAGTCTCCACCAGGAACCGCAGTGACTCGCGCACAGCACTCCAGCGCTGCCCACCGATCGCCTGCTGCAAGGTCCCGACATAGAACGGCGAGTCGGGGGCCGGGACGGTTTCTGGTTCCGGGCCCGGATCATCGATCGGGCCGCCGGCCGGGAGCGTCACTCGGTCGATGATCGCGGCTCGGGCTGCCGCCACGAGGAGTGTCTGTGCCGCCGAGGATCCGGCGAGTCCGTCCACCGGAGTGAGGGCTGCGAGGGCAGCCGGGTCGAGTTCGCGGCGGGCGGTGCCCACAACGGCGACGGGAATCAGGGGGTCGAGGGCGCTCACAGCACGACCAGCTCACCGTGGGTGCGGACAGGATCAACGAACGACAGCACGTTCAACCCGTCCCGGCGCAGCTCGCCGAACCAGGTCATCGGCTCCCCGCCGGTGACGGCGATCGCACGCCACCGCAGGCTCTCCGGTCCTCGCAGCGCCACCGCATCGCCGTCCTCGCCGACCAACTGGAACTCGACTGTGTCGCCCACCGGGCCAGCGGTCAAGCGGCCCCGGACGACGGCCGGCCAGACGTTCAGCCAAGGGTCGTCGGCCAGCGCCCGGGCCCACGCGTCACGGGCCGCGGCCACGGTGGCCGCTGCGGGATCCACGACCAGATCGAGCGTGAGTTCACGCTCGGCGCGTCGGTTGCCGATCAGGGCCCGCAGAGGTGGCCGTCCGGGATAGAAGTGCAGATCGGCGTCGAGCTCCATGCCGGGAGCCACGGTCATTTCATAGGGTCCACCGTTGATCGAGAACAGCAGCACGACCGCGAACCGGCCGGTCTCCCGCCCCCGCAGCCACACCCGCCGGGTCGCCACCCGCTCGTCGTCCTGGCTGTCGTGCAGCCCGAACACGCTCCATCGGTCCGCGACCGGCGGCAGCCGGAGCACGTCCGCCTTGCCGACGGTGAACCCCAGGTGAGACCGGACGGTTGCAAGGAAATCTTCCGGAAGCGCAGCCCGCTGCGCGAAGGCCCGCGCCAGGAGATCGAGAAGACCCAACTCGGCCAGCACCTCCTCGGCCCACAAGTCGGCTCCGGGCGGCAACGCAGCCAACCTCCGGAGCGTCCGGGCGACGCCGGGCGCTTGCGCATCGACCATCCGGGCGGCCATCTCCTCCCAGCGCGCAGGTGCGGTCGCCCACCGGCCGAGACCGTCGGCCATCCGGTCGGCCAACCATTGCTGCAACTCGAGCAATCCTGCCGCGACGCGGGCATCGCGCTCCTCGGCGCGGGCGCGCGCCGCCGCAGCCTTCGCCGGCTCGGCCGCACCCCTAGGCGCAGTTGGCTCGGCAGCGACCTGCGGCGTACCCACCTCCAGACCCGGCAGACCATCATCGGCCAACCGGCCCTCTGCCCATCGGAACAACAGCCCCAGCACGTGCTTGCAGGGGAACTTCCGCGAAGGGCAACTGCACTTGTAGCGCGGGCCGGCGGTGTCGATCAAAACCTGGTACGCCTCCCGGGCGGAACCCCGGCATTGGCCCCACAGCACCGGCCCGTCCTGGCCCACGCCCGACCACGGACCGGCGGTCGCAAGCTTGCGCCCCGCGATGGCGGATGCCGAGTCGGGTGCTGCAGCCATCACCCGCTCGATCGTCCAACGCGCCGACTCGTGCCCCATGAACAACAAGCTAGTCGGCCCCTCCGACAAATCCGTCCGAGCCGATCAGCGAGCAGCCGCACGAATGTCACGGCGTCAGTTCTCGCCTTCTTGGGACGACTGTCGGGCCGTTCCCCTAGAGTTCTCCCTGTTCCGTGCCATCAAGGAGGCTGACACAGTGACGACTGATAACCACCCGATCGATCCTGCAGCGCACCGCTATCCCCCGCCCGCCGATCTCGCGGCGAATGCGAACGTCACCCAGGAGACCCTGGACCGGGCCGCTGAAGACCCCGAGGCGTTCTGGGCCGAGCAGGCGAAGGTGGTCAGCTGGGGCACCGAGCCGACCGAGACCCTCGACTGGAGCAACCCGCCGTTCGCCAAATGGTTTGCGGACGGAACGCTGAATGCGGCCTACAACTGCGTGGACCGCCATGTCGAGAACGGCAACGGCGACCGAGTCGCCATCTATTTCGAGGGCGAGCCGGGAGACACGCGGGAGGTGACCTACGCACAACTCAAGGACGAGGTGTCCAAGGCCGCCAACGGTCTCGCCGCGCTCGGAGTGAAGAAGGGCGATCGGGTCGCGATCTATCTGCCCATGATCCCCGAGGCCGTGATCACGATGCTCGCCTGCGCCCGCTTGGGCGCGATTCACACCGTCATCTTCGGCGGCTTCTCCGCCGACGCGCTGATGACCCGCATCAACGACTGCGGGGTCGAGGTCGTCGTGACGGCCGACGGCGGCTATCGTCGCGGCGCTCCCTCGGCGCTCAAGCCCGCGGTCGACCGCGCGCTGGAGAGCAGCCCCTCGGTGCGCCAGGTCGTGGTCGTCAAGCGGACCGGCCAGGAGACGGCGATGGTCGAGGGCCGCGATGTGTGGTGGGACGACGTGATCGGAAACCAGTCCACCGAGCACACGCCCGAGATGTTCCCGGCGGAGACGCCGCTGTTTGTGATGTATACCTCGGGTTCCACCGGCACCCCGAAGGGCATTCTGCACACCACGGGCGGCTATCTCGTCGGCGTGACCTACACGACCTGGGCGACGTTCGATCTCAAGCCCGAGAGCGACATCTATTGGTGCACCGCCGACATCGGCTGGATCACCGGCCACTCTTACCTGACCTACGGCCCGTTGTCGAACGGTGCTTCGATGGTGATGTACGAGGGGACGCCCGACTCCCCGCACAAGGGCCGCTGGTGGGAGATCGTCGACAAATACAAGGTGACGATTTTCTACACCGCCCCCACCGCGATCAGGACCTTCATGAAGTGGGGCGAACAGGTCCCCGCCGACTATGACCTGTCGTCGCTGCGCGTGATGGGCTCGGTGGGCGAGCCGATCAACCCGGAGGCCTATAACTGGTATCACGAGCACATCGGCCGCGGCCGCTGCCCCATCACCGACACCTGGTGGCAGACCGAAACCGGGATGATCATGATCGCCCCGATGCCCGGCATCGAGACCGCCAAGCCCGGCGCCGCCATGCGACCGCTGCCCGGAGTCACGGTCGGCGTGGTGGACGACGAGGGTCATCCCCTCGGGCGGGGCGAGTCCGGCCTGCTGGTGGTCAATCGGCCCTGGCCGGCGATGCTGCGCACCCTGTGGGGTGATGACGACCGCTACGTCAACACCTATTGGGCTCGCTTCGGCGATACCTATTTCGCCGGTGACGGCGCCAAGACCGACGAGGAAGGCGACATCTGGCTGCTCGGTCGTGTCGATGACGTGATGAACGTGTCCGGTCACCGCATGTCGACCGCGGAGATCGAGTCGTCGCTGGTCGGTCACGAGGCCGTCGCCGAGGCGGCCGTGGTCGGCGCCTCCGACCCGACCACGGGCCAGGCGATCGTCGCGTTCGTCATCCTCATCGCGGGCCACGAGGGCGGCGAGGCCATGGCCACCGAGCTGCGCAACCACGTGGGCAAGGACATCGGGCCGATCGCCAAGCCCCGTCAGGTCATGATCGTCGACGAACTGCCGAAGACACGTTCCGGCAAGATCATGCGCCGTCTCCTCCGCGACATCGCCGAGAACCGTGAGGTCGGCGACGTCACCACCCTCACCGACTCGACGGTCATGGACAGCATCAAGCAGGGTCTCTCCCGCTGATCAGGTGCGCCTGATCGGTGTGCCTGATCGCTTGGACTGAATAAAGGTTCCCTTCAGAGCCGCGACGACGCCGACCGGACCTAATAGGCTGCCCCCTGGTGTGCCGGGAAGTCTGGTCGGCGTTCGTCTGTCCATGCCCGAAGAGGAGCGCCCGTGCCCGTTCAGTCCCCCCGCGGCCCCCGCCCGCCCGGCGAAAGTCGCGTCTTCCGCCTCACGGCCGATGACCTGCGAGTGTTGCCGAATTTCCTGCGCCGGGAGACGGTCGGCGGCGCCCTCATGCTGCTCGCCACAATCCTCGCGCTCACCTGGGCCAACCTGGGCCCGGAGATCTATGAGGGGCTTCGGCAGACCCATATCGGTCCGCTGACCGTCCAGCACTGGGCTACGGACGGGCTGCTCACGATCTTTTTCTTCGTCGCCGGCATGGAGCTCAAGCGCGAATTCGTTTCGGGTTCCCTTGCCGATCCGAAGGCGGCGCTCGTCCCGGTCGTCGCGGCGCTGTGTGGCATGGCCGTGCCCGCCGGGATCTATGTCGCGGTCAACCTCGCCATGGCCGACGGCCACATGAGCGGCTGGGCCATCCCCATGGCCACCGACATCGCGTTCGCCCTCGCGATCCTCGCAGCGGTGGGCTCGAAACTCCCGGTCGCGCTCCGCGCCTTCCTGCTCACGCTCGCGATCGTGGACGACCTCGGCGCGATCCTGGTGATCGCGGTCGTCTTCACCTCCGACCTGAGCCTGGCGTGGCTGGGCGGCGCGCTCCTCTGCGCGCTGGTGTGGTGGATCCTCCAGCGCAAACAGATCGACCACTGGTTCCTCTATGTCCCGCTGTTCGTCGTCACTTGGTGGTGCATGCTGTCCAGCGGCGTTCACGCGACGATCGCCGGTGTGCTCCTCGGCCTGCTGTCCCGGTCGGTCGCTGCGGATCCGGAGGACCCGGTCGACCGCTGGAGCCATTTCTGGCACCCGGTGTCCGCCGGGTTCGTGGTGCCGATCTTCGCCCTGATGGCCGCCGGGGTGCGGGTCACACCGGATGCGCTCGTGGACATGATCACGTCCCCAGTCGGTCTTGGCATCGTGCTCGGCCTCGTGGCCGGCAAGATCCTGGGCGTCTGGGGCGGTGCCTATCTCACGACCCGCTTCACACGGGCCAAGCTGGCGCCCGAGGTGCGCTGGTCCGAGGTCTTCGCCGTCAGCATCCTCGCCGGAGTCGGCTTCACAGTGGCGCTGTTCGTGACCGAACTGGCCTTCCCCGGCCATCCGGAACTGCTCGAGCAGGGCAAGGCTGCCGTCCTCACCGCGTCGGTGATCGCCGCCGTCCTGGCCGCGATCGCACTCCGGGGCCGCATCCGCGCACGGGAGCGCAGGGTCGCGGGCATCGACTGACGGAGGGGGCCCCGGTGAGAGTCCGACGGAGCTCTGCCGCACCCGGCAGCCCTCGGAACACCTCCGTGAGCACAGCCTCATCTTCGGCTCACGCGTGACTCATGTCGGCGTCCTAGCGTCGGTGACAGCCGATCGGTCCGATCGGCCCGACGATCAAGGAGTCACCCCCGATGAAGCGCACCGTCTCCCTCGTTTTCGCCACCGCAGCCCTCGCCGGTTCGGCAATCGTCCTGTCCGCTCCCATCGCTCATGCCGACGACTACGTGTGCCGCGGCACCATCACCAACCGCTCGATCGACGGCGACGTCGTGGTCCCGAGCGGCGCTACCTGCACGATCAACGGCGGCGATATCGACGGCAACGTCAAGGTCTATCGCAACGCGACCGTCCACGTGAACGGGACCACCGTGAAGGGCAACCTCCAAGCCGAGAACCATCGCCACGTGGCCTCTGCCCGAGCCCGCATCGACGGCAGCATCCAGCTGAAGCAGGGTGGATCGGCCGACCTCACGGCCAACCGTGTGAACAGCGACATCCAGTCCTTCACCAACCGCGGTCGCCAGGTGTTCCGCTCGAACGTGGTGGACGGCAATCTCCAGTGCAAGGAGAACGTTCCGGCTCCGACCGGCGGCGCGAACATCGTGCACGGCAACAAGGAAGACCAGTGCCGCAGGCTGTGACCGGAGCCTGAACACCCCTTCCCCCACCCGACTGCAGCGGGCGGCCCACCTCCGGGTCGCCCGCTGCGGCGTACCCCTATCAACTCGCCGGACCGGGTATGGGCACTCGAACAGGTGGGCACTAGGCTCAGGCTCATGGCGCATGCATACGAATCGACCCGCACCGAGGCCGCGGCCCGCCCTGCGGCGATCGGCGATCTCATCAACCAGGTGAAGACCGACGTCCTGGAGCTGGTGCACAACGAGATCGCACTCGCCAAGGCCGAGTTGGTCCCACAGGCCAAGTTCGGCGGGATGGGTGCCGGGCTGTTCCTCGGTGCCGGCTATTTCGCTCTCAACGGACTGTCGCTGCTCTTCCTCAGCGGTGCCCTCGGCATCGCGCGGCTCTTCAACGCACCGACCGGCGGTGTCGCGCTGGGCTTCCTCATCATGGCGGTCCTGGTCTTCGTGGTGGCGGGCGTCCTGGCGCTCATCGGGCTGGTCTTCGTGAAGAAGGTCAAGGGCCCCAAGCGCACGGTCGCCCAGGCGCAGGCCTCCATCGAGACGATCAAGGACGCGGTCACCCGCGCCACGGCGGACGTCAAGACCCAGGAGCTGGAGCGCAAGACCTTCCGCCACCCCGAGACGGTTGACCCCAACCTCCGCAACCCCGGCGAGCTGCGGTGACGTGACGCCCGTCGGCGCGCTCGAGATCGGCGGCAGTCACGTCAGCGTGGCGATGGTCGATGGCGGGGGTGGCGTTGGGGGGTACGCACGATTCCCGCTCGACTCGACCGGGTCGTTGACGTCTTTTCTGGCCACGGTGGCTGCCGCCGTCGCCGCGGTGGGTGATGTCCCTTCGGCCACCCGCTGGTCCGTCGCGATCCCGGGGCCGTTTGACTATGCCCACGGCGTGGGCGGGGTCCATCCAGCGGGCAAGTTGGCAGGCCTCGCCGGCGTCGATGTCCGGGCCGCGCTGGCGCCCGTGCTGGGCACCGAAGCCATCGAATTCGTGAACGATGCCACCGCCTTCGCGCTTGGCGCCTTCGAGCTGCACGCCATCGGGAGCAAGCTGCTCGCGCTGACCTTCGGCTCCGGCATCGGCTCGGCCTTCATCGAGGACGGTGCCGTTGTGCTCGACGACCGCGTCCCGCCGGCCGGGGAGGTCTATCGCCTGCCGGCGGGGGGAGGCACGATCGAATCACGGTTCGGACCAGCCGCCCTGGCCGGCGCCCGAGGGTTCGACTCGTTCCGCGCCCTTGCTGAGCACGCGCGCACCGATCCCACCACCGCCGCTTGGACCCGTGCCGAATTCCAAGCGCTGGCGGATGCCCTCGCCCCTTGGCTGCGAACCTTTCGGCCCGACACCGTGGTGTGCGGCGGCGGGGTGTGTCACGCATGGGACCTGTTCGGGGACGCCTTCACCCAGCGGCTCGCCGGCCACACGGAAGAGAGACTGCGGGTGGCGCACGTGGTGGACACCGAACAGATCGCGCTGCTCGGTGCCGCACGGGTCGCCGCCCAGTCGGTGGAGTAGCCTGCAGGGCGTGGCACTCGAGATCAAAACCACGAACCAGAAACTGACCGGCTGGGGGCGGACGGCCCCGACCGCCGCCCAAGTGTTGTCCACCCCTGATGTGGAGGTGATCGCCGCGGCGGTCGCCCGGGTCGCGGAGGACAACGACGCCAAGCCGAGCCATCTGCGCCGCGGTGTCATCGCCCGCGGGCTCGGTCGGTCCTATGGCGACGTGGCCCAGAACGCCGGCGGCCTCGTCGTGGACATGACCGCGCTGCGCCGGATCCACAGCATCGATGCCACCACCGCCCTGGTGGATCTCGACGGCGGCGTCGATCTCGAAACCCTGATGAAGGCGGCGCTGCCGTTCGGCCTGTGGGTCCCTGTCCTGCCGGGCACGCGTCAAGTCACGATCGGCGGCGCGATCGGCAACGACATCCACGGCAAGAACCATCACAGCGCCGGCTCCTTCGGCAACCACGTCACCGAGATGCAGCTTCTCGTCGCCGACGGGCGGGTGCTGACGGTGGGGCCGGACGGCACCCCGGACGACCCGGACGGCGAGATCTTCTGGGCAACCGTTGGCGGCATGGGCCTGACCGGCATCATCCTGCGCGCGACGATCCGGATGACCAGGACCGAGACCGCCTATTTCCTCGCCGACGACGACCGCACCAATTCCCTGGACGAAACAGTGGCGTTCCACAGCGACGGGTCGGAACACAACTACACCTATTCAAGTGCCTGGTTCGACGCGATCTCGGCACCGCCCAAGCTTGGCCGCGCGGCGATCTCCCGCGGCAATCTGGCGACGCTCGCGGAACTGGAGGAATATGCACCGAAGCTTGCCAAGGACCCGTTGGCGTTCAACGCGCCCACGCTGTTGACGTTCCCCGATATCTTCCCGAACGGCCTCGCCAACAAGTGGACGTTCTCGCTGGTCGGCGAGGCCTATTATCGAATGGGCGGGACGAGCCGCAACAAGATCAAGAATTTGACGCAGTTCTATCACATGCTCGATCTCTTCGGTGAGTGGAACAGGGCGATGGGTCCCGCGGGATTCCTGCAATATCAGACCCTCGTGCCGATGGATGCCGTCGAGCCGTTCAAACAGATCATTCGCGACATCCAGAAGTCCGGACACTATTCCTTCCTCAACGTGTTCAAGCTGTTCGGCCCGGGCAACAAGGCCCCGATCTCCTTCCCCATGGCCGGCTGGAACGTGTGCGTTGATTTCCCGATCAAGAAGGGGCTCGGGGAGTTCTGCGACGAACTCGACCGACGGATCATGGAATTCGGCGGCCGGATCTATACGGCAAAGGACTCCCGCGTCTCGGCTGAAAACTTCCGGCGGATGTATCCACGGACCGACGAATTCATCGCCACCCGCCGCCGGGTCGATCCCAACTCCGTGTTCGTGTCCGACATGGCACGACGTCTCGAACTCGTGTGACCCAACGATTGGACAATGCAGTGATCAACGCCGTCGGGAATCCCCAGAAACTGCTCCTGCTCGGGGGCAGCTCCGAGATCGGCCTCGCCATCGTGGCCGAATATCTCGCGAAACACCCCGCAAGGGTGGTGCTCGCTGGGCTGTCCGATGACCCCGAGCGGGAGGCCGCGCTCGCCGCGGCCCGCGCCGCGGGCGCGACCGACGTCGAGTGGATCGACTTCGACGCGCTTGACTTCGCGTCGCATCCCACGACGATCGATGCGGCTTGGTCCGGTGGGGACGTCGATGTCGCGATCGTCGCGTTCGGCGTCATGGGTGACCAGGAAGAGGCCTGGCAGGACCAGCCGAAGGCCGTGTTCGAGGCGCAGGTGAACTATACGGCTGCCGTCTCCGTCGGGGTGCTGCTCGGCCAGAAGATGAAGACCCAGCGTTATGGCCGGATCCTCGCGATGAGCTCCGCTGCCGGCCAGCGCGTCCGGCGCAGCAACTTTGTCTATGGCTCCACGAAGGCCGGGCTGGACGGCTTCTATCTCAACCTCGGCGAGGCGCTGGCACCATTCGGCCCCTCGGTCACGGTCATCCGCCCGGGCATGGTGCGCACTCGCATGTCCGCCGGGATCAAGGAGGCCCCACTCACCGTGGACAAGGGCGAAGTCGCCAAGCTCGCGGTCGAGGCTTCCAACAAGAAGAAGCCGGTCATCTGGACCCCGCCGCTGTTCGAGCTGGTCATGCTCATCCTGCGGCACATCCCCCGACCGATCTTCCGGAAGCTCCCGATCTGAGAATCCACGGCGCCACGGACGGGCCTCACTCGCCGGACAGCGCTCGATAGAGCGCCAAGGCCAAGCCGGTGCGGTCGCGCTGGCCGAGTTTGCGCAGCAGGCTCGACACGTGGTTCTTGACCGTGCCCTCGGCAATCACGAGCTCGGCAGCGATCTCCGAGTTGGTCAACCCGCGCGCCACCCGCTCGGCAACCAGACGTTCGGTCCTGGTCAGCATCGCGAGTGGGTCCTCCACATCGGCTGCTTCCGATGTCAGAGCGATCCGCGCCACGCGCGGGTCGATGACCATCCCGCCCTCGGCGACCGCGCGAATCGCTTCGGCAAGCCGGTCGGTCGAGACGTCCTTCAGCAGGAACCCCGATGCACCGGCGCCCAGCGAGCCCCGGACGATGGCCTCGTCATCAAAAGTAGTGAGGACCATGACGGCCGTCCCCGGATGATCCGCGACCACCGCCCTGGTGAGCTCCAACCCGTCCATCCCAGGCATCCGGGCATCCGTCAGCACCACGTCCGGGGCACAACGCGGCAGGACCGCCAGCGCCTCCCGTCCGTCCGCGGCCTCGCCCACGACCACCAAGTCATCCTCGGTCTCCAGCAGCATCCGCAGCCCCCGCCGCAACAGTTGCTGGTCGTCCACCACGAGCAGGCGGATCACCTCCGAACTGGACATATTGGGCTGGCGCTGGCCGTTCACACTCCGCTCCCCACCGGGATCGAGCCCTGCAACACGACCCCGTCGTCGTCCCGTTTCACCTCGAAAGAGCCGCCGAGCTCGCGGGCGCGCTCCGACAGCGACCGCAGCCCGAACCCGCCGTCGGCGGCCTGGCCGGGGGGCGGGGACTCCGGCGTACCCTCCCCCACAGCTCCACCGTTGTCCCGCAATTCGATCTCCATCCGCCCCTCGCGCCAGTTGACGGTGATCGCCACCTGGTCGGCCGCCGAATGCCGCAGGACGTTGGTGAGGCCTTCCTGGACGAGCCGGTACGCAAACAGCGATGCATCCTTGCCCAACTGCTGCTCGTCCCCGTTCTGGGCAACCCGGACGGTCAGGCCGGTCCCGCGGAAACTGTCCGCGATGGCCTCCAGCGCAGCGATCCCCTCGAGGTTGGGTTCGCGGGGCGGGTTCAGGGCGCGGACCCAGCGCCGCATGTACGCCAGCGCATCCTTCGCCTCGACCTGTGCGTTCTCGACCTCGGACCACGCCTGGGCGTCGTCGCGACCACGGACGCGGCGGGCGTACTCCAGACTCATCGAAATCAACGTCAACCGGTGGCCCAGGCCGTCGTGCAGTTCGCGCGCAGACCGTGCCCGCTCATCGGCCAGCATCAGCTCCTTCTCCGTGTCGATCGCCGCCCGCAGTTCCCGCAGCAACCGCTGGTTCTCCACCTGCTCGGCGCGAATCTGGCGCAGGGTCAGCCCCACGATGAGGCCGAGGGTCATGACGACGACGTTGCCGATCGTCTGGAACAACACCGCCGCCCAGCTCTCCCGGACGGACCAGGTCAAGGCCGCAAGCCCGACCACCACGGCCCCCGCGGCCCACAGCCCCGCGCGCAGACCAACCTCCAGCACCATGATCGCCAGTGCCAGCATCATAAAACCGACGCTGACGACGCCGGTGTCGGTGAAAGCCGTGCCGAACGCGCCGACGAGCAGCAGCGGCGGAGCCACCCGCGACCGCCCTCGGCGGTAACTGACCCAGGCCACGATCACCACAACGGTGCCGGCCAGACCGAGGCCCACCTCGCGCCACATGCCCTCCGCCGCCACGATGACGGCGGACACCAGCGTGAGCAGCACTTGCAGACCCACGAATACATCGACGAGGATCCGGGCGCGTCGCGTCGTCAACATGTGCTGATCGTAGGCCGCCCGCGCTCCACCCACCCCATGACGAAGGTCATGGGTCGTGCGCCAGGTCATGACCGCGGGCCCTGGGAGCGGTCGGGCGAATCCGGCACGGTGGACTCATGAGCACCCAACAGGTTTCCCCTCACACCGGCCGGACCTCCGCCGACCGACCGCGACTGCCGTGGCCGCTGCGGGTGCTGCTGTGCCTGCCGGCTCTGCTGATCGCTCTCTATGTGCCGATGATCGGCATTTCCGTCACGCCGCTCGGCGCCATGATGGCCGAGAACACCACGCGCGCAGCGCTGATCAACATCGCGATGTGCGCAATCGTGTGCATCCTCGCCGTGCTGGTCACCATGGCGTTGATGCGCCTGGTCGACCGGCGGCCGATGCGCGAGACCGGGTGGCGGTGGACCCGTTCGAGCGGCTGGCTGCTCGGCGCCGGGGTCGGCCTCGCCGCCCTGATCGTCGTCTCCACCACCCAACTCCTCGCCGCGCTCGGCCACCTCGAGCGGGTGGAGGTGCCCTGGGCGGAACTCGGGGTCGCCGCCGTCGCCGTCACGATCGCCACGCGGCTGGCCCAGGCGTTCTTGCTGCAGGGCATTCCCGAGGAGCTGCTGTTCCGTGGCTATCTGATGCAGACCCTGCGCGAGCGTCCGCGGCTGGCCCTCGTGGTGAGCACCGTGTTCTTCGGCGTCATCCACGTTGTTTCCACCGGCGGCCAGGCAAACCTGGCCGAGCGCTTTGTCTATCTCGCGACGCCCACCGGCTTCGGTTTCCTCGCCGGCGTGCTGGCGCTCCGATTGCGCTCGCTGTGGCCCGCCGTCGGCATCCATGCCGGGTTCCACGTCGGCAACCTGATCACCACCCTCACCGGTGTGAACACCAGCGATCCCACTGCCTGGGTTGGCCTGGGCCTAGTGTTCGCCGCCGCCGGTCTGGTCGCGCTCCGTGGCATCGACTGGTCCAGGCCCGTGAGCCTGGAACGTTGATCGCCCGGTTTCAGTCGAGCAGAACTTCCTCCACCCCGCGCGCGGTCGCCCATTCCCGGGCGGCTGCGCGCAGTGCTGTCTCAATGGGTGCGCGCGGGCAGTCCGCCCGCACGAACAGCCGCTCGGTGCGGAGGGTGCCCCCGCGCGTGCGCCCCGGCCAGGGCAGCGGCCGGAACCAGGTCGTGACCAGGAGCCCGGCGTGCGAGCCATCGGCCTCGGCCCACCAGGCGGGATGGAACTCCCGGGCACCGAGCCATGCGTCGGCGAAGCGGTCAAGGAAGCCGGGCACGGGAGTAAGACCCTCTGCACGGGCGGCCTGGAGGGTCAGCGCCGCCACCAGCAGCGCGTCGGCGCCACCGGCCTGACGGATGAGCACGCCCTCCATGGCCCTGAGCCTTCCACACCTATACCACTAGGGGAAACAGTCTCCTGAATCAGGTCCACAACGAATGCGTCTCGGTTTGGGACAATGCCCAGCGCCTCCTTGTGCCGTCCACCGGAACGGCGGCAAACTACGAGCCGCGGGGGGAATTCGAGACATTCCCGGCGTAAGGCGCTGTGGGAGGCGCTTTGTCGCAACATGTTCAAGACATCCGGGGTGCCCGCTAGGCAATTGTCCGGATGCCCTAGCCAAAGACACCTGGCACCCTAGGAGCGATCACTCGGGGAAAGTTCCGGGGCCAACACAGAAAGTGCAAGGAGGCACAATGTCGCAGGCAACTGCTGCACCACCTGCTATGGACTACGACAGTCCAGAAATGACCAAGAAGCGCCGCAGCACCGTGGGGTGGGTCATCGGCTTGGCCTTCATGGGCCTCGTCTTCGATGGCTATGACCTTGTCGTGTATGGCGCGGTCCTGCCCCGCTTCATGCTGGGCGACGAATCCACCGGCGTTCTCGGCCGTCAGATGCTGGCGCCGGAAGCCGGTGTCGTTGGTTCGTACGCCATGATCGGCGTCATGATCGGCGCCCTCGTCGCCGGCACCATCGGTGACATCATCGGCCGACGCCTGGTCGTCCTGGGCTCGCTGGCCTGGTTCTCGATCGGCATGCTGCTCAGCGCCTTGTCGTCGACCGTCCTGATGTTCAGCATCTGGCGCTTCCTCACCGGCCTTGGTGTCGGCGCCCTTGTCGGCATCACCGGCGCGATCGTCGCCGAGTTCGCCCCTCCGGGCAAGAAGAACCTCGCGACCGCGTTCGTCTATACCGGTGTTCCCATGGGCTCGCTGGTCTCCGCGCTGATCGCCATGAACGTTCTGCCTGCGATGACCGCCGACCTCGCCGATCAGCGCCGTGCGTTCCAGATCCTGTTCATCATCGGCGCCCTGCCGCTGGTCACCATCCTCCCGCTCGCCATCTTCAAGATGCCCGAGTCGATCGCCTGGCTGGCGTCGCGCGGCAAGATGGACAAGGCCATCGCGCTGTCCCAGAAGACCGGCGTGCCGATCCCGGAGGCTCCGCCCGTCCGCACCGACTCCGCCGCCCGCGCCAGCGACTCCCGCTCCGGCTGGGCCGGCCTGTTCGGCTCCTATTTCGTCGCGACCGTGCTCATCGGCCTCATCTCGGCCTCCTGCCTCCTGCTGGTCTATACCCTCAACACCTGGGTGCCGCGCATCATGCAGGGCGTTGTCGGCCCGACCGTCAGCCTGGCGCTGCTGTTGGTCCTCAACGGTGGCGCGATGGCCGGCACGATGTTCGGCTCGCGCTTCGCTGACAAGTTCAGCCCGCAGCGCGTCGTGGCCATCGGCTTCGTCGTCGGCGTCCTCGCCATCGGCGCCATCGGCCTGCTCGTCTCCGGCATCGATCTGCCGAGCGCCGATGCACAGAAGGCCGGCGAAACGGCCACCGTTGGCGGTGGGACCCTGGCTCTGCTGTGGCTGACCATCATCCTGGTCGGTGTCGGCACCTCCGGTGTCCAGTCGCTGATCTATGCGATGGCCGCCAACTACTACCGCACCAACGTCCGCGCCGCGGGCGTGGCCTGGACCGGCGGCTTCGGCCGACTCGGCGGTGTTCTCGGCCCGATCATCGGTGGCATCCTGGCCGCCACCTTCGCCGCCAACATCGAGAACATCTTCTATGTCCTCGCCGCGATCGCCCTCTTCGCGATGATCCTCACCCTGCTGCTTCCGAAGCCCAAGGTCGAGGCCGTCGCCGAGCAGCTCGATCCCTCCACGGGCGCCCATGCCGCGGCTGCGGATGTGCCCGCAGTCACCGGTTCGCGTCTCTATGACACGATCATGGTCGTCGTCGACGAGACCGGCAACGAGCTCACCCGTGAGCGCGTGTCCGAGTTCGTGTCCCTCACCGGCAAGAAGGTCCACCTGGTCTATCTCGCTCCCGAGCTGGTCATCGCGGGCGAGGTCAGCGACAACGACGCGGTCATCGACCCCCGTCACGTCGCCAACCTGCAGGACTATGTCGACCGGACCACGACCGAGGGCATCCCGTCCACCGGCCAGGTGCTCACCGCGACCCTCTATGGCCGCGGCGAGGCCGTCGTCGATCTGGCCGACCAGCTGCACGCCGACCTGATCATCCTCAACACCGAGGAAGGCGGCCAGCGCGCAAAGGCCGAGCTCGCCGAACAGGTGGCTCGCCACAACCCGAAGATGGCGGTTCTCATCGCCCGCTCGACCCAGTGATGTTCGACTGAGTCCAGCACCACATCAGCCCCCGGCCGCAAGGTCGGGGGCTGATGTGTTTCTTGGCTCGCCGCGGAGTCGGAGTGCGGTCCACGTCCGCGCCCGCGCCCGCGATGGGTCTGTCAGTCCCGATGCCCCACCAGCGGCACGAGATCGGGGGCGCTGAGGCGTACCCTCGCGGCCGCCGCATCATCCCGCTCCCCCGCCGCGGCCGCCACAGCCTCGACCCGGGCCCGCCAGGCGGCCTGTTCCCGCACGACATCGTCCGTGGACCAGCCGAGGATGGGCGCGACGACCTCGCAGATCTCGGCCATCGCCGCGACCCCGCGGTCGGGCGTCTCCATCGCCAGCCGGATGCGGTGGAGCAGGACGTCCTCCAGGTGCAGGGCACCCTCGCGGAGGGCGGCGAAGGCGACTTCGGCGCGAAGGTACGCAGGCGCTGCAGCCAGCGGCCGACCGAGATCCGGCTGCTCCTCGATCATCCCGATCAGCTCGCCGGCCTCGCTGCCGTAGCGGCCGATCAGATGCTCCACCCGCGCTTGGTCCCATCCCAGCCCGGGCGCGCGTCGCTGGAGGTCCGCACGCGCGGCGGCGACGCCGGAACCGCCGACGAGCGGGGTCTCGTGGGTGATCGACGGGTTCTGTTTGGCGCCGATGGTCCCGAGCGCGAAGTCGACCGCATCCTCGGCCATCGCCCGATAGGTGGTGAGTTTCCCGCCGGCGATCACGATGAATCCGGGGGCCAGCTCGCTGACCGTGTGCTCGCGGGAGACCTTCGTGGACGCGGTGGGGTCCGCAGGTTGCAGCAGTGGCCGCAGCCCGGCCCAGCTGCCGATCACGTCGGCCCGGGTGAGGTCGCTCGCCAGCACCGAGTTGGCCTGCTCGAGCACATAATCGATGTCCGTGGCCGTCGCCACCGGATGCAGCCGGTCGGGCTCCCAGACGGTGTCGGTGGTGCCGATGACCCAGTATCGCTGCCACGGAATGATGAACAGCACCGACTTCTCGGTCCGCAGGAACAGGCCCGTGTTGCCCCGGATCCGGCTCTTGTCGAACACGAGGTGGATGCCCTTGCTGGCCAGCACCTTGAGGCCCTCGGTCTCCCCCACTCCCGCGAGCCGCTCGGTGTCCTCGGTCCAGACGCCCGTGGCCGAGATCACCCGGCTGGCGCGGATCGTGTGTTGGTCGCCGGTCTCGAGGTCGACCACCGTCGCCCCGATCACCCGGTCACCGTCACGGTCGAGGGAGACGACCTGCGTCCGTGCGGCCGCGTACGCCCCGAACCGCGCCGCGGTCCGCACCAGGCCGATGACCAAGCGGGCGTCGTCGACGCGGGCGTCATAGAAGCGGATCGCGCCGACCAGCTGATCCGGGCGCAGGTCCGGGAACTGGCCGAGCGCCTGCGAGCGGGAATAGTGCTTCTGCAGCGGCACGCGGGCACCGTGCGAGCCGACCTGGGCGAGCGTGTCATAGAGGCCCACACCGACGGCGGAATAGCTGCGTTCGACGACGGGGGTCTTGAGGGGCCAGAGAAAAGGCTGCGCTGTGACGAGGTGGGGGGCAAGCTTCTCCAGCAGGAGACCCCGCTCGCTGAGTGCTTCGGCGACGAGCCCGAAGTCGAGGTTGTACAAATACCGCAAACCCCCGTGCACCAGCCGCGAGGACCTGGAGGAGGTGCCCGCCGCCCAGTCCTGCATCTCCACGATGCCGGTCCGCAGACCGCGGGTGGTGGCGTCCAGCGCGATCCCGGCGCCCGTCACACCGCCCCCGATCACGAGGACATCGAGGCCCTCGTCATCGCTCATCGCGGCCAGGGCCGCGGCTCGGGTCTGCCTGGTCAGTGCGCCGGGGGTCACGGTCCGATCCTTTCACTTCCACAGGGGCCGCGGAGTCACCGCACAACTCAATGCGTTGCCGTGTCCGTGCCCGGTTCCGATCGGGATCGGTCGCGCATGAACCGCGCGGGAATCTCGACCTGGTTGGCCCGGTTCCAGGACTTGGACCAGCCCGCAAGGTCGAGAAGACCGTCGAGGAGGTGGGCGGTGAGCCCCCAGATGAACAGGTCGTCAGCGACAAAGGCCGGCCCGCGATAACCGGACGGATGTCGGGCGATCCGACGGTTCGCCGGGTCGACGAGGTGGCTGACGGGGATGTGATGGACGGACTCGACCTCCCGACGATCCCGCGCATAGACCTCGTGCGGATCGACCCACCAGCCGACGACCGTGGTGACGTCGAATCCGGAGACCGCGACGTGGGCGGCGGGCAGCGAGCCGAGCAACCGCACGCTGTCACGACGGAGGCCGATCTCCTCGTCGGCCTCGCGGAGGGCAGCAGCTTCGACGCTCACGTCCCCCGGGTCCACGCCCCCGCCCGGGAACGCGATCTGGCCCGCGTGGTGCCGGAGGCTGTGGGCGCGTTCGAGCACGGTCAGGATCGTGTCGTCCGCGTGGACGGAGAAGAGGGCCAGCACCGCAGCCTGCCGGGCAGCCTGCCCAAGCCCCGGGCGCTCGGCGACCAGCTTCGCCCCCAGGTCGGGTTTGGTGAGGCCGCATTCAAGACGCCTGAGCGCTTCCGGCGTGATGGGGTCGTCGGTCACAGGGTCACCCCCAGGTGGGTGTCGAGGAGATTGCCGAGTTGCTCGGTCGAGGTGAACGGGCCGGGGTGCCGGTGGACGACCCGGCCGTCGGCGTCGACGAGGATGGTCTGGGGCGGCCCGATGATCCGCAGGTCGGGGGCGATTGCCTTGACCGGGTCGACGAGCTGGGGATAACGCCAGCCCGCGTGGTCGGCGAATTCCACCGCCAACTCGGGTCGCGGGTCGACATAGTCGATCCCCAGGAACTGCACGCGGTCACCGGCCGCGTCGGCTGCCTCTGTGAGATAGGGCGCTTCGTCCCGACACGGTCCGCACCACTGGGCCCAGACGTTGATGACGAGGGGGGTGCCCCGCAGTCCCGCGAGGCGTACGCGGGAGTCGGCGCCCAGGCAGTCCAGCGTGATGTCCGGCAGCCCGTCGGCACGCGCTGGGACGTCGGGATCGGACGCCGGGCAGTCGGCGATGCCCGCTGCGCGCCGTTGTTCGAGCACGTGGGCGGTGGAGTCCGCGCCGCGTTCTTCGGGGGCTTCGCTGCCGGTGCCGCCGGCGCGCTGCTGCACCTGCGCGCCGCCGCACCCCGCGAGCGCGACGGACAGGGCGAGCGCAAGTGCCGCGAGACCTCGCGTACTCCCCCTCATCCTCTCGGCTCCCGAATCAGCTTCTCGGCCTTGGCCGGATCAGTGGGGCCCTCGCCGAAGGCGGGACACAGGCGCGCGAGGGGACACACGCCACACGCGGGGTTGCGCGCGTGGCAGCGTCGGCGTCCGAACCAGATGATGTTGTGGCTCAGCTGTGTCCACTCCTTGCGGGGGAACAGCGCGGCAACCTCGGCTTCGATCCGGTCGGGGTCGGTCTGGGTGGTCCAGCCGAACCTGGTCACCAGACGCTTGAAGTGGGTGTCGACGGTGATGCCGGGCACGCCGAAGGCGTTGCCGAGGACGACGTTGGCGGTCTTGCGGCCCACACCGGGCAGAGTCACCAAGTCCTTGAGCCGCCGCGGCACCTCCCCGCCGAACCGCTCGACGATCTCCTGGCTGAGCCGGATGACGGAGTCGGTCTTGGCCCGGAAGAAGCCGGTGGGATGGACGATCTCCTCGACCACCGCCCGATCAGCCCCCGCCATCGCGACCGCGTCGGGATAGCGGGCGAAGAGGATGGGGGTGACCTGATTGACCCGCTTGTCGGTCGACTGCGCCGACAGGACCGTCGCGATCAACAGCTGATAAGGATCAGTGAAGTCCAGCTCGCACTCGGCCTCCGGGTATGTCTCCGCCATGAGCCGATTCATCTTCCGCGCGCGGCGGACCAAGGCGACGGAAGGCCGACCGTCACCAGGGGCGACGTCCGGGGCGAGCGTGGTCATGCACGCGATCCTATGCGGCCTGCGCACGCGTGCGAAGAATCATGCGGGGCGACAGGACGCGGCCCGGGGAATTCCCTTGGGTGCATTGGTCCCGCTAGCCTGTCGGCAGTCACATATGGGAGGGACAAGGCGTGGAGACAACGGCGATCCTGAAGCAGGCGCCCCTGTTTCGCGGGCTCGATGATGAAGCCTTTCAGGCCCTGAGTTCCTCCATGGGCGAGGTTCAGTTGGCCCGCGGACAGGTGCTGTTCCACGAGGGCGACTCCGGCAACCAGCTCTATGTCGTGATCGACGGCAAAATCAAGCTGGGCCGCCACGGTGCTTCCGGGCGGGAGAACCTGCTCGCGATCCTCGGGCCCGGCCAGATGTTCGGCGAACTGTCGCTGTTCGACCCGGGACCGCGCTCGACAACGGCGACGGCCGTCACCGCGTGCAGACTGCGAGTCCTTGACAACGCCGACCTCTCGCCGTGGCTCGCGGGGCGCCCCGAGGTCGCCAAGGGCCTGCTGGGCCAGTTGGCCGGTCGCTTGCGCAAGGCGAACGATGTGGTGTCGGACCTGGTCTTCTCGGATGTGCCGGGCCGGGTCGCTAAGGCGCTGCTCGATCTCGCGTCGCGGTTCGGGAAGCAGACCGACGAGGGCCTCGTGGTGCATCACGAGCTGACCCAGGAAGAGCTCGCTCAGCTCGTCGGTGCCTCGCGCGAGACGGTGAACAAAGCGCTCGCCGACTTCGCGGCCCGAGGCTGGATGCGGCTCGAGCCACGGTCGGTGATCATTCTTGATCCGGAACGCGTGGAGCGCCGGGCGCGCTGATCTGTCCCTCCCCGGGCGTCGCCTTCAAATAGTCGAGCTGGGCCAAGGTTGAGGCCATGGCGGCTCGGCGCAGCACGGGGGACAGGTCTCCATAGACCCACGTGACGACCTCATCGGGAGTGTTGGCGCCCTCCGCGAGCGCTGCCCGCACCTGCTGCAGTCGCTCCGCACGGTGGTCCCCATAGAAGGCGATCCAGGCCTCGGGGTCATCGACAACCGGGCCATGACCGGGCAGCAGTTGCCGCACGTTCCGTTCGGCCACCAGGTCCGCCAGCCGCCGCAGGGACTCGAGATAGTCGGTGAGGTTGCCATCCGGATACATAATCACCGTGGTCCCCTCACCGAGGATCATGTCGCCGGTGAGCAGGTCGGTGTGCTCGGGCCGGTTGAACAGGAACCCGACCGAGTCCGAGGTGTGACCGGGGAGATGCAGGATCTCGAGTTCCCCGTCGCCAATGGCCCGGGTCTCCCCCACTTGGAGCGGACGCCCGGTGCTGAGGTTCGGGTCGAAGGTGCGCACGGGTGCGCCGAAGTCGTGGCCGAGGTCCGGCGCGGACGCGATGTGGTCGTCGTGCCGGTGGGTGACCCACACCTCGGCGATCCCGAGCGGACAGGCCTGTTCGATCGCATCCCGGTGGGCAAGATCGAGCGGGCCGGGGTCGATGACGATCGCCTTCTCGTCCCCTGGGGTGACAACCCAGGTGTTGGTCCCCTGGAGGGTCATCGACCCATGGTTGGGCGCGAGCAGACGAGTCGGAGTCAGCATGCCTGCCAGCCGATCAGCCGATCTCGGCGATGACTTCGATTTCCACCGGCGTGTCGAGCGGGAGAACGCTCACACCGACGGCGCTGCGCACATGGGAGCCGGCTTCACCGAAGATCTCGCCGACCAACTCGCTGGCGCCGTTGCCCACCTTGGGCTGATCGGTGAACTCCGGGACGCTCGCCACGAACACGACGACCTTCAGAATGCGCGTGATGCGGTCGACCCCACCGGCGGCCTGAGCGATCGCCGCGAGCGCGTTGAGCAGACAGGTCCGGGCGCACTCGACCCCTTGCTCGAGGCTGACGTCACCTCCGAGCTTTCCCGTGTGGATTGGCGTGCCCGCGACGACCGGCAACTGGCCGGACGTCCAGACCTGGTTGCCGACGACAGTCGCCGGCACATAGGCCGCGAGGGGCTTGGCCACCTCGGGAAGGCTGATGCCCAACTCACCCAGCCGCTGCGAGACGGTCATTTCTGCTCCTGGATGGGGCGCTTCAGATAGGCGACGAGGTTCTCCGGGTTCATGCCCGGGACGATCTGGACGAGCTCCCAGCCGTCGGCGCCCCAGTTGTCCAGAATCTGCTTGGTCGCGTGCACGAGGACCGGCACGGTGACGTATTCCCACTTGGTCATGCGGACCACCCTATAAACCCGGCCTGGTGCTGTGAATAGCGCCCCGCTCACTGTGCGTACGCACGCCCGCCGACCGTCGAGAACGACAGCCGAACGGGCGTGCGTGCGATGCGGGTCCGCGCAGGGCGGCGCAGATCAGAGGCCATCCTTCTCGTTGGGCCAACCGGCGTACGCCTCCGCGAGGTGGGTCTGGCCGGACTTGTGGCCGAGCACCATCTCGAGCTCACCGGCACGGCGCTTGGCGTCGTAGGGGTTCTCGTCGGGGATGCTGTGCATCATCTGGGTCATCCAGTAGGAGAAGTTCTGGGCCCGCCAGATGCGCTTGAGCGCCGCCTCCTGATAACCGTCCAGCTTGGCGACGTCATTGGCCTTGGCGGCCTCTGCCAGCCGGGTCGCCAGCGCACGCGCGTCCGACAGCGCCAGGTTGAGACCGCGCGCGCCGGTCGGCGGAACCGTGTGGGCGGCATCGCCGGCCAGCACGATGCGACCGTGCTGCATCGGCTCCTGGACGAAGCTGCGGAACGGCAACAGGGTGCGCTCGAAGATCGGTCCCGTCTTGAGCTGGAAACCGTCGGGGCCCTCCATGCGCGACTGGAATTCCTCCCACAGCTGGTCCTCCGACCACGAATACATGTCATCGGAGGGGTTGCACTGCAGATACATCCGCTGGATGGACTCGGTGCGCTGGGAGATCAACGCGAAGCCACGCTCGTTGGTGGCATAGATCAGCTCGTCGGCGCTCATCGGCGCCTCGCACATGATGCCGAACCAGGCGAACGGATATTCCCGGAAATACTGCGTCCGGCCCTCCTCGGGGATGAGGAATCGGCAGATCGAACGGGAGCCGTCGGAGCCGACGAGGAAGTCACCGCGGACCTCCTGCTCGTTGCCGTCCGCGTCGACGAACCGGACGCCGGGGTTGTCGCTGTATTCGTCGACGACCTGCACGTCGGACACGCCGAAGCGGACGTCACCGCCGTCACGCTCTCGGGCGTTCGCGAGGTCGATGAACACGTCCGTCTGCGGATAGAGCCACACCGACGCGCCGACGAGCTCCTTGAAGTTGATGTGGTGGCTGACGCCGTTGACGCGGAGATAGGTGCCGTCGTGCTCATAGCCGTCGGTGCGATAGCGGTCCGACACGTTCTCGTCGTCCAGCATCTGCACGGCTTGGGCCTCGAGAATGCCGGCGCGGTGGGTGTTCTCGATCTCTTCACGACTGCGGATGTCGATCGCCACGGATTCGACCCCGCGGTTGGCGAGCATCTGGGAAATCATCAAGCCAGCGGGGCCGGCTCCGACGATGACCACTTGGGTGCGGGTGGTCTCGGCCATGTGGGTGCCTCCTGTGTGGGGCCGACCCGCTCACGAGCCGGCAGTGGTTCGTTTCGGCGGGCCACTCGCGGGATCCTCGTTGACCTCCCGGGCGCGAGCCTGCTCGTCGCGTCACGGTAGCAGCGGGCCGCCCACCGATAACAGGGCCGGCCTGCTTCATGAGCTAGGCAATAGTGCGTAGGGGACCCCGCACACCGACCGCCATTCCCGCCCACCGGGCGGCCCACTAGCCTTGCGGCATGCGGACAGGGAAGTCGGGGGCAGACCCGCACCAGCATGCCGAGTCGATGTTGCACATCGTGAGCGGCAAGGGCGGCACGGGCAAGACGACCATGGCGGCTGCGCTCGCCTGCAGCCTTGCCACCAAGGGCCGACGCGTCCTGCTGTGCGAGGTCGAGGGCCGCCACGCGATCAGCGAGCTGTTCGGCATCTCGTCGCTGGGGCCGCAGGAGGAACGGCGGCTGTGCCGCACCCCGCAGGGCGGCGAGGTCTTCGGGCTCTCGATCGACGCGCAGTCCGCACTGCAGCAATACCTCGACACCTATTACCGTCTCGGGGTGGCCGGGAAGGCCATGGACAAGTTCGGGGTGTTCGACTTCGCGACCTCCATCGCGCCGGGCCTGCGGGACGTCCTTCTCACCGGCAAGGTCTATGAGGCCGTCCGGCGCTGCGCGAAAGGCATGGGTAATGCCTATGACGCGGTCGTGCTCGATGCGCCACCGACCGGCCGGATCACGCGATTCCTCAATGTCCACGAGGCGGTCGCCGGGTTGGCCAAGGTCGGGCCCATCCACCAGCAGGCCGAATCGATCGGGCGGGTGTTCCGCTCGCCGTCCACGATGGTGCACCTCGTCACGCTGCTGGAGGACATGCCCGTCACCGAGACGATCGAAGCCGTCACCGACCTCGCACCGACGCAGATCCGGGTCGCCTCGGTGATCTGCAACCTCGTCAGCGATTCGCAGTTCAGCGACGAGGAGATCGCGCGGGCTGCCACCGAGGACCTGCCGATCGAGGTCACCGACCTGAGCGCGGAGGAAAATGCTGCGCTGCGCCGCGAACTCGCGGCCGAGGCGGCCTGGATCGCGGACGAGCGCGCGTGTCGCGCGGAGCTGGAGCAGCTCAACCTGCCGATGGTGGACGTGCCCCGCGATCCGACCGGGGTGGACACCGCTTCCCTCTTCGCGTTCGCGGAGTTGCTCACCCCGGTGTGGAAGGACGAGTCATGACGCGTACGCCCATTCAGGTCGCGAAACCCAACGTGGACGAACTGCTCGCCGACAAGACGGTGCAGATCCTCATCTGTTGTGGGTCCGGCGGCGTCGGCAAGACCACCACCTCGGCCGCACTCGCCCTGCGGGCGGCCGAGACACACGGCCGCAAGGTGGTCGTCCTCACGATCGACCCCGCCCGCCGGCTCGCGCAATCGCTCGGCCTGACCGAACTGGACAACACCCCTCGCGCGGTCGTGGGGGTCGACACCTCGGGGGGCGGCAGCCTCGACGCGATGATGCTCGACATGAAGCGCACGTTCGACGATGTCGTCGAGGCGCACGCCAGTCCTGCCAAGGCTGAACAGATCCTCAACAACCGCTTTTATCAGGCGCTGTCGACGTCGTTCTCGGGGACGCAGGAATACATGGCCATGGAGAAGCTCGGCCAGCTGCACGACGAGGCGCGCACGGAGGGCCGCTGGGATCTCATCGTGGTGGACACACCGCCATCACGTTCGGCGCTGGACTTCCTCGACGCCCCGGAGCATCTCAGCGATCTGCTCGACGGCAAGATGCTTCGCATGCTCATGGCGCCTGCCAAGGGCCCGTTCAAGCTCATGTCCATGGGTGTCAACGTCGTCATGACCGCCATGACCAAGATCCTCGGCGCCACCGTGCTGAAGGACGTCCAGACCTTCGTCGCGGCGTTCGAGACGCTCTTCGGCGGCTTTCGGCAGCGCGCGGAGGCGACCTTGCGCAACCTGTCGTCGCCGCACACACGGTTCGTGGTGGTGGCGACCCCGACGCGCGATGCGCTGCGGGAGGCGTCGTTCTTCATCGATCGCCTCCGGGAGGAGCGCATGCCACTGCGCGGCGTTGCGATCAATCGCGTGCACGGCAGCAGCCTCGACGTCTCGGCGGCGCGCGCCACGGCCCTCGTGGAGGAACTCACGCCCGCGGGTGCGGACGCGGAGGATGCCCACCGCCTGGAGCGCCTGGCGCTCGCACGCCACGCGCGGCGCATGCAGACGGTGGAGCGGGAGCGTGAACTCATCGAGAAGTTCAAGCTCACGAATCCGCGGATTCCGATGGCCGAGGTGCCGGCTCAGACCCAGGACGTCAACGACCTGGCGTCACTTCGGCGGGTTGGCGCCCTTCTTGCCGAGCAGGAGTGACGCCCAGGACTCGACGTCCGTGCGGACGCGCAGGAGATAGCGGCGTTCACGTTCGGTCATGCCGCCCCAGACGCCCCACTCAATGCGGTTGTCAAGAGCTTCGGCCAAGCAGTGCGGGCGCACTGCGCAACCCCGGCAGACGAGCCGGGCCTTCTTCTGTTGGGCACCTTCAACGAACAGGTCGTCAGCTGTTCCCTGACAACGTGCCTGCAAGGTCCAATCCGATGGTGCGAGAGTCAACTTGCGAACCCCCTGTGGTGTGCGACGCTGCAGCGACGGGGTGGGTAGGGATGAGTTACCTGGAATACTAAGGTGCCCTATCTTTCCACGTCCAGTAATTGAGGGTCCTTTGAGGCCTATCTCACGCTACTGACGGGTAAAATGACCCGTTCGGCCCTTTTCACCCCCGGAATTCCGCGTGCTGGCGCGATTCCCGGTCCCCTGGCAGAGCCGCCTGGACCTCGGATCGGATAGCCTCCAAACGCTTCCAGCGCTGTCGGCACGGGATTTTCCGGGCGCCGACGCGGTCGCGTACGCTGGCGGCCATGGCCAAAACTCCCGCGCACACCGGGCGCCTTGTCTATCGCGCCATCATGTTCGTCGTGGTGAGCGTCGTCGCCGGCGTCTTGGTCGCGGGTCTTTTCATCCCGGTCGCAGGCATGGCCGGCGCAGCCACGAACGCGGTGTCCACCGGCATGGAGCACATGCCGGCCGAGCTCGAGACGCCACCCCAGTCGGAACGCTCGCGCGTGCTCCTGGCGAACGGCGAGGTGCTGGCGACGTTCTGGGAGGAGAACCGGGTCTATCGGCCATTGTCCGAGATAGCCCCGATCATGGCCAAGGCTCAGGTCGCCATCGAGGACCACCGGTTCTATGAACACGGCGCGCTCGATGTGCGAGCCACCCTTCGCGCGCTGGTGCGCAACACTTCCAGCGCCGCCGGGACCCAGGGCGGGTCGAGCCTGACTCAGCAGTACGTCAAGATGGTCCAGATCGAATCGGCCAAGATCCGCGGCGACGATGCCGGCATCCAGAGCGCGCAGGAACGCACGCTGAGCCGAAAGATCCAGGAACTGCGGTTCGCGATCGCACTCGAGAAGCGCCTCACGAAGGACGAGATCCTCGAGCGCTATCTGAATATCGCCTACTACGGCGACGGCGCCTACGGCGTCCAGTCCGCCGCACATCACTACTTCAACACCTCCGCCAAGGATCTGACGCTCGATCAGGCTGCGTTGCTGGCGGGACTGGTGCAGAACCCGGCGGCCACCGACCCCGTGCGCAACACCCGGATCGCGCTGGATCGCCGCAATGTCGTGCTCAACCGCATGGCCGAGCTCGAGATCATCAGCACCCAGGACGCCGCGGACGCGAAGGCGGTCGGTTGGGACCCGGGCAAAGTGCAGAGCTTCCCGAACGGCTGCGTCGGGACCCGCTATCCATTCCTCTGTGACTATGTGAAGCGCACGCTGGAAAAGATGCCGGCGCTGGGCAACACGCCGGATGAGCGCCTCAACACGCTCAAGCGGGGCGGCCTGACGATCGAGACCGAGATCGCCCCGTCCACCCAGGATGCGGCGCAGGCCGCCATCGACAGGAACCTCGACCCGCAGGACCCGGTCATTTCCACGATGACGATGATCCAGCCGGGCACCGGCCTGATCCTGGCCATGGCCCAGAACCGTCCGGTCATGGGCGACAACGCGGCTGCGGGTGAGACCTACTACAACTACGCCGTCGGCGGCTCCCTCAGTGACAACGACATGGGCGGCGCCGAGGGATATCAGGCGGGCTCCACCTTCAAGGCCTTCGGGGCCGCAGCAGCCCTTGAGGCCGGGATGCCGCTGAGCAAGAGCTACAACGCCGCATCGACCATGGAGTTCGGCGGCCAGCGCTTCAAGACGTGTCAGGGACGTCAGGTCCAGCGCTCTTGGAAGGTGAGCAACTCGACCGGTGTCCACGGCCAGATGGACATGTCGCGTGCCATGTCGATGTCGGTCAACACCTATTTCGCCCAGCTGATCCGCGATGTCGGCGGCTGCGAGACGACCAAGATGGCGCAGAAGACCGGGGTGAAGCTCGGTTCGAAGGGTGACATCGTCGAGCAGTTCAACGACAAGCCGGCCTTCATCCTGGGTGCTGCCGAGATCGCGCCCCTGTCGCTGACCGAGGCCTATGCCACGTTCGCCGCCCGCGGTGTGCACTGTGAGCCGATCATCCTCAAGCGGATCATCGACAAGGACGGCAACGAGATCAAGGTGCCGGATGCGAACTGTCGTCAGGTGATGGAGCCATCGGTCGCCGATGGCATGAACCGGCTGCTGTCGAACGTCATGAGCGGCACCGGTCGGCCCGCCACCATTCCCGGCGGCTACCCGCAGGCAGGCAAGACCGGAACCACCGACGGCAACCAGGCCGTGTGGTTTGCGGGCTATACCCCCGAGGTTGCCGGTGTCGCCATGATCGCGATCGACAAGACCAACCCGTTCTGGGAGAACCGCAACCGGCCCACGCTGAAGGGCCTGCGCCTGCCGAGCTCCCGCTACTACATGTCCGGGTCCGGCGGCGGTGACGCCGGCCAGGACATCTATCGTCCGTCGATGGCGGCCGCACTCCGCGGCAAGCCCAAGACGAAGTTCACCGCACCCGGCAGCGACGTCACCGAAGGCCGCGCGGTGCAGATCCCGAACGTGCGGGGCATGAGCCCCGAGGCCGCCAAGGCGGCGCTGGAGGACGCCGGTTTCTCCGTGGGTCGGACCACGCGGACCAGCAGCAGCCCCCGGGGAGCGTACCTCGGCATCAGCCGCACCGGCACCGCGCCGATGGGCACGATGATCTATCTCGTCTATTCGTCCGGTCCGGCGCCGCAGCCCTCGCCGACCACCACGCAAGCCACGGAGCCGACTCAGGAACCGACCCAGCCCGGCGAGCCCGCGCCCAGCGAGAATCCCGACGGGAATCCGCCGGGCGCTCAGGGTGGCGAACCCACCGGCCAGGGCGGGCAGCCACCCGGACAGAGCGACGAGGGCCAGGATGAAGAGCCGGGCTGACGGGTGCTGAAGCGTCTCCTGACGACCACCGCCGTCGCAGGGATCGGTTGCGTCGCCTATGGCGCCTTGGTCGAGGCGCGCAATTTCGCCCTGCGACGTTTCACCCTGCCGGTGCTGCCCCGCGGCGCCGATCCCGTGCGCGTGCTGCACCTGTCCGACCTGCACCTGCTCCCCCGTCAGCACTCGAAGGTGGCTTGGGTGCAGGGCTTGGCCGATCTGCAGCCCGACCTGGTCGTCAACACCGGGGACAACCACTCGCACCGCAAGGCCTGGCCCTGGGTCCTCAAGGCCTATGGACGCCTGCTGGACCTGCCCGGGGTTTATGTGTGGGGCTCGAACGACTATCTCAACCCGATCCTCAAGAACCCCCTCAGCTATTTCAACGGTCCGAGCCGGCCCGACCAGCCCGAAGACCATCCGGAACGGGAACTCCCCTGGCGGACTCTTGGGGAACACTTCGACAGGGCCGGCTGGACCGACCTGACCCACCGCCGGGCAACGCTCTCGATCGACGGTTCACCCTTCGCATTCCGCGGCACCGATGACGGCCACCTGCAGCGTGACCAGTACGACTTGGTGGCCGGACCACCCGATGACGCGCTCATCAACATCGCCGTCACGCACGCGCCCTATCTGCGGCTCCTGGACGCTTTCGCGCAGGACCGGATGGACCTGATCCTCGCGGGCCACACGCACGGCGGACAGGTGTGCGTGCCCGGCTACGGCGCGCTCGTTACCAATTGCGACCTCGACACCCGCCGCGTCAAGGGCGTGTCCCAGCACACCGCTGGCGGCCACACATCGGCCATGCACGTGTCTGCCGGGCTCGGGATGTCACCGTTCGCGCCCTATCGCTTCGCGTGCCGACCCGAGGCCTCCCTGCTCACGCTCGTCGCGCGCGATCACCGGTTCTGACGGGCTGGGCGGTCGCTGGTCCACACACCATTTGGGTTTGGTGGCGCACGCGAATGCCGCTATGATTCATCGGGTGCTCAGCGAGGGCACACGGTGTCCGACAGGGCACTTCGGGGTGTGGCGCAGCTTGGTAGCGCGCTTCGTTCGGGACGAAGAGGTCGCAGGTTCAAATCCTGTCACCCCGACCATGTGATGTCGCAGGACATTGGAATAGCTCGAACCTATGTTTTGTAGGTTCGGGCTATTTTTTTGTGCGGTGGGGCGGCTGTGGGGTTGGTAGTCAGCGGCTTTTCTGTTGCCGCTCACCGCGGCCTCGCTGAAGGGCCGCGAGCAGCAGCAGCCCCCCTCCGGCGGAATGCAGGATCACGTTGAGGATCGCGTTGGCCGGCCAGGGCAGTGCCTCCATCCCCGACTGGAGCAGGATCGACACGATCACCGGGATGAACCAGGTTGCGGCGAGGAACAGCATCCCGACGCAGAAGATCAGCTGCACCGGCCCCCGCAGGCGAACGAGACCGACGAGCGCCAGCAGCGTGAGGACGATGCCGACCGCCGTCATGAGCAGGATGCTGGTCATGGCCGCTCCCGCCCGTTGTCGACCGTTCGGGTCGGGGGCCCGGGTGGCGGAGTGAAGTCGGGGGCGCTCGGGTTGGTTTCCGGAGAGTACGCCGAGTCTGTGCCCGACGCGGTCGGCCCGTCCGGCGCGGTGGGCGGCCCCGGGGTGCCTGGCGGCGGGAACGCGCTGCCGGGCGTGCCGGAGCTCGCTGCCGCTGGGCGCGCCCGCGGGGCCCGGAAGGTCCCCACCGCCACGAGGACGATGCCGATAACCCATGGCAGCGTCGGGACGTGCCACACCATGTCCGCGCCCAGCACGCTGATCAGAGGTGCGAGGACGACCCCGGAGACCGCGGGGAGCCACAGAATCGTGGCGATCGCGCACAGCCCGAAACCGCCTGCCACGAGCGATCGACGGGGACCGGTCAAGCGCACCGCGGAGATGACGAACAGTGCCACCATGAGCAGCACGATCCAGCCGTCGAAGACGGCCTGCAGGGGGTCATAGTGATAGTCCATGGGGGGCGGGGACGATCAGACCGGCTCAGCGCCAGCCGCCGGACGGCGGTCCGGCGGGGTGGCTCTGCGGCCCGGGAGGGGGCGGGTTGTGGAAGCCGGCATAAGGATTCGGCGAACGGTGTGCGACCGCCGCCACGGCAGCCCCGACGAGCAGGGCCATCCCCAACAGGGTGAGCAGGTTGGTGACCACGCTCAGCGTCATCTGCAGGACGAAGAAGGAGCTCTGGCCACCCGTGCCCACTGCGCTGAACAGCGCGGGCAGCATCATGCCGACGATTCGGCCCACCACGAGCACACCGACGCCGCCGCCGATGAGCGCGCGGGTGCGGCCGCTGGTCCTCACCAGTCCCCAGATCCCGACGCCGATGAGGGCAGCCAGGAACAGGAGGTTGACGATCGCGAGCGTGACACCGAGCCCACTGGCGGTCACGTTCAGCGACCTGTGCCCGCGTAGACCACTGCCTCGCCGTCCGCATCCAGACCGAACGCCTCGTGGGCGGCCTGGACGGCTTGCTGGACCGAGCCGGCGTCGACGACCACGGAGATGCGGATCTCGGAGGTGGAGATCATGCCCAGGTTGACCCCGGCATCCGCGAGCGCACGGAAGAAGCGGGCGGTCACGCCAGGATGCGACTTCATGCCCACGCCGATGACGCTGACCTTGCCGATCTGGTCATCGAACAGCAGGTCCTGGAACTCGACCTGCTCCTTGATCGCGGACAGCGTCTCCATCGCCGACCGGGCATCGGTCTTGGCCAGGGTGAAGGAGATGTCGGTGCGGTTGCTGGAGATGCGCGAGACGTTCTGGACGATCGTGTCGATGTTGATGCCCGCGCCGGCGATCGCGTCGAAGATCCGGGCGGCCTCGCCGACGCGGTCGGGCACGCCGACCACGGTGATCTGGGCCTCGCTGAGAGTGTGGGCCACGCCGGAGATCAGCGGCTGTTCCATCGGGTTGCCTTCCTTGTCGGTGGGAGCTTTGATGTCGGCCAAGTCCTTGACCCAGGTGCCGGGGCGCTCGGAGAACGAGGAACGGACGTGGATCGGCACGTTCTCGCGGCGTGCGTACTCCACACACCGCAGGTGCAGCACCTTCGCCCCCGATGCGGCCAACTCCATCATCTCCTCATAGGAGATCTCGGGGACCTGGCGAGCCTTGGGGGCGATGCGCGGGTCGGCGGTGAAGATGCCGTCGACGTCGGTGTAGATCTCGCAATAGTCCGCGCCCAACGCCGCGGCCAGGGCGACCGCCGTGGTGTCGGAGGCGCCGCGACCCAGCGTGGTCACGTCCTTGGTGTCCTGGGAGACGCCCTGGAAGCCGGCCACGATCACGATGTCGCCGCTGTCCAGCGAGGACTCGATCCGGCCCGGGGTGATGTCGATGATGCGGGCGTCGCCGTGCTTGCCGGTGGTGATCACGCCGGCCTGCGACCCCGTATAGGACCGCGCCGTCACCCCCAGATCGTGCAGCGCCATCGCCAGGAGCGCGGCGCTCTGCCGCTCACCGGTGGTGATCAGCATGTCGAGCTCGCGCGGGGCGGGCATGGGCGAAACCTGCAGCGCAAGGTCCAGCAGATCGTCGGTGGTGTCCCCCATGGCGGAGATGACCACGACGACGTCCTTGCCGGACTGTTTGGTGGCCATGACCCGCTTCGCGACGCGTTTGATGCTGTCGGCATCGGCGACGGACGATCCACCGAACTTCTGGACTACGCGGCTCACGGTTCTCCTAACGTCTGGAACTCCAGGGGACACCCTAATGGCAGGATCCGTCGGACGATCGTCGTGCGTGCCGTTCCGATCACACCGTTTCCCGGAAGCGCAAACCGTTCACCCGGGAGTCGACAGACCCCGGAATCGACAGAAAGATGAACGACAGTAAACATGCAGCCGAACGGCAGGAGCTGTCCGTTCCGTGAGATGGAACCGAAAGGTGGCCCAGGGATACTGGCGGGTATCTTTTTAAGGGAATCGACAGGTCCATCGGCGGAGCGGTTCTGCAAGCCTGCCGATCCTTACGTCGAAAGGTCCCTCGTGGCGTCAGCTGTACTGGTCCTCAACTGCGGCAGTTCCTCTGTCAAGTTTGCGCTCTATGACCCGGAGTCCAGGGATCGCCTGCTCAACGGATTGGCGGAGCGCGTGGGCACGCCCGGCGCAGCCATCACGATCAAGTTCCCCAACGCACCGCTCACGATCAGCGACCTGGACCAGACCGATCACCACGGTGTCCTCGCGCGGATCCTGGACGAGCTGGAGGACTGGCGCGCCGAGCACGATCTCACGATCACGGCCGTCGGCCACCGGCTGGTCCACGGCGGCGAGGAGTTCGCGAGCTCGGTGCTCCTGGACGACGAGGCGATGGCCGCCGTCGAACGGTGCAGCCCTCTCGCTCCGCTGCACAACCCCGCCAACATCGCCGGCGTCGAGGCGGCCCGCGCGGCCCTGCCCGACATCCCGCAGGTCGGTGTTTTCGACACGGCGTTCCACCAGACCATGCCGCCGGTCGCCTATCGCTATGCGGTTCCCACCGAGTGGTACGCCGACCTCGGCGTCCGTCGCTATGGGTTCCACGGCACCAGCCATCGCTACGTCTCGAGCGCTGCCGCCGAGCTGCTCGGTCGGCCGCTGAGCGAGCTGAGAATGGTGACCGCGCACCTCGGCAACGGATCGAGCCTCGCCGCGATCCGCGACGGGGTCAGCGTCGACACCTCGATGGGCCTCACCCCGCTCGAGGGTCTCGTCATGGGCACCCGCTCGGGCGACCTGGACCCGGGCATTCTCGGCTACATCGCGGACCGCACCGGCGCCACGCTGGCCGAGATCACCAACGACCTCAACAAGCGCAGTGGACTTCTCGGCCTCTCCGGGTTGAGCAACGACATGCGGGAGTTGATCGCGGCCGTCGAGACCGGCAACGAGCAGGCCGCGCTCGCACTGGATGTGTTCTGCACTCGGCTGGCGAAATACATCGCCGCGCTCGCGGTCCCACTGGGCGGCATCGACACCCTCGTCTTCACCGGCGGCATCGGCGAGAACAGCCAGCCGGTCCGCGCCCGCGTGCTCGAGCAGCTCGCCTTCCTCGGCTTCGAGCTCGACCACGACGCCAACGAACGAACGGTTCGTGGCCTCAGCGGCCCGATCACCACCGCGGACTCGCGCGCGATCGCGCTCGTCGTGCCGACCGACGAAGAGCTCGTGATCGCCCGCGACGCCCATCGACTTGCCTCAACCACCACGTCCCTCCTGGAGTCCTGACATGGCACGCCGCATTCTGCTCATCCCGACCAATCACCAGGCTGATCTCACCTCGACCAGCCTCGGCCTGGTCCACGCACTCGACGAGATCGGGGCCAAGGTCGGCTATCTGAAGCCCCTCGCGCAGATCCAGCACGGCCGGATCGGTCAGGCCGCGGATCTCATGGAGCGCGTGCTGTCCAACATCGACGTCCCGGACCCCATCAGCGTCCAGGAGGTCGAGCGTGACCTCGCCCGCGGTGAGGACGACGACCTGATGGAGAAGGTGCTCGCCGCCTCCGAGGACGTCCTCAACAACCACGACGTCGTCATCATCGAGGGCGTGCTCCCGACGGAGGAGCAGACCTATTCCGGTCGCGTGAACCACGATCTGGCCCAGGCGCTCGACGCCGAGGTCCTGTTGATCGCCGGTGTGAACTCGGCCACGCTGCCGTCCACGATCTCGAAGGTTGCGGGGGCGGCCGGCTTCTATCAGGTCGGCGAGCAGAGCCGCGTGGTCGGTGTGTTCCTGACCGGACACGACTCGTCGCGCAACTCCGCCACGATGCACGAGTTCTCCGAGGCGCTCAACACCGAAGGCCTGCGCCTGGTCGGTGTCGCGGAGGAGACCCCGCAGACGCTGTGGCCGCGGGTCCGCGATGTCGCCGAGGATCTCGGGCTCAAGGTGATCCACGAGGGGCATCAGGACCGTCGCATCAGGTCGACGCAGATCCTTGCCCAGGGCGTCCCGGGCTGTGTCGCTGGGATCGAGGAAGGCGTGCTCGCGGTGGTCCCGGGCGACCGGCACGACGCGATCATGGCCGTGTGTCTGTCCGAGATGACCGGCGTCAAGCCGGCGGCCCTGCTCATGACGGCCGGCGTACGCCCCGATCCCCAGGTCCGCCAGCTCTGCCAGCCCGCGCTCGACGCGGGCCTGCCCGTGCTGCTCACCCACGAGACCACCTTCGCCGCGGTGAACCGCGTGATCGACCGCGACAAGGGCATCCCTGTCGACGACGTCGACCGCACCCGGATCGTCACCGCCACGTTCGGCAAGGCGTTCGACCGGGAGTGGCTCCACAGCCTGCCGTCCGAGGACGCGCCGCTGCGCCTGAGCCCGGCCGCGTTCCGGCGCCAGCTCACCACGCGGGCCCAGCAGGCGCACAAGCGCATCGTCCTGCCGGAGGGGGCCGAGCCGCGGACCGTCGAGGCGGCGTTCAGCTGCCAGACCAAGGGCATCGCCGACTGTGTGCTTCTGGCGAGGCCCGAGGAGGTCACCGCAGCGGCGGTCAGCCGCGGCCTGGCGATCCCCGAGGGGATCACGATCATCGATCCGAACGAGATCGACCAGCGCTATGTCGACGCGCTCGTCGAGCGCCGCAAGCACAAGGGCATGACAGAACTGAAGGCCCGCGACCAGCTGTCCGATCCCACGATGCTCGGCACGATGATGGTCTATCTGGGTGAGGTCGACGGCCTCGTCAGCGGTGCGGTGAACACCACCGCGAACACGGTGCGTCCGGCCCTGCAGGTGCTCGGCACCAAGCAGGACGCCAAGCTCGTGTCCTCGGTGTTCTTCATGTGCCTGCCGGACGACGTGGTCGTCTATGGCGACTGCGCGATCAACCCGGACCCGAACGCCGAGGAGCTTGCCGACATCGCGATCCAGTCGGCCGACTCGGCCGCAGCGTTCGGGATCGAACCGCGGGTCGCGATGATCTCGTTCTCGACCGGCACCTCGGGTGCGGGCGCGGATGTCATCAAGGTCGCCGAGGCGACCGAGATCGTGCGGGCCAAGCGCCCGGAGATCCTGATCGACGGTCCGTTGCAGTACGACGCCGCGACCACCGCCTCCGTCGCGAAGAGCAAGGCCCCCGAGAGCAACGTCGCGGGCCGCGCGACCGTGTTCGTGTTCCCGGATCTGAACACGGGCAACACCACGTACAAGGCCGTTCAGCGCTCCGCCAGCGTCATCAGCATCGGCCCGATGCTGCAGGGTTTGTCGGCTCCGGTGAACGACCTGTCGCGGGGTGCGCTGGTGGAGGACATCGAATACACGATCGCTCTCACCGCCATCCAGGCCGCCGCAAAGGACAGTGAAGGCCAGGACGCCGCGGATCGGACGCCGGAGACCGTCAGCGCCTGATTTCTTCGCGTACGCCGAAGTCGCCGGTCGGTTGCCCCGCTCTGCGGGTGCGGCCGACCGGCGAACCGGTTTGGGTCAGCCGTCGCGCAGGGCGCTGCGATAACCATCCATCGACGTGATGATGTCGCGCAGGACGGCGAGCGCTGTGCGCAGAGCGTCGTCGTCGTGGTGAGTCAGGGCGCGGTGGTTCGCTTGGAACAAGGGCCCGAAGAAGTCCTGTGCGACAGCCAGGCCGGCGTCGGCGTACCGCAGGAGGATCTTGCGTCGATCGGTCGGGTGCGCTTCGCGCCGGACGTGTCCCGAGGTGACTAGACGCTCGACGAGATAGGTGCCACCGGCCGACGTCAGACCGAGCGCATGAGCGAGTTGGGTCGTGGAGAGCGGCCGGCCTTCGACATCGGCCATATAGACGAGCATGAGGGCCCGCATGTCGGGCTCGCGCAGATCGTGACGACCGGCGAACTCATGCCCCAGCTGCGTCGAGACGGCAGTCAGGCCACGGATGAGTTGACCGAGCTCCCGCTCGAGCTCGATCCTCTCCCGCAGAGGTGCCGCACCATCGTCCACCAGCGCAGGATAGTCCTCTTCGCTCAGCGACCGGACATGTTCATTCATTATTTTGATTGTTAACCCACTGAGGTATATTTCGCGCCGTGCTAAGAACTCCCGGCGCAACGCGCGCAGACCATTCGTCCACTGAAACGGACAGAAGCGGGTGGGCCGCTTTCGGCCGCTTCGTCTCCGGCCGCTTCTCGTGGTTGCTCCTCGTTGCAGCGCTGCTGGTCAGCGGCGCACTGATGGGGATCGGCAGCGGCGCCGGAGCCAGCTCAGCCCCGAACTCTCTCCCCGACGACGCCGAAGCCGCGCGCGTCACGGCTCTGCAGCAGCAGTTCCCGGACGCCGGTGTCGCCCCGTCCCTCGCGGTCTTCACCCGCGCCGATGGCGGCGAGCTCACCCCGGCAGACCTCGGGGCGGCCGCCGAGGCCAAGCAGCGGATGCTCGGGGTCGATCGCGGCGTCGCCGAAGAGCCGCAGGGTCCGCCGGTGATCCCGTCGGAGGACGGCAGGGCGGCGCTTGCGACGGTGATGTTCGACGCGGAGATGGATGGCGTACCGCTCAACGAAGCCATGCAGGAAGTCCGCGCCGCCGCCAACGACGGGCTGCCCGCTGAGCTCACGGTCCAGGTGACGGGCGGACCAGCCTTCGGAGCGGACCTCGCGGCCGCCTTCGAGGGCGCCGACTTCACGCTGCTCGCGGCCGCTGCGCTGGTGGTCGCGGTGCTGCTGTTGATCACCTATCGCTCCCCCATCCTGTGGATCGTGCCGCTGCTGGTGGTCGGCATCGCCGACCGCACGGCCGCCATCGTCGCCACCCGCCTCGCGGAGCCGTTCGGATTCACCCTGGACGGCTCCACGACCGGCATCACCTCGGTCCTGATCTTCGGCGCCGGCACGAACTATGCGCTCCTCCTTGTCTCGCGCTATCGCGAGGAACTGCGCCGGCAGGAGGATCACCGCAAGGCGCTCGCCATCGCCGTCCGCTATGCGGGTCCAGCGATCCTCGCCTCCAACGTCACCGTCGTGCTCGCGCTGTTGACGCTGCTGGCGGCCACCCTGCCGAACACGCGGGTGCTCGGCTTCGCGGGCGCCGTCGGGCTGCTCGTCGCACTGGCCTTCGGTCTCCTCGTCCTGCCCCCCGCGCTGGCACTGTGCCGTCGTGGGCTGTTCTGGCCGTTCATTCCGCGCCCCGGTGACAAGGACCGATCGGTGTCCGGCGGGTGGTTCCGACTCGCCTCGGCGGTGTCCCGCCGGCCGGTGCTCATCCTGCTGGCGACCGTTCCGATCCTCGCCGTGCTGACGGCCGGCATTCTCGGCACGCGCATCGGCCTGGAGCAGACCGAACAGTTCCGCGTCGAGGCGGAGTCCGCCAAGGGATTCGAGACTCTGCGCACCCACTATCCGCCGGGCCTCTCGGGCCCCACGACAGTGCTGGCGCGCACCGACGCCGCAGCGCAGGTGGACAGCGTGCTCGGCGCGGCACCGGGCGTGGAGCAGGCCCAGCAGAGCGGGCAGTCGGACACGGGCCTGACGCGTTGGCGGGTCGTGCTGGAGGGCGAGCCCGCTTCCACGGAGGCCTTCGAGACCATCGAACGGTTGCGAGCCGATCTGGCCCCGATCGCCGGCGCGGAGGCCCTCGTGGGCGGGCCGGATGCCCAACAGCTCGACTCACGCAATGCCGCTCAACGCGACCTGTTCGTCATCCTGCCGATGATCCTCGGCGTGGTGCTGATCGTGTTGTTCCTGTTGTTGCGCGCGCTGTGGGCCCCGCTGCTGTTGATCATCACGACCACGCTGAGCTCGTTCGCCGCCCTGGGTGCCGGGACGTTCGTCAGCACCCGGATCTTCGGTTTCCCCGCACTCGATGTTTCGGTGCCGCTGTTCGCGTTCCTCTTTCTGATCGCGTTGGGCGTGGACTACACGATCTTCCTGGTCACCCGGGCCCAGGAGGAGACACCTGCACACGGCACCCGGCAAGGCATGGTCCGAGCGGTGGCCGTCACCGGCGGCGTGATCACCAGTGCCGGCGTTGTGCTCGCGGCGGTGTTCGTCGTGCTCGGCGTCCTGCCCCTGATCACGCTGACCCAGCTCGGCATCGTCGTCGGCATCGGCATCCTGCTCGACACCTTCGTCGTCCGGACCATCGTGATCCCCGCCCTGTTCACAATCGTCGGGCGCCATGTCTGGTGGCCGTCCAAACTCGCCCGGGTCCGGGACCCGGAGCACACCGGGCGCACCGCGGACACCGAGATGCCCGAAACCGCGTGACCGTCAGCGCACGCTGATGGCCCTGGGCCATGCAGGAAGCGGCCCTCCCCGGATCGACCAAAGGGGAGGGCCGCTTCGTTCGCCCGAAGACGATATGAGCAGCAGGGCTCAGTGGCGCACCACCTGAATCGCCAGGCCGAGATCCTCGTCGCGGACCCAGTCCGGGCCGATATCGCCCTCGGCCATCTCGACCGCAAGCACCTCGTCCGCGATCAGGGCTGCGTGCTCTCGCACCGCGTCTGCGAGGTCGCCCTCGGCGGACCACGTCAGATCGATCCGATCCGACACCTCGAAACCGGAGTTCTTGCGCGTCTCCTGGACCAGGCGGATGACTTCCCGGGCAAGACCGGCACGGCGCAGCTCCGGCGTGATCTCGAGATCGAGCGCAACGGTCTCGCCCTGATCGTTGATGACCGACCAGCCCTCGCGCGGACGCTCGGAGATCAACACATCATCCGCGGTCACCTCGACCCCGTTCGGGTCGACGACCGGCACCTCGACCACGGCCTTGCCCTCGGCCCGCAGGGCCTCCGCGATCGCCGCCGCATCAGCCGCGGCGATCGCGTTGGCCACCACTGGCGTCTGCTTGCCGAACCGCTTGCCGAGATTGCGGAAGTTGCCCTTGGCCGAATAGTCGACGAGGTCGCCGGCAGACGCGAAGGACTCGACACCCTGCACATTCAGTTCGGCAGCGATCTCCCCGCGGAGTTCGTCGCTGAGGATCGCGTACGCCCGGCTCGGGAGCAACACCCGCGACAGCGGCTGGCGCACCTTGACCTTCGCCTCGGCCCGCGCCGACCGGCCGAGCTCCACGAGTCGCTCGGTCAGCGCCACCGCTTCGTCCAAGTCCTCGTCGATCAGTGCCTCCTCGGGGACCGGCCAGGCGGCGAGGTGGACCGACTGCGGGCCCTCCGGGTCGGTGGCGACGAACAGGTCCTGCCAGACACGTTCGGTGATGAACGGCACGAGCGGAGCCATCAAGCGGGTCACGATGTGCAGCGACTCGTGGAGCGTCCAGAGCGCGGCGGGATCGCCGTCCCAGAAGCGGCGGCGGGAGCGACGGACGTACCAGTTCGACAGGCTGTCCACGAACTCCGAAATGAGCGCGCCCGTTCGCTGCGTGTCGAAGACCTCGAGCGCCGCGGTGACCTCCCGGACCAGCAGGTGGGTCTTCGAGACCAACCAGCGGTCGAGCACGGGACGGTCCGCCACGGGGGGCGCCTCTCCATTGGGCGTCCAGCCGTTCGCGCCGGCGTACAAGGCCTGGAAACTGACCGAGTTCCAGAACGTGAGCAGCACCTTGCGGACGGTCTCCTGGATCGACGCGTGGCCCACCCGACGCGCCATCCACGGCGAGCCCGAGCACGCCATGAACCACCGCACCGCGTCGGCGCCGTGCTGCTCCATCAGCGGGATCGGCTCGAGGATGTTCCCGAGGTGCTTCGACATCTTGCGGCCGTCCTCGGCGAGGATGTGGCCGAGGCAGAGCACGTTCCGATAGTTGTTCTGGTCGAAGACAGCCGTGTTGACGGCCATCTGCGAATAGAACCAGCCGCGGGTCTGGTCGGTCGCCTCGCAGATGAAGTCGGCCGGGAAGTGGGTCTCGAACTTCTCCTTGGAGCCCTCCGCCCAGGGATAGCCCCACTGCGCGAACGGCATCGCGCCGGAATCGAACCACGCATCGATGACCTCGGGTACGCGCCGGAACGTGCCGGGCACGCCCGGCTTGGTGAACGTCACGTCGTCGATGAACGGGCGGTGGGGATCCATGTCCGTGACGTCGGCGCCGACGAGCTCCGACAGCTCGGCGAGCGACCCGACGCAGACCATGAGGCTCGGGTCCTCGTCGTTGCGCCAGATGGGCAGCGGCGTACCCCAATAACGCGTCCGGGACAGCGCCCAGTCCACGTTGTTCTTGAGCCAGTCGCCGTAGCGGCCCCATTTGATGTTGTCGGGGTACCAGTTCGTCGCCTCGTTCTCCCGCAGGAGGGCGTCCTTGAACTGGGTGGTGCGGATATACCAGGAGGGCTGCGCGTAGTACATGAGCGGGGTGTGGCAGCGCCAGCAGTGCGGGTAGGAGTGCTCGTGCTTGACCGCGCGGAACAGCAGGCCGCGGTCGGTGAGGTCGGCGAGCGCGATCGCGTCGGCGTCCTTGAAGAACTCGCCGCCGATCAGGCCGATGCCCTCGTGGAACCGGCCGTCCGGACCGATCGGATTGACGAACTCGACCCCGTGGCGCTTGCAGGACTGATAGTCGTCCTCACCGAACGCCATCGCCTGGTGGACGAGGCCCGTGCCGTCACCGGCGGTGACATAGTCCTCGGTCACGACGAACCACGCCCTGCCCGGCTGGTCGACGACGTCGAACGGGCGCTGATATTCCCAACCCACCATGTCCGAACCCGAGAAGCGGTCCTGGATCTCCCAGCCGTCCCCGAGCGCTGACTCGACGTTGTCCTCGGCCACGATCACGGTCGTCGTGCCGTCGGTCGCGGTGACATAGGTCATGTCCGCGCCGACCGCAACGAGCGCGTTCGACAGCAGCGTCCACGGCGTGGTGGTCCAGATGACGAGGTCGGCCTTGCCGGCGTACCGGCCGGAGGTCAGCGGGAACCGGACATAGGCGGTCGTGTCGGTGACGTCCTCATAGCCCTGGGCGAGCTCGTGGTCCGACAGTGTGGTGCCGCAGCGCGGGCAATAGGGCGCCACCCGCTGGTCCTCGGTCAGCCAGCCGGCGTTGAAGATCTGCTGGAGCGCCCACCATTCCGACTCGATATAGCTGGCGTCCATCGTCCAATAGGCGTCGTCCATGTTCACCCAGTAGCCCATCCGGGTGGTGAGCTCGGCGAACGCACCGACGTGCCGCTTCACGGATTCGCGACACTGGGCGTTGAATGCCTCCACGCCATAGGCCTCGATCTCGGGTTTGCCGTTGATCCCGAGTTCCTTCTCGACCGCGAGCTCGACCGGCAGACCGTGGCAGTCCCAGCCGGCCTTGCGGCCCACATAGCGGCCCTGCATCGTGCGGAACCGGGGAAAGACGTCCTTGAAGACGCGGGCCTCGATGTGGTGCGTGCCCGGCATGCCGTTCGCCGTCGGGGGACCCTCATAAAAGGTCCAGGGCTCGCCGTCGGAGGTCTGATCGACGGACCTGGCGAAGGTGTCCTGGTCAGCCCACAGCTCGAGAATGCCGTGCTCCATCTCCGACAGGTTCACCTGCGGGGGCACGGCGCGATAGGCGCGGGTGCTCGGGGTCGGGTCGGTGGTCATGGCAATCCTCGTCACGCGAAAAAGTTCAGTGTTCGGGACGAGGGACGAGCGACGATGCCCGCGGTACCACCCTCATTGGCCGGCCGTGCCGACCCACTTCGTTCTCCGCCGCGGCCGGTTCTAATGAGCGGATCGCTCCGCCGTTCTTCCGGCAACTCCGGGGTGATGGCCCCATCCACGCCTTGCGACGCAGGAATGATAGCCGATGGGGAACGGCAATCCGACCCGCTGACCGTGGCTCGAATGGACGCCGGAAGCCACGTGCGCGGCTGCGACCATGCGGCCCATGGAACCCGGGACAATTGCGCTGATCCTCATCCTGGCCCTGGTGATCGCCGGCGGATGTGCTTGGTTCAGCCTCCGCGGTCGGTGGATCAAGGAGTTCACCGACCGGGGCTGGTCCTTCCAGGACGGGGTCGACATCTCTGCGGCGTACGGTCTCAACTCACCCCCTTTCGGGCTCGGGAATACCCGGGTGGTCAAGGACATGGTCACGGGAGAAATCGATGGGGTCGGGTTCCGCGTGCTCAACTATCACGCGGGACGGTTCGGGGGCCGGGTCGCGGTGTTCCGGCTCCCGCGCGCCTATCCGGCGCTGCAGGTGGCGGATGCGGCAGAGTTGGCAGCGGGCTCCGGGGTCGGTACGCCCGGGATTGTGGGCCGCGGGATGAGCGGCGACCTCCGGTTCGGCGCGGCGTTCGCCCCCATCGTGGATCCCGTGCTCGATGCGCACCCGACCCTTCCCCCGGACGCGGTGCTCACCGTCGACGGTGAGCACCTCACGATCACGCGTCTCCCCGACCGCGCCGAGGACATGGAGCCCGTCCTGCGCACGGGGGCCGCGGTCGTCCGTGCGATCGACCGCCGCGCGGATCGGCTGGCCCGGTTCCCCGTGCCGATGGTCCCGCGCGAGCTGAGCGTCCACCGGCACCCCGAATGGACGTTCCGGGAGCGGGACGATGCGCTGCTCCACCGCGTCCGGCACACCACCGACGGCTTCGACCATCAGGCGCGGCGCGTGATCTTCCGCATCGACGGGCCGCTGCCGTTCGTCGCCCTCAGCCACCACTGGAAGACGCGGCACACGCGCACCAACTCGAAGGGCGAGACCCGCACGGTGATCCTTTCCCATAACGAGGATCTGTTCGAGATCACCGCTCCCGCGGGGTTCCTGGACCTGTCGATCAATGCGTGGTCGATGCGCGGCGTGATCCGGTTCGAGGGCATCCGGTTCAACCAGGACTTCAAGGTGCGCAGTCCCCACCCGAAGTTCGCCCACGACGTCATCCATCCCCGGATGATGGAATTCCTGGAGGCGAGGCGCCCACCCGCGTTCTCGATCGAAGGGGGTCGGATCCGGCCCGTGGTCGCACACGGAGTCCGCAACGTCGCGAACACGTTGGAGTTCTTCGAGCAGTTCTTCGCCCGGGTCCCGTCGTTCGTCTGGAAGGACCTCGGGCACCCGGTGTCGCCCTTCACCCGCCGCTGACTGTCACGCCTCCACGTAGCGCCGACCCTCGAACGCGCGACCGAGCGTGACCTCGTCGGCGTACTCCAAATCCCCGCCCACCGGCAACCCGCTCGCCAACCGCGCGACCTTGACCCCCATCGGGAGAAGCAGACGGGAGAGATAGGTGGCGGTCGCCTCGCCCTCGAGGTTCGGGTCGGTCGCGAGGATCACCTCGGTGACGGAGCCGTCGGCGAGGCGCTGGCAGAGCTCGCGCACGTGGAGGTCTCCCGGGCCGACGCCGTCGATCGGGCTGATCGCGCCGCCGAGCACGTGATAGGTGCCGCGGAACTCACGCGTACGCTCGATCGCGACCACGTCCTTGGGTTCCTCGACCACGCAAATGGTCGTCGGATCGCGACGCGGGTCGCGGCACACCCGGCAGCGGGCCTCCTCCGCGATGTTGAAGCACACCTCGCAGAACTTCACGGTCTGCTTCACCCGTTGGAGTGCGTCGATGAGCCGCTGCACCTCGCCGGCTTCGGTGGACAGGATGTGGAACGCGATGCGCTGGGCGCTCTTCGGACCGATGCCCGGGAGCTGACCCAGCTCGTCGATCAGATCCTGGACTGGACCTTCGTACACGTCTTCTGGACTCGAACTAGAAGCCCAGACCCAGACCCTGGGTCATGCCGCCGAGCTTCGCCTCGGTCATCGCGTTGGCCTTGTGCTGCGCGTCGCGGACGGCCGCGACGATCAGATCGGCGAGGGACTCCGTGTCCTCGGGGTCGCACGCCTCGGGCTTGATGGTCACGGTCTTGAGCTCACCGGTGCCGGACAGCGTCGCGGTGACGAGGTCACCGCCCGCGGATCCGGTGAACTCCGAGTTCGCCAGTTCTTCTTGGGCCTGCTGCATCTGCGCCTGCATCTGCTGCGCCTGCTGCAGCAGCATGTTCATGTCCATGCCTTCGGGAATCATTCGGGCTCCTTGGGTTCGGTGGAAGTGGGGGGTACGCCGAGCAGTCGAGCTCCCAGCCTAATGGACCGGACCAATGTGCCTGCTGGGCTGGGCCGGCTGCCTTGTCGGGCTGGGCCGCCTGCCTTGTTGGGCTGGCCGGACCACGTGTTTCCGGCGCGCGGGGCCGGGGAATGCGCTCGGGCGGGCTGGCAGCGTCTCAGTCCCTGGGATGTACCACCAGAAGGGGTGCGACGTCGCCATGCGGGTTGTCACCCGATGCATGGGTACATCTCAGGGAACAAACAGCCCAACGGCCCGCGCGAGGCCGGGAATGCGCTCGGGCGGGCTCGCAGCGTCTCAGTCCCTGGGATGTACCACCAGAAGGGGTGCGAGGTCGCCATGCGTGTTGGCACCCGATGCACGGGTACATCTCAGGGAGCAAACAGCTCAACGGCCCGCGCGAGGCCGGGGAATGCGCTCGGGCTAGCATCCACGTTCTTGTTGCGGGTGGGGGCCGCAACACGCGACGGCGCGGCCCAAGGAACTCCGGGTACGCCTACCCCAGCCGCGTCCACATGGCGCCAGCCGGCCAACTACGCCGACACCAGTCGTTCAGCGGGTGCGCAGGCACCCTGCTCAGCCGGTTCCGGTCAGGCTTCGCCCTCGCCCTCCTCGGCGATCTGCTCGGCGCCGAGATGCTTGGTCAGCAGCACGTGTGGGTCGGCATCTGCCTCACCCTCATCGATGTCGTCATAGGGGTCGTACGGCGGCTCGTCCTCCGGTGGCGGCTCGTCGGGAGTGTGCCCGCGGGTCGGCATGATCCGATCCCGCGCGAGCGCCGCGGCCGAACGCTCCGCCACCGTCGGATTGGCCAAGGGTGGGCTGCCGGGCGACGGGCGCTCGGCGGCACTCGGCGGCGAGGCCGGACCGCCGGGCACACCGCGCGGCGGCGGCGCTTGCGCTATCGGTGGGGCGGCACTCGGTGCCGGACGCTCCGCCGCTATCTCCTCCGGGGCCGTCGCCGGCCCCTCCCCCACCGGAGGTCCGGTGTCGGGGGCAGCTGCGGGTCTGGGTGGAGCGGGCCTGGGCTCGGGGCCGGTGGACGGAGGCGACGGCGGAGCCTGGGCGGATGCAGTCCCACCCGACGGCGGAACCTGGCCGGATGCAGCCCCACCCGACGGCGGGACCTGGCCTGCGGGACGGTTCGCCGGCGGCTGGGCGCCGTCGACCATCGTCTGGATGCGCAGATCCACCCGCAGGACCTCGACGATCGCGTCACGCAGGACGTCCTCGTTGCCGCCCTTGGCGAAGTTGTCGCGAGCGCCCTCGTTCTTCATGGCGAGCACGAGGACACCGTCGTGGACGTCGGCCACCTGGGAATTCTGGGAGATCAGGATCCAGCTGTAGCGGCGGCGCTTCTTCACCTCCTCGAGCACATCCGGCCACATGCGGCGCACATCGGCAACCTTGAGCCCGCCACTCGCAGCGGGGGCGTCTCCACGACCCGGGGAGGGTGCGCCCCTGCCGGGGCCACCGGATCCGGCCGCCGTCTGCGGAGGGGGGCTCTGCGGAGGCGGCGCGCTGGGTGGGGGCGTCTGGGAGTACGCCGCCAGCGGCGGGGCGAGACCCGGTGCGGGCGCAACCGCTGCGGGCGCAACCGCTGCGGGCGCAAACGCAGCGGGTGGTGCCGACGCTGTCGGCGATTCCGGCGCGGACATCTCCGGCGCCGTCGGCCTCCCGGGCTGGCCGGAGGCTGCAGTGTTCGCTTGCGGCGCTGCCCGGTCATCCCCCGGCGGGGCGGCCGGCAGCCCGGCAAGACGGCGTTCGAGCCGGTCGAGTCGCGCATGGAAGCCACGCTCGTCCACATCCGCCCCGGGCAACAGCACCCGGGCACACATGAGCTCGAGATGCAGTCGGGGCGCGGTGGTGCCCCGCATCTCGGTCAGACCGGTCGCAATCACCTCTGCCGCCCTGGTCAGCTCACCACGCCCGAGCGCGCCCGCCTGAGTCATCAGGCGCTCGGCCTGGTCACCGGCGACGTCCACCAGCCCGGACGCCATGGCGTCGGGGACCGCCGCGACAATCACCAGATCCCGCAGGCGGCGCAGCAGGTCCTCCCCGAATCGCCGCGGATCCTGGCCGACCTCCATCACCTTGTCGATGCAGGCGAACACCCCCGCCGCGTCCCCCGCCGCGAAGGCATCGACGATCTCATCGAGCAGCGACTCCGGCGTATATCCCAGCAAAGCCGCCGCCTGCGCGTACGACACCCCTGCCTCGGCCGCACCCCCGAGCAACTGGTCGAGGACGGACAGCGAGTCGCGGACCGAGCCGGCGCCGGCCCGCACGACGAGCGGCAGGACCGTCGACTCGACCGCGATGCCCTCCGCCTCGCACAGCGCCGCCAGGTATCCCTGCAGCGTCTTCGGCGGCACCAGCCGGAACGGATAGTGATGGGTGCGCGAGCGGATGGTGCCGATCACCTTGTCCGGTTCCGTGGTCGCGAACACGAACTTCACGTGCGGCGGCGGTTCCTCGACGAGCTTGAGCAAGGCGTTGAAGCCCTGCGTGGTGACCATGTGGGCCTCGTCGATGATGTAGATCTTGTAGCGACTGTGCACCGGCGCGAAGAACGCCCGCTCCCGCAGATCGCGCGCATCGTCCACGCCGCCGTGCGAGGCCGCGTCGATCTCGATTACATCGATCGATCCCGGGCCACCGCGGGCGAGATCCTGACAGGACTGGCACTCCCCGCACGGCGTCGGCGTCGGCCCCTGCTCACAGTTGAGACAGCGCGCGAGGATCCGGGCCGACGTGGTCTTGCCGCAGCCGCGGGGGCCGGAGAACAGATACGCATGATTGACCCGATTGTTCGTCAGCGCCCGCTGCAACGGGTCGGTCACGTGCTCCTGCCCGATCACCTCGGCGAACGTGTCCGGGCGATAACGGCGATAGAGCGCCAGTGGGGCGGTCGGCAGATCGGGACGAGGCCCTCGCTCCGGGGCGGGCGGAGGGCCGGGGGACGCGTCGGCAGGCTCATCGTCGCCCAGCAGGGACTCCCCCTCCTGGTCGAAGGGCTCGAAGCCATAGCCCTCGACGTCCCCATCGGCGCCGTCGCCGAGCGCCACGTGCGTGTCTTCTGCGTCCACGATCTCGACCCTAATAGGTGCCACTGACAACGTCGCCCTGACCGTGAAGTCTGTGGACAACGGCCCTGTCGATACGGTGGAGCTCCATCGTCCACCCAGCGGGAGCGTTCCTGCGGTCCTGCCGCCACCCCGGGGCCTCATCAATGCATGCAATAGCCGCCCAGATCAGCCATCTCACCAAAGGGATCCGTACGCTCCCCCGCCAGGGGCACCGGGTCCTCGACCTGCTGGCCCACACCCCTGCCGGTGACCTCGATGACGTGCTGTCGATCGTGGACGTGCCGCGCGTGATCGCCGGCGTGCGCAACAGCCCTGGGGGGCGCCATCGCGCCGTGGACCTGCTCCTGCGCGAACGCCTCGGGGAACTCTCCGATGATTCGCTGGCCCGGACCATCTCCGCGTTCCACCGCGGATGCACGTCCCGCTATGCGCAGGAAGCGATCGTGGAGGTCATGACCGCGCGCACGGGCAGCGGGTTCAACGAACTCAAATACCGGCTCAACTCAACCGGCGACCTGCACGACCTCGAGCATCTGGTGTTCGAGGACCTCGATGAAGACCTGAGCGACCGGCTCCTGGAGCACATCGCCGACCAGGCCGACGACGGCAGCGGCGCGGACACACGGATCCTGTGCGACATCGACGACACCGTGAAGTGCATGCTCCACGACCGCCGCTATCCGCGGGGCACCATCTATCCCGGTGCGATCGCACTTCTGAAGGCGCTCGATCACGGCGCCGCCGAAGAGGCCGATCGCGCGGGCGACCTGACGTTCGTGACGGCGCGGCCGAGCGGGCCGCGCGGCCTGATCGAGGGCTATACGCGAGGACGGCTCTCGGGGCTCGGCCTGCCGCCCCACACGGTCATGGGTGGCTCCTTCCTCAACATCCACACCAAACCGGCCATCGCCGAGCGCAAGATCCAGAACATGGAACGGGACCGGCTGCTGTTCCCCGAGACGCGGATGGTCTTCATCGGCGACAGCGGCCAGGCGGACGGCCAAGTCGGCGCCGAGATGCATGCCCGCGACCCGAAGGTCATCGTCGGGACGTTCCTGCACAACGTCACCGGCCTCGACGACACAGCGAAGCAGGAGTGGGCGGCGAAAGGCGTACACGTCTTCGACACCTATGCCGGCGCCGCCGCCCACGCTCTCCGGCTCGGGTTGATCCGGGCGGAGCAGGCGCGCGCGGTGGCCGCGGACGTACGCCTCGGCCTCGACGTCCTGCACATGTCGACCGAGCAACGCCGCGGGCTCCATCAGCTGCTTGCCGCGGACACTGCGCTGATCGAGGCCGCATCGACGACCACCTCGGCTTGACCCTCCAGCAGGATCGGGCCATGGCCAACAAACGTCGAGTGACCGAGGCGATGGCCGCCTCGCCCCGGGTGCGCCATCTGACCCCCGATCATCGCGCCTTCGCCGACGACGACCTGCCGCTGCCGCTGTTCAGCGGCCAGACGAACTCGCAGCCGTCCACGGTCGAGACGATGCTGCAGCTGCTCGACGTGCCCGACGGCGCCCGCGTCCTCGATGTCGGTGCCGGATCAGGCTGGACGACCGCGATCCTCGCCCATCTCGTGGGCCCGAGCGGGAGCGTGCTCGGCGTCGAGCGCGTGCCGGAACTCGCGGAGTGGGGGGCGGCGAACCTGGCCGCATCGGGTCGCGACTGGGCCCGGATCGAACCCGCCCGACCGGGGATCCTCGGCGCGCCCGAGCACGCGCCGTTCGACCGCATCCTGGTCTCCGCGATGGCCACCGAACTCCCGCCCCAACTGGTCGAACAGCTCGCTCCGGGTGGGGTGATGGTGATCCCCGTCGATGGGCGGATGGTGCGGGTCATCCGCAGTGAGCGCGACGACCCGGATGAGATCGAGCTGCGGGTGCGTCGCTATGGCCGCTATCGATTCGTGCCGCTGGTCACCGACTAGGACAGGCGCGCGCGACGCGTCAGGTGTTGACCGTCAACGCAAGGGACACGATGACCGCAATGATCACCGTGTTGAACACGAACGCCAGCAGCGCGTGCGCGGTCATCACACGGCGCAGGTCCCGCCCGGCACCGACGAGGTCGGGCGGCCCGAAGGTGGTCTGCAGCGACGTGGCCAAATAGACATAGTCGGAGAAGGCCCGTTCGTCATCATCCGGGAAGACGACCCGGGCGCTCAGGTTCCCCGGATGATGATCCAGTCGGGCATAGTGCACCGCGTACACCATCAGCACGTCCAACCACGACGTCACCACCAGCACGGCACCGAGGATCAGCAGCACGGGCGTCCTCCGCAGCTCACCGAAGACGAGGAGCCCGAGAACTCCGATCAGCGCGAGCCCTGCCATCTGGGCAGCAAAGGAGATCGCGCCGGAATAGCCGCTCGAGAACCAGGTCGCCGCCCGCGAGGAGCGGCGCAGCTTTCGAACGTCGCGGACGAAGGCGGTCGCCAGCTGCCGACCGCGCAGGTTGCGGCAGGCCAGCCAGGTCAGCAGCGCGTGGAAGCCGGTGAGCAGGGACCACGTCAGCAGCGTCGAGACCCACCCGATCTGCCACGGCGTGAACGGGCCGGGGAGCCAGATGCTCAGGATGACTGCGGCGACAACTACGGAGCCCCCCGTGGCCGCCCAAGCCCGGCCGTCCTCCGTCCGCTGCCATGAGCGCCAGCGGACCGGGAGTCGCTTGAGGATTCGCATGGGGGTCATTGTGCCGATCGGCAGGCCACCGCCCGCGGAGACAAAAAGGGGTTCCCCGCGCACCCGTCAGAGCTCACTTACCCTTGCTGCCTTCCGGCCCTGGGGGGTTGGGCGAGATAACGCCGCGCGGAGAACCTCCGGTGAGCATACCCACCTCCCGGGCCGCCGCCCAAACCCGGCGTGAACTGTTTGGCGTTTACCCACCGTTGTTGTTAAGGTCATCGGCGGAGGATTCGCCTAGTGGCCTATGGCGCTCGCTTGGAAAGCGGGTTGGGTGCAAGCCCTCGGGGGTTCGAATCCCCCATCCTCCGCCAGCCGCGATTCCCGCTCCGATCAGGGCGGGATTTCGCCTTTTCCGGCCCCCCCGCCGAACTGCCGAACGGACCCCGGGGCGTTGTCAGGGCGGGTCCGCAGCGTACGCGAACGCCTGCACTCGCTCAGCGAACCGGTCGGGGTTCGCCAGGTGGACCATATGACCCAGACCGGGCCAGGTTTCGACGCGCGCTCGCGGGACCTGCGCCATGAGGTGGTCCTTGTCGGCCTCCCCCACCGCGTTCCCGGTCAGCCACAGATAGGGCACCGTGACGCGAGCAAGCAGTCCGTCGATCTCGGCCTGGACGTCGGCAGGGCTGTCGTTCAGCGGTCGGCTCCAGTGGTCGAGGACGAGCTGTTGGTCGATGCGCTGTGTCCCGAGCACTCGCTGCCGTTCGGATTCGGGCAACTGCCCAACCCCGATGCTGGCGACGAACGGCGCAAAGGCGGCGGCGAAGTCCGGCCCCCGAAGCGCGGGCGCCAACTGCTGCACGAGGCCCATGAAGGGCCCCACGAGCAAGGATTGATCGACGTTGACCACGCCGGCGGCGTCATGGGCGGCCGCATAGAACGTCGCATGGAGGGCCCCGAACGAGTGGCCCACGACCACGGGCCGAACCACGTCGTGGGCGACCACGGTCGCGTGGATCCGGTCCACCACTTCCAGCGCATCGGCCCCGGATCCCCCGGACCCACCGTGACCGGGCAGGTCGACCGCCAAGCAACGGAATCGATCGGCCAGCCGGGCCAAGATCGGGTCCCAGGTTTCCTTCGCGAAAGTGAGTCCGTGCACGAAAAGGATGGCGGGCAGGTCACCTCCGCTATCGAGGGCTGCAAGAGGCTCAACCGTCATGGCACAGTCCGATCGACGACGCCGGCACCGACACCCAAAACGCTACACTCCGCGGGCCGCCACCGGGAGGTCAGGCGCCCGCGAACACCTGCTCCAACCACGCCGCCCAGCCGAGCAGGCTTGCGTCCTGCCAGCGCGGCGCAGTGAATTGCATGCCGAGCGGCAGGCCCTCCCGCGCCGGACGCAACGGGATCGTGACCGCGGGCACGCGAGCGGCACTCCACGGCTGGCAGAAGTCCGAGCCGCCGGTGTGGGTCAGCCCCAGCGGAGGCAGGCCGAGGGACGCCGGGCTCAGCACGACGTCCACAGCGCGCAGGGCGTCATCGAACAGCGGCCGGAGCTGTTCCAGCTCGGCCACCGCCGCGGCATAATCAGCCGGCTCCAGCCGCAATCCGCGCTCGATCAGCCCGGCAGTCTGCGCGCGGCAGTGCGCCACCTCGGCAGCGAGCGAGCGGGCCCCCTCATAGGCGTTGATCAGCGCATGCAGCTCCCGCAACCGGTCGAGCCCCACCGGCAGCTCAAGCGCAATGAATTCACCGCCGGCGGCGCTGATCAGCTCGTTCGCACGGCTCAGCGCCCCGACCATCTCCGGTTCGCAGCGGGTGAGCTCGTGTTCCGGGAGCACGCCGACCCGTGGCGGTCCTTCCGGAACGGTGAGCGCGGGCAGGCCGGCGATGATCTCGGCCAGGCGCGCGACGAGCGGGACGTTCTTGGCCAGCACTCCGACGGTGTCGAAGCTCGGCGCCAGTTGCATGACCCCCGAGGTCGGCACCAGGCCGAAGGTCGGCTTGAATCCCACCACCCCGCAGTACGCGGCCGGACGGATGATCGAACCACCGGTCTGGGTGCCGAGCGCACAGTCGACCAGCCCGGCCGCCACCGCCGCGGCCGACCCGGAGGACGAGCCCCCCGGCGTACGGCCCGGATCGAGCGGATTGATCGTCGCCGGCGCATCGCGATAGGCGAACTCGGCGGTCGTTGTCTTGCCCACGATCCGGATTCCCGCGGCCCGCAGCATCGCGACCACCGCCGCATCGCGTCCGGTCCCGCGTCCCCGATAGTGCTCCGACCCGAGCGCTGTGGGCATGTCGGCGGTCTCGATCACGTCCTTGATGCCGGCGGTCAGTCCGGCCTCGCCCGCAGCGGCTGGGGCGGCTGCGGCGGCTGGGGCGGCTGCGGCGGCCGCAGGAAGGTGGACGAAAGCGCGAATCCCTGCGTCACGGGCGAGCGGATCCGGCGGGGGCGTGGTCATGGACCGCAGTCAACCACGGTGGACTAAAGTCGTCGTCCGCGCTGTTGCATGAGGCGTCAACTACCGAAATCGTGAGGAGCACGCCATGTCCGCGATCCTGCAGCAATTCCCGCTCGGCCCCCAGTGGCCCGGTGCGGATCCGTTCCTGTTCATCGCCCATCACCTCGATCGCTACCCGGTCGCCAACCCGGACATGACGCCCAAGGCCGACCTTGTCGGTCGCGAGATCGGGCAGGACTTTGCCGGCCGCGACGGGTGGAACATGTATCACGGCGCCACCGTCCCCGGCTTCCCCGCCCATCCTCACCGCGGGTTCGAGACCGTGACGGTCGTCGAGGAGGGCCTGGTCGACCATGCGGACTCCGAGGGCGCGGAGGCGCGCTATGGCCGCGGCGACACCCAGTGGCTGACCGCCGGCAACGGGGTCGCCCACTCCGAGATGTTCCCCCTGGTCAACACCGATGCGCCGAACACGCTCCACCTGTTCCAGATCTGGCTGAATCTCGCGCCCGAGGACAAGACCGCGCCCGCGCACTTCACGATGCTGTGGGCCGACGAGACCCCGGTCGTCGAGCAGGTCGACGAGTCGGGCCGGACGACGAAGGTGAAGGTGGTGGCCGGGGAGTTCGAGGGGAGTACGCCGCCGTCCCCGCCGCCAGCTTCCTGGGCCGCGCGACCGGAGAACCACGTGGCGATCTGGCACGCCGAGCTCGACGCCGGTGCGACGCTGACACTGCCTGCGGGGGACGCCTCCGCGATCCGCACGCTCTACGTCTACGAGGGTTCCCTCGACGTCGACGGTCAGGGGATCACCGACTCAGGTGTCGTGATCGACCCGACGCAATCCCTGCCGGTGACCGCCGGCCAGGCAGGCCGGGTGCGGTTCCTGCTGCTGCAGGGACGCCCGATCGGTGCGCCGGTGGTCCAGCACGGCCCGTTCGTCGGCAACACCCGCGACGATGTCATCGCCGCGTTCACCGACTATCAGAACGGAGTGTTCGGGCGCTGGATCCACCCGCAGCCCGACCCGGTCCTGCCGCGCGACCACGGTCGGTTCGCCCGCTATCCCGATGGAACCGTCCGCACGCCCCAGAGCTGAGGCGGACCGCGCCCGGCACCCAGCCGGGCGCGGATTTTGCGGATTTTCGATGAACCGCTCCCGCGTCGGCGCCTTGTGACAGGATCACTCTCGCGCAACCTGCGCGCGATCCACCCCACCCGCGACGACTCAAAGGAGAGCACGTGCTGGGTCTAATCGGCATCATCCTGTCCCTCGCCCTGCTGATCTTCTTCGCCTATCGGGGCATCAACGTTCTGATCCTCGCGCCGATCATGGCGCTGGTGGCGACACTGTTCGCGGCGGGGCCGCTGCTGGCCACCTACACCCAGGTGTTCATGCCGGCGCTCGGCAAATACATCGTCACCTATTTCCCGCTGTTCCTCCTGGGCGCCATCTTCGGCAAGCTCATGGACGACTCGGGCGCTGCGCGGCGGATCGCCTATTCGATCGTCGACCGCATCGGCTCGAAGCAGGCGATCCTCGCGATCGTGCTCGCCTGCGGCATCCTCACCTATGGTGGCGTCTCCCTGTTCGTCGTGGCCTTCGCGGTCTTCCCGATCGCCGCGGCACTGTTCCGTGAAGCCAAGGTGCCGAAGCGGTTCATCCCCGGTGCCATCGCGCTGGGCTCGTTCACGTTCACCATGACCGCGCTGCCCGGCACCCCCGCGATCCAGAACGCGATCCCCAACCCCTTCTTCGGCACCAACGCGTTCGCCGCGCCCGTCCTCGGCATCATCGGCGGCCTGATCATGTTCGGCGGCGGCATGGCGTGGTTGACCATGCGGTCCCGCAAGGCCATGGCCGGCGGTGAGGGCTATTCCGATGGACCCCTGATGCAGCCGGGCAAGGGCGGCACCCCCATCCAGGGCGCCGACGGCGGGCCCAAGCCCGACCACGAGATCGTCACTGACCGGTCCAACATGCCGCCGGTGGTGTTGGCGTACCTCCCGATCGTCCTCGTCATCGCCATCAACTTCGTCCTCGTGCGCCTGGTGTTCCCGCGGCTGGACTTCGCCTATCTGGCGGAGGACGCCTACGGCAACACCGACATCGCCACCGTCGGTGGCATCTGGGCGATCATCGTGGCACTCGTGGTCGCGATCATCGTGCTGATCCTGACGTGCTGGAAGTTCTTGGAGTCGAAGGTCAAGTCCCTCAACGCAGGCACCATGGGCTCCCTGCTGCCGATCTTCAACACGGCGTCCGAGGTCGGCTACGGCGGCGTGATCGCCTCACTGCCGGCGTTCCGCATCGTGCGCGACGCCGTGCTCGCGATCTCCCCGAACCCGCTGGTCAACCTCGCCGTCGCGGTCAACGTCCTCGCCGGCATCACCGGCTCCGCATCCGGCGGCATGAGCATCGCCCTGCAGACCCTCGGCGAGCAGTTCCGCACGATCGCCGAACAGCAGAACATCAGCCTCGAGGTCATGCACCGCGTGACCGCGATGGCCTCCGGCGGCTTCGACTCGCTTCCCCACAACGGCGCGGTGATCACGCTGCTCGCCATCTGCGGGCTGACCCACCGCCAGTCCTACAAGGACGTCGGCATCGTCTCGCTGGCGATCCCGGTCCTCGCGACGATCGTCGTGATCATCCTGGGCACCCTGTTCGGCGGGTTCTGAGCCCCTCGAACGCGACGCGCCCCTCTCCCGGCCAGGGAGGAGGGGCGCGTTCTTCTGTTCGGCGATCAGGTGTGGGCGAGGTCTCCGGCGAGATAAGAGGAGTACGCCGGCAGGTCCAGTTGGCCATGCCCCGAGAGCCCGATCACGATCGACGCGGACTCGTCCTCTGACTTCCGCGCCCTGGCATCGGCGAGGGCGCCCGCGATCGCGTGGCACGACTCCGGCGCGGGCACGAGCCCCTCGGTGCGGGCGAACAGGACACCGGCCTCGAATGCCTCGACCTGGCCGACCGCGGCCGCCTCGATGAGCCCCAGGTGGACGGTGTGCGAGAGCAGCGGCGCCATCCCGTGATAACGCAGTCCACCGGCGTGGATGGGGTCGGGGACGAAGTCGTTGCCGAGGGTATACATCTTCAGCAGCGGCGTCAGCCCCGCCACATCGCCGTGGTCGTAGTCGAAGCGACCCTGCGTCAGCGACGGGCAGGCCGCCGGTTCGGTCGCCACGAAGCGCGTGGTGGCCCGACCGGCCAGCTTCTCCGCCAGCAGCGGGAACGCAAGGCCGGCGAGGTTCGAGCCGCCGCCGGCGCAGCCATAGACCACATCGGCTTGCTCCTCGCCGAACATCGCGAGCTGTTTGAGCACCTCGAGCCCGATCACGCTCTGGTGCAGCACGACATGGTTGAGGACGCTGCCGAGGGCGTACTTCGCGTCCCCGTAACCCACCGCCGCCTCGATTGCCTCGCTCACGGCCATGCCGAGGCTGCCGGAGGTGTCGGGGAAGTCGGCGCGCATCTTCCGCCCGGCCTCGGTGAGCTCCGACGGGCTGGAATGCACGGTCGCACCGAATGTCTCCATGAGCATCCGGCGGTACGGCTTGCCCTCGAACGACGCCGCCACCTGCCACACCTCGCAGCCCATGCCGAACGCCGCGCACGCGAACGCGAGCGCGCTGCCCCACTGGCCGGCGCCGGTCTCGGTGGTGAGTCGCTGGACGCCCTCGATGGAGTTGAAGTACGCCTGCGGCACCGAACTGTTCGTCTTGTGGCTGCCGATGGGGCTCACGCCCTCGTACTTGTAATAGATCCGGGCGCTCGTGCCGAGCTCCGCCTCCAACCGGCGGGCGCGAATGAGCGGAGACGGCCGCCAGATCCGATAGACGTCCAGGACCGGTTCGGGGATGTCGATCCAGCGCTCGGTCGACAGCTCCTGCTCCGCCAGGCCACGCGGAAAGATCCCGAGCATGTCCTCGACCGTGAGCGGCTCGCGCGTGCCCGGGTGCAGATGCGGCGCCGGGGGCTCGGGCAGGTCGGGCACGATGTTGTACCACCGCCGCGGCAGTTCCGATTCCGGCAGTTGAGCCTTCACCAGGTTCGGAACGGCGTCAATCGAGGTCATCGTTGGGTCCTCTCGTCAGGCAACAGCGAGAGCCTATCCACGCGCTCAGCCGATGATGTTGATGACCACCGCACCCTCGGGGGTCTTGCCCCCGAACAGTTCCTTGGCACGATCGACGACGTTCGCGATGACGACCTTGCGGCCGTATTTCTCGGCCGTCAGCGCCTTGATCTCGTCGAACACCGATCCCGAAGCCACATATTCGGCGCGCCCCTCGAACAGCGGCTGCTCGAGATCGACCTTGCCGCCGCGATCGCAGATGCGGACGATCACGGTCGCCGCGGCCGGCAGGCGCTTCTGCAGGTCCGTGCCGTCCGCTGTCCAGACGCCGATCCGCCCATCGGCGAGCCGCACGACCCGCTCGACGGACTTGAGATCCGGGTTGAACGTCGTCAGGAGGATGTGCTCAGCAGAGTTCAGCCCCATCAGTTCTGCCCCCTGTCGGACGAGCTGGAGCCGCCCGGATCGTGGCGGTCGCCAGAGTCAATCGACTTCGGCTCGGCCGCGCGCTCGACCTCGGAGTCCGAGCCGCCAACGCGCTGGCGGATGGCTGCCTCACGCATGTCGCTGGCGTCCTGCAGGGCCTGCCTGCGGATCGACCGCTGCGATCTGGTGGGGAAACCGATGCCGATGCCGAGGATGAGCCCGCCGAGAGCGGCCACGGCGGCAGCGATCAACACGGTCGGAACCGGGTTGGTGGAGGTGGTGCTGCGCATCGAGTTGGCGATGGCCCAGATGTTGCGCACCTCGAGCCACGCGTCGAAGAGAAAATAGCCGCCCACGGCCAGGACGACGAGTCCGACCACGAGCAAGAGGCCCTTCAGGATCTTCATGGACAGCACTCTATTGGTGCCGACGGCTGCTCGGCGGATGCGTCAGGCTCAAGCGCTCCGGAGTCGCAGTCGGGCGCGACCTGATTTCCAAGATCACCGACCTCACGCCTGGTAAGGATGCCGTCCCTTTGGGGAGTGGGTCGACGTCCTCACCTTTTGACCCGCCCCACGGGTTCAAAGGGTGAGGACCTGACCCGCCCCACGGGTCAAAGGGTGAGGACTTGACCCGCCCCACGGGTCAAAGGGTGAGTGCCCGAACGCCTTCCCCAAAGTCCAAGGGATAGCTCACGGGTTTCCGTGTGAGTGATGGCGAGGACTCAGCGACGACGCCCGGTCCCGAAGATCGACCGGACGATCTCGCGCCCGGCGGTCCGAGCCATGTCCCGCACGACCGGGGACCCCATGACCTGCTCCAGGAACCCCTTGTCCTTGGAGCGGCTCCGGCTGGTCGATCGCGAGCGCTGGGCCGCCTGCGCCTCCCGCTCAGCGGCCCGTTCCGCAGCGGCCTGGGCCTTCGCGGCCTCCTTGGCGCGGGCCTCCTCGAGCTTGGCCTGCTCCGCCGCGGCCGCCTCGGCCTCCGCGGCACGCGCGCCCTCCTCGAGCTTCCGCGCGAGCATCTCGCGGGCGGAATCGCGGTCGATGGCTTCACCGTACTTCGCCATCAGCGGCGACGCCGCCACCCCGGCCCGGAGCTGGTCCTCCGGTGTCGGGGACATCAGTGATTGCGGCGCCAGGATGCGGGTCCACGCCACCGGGGTCGGCGCGCCGTCCGGGTCCATGACGGTGACGATGGCCTCGCCGATGCCGAGGGACTGCAGGACTTCGCCGAGGTCATAGTCGGACCTGGGATAGGTCGCGACGGTCTGCTTCAGCGCCTTCGCATCGTTCGGGGTGTGGGCCCGGAGCTGGTGCTGCACGCGGGACCCCAATTGGGCCAGGACATCGTCGGGGACGTCCTTCGGCGTCTGGGTCACGAAGAACACACCGACGCCCTTGGACCGGATCAGCCGGACGGTCTGGGCGATCGCATCGAGGAACGTCTTCGATGCGTCGTTGAACAGCAGATGCGCTTCGTCGAAGAAGAACACCAGCTTGGGCTTGTCGATGTCGCCGACCTCAGGGAGCGTCGAGAACAGGTCGGCCAGCAGCCACATCAGGAACGTGGAGAACACCGCGGGCTGGGCCTGCAGGTTCGGCAGTTCCAGCAGCGAGATGATGCCGCGCCCGTCGGTCGTCACGCGCATGAGATCGGCGGAGTCGAACTCGGGCTCACCGAAGAACTCCTCGGCGCCCTGATCAGCGAAACCGATCAGCTTCCGCAGGATGACACCCACGGTGGCCGCGCTGAGGCCGCCGATGTCCTTGAGCTCCGCCTTGCCCTCATCGGAGGTCAGATAGGTCAGCACAGCCCGCAGGTCCGACAGGTCCAGCAGGGGCAGCCCGAGCTTGTCCGCGTAGTGGAACACCAACTGCAGCGACGATTCCTGCGTGGCGTTCAGCCCCAGCACCTTGGCCAGCAGGATCGGCCCGAACGCGGTCACGGTCGCGCGGACGGGCACACCGATGCCGTTGCCGCCAAGCGCATAGAACTCCGTCGGGCACGCGGTGGCCTGCCAGTCCTGACCGAGGGCGCCGGCTCGGGCGAGCAGTTTCTCGTTGCCGTCGCCCGGGGAGGCGATCCCAGAGAGGTCGCCTTTGATGTCGGCGGCAAAGACGGGTACGCCAGCCGCGGAGATCTGCTCCGCCAGCACCTGCAGGGTCTTGGTTTTTCCGGTGCCGGTGGCGCCGGCGACCAGGCCGTGGCGATTGAGCATGCTCAGCGGAATGCGCACCGGGACGTCGGGCTGGGGCGTACCGTCCGCCATCAACACCCCCAACTGAATCGCCGGCTCATCAAAGGAATATCCGTCACGAATCGCGGCTGCGTGGGTCGACAGGGCCTCGGGCGCGGTGTCAGTCATGGCACAAGGTTGACATATCCGCCTGTGCCGAGCATTTCGGAGCCAAATCGTAATGCGGTGGCCGGGGAACCGGCGCTGCTTCTGACCTACAGTGGCCACGTGATCTTCAAGCGTGTTGGCGACACCCGCCCATACCCGGACCATGGCTATGTCCAGAAGCAGTGGGCCGCCATCGCACCGCACCAGGTGCGGTTGGACCAGTTGGTCACGACAAAGCGCACTCTCGATCTCGAAGCGCTGCTGGAGGAGGACTCCACCTTCTATGGCGACCTGTTCGCCCATGTCGTGGCCTGGCGCGGTGAGCTTTATCTGGAGGACGGTCTGCACCGTGCACTCCGAGCCGCCCTGCAGCAACGGCAGACGATGCACGCTCGGGTGCTGGAACTGAAGTAGGATCGACGGGCATTCGCGTCGTTCGACGCGGGAATTCCGCCCTGCCCAGCGGACCGAGGGAGAACGCATCGTGGACTATGGCCGGATCTGGCGCATTGCCAAGACCCCCGTGATCCTGCTGTCCCTCCTGGCGTTGGTCGCGGTGGCCTGGTTCTGGGGCTATCGGGCCGTGACCGCTCCGCTGCCGCCGCCCTACGTCGCGCCGTGCGTGGAACAACCTGTGCCCGACGGCAAACTGAAGTCCGAGATGATCTCCGTGCGCGTGCTCAACGCGAGCAACAAGCGCGGCAAGGCCGCCGAGGTTTCCCAGCAGCTGAAGCGGCAGGGTTTCAAGGTGACCCGGGTGGGCAACGCCGATGAGAACCAGGCGAAGTCCGTCGTCATCGGCGGTTCCGCGGACTCGCCTGAAGTCGAGCTGGTGGCGGCCCAGTTCAGTGGTTTCGAAACCGAGGGCGACAACCGCAAGGACCGCAGCGTCGAGGTCCGCATCGGGCAGAACTACGAGTCGATGATCGGCGATGCGCCGACCGAGCTCCAGATCGACGGCACGACGATCTGTCTCCCGCAGGCACCGACTGCCGCGCCCGTCTGATCCGACAGCCGGCGCAAAACCCGGGTCGCACATCCTGAGTTCCAAGGGCTCACTCGTCGCTGCTCGTCGGATTCGCTGACGTCTCCCGAGTGCTCCGAACGCCAAAGGGCGCCACCGCTGTCGCGGTGACGCCCTCCGGGTGTCTGGATCCTGGCGCCGGACTTGCCGACGCGGCCGATCAGGTGAAGACCGTGGTGAAACGCTCGTTGAGCTCGCGGTCGATGTAGAAGATGCCCTTGCCGAGCATGTCCGGGGTCCACTTGACGCACGGACGGTCGGCATAAGCGTGGTAGCCACCGGCGAAGACCTCGTTGCGGTTGCCCGACGGGTCGAAGAAATAGATGGTGGTGCCACGGGTGATGCCGTGCTGGGTCGGGCCGATGTCGACAGAGACCTCGTCCATCGAGAACAGCGAAGCCGCACGGCCAACCGCGCTCCAGTCGGAGAGCTGGAAGGCGAAGTGGTGCAGCTTGCCCTGCGGGCCCTTGATGATGGCCATGTCATGGACCTTCATCGAGGTGGACAGCCACGAGCCGATGATGTCGGCATCGTCGTCGAGGCTGGTGACGACCTGCTCAGCCGCGAAGAAGTCAAAGACGTCCTCGAAGAACTTGTTGGTCGTGTTCGGGTCCTCGCAGGAGATCAGCGCGTGGTCGATGCCGGGAACGCCGACGCCGACCAAGTCACGCGGGAAGACCTCGGGGTTGATGAAGCCGACATCGTTTCCGGTGACGGTCATCTCGTTGTAGAGCTCGAAGACGTGGTCACTCGGGGAGGTGATGCGGATGCCGTCGCCGACCTCATGGGTCTCGCCCTTGCTCATGCGCTCGACGCTCGCGCCGAAGGTCTTGGCCTTCTGCTCGAAATAGTCGAGGTCCTCAGGCGTCTTCACCTTGAAACCGAACTTGGTCACGCCAACGCCCGTGGGATCGAGGACGACGCTGTGGTGCTCCCACTCGTCCCAACCCCGGTAATAGGCCTTGCCGTCCTTGTCCTCAACGTGACGCATGCCCAAGGTGCGCTCGTAATGCGACTTGGCTTCCTCCATGTCGGTGACGCGGATCTCCGCGTACCCCATTCGAAGAATGCCCATACTCAAGCTCCTTTGCCCGTTTTCTCTGAGGCCCGGCAGGACCCCACTGCTTCTTCTTCGTAGCGGGCTTCTGCCCCCTCAGAACTATGACTCTATCCTCACGACACAATCGCCTGACAAGGCGGCCCGTTCCGCGTGCCGGAACGTGAGACGGAAGTGACGCCGGACACAGAAACTCCCCGGGATTGTTGTCCCGGGGAGTTTCACTTGGCGGTGACGGCGGGATTTGAACCCGCGGTAGGTCGCCCTACACTCGCTTTCGAGGCGAGCTCTTTCGGCCGCTCAGACACGTCACCGCCGACAAAGGTAGCAAGCGGGGACCGTGTTGCGCCAATCGGCGAATCACCACACCTGGGCGATGGCCTCGACGACACCGGGCAAGTTGCCTTCGTTCAGCGCGGCCACGCAAATGCGGCCGGAATCGAGCCCATAGATGCCGAACTCCTCACGCAACCGCACCATCTGATCCTTGCTCAGACCGGAATAGGAGAACATTCCGTTCTGCGCGACGATGTAGTCCGCATCCGCACCCGGATTCGCTGCCACCAGACCGTCCCGCAGGCCGGCGCGCATCGCCTTGATGCGATCCCTCATGGCCCCGAGCTCGGATTCCCAGAGCTGACGGAGTTCCTCGTCACCGAGCACGTGCGCGACGATCTGCGCGCCATGGGTGGGCGGGTTCGAATAGTTCGTGCGGACGATGATCTTCAGCTGGCTCAGCACACGCTTCGCCTCGTCGGCGTCGGCGCAGACGACCGACAGCGCGCCGACCCGCTCGCCATAGAGGCTGAAGGTCTTGGAGAACGAGGTGGTCACGAAGACCGGGATGCCCGCGCCCGCGAAGATGCGCACCGCGGCGCCGTCCTCGCTGATCGAGTGCGCAAAGCCCTGATAGGCCATGTCCAGCAGCGGCACGAGACCGCGCTCGACGACGACGTCCCGGACCTGCTCCCACTGCTCCGGCGTCAGGTCATAGCCGGTCGGGTTGTGGCAGCACGCATGCAGGATCACGATCGTCCCGGCGTCCGCGGCCTTGAGCGCGTCGAGCATGCCGGCGAAGTTGACGGACCGGGTCGCGGCGTCATAGTACGGATAACTCGCCACCGTGAACCCCGCCCGCGTGAACAGCGCCTTGTGGTTCTCCCAGCTCGGGTCGGAGATCAGCACGGGCGCGCTCGGATCGGCCTGGTGGAGGAAGTCCGCGGCAACCTTCAGGCCACCGGTGCCACCGAGCGCCTGCACGACCGCAACCCGCTCACGCGGCACGGTGTCGGCGAACACCAGTTCGGCAACGGCGTCGTCATAGGTCTTCAACCCATCAATGGGGAGATAGCCCCAGGGCTTGCGGCTCTCGGCGATCAGCTCATCGGCGCGGCGTACGCACTCCAACAACGGCACCTTGCCGTTCTCGTCGGTATAGACCCCGACCCCCAGATTCACCTTGGCCGCACGGTCGTCGGCATTGAAGGCCTCGGTCAGGCCGAGGATCGGGTCGCGGGGGGCAAGTTCGATATTGGTCAGCACACTCACACTGCTGATCTTCTCACCCGTCGCCTGCGGGCGCTGCTCCTGCTCAGGGAATCGCGCTCGCGTTCTGACCCGCGGGGCGGGTCAAGAAGGCACGCCCCGCTGTCCGTCGAAGAACTCGTGCAGGGGTGCCGCGCACTCGTCGGCCCGGATCCCGCCGATCACCTCGGGACGGTGGTTGAGCCGGGGGTCCCGGACGACGTCGAAGAGCGAGGCGATGGCGCCCGCTTTCGGGTCGTACGCCCCGAACACCACGCGCTCCACCCGCGCGAGGACGAGCGCGCCGGCACACATCGTGCAGGGCTCGAGCGTGACGACCAACGTATGCCCCGTCAACCGCCACTCGCCCACCGCCGCCGCTCCGCGCCGCAGGGCCAGCACCTCGGCATGCGCCGTCGGGTCCCCGGTGAGCTCCCGCTCGTTGTGCCCGACGGCGACGATGTTGCCGGCCTGATCGAGCAGGACGGCGCCGATCGGGACGTCACCATGCGCAGACGCTGCGTACGCCTCCACCAACGCCCGATCGAACGCCGCGTCCCATCGCGTCATGGCCTCAGCCGAACGAATCGGCCGCCTTGCGGAACGCCTGGCCGACCGCGATCCGCTCGGCGATCTGGGCGAGGATCTCGTCGGAGTTGTCGTCGAAATTGTTGCAGTACGCCTCCATGGCCAGATCACTCACCCCGAGATCCGCCAGCAGGCCCAAGTCACCCATCGGCTCGGAGTCGTCATCCGGATCCGGGATCTCGTCCACGCCGAGGAAGTCGGCGACATCGCGAGCAATCGGCCAGTCGCCCGCCGCGGCGGCGTCGGACAGCATGGCCTGCACGTTGCGGCCGCGGACGCGCACGATGACGAACAGATCGCCGACCAGCGACACCATCCCGATCGCCCCCGCATCCGCCGGTTGGCGCCGCAACTGGGTGATGAGCTCATCGAGATCGTTGGCGAGATCCTTGGTCAGCGCGGTCGCGATCGGCAGGCCGTCCTCGCGATAGATCGCGACCACGAGGTCGATCTCGTCCTCCCCGGCGTCCTCGAGGTCGTCGAAGTCGTCATCATCGTCATCGTCATCGTCATCGTCGTCATCGTCGTCGTCGTCGTCGTCGTCGTCGTCGTCGTCGTCGAGATCATCGTCATCGAGGTCGTCGTCATCGTCATCTCCGTCGATGTCGAAATCGTCGAGATCATCGGTGTACGCCGCCAGATCGGAGCGCGGATCGTCCTTCTTGCGCGACAGATCGAACGACTCGTAGTCCTCGTTGTCCATATCCGTCATGACGCCCTCCTGAGTCCCCACAGCCCGCGCTCGACAGACCGGCTCCCATGGTGTCAGACCTCGGTGCCCGACACACCCCCGGGTTGACCCCCGACACAGGCCCCGGGAGAGGCCGACCTAGGCTGCCGTCCATGACCGAGCGCACTCCTCAACAGGCGAGTTACGTGACCGGACCGGAATACGAACGGGATACGACGTACATCGACGATCGCATCGTGGCCGACGCCTCTCCGGGCCGGGACGAGGCAGGCCGCCGGCTGTGGCCGGCAGAGGCAGGACGCTATCGGCTCGTGGCCGCGCGGGCGTGCCCGTGGGCCAACCGGACGATGATCTCGCGGCGCCTGCTCGGGCTGGAGGATGCGATCTCCCTCGGCGTCCCGGGCCCGACGCACGACGAGCGCTCTTGGCTGTTCGACCTCGACCCCGACGGCAAGGACCCGGTGCTGGGCATCCATTGGCTGCGGGACGCCTATGAGGCCCGGGTGCCCGACTATGCGAAGGGCGTGACCGTGCCCGCGATCGTGGAGGTCGCGAGCGGTGCGGTCGTGACGAGCGACTTCGCGCAGATCACCTTGGACTTCGCCACCGAGTGGACAGCCTTCCACCGCGACGGGGCGCCCGAGCTCTATCCGGATGCGCTGCGCGATGAGATCGACGAGGTGTCGAAACGCGTCTATACCGAGGTCAACAACGGCGTCTATCGGTGTGGCTTCGCCGGGTCGCAGGAGGCGTACGAGGCGGCGTACGACCGCCTCTTCACCGCACTCGACTGGCTTGAGGACCGGCTGGCCACCCAGCGCTATCTCGTCGGCGACACCATCACCGAGGCGGACGTGCGCCTGTTCACCACACTCGCGCGGTTCGATCCGGTCTATCACGGCCACTTCAAGTGCAACCGGCAGCGGCTCATCGAGTTCCCGGCCCTGTGGGGTTATGCGCGCGACCTGTTCCAGACCCCCGGATTCGGGGACACGACGGATTTCGTGCAGATCAAGCAGCACTACTACGTGACCCACGGCGACATCAATCCGACCCGGATCGTGCCGAAGGGCCCGGACAACGCGAACTGGTTCTCGAAGCACCACCGCGAGGAACTGGGGGGTCGCCCGTTCGGCGACGGCACCCCGCCCGGTCCCCCGCCGGTCGCCGAACAGGTGCCGGATGAGCGGTATGTCGGTGTGCCCACCGCCGAGGAAACCGCCCGGGCGCTCGCCAGCGCGGACGAGGACTGACCTGCGCAGCCGGGGGCCGTCACAGTACGCTGCCGCCGTGGACGTGACCGTTGTCGACCACCCGCTGGTGGCGCACAAGCTGACCATGCTGCGCGAGCAGGCGACACCGACGCCTGTGTTCCGGGAGCTCACCGCAGAACTCGTGACCCTGCTCGCCTATGAGGCCACCCGCGAGGTCCGGGTGCGTGAGCACACGGTGCAGACGCCGGTGGATCGGGCATTGGGGGTGCGCCTCCTCGATCCACCCCCGCTCGTCGTGCCCATCCTGCGCGCCGGGCTGGGGATGCTGGACGGCATGCTGCGCCTGATCCCGACGGCGGAGGTCGGCTTCGTCGGCATGATCCGCAATGAGGAGACGTTGGAGCCGGTGACGTACGCCGAACGCCTCCCCCACGATCTCTCCGGCCGGCAGTGCTATGTCCTCGACCCGATGCTGGCCACCGGCGGCTCGCTGGCGGGCACGATCCAGTTCCTCGTGGGCCGCGGGGCGGACCACATCACCTGCATCTGTCTGCTCGCGGCGCCCGAAGGTGTCGCCCGCGTGAGTTCACTGCTGCACGATCTCGAGGTGCCGTGCCATCTGGTCGTGGCGGCGGTGGATGATCATTTGAACGATTTGGGCTATATCGTCCCGGGGCTCGGCGACGCCGGCGACCGGCTCTATGGAGCGGCCGAATAGTTCGGCGGCGGTGACCCTCGCCGACCAGGTGGCGAGCACCACACCACACCTCTCCCCGTGAGGCGGCAAGTGGCCATAGTGTGACCTTCATGAGAGCGAACGACGGCAACCCGGTTAACACTCCTTCCCGTCCAGGGCAGATCCGCAACGTCGTCCTGGTCGGGCCTTCAGGAGCAGGCAAGTCGAGGATGTTCGAGCAGTTGCAGACGGGACCCACCACCAAACAGGGGCGGGACGACCGGGACTCGACCACCGCACTGTCGCTTGCCGCGATCGGTCTCGACGACGACGTCGTGCTCAATCTGCTCGACACTCCCGGTCACCCGGACTTCGTCGGTGATGTCCGCGCCGGCCTGCGGGCCGCCGACGCCGCATTGTTCGTGGTCTCGGCCTCCGACGGCGTGGACGAGCCGACGCGTCTGCTGTGGGAGGAGTGCCGCGCGGTGAGCATGCCGCGCGCTGTCATCGTGTCCAAGCTCGAGGAAGCGCGCGCGGACTGGGCCGCCACGGTCGCCATGTGCCAGCGTGTTTTCGGCGAGGCCCACCCCGTGTGTCTGCCCGTGGTGGAGAACGACGATCTCGTCGGCGTGCTCGACCTCGTCGAGCCGCGCTTCACCGGCGCGGACGGCCAGGTGCGGGACCTCGAGGGTGACGAGATCGACCTCGTCGACGAGGCCCGGGCGACGCTGCTGGAGTCGGTGATCGAGACCTCCGAGGACGAGGACCTGATGGAGGTCTATCTCGAGGGTGGCGAGATCAAGCTCGACGACCTGCTCGAGGATGTCCGCACCGCCGTGCGCACGGCGCGCTTCTTCCCGGTGATCCCGGTGCACACGCCCACCGGCGTCGGCGTACCCCAACTGGAGCGCATGTTCATCAAGGGCTTCCCGTCGCCGCTCGACTCGCCCCTGCCGACGGTCACCACGCCCGACGGCGGTGACTTCGGCGAGGTCACCTGCGACCCCGACGGCCCGCTGGTGGCCGAGGTCATCCGGACGACAACCGATCCCTATGTCGGGCGCCTCTCGGTGGTGCGGGTCTTTTCCGGCACCCTCCGCCCCGACGACCAGGTGCACGTCTCGGGTCACCTCTCCCAGTTCGCCGGCCGCTCCGTCGGCCATGGCGACCACGACCTCACCAGCGAACGAGTGGGACCGCTGTCGATCCCCGTGGTGACCGACAACCAGCCGATGCCCAACGCGGTCGCCGGTGATATCACCGTCGTGAGCAAGATGGCCAACGTCGAGACCGCCGACACGCTGTCCGACAAGGACCGCCCCGCGCTGGTCGAGCCGTGGGTGCTGCCCGAGCCGCTGCTGCCGGTGGCGATCCGGGCTGCCCGGAAGACCGACGAGGACAAGCTCGCCGTGGCCCTCGGCCGCATGGTCGCCGAGGACGTCACCATGCGCATGGAACAGAACACCGAGACGCACCAGGTGGTCCTGTGGACCATGGGCCAGGCGCACATCGACGGTCTCGTCCAGCGTCTCGCCGAACAGTTCCACGTCCAAGTGGAGACGGAGCCGCTGCGCACGGCGCTGCGAGAGACGTTCGTCCGCAAGGTCAAGTCCACCGGCCGGCTGGTGAAGCAGTCGGGTGGTCATGGGCAATACGCGGTCTGCCAGGTCGAAATCGAACCCCTCGAGCGGGGCGCCGGTTTCGAGTTCGTCGACAAGGTTGTGGGTGGCGCGGTGCCGCGTCAGTTCATCCCGTCGGTGGAAAAGGGCGTGCGGGCCCAGATGGAGAAGGGTGTGCTGCTCGGCTATCCGATGGTGGACGTCCGGGTGACCCTGTTCGACGGCAAGGCCCACTCGGTGGATTCCTCCGACATGGCATTCCAGAACGCCGGCGCCGCAGCGCTCAAGGAGGCCGCGAACGCATCGACCGTGACGCTGCTCGAGCCCATCGACGAGGTCGCGATCACGATCGCGGACGAATATCTGGGTGCGGTCATGGCGGACCTCCGCGGCCGCCGTGCCCAGGTGCTCGGCACCGGCACGGGCGAACTGCAAGGCTATTCGGTGGTGTACGCGGCAGTTCCCGCCTCGGAGCTCTCCCGCTATCCGATCGATCTGCGGTCAGTAGCCCACGGCACCGGGTCCTTCACCCGCGAGTTCGCGCGCTATGACTATCTCCCCCCGCAGATCGCGGCCCAGATGGGCAAGGAGTAAGAGCGGCCCGATGGGCAAGAAGTAAGAGCGGCCCGATGGGCAAGAAGTAAGAGCGGCCCAATGGGCAAGAAGTAAGAGTCGGACGCTGAAACCCCAGAAGACTAGCTGAAACCCCCACTGCAACGGAGGTTTCACGATGCCTTCTGGGGTTTCACGAAGTCTTCTGGGGTTTCAGGCCTTCCCTGCTGGGGTTTCACGAAGCCTTCTGGGGTTTCAGGCCTCCCCAACGGGGGTTTCACGAAACCTTCTGGGGTTTCAGGCCTCGAGGAGAGGCCCGTGACACTTTGGCGCGGGAGCCTCAGGCCGGGACGATCTCCGTGGTGTAGCACTCCGGCGCCTCGACCGGCCCGTTGAGCAGCTCCATCTGCGTGAGGAACGACGCCATCGATTCCCAGGTCTCGGCGTCCTGACGCCCGAACGTCGCCGCGTCCCCGAACAGCGGGATCGTCGCCTCCAGCGTCGCGAGCGCGGACTGCCGCTGTTCTTCCGCCGCGAGGCCCGGGACGTGCTTCTCCGCCAGGCTGACGGCTCCCGCCGGGTCCGCGATGATGTCGGTGACAGCCTTGGCGACCGCCTCCTGCAGCTTCTTCACGTCATCGGCCCGCGACTGGAGGACCGTGTCCGTGGTGCCGAGGCCGACGCCGACGAGGGGCGGTTTTCCAGCGGTGATGGGCAGCGTACGCACCGCAACCCCAGCCGCCTGCAATCGCACCGCGTCGTTGTTCACATAACCCATGACGCCATCGACCTGGCCGGAGCTGAGGGCCGCCTGCTGCGTATAGCCGATGTGCTTGACCTCGACCTCCTGGTCGGTCAACCCGGCCTGCTTGAGCAGCGCGAGCAGCCCGAACCAGGTCTCCCCGAACGGCCCCGGCACCCCGACGCTCCGACCCTTGAGGTCCGCGGCGGTCCGGATCGGTGAGTCCTCGGGCACGACGAGGACGACGGGATATTCCTGATAGTAGGTCGCCACGCTCACCAGTGGCACGCCCTGTGAACGCGCCTGCATGAACTCGGCGCCGCCGGCATAGACGAGGTCCTCCTGCCCGGCCTGGATGGCCCCGAACAGCTGCTCGTTCGCGCCGTGGTGCCGGAGGGTCACATCCAGCCCGGCGTCGGTGAAGTATCCCTTCTCCGCCGCCACATAGAACGGCGCGAACTGGATGTCGGGGGTGTACGTGAGCCCCAGAGTGAACTTCCCGCTCCCCGCCTGCTCACCCTGCACGCCCGGTTGTGCAGCGGGCTCCTGGGTGCAGGCGGCCGCGCCGAGTCCGGCGGTGAGGAGGCCGGCAGCGGTGACGGCGCGGAGGAAGTGACGGCGGTTCATGCGGCTCCTGTTTCGAGGGCGTACGCGCGGGTTTCGCGAGGTGTGACAACGCGCCCGGGTTCTGGACGGTTGAGGACGGTGATGCGGGTGAACGTGTCCCGCGCAAGGTTCGGCAGCGGGGTGTTCGCAGGCTCGGTCCGGGCCGGCGCCCCGGCCGTGGCGCTGGGGGCCTTCGCCACGCGGACGCGGTCGGCGGCCACCGGACGCATGGGGTCGGTCAGCGACTCGACGACGAGCATCGCCATATAGATGACGATCGCGATGAGGCAGAGCATGACCAGGGTGGCGAACAGGCCGGTGGTGTCCACCGACATCGACTGCACCGACAGGACCATGCCGAGACCGTGGCCACCCATGACGAGTTCGCCGACGACCGCGCCGGTCACCGAGAGCGTGAACCCGTTGCGCAGACCGGTCAGCACTGCCGGCAGCGCCAAGGGCCATTCGATGAACCGCAGCATCGACAGGCCACCGGCGCCGTCGAGCTGCGCGGCCTCGAGCACTTCCTTGTCGATGGTCCGCAGGCCGAGCACGGTCGAGAGGACGACCGGGAAGAACACGAGCAGCGCGCAGAGGAGCATGATGGGCAGCAGGCCATAGCCGACCCAGATGACGAGCAGCGGCGCGATTGCGATGGCGGGAATGGCCTGGGACGCGGCCAGATAGGGCGAAACCGCAGCCTCGGCGATGCGGGCGCGGGCGATCAGATATCCCATCGGCAGCGCCACCCCAGCGGCCAACAGACAGCCGAGGAGAGCCTCGAGCACCGTGATCCCCGCGTACGTCAACAACGACCCCGACGCGAAATCCGCCGCAAAGCGGGCGAAGACCTTGCCGGGGGGCGGCAACAGGGTGGGGGCGACCGCACCGGAGACGGTCGCAAGGTGCCAGGCGAGCAGGACCAAGGCGCCCAACACGAGTGGTGCCAGCACGCGCACCGACAGCCGCAACCGCGGATGGGTGATCTGAGTGGTCATCCTGCTCCCCTCGCCGTGTGCGTCGGGGTCAGGACGGATGCAATACACCAAACAGCGCCGTCGTGGCGCGGGGTGCTGCCGGTCACGGCCTGCACGCCCATGGCGTATGCAAACGTCTGTGCGCCTCCCATCCGGACTTTAACCGTCGGTATCGGAATTCCACCGATTCAACCAATCCCCAGGTGGGGCTTGGGTCGCGGACTATCACCGCCGGTTCGGACTTTCACCGACCCCGGAGCACTGTTTGCTGTGTCCAGCATAACGCTGTGCCACCCGGAGTGCATTCCCGGGGTTCCATCATCCAGAACTTCCGATGGTTCGGCGGCCTGCGTCAGGTCAACGTGTAGCGCACCGCCAGCGGGTGTGCCTGCGCGAGCACGCGATAGCGGCGATGCAGGTCGACGATCCGCGCATCCAGTCCGTCGATCTCCCGCCTCGTCGCGGTCCGGCTCGCGACGAGCGCATTGCGCCGTGCGACGAGGGGGCTCAGGATATCGAGGATCGCGTACGCCTCGCTGGTCCGCGCATAGTCCACGCGCGCGACGTCCGGGGCTCGGTGGGTCTCGCGCAGCAGTCCTGCCCGCTGCAGGGCCTCCTCCCGCTCCACGGTGGTGAGGAAATAGCGCTTGCGGAAATCCGGGTCCGACCGGACCCTCTCCGGCACGCGGGCGCCACCGAGGAACAGCTCGGCGCTGTTCCAGGTGACGTCGACCACCCACCAGCGCCCGGCAATCAGCACCTCGTTCCACGCGTGGTTGAGTCGGGCGGAGCGCAGCGACCGGACGGTGTGCCCGCGCTCCGCGGCTAGTGCCTCGAACAACGCTGTGAAGTCCTGACACACGCCCCGACCGATACGCAGCGTTTCTGCCGGGGTCTGATGGCGGTCCGCCCGGCGGGCGGCGGCCCCCACCCGGGACCGGTCATAGCGAACGTGGTCGATCACATAGTCGTTGAGCCGCGCCAACTCCTGCCAAGTTGCCACCGGAATGTCCGCCGGCCGGGGCTGCACGGGGACGAGCACATAGCGGCCGGCGCCGATCATGATGCGTTTGGATGAGGGTACGCTCCGCCGCACGACTCGCGCCCCGCTCACGTCGACTCCGGTTCGGTCTCCGCAGCGGTGTCCGTCTCGGCGCCGGCATCCGTGTCGGCAACCGTCTCGATTCCGGCTTCCGTGTCGACGGCTGTCTCCGCGTCGGCGGCCGGTCCGTCCAACGCTCCGTTCCATAACGCGACGACCGTCTTGTCGTCGTGATAGGCGGTGAACGACAGGTCCACGACGAACGGAAGCAGCTCGCGCGGGCCTTGGCCCCAGCGCGCGGCCAAGTCGGCTCCGAGCGAACCCGCCCCATCGCCCAACGGGGTCGTGAACCCATCGCTCGCGAGGACGAGCACCGCGCCCGCGGTCAGCGTGGTCGCCATCGTCCGCGGCGCGTCCGCCCGGTCCGGCACCCACGTGTGAACGACATTGCCCGGCCCGTCGTCGTCGGACATCACGGGGGTCCACCGGGCCGCCGCCGGATCGAGGACCAGTGCCGGCGAGTCCCCCACCGCGTGGAGGACGACATGGCGCGTCTCCCCGCCGGCGCGCTCGACCGCCGCGACGGTCAGCGTCGTCCCGAGCGAGGTCGCGGGCGCCGCCAGGCGACCGGCCTGCGCCTGCACCGCCTCGACGGCGACGCGCATCGTCGCGGGACCGTCGGTGGGGTCCAGTGACTCTGTCTCGACGGCTTGCGCAACCGCGGTGACCGCGGCTGCAGCGCCGTGGTGGGAGTGCGCTTGGCTGCCGATCCCGTCGGCCACGGCCAGCACGACCCAGTCCTGGTTCACGGCGACCGCGAACGCGTCTTGGCGCGGCTCGTCGAACATCTCGTGCGCGGTCCCGCGAAAGGACACACCGCGGACGCTGAGAGCATCGATCTCGCGGGTGGCGGCGACGAGATCCGGCGGGACAGGAAACCAGGCCGTGATCTCGGGCACGGCGTTCCTCTCGGGTACCGCGTTCGTTTCGGGCACGGCGTTCCGCTCGGGCGCCGCGTTCGTTTCGGGCACGGTGGTCTCGGGCAAGGTTGTCTGGGACGAGGACTGTTTCATGCAGTGGAGGGCGGGCGTGGCCCGCCGCTGGGTGACAGCACGCTCGGACAGACGAACCGCCCCGCCCCGAGCCCCGGCTGGGCTCAGAGCGGGCCGCGGCCCTCCGGGCGGCCGCTCTCACGGGTTTCTCTGATAGGCGACCAGTTCGCCGCCGGAGGCGGAAACGACCGCGGACCAGAACCGGCGTACCCCCGCCAACTGCTCGGCCGACATCTCACCGGTGTCCCACCCGATCCCCGCGCCATAGATCTCCACCCGGGTGCCCGCCAGATCGCAGAGCTGACCGGACGCGCGCAGATCGATGACGTGCTGCCCGATGCTCGCGTCATCGAGCGGAGCACGGGTGAGCACGAACGGTTCCCGGTTGTTGATGCCGTCGGTCAACAGCACCAAACGCTTGGGTTCGTGGCCCTTGAGCAGATCGCTCGCCACACAGAGCGCGCCGACGATGTCCGTGCCACCCTGCTGTTCGGGTGCGGCGAGAATCTTGTCGTTCGCCTCCTCGACCACCCGGTCGATCTCCTCGCGGACGAGCATGTCGTCGCGCTCCGCGTTGCCGGTGAGCTTGAGACGGCGCAGGTCGGTGGTCGCGGGGGTCACGGTGCCGGTGCTGGTCTCCCCGGAGATCAACGCGATGTTGAGCTTGGCCCGATCGGCCGCCGCACAGCTCTCGGCCCGGCCTGGGAGCCACTCGCGATAGGTCTGGGTCATCGGGCTGGCGCTGCCCTGTGCGTCCACGGCGATCACGCACCCGGCTTGGGGCCCCGGATCGGGTCTCCAGGCCAGGATGACGACCAGGGCGACGACCACGAGCGGGACGCTCACCCACAGCCACTTGGTGATCGGCGGCTTGGGGGTGGGCTGATGGACGACGGTGCCGGGCGTACGCCCCGGGTTTCGCCGGGTGCCGGGCCTGTGGCCGCTGCTGCGCTGGATGCCGGACGTGCGCCCGCGGCGCGGCGGGTGTGCAGGGTTGGGACGCCCATAACGGTTGACGGTGGCCATTTTCACTCCTCTGGGATCGGTCTGGTGATCGGGGTCAGAGCGGGATCACGAACCCCGCGACCCAGTCGGGGTCGCCGACCCATTGGGTCTCGGCGGGCGGGTCGAACTGCGGACGCGGCAGCAGCTCGAGGAAGTCGGCCGACTCCACGTGCTGGGCCTCGAGCAGCGCTCGGCCGAGTCCCTCGCTGTGTTCCTGGACCGCTGCGGCGTACTCATGCGCGAGCGCCGCCCTCGACGGGACCAGCCAGGCGCCGGCGTCGAACTCGGCGAGCGCGGCCGCCCACTCCCTCGTTTCGTCGAGCGCCTCGGTCACGTCCTGGGATTCGGACCGGAGCTGCGCGATGTGCTGCTCGGTCGCCCGGATCTCCTTGACCCGAGGGTTGTGGGCCATCCAGCCGTGCAGCATGGCGACGCCCTGGACGAGCCCTTGGACCGCTGCATAAAGGGCGGCCCCCGCCCAGCGGTCCAGCGTGGCCAGTGAGTCGTCGCTCGCCGACAGGCGGATCCCGACGACGGCGACCAAGAAGAGGAGGGCGAAGATGCCGAGCAATACGATCCCGACGGTCAACGCCCGGCGCTGCCGGGGCGGGCCTTCATGGGCGAGCCGTTCGTGGAGCAGGCCCCCGAGGTGCCAAGAGCCATAGCCGATCGTCAACACCGCGAGGGCGGTCAGCCCGCCCGAGGTGCGGGGATCCGCGACGAAAACATGCGCGACGACCGGCTGGAGGGCGAACCACTCGACGATAGCCCCGGTCGCGATGCCCAGGACCAAGAGGGTGCTGACCGCGGCGGCGGCCCGCGGATATTTGAGCTGCGGCTCGGACAGCTCGGCCCGCTGGTCTGCCAGGTCCTGCTCGGCGCGCGAGATCTCTGCGGTGCGGCGATCCCGTTCATTGGTCAAGTCGGTGATGCGCCCGTCGGCGGTCTCGCTCAGGGATGCCAGCGCGGCCGGCTGGGCATCCCGCCAGCGCGACCAGTCGTGCATGTCGGCCGCGAAATAGTGCTGGAGGCGTTCCCACAGCGGCAGCTGCCAGAGCGGACCGCCGGGCCGCGGGATGCCGAGGCGAGCGTTCTCGGCGATTTCGGTCGCCCAGTCGATCTCGCCGAGCCTGGACTCGGGCAGCGGCTCGACCCCGAACGGAAGCCCGTCGGAGCCGTCGGTGACGGCCAGGTCGGCGGAGTCGATGTCATCGGAGGTGGGCCGGGTGCCGAAGATCCTTCGCACCCATTCGGACAGCGATGGGGTCATGGTCCTTCAGGCGCCGGTGCGGCGGTTGCGGGCGACAGCAGCAAGCCGCCCGCCGAGCACTCACGCGACCGGATCGGGTGGGATCACGACCACATCCGGCGGGACCGTGAACTCGGTCGGCTCCAGCGTGATCCGACGATCCCGATGCAGTTCGTTCGCTGCCCGCCACACGGCGTCCGCCGCCCGCACCTGGTGGGTGAGGGCCTCGACGGCCTCGAGAAAGGCGTCGCACAGGCGCGCGCGTTCGTCCGCGAAGCCCAGCGCCTTCGCCTGGAGTGCCTTGAGGACCGCGGCCTGGCGCGGATCCCGGTTAGCTCCGGCCTCGACCTCGAGGATGAGCCGCTGGTTGTCTGCCCGGCGTTGGTGCAGACCCTCGAGCGCGTCCAGGAAGTCCTGCCGTTCGACCCGGAGGGTGCCCTGCCAGACGGCGTCGAGGAGGGTACGCACACTCGCCGGCCCGTCGGGTTTGCGGGGTTCGTTGCGGCTGCCCTCCGTGGCTCCCAGCCATTGCCAATATTCGATGTTGAACGGGTCGTCGTCGGGTCGGGTGACGGTCCTCATAACGCTCTCCTTGGTTGTCTCAGCAGATTGCCCCTCAAAGCCCGCGGGCCCGGAGCCCCTTGGCCAGGTGCCGCAGGACGGGCAGCCAGTCGCCGGCGCTGGGGCGTACGCTCAGCTGCTGGAGACCCGCGGTGACGAGATCCGCGGCTGCTCGGCTGACCGGCGGATGGTCGGGCACCAGGAGGTTCTGAGTGCTCAAGTCGATCGGGCCCTCATAGCAGAAATAGAGACGCAGGAACGCGAGCGCGAGCTTGAACTCGTCGCGCTCACGCCCCTCCACGCCGGGCCAGGGGCAGGACCACTGGAGGGTCTGGGCAACGTCCAGCGCTCGCGGTCGGCCTTGGACCTGGGCCGCGTCGCAGTCGATGACGAACAGATTGGGCGCGGTGCCGCCGGTCCACAGGGCGTTGGCGGCGGACAGGTCGCCATAGACCACCCCGTTGCGGTGGAGCACATCGAGCACGGTTGCGAGCTGGATCATCAACTGCACGGCGGCCCGGGGCGGTGGGGTCGTGAGTCCCGCGAACCGTGCAGAGTCCTGCAGATAGGCCCACGAAAGATCGCGCGGCAGCCTCTTGCCCTCGACGGTGTGCCAGAACGGGTCCGGGGCCCGTTTCATGATGATGCCGAAGGTGCCGTCCTCACAGTCGACGATCTCCTGGGGCCACGCGGTGTGCTTGGCGATAATCGCGCCGTCCTTGGGCGGCAGGCCCGCGCGCCAGTCGACCAGCGCCACCAGACCTGCCTCGTCGACCGTGACCTCCGGCCGATAGCGCTTGACCAGGTGCTCTGGATCGTCCGGCAACTCGAAGACGTCGCCTTGACCGCCGCCGCCGAGCCGCGGTCCCACCTGCAGTGTCGAGATCTTGATCATGTCCGGGGAGGCTCCCCGTCGGCGCCGGGAGGCGACAGGAAGCCTGCCCTCGACGCGCGCGCAGCATCGAGCTCCGCGACCTCACCCGCGAACTCACCCGGGAGCCCGCGCGGGATCGTCGACGGATCGCGCTCGGCAGCCTTGACCAGGGGCAGGAGCAGCGTCACCGCCCGGATCTCATCCGGGGTGAGCCGCCGAACGTGTCCGCGGTCGAGTTCGTGCTCATAGCCGCGGCCGCTGGCGAGCTCGAGGGTGATGCGCCGACTGCCGAGGCGGAAGGAATGGATCGGTCCGGTGATCAGCAGATCGGCGGCCGCAGGGGCCGCCGGGAACAGGGGAATGACGGTGGCGGAGGTACGCACGCTGCGCGACCTCAACGTGGGATTCATCGGGAGACCCTTCTCGACCGGCGCACCCGTGGGGCCGAACGGTGTCGACCCCACGAGTGCCGCCGGATCAGTCGATGGTGGTTCCGATGGGACCCATGCGCACCAGGCCCGCCGTGGCCGGGTCGGCGTCGGGGTCGACCGGGGTGACCGCGGTCGCCGCGTCGGGATCGGCTGCCTGGCCGGCCGCCGTCACGGTCGCCGACACCATGCTCCGCAGGATGACCTGGAGGATCTTGTCGAACATCGTGGCGGGGTCCTGGCCCTGCGCGGCGAAATAGGCCAAGCCCTCGTCCGCGATGCTGCGGATCGTGTGAGGGTCTGCCTGTCGATAGCCGAAGGCGAACACGTTGGGTCGCCACGTCCGGGACTTCAGCTCCCCCAGCACGCCGTGCCAGTCCGGACCGGTGTTGTGCTCGGCGTCAGTCACGAAATAGACCGATGGCCGAAAGACCTGACGTCGGCGGCCGTCCGCCGTCCGGCCGAGCTCGGGCAGCTCACGCCGATAGGCGGCGAGCGTCTCGGTGAAAGCTGCATGGAAGTTCGTGCCGGACCCACGCGGCGCGATCTCCGGCATCCGGACCTCCGGGTCCGCGACCCGCACCAGACCCAGGTCGGTGCTTGCCGTGTCGGCAAAGGTCACCATCCCGAGATAGGCGTTGGAGCTGGTCATGGCGTTCTGCCGCAGGTTCACCCGCAGCTGTTCCAAAGCTCCCCCGGCCCTGCCGAGATCCTCGGCCATCGACCACGAGACATCGAGCACGATCAGACCCGGGACCGCGATCCCGACCTCACCGACCGCGGCCGGCCCATCGAGCATGACCGCCGAGCCGGCGGGGCTGAGACCATCGACACCTGCGCCACTGCCGGGGACGCTTCCGTTCCAGTTGTTATCCATGTCCAACGAGGCGGGCCGCAACCCCGGCCAGGCGACAGCAGGCGTCACGATGCGACGTATTCGTCCACGCCGGCGGCATCCTGGATCAGGTTCACGACCAGATCCCGAACGCCGTGCAACAGGAAACCCTTTCGATTGAGCTCGTTGCGGCGCGCCGAGAGCATCGCGAACCAGCCGGCGTCGGGATGGTCGGAGACCGCGTCCGCTACCTGCACGAGATCCACCCGCACCGGGACGCGCCCGCCCGGGTACAGCCCCCAGGTGTCCGGTGCGGCCTGCCGCAGACCCCAGAAGCACACCAGCAGGGCGTCCTCGGCAAACAGCTGCCGCACCGCCTCGGCCGTCAACCGGTCGATCGGCCGCCCGTCCTGAGTCGCCTGCGGCGCCTCTGCCCCGGCGCAGCCCATCGCCAGGACGCGCTGGGCGGCGGCGATCGTGAGCGCCAGCTTGGCCCGGGACGTTCCGGCCCGGACGCCGGCCAGCCGCGCAGGCGCGCTGTCGGCAAGAGCCACCGCCGCTGCCGCCCAGATCACTGCCTCCACACCGAGACCGTCCGCGGTGGTGACGCCCTGCTCGAGGCGGGTCAGCCCAGCGTCACCGGCATCGTCCCAATGCTCGTTCAGCGACGTCACCCGCTTCCCGTCCGGCCCTTTGCCGGCCGCGTCGAACGAGTCCGCCGCATCGAGCAATCGCCACCGCACGTTCCTGCGCACCACGTTCCAGGACGCCCACGCCGGCGTACTCCCCCTCAACTCCCCCAGCGGCAGCAGCCGGTGACACAGCAACACGATGGCATCGTCGACCGCCGCCTCCTGATCATCCTCCGGCAGACGCCGGAAGTGGGACCGTGCATAGTCGAGGGCGAGAGACCGGGTCGCGCGAAAGGCGCTCGCTCGCCACGCCGGGTCCAGGAGCACCAGGTCGGTCCACCACCAGCCGTTGACCCGCCGCGCGAAGTTGACCACCTCGGCGGTGTCGGCGCTGGTCGGCAGCGTGAAATGGGTGCAGGGGTCCCACGCAGCGGTCAGCGCTGCATCGATGCGACTGGCCGAGATGCCCGCCTCCTCGGCTGCGTCGTGCAGGGTCGGCATCCCCTCCCGCAGTGCCTTCTCAAGCCTGCTGATCAGCTCGCGCTTCGAACCCGCCTCGGGCCCGAACTCCTCCGGCCACAGTCCGCCAAAGTCCACCGACATTGCTTTTCCTCCCCAGTCGCTTGCTGGGGAGTTCCACTTCCGGATCGCGTGCCGGAGGGGAGTCGGTGGTTCGGGTGGCTCGGCGTGGAGGGTGGGATTCCGTGGTGGACGCTCGGCAGGTCCGGCCCGTCAGGGCTGGTGGGGGGCGGCGGTCAGAGCTGGACGACCTCGATCCCGACGTCCTGCACGAACCGCAGGATCTGGCGGACAATATGGCGGTCGTATTCCTTCGCGCCCTCGGTCACCGCTTCGCCCTCGGGTCCGTTCCACGGCTTCATCCATTGATGGTCCTCGGCCCCGTTGCGGCGCTGATGGATCGCCCAGCGGCGGTGCTCCAGTTCCGCGAGCCTTTCGTTGCGCTCAACGTCGAGCACCAACTGCCCGGCCTCCGCGGCAGCCGGTTGCCAGGTCAGCCCCAGCACCGCGTGGCAGACTGCAGCACCGACCAGCACCGCACGGTTGCCGGCGCGTTCGAACTCCGTCAGCTGATCCCACAGCGCCCCCGCGAGCGGGGAGCCCGTCGCGTTGTCCGTCTCCGCGCTGACGTCCTGATAGGCCAGGTGCACCAAGGGGGCCAGCCGCTCGACGTCACCGAAGGTCAACAGCGCCCGATAGTCCTCCGGCCGCTGCAGCGGCCGGCCGGCCCGAGCGACGATGCCGGGCAGCAGATAGGCCAGCTCGATCGCCGTCTGCCGCGCACCCTGGTCATCCTCGACCCGCAGGGCGCGCAGGATCTCCCGCGCCATCGCGAGCAACTCGTTGGGGGTCAGGACGACGGGTTCGGCGCGCAGCGCGCGGTCGGCGTACGTCAATGCACCCGCCGCCAGGATCTCCGGCAGAGCCGCGGCGACCGCAGACAGTTGGTCCTGCAGCGGGGCGGGCTGCTCCTCGAAGGGCAGCGGAGCACCGCCGTCGGCGTACGCCGCCTCCGCGAAGATCGGCACCTCCGGCCGCGTGACCAGCGAGCTGGGTGCGCTCACCCACGCGACCTCGGCGAACAACTCCTCCAGCACCGGGTCGCCGGACCCTCGCGCCACGGCACGCCGCAGCGACCCGAGATCGAACACGTCGGTCCCCGGCACGGGGGGCCAGGGTGCGGCGTGCTCCAGGAGTACGCCGACCCGCGCGTCGGGCACGTCCGCGCCGATGGCAACGCCGAGACTCATCGCCACATCGGCCGCCTCGAGCGCGATCAGCACCGTCGGCCCCACCGGGTCGCCCTTCCTCCGCGCCGGCGCCTGCCAGGCCCGCACGAGTTCGCGAATCCGGCGGACCACGGGCACCGGACGCAGCGGCAACTGCGACCAGGTGAGCCGCCCCTGCGGCCCGACGACGATCTCCGCCTCCTGCGCCCACGCGGGATCGGTCCCGACACAGTGGACCTCCAACGGCTGCCCGGGATCGGCCCAGCCCTCGACCATCGCCGCCACGAGGTGCCGCGCGATCCTCCCGTCACCGATGACGATCGGCGACGGGGCGACCGTGGAGCGGGGTCGTGGCGGCAACTCGGCCGCGACCCGGCGTGCCACCGCGGGCAGCCAGGCGACCGAGGCCGCCACCTGGGGTGTGTCCCGGAAGATCGCCGCCAGCTCCGGTTCCCCGAACACGAGGATGACCGGCTCGTCCGGGTGCTGGCTGCGCCATGCCTCGAAGTCGTTGACGACGGTGGCATCGTCGCCACTCGCGATCACGTGCATCGGGTCGGGGACGGTGCTCGTGGACGGGTCTGCCATGGCGAGTCTCCTCAGATGGTCTGGCAGGCTAACTATCGCAGTCGGGACTCGGGGAATCGGGGTGATGGCGCATGAGTGGCCAAAGCATCCTGCAGATTGTCGGCGACGGCATCGCGGGCAACTGGATCACGTGGCGCTGGGCGGACGGCGGCCTCGGGGTGGCCGAGGTGCGGGGCCTCGAATCGATCAGCAACCGTTTCCGTGACGCGCTGCCCACCGGACCGCAGGGCCTGAGCCTCGACGGTGAGCTGACGAATCCGGAACGAGAAGCGGAGCTCATGGCTGCGCTGGCCGACGTCCTGCTGCCGCCGCGACTCAGGGCGGAGATCCTCGCGGGCACGGAGTCCGGCACGCCCCTGCACATCCGCGTCGCCCCCACACCGTTGGCTGCCGCCGTCCCGTGGGGTCTGCTGCCCCTCGACGCCGAGCGGCGCCTCCTGGACGTCGCGGACATCTCGTGGATCGCGCCCGTGCTGCCGCGGGACGTGGTGGACGCGGCGCCGCCCGCTCCTGTTGACGGAGCCACTTCGCTGCACGTGATCGACCCCGACCAGCGCCTCGGCCGGGTATTGACCGAAGCGGACCGGTCGGTGTTGGGGACCCGTGCGGCCGGCCGGAAGATCGTCGGGGAATCGTTCGGCGCGGCGGATATGTCCGCCGAGTTGCGGGCCGGCGCGTCCCGGTTGTTGTTCGTCGGGCACTGCGTGCGCTCCGGCCCCGCAGCCACCGCGGGGCTCGTCCTGTCCGATGTCGATCGGTGGACCCCGGACCCGCTCACCGCGCAGGAACTGATCGCGGACCCCGATCGCTGGCCGATGCCACCCCGGGTCGCCGTCCTCGCCTGTGCCTCGGGTGCCGATCTGACCGACTATGAACCGTTCGGACTCGCCACGGCGCTCCTCCACAACGGTGCCGACACGGTGCACGCCACGCTGTGGACGTTGCCCACCGATCGGGCGTTCGCTCTCCAGGGCGTGCCGGGCCCGGTGCTGTTGCCGATGGCGCTGGCCTTCGACGAGGCGCAGACGGCCGCGGACCCGGTGAGCGCACTGTGCGCATGGCAGCGCAGGCAGCTGCGGCGCTGGCGAGACGAGCCGTCCCTGGGCACCTCGCCGCTGGTCTGGGGAGCCGCACTCACCATGACCGCACCCCGCGAGCGTCACAGGAAGAAGCAGTCACCCGGTCCGGTCAGCGACGACACCGACCCGTCGATGTAGTGCAACTGCGGCACCGGCACCAGCCGTTCGCCCGACGCACTCACGACGCCCGCGGCGCGGGACGCGATGATCAGATCGGCCGCGATCTCCGGCCGGTCGCACTGTTGGGCGAGCTCGATGGCGAGTTCGTACGCCGGTCCCTGCGCCTTGCGCCAGCGCGCACGGACCCTCTCGTGGCCCATTTCGAACCGCTCCGCGTCAAGCGTTCGGACGGCTCGCAGTGCATGCGCCAAACCGTCTTCCGGCCGACCATCGGCCCGGAGCACCCGCGCCAGCGCCGAACTCGCCCGGGCCTCCACCAACTCGGTCCCGGCCAGCCGGGCCAGCCGCACCAGCGCCCGCCGCAGCAGGCGCTCCGCCGCGACGTTCGGCTCGGCACCCGCGGCGAGCACCTCCCCCGCGCGCACCAGCAGGACGGCCTCGCGCCGCCGATCCTCCGGGTCCGCCGTGAGGTCGTCCAGCAAAGCGATCAGCTCCTGCACGACCCCGGGTTGGAGTGGCCTGGGTGCCGGCCCGGACCGTGGCCACACCGAGCGCTCGGCCTCCCGCACCAGCAGCTCGACTGCGTTGATGTGCGTCTGCCCGGGCGCCACGGCGTCCAAGGCATCGCCCAGCCCATCGGCCAACTCGTCCGCGGCAAGCGCGAGCTCGTCATGCAGGCGCCGGTCCACGACGGAGTGCGCCGCCCCGAGCCGTTGGACCGGTGACAGTGCCGGCACGACCCCCACGGCGGGCCTGTCCGGCCCGTCCTCGCTCAATGTCGCCCGGGCCTGCTCGGCCAGCCGGAAGTGTTTCCGCGCTTCCTCGCGCTGGCGCCACTCGAGCGCGCAGAACGCCGCGTGCTGGTGGAACCTGATCCAGAGATCCTCGAGTTCCGCCCGGGACTTGAGCAGGGCCTGCACACTGCGCAGGAGCTCGTGCGCCTCGGCGATGTCACCGCGCAGCCGCCGGTTCTCCACCAGCGCGAGGTGATGCAGGATCCGCAGCCGCGGCGGGGTGCCGAGCGCGGACCAATAGTCCAAGTCGGCCTCCAGCAGCTCCGCGCCATGCCGCAACTCGCCCGACTTCGTGAGGGCCCGCGCCAGCACGACCCGGCTGCCATAGACCCTGCGCACGCCGGGTGCCCGCTGGAATTCCGCCGCCGCGTTCGACAAGGCACCGATCGCCTCAGGGGTCCGGCCCTGGGCGAACCGCGCTTTCCCCAGGACGGTCCAGGCCCAGCCGGCGATGTTGGCGTCGTCGTCGGTGCGCCATCGCAGAGCGGCCCGGATCCCCGAGCCCAGCCGTCCGCTCTCCACGAGGCATTCGGCGAACTCCAGTTCCGCGTGCGCGGAGAGCTTCGTCCCGGTCTGCAGACCCGGCGTGCCCGTCAGACCCACAGCGACGCGCGCCGCATCCCGGGCCCGACGCAACTGACGCGCGTCCCGGGTATGGCGCAGGATCCACGCGAGAATCAGCAGGGAGTCCACGTGGTCGCGGAGGTCACCGCTGTTGGTGGCAGCCAGCACCAGCCGCTCCGCGGCGCGCTGCGCGTCGCGAACACGCCCGTCCGCGTCGGCGAGGAGCGTCGCCTCCTTCAGCCCGGCGAGATCGACCACCCGACACCGTCCCCGTCAGAAGTAGTACGGGAACTTCGACCAGTCCGGCCTGCGCTTCTCCAGGAACGAGTCGCGGCCCTCAACGGCTTCGTCGGTCATATAGGCCAACCGCGTCGTCTCCCCCGCGAACACCTGCTGGCCGACGAGCCCGTCGTCGATCGCGTTGAACGCGAACTTCAGCATCCGCTGCGCCGTCGGGGACTTGCCGCAGATCTTCGCGGCCCAGTCCAGGGCGACGTTCTCCAACTCGTCGTGCGGCACGACCTTGTTGACCATGCCCATGCGATAGGCGTCCTCGGCCGAATATTCGTCACCGAGGAAGAAGATCTCCCGGGCGAACTTCTGCCCCACCTGACGCGCGAGATAGGCCGACCCATAGCCCGCGTCGAAGGATCCGACGTCGGCGTCGGTCTGCTTGAACTTGGCGTGCTCCTGGCTGGCGAGGGAAAGGTCCGACACGACGTGCAGGGAGTGTCCGCCACCGGCGGCCCAACCGTTCACCAGAGCGATGACGACCTTCGGCATGAACCGGATGAGCCGCTGGACCTCGAGGATGTGCAGGCGCCCGGCGCGCGCCTGGTCCAGGGTGTCGGCGGTCTCCCCCAACGCGGGGCGGCCCTTGTCGTCGGCCTGCGCGTATTGATAGCCCGAGCGCCCCCGGATCCGCTGGTCGCCGCCGGAGCAGAACGACCACACCCCGTCCTTCGGGGCCGGGCCGTTGCCGGTGAGCAGGACGCAGCCGACGTCGGGACTCATGCGTGCGTGATCGAGCGCGTCATAGAGCTCATCCACCGTGTGCGGCCGGAATGCGTTGCGCACCTCCGGCCGATCGAACGCGATGCGGACGGCGGGGACGTCCTTGGCGCGGTGATACGTGATATCGCTGAAGTCGAACCCCTCGACGGGTTCCCAACGCTCGGGATAGAAGGTCACCCCGTCACCCTAGCGATTGCGCAGAGTGCGAAAAACTGAACAGTCGATCCGAAAATCGGCCGCGACACGCCGAAGAATTCGGATCGACTGTTCAGTTTCCTCGTTTCGGCGGTCGAGACCCGGGCGGCCGGAGGCAGACCCCCCGGGAAATGGGCCTCAGCGAGTGACCACCACCGTGTGCGACTGCCCGTCATCGACCAGCGGCACGCGGAGGTCACCGGGCCCGGACACGAGCGCGCCAGCGCGCGGCGATGTCGTCCCCACCACGCACTGGATCACCGGCTGCCCGTCGAGCACGACCCGCGGCGGTTCGTCGTCCGGCCGGTCGGCGCACCGCCCGAACGTGAGCTGATAGTCAGCGGTGCCGAACCGATAGGACACGCTCACGCCCTCCCACGCCTCCGGGAAACACGGCCGCAGGACCAGGTGATCGCCTTCGCGCCGAATCCCGAGAATGGCCTCGAGTCCCGCGCGATAGAGCCAGCCGGAGGATCCCGTATACCAAGTCCACCCACCCCGGCCCACATGCGGCTCGACCGAATAGACGTCCGCGCACACCACATAGGGCTCGACCCGATATTGCGCCGCCCGCTCGGCATTCAGCGCGTGGTTGACCGGGTTGATCAACCCGAACATCCGGGCGGCGGCGTCGGCGTCACCGCGGGCGGCATAGGCGAAGATCGTCCAGATCGCGCCGTGGGTGTACTGCCCACCGTTCTCCCGCACCCCCGGCGGATAGGCCCGGATATAGCCCGGGTCCGGTTCGGACACATCGAACGGCGGCGTGAACAGCCGCACGACGCCGGCCTCCGGCATCACCAGCTGGTTCTCCACCTCCGCCAGCGCCCGTGCCCCGCGCTCGGGCCGGCAGGCCCCGGACAGCACCGCCCAGCTCTGGGCGATTCCGTCGATCCGGCACTCGGTCGAGCTCGCCGACCCCAGGGGGGTGCCGTCGTCGAAATAGCCACGGCGATACCAACCGCCGTCCCAGCCGCTGTCCTCCAGCGCCGCGAGGACCCGCTTCTGCTGTTCGCGGCACCGATCGACCAGGCCCGCGTCGCCCCGCTGTTCGGCCAGCCCGATCACCTCGGACAGCGTCGTGTGCAGGAACCAGCCGAGCCAGACGCTCTCGCCGTCGCCGCCGATGCCGACGCGGTTCATGCCGTCATTCCAGTCGCCTCCTCCGATCAGGGGCAGCCCGTGGCGTCCGGTCTTGGCGAAGCACAGCTCGAGTCCGCGCCGGCAGTGCTCCCACAGCGTCGCGGTCTCGGCGGAGGTCTCGGGCTGGAAGAACTTCTCGTGCTCGTCCTCCGTCAGCTCGTCGCCGGCCAGGAACGGCACCTGCTCGTCGAGCACGCCATAGTCCCCCGTGACCCGCACATAGCGCGCGACCGCATGCGACAGCCACACCACGTCATCGGTGATCCGCGTCCGCACGCCCTGACCGCTCGCCGGCAGCCACCAGTGCTGCACGTCGCCCTCCGGGAATTGCCGGCCCGCCGCGCGCAGCACGTGCTCGCGGGACAGCTCGGGCTGCACGAGGACCGCCGCCATCGAGTCCTGCAGCTGATCGCGGAACCCATAGGCACCGGACGCCTGATAGAACCCCGACCGCGCGAGCATGCGGCAGGCCAGCGTCTGATAGAGCAGCCAGCCGTTCATCATGACGTCGAAGGTGCTGTCCGGCGTCTTCACCTGCACCTGCCCGAGCTGCTCCTCCCAGTGCTCCACGACACCGGCCAGCACGGCCCGCGGGTCGAGTCCCCGGGCCTTCTCGATCAGCCGGCGGCAGCCGTTCGCGTCCGGGGCCGCACCGAGCGTCACGACCAGGTCGGCACTCTGACCGGGCTGGAGGGTGAGCGTACGCCGGGCCGCCAGGCACGGATCCAGACCCGCGCCCGTCCGGCCGGACAGCGGGTCGCTCGTGAACATCGCCGCGGGCGCCGCCAGGGATCCGTGCAACCCGACGAACTCCTGGCGGTCACCGGTCACGGAGTCCTGCGCGCCCGCGAGGTCGAGGAACATCGTGCCCGGATATTGCGTCACCCACGGGTTTCGCGCGAGCAGCGCGCCTGTCTGCGGGTCGTGCTCGGTGATGATGTGGCGGGACATCGCGGCGCGGTTCATGCCGAGGACGGGTTCAGCGTACGCGGTCACCGTCACCCGACGCACCTGCTCACCGGTGTTGGTGAGCGTCAGCAACGACATCTTCACCGGGTCCTCGCCGGCGACGAACACGGTCTGGTCCAGCTCGAGCCCACCCATGTCGTGGGTGAACCGCGAATAGCCGAAGCCGTGCCGGACGACGTGGCGGCCGGCGCCGTGGACCGGTGACGCGGTCGGGCAGGCGACCTGACCGGTTTCGTCGTCGCGGACATAACAGACCTCGCTGACCGGCGTCCGCACGGGATCGTTCGGCCACGGGGTGAGCTGGTTGTCGCGGCTGTTGCGCCACCACGTATACCCGGATCCCTCCGCCGTCGCGTGGAACCCGAACTCGTCGTTGGCGACGACGTTCGTCCACGGTCCGGGGGTGGATTCGCCGGGATCGAGGACGACCACGTATTCCCGCCCATCCGCACTGAACCCGCCGTGCCCGTTGAAGTGCAGCAGCTGGTCCTCGTCGGTCCGCGCGACCACGGGGGTACGCGACCCCGCCGGCAACTCACCGCGGGGCACGCGGGCCGGATCGAGCGTCGGCAGGTTGTGGGCGAGGTTTCCGCGCCGGGCGACGAGCACGACCGCGGCGCTGGCGAGCATGGCCGCGACCGCGTCGGGGTTCGCCTGGTCGCGCTGCACGACGAAGACCCGGCCGTTCGAGTCGGGCGCGCCGGTGCGCGGCCGGATGCCCGCGGCGATCCGCTCCAGGGCGTGGTGCAGCTCCTGCACATAGGACGACGAGCGCTCATTGAGGAGGACGACGTCGACGGGGAAGCGCTTCGTGCGCCAATACTCGAACGCCTTCACCGCCTCCTCCGCCACACCGAGGTCGCGCTCGTCGTCGATGCGCACGACGAGCATCGGCAGGTCGCCGGAAATGCCCAGCGACCACAGCGCCGACTGCGACCGGGCATCGGCGAGCTCCTCCACGCTCGACCGCAACTGCGCCAGCGGATAGAGCACGTGTCCGGCGAGTTCCTGGAACCGGGCCGCCTCGCGCGACGTGACGTTGAGATGGCGCAGCATGATCTGGGAATGGGTCCAGCGCAGCGCCTCGACCCGGTCATAGGCCCCGGGCGACAGGTGCTGGTCCACCAGCCGCAGCACCTCGTCGCGGGTCGCGGCGACCGCGGTCCAGAACGTGATCACCGCCCGCCCGTTCGCGGGCACGTCGACGTCCTGGCTGAGGGACATGATGGGGTCGAGGACATACCCGGTGTTGCCGCCCGCGTCGGCGCCCTCCGATTCGGCCAGGCCCTCGGGCGCGGTCAACCGCCCGTTGCGGCCGAGAAACGCCTCGCGGTCGGTCTCCACTCGCAGTTTCTGCCCCGCGAAGGGCGCGGGCTTGGCGAAGTGCGCGACCCAGATCTCCGGGTCGCTCGACGAGCGCCGGCGCCGGGTCGCGAGCAGGACGCCCAGTTCCGGCAGATATTCGGTGTGCACGAAGAGCTTCGAGAACGCCGGGTGGGCGTCGTCGTCGCGGACAGCGGCGAGGACGAGTTCGGCGTACGACGACACCCGCAACCGCCGCAACCCCTCCCCCCGGTTGGTGATGGTGAGCCGCCGCGCGACGACATCAGCCTCGGGCGACAGGTGGTGCACATAGGACGTCGTGAGGTCGCCGTGGCGCCGGATGAACTCGGCGCGGTCCTCGGCGAACTGCACGGCATACGGGTCGTCGTCCACCACGGGCAACGCCGCGGTCGACCAGACGTCGCCGGTGTGGCGGTCGCGGAGATAGCAGTACGCGCCGGTCTGGTCGCTGGTCAGGTCCGGGTGCCAGCGGTTGATCGCGACCCCGCGCCAGCGCAGCTGGCTGCCGCCGGCCGGTGTCAGCAGCAGGCTGAGACCGCCGTTGGACATGAGGTGGACGGCGGGGTTGAGGGCGGCCGAGCCGCTGAGCGTACGCTCCTCCGCAGCCTCCACCGCCCGCACCGCATGGGTCGCACGCAGTTCCTCGCGGCGCGCGTGGGTGACCGGGACGTCGCGCGGCTGCCGCTCCTGCAGAAGCATCTCGCTGGCGGCGATCATCGGCTCGGCGTGGAACCGGTCCCGCATCAGCCCGTCGAGCACGACGTTGTGGATCGCCACGACGGTCATGCCCTGGTGGTGCGCCATATAGTTCTGGACGATCACGTGCTCCGCATCCCGCGGCAGCCGCTCGGCGGTGAAGTCGATGGCCTCATAGAAGCCATAGGTCCCCCGTGCCCCGAGCTGCGTCAAGCGGCGATAGTTCTCCACCGACTTGTCCGGCTCGACCATCGAGGCCAGACCGGTCGCATAGGGGGCGACGACGAGGTTGTCGGCGAGACCGCGGACGATGCCGAGGCCGGGGACGCCGAAGGGCGAGTACTGATAGTTCATCTCCGGATCCCGCGCATTGAAGCCGGACTCCGAGATGCCCCACGGCACCCCGCGCTCCTCTGCGTACTGCATCTGACGCCGCACCACCAACTGCGCCGTCCGGTTCAGCAGACCGGTGGCGGGGGCGCGCATGACGAGGGGCGGCATGAGGTATTCGAACATCGACCCCGACCACGACAACAGCGCCGCGCCGCCGCCGACCGCGGTCACCGAACGCCCGAGCCGGAACCAGTGCTTCGTGCGGATGTTGCCCTTGGAGACCGCGATATAGCTGGCGAGCCGGCATTCGGAGGCGAGCAGGTCATAGCAGCTCTCGTCGAGCTTGCCGGTGTCGGCGCGGAGGCCGACGGACAGCAGCTGGCGGCGCGGGTCGAGCAGCAGCCGGAAGTCGGCCATGAGGATCTCCCGGCGGGCGAGGTCCTCGATGTGGCAGATCAGGCGGGTGAGCTCCTCGCGGTCGACCCGGGTGTCGCGCTGGAGCGATGCGAGGGTGTCGCAGGTCGCGGCTGCCCACACCTTGGCCTCCCCGGGCAACTCTGCGGTCGCCCAGGCTAGCGCCTTCAGCGGCGCGGCCAGGTCGGCGAGCAACTCGGGGACTTCGGGGGCGGTACGCAGGGCCGCGCTCCGGGTCGCCTCCTGCGCGGTGGTCGCCGTCGCCTCGTCGAGTTCCCCGGTCGCACCCGCGAGCATCGCCTCGGCGCGCGCCAGCTCTGCGTACGCCAACTCCGCCCGCTCACGCGGCACCTTCTCGAGCGCCTCGCGGACCAGCTTCAGGCCGTCGCCCAGCCCGGCGAGCGGCGGACGGTCGAGCCCGGGGTCGGCGAGCCATTCCTGGCAGGTCTGAGCGAGCGCGATCAGGTGGCCGATGAGGTTGCCGCTGTCGACGCTGGAGACATAGCGGGGATTGAGGGGGGCGCAGGTGCGGGTGTCGTACCAGTTGTAGAGGTGCCCCTGATGGTGCTCCAGGTTCGCCATCGACTGGCAGGTCGCCTGGAGCCGGTCGACCGCGTCGGCGAGGCCGATCCAGCCGAAGTCACGGGCGGAGACGGTGGTGAGCAGATAGAGGCCGATGTTGGTCGGCGACGTGCGGTGCGCGACCTTCGGTTCGGGGACCTCCTGGAAGTTGTCGGGCGGAAGATGGTTCTCCTCGGCGGTCACGAAGGTCGCGAAGAAGTGCCAGGTGCGGCGGGCGACGAGACGGAGGTACGCACGATCGGCCGCACTCGCCTGCACCTCGATCCGGTCGTAGTGCCGGCTGACCCGCCACATGACCGCCGGTGCGATCAGCCAGGCGAGGGCGAGCGGCGCGGCGACGGCGAGGTTGAGGGGGCTGCGGAGGAGGGCGAGGATCAGCAGCGCGACGGGGGCGACGAGGCTGGCCCCCATGAGCCCGTAGTAGCGCCCGAGCGTGCCCTTCGCGCTCTTCTGCAGGGCGGCCGCGGTGGTCCACTCGAGGAGCTTGCGGCGCGAGACGAGCCGGCCGAGCGTGCGCAGGATCGCGTCGAGGCTCTGCTGGGCCTCGTGGGCGATGAGGGTGATGTTGAGCGCCGTCAGCGCGAGCGCGATGCGAGTGTCCTCGGCGAGCGCGCGGGCCTGGCTGGCGCGGGTGATGCCCTTGCGGTTGAGCAGGAGCCGGCGCCACAGGGGCAGGGTCGGCGGGACGAGGTGGATGAGCAGGAGGACGACCATCCACGCGAGCAGCGCGGGCCAGGGCAGGAACGCGGCAGCGAGCAGGGTGCCGGCGACGGTGAAGATGGGCACGATCGACCGGCGCAGGTTGTCGAGCATTTTCCACCGGCCCAAGCCGGTGAGGCCCTTGCCGCGGGCGCCGAGCAGCCACGGCAGCAACTGCCAGTCGCCGCGCAGCCAGCGGTGGTTGCGGGCGGCGGCGACCTCATAGGCGGTCGGGTATTCCTCCACCACCTCCACATCCGTCACCAAGCCCGAACGCGAGAAGTTGCCCTCGAGCAGGTCGTGGGAGAGCAGGGAGTTCTCGGGAATCCGGTCCTCGAGGGCGACCATGAAGGCATCGATGTCATAGATGCCTTTGCCCGCGAAGGAGCCCTCGCCGAACAGGTCCTGATAGACGTCGGAGACCGCGAACGCATAGGGGTCGAGGCCACGTTGGGTGGAATAGACCTCCTGGAACGGCGAGGTGTCCTCCGTGAGCGGGAGGGACGGGGTGACCCGCGGCTGCAGGATCGAATAGCCGCGGATGACGTGGCGGGTGCGCTCGTCGAAGTGTGCCCGGTTCAGCGGATGGGCGAGCTTGGCGACGAGGCGGCGGGCGGCATCTCTCGGGAGGAGGGTGTCGGCGTCGAGCGTGATGACATAGCGGAATTGGCCCGGGAAGCGGCCTTCGACGACCGAGTGGCTCGTGTCCCCCGCGCCGCGCAGATAGCGGTTGAGCTCATCGAGCTTGCCCCGTTTGCGCTCCCAGCCCATCCACACGCCCTCGGCGGAGTTCCAGCGGCGTTCGCGATGGAACAGGAGGAAGCGGTTGCCATAGCGGGCGTTGAGTTCGCGTACCCCCGACAACGCCCTGTCCAGCAGTTCCTCATCGCCGTCGCGGAGCGGGGTGTCCGCGTCGACCCAGTCGGTGAGCGCGGCGAAATAGAGCTCCCCGTGGAGGTTGGCGAGATAGTGCACCTCGAGCTGTCGGATGAGCTCGTCGACCCCGTCGGGTGAGGTGAGCATGGTGGGGACGACGACGAGGGTGCGGAACTCGGGGGGTACGCCGGCGTCGAGCGACAACGCCGGCAGCGGCCGGGCCGCGAAGAGCTTCGCGGAGTGATAGTTGATCAGGCCGAGGGCCAGGCTGCTGATCGGCAGCGACAGCAGGAGCACCAGCCCGATCCAGAGCGCGGGATGGTGGGTGCCGAGCGCGCCGAGGCCGCGGAAGCCGCTGGCGGCCCAGACGATCCCGAGCAGGGCGAGGGCGAGGCACAGCGCGGTGGTGAGGGTGAGCGCGCCGAGATAGCCGGACAGTCCGGCCGCGCGGGCGGTGTCGATGAGCCACTCGCGGGCCGGGCGCCGATAGCCGAGGGCCTTGGCGAAGTCGCGGCGGCCGTCGTCGATGAGCCAGAAGCCGAGGTCCTGCCCGACGTCGGTGGTGGCCTCCCGGGCCCAGGCGAGAGCGGCGCGGGCGACCTCGAGCTCCTCGTGGGCCGAGCCGCGCGCGAGGGTCTCGACGGCCGAGCGGTAGGTGTTGCGGGTCGTGAAGTCGAGGGCCGGATAGCCCGGGTTGGTGCGGAGCTCCTGCTCGAGGACGCTCACCGATTCGAGCCGGTCCTCCCAGTTGACGTCGGCGACCAGGCGCAGGGAGGTGAAGATGTTGCGGATCGTCAGGGCCTGACGGGCGAGGCGGGCGTGCTCGGCCTCGATCGCGGCGTCGGGATCGGTGTTCCTCGCCGCCAGGCCTGCGGTGACCCATTCGACACCCTCGGTGAGGTCGGTGTGGGCGAGGCGCCGGAACAACTGCACCGCGAACGACTGGGTGATCTCGACGCGGTTGGCGTTGGGCAGCGCTTGGGCGAGGGTGAGCCGCTGCTGGCCGCCCGTGCCGAGGAGCTGATCGGCGAGGTCGTCCGCGCGGGCCCGGGCGGACGCCGCGTCGACGACCTGCAGGGCGATGCGGCGCAGGTTCTCCAGCAGCAGGAGCCGCAGGGTGATCGCCACGGCCCACAGCTCACCGAGCGTGAGCGGCTTGCGGGACTCATAGGCGCGGATATAGGCCGCCAGGCTGTCGGGATCGAAGAGGCTGTCGGTGTGGGCCACGTATCCCCACATCACCCCGAAAATCCGCGGATGCCCCTCCAGGAAGCCCTCGCCCAGCTTGGGCAGCTGGCGGAAATAGCCCGGTGGGAGGTCCATCCGGACCTGCCGGAACGCTTCCTCCACCTGATGGAAGTTGTCGACCAGCCACTCGGCGGCAGGGGTGATCGGGCGGCCCGCGGAGAGGTCGCCGACGAGGGACTCATAGCACCGGATCAGGACCTTGTTGTCGTCCGCCAGCCGATCGAGCAGGGAGACGTCCGGTGCTGTGCCGCTGACCGTGACCTGGCTGTCGGCGAGCGAGACACCGTGCTCGATCAGACGCTCGTCGCTGAACAGCTCCGCACGGATCGATCGCTGGTCCGACCACGGATCCGACGAGCGCCGACGCCGGAATCCGGACTGCTTTCCCCGTCCACCCGGTGTCACCGCGCACCACGCGTCACCGCAGACCGGACGTTTCGAGTCGTCGCACAAGGCATATCTCGAGTCACCGCACACCTCGACTGCTCATGTCCGCGGGGTCACGCAGTGGGCCCTCTGGATCCTCCGTTCGCGCTTCATTGCACGCGAGGCACAATTTAGCGACTTATCGGTAACTTGTAAGGGGAATGGATGGACAAAGTCAGCCAGTGGGCGGCCCCCACCGGCGGCTGGTCCTCGCGGCGTCCTGATACGTCGTTGCGCCCACTCATCAGGATCGCACCGATCAGCGACCCAGGTGGGCGTTTTGGCCCGATCGCCCCAGGTTTGGCGCGATCGCCTAAGCAGGCACGACGAGGCCGCCGGCGCGCTTCAGTCGGCGCTCGGCGACCGCGTGGTCGAGGGCTTGTTCGAGCCGCGTACGCCCACTCTCCGTCACCCGCGTTCCCCCGAACAGCCGAGTGGTCTCCCGGTGGAGTTCCTCGTCGGCGATGCCGACGGACTGCCGCACCAAGTGACACTGCGCGTTGGCGAGCTCACGGAGGGCGATGTCCTCCAGCGGCCGGTCCTTCGCGTTGCCGCCGGACCGGAAGCCCTCCCACCGCAGCGGATCGCGGCCGCGGGGCCAGATGAACCCCTCGGTGTCGCGGCGCAGATCATCGGGCACGATCGGCCGGATCTGCGTGAGCCGGGTCTCGGTCAGCCGGCTGATCCCGTGCACGCTGACCACGAGGCGCGCGAGGCGCCGGACACTGATCGGGCCGCAGGCCTCGACGATCTCGCGCATCAGGTCGATGGTCTGGGCCTGAGCCTGTCCCGGCCAGTCGAGCTTGTCGAGGCGCCCACGCGGACGGGTTTCGAAGTCCGGCTCCGCATAGGGCCCCTCGTCGGGGTCGTCCTCCCCGTTGAACAGGTTGAGGGGATCGTCTGCCCCGTCGGGCTCCTCACCGGAATCGAGGACGGGTGAGTCACCGCCGGGCTCATAGGGCAGGAACACCGACTCCCCCTCGGCCTCACCGATCGCCCGTCGGCTGTCCACTGCGGCGAGCGCTTCGATCACGCGCTGCAGCGCCGCGGCCCGATCCCCGAGCCATTCGGGCAGCCACACGCGATGCACGGCCGGCCAGCCCATGATCCCGCGCAGCACCTGATCGGGCAGCCCGTCCCGATCCCCTGTGGTGGTCCGCCGGGCCCACCCGGGGCCGTCGAGCAGGACCGCCAGCGCCGACCGGTCACCCCGCGCGGGGTCGGTGACCACCAGATCGATCCGGAACTCCGACAGCCCGACGGAGGTCTCGACCGCCAGCCCTTCGCGGCGCAGCGCTTCGGCGATCTCCTCGCGATGCCGGTCGAGTGCGCCGGCGCTGGGGACGACCTCGGGCGGCGTACCGTATTTCGCCACCTCCAGATACGCCCGCAAGTGCCGCACACCGACCGAGTTCGTCTGCTCGACGCGGATGTCCTCGGGGTCGAACGACGAGAACACCATCACCCGCCGCCGGGCCCGGGTGACCGCGACGTTGAGCCGCCGCTCGCCGCCGGCGCGGTTGAGGGGGCCGAAGTTGAGGGGCAGCACGCCGGCCTGGTTCGCCGAGAACGCCGTCGAGAAGATGATCACGTCCCGCTCATCACCCTGGACGTTCTCGAGGTTCTTCACGAACAGGCCGTCGTCCGCGAGCACCATCGACTCGGCGACCCCTTCGACGCCCGAGTCCCACAGCATCCGATGGATGAGGTTGCGCTGCGGGGCGTTGAACGTCACGACGCCGATCGAGCGTTCGCGCCGGCGCCAGCGCCGCAGCACTTCCTCGACCACGGCGGCGGCTTCGGTCGGATTCGTGCGCAGCAGGCCCTTCTCCGCCTGGCCCGCGTCCTTCGGGACACTGCGGCGGAAATGTCCGTCGATCCGAGTGAAGGAGACGCCGGTGTCGAAGCGGTCGGCCGGGGAGGCGGGGAAGGAGGAGAGGCGGCCCTCGTAGTACTGCTCATTCGAGAACGCGATCAACGCCTCATCGGTCGACCGGTAGTGCCACGACAACCAATGCCGCGGCAGCCCCGCCTGCACGCACTCCCCGAGCACTGATTCCTCGTCCGGCACGACCGTGAATTCGTCGACGGTCTCCTCGTCGTCGTCAACACTGACCTGCGCGAACTGGGTCGGTGGGAGCTGCTTCGAGTCGCCGGCGACGACGCAGGCGCGGGCCCGGCCGAGGGCACCGATCGCGTCGGGCACACGGATCTGGGATGCCTCGTCGAACACCACCAGGTCGAACTCCATCGCACCGGGCGGCACGAACCGGGCCAGTGAGTCGGGGCTGACGAGCACGCACGGCGTGATCTCGGCGATGACGGCGCCGTGGGTCTGGATGAGTTGGCGTACGCTCGCTCCCCCTCGGGTCCGGTTCAGCTCCCGGTCCAGGGCGGCGGCCCGCCCGATGACCGCGTTCGGGCGGAACGGACGGCGGTCGATCAGCCCGGCGGGCAGCACCGTGGTGAGGCTGTCGCGGAGGGACTGCCCGGCACGGACATATCGCTCCGCGGTCCGGTCATGGCTCGGCCCATGGAAGTCGTCGAACCCGGCCGCGCGCCACCGCTCCGCCAGCGCGGCCATCGCCACTCCGCGGTCGAAGCCCGCCGGTGCGTCCTCCGCGGGCACGCTGCCGGTGAGCAGGGCCCAGCGGGCCTCCGGCACAGCGTCGGTCAGTGGCTCCAACGGAGCAGCCGCGCGCCGCCAGCGGGCAAGGAGCGCCGAGTCCTGAGTGCGGCGCTCCCGACCGGCTCGCCAGGCCGCCAGGAGACCGGCTTCGCCCGCGAACCGCGCTTGGTCGTCGGCGCGGCTGTCGGTCGCGGTCGCGAGGACGGCCCAGGCCGCGACGAGTTCGCGCAATGGACCGTCGACCGCCGGGCTCCTGGTGGGCCCGTCGTTGAGCCCGTCAAGGGCGCCGTGGTCGAGCCCGCCGATGGGCCCGTCGTTGGGCCCGCTTCCCCGACCTGTCACCGCGTCCTCACCCTTTGACCCGTGGGGCGGGTCAAAAGGTGAGGGCTCAGCCTCTCCCCCCGAAGGGTGCACGCCGGCGCCGAACGACCCAGCCCGGCGGCGCCGGCGCACCTCCGCACCCAGCTCGGGTGAGAGGCGGCCGAAGCGCTGCGCGGCCTCGGTGCGCTGTGTGATCAGGCGTTCGATCTCCAGCGCCGCGCCCGGGTCGGCGAGAGCGAGCGCGCCTATTTCGGCGAGGCCCGGCAACGCCCGCCAGGACTGCTGCACCGCCCGCTGGTCGGCGGCGACCGCGGCGATCTGTTCGACCAGGTCGGGCAACTCGGCCGGCCGCACCTCGACACCGGGCCGCAGATGGTCGAGCACGGGCGCCGCGGCGCGGAGGAGTCGCCCCTTGCGGCCGATGAAGAAGGACGCGTTGGCCTCGCGCAGGTGCTGGCGCACCGGCGACAGGTCGACCTCCAGGACGGGCGGCAGGAACTGCGGCAGCAGGTCGGCGAAGCGTTGGGCCACCTGCCCAGTGCGCTGCTGGAGCTCGGCCAGCGCGGCCCGCCAGCGCGGCGAATCGAGGACGGCCAGGTCCTCACCCAGTCCCGGCTCCAGCAGCAACCAGACCACGGCTTCGAGATCCGCGACCGTGGCGATCCCGGCGGGCAACAGGTCGGGCGGCAGCGCGGCCTGCGCCCGGTCCACCCGCTCGACGGCCGCCAGCACCTCGGCCGGTGGCGCCCCTGTCACGCCCGCGAAACCCCAGGCCGCCGCGCCGTGTGGGCCGAGCTCGGCAAGTGGCGCGACCGCGTCCGCCACCGCGCGGCGGAGTTCCGCGGCGTCGAAGTCCGCCCGACCGACCGCGGCCTCGGGCACCGGCAGCGTCGGACCGTCTCCGAGCGCCAGGTGCTGGGCGTGGGCATCCCACAATGACAGGCCCGCCCGGTTGGGCTCATGGAGCCGGTCGCGATAACCGGTGAGGACTGCGGCCGTGGCATGGACGTCCTGCCCCGCCACCCGATAGCCATCCGCATCCGCCATCGGCTGCTGGGCGAGGGCCGACTTCAGCCCCGCCTTGACCGTGGTCGGACTGGCGTTGTGGTCATGGAGGTCGAGCGTGAACGGCAGCAGCCCGACGTGCCCGAGGCGCTTGCGGACCACATCGAGCGCGGCGCCCTTCTCGGCGACGAACAGCACCCGCCGACCCTGCATCATCTGGTCCGCGAGGATGTTGGTGATCGTCTGCGACTTGCCGGTCCCGGGTGGTCCCTCGAGCACGAACGACCGACCCGCGCGGGCCAGCGCGATCGCCTGCGCCTGCGATCCGTCCGCGGGGATCGGCGCCACGGCGACCACCTCGTCGAGGGCCGGGAGGGAGTCCTGCGTGGCGCCCGGATCCGCGTACTCCCCCGTCGGAGTCTCCACCAAATGCCGCACCAGCGGCGACTCGAGGAACGTCTCCCAGTGCTGGTCGAGGTCCCGCCACAGGAGATAGCCCGTGAAGCCGCTGATCGTCAACCGCGCCTCGTCCACGACGCGGAAGCCGAGCTCGCTCTCGTCCAGCGCCATCCGGAACAGGCGGAGCACCTCGGCGACATCCACCGCACCGTCCGCCGTGCGCGGCATCTCGGCGAGCGCGGGCACGGCGAACCCGAACTCGTGGCGCAGTTTTTCCAGGAGGCTGCGGTTGACGGTGACTTCGCCGGCGGGGTCATACGCGATCCGATAGGGCAACGTCAGCCCACGGATCTCCGCCGGAATCAGCACGAGCGGCGCTGCGAGGTCGCGGTCGCCGAGCTTCCAGTCCAGCCGCCCGAGGCTGAGGAGCAGGGGGTTCGCCCCGGTCTCACGCCGCCCGGACTGGGCCCGGAACCGCAGCCGGTCCAGCTCGGCCTTGTGGCTCGGTCCCTGAAGTTCGGTGAAGATCGTCGAGCGGACCTCGAGCAGGTCGCGCTGCACGTCGCCGGGAATGGCGTGGGCATCGCGGTCGAGGGTCGTGCGCACGGCCGAGTTCAGGTCCTCGACCGCGCGGAGAGTGAGGGTGCGGCCCTGCTGCAGCACGTCGCCCACGGCCCCCAGCTCCCCCTGCGGAACGACCAACCGGACCTGCGCCATCGGCTGGCCGAGGTTGAGCAGCCGGTTGCGGAGGCTGAGATCCAGCAGCGCGTTCTTCCAGGCCTGGATGCGCGGTGGGACGTCGGCGCGCTTCGCCGAGACAGCGGGCACCCCGGGCTCCGCGGCCTGCACGGTCGCCCCGGCGCCGCTCGCACGAGCCGGCGGGGACCACTCCACGATCTCCACCACACCGTCCTCGCGCACGCGCCGCGACGGCAGCGGGTGGATGCGCAGCATGCGCGCCATCGCGACGTCGACCACGGCGATGAGCTCGTGACTGCGCCCGGTGAACCAATGGTCGCGGACCGCATTCCCGGCGCGCTCGAACAGGTCCTTCGGCGGCCGGCGCTCGCGGGTGATCATCGTGGTTTCCACGACCCCCATGAGGTCGAGGTCGACCGCGTTCGCGGCCTGGGCGATCTCGGTCGTGGCGGCATTCGGCAGCCCGCGGTCGAGATAGCGCCAATAGCCGAGGAACGCATGACCGCGCGCGATCCAGACGACCGGCGGAATGCCGATCTGCTCGAGCACGGCGGCCAACGTCAGCGTGGTGTCGAGGCAGGTGCCGAGACGCCCGTCGAGCACGTCCCCCGGTGTCCGCACCTTTTGCCCCAGCCCCCAGCTCGCCGGCGGCTCCGCATAGTGGATGGAAAGGTCGTGCAGCACGGCGAACGCCGCCTCGACCACGGTGTCGATCCCGGTCGGACTGAGCCCCTGGACACCGAGGGATCCGCTGCCCGTCTTCTGCAGAAGCCGCTCGGCCACGCGCGGGAGGAGCGCAGCGACCGACTGATGGTTGGGCTGCACGAACGACGAGAGCAGTTCCAGCGACAGCAACTCCGCGTGCGGATCGATGACCCATTGACGGGCAGCGAGCACCGGCAACCGGCGGTGGACCGTCGCCGCCCGAGTCCCGTCGAGATCAACCGCGACCTCGAGCTCGGCGGCGGTCTCCTCCTCGATGGTGCTGATCGCGCCCGGCTCGAAGGCGATGTCCAGGTCGTCCAGCTCCCAGGGAAGAGCCGGGTCGGGGTCGGCAAGCGTGCGCGACCACGGCCGCGTCAGCACGTCACCGAACTGATCCCGCAGCGTCACCTCGACGCGAACCTCGCGGACAGCGCCGCCCAGCGCACTCAGATCCACCACGACCCGCCGCACGAACGGCAGCCCGACATGCGCCATCGCATGGTTAACCCACGGGGTTGCCACGACGTCCACGGTCACACCAGAAGCCACGCCCAGGAGCGTAAACGAGACCAGGGACAAAAGTGGGTGCGCGAGCCCTCGCGATCTGACCCGCAGGACGGGTCAAGACACAAGGACCGCTCACCACCTCCCCGAACTCCCGCAATTGGCGCCATCAATACCTTGAAATGACGCCACAATGGCGCCATCATGGAGTCATGGAACTTTCCCAATACATAGAGTCCGTCCGCGAGCAGGTCCAACAAGCCACCGCGCTCGCCGACGAGGACACGCAGCAAGTGGCGCAGAAACTCGGCGCCTCCATGGATTCCGCCCTCCGCCTCACCCTCATCCAGGCCCTCTCCGACGCCACCGCCGAGATCAGCGCGGACCTGGCGCCGACGAGTGTGGAAGTACGCATGGCCGGCGCCGACCCCCAGTTCGTCGTGCATCAGGTGACCCCGGCGGCGTACTCCCCCGAGGACGACACCGACGACGATCCGAACGACTTCGACGACGACGGCACAGTGCTCGGCGACGATGATGCCGACGAACCCCTGGCCCGCATCAGCCTCCGCCTCCCCGCTTCGGTGAAGAAGCGCATCGACGAGGTGGCCGCCGAAGAGGGCATCTCGACGAACGCCTGGCTCACCCGCTTGGCCATGAACCGTCTCCAGCGCGCTTCGTTCCGTCGCGGCGGTGGCGACGGTCGCGGTGGTGGCGACGGGCGCGGCGGTGGCGACGGTCGCGGTGGCCGCGGTGGCGAGGGGCGCGGCGAGCGTGGCCGCGAAGGCCGCGGCCGGGGCGATCGGGAGCGCAGCCGCCGAGGCCGCGGGCGCGGACGAGGCTGGGGCGGCCCGGGTCCGTGGGGCCCGCCGCAGTGGCCCGGCCAGCCCGACCCCGGCCAGCCCGGCCCGTGGGGACCGCCCGGTCCCGGTCGTCGGCCGTTCCCGCCCGGCCCGCCGACCGCCGGCGGCTGGGGCAACAGCTATCGGGGGTGGGTGTGATGGAGCACGGGGTGCGGGCGGAGGGGGTACGCCGGCTGGTGCTCAAGGTCCACAGCGGCGCCGTCACCCTCTCGGACTCCGGCGGCACACACGTCGAGGGCACGATCGACACCATTCGGGAACCGCGGATCGATCAGCACGACTCGTGGCTGACGATCCATTCCCGACAGGAGGCCGACGTGCGCCTCGCCGTGCCCACGGGCATCGACGTCGAGATCAGGACGCGCATCGGCAACGTCACGACCCGCGTCGAGTTGGGGAACGTGTCGGTGCTGGCGGGGTCGGGGGACGTGCGTCTTGCTCGCGTCACCGGGCCCACCGAGGTGTCGATCGCCTCCGGCGACCTGGACATCACCGACGTCGATGGCGCCGCCCGGGTCCGCAGCGCTTCGGGCGACATCACGATCGGCCGCGTCGGGCGCGCGCTCGACGCGAAAGCCGGGTCCGGTGACATCACCGTGGCGTCAAACCGCGGCGACCTGTTCGTGAAGGCCGGCTCCGGGAACGTGTCGGTCGGCGTACCCGAAGGAACACCCACCTGGCTCAACCTCAACTCGGCCACCGGCGATGTCCGCGTGCTCCTCCCCGAAACCGAGCCCGATGAGGAATCGGACGACCACGCCAGCATCCAGGTGGTCACCGCGTCGGGCAACATCAAGATCGTGCCGGCCTGACCGTCAGGCGGGTGCGCACTCCACACCGACACACTGGGTCGGGTTCTCAGCGCCGCCGGCAAGATTGCCGGACGCCACGTTGCCGGAACCGCTGACGCCCTCGACGGCGAGGATCCCGAGCCCGGTGTTGCCGGTGGCGATGTTCTTGATCAGCTTCGCGCTGGCGGTGTCGACGTGGATGCCGTCCTCGCGGTTGTCGGCCGCCTCGTTCTTCTCCAGGTGCGCCTCGAGGACTTCCTTGCCCACGAAGATGCCGTCGTAGTTCCCGGCCACCTCGTTCTTCACGATCGTGACCGCGCGCGCATTGTCGAAGGCGCCGATCCCGTGCCGGACGCTGCCGGTGACGGTGTTCTTCTCGATGAAGTTGCTGGTGGTGTACCCCGCAATCGAGATCCCCCACACCGCCTCCGGCACGGTGTTCTTGACCACGTAGTTGTTGGTCGTCGCCCCCAGCCGAATGCCGTCGCGCTGCTCGGCGGTGGCGGTGTTCTTCTCGATCAGGTGGTAGCCGCCCCCGCCGACGTTGATGCCGCGGTCGATTCCGTGCACGGTGAGCCCGGTGAGCGTCACGCGCATCGACTGCTGGACCTCGACGCCCACGTGGAAACCGGTGATCGTCCCGTTGCGGACCACGACGTTGTTCTGGCCCGTGAAGCGAATGCCCGCCAGGCCCCGCTCGCCGCCGCCGGCGAGGGTGTGGCCGTTGAGGTCGAGGACCAGCGGTTCGGCCTCGGCGCCGCTGGCGGCGATGGTGAGACCGTCGCCGTCCTCGCCGGTGCAGTGGAGGTCCCGGGTCAGCTGGGTGGAGGCCGTGATCAGGTCACCGCAGCCGACGTCCTCGGCTGCCACCGCGGGCACCCCGACGGAGGCGAGCGCCAGAACTCCGGCGGCCGCGGACAGACGTGAACCAACGTGCATGACTCCCCCCGATGCGGTCATCCGGAACTATCCGATCAAGCGACGCGCCGTTGGTCAAGCCATCAATTCGGCCCCCACCCGTTTCGGGACAACCGGACCGGCGGTCAGGAACGGTGGGCGGGGCAGAATGCGGGTGTGCGCACCCGTCCTTCGATCCTCCACCTGGACCTGGATGCGTTCTTCGCCGCCGTCGAGCAGCGGGACAAACCATCGCTGCGCGGGAAGCCCGTGATCGTCGGCGGCATCGGCCAGCGCGGGGTGGTCGCGACGGCGTCCTATGAGGCGCGGGTGTTCGGCGTACGTTCCGCCATGCCCACCCACGAAGCCCGCCGCCGCTGCCCGCACGCCGCGTTCCTGAGCGGGCGGTTCGCGGCCTATCGGGAGGCGAGTCAGCACGTGATGAAGGCGCTGCGGGCGATCTCGCCGCTGGTGGAGCCGCTGTCGATGGACGAGGCGTTCGTGGATCTCGCCGCGTCGCCACGGGGATTGGAGTTCACGGTCGAGGCGCTCACGGACCTGGTGCGTGAGCTGAAGACCGAGGTGTCGGCCCGCACGGGCGGGTTGACGGCGTCGGTCGGGATCGGCTCGTCCAAGTTCATCGCCAAGCTCGCCACCGAGCTCGACAAGCCCGACGGTCTCCGGATCGTCGAGCCCGGCACGGAAGTCACGCTGATCGCCCCCATGTCGGTGCGGGTCATCCCGGGCGTGGGGCCGGCGACGGGTGAGCGGTTGGGGAGGTTGGGGGTACGCACGGTCGCCGATCTCCAGGCCATGACATCGGCGGAACTGGTGCGGGAGCTGGGCAGGGCCGCCGGCGCCAACCTGCACGAATTGGCATTCGCGCGCGACGACCGGCCGGTGGTGGCCGAGCGCGAGGCGAAGTCGATCTCCGTGGAGGACACGTTCGAGCACGACGAGCGCGATCCGGCCAAGCTTGCCGCCCTGCTCGAGCGGGACGCGGCCGAGGTGGCGACGCGCGTGCGCGCGGGGCGACTGTTCGCACGGACGGTGACGATCAAGGTGCGGCGGCCGGATTTCACCACGTGGACCCGGTCAAGGACCCTCGACGGCGCGACCGACCGGGCTGAGGTGATCGCCCGGGTGGCGAGGGAACTGCTTTCCGGATTGGACCTCAGCGAGGGGGTGCGGCTTATCGGGGTCGGCGTGGCCGGGCTCACCCATGTCGCGCAGGAGGAGCTGTTCTCGCCGGACGGGGAGTCGCTGGACGGGGCAATGCCGAACGGGGAGTCGCCGGACGGGGTCACGTCGCACGGGGACGCGCTGGACGCGAACGGGGTGGACACGACAGTCGTCACCACCGCGGCGGATGTGGCCGGCGCGGGGACCCCGCCCGCCGACACCCGGATCCGGCGCCGTCCGACGACGTGGCTCCCGGGCGTCGATGTGGTGCATGACGAGTTCGGCGCGGGTTGGGTGTGGGGCGCTGGTCTCGGCCGGGTGACCGTGCGGTTCGAGACGGCCGAAACCGGGCCGGGACCCGTGCGTACCCTCCCCGCCAACGACCCCGCCCTCCGCCTCCGCTTCTGAGCCGGCGCCGGCCGGGGCCGAGGTCGAAGGAACCCGGGACGGGCCAGAATGGCACGGTGACCGAGAACAGCAGGCCCATCCGCAACCGCATCGTCCTCACCGAGATCTCCTCCCGCGCCTGGGAGCACCCCGCCGATCGCGGCGCGCTGGTCGCCCTGCGCAAGTTGCACGGGTTCGACACGTTCGTGCGCAAGCTGTCGGGGTTCCTCAACGAGCGCATGGTGAAGATGCTCCTGCTCGGCTCGTGTGTGCGGGTGAGCGAGCGGCAGTTCCCGCGGGTGCACCGCCTCTATGCCGAAGCCGCCGCCGCCCTCGACGCTCCCGGGCTCCCGGAGCTGTTCGTGCAGGCCTCACCGCGGCTCAACGCGATGACGATCGGCGTGGACAGCCCCAAGATCGTGATCGACTCCGCGCTGGTCGACCTGATGCACGACGACGAACTCCGGTTCGTGCTCGGCCACGAGCTGGGTCACGCGCTGAGTGGACATGCGCTCTATCGGACGTTGTTGGCGTACATGATCCGGTTCGGCACCAACTTCGCCGGCATTCCGATCGGCTATTGGGGCATCCGTGCGATCAGCGCGGCGCTGGCGGAGTGGGCGCGGAAGGCGGAGCTGTCGAGCGACCGCGCAGGACTGCTGTCCACCCAGGACGTGGCCGCCGCGATCCGCGTGCAGATGAAGATCGCATCCGGCGGTCATCTGCAGGATCTCGATCAGACGGAGTTCCTGGAGCAGGCACGGGAATACGAGGAAACCGAGGACCTGCGCGACTCGGTGATGAAGTTCATGCTCGTGGAGGGTGCGACGCATCCGATGAACGTCGTCCGCGCCGGCGAACTCCGCCGCTGGGTGGACTCGGGCCACTATGCCGAGATCCTCGCGGGCAGTTATCCCCGTCGCAGCGAGGACAAGGACGCGAAGATCTCCGCCGAGGCCCAGGCCGCGGCCGAGTCCTATCTGTCCGCCTTCCGCTCCTCCCAGGACGCGATCGCACGGTTGATGCGGGACCTCGGCGAGGGCGTCGGCGAGTTCGGCCGGTGGGTCGGCGGCAGGTTCCGCGGCCAGGGCTGAGTCGAGCGTCAGCAGTTCTTCTGCGGGACCACCAGCGGCACCGGCCCCGACGGGACGCATGTCACGTCCCCCGGCCGGTCAAGCCAGCTGATGCCCGCCGAGTGGGGAGGTGAGAACGTGCAGGCGCATGGCCTCCTCCGCCGCTTCCGGGTCACGGCGGCGGATGGCGTCGAGCACCTCTCGGTGTCCGTGGTTGCGCTCGGCCAGGCGCCCGCTGAACCCGCGGCCATGGGTGACGATGAGGAAATCGCTGAGGTCGAACAGGTCATAGCTGATGTCCGCCGCGAGCGCTGAACGCCCCATCGCATGGATCAGCGAGTGGACCTCGCGATTGCCGCGGCGATAGCCGAGCTGCCCGACCTCGTCCGGTGAACCCTCCAGCTGCTCGAGTTCCTCGCACAACACTTCGAGCTCAGCCATCTCAGCTTCGGTGCCGAACTGGGCGGCGCGATTGGCCATGGAGCCCTCGCACCGGGCGAAGAACCAGAAGAACGCTTCGACTTCATGGGCGCTGAAGTCCCGCACCCGCACGCCCACCTGCGGCTGGATCTCCACCAGCCGGTCGCCGGCCAAGGCGCGCAGCGCCTCCATGACCGGCTGTTTGCTCACCCCGAACTCCGTGCACAGGTCGTTGACGACCAGCGCTGACCCCGGCTGATGGGCCCCGGCCAGGAGTTGTTGCTTCAACTCGTCATAGACCTGGTGCGCCAGCCGCCCCCCGATAACCGCAGCCCTGCTGCCCGGCGCAAAACGCATGAACCGGATCCTAGTCCCCGGTGACCGGCGCATTCGCTCTGCACGAGCCCCGGCCGGGCGCCTCAGAGCGTGCCAAGTTCCTCACCCAGCGATCGCTCGCGTGGGCCACCGGGAAGGTCCGCCGTCCGAGGCACGACGGGCCGGGACGTCGCGCCGTCAGCCCCGACGGGGATCGGCGCGCCGAGCACACGATCCAACACGTCCGCCAGCATTCGCGTCGCCACCTTGGGGTCGAAGACGGCGTCGGAGCATCGCCAGGCAACGTACCCATCCGGCCGCACCAACACCGCCCCCGCCTCGTCGATCTCCCGCACCCGGGCCCAAGCGCCATAGAGGTCCTGATAGTCGTCCTCACCGATGACGATCGTCCGCAGGCATTCCCGCTCGCTCCGCCAGGCGGCTTCGACCCACGCCTGCCCGGACAGTCCGGTGACGAGGGAGAAGATCCCGCGGCCGGTGATGTCGAGGGTGGAGGTACGCCGCCCATCCCGGTTCACCAACCAGGCATGGGGCAGCTTCGCCCCGGGCCTCGTGGTGGCCTGGAGATAGAGCTGCGGATCCCGCGCGAACACCTCCGGCGCGTCCTGGTCCGGCACGACGGCAGTGGAGACATACCGCTGATTGAGCTCCACCCCCTGCGCGTTGAACTCATAGTTCTTGAGGTCCATCGCCGCCTGCAGCTCGGCCCGCGCCGCGGCCCCTTCCGGCGACCGGTCGCGCAGCTTCGCGACCCCGGCAGCGACGGGATCGTCCCCCTCGGCGGCGAACGCAGCACGCAGCGGCGCATAGTCGAACCGCGACTGGTTCGCCCGCTCGACGATCTGCTTCCCCACCGGCGCGCGCTCGTCGGAATAGGTCTGCAACAGCTCGAGCCCCGCGTACCCCTTCACCACATAAGCCAGCTTCCACCCCAGGTTGAACGCATCCTGAATGCAGGTGTTCGACCCGAGCCCGCTCGACGGTGGATGCCGGTGCACGGCATCGCCACCGCAGAAGACGCGCCCGCGGCTGTAGTCCGTCGCGTATTGCTGATTCACATACCAGGGCGACACCCACTGCACGTTCACGCGCAGGTCGGGGTCGCCGACCAGCGTCCGGATGGTGTCCGCGGCGCGCTGTTCGTCGAGGTCCGGCTCGCCCTTGGTCTGGTCGAAGCCCCAGCCCGCCATCCATTGATCCCAGGGGCGGACGGCCCGGAGCACGCCGAGGCCCAACTCCCCGAAACCCGTCGCCGGCTGGAGCAGATAGTGGAGGATGCTGGGGCGATGCGCCACGAGCTCGGTGAGATCGGCGTGGAACATCGCATAGATCTGCCCCGCCCGCGCCTGCTGGCCGACGATCTCGAGCCCGATCTCCTCCGCGATCTGCGACCGCGCGCCGTCGGCCCCGACCAGGAACCGCGCCCGCTGCGTGAACTCCATCCCGGTCACCTCGTCGACCATCCGCACGGTGACGCCGTCGGCGTCCTGCTCGTGCCCGAGATAGGTCACCCCGAACCGGAACACCGCGCCCCGCGCTGCCGCCTTGGACACGACGATCGGCTCCATCAGCGGCTGCCCGAGATCCAGCAGTCCGCACGGGCTGCCGAGCAGATAGTCGGTTCGCCGTTCGTCGCCGGTCCCCCACGTGCGCAGGCGCGCGACCTCGGGCCCGGTCAGGCTGGTGGCGAAGATGTGGTCGCCCATGAGCTCCCACGGCGTGCCCGCCGCCTTCGCCTCCTCCTCGATCCCCAGGTCCCGGAACACCTCGAGCGCGCGCTGGTTCATCACGTGGGCGCGTGGGCTGTGCGCGACCCAGTTCCATCTGGAGATGGTGAGCACCCGTACGCCGTAGGTCGCCAGGGCCAGCGCCGTCGTCCCGCCCATCGGCCCTGCCCCGACCACGATGACGTCGGTGTCGAAGTCCTGCGTCATGATCGTGTCCCCTTTGACTCGGCCTCGCACCGATCAACTCTGGCGCGCTGAAATACTAGCATGTTAGTGTTCGTGCATCGCAAGACAGAGGAGACGCGATGACTGCAACGAAGCAGCAGCCCGAGGTGCTCGTGGTCGGCGCCGGCCCGTTCGGGGTGACCACGGCCCTGGCGCTGGCGCAACTGGGCGTCCGCGTCCGCATGATCTCCCGCACCCCCTGGGTCGCCAACACACCGCGCGCCCACATCACCAGCCAGCGCACGATGGAGGTCTTCCGGGACCTCGGCGTCGAGGAGGCGGCCACCAAGGTCGCGACCCCGTGGGACCAGATGGGCGACTCGCTGCTCGCGATCAGCCTCACCGGTCCGGAGCTTGCCCGCATGCCGTCCTGGGGCGCCGGGTTCGCGCGGCACGGGGACTATCGGCGCCACAGCCCGTGTGACTATCTCGACATCCCGCAGGATCGCATCGAGCCGGTGCTTGTCGACGCGGCCGGCCAGGCGGGCGTCACGATCACCTATCACACCGAGTTGGTCTCGTTCGCGGCCGATGAGGACGGTGTGTCGGCGACGTTGCGCAACACGCTGACGGGGGCCGAGGAGGAGGTGCGCACGGCATATCTCGTGGGCGCCGATGGCGCGCGCTCACGGGTTGCGGAGGGCATCGGGCTGCCGTTCGAGGGGCATGTGAGTCGAGCGGGGACGCTCTACACGCAGTTCCGCTGCGACCTCAGCGCCTACGTCGCCCACCGTCCGAGCATCCTGCACTGGTTCGTGAACCCCGAGATGGCGGTCGGCGAGATCGGGCTCGGCCTGCTGCGGTGCACCAAGCCCTGGACGGAGTGGATCTGCGGGTGGGGCTTCCTGATCGAGGACGGCGTGCCCGAGATCACCGACGAGGAGATCACCCGTCGGGTGCGGGCGCTGGTTGGCGTCCCCGATCTCGAGATCGACATCTTCAACCGGATGGTCTGGTATGTGAACCAGCAGTACGCGACGCAGTACAGCCACGGACGTGTCCTCTGCGGCGGCGACGCCACCCACCGGCATCCGCCGTCGAGCGGGCTGGGGCTGAATACCTGTGTGCAGGATGGCCACAATCTCGCCTGGAAGCTCGCCTATGTGCTGCAGGGTCGCGCCGGTGAGGAACTCCTGGAGTCCTATTCGGCCGAGCGTGCTCCGGTGGGCAAGCAGATCGTGCTGCGCGCGAACCAGTCGCGGCTCGACTATGCGGCGATCCGGGAGTGCATCGACATGAGCGGCGACGCCGACCCGGCCACCAACATCGTCACCAATCTCAACGCCCCGACCGAGCGGGGCATCGAGCTGCGGCAGAAGCTGGAGGACGCGCTGCAGCTCAAGGAGACGGAGTTCAACGCGGAGGGGGTGGAGAAGAATCACCGATACCACTCCACCGCGGTCATCCCCGATCCCACCCTGGGCGACGAGGTCTGGCAGCACGATCCCCAGACGCACCACCAGCCGACCACGCGGCCGGGCGCGAAGATCCCGCATGCCTGGCTCGTCGGGTCCGACGGACACCGCCGGTCGACGCTCGATGTCGTGGGTGCCGGGTCGTTCACGGTGGTGTCGGGTCCCGCGGGCACGGCGTGGCGGGCCGCCGTCGACGCGCTCGGGCTGCCGTGGCTCGGGTGTGTCCTGATCGGCGCCGATCCGGAGGCCCGCGATCCCTATCACGACTGGCGGCGGCAGCGGGAGATCCACGAGGCGGGTGCACTCCTCGTGCGGCCGGACGGTGTCGTGGCGTGGCGTACGCCTGAACCCATCTGGGACCCCGCCCACGCCGAACGGCTCCTGTCCGAAGCGCTCGACCGGGTGCTCGCACGGGACCGGCCGGCGGCCGAGGCGGAGTCCGAGGCCCCGGACCTGCATCGCGCCGACCCCACCCCGCCGTCCTCATTGGCCAAGGAAGAGGTCTCATGAGCGTCTCGCTGGTGTGCATGTCGCACACGCCGCTGATGAACTTCACGGAGCCGGCGGCGGGCGTACGCGACGACTTCAACGCCCTCCTCGAACGGGTCCGCGCGTTCGTCACGGAGGTGCGGCCGACGCTCGTCGTGTCGTTCTTCCCCGACCATTTCAACGGGTTCTTCTATGACCTGATGCCGCCATACGCCGTGTGCCTGGCCGCCCGCGCGGTCGGCGATTTCGACACGGCGAGTGGGGCGTTGCCGGTGGCCGGGGAGACGGGGTACGCGATGGCGCGCTTTCTCGCTGAACGGGACCTGGACGTCACGATCTCCCGCGGGGCGGAGGTTGATCACGGGGCCGTGCAGGTCCCGGCGCTGATCGGCGCCGACGAGGTGGCGACGGTCCCCGTGTTCGTGAACTCCGTCGCGCCGCCGTTCGTGCCGATGCGCCGGATCAGGAGACTGGGGGCGGCGATCGGGGATTTCCTGGCCGGGCTGGACGAGCGGGTCCTCATCATCGGCTCGGGCGGGCTGTCCCATGACCCGCCGGTGCCGCGCTGGGCGACGGCGACGGAGCAGCAGCGGGAGTTCCTGCTCGCCGGGCGGAATCCGACGGCCGAGGCTCGTGCGGCCCGCCAGGCGCGGACGATCGAGGCGGGGCGGGCGTACGCTCGCGGCGAGGGCACCATCCAGGAACTCAATCCCGCCTGGGATGCGGCGTTCCTCGATCTGTGTGCTGCCGGGGATCCGACGGCCTTTGATGAGCTGGAGGCCGACGCGATGGCCGAGGCAGCGGGGAACTCGTCACACGAGGTGCGGTGCTGGGTGGCCGCGTTCTCCGCGCTGGCGGCGGTGGGGCCGTTCGAGGTCCACGAGCGCTGGTATCGCGCGATTCCCGAATGGATCGCCGGCTTCGGCTGCCTGACCGCCACGACCGGCGCGCGGTAAACCGTTCCGCCTCGCGGCTCCCCGCCGGGATGGGGTCGGCGCGCTGCGGATCTGATCCGGAATCTGGATCAGACCCGTACTGCCGGCGGTGTAGCGGGCTTGCGCAGCAGGAGGCCGAGCAGGATCGCGCCCATGGCGATGAAGCCGGCGAGGGTGAAGGTGGCGTGCGTGCCGTGCAGCAACGCCTCCACCCGACCAATCCCGGCGCGCTCCAACCCGGCAGCCCGCTGCGCCATCACGGTGATCAACAGCGCGGAACCGGCCGCGCCGCCCACCTGCTGCAGGGTCCCGACGAGCGCGGACCCGTGTGAATAGAGCTTCGGGTTCAGATCGTTCAGCGCCGCGGTGAACGTCGGGGTGAACATGAACGACAGTGACAACGACAGCACCACGTGGATCCCGATCAGCACGACGATCGGCGTGCTCGTCGACGTCACCCACGTCAACGTGAAGATCATCAGCGTCATCGTCGAGGCAGCGGGCACCACCAGCACCCGCGCTCCGAACCGGTCGAACAGGCGACCGATCAGCGGTCCGAGCAGGCCCATCGCGAGGCCACCGGGCAGCAACAGCAAACCGGTGGTCATCGTGTTGAGGCCGCGTACGTCCTGCAAATAGATCGGGAACACCAGCGCAACGCCCATGAGCGACAGGAACCCGATCATCAACAGGCCGATGCCGACGGTGAAGTTGTGGTGTTTGAAGGTGCGGAGGTCGAGGAACGGCTGATCCACCCGCTGCAGCGCCAGCTGCCGGAGGACGAACAGCACCAGGCTCACCGCGCCCACGCCGAGCGACGTGACCAGCACGGTCGTCCCGGCAGGATCGCCGACCTTGTTCAGCGCGAACACGAGGCCACCGAATCCCAGGCCGGACAGCACCACCGAGAGTGGATCCAGCCGCTGGGGTCGCCGCTCCCCCACGTCGACCAGTCGCCAGGCGCCGACGAGCAGCATGGTGACCGCGATCGGCAGCATCACGAAGAAGATCCACCGCCAGGACGCGACCTGCAGGATCAACCCGGAGACCGTCGGTCCCATCGCGGGCGCCATGGACATGACGATCGACACGAAGCCCATGACCTGACCGCGACGATGCACGGGCACGAGCTGCAGGATGGTGGTCATCAGCAGGGGCATCATGATCGCCGTGCCGCTGCCCTGCACCAGCCGCGCGATCAGCAGCGGCGCGAAGCCGGGCGCGAAGCCCGCCATCAGCGTCCCGAGCGAGAACAGGCCCATCGCCGCGAGGAAAATCTGGCGGGTGGTGAACCGGTTCAGCAGGAACCCGGTGGTGGGGATGACAACGGCCATGGCGAGCATGAAGCCGGTGGAGACCCACTGAGCGGTCTGCGCGGAGATGTTCAGTTCGTGCATCAGGGACGGCAGCGCGACCGCCATCGTGGTCTCGTTGAGGATCACGACGAACGCCGCGCCGAGCATGAGCCCGATCACGGACCAGGGGGTGCGCTCCTCGGGCACACGCGAATCGCCCCGCCCGTCGGATGCGACGGCGGGGCCGGTGGGGTTGTCAGTCATCCAGGGCTGCCTCGACTGCTCGTGTCAGGGTCTTGCTCTCGGATTTGGAGATGATGCCCTGATCTTCCAGTTGTTCAGCGAACTTCTCGAAGGTCTTGGCATCACCGATGACTTTCGCCTGGGTCCATGCCGCGGTGAGGGCCGGCCTGATGGCTCGGCTTCCGACGTTCGCGATTGCATTCTGCACCGCGTTTTCGCCGGACGCACCTTCGTTTCCATTCCCGCCTTGGTCGCCGTTCCCGTCGTTGCCGTTGCCACCGGGGTTGTCGGTGGTCGGGGCCTCGGTGGGCGGTGCGGTGGTCTCCGCTTCGGTCGTGGTGGGCGCGGCTGAGGGCCTGCGTACCGTCGGAACCGTCGTCGGGATCACCGGACGCGTGGTCGCCGGCCGGGTGGTCGTCGGGGCCTGGGTGGTGGTGGTCGGAGCGGGCGAGGGCGTCACCGGGACGGGCGACTGGGGGGCGGTGTTGTCGCCGAACAGCAGGTACGCCCCCGCAACGCCGATCGCCAGCAACAGCAGGATCACCGCGATGATGCCGCCGACGGGGCTCTTGCGTCGCCGGCGCTCCACGCGCCGATCGTCATGGTCCGGCACCACGGGCGGCGGCGGGACCGGACGGACCGGCGGCCGAGCGGGCGCGACCGGCTGCGCGGGGGCCTGCGGCTCGGTGTCCCAGGCGCTCTCGCGGAAGGTCGCGCGGCGCGGGGCGCTGTCACCGTACGCCGCCGTCCCCCCGGTCAACGGCGAGGTGCCGTCGGCATAGAGCACAGTCGCGTCGGGAACGGCCCCGGCACCCGCCGAGCCCGCCATCATGATCGTGGCCGCATCGGGATCGCCGGTGCCGCGACCGAAGGGGTCCGCGGCCAGATCCCGGAGCTGCGCGACGACCTGCGCGCCCGTCGGCCGGTCGGCCGGTTCCTTGGCGAGCAGTTCGGACACGAGTCGGTCGAGGGCGAACGGCACCTCCGGCCGACGCTCGGACAGGAACGGTGGCCGTCCGTTGATCTGCTGGTTCGCCACCGCGAGCGGTTCGCCGGTGAACGGCGGGCTCCCGGTGAACATGGTGGTCATGAGGCAGCCCAGCGCATACCAGTCCGACTTGTCGGTGGCGCCTTCGCCGGCGGCTTGTTCGGGCGACATGTACGCCGCCGTCCCCAGCGCGGTCGCCGGGGCCGTGAGGGTCGCGCCGAGGTTGCGGGCGAGCTGGGCGATGCCGAAGTCGACGAGCTTGACCTGGTCATGGTGATACATCACATTGCCGGGCTTGATGTCCCGGTGCACGATGCCGATCTTGTGCGCGGTGAGCAGGGCCCGCGCGACCTCGAGGGCCACGTTGAGGCCTTCGGCGATGTCCATGGGCCCGTGGTCGTGGATGACCCGCGCCAAGGTAGGGCCGCTGAGCAGTTCCATCACCAGATAGGCGGTGGTCTTGTCGACGCCGGCGTCATAGACCTGCACGATGTTCGGCGCCGAGAGTCCGGCGGTCGCAATTGCCTCGCGTCGGAACCGCTCCCGGGCGGTGGGTTCCTGCGCGGTGAGGTCGACGGTCTTGATGGCGACGATTCGCTCCAGCACGCGGTCGCGACCGCGCCACACCTGGCCCATGCCGCCACCCGCGATCTTCTCGGTCAGCTCATAGCGACCAGCGAGCAGATCCGGATTCATGGGCTCCATCCTGACATGCAGACCGGATGATTCCGACTCGCAGTTCCACCGCGCACGTCAGGCCTTGTGCTCGGGTTCGTCGTCTGCTTGTCCGTCGGTGCCGGCCGGGTCAGAAACGGCCCAGTCAGAAGCAGCCGGATCGGAAGCAGCCGGGTCGGAGCCGGCCGAGTCTGCGTCAGCCTCGGCGTCGTCGGCAGCAACCCGCGAGGTCGGCGTCCGCACCGCGATCGGCGGATGGATGTTGAAGCGCCGGGCCCACAGCCACAGGGCGAGGCCACCGAGGATCATCGGCACGGACAACCATTGGCCCATGGTCAGGCCGAGGCCGAGCGTACCCAAGAAGTCATCCGGCTCCCTGAAGAACTCCGCCGCGAAACGGAAGACCCCATAGCCGACCAGGAACGCGGCGGAGACGGCACCACGCGGCCGCTCGCGCCGCGCGTACGCCCACAACAGCGCCGCCAGCAACAGTCCCTCGCCGAGCAGCTGATAGATCTGCGACGGATGCCGCGGATCGGGTCCGGCGGCCGGGAAGATCATCGCCCAGGGCAGTTCGGGCGAGGCGACGCGGCCCCAGAGCTCGCCGTTGATGAAGTTGCCGAGCCGGCCGGCGGCCAGCCCGGTCGGGATGGCGGGCACCAGGAAGTCGGCGACCTCCAGCAGCGGCCGCTTGGTGCGCCAGGCATAGATGATCATGCCGATGATCACGCCGAGCGCACCGCCGTGGAAGCTCATGCCGCCCTCCCAGAGATAGAGGATCTCCAGGGGGTTCGCGAGATAGTGGGCAGGTTTGTAGAAGAGGCAGTAGCCCAACCGCCCGCCCACGATCACACCGGTGATCGCGACGAACAGCAGGTCCTCGATGGTGTCGCGCGTCCAGGGCTTGGGGTCGACGATCCGGTTGAACGGCTCGTGCTTCAGCCGCGCCCGCAGCAGGACATAGCCGAGGCCGAACCCCAGGAGATACATCACCGCATACCAATGCACGGTCAACGGCCCGAGACGGAAGGCGACCGGGTCGATGTCCGGGAAGTGCAGCACAAGGGGGTTCACGGTCGCCCAGTGTGCCACGTGGACCTGACAGTTCCCTGCGGTTCGGTTTTATCGCGAGACCAGCACTGCCCGGTCAGACCGCGGACTCTCGGACACGAGTTGCGCAACGACCACCTGGCGGGTTTGCGCAGCGGGAGCAGAGGACGACGGGCGGCGACCGCGACGGCCGACCCCCACGTAAGCCCCGAGCCCAAGTGCTCGATCATGTGATCTGCAGAGGCGAAGTCCTCTCGGGCCGCGTAGCGCCACCCAGGATCTGCCCAACGCCTCCGTCCGGACCCGGGCGGCATCACACTCAACGACCCGATGAACTCGGGCGAACGAACGTGTGCGCCCGAGTTTTCGCACACCCGCACATCGGCTCGTAGGCCCACTGCAACACTGCGCGACGCCTGCCGGAGATTGACGGTCTACCCGGCGCTCCTCCGTCTGTAGACGGTCAGAGCACCGGGCTGGATGTCACGCTCGATGATTCGGAGGTCTCGACCGATAGTTCGTCGAACAACCGTCACGACGTCTCACTGTTGAATCCCACGTGAGCCGTTCGGCCGAGGTGTGCACAAGTGCCCATCAGACACCGGTCTTCGCAAGGCCTCCAATTCGGTCCTTTACCTTGGGAGCCTTCCCTGGCCCGAACGGCGGCCTCACGGACCCGTCAGTCATCGTCGGAGACGCCGTCCCCGCTGGCCCGGTCGGGTAACCGGTTGCAGTCGGATCGATCCTTCCGGGCGCAGAAGGACCGCTGGTAGGCGAGACGCTATTCGTGGGCGAGGCCGCCCGAGTCGAGGATGCGGTGGCTGTCGGAGCGCCTCCGGTGGGCGCAGCAGTACCAGTCGCCGAGACCGAACCCGACGGAGAAGCAGTCCAGGCTGGTGCCGTTGACGTACTTCCCTGCGACGGCTCGTGACGCGTGGGAGACGCCGTCACCGAAGGCGCGGCAGTGCCAGACGGAGAAGCAGTCCCGGCTGGTGCCGTTGACGTACTTCCCTGCGACGGCTCGTGACGCGTGGGAGACGCCGTCACCGAAGGCGCGGCAGTGCCAGACGGAGAAGCAGTCCCGGCTGGTGCCGTTGACGTACTTCCCTGCGACGGCTCGTGACGCGTGGGAGACGCCGTCACCGAAGGCGCGGCAGTGCCAGACGGAGAAGCAGTCCCGGCTGGTGCCGTTGACGTACTTCCCTGCGACGGCTCGTGACGCGTGGGGGACGCCGTCGCCGAAGGCGTGGCAGTGCCAGACGGAGAAGCTGTGCCCGTGGGTTCCGGAGAAACCGCCTCATAAGTGAAACCATCCGGCACCGTCACCGACCGCCCATCAGGATTCGTCACCACAACAGGCTGAGCACCCGCCACACCCGCCGGCGTAACCACCACGATCGAAGTCGGAGTCACCGCACTCACCACAGCCGACCCCCCACCAATCGTCACCGTGGCACCCTCCTGGAAACCCGTCCCAGAAATCGTCACCCGCGTACCACCCGCAACCGGCCCAACAGCCGGCGCAACCTCCGACACCGTCGGATCTTCGCCCTGCACGAGGACCCGCTTCCACATGGTGGCGATGGGAGAGCCCATACCACCTTGGAATCGCTCTCCTAAGACAGTGTTGCCCGTGACTGCGAACGCCATGGCCCTGCTCTCCACCAAGCGCATTCCGGCATCGGGATTCGAGAGATCAGAGACGAAAGCATCGCGGGAGTCGGTCCCACTGACTCCAACGACCAGGTTCCCCGACGCCCCTAGCGCTTGGCTGTAGGTGCCTCCTGGCAACACACCCATATCCCGCATGCCAGCCGACGGGTTGCTGAGGTCAAAGGTGAATGCGCGCACGTAAGAAGAATCACTCGTGTAGGACTCTCCGACGACGATGGAACCAGAGATGGCTCGGGGCGAACTCCAGTCAGTACCGGGCAAGGTCCCAAGGTCGATCAAGCCTGCGCTGGCGTTGGCCAAATCGTAGGCAACCGCTCGACTTGACGCCCTTCCCGCCACGACAGTACCCGACACGGCGACAACCTCGGTCAGCCCGGTCGGGCTCAGGTCTTGCATAGCGGATGACGAATTGTTCAAGTCGATCGCGAAGGGGCGACCGTTAGAACTCCCAACCACCAAGGAGCCCGAAATCGCCCGGGCAAGGCTGTATTCCGTGCCAGGGTACGCAGTGTCAGGCAGGACACCCAAGTCCCGCATCCCAAGTTCTGGCGCAGCGAGGTCGTATACGAACGCGCGCGAACCATTCAGACTGGCGTCGTTGGCCGAGTAACCCACCACCTTGCTACCGGAGATCCCTGTAGCACTGCTCTGTGCGAGTCCAGGGAGGGTTCCAAGATCTCGTGGCCCGGCCGCCGAATTGTCCAAGTCGAAGACAACGGCACGCGGACCCCTCTCGGTCCCGGACTCCCCAGCCGCGATGGTTCCCGAGGCAGCCAAGGCCCTACTGTGGCCGCCTCCAGGCAGGATCCCCAACTCGGTCGCGACCCATTGTTCAGCCTCGACCGCGCGCGCCGTTGATGGGATTCCGACCAAACTAGCTGCGGCTACCAACCCCGCAACGCTTGTAATCACTAAGGCATCACGAAGCCTACGACCAGACAAGGCACTCCCCCGAGTTCGTTCGTTTGAAATTGTGCGCGAACTACACATTCCCGCGGTAAGTGAGCCTAGGGGCAGAAGGCGTGCCCGACCCGTCTAAATACCACATAATGGACGCGAACTACATGTGTGATTCCGGCTACGCTGCGGCACCGACTCAGGCATTGCAGCCTTGTGATCGCATGCCTATGCAGTCGTGCCATGAAGACCCACCCGAGCCTTGGCCCCGCCGAGATCGACGCGGCCAATCAACCTCAGACCGGCTTACTCCGAGACCAGTCGCGCGATCACCGCCGGTGCGGGCTTGCGCAGCGCGGGGAGGATCGGCCCGACGGTCGCGAGGATCGCGACCGCGAAACAGAGCGCAATCACCCCGAGCAGCAGCCAGATCGGCATCACGACCACCGAGACCCCCAGCAGCAGCCGGAGCATGAAGACCAAGAAGCCGACGGCCATGACGGCCATGAGCAGGCCGGCGAGCACCCCGGTGACGGTGATGAGGATGGCCTCGAAGAGGGAGATGAGCACGCGTTGCCGCTGCGTCGCCCCCACGATCGAGGCGAGCGCGAGCTCGGCGTCGCGCTGGCGGGCCATCATGATCAGGCCGCCGACCGCGCCGGCGCCGGCGATGATCAACGGGGCACCCACGAGGGTGAAGATCGCGAACGGGCCCGCCGAGGAGAGCTGCAGCTCCCGGCCCGCCGCCTGCATGCTGGCCTCCAGGGTCTCGACAATCGCGATCATGCCGATCATCAAGCCGACCGCGAACATGATCGGGGTGACGCTGCGGGCGAACCGCTCGGCGCGGACGCGGAGGGTCGTGCGGGCCAGGTGCCAGACGCCGCCGGGGCTCGGGATCAGGCCCGCCCACCCGCGGGCGAGGGCAGCCAGCGCGGGCGGGCCGGCGGCGATGATCGCGATGCCGGTCACCACGAGGATCAGCACGGCGAGCTGGAAGCCGAGGTCACCGGCATCGGGTCCCGCGGCCGCGGCCACGCCCGGGAAGCCTGCGAACGACGCGACGATGATCAGCACGCACGCTGCGATGGCCAGGCCCCGCAGGACCCAGAGCCGGCGCTTGGCGGCGCCGGTCGTCTCGCGCACCGGCCGCAGCGCCTCGACGGGCGGGATGCGGCTCGCGGCGCGGGCCTGCTTCCAGCCGCCGATCAGGGCGATGAGGACGCAGAGGAGGTTGGCACCGAGGTACGCCCACCACGCCTGCCCCACATCCGGCACCGCCATCTCCCGGTCGCTCGCCTCGGCGCTGAGATAGTTCGGGAAGATGAGGCCCGCGAGGAGGTCACCGACCACCGCGCAGGCGAGGGTGACGACGACGAGTTGGCTCATCACCACGCGGACCACTTGGCCGGGTGTCGCCCCGGCCAGCGCCAGTCGGGCGAACGCGCCGCGGCGGGACACGATCACGAGCGCGGTCGAGGCTCCGATCACCGCGGCACCCACGATCGCGCCGAAGAGCACGTTCACGCCGCCGATCGCGGCGAGCTGGCTGAGGTTGGTCAGGGTCAGGACCCCTGCCGCGTACCCATTGATCCCCGTCGCAATATAAAGAAACCCGATCGCGAGGCCATAGTTCGCGGCGATGAACGTCAGGCAGACCCCCAGCCAGGTGATCCAGGAGTTCTTGATCTCGGCGAGATAGATGGTCCTCATCGGCCGGCCTCGTCCCGGCTGCGCTCGAGCTCGGCGGTGAGCTCGGTCATGATCGACGCGACTTGGTCGGCGCTCGGGTTGCGCTCCTCGCGGGCGAGGCGGCCGTTGAAGAGGAAAAGTACGCGGTCGCAACGCGCCGCCACCGACGGATCGTGGGTCACGGTGAGCACGCAGTGGCCCTCGGTGTGCGCGAGGGTGACGAGCTCGTTGAGCACGACGACACCGGTGCGGGTGTCGAGCGCACCGGTGGGTTCGTCGGCGAACACGATCGGTGGGCGCATGGCAAGCACGCGGGCGAGGGCGACGCGCTGCTGCTCGCCGCCGGACATCTGCGACGGCAGGGCGTGGGCGCGCTCGGCGAGGCCGACGGTGGCGAGGGTCTGGTTGATCCGGTCGACGGGCGGCTGCTGCTTGCCGAGGCGGAACGGCAGGGCGACGTTCTCGAAGCCGGACAGCGTGGGCATGAGGTTGTACGACTGGAACACGAACCCCAGCTCCGATCGCCGCATCTTCGCGAGCTGGGCGTCGGACTGGGTGGACAGGCGCGTGCCGTTGAGGGTCGCCTCGCCGCCGGTGGGCCGGACGAGCCCGGCGAGGCAATAGAGCAGCGTCGACTTGCCGGAGCCCGACGGCCCCATGACGGCGACCATCTCGCCTGGCTGAACGTGGAGGCTGATGCCGTGGAGGATGGGTACTTCCCGGTCACCCGCCTGATAGGCATGAGAAATCTGCTCGGCGACGATCATGTGCTGCTCCTGGGGGTCGAATCTCTCTCGGAGGCTATCGACCACTAAGGCTCAGCTATCCGTGCTGTCCAGCACTGTTTGCGGGCCGCGAATCGTGCTCCACGGCACTGTTCGAGCGGCCCTGACCCATGACCGGGGTCATGGGTGACCCGCCCAGAGCAGCCCGAACGCTGGTGAGTGAATCTAGTGGGGGTATACCCCCACCTAATTCACTCACAACGAGTTGTCGCCGACGGAGAAGCGTTCAGCGCCTGCCGCTCCAGCAGCCCCTGCGCAACCAGCGCGTCGAGAAAGTCTCTGATCTGCCCGGCAGCCTCCGGTGGGGCGTCCTCGAACGCCTCGAGCACATCGGCCACCACCTGCTCCGTCGCACTCCCCTCGACCCCCACCGCTTCCCAGATCAAGTCGCCGGGGAACTCGATGCGGCGCACGGGCCCGAGCGGCAAGGTGGCGCCGAACAGCACGTCGCCGTCGTCCACCCAGCCGGCCCGGGGGTGCCAGCGGACCAGGTCGAGTTCGGCGTCCGACTCAGGTGAGCCAGTGGTACGCGGGACCTCCCGCCCCTCGATCGGTGCAGGCCAGGTGTCGTTGTCCGCCAGTCCGGTGATCGTGGCGAAGGAAGCCGGCACCTCGGCACCCGCGACGTCCCGGGCATCAACCCGCAGCTCACCCCACAGCCCGTGGGTGAGCTTGCGACCGGACCCCGACCAGCCCATCGTGCGCAGCGCATCGAGCAACGCGTCCGCCCCGGGCCCGACGACGCTCACGGACACCGCCGCGTCGTCCGGCGTCCCGTGATGGAGCACGCGTACCCCCAAATCCCCCGCCACCGTCTCCACCGCCGCGTGATGGAGGACAGCCAACTGCCGGGCACTCGGCGCATCCGCCACCGCGGCCACGACCTCATCGGCCCGCTCACCACTCCACTTCTGCGCCAGATAGGCCGCATCCGCGGACGTGTCCATCCGGAAGGACTGATAGTGCGCGTCGAAGAACGAGTGCGCGTGCAGGCACACCATCGCGCGATCGATGACGCAGACGAGCTCGCCATAGGCCGAGGTGAAGAAGTCGTTGTGGTCCTGCCGCTTCAGCTGGTCGTCATAGCCCACGGCCCGCACCCGCTCGGTCCGGGCGACATAGAAGTTCGGGACCTTGTACGACACCGGCAGCCCATCGATCACCACGCCCTCGCGCACGCGCGGCTCACCGCGGTACGCGTACAAGCGAGCGCTCGAATAGTCCGCCGTCCGCCACAGGGGCAGATGGATGACCCGCCCGCCGACGACGTCGACTTCGGCATTCCGTTCCAGGTACGCCAACGGCCGCGCCAGATCGAAATCCGGCATCAGGTGCATGTCGTCATCGGCCAGGAACACGAACTCGGTGTCCACCGCGTCCAGCAACGCGTTCCGGCCGGCTCCGATCCCCGAGTCGAACGGCATCCGCAGCACCCGCACGAGCGGATCGTCGGTCACGAACGGCACCCGGCTGTCGTCGGCGATGATCACCGGTCCCCCGTACACCCGCCGCACACTCCGCAGCATCCGCCCCAGCACGGCGGGCCGCTCGAACGTCTTGAGCACGAGCGTCACGTTGCCGGGGTCGATCGCACCGGTCCGGTTCCGGCGAGCAGCGTCGGCGACCTTCGTCTCGAGGGCGCAGGCGTTCTCGTACGCCCACCTCAACACCGGCCGACGCCGCTGACCGTCATGGCCCGCCCTAGAAGCCCATTGCAGGAACCGTCCGCGTCCTTGCTTCCGCTGCGGCATGAGTCCTCCTGGTGAGGTGTGGGATGCGAGCAGACACCACCCTAGGGCTCGCTGCGGCGTACCCCGATCCACAGCTGCATCGGCTCGCGCTGCCCCCCGGAATGAATGACGTGCCGCCCGTCGACAGTGATCTGCGTCTGGTGGTGCTCGAGCGCAGCGGTGAGTTTTGGATGCCAGTCCGTCAGGTCGTGCCATTCCCCCTCGGCTTCGGCGTCCGAGAGGATTTCGAGCAGCGGTACGCCGAGCCGCGCGCATGCTGCCACGGTCAGCTCGTGCACACGGACATGATCCGGATGCCCGTACCCTCCCGCATCGTCATACGTCACCACCACATCCGGACCGATCGCCCGGATCCCCGTGACGAGATCAGCCACCGCCTCCTCCGGGTCCGCCGCCGTCAACGACTCCGGCCCGGAGTCCTCGGCCGGGCCGGCGAGACCTTCGCGCACCCACCGCATCCCCGAATCCTCATATCGCCGCGGCGCCAACCCATCGGCCCGAGCCGCCCCTTCGCCCAGGAACATCGGCTCACCCGCGCCCAGTTCCCGCAGTGCCCCGGTGAGCTCCACCAACCGCCGCTCGACGAACCACTCCCCGAAGCTCCCTGAGCCTGTCGAAGGGGCCTCCGGAAAGCGCCCAGCAACCAGTTCACCACGCTCCCCGCGCGTGGCCGTCAAGACGCGGCACTCCACCCCCTCCGCGACGAGCCACGCGATCAGCGCACCCGTGGCCAACGTCTCGTCGTCCGGGTGTGCATGGACGAACAGCACCCGTCGCGCTCCATCGAACAGGCTCACCCCACGACCTCCAAGGTCTGCGTGGCATAGATGTCGGCCAACCGCGCGGAGACCGTGAGCCAGTCCTGCCCCTGCACGCGCGCGAGGCCACCGAACGACAACCGCTCCCACTCCATCCGATCACTCAGCAAGCGAGTGATCACGTCCGCCCACGCCTGCGGCTCCCGGGTCGGCATGATGACCCCGGTCCGCCCGTTCTGCACGGATTCGACGAGTCCGCCAGCGGCCGACGCGACGACCGGTACCCCCGACGCCGCCCCCTCCAACGCCACCAACCCGAACGTCTCGGAGTGCGACGGGACGAGCACGAGCTTGGCCCCGCGCATCATCGCTGCGAACTCGGGCCGTGGCCTGGATCCGGAATAGATCACATCCCCGGCGACGCCGAGCCCGTGCGCGAGCCGCTCGATCTGCGTGTGATAGTCAGCGAAGTCGGCGGACACCTCGCCGGCGATCACCAGATGCGGCCGGATCTCCGGATCAATCAGCGCCAACGCTTCCAAGGCCAGATCGGGCCCCTTCAGTGGTTGCAGGCGGGCGGCGAAGAGCAGGTACGGCCGCCCCATATCGCAACAACGCCAACTCTGCTCCCCCGGCGCGATCGGCCGGAACAGGTTCGTGTCCACCCCCGGGTACAGCACCTGGATCCGTGCAGGATCGCCACCACAGCGCTCGACGATCGTCCGCTTCTCCGCCTCGGAGACCGCCACGACGAGGTCGGACTCGCGCGCGATGAGCGCTTCGCCCGGTACCCTCCGCACCGACTCCGCCGGCTCCCCCTCCGACAGCGGATGGTCAGGAAGTGCGGCGATCGAGTGATAGCTCTGCAGGTGGGGCACGCCGAGTTCGCGCGCCACCGGTAGCGCTGCAACCCCGGACATCCAATGGTGGGAGTGGATCAGCGCGACGGGCTCGCCAACGGCTTCGAGTTCGCGCAGGCGCCGGCGAAGGCCATGGGTGAACTGGTCGAGATAGTCGTCGATACGGCTTTTCGGCAGCGGCTTGGCCGGCCCAGCGTCAAGGGTGTGGAGCCGTACGCCGGCCGCGGTCTCCTGGATGTCCGGCGTCTCGGGATCATCGCGTCGGGTGAACAGCTCCACCTGATGCCCGAGTTGCGCGAGCGACTCGGCCTGCTCCCGCACCACGACGTTCATGCCTCCGCCGTCGCCGGTCCCCAACGCGGTGTACGGGGACGTGTGCAAGGAGATCTTCGCCACGCGCATAGGGCGAGAGTAGTCCTTCTCGGCCGTGGCGGAATCCCTGAGGAGCGCCGCAGGCGCGTCTCGAAGGGTCCCCTCGCGATCCCTGAGGAGCGCCGCACCCCGTGGCCCGCCCACCCGGGGGGACCGGCGTACACCGATCTGCAAGTCGACGCCCTGCTGGCTGAGATGCACGGGGACCACCCGTCGGCGCCTGGGAGTCACAGCGCTGGCGGGCCTTCTTCGTGCGGCTGGGGATCGTCCTGGCGATGGGCGTCTGGTTGGTGGCGATGACCATCCAGGGTTTCTGGGATCCGGTGACCGGGGAGGAGGGCGTGAGGTGCGCGCCTGGGTCCCAGGTGAGGGTGGCCGATGATCCGCATCCTCTTGGTGGATGACCAGCCGGTGATTCGGGGGGGTTCATACCATTCTGGAGACCGAGCCGGGATTGTGCGTGGTGGGGCAGGCTGCGATGGGCCGGGACGCGGTGCGGCCGGCGGGCGACGGGATCCGGATGTGATCTGCATGGACGTGCAGATGCCGGCGCGGCGTCGCGGTCTACCTCTGGCGCTGCGACGTGGAGGGGAACTACAGCCTCTCCAGCCGGGGTCGGTCGGGCCGGCTACCCGCGAGCCTCAACGTCACCGTCTGAGGCGCGTCACGACGGGGCCGTGGTGTGCCGTGCGCCGTCCGGTGCTCCCGCGATCCCGGGAGATCGGCCCCTGTCGCCGGGGAACGCCCCGCCCTACGCTGGGCCCATGACCGAAGCCCAGCCGCTCGCGGTGGCGGTGCCGCAGCCGGCGGACGACCGCCCGCCCGCTGCCGTGCAGCTCCCGCGAGCCGAGCCGTTCCTCAGAGTGCTCGCTGTCATTGCCCTGGTCGCCACCGTCGTGGGTGGCGGGGCACTCCTGACGTTCGAGGCCACCCTCCCTGCGGAACGCTCCGACCAGCTCAACAGCAACGTCGCGGCCAGCCTGCTGATGGTCGGGATGGCCGGTCTCGCAACGGCCGGGGCGGTCCTGGCCAGGCAGCAGCCCCGCTCCGTGATCGCCTGGCTGATGCTGGGCACAGCCCTGGCGTGGGTGTGCGGCAACCTGGCGCTCGTCGTCGCCCTGACCCTCGTGGACCGCGGCAGTCCCCTGGCCACGGCCGCTGGATGGCTCACCAACTGGGCCTGGATCCCCGCGCAGGCCTTGGCGATGGTCATGCTCCTGCGCTTCCCGACCGGGCGTCTCCCGGGCCCGCGGTGGCGGCATGCCGAGCGGCTGGTCCTGCTCTGGGCCACCCTCGCTGTCCTCACCACCGCGCTCCTGGCCGGTCCGCTCGGAGCGGAGGTCCTGGCGCCGCAGACCAACCCGCTGGGCTGGCAGGCGATCGCGCCGGTGGCTGACGGCCTCCTCAGCGCGCTGTTCATGGTGCTGCCGGCGCTCTACCTCATGTCCGCCGCTGCGCCGGTGGTCCGGTGGCGACGCGCCGGCAGCCGTGAGCGGGCGGCCCTGCGCTGGATCGCGGTGGCCGCGATCGTCCTGGGGGTGACCGCCGTGCTGGCGGTCCTCAGCGAGACGGGCGAGGTCCTGCAGGGGGTGGCGGGCGTGCTCCTGCCCGTCGCGATCGGGGCCGCGGTGCTGCGGGAGCAGCTGTGGGACCTCGACCTGCGCCGCCGCTACGACCGGCTGAGCCTGGTGCGCGAGCAGGAGCGCGACCGGCTGCGCCGCGAGCTCCACGACTCTCTGGGGCCGGTCCTCGGGTCCATTTCGATGCGCGCCGAGGCCGCACGCAACCACCTCGCGCGCGGCGACACGGCGCGCATCGACGATCTGCTCGACTCGATCGGTGCCGAGACGGAGAGCGCGCTCGCGGAGGTCCGCCGCCTCATCGACGATCTCGGCCCGGGTGCCCTGCACGACCATGACCTCGTCCCGGCGCTGCAGGTGCACCTTGCCCCCTACGCCGACAGCTTCCCGGTGACCCTGGTGACCCGGCCCGACCCGCTGCCGCCCCTGGAGGAGAAGGCAGCGGCCACGGCATACCTCGTGGTCAGCGAGGCGGTCCGCAACGCGGCGCGGCACTCGCGCGGCACCCGCGCCGAGGTGACCCTCCAGACGCGGGGCGACCGGCTCGTGGGCGAGGTCCGCGACGACGGCCGCGGCATGGGGACCGCCGCGCCGGCAGGCGTCGGGCGCACGGGTATGGAGCGCCGCATCGCCGAGGAGGGCGGCCGGCTCCGGGTCGAGGACGGGGTGCAGGGCGGCACCGTCGTGGCCTTCGAGCTGCCGGGGGCGCTGCGGTGACCGGGGTCGGTCCGGCCCCGGGCGACACGCCTGGAGGACGCCTGTGATCCGCGTCGCGCTGGCCGACGACCACCCGGTCTTCCGCGAGGGTCTGCAGCTGCTGCTGGAGAGCTCCGGCGACATCGAGGTCGTCGCGGTGGCGACGGCGCACAGCTGCTCGAGCTCGTCGACCGGCCCGACGTGGCGGTGGACGTGGTGGTCGTCGACCTCGACATGCCGGTGCTGGACGGTGTCGACACCGCGCGCCGCCTGTCCCGGTCGCGGCCGGAGGTCGGGATCCTCGCGCTGACGATGCACGACGAGCCGACCACGGTGGGGCGTGCGCTGGACGCCGGGGTGCGGGGCTACGTGCTCAAGGGCGCCGGGCACGGCGCGATCGCCCGGGCGGTGCGCGCCGTCGCCGAGGGCGACACAGTGCTCAGCGGGGCGGTGGGCGAGGCGGTGCGGCGGCGTTCCCTAGAGCCCGGCGGGCCTGTGCTCCCGGGGCTCTCCTCGCGCGAGTCGGAGATCCTGACGCTCGTCGCCCGCGGCAAGGACAACCACGAGATCGCCCGCGAGCTCTATCTGTCGGTCAAGACCGTGCAGAACAACGTCAGCGCGCTGCTGACCAAGACCGGCGCACGCAGCCGCGCCGAGCTCGTCGCCCGCGCCCGCGACGCCCAGGGGTAGGCACGTGCGCCCAGGCGGGCGTCCCGTGGAAATGCTGCGACGTGTCCCCATCTCACGGGACCACTTCCCACGGGAGGCGGGAGTCAGGGACGGGAGTCGCGCCCCTGGCACCCGGGAAGGCGGGAACGCCAGTGTGGTGAGCGTCGGCCGGGACCAGCCCGGCCCTTCCGCCCGGAGGACCTCACCATGAGCATCAGACCCACGGAGACCAGCAGGATCCAGCCGACCTCGGGCGCAGCGGCGACCGGGACGGCACCCGGCACCGGGCTCTCCCCCGGGACCCGCCGGTCGCTGCTCACCATCATCGGCATCACCGCCCTGCTCTGCGTCAACGCCTTCGTCCTGAGTCCCCTGTGGATCCTCCACCCGGCCGAGGTGTTCACGGACACGGCCCAGGCTCCCACCTACTTCCCCACGATGCGCATCAGCTGGATCCTCCTGACCATTCAGGTGATCCTGCTGCCCGCCCTCGTCCGTCCAGGTGCGAAGGGGACACCGCCGGGGCGGGTCCTGCCGCTGGCCCAGCTGGGGTTTGCCACCCAGGCCGCCACCCTCTTCTACTTGGGCTTCTTCGACTCGTGGCTGCTGCCGATCGCCCCCGAGGTCCTCGACCTCACCGACCTCGGGATCCTGGGCGTGGGTTTGAACGTGGTGTGGGTCTTCTACATGGTGGCCAACGTCATCCTGGCGGTCGCGCTCTGGCGGGCGGGGCACAGCCGGGTCGCCTCCGTGCTGATGGCCCTCGGCGCCGTCTCGACCCCTTTTTGGGCGCCTTCGGTCACGGCACCCTGTCACTGGGACTGGCCCTCCACGCCGTCAGCATCCTGCGTTCCGGCGCCGCAGCGGAGATGCCGGCCCCCACGGCGGCCACGACGCGACGCAGGCTCACGGCCCTCCTCGCCACCTGTGCGGTCCTCGCCGTGAACGGCCTGCCTGGTGCTGGGACCGATCTGGCTGAGCAAGCCCGGGGAGTTCTCCGACACCGTCGCCGTCCCGGCCTACGGCGTCTCCCAGGCGGTCAGCTGGGTCGGGCTCACCCTGCTGATCGTGCTGGTGCCGGTCGTCGCCCGGCTGCGCGCGGACCGGCGGTCGCTGCCCACGTGGACGGTCCCCCTGGTCCAGCTCGCCCTGGTGCTGCAGGCCACCGCCCACTTCCAGCAGGCCCTCCCGACCACCTGGCTCGCCGACGTGGCGCCGGAGGTGCTGAACATCACGAACGGCGGCCTGTTCATGTGGATGATGCAGGGGATCCAGGTGGTCTTCCTGCTCGTGATGGTGACCTTCGCGGTCACCCTGTGGTGGGCCGGTCACAGCAAGATCGGCGCCGTCCTGATGATGCTGGGGGCGATCGTCACGCCGGTCCTCGGACCGATCGGCGCCGGCGTGCTCGCGATCGGCCTGGGGCTGGTCGTCCTCCTCGCACGCCGCGCGTCCCACCACACCTCGACGCAGTGGTGACACGTCCACCGGGCGGGCGTCCCGTGGAAGTGCTGCGACGTCCCCGCATCTCACGGGACCAGTTCCAGGGAACGGCGGGGCTCAGGGACGGGAGTCGCGCCCCTGGCACCCGGGAAGCTTGACCGCCATGATCTTTGGGCTGACCAGTCGGTCGTCGAGGAGAAGCAGACCCGGATCGTGGAGATCCTGTTGGCCGCCGTCCCGGCCCGGGCGATCCTTGCCGGGAAGGTCATCGGGAACTCGTTGCTGGCTTTCGGTCAGGTGCTGCTCTATGCGTTGGTGTTGTCCGTCGGCATCCTGGCAGCCACCACGGCCGTGGTGATCTGGTTCGCCGCTCGGGTGTGCGAGCGGTCGACCCTGAAGACCGGCCAAGCCGTGAAGTGGTCCCAGGCATTGAAGAAGTGAGTGACAGCGCGGCAAGCCCTGGCCACCGGCACGCCCGTCGGCGCTGGTGCGTGAGATTGCTGGGGGCATACCCCCACCAAAGTCACTCACGAGCGATCAGGTCGGCGCGACCGGTCGCGATGCTGACGGGATGTCGGGCATTCTCCGCCGAGACTCGACCTGGCGTGACCATGCCTGCCAGGATCGCCGACTCGTTCGGACAGGGTCCCGCGTGACAACGGGAGATGCTCCCCTCTGTCGCCACGAGCCGGCCATCCCGGCACGCCTCAGGCTGGCGTACGGCGGACTGACCTCGATGCCCTGGCGCGAGCATCCGGCGGCTCGTGAGGACCTCGATGCTCTTGCCTGGTGCGCCGACCAGGAGGTCGAATTCGGCCACCTCTTCGTTGACGCCCTGGACAGCGGCATCGACTTCATCCGGGACCGGCCGGATGCGGACGCCGACCTATCCTTTTGACCCGCGGAACGGGTCAAGGTGATACGTCTCGAGCCGCCACTGAACGCCACCCACAAGGGCGCTGTATCGCGTAGTGCGCGATAGTCCCTGCCCCGAGCTGCGGGCGGCGACCGACAGTGGCGTGCGTACGGACCTGGACACCGCGATCGACGCCTTCGGCCTGGACCGGGCCGAACTCGCCGACGATCTGGCTGCCGGGCGCGAGTGAGCCGCAGATCGGGTCGGCATCGCGACGCTGAAGCAGTCGTCGTCCGACTCACCGATGCAGATCAGCGCGCGTACGGATCCGCGTCAGCACTTCATCGCCCAGCACCGTCACTCTGTGCTCTCCGTTTCAAAGGTCGAGAAAGTCACCGAGCCAGGAGCGGACGGATGCGAGACACTCCGGCGAGACCTGGCCCGCAACCCGAAAAAGTCGGTCGCGAGAAAGGGTACGCGGCTGTTCGGTCATGACCCACGATGGCCGATCGAGACCACTGGGCCCGTCGACGCGGATGTGGTTGGGCCAGCCGCGGTCGGCTGTCGTGATCGGCAACACGATGACGAGGGTGGTGACCGCATCCAGATAGCCGTCGGAGGCGATGACCAAAACCGGGCGGCGCCCACCTTGCTCACGACCGCGCACCGGTTCGAGTGCAGCCCAGGCGATGACACCAGGAGCGAGCTCAGACTCTGTCACGTGTCAGCATCTGTCAGTTCGGTTCGCTCCCAATCGACGGATTCCGCTGCATGCGAGTCGGCGTCCTCCGGCGTGGACTGGGCGACTGCGGCCTTCAACCGGCGCAGCCGCCACCGGCGGTCCTCGGCATCCGCGAGATGGGCGAGGTGCGCACCCAAGGTGAGACCATCGCGTGCGGCCTGTTCCTTGAGTCGGTCGCGGAGTTCGGCGCTCACCTTGATCGTCGTGGTCATACTTTCAGTATGCCCCGGCGGCCCCGGACGCCACTCGGTATCGTCGCACTGTGGCCCGTACCCGAGAACTGCCCGCCGGCTGGTTCCGGGCCGACGGTGCCCTCGCGCTCGTGCTGGCCGGGGCCGGTGTCGCGGCGGTCTTCCTCCTGGAGCAGACCGGATTGGACACGTTCAAGCTGGACCCCGGGTGGGTCGCCTTGGGCGCGGTGGCCCTGGCGCTGCCGCTGGCGTACCGCCGCCGCGCGCCGGCCGTCGTCGCGGTGGTCATCTCGGCGCTGTATATCGCGCTGGGCACCTGGGTCGGCGTGGAGCTGTACGCCTCGCAGGTGGTGCTGTTCCTGGGGGTGTACTCCGTCGGCGCCTGGGACCCCCAACGTCGGCGGGCGTTCCTCACGCGGCTCGGGATCGTCGTGGCGATGGCCGCCTGGCTCGTGGTGGCGACCATCCAGGGCTTCTGGGATCCGGTCACCGGGGAGCGGGGCGTGACCGCCTATCTGTCCTTCATGCTGATCCAGTTCGGCGTCAACATCGCCTATTTCGGCGCCGCCTGGATCTTCGGCGATCGGGCCTGGCAACAGGCCCTGGAACGCGCCGAGCTCGAGCGGGCCACCGCGGAGATCATCGCGCAACAGGAGCGGTTGGCCGAGAACGCGGTGGCCCTGGACCGGGTCCGCATCGCCCGAGAGCTGCATGATGTCGTCGCCCACCACGTGACCTCGATGGGCGTTCAGGCAGCTGCGGCCCGACGACTGCTCGACCTCACCAGCACCAGCACCGGCACCAGCGAGGTCGACCGCACCAGCGAGGTCACCAGCACCACGGCGCGCGCCATCGACTCGTTGCGCGGCGTGGAGGGCTCGGCCAGGAAGGCGATCGGCGAGCTGCATTCGCTGGTGCATACCCTCCGAGATCCCGGCTCGGGCACCGACCCGCTGCCGGGTCTTCAGCAGTTGGAGGACTTGGTCGCGCACGCGCGGAGTCTGGGTACGCCCGTCGAACTGCGTCGCGTCACCGACGTGGACAGCGGCGACGCCCCCGACAGCCTCGACCTCTCCCCGGGCGCGCACCTCACGCTCTATCGCGTGGCGCAGGAAGCGTTGAGCAATGTCCGCAAGCATGCGGGACCGGCGGCGCGTACCATCCTCACCCTGCGACCCGCCGACGGTGGCCTGGAGCTGGAGATCTCCGACTCCGGCCGGGGCCGGTCCGCCGGCGCCCACGGCACCGGAACCGGACTGCAGGGGATGCACGAACGCGTCGAGGCCGTCGGCGGCAGGCTCACCGTGGGGCCGAAGTCGCGGGGTGGCTGGCTGGTGCGCGCGTGGGTCCCGGCCGGAGGTGCCCGATGATCCGCATCCTCCTCGTGGATGACCAGCCGCTGATCCGGGTGGGGTTCCAGACGATCCTCGAGACCGAGCCGGGATTGTCGGTGGTCGGGCAGGCGGCGACCGGTCGGGAGGCCGTGCGGTTGGCCGCCGAGCTGGATCCGGACGTGATCTGCATGGACGTGCAGATGCCCGACCTGGACGGGTTGGAGGCCACGCGCGCGATCACCGCCGCCGGCTCCCGGGCGGCGATCCTCATCCTCACGACCTTCGATCGGGACGACTTCCTCTTCGAGTCCCTCCAGGCCGGTGCCAGTGGGTTCCTGCTCAAGACCGCGGAGGCCGAGGACCTGATCGGGGCGGTTGTCGCGCTCGCCAAGGGCGAGGGTTTGCTGGCCCCGGAGGTTACCCGGCGCGTGCTGGAACGGTTCGCCCGCCGGGGCGCACCGGTCTCTGGAGAGGGGAGGGCACGCGACGACGAGAATGTGCGCGATGTCGGGAGTTCGCGCAACGACAGCGCGGCGCCTGCGGGTCCGGACGGCTCCAGCCGACCTTCGCAGGGGTACGCCCAGGCTCGGCTCACCGCCCGGGAGCACGACGTCCTGCGGTTGGTGGCCCGCGGCCTGTCCAATGCCGAGATCGCCGAGGAGCTGGTCGTCGGGGAGGCCACCGTGAAGACGCACGTGTCGAACGTGCTGATGAAGCTCGGTCTGCGGGACCGGGTGCAGGCGGTCGTGTGGGCGTACGAGAACGGCCTCGCCGGCACCTGAAGCTCAGCCGGGTACGCGCCGAAACCACACGGCACTCCCCCGCCCGGAGGAGGCACGCTGCGGCCGGATTTCCCCCTTCCGCCGGAGGTGATCGGTCACCACAGTGCCTAGCGTTGGGGTCATGATCAGTGTGCGGAAGGTGAACCGCTCGTTCGGATCGGCGCAGGTGCTGAGGGACGTCAGCTTCGCGATCCGGCCAGGAATGTTGACCGGTTTCGTCGGGGGCAACGGCGCGGGCAAGACGACGACGATGCGCATCATTCTGGGCGTGCTCGCCCTGGACTCCGGCTCGGTCGAGGTGGACGGGCAGCCGATCACGGAGGACTATCGGGCCAACATCGGCTATATCCCCGAGGAGCGGGGCCTCTATCCGAAGATGAAGGTCATCGACCAGCTCGTCTATCTCGGCCGGCTGCACGGGCTGAGCGCCCGTGAGGCGCGCGGGCGTGGGGCCGAGCTGCTGGAACGCCTCGGCCTGGGCGACCGGATGGGCGACCCGTTGGAGGCGCTCTCGCTGGGGAACCAGCAGCGGGCCCAGATCGCGGCCGCGCTGGTCCACGATCCGGTCGCGCTGATCCTCGACGAGCCGTTCTCCGGCCTGGACCCGCTGGCCGTGGAAACGACGCTCGGAGTGCTCCGCACGGCAGCCGACGCGGGCGCACCCGTGCTCTTCTCCTCCCACCAGCTCGACCTCGTCGAACGGCTGTGCGACGAACTGGTCATCATCGCCGGCGGCGAGATCCGGGCCAACGGCACCCGCGAGGACCTGCTCGCCGATGCCGCCGAACCGGTCTGGGAGCTGCAGTCTTCCGCCGACGTCGGCTGGGTCCGGGGCGCCGGCGTACAGGTCCGGGAGTTCGACGCCGGCAACGTCCGCTTCGTCGCCCGCACCGAGGACGAGGCCAACCGCGTGCTCGCCGAGGCCCTGGCCCGCGGCACCGTCACGCACTTCGGCAGGGTCAACCGCACCCTCCACGACATCTTCCAGGAGACAGTCCGATGAGCACCGCCACCGACACCCGAACGAGGGTCGCCACGTCCGGCCGGGGCGTACGCCCGAAGGCGAGCTTCTGGCAGGCCGCCGTCGTCGTGGCCCGCCGCGAGCTCGCGGTGAAGCTGACCTCGAAGTCGTTCGTCATCACCACCGCGATCACGCTGCTCCTGCTGCTGGCCGCCATGGTGGTCGGGCCGCGGCTGGCGGACGCGTTCAACTCCCCCGACACGGTCGCCGTCACCGCTCAGACCGAGCAGGCCGTCACCGCGCTGGGGGATGCGGTCGAACCCCGGCTGGTCGCCGACGCCGGCGCCGCTCGCCAGTCCGTGCTCGACGGCGAGGTGGACGCCGCGGTGGTGCCGTCGGCCGATTCCCCCACGGGCCTGCTCGTGCTCGCCGAGAGCGACGCGCCGACAGCGTTGGTGCAGGGGTTGTCCCAGTCGCCGGCGGTGGAGTTGTTGGACCCGAATGCGCCGAACCCGCTGTTGGTGTATTTCATCGGGCTCGCCTTCGGCTTGGTGTTCCTCATGACCGCCATGACCTTCGGGATGACCATCGCCCAGTCAGTCGTCGAGGAGAAGCAGACCCGGATCGTGGAGATCCTGTTGGCGGCCATCCCTGCCCGCGCGATCCTCGCCGGGAAGGTTGTCGGCAACTCGCTGCTCGCCTTCGGCCAGGTCGTGCTCTATGCGGCGGTGGCGCTGATCGGCATGCAGGTCAACAGCCAGCGGCTCAATCTGGACGGTCTCGGGATCCCGATCCTGTGGTTCGTCATGCTGTTCACCATCGGCTTCGTGATGATCGCCTCCTTGTACGCCGCCGCCGCGGCCCTGGTCTCCCGGCAGGAGGATCTGGCGCAGGTGTCCAGCCCAATCATGATGCTGGTGATGCTGCCGTACTTCGCGATCCTCATGTTCAGCAACAATCCGCTGGCGCTGACGATCATGTCCTATTTCCCGTTCTCCGCGCCGGTGGCGGTGCCGATGCGGGTCTACCTCGGCCAAGCCACGCTCTGGGAGAACCTGCTGTCCGTCGGCATCCTCGCCGCCAGCACCGCCGTGGTCATCTGGTTCGCCGCCCGGATCTATGAGCGGTCGATCCTCAAGACCGGCCAAGCCGTGAAGTGGTCCCAGGCCTTGAAGAAGTGAGCCGTTGTCCGTCGCACCGCTGCGAGGACGAGACCGGATTAGCGGGCGATGACGGCCAGGCGAGGTCCTCAGCGATCGGCGGGCAGGATGCGGAAGGCGTCAAACCGCGAGGTCAGCGGCGCGATCGCCCTGAAGTCACGTTGATCGAGGGTGAAGATCTCGTTGGTGTGGTGCCGGTGGGCTAGCACAACGCCTATTGCATCGGCCAAGTCGAGCTTCAGGCTGGCGTAGCGGATTCGGATGTCGGCCGCTGCCTCGAGGTCGGTGTTGGTCAGGGATGCCAGCCGGTAGCGCCCTTCGCCTATTCGGTCAGTGAGTGCTTGCGCGACTTGAACGGCGGCGTCGAAGCCAAAGTCGCGGTGGATCAGATGATCGAGTTCCGTCAGAACCAAGGGCGACAGGAGGAGTAGCGCGTCTTCCATCACTGCCGCCGCCGCGGTGTGCTCGGGCTGGCCGGCGTCGAAGGCAGCGAACAAGGCGGACGTATCGGCGACGACGATCAACGCCGGGCAGCTCTCGACTTCAGCTGATCGACAAGGTCATCGTCGAGATCCTCTGCTGTCCGCGGGCGGCCCGAGTCGAAGACAGGCAGTGGCCCCGAAAGTCTCGGCCGGTCGCTCGCGTCGAGCAGGGCCGCCACTCCACGGCGGATCAGCTCAGCTTTACTCAGACCTGTTGCCGCCGCCTCAGCCTCGAGGCGGAGATCGAGCTCCTCAGGGAGATAGACGGTGGTCTTATGCATGCCATATATGGTACCTGCGGAATCGATCCCATTCAGGCACTCAGACGTGCGTCCAGCTGCCCGAGGAGCTTGGCGCGCAGCCCTTCAGGCGGGAACCGATTCTCGACTTCGCTTCGCTGATCAGCGCGCTGCCGAGCACGAAGCGCAAGGTAGGCATCAACCTCATCGCGGTGCCGAACGTAGTAGGTGAAGACGGCATAGATGTCACCCAGCGCCACCGACGGATAGGACTCGTGGATCGCCTCGGGCGAGTCCCCTCGCTCGAACGCAGCAACGAGGGTGTCCAGCGGCACGCGAGTGCCGATGACCATGAGCCGACCAGCGTTGTCCCTGGTCAGAGGAACCGGCTCCGGTTCGATCAGTCCTGCGGTCATTCGATGCGCCTCCTTTCTAAAGCCTACCCGTGAACCGTCACGGCAAGCGCGCTCGGTCGAACTCCTGCTGCAGTCGAGGCCTGCGACGATGAGCCTCGCGCAGGTCGCGGATGAAGGCGTCGACCTCGTCCGCCTCGGGGGTGTTCGAGGCAAGTGTCCGCATCCGCACCAGCCTTCGGGCGGCTGCCCGATAGCGTCGTGCGTCTGCCTCGATGAGATCCTGCTCCACAAGTCGTCGGTGAACGGGCAACACGGCGACCGGGTCGACTTTCTCGTACGCCTTCACCAGCAGGTCCCAGATGTCACCGTCGGCGAGGTCCAGCGAATGCGCTAGTCGCCACGCCAATGGTGCGTCCTTGAGCGTGTCCACAGCGAAGACCACTGCATCCCGAGGGCGGGTCTCGAGGGCGGCCATGACCTCATCGCGATAACCAGGCCAGACGTCGCCGGCCGAACGATAGAGGCGAGCCCCGGTGCTGGCCGATGGCCATCGCCGGAACACCTCAAGACGGGCCTCCAGCGCCTGCTCGGGCCGATGGGCCTCGAGGAGCTCGCACCAGTACCCAGCAGCCTCCAGCGACTGGTGCCGAGGACCGATGTCGAGGGCCTGGCGAGCCCAATCGATGGCGAGATCGAACTCGCCGATCTCCGCCAACGCTTGAGCGGTGTCCTGGAACCAGGCGGCGACGCTTCGGTCGCGCACATGCGTACGGATGATCATCTCCACGTCCCGGTCCAGCACGGCAAGCCGCTGGTCGTTCCACTCCAGCGTCCAGCGGTCGTGGCGGTTCGGGTCGGCCAGCCAGTCCGCAGGCGCCGGGCCGATGCGGTCCCGCGCCTCCTGCAGCCGGGCCCGATAGGCGGTCATCCCCTTCTCTGCGAGGGCCGGGGCGTACGCGACCGGGTCGATCTCGAAAAAGTCGACGTCACCGTCGAACTGGAACTTGATCATCCAGTCCACCAGTCGCGCGACGTTCGCGTTGGCGGCCGCCGCTGTCTGCGGATGCAGCGCGAGCAGGCGGCGGCAGGCTGCGCCGATGATGCCGCTGGAGTCGTCGGCTCGGGCGATCACCTTGATCGCGCTCGCGAGCGCAGCATGGGTGACTTTGTGGATCTCGACCGGGTCCACGGACGATCGGGCCGCCTCAAGAACATCGATGCCCCGGTGCATCTGAGCGCCATGGGCATTCGCCGCAGAGCACCGATGCAGATCAGCGCGCGTACGGATCCGCGTCAGCACGTCATCGCCCAGAACCGTCACTCTGTGCCCTCCGTTTCAAAGGTCGAAAAAGTCACCGAGCCAGGAGCGGACGGATGCAAGACACTCCGCCGAGACCTGGCCGGCAACCCGCGAAAGTCGGTCGCGAGACAGCGTACGCGGCTGCTCGGTCATGATCCACGATGGCCGATCGAGACCACTGGGCCCGTCGACGCGGATGTGGTTGGGCCAGCCGCGATCAGCCGTCGTGATCGGCAACACGATGACGAGGGTGGTGACCGCATCCAGATATCCAGCGGAGGCAATGACCAAAACCGGACGACGCGCGGCCTCCTCCCGACCGCGCACCGGTTCGAGGGCAGCCCAGGCGATCACACCAGGGGCAAGCTCAGACTCCGGCACGTGTCATCGTCTGTTCAGTTCGGTTCGTTCCCAATCGGCGGATTCCGCCCTGTGCGATTCGGCGTCGTCCGGCGTGGACTGGGCGATCGCTGCCTTCAACCGGCGCAGCCGCCATCTGCGGTCTTCGGCATCCGCGAGATGGGCGAGGTGCGCGCCGAGGGTGCGGCCATCGCGTGCGGCCTGTTCCTTGAGCCGGTCGCGGAGCTCGGCGCTCACCTTGATCGTCGTGGTCATACTTTCAGCATGCCTCAGCTCAACCTCGTCGAACGGCTGTGCGACGAACTGGTCACTCCTCCGAAGACGTGGGCTCTGCCACGGCAAGGACCTGGTCCGGCGTGTACGACGACTGCATCGCCTCGTCGGCACCCGGCACCCGGATGGTGACGTGGACACGGCCGTTGCGCTCTTCGACGACCGTGGCCCAATACTCCCGCGCGCCGAAGGGAACCTTCACCTTCGAGCCGCTCATGAACTGGCCGGTCGCTGCAGAACGCTTCCTGTGACGCTGTGAGCGGGATCCGCTCTTGAAAGTCTTGACAAGGGCGGAGCGTGTCCCGCCTTCTCGCTTGGTGGCCATGTTTCCCCTCCTCACCACGGGTTCGTTCCAGTCAAGTGTTTCAAGTATGCCCCCACCAAACGATCCAGGGAACGGACCACTTCGTTCAGAGTCGACCGCCAACGCCGAAACGTCTGGAGGGTCAGCGGCTGGCGCTCGTGGCATTCGGCGAGTTTGACACGATCATCGTGGGCAATCGCATTGCGCGCCTTGTTGAGCCGGTCCATCACCGTGACCCACCCTGAATAGCGTCCCGGACGCGACTGTTGGAGCTCGGCTTTCAACGAGAGGCCAAACCGCTGGAAGTCCGTCACGATGTTCGCCCACGTCGCGTTCCCCGAGTCGATCTTTCGACCCGTTTCGAGAGACGCTCGCACGACAGAGTTGATGGGATCCGGAACGGGGAGTCCGGAACCGATGAAGGCCTCAATCGACTCCTCGTGAAGGTCGCGGCAGAAACCCTGGAACTCAGAAGCCAAGCGCAGGATCAGCGCATGGTTGATTTCCGTCGTGATCCATCTGCGCCCCGGCCCGCGGCCAGCCACCGCACGGTGGGACGCCTCCAAGTTGGCCAAGCGACGGGCCCGCTCAGCAAACCACGCTTCCGCGGCCAAAGATCCCATGGGCGGGAATCTACGAACCGGGACTGACACTTTCACCGCCCGAGCCAGAACTGTCACATGCCGCCGGTCAGGCACTCAACCAGATCGATCCAGGACACATCCCGCGTTAGCCCCTTCGGCTCTGTGTCGATGCGCTGACGGTCAGATCAGCGGTCGAGGAGCGAGGGCCGTTCCAGCGTCGGGATTCGCGCAGCGGACAGCGCACCCCGCGGTCGGCGGCGAGAATGTCCACCCAGCCACTCGTGACGTGAGCGGACCCGCCTGTGCGCATGCCCCAGTGGCTCCACTCGCGAACTTCATCGGAGGGCCTCCCTGAGACTGCTAGGTTCCGGGAGGAATCGTTCGCTTCGAGGGGGATAAATGAAGGTCGTCATAACAGGCGGTGCTGGGTTTATCGGCTCCAACCTGGGTCGCTCGCTGTTGGAGCAGCCGACCATCGACTCCGTCGTCGCGCTGGACAACCTCTCCACGGGCTTCCGCGAGAACCTCCACGGGACGGACATCGAGTTGATCGAGGACACGATCCTCAATCCCGATGCGCTTGACGCTGCATTCGACGGCGCGTCCGCGGTCATCCACCTCGCGGCACGGGCCTCGGTCCCGCGTTCGGTCAAGGATCCGCTGGCGTCGCACCACGCCAACGCCACCGGCACCCTTGAGGTTCTTCAAGCCGCCCGCCGCGCCGGCAACATCCACACGATCGTCGCGTCCTCATCGTCCGTGTACGGCGCGAACCGCGAACTCCCCAAGCGCGAGGCGATGCGGACCGCTCCCATCTCGCCCTATGCAGTGAGCAAGCAGGCGACGGAGTCGTACGCGATCGCATACGGTCACACCTACGACCTCCCGGTGCTGGCATTCCGGTTCTTCAATGTCTACGGCCCGCTGCAGCCGGCAGGGCATGTGTACGCCGCCGTCGTCCCCGCGTTCATCGACGCCGCCCTACGCGGGGTACCCCTGCCTGTCCATGGCGACGGGGAGCAGACGCGGGACTTCACCTACATCGGCACCCTCACCCGCGTCATCACCGACGCCGTCGTCCGCCAGGTCACTGACCTCGAACCGGTGAACCTCGCGTTCGGGAGCCGGACGTCCCTGAACAAGCTGATCGACCGCCTCGCCGACACCCTCGGATTCCGTCCAGACGTCGACCACACCGACCCGCGAGCCGGCGACGTCCGGGACTCCCAGGCCGACAACTCGCGCCTGCTCGCGCACTTCCCGGACATCGAGGCCGTACCCCTCACCGACGGTTTGCAGGCGACGGTGGACTGGTTCCGCACGCTTTCGACGTACGCTCGCTGAGGCCCCGCCATTCCGACGCCCCCGGCCACCAGGGGCCGGCCCAACGTTCACGGTACGCCTCAATGCCGGTCCTGGAGCGTCAGGTCACCAGCCGCTGGGGCAGCCTGAGCAGGGACTCCACCGGTCGGGGCCAGCCGAGTCGCTCCCACGTCCAACAGAACCCGACCACAAGGACGGTGAGCACGCCCAGGACCCACCAGTGATCGTCTCGACCACCATCGAGGAACACGTCGGTGATCACGCGCAGCAGGACGAACTGCAGGGCGTACGCGGTCAATGCCATCCGTCCGGTGGCCAGGAGCGGAGCCAGCGCTCGCTCGGCGCGGGCTGCCCCCAACACCCGCTCGGCCGCAACGCACCACAAGACCGCGGCCACCGCGAGAGCCATCGAGAACAGGGTCTCGCGCGTCGTGCCCGCATACGTACGCAACTCCGCCGTCGTGAGCTGATCACCGATCAGGATTCCGGCAGCGAGGACAGTCGCCGCGCTCGCGCTAACTAACGGTGAGCACTCCGAGCACCCACCAGTGATCGTCTCGACCACCGCCGAGGAACACGTCGCTCGTCGTCGACCACGTGCAGCGGCATTACGGGGTCGATCTCAGCCAAGGTCTCTGATCGTCGACAACAGCGCGGCTTCAAGACTTCCCGCTGGTCGGCCCCGACAGCGTTGCCGACGCTGGTGTCCTCGACCCTCGAGTCACCAGCCGCTGGGGCAGTCTGAGCAGGGACTCCAAGGGTCGCGGCCAACCGAGTCGCTCCCATATCCAGCAGAATCCGACCACGCTAACGGTGAGCACTCCGAGCACCCACCAGTGATCGTCTCGACCACCGCCGAGGAACACGTCGGTGATCACACGCAGGAGGACGATCTGCAGGGCGTATGCGGTCAGCGCCATCCGTCCGGTAGCCACGATGGGAGCCAATGTTCGCTCAGCGCGAGCTGCTCCCAGCGCCCGCTCGGCCGCGACGCACCAGAGGACCGCGGCCGCCGCGAGAGCCATGGAGAACAAGGTTTCGCGGGTGGTGCCGGCATAGGTACGCAGCTCCGCCGTCGTGAGCTGGTCCACGATCAGGATCCCCGCGGCCAGGACAGTGGCTGCGCTCGCAGCCACCACTGCCCTGCGGGCGGAATCTAGCCGGCGGATCAACGCCAAGAGCGCGATCCCCAACAACCCGTACCCCAAGAACGTGAACACCCGATACGCCCGGCCGGTGGCAAGAATGTCTACCCACCACCTGGCGAAGGCTCCCTGCACCGCCAGCCCGCGCCCGAAATCGATCACCAGCGGCGTGAAGATCGCAATGCCCAACGCACCCAGCAGACAGAGCACCGGCCGACCGGCGAGGACCGGCACGATCGCTGCCGCGACGATCGTCAACACACCGAGCGCCTGCAGGACGACCGCGATCTGCCAATACACCATTTGGAGCAGCATCCCCAGGATGATGAGTACGCCGCCACGCGCCGCTTGGACGACATACCAGGTGAGAGCCGCCATTCGGCGATTGCGCCAACTGAGGGTGAGCGACACCACGACCAAGAGAGCGAAGAGGGGTGCAGTCAGGAACTCCGACAGCAGAATAACCCCGCCACCCGGGGCGACGTGCGCGACAAACATCGACTGCACAGCCACCCCGCGCGCCGCATCTGGCCAGACCAAACGGCCCTTCGTCACGGTGGCATCCTGCCCTCAAGTGCTTGCTGCAGATCTAGATCAGCGGGCGATCTGGGAATCATACGGTTGACCGCGTGCAAGAGATCAGGTGCCAACGACAAGTCGGGCGGTTGCCGGGAAAGGCAACCGCCCGACTTTCGTGATCGGACCTCGTCAAAAGGGAGCGCGGGTCTCGCTTCGCGTCAAGGGGTTTCAACGCACGGAACAGTTTGCGTCCAGACTGACGACTACGGGACTACGGGCCTCCTGGGGTATGCGGCGGCGCACCTGTAGGTGCCGGAGGAGTCGAGTTGCAGTTCACGCCGCTAGCCGTAGCTTCGATGCTGTCGTCGATAGTATCCCCTTCGAACTCGTAAGAGAAGAAGAGAGTTGACAGCCCATTCGCATTGTCCGGGGATGCTGAACTGTCGACGAACCAGCAAGTCTCGCCAGGCGGCATAGAGCGCGAGCTGTTCAGCACGCCCGACTCGCTGAAAAAGGCACTAAGTGTATGACCACCGGGAACAACCCAGCTAGTCAGCGTGACCGTGATGGGTGCGGCTGTCGTGTTATTGAAGCAGAACTCGCCGTGGTACCGGTTCACGTTGCTGTGCTGACAGAAGGGACCGGATCCAGCCGATGGATCGATCGGCGGAGGCGGGGGGGATGCGGCATACGCCGGCACAGTGGAGGCAACGGCGACGGCCGGGATGGACCATGCCATGCCCTTGGCCAGCGTACGGCGTGAGATGCCGCCCTTAGTCTCTTCAGTCATGGTTCCGGATCCCCCAAGTCTCAAGCGTCCTTAGTCAGGAGGAACATACCAGCGGACAGCCGCGCGCGCGCAACTCCCCGCACAGATTGAGACAAACGCATGCGACGGAGGGGTCAGGGCAGCATGCTGTGCGTGCGAGCGTACCCGCCCGCTGTGATCGACCAAAGGGGACATCGTGAAGGTGGTTGTTACCGGGGGTGCCGGGTTCATCGGCTCGAACTTGGGCCGCGCGCTGCTGGAGCAGCCCACCATCGACTCCGTAATCGCGCTGGACAACCTCTCGACCGGCTTCCGCGACAACCTCGACGGGACCGAGATCGAACTGATCGAAGACACGATCCTCAACCCCGACGCGCTCGACGCAGCCTTCGACGGCGCGTCCGCAGTCGTCCACCTCGCGGCCCGGGCCTCTGTTCCCCGTTCGGTCAAGGACCCGCTCGCGTCCCACCACGCCAACGCCACCGGCACCCTTGAGGTCCTCCAGGCCGCCCGCCGCGCCGGCAATATCCACACCATCGTCGCGTCATCGTCGTCGGTCTACGGCGCGAACCGCGAGCTCCCGAAGCGCGAAGCCATGCGGACCGCCCCCATCTCCCCCTATGCGGTGAGCAAGCAGGCGACGGAGTCGTACGCGATCGCCTACGGCCACACCTACGACCTCCCGGTGCTGGCGTTCCGATTCTTCAACGTCTACGGCCCGCTGCAGCCGGCGGGGCATGTGTACGCCGCCGTCGTCCCCGCGTTCATCGATGCAGCGCTTCGCGGCGTACCCCTCTCTGTCCACGGCGACGGGGAACAGACGCGGGACTTCACGTACATCGGCACGCTCACGCGCGTCATCACCGACGCCGTCGTCCGCCAGGTCACCGACCTCGAGGCGGTGAACCTCGCGTTCGGGAGCCGTACGTCGCTGAACAAGCTCATCGACCACCTGTCGGACACGCTGGGCTTCCGGCCAGAGGTTGAGCACACCGAACCTCGCGCCGGCGATGTCCGAGACTCCCAAGCCGACAACTCGCGCCTGCTCGCGCACTTTCCGGAGATCGAAGCGGTGCCTCTCACCGACGGTCTGCAAGCGACGGTGGACTGGTTCCGTGCGCTGCCGGGGTACGCCCGTTGAGTCTCAGCGCGGTTTCAGTTGTTCTGTGACTAGGCGCTGGGCCTGTCTGAGCAGCGGCTCCGCTGGTCGCGGCCAGCCCAGGCGCTCCCATACCCAGCAGAACCCGACGACGGTGACCGTGAGCACCCCGAGCACCCACCAGTGATCGTCCCGCCCGCCGTCGAGGAACACGTCGGTGATCACCCGCAGGAGAACGAACTGCAGCGCGTACGCCGTCAATGCCATCCGACCCGTGGCCACGAGCGGAGCCAGCACTCGCTCGGCGCGCGCTGCACCCAACTGAGGTTTCCCCAGAAGCGTGGAGGCATCGACAATAGGGAATGAGATGCCAGAGAAGCGTAAGAAGTACGACCGGGA
>NZ_JBNZCI010000003.1:0-475873 GCF_050880385.1 Ammonicoccus luteus
CAACACACCCCCCAAAAGGGGGGGCAGGAAAAGGGTCTGAAACCACACGGTTCCAGACCCTTTCCCAATTCCAGGGCACTTTCGCCCATCGAACTGGTCAGGCGCTGCCCGACAGATCGCGCGCGGTCGCGATGGCGTCGGCGGCTTGGGCATGGAAATCATCTGTCCGCTCGATCTCGCGTTGATAGAGCACCCCGTAGCTGAAGGTCGCTTCGCCGTGTGAAGCAGCGATCTCGGCCAACTCCTTGAGCGCCTCCCGTGCGACAACCGCGTCCTGGACCGTGCCCAGGGATTCGGTCACCTGCTCCCAGGCTTCTGCCGCGGCGACGGCAGTGTCTCCCAGCGCCGGCACCGCTGCCTCCCACGCATAACGGGCAGCCTTGGCTCGCTTCCGGGTTTCATGCCAGCCGACGAGTTGATCATGACCCTGGAGCTTCTCGGCCTGCTTCCACTCCTTGACCGTGCGCCGCCCGACCTGCTCCAGGCGCTCGGGCAGCAAGCCCTTGGCGCGGGCTGCGGCGTACTCATTGAACGGGGGAGCGACCACCCAGTCCACCAGCGCATCCATGAGCTCCCGGAACCGGTCGGAATCGAGAGCCTGGACCAGGGCGGCGTGGGCGGTGGAGTGGCGCACATCCAACTCGGCGGTGACTCGCTCGCGCACCGGCCCGATGAGCGCGTCCTCCGGCAAGCCGTCGACCGCGGGAATCAGGTGAGCGGCCAGCACCTCGGCGTCGCGAGGGCCACCGAGCATCTCACCGAGCCACTTGAGTTCAGCACGGAGGGACTGCACCCGGTCCCGGTCGAGGAATGGCCTGAACGTGCGGAGCGCCGACCGAAGACGTCGGACGCCGACCCGCATCTTGTGGACGGAGTCGGGGGCATCGACACGCACTTCCGCCTCGCGGCCCTGGATGACGCCGATCTGCTCCGACATGTAGGCGCCGATGACCGCCGCAGCGCTCGCCTTCCGGCTCGGGCGGGTCGCCTCCTCCGCCTTGGCCAGAGCCTTGCCCAGAGCATGCACCAGCTTGGAGACGGACTCGGACGGATCGACGCCGGCCTGACCCAGCGTTTCGGTCAGCACATCGAGCGTGGCGGGCGTGCCGCTGCCGGCGAGCTCGATCTCAAGCTCGCGCCACGTGCGCACCTTGCCGTTGCGAGTCGCTGTCACCGTGTCATCGCAGAGAAGCGCCACCAATCCGCCCTCCAGATCGTGGAGTTCAGTTTCCTGACGGGTGGTGATCAACTCCACAACCGGCACCAGCGGAGAGTATTCGATGATCTCGGCCACCCGGGCCCGCAGCTCGTGGGGAACGTTCGACGCGCCCGGACCATCGGTCAGCGGAAGGTGCACCTCCTCGCGGGAATGCGGGTCGGCCCCGGAAGCCGGAAGCTTGAGATGCCAGCCTGCGTCCCCGCCCCCTGTGCGGCGTCGCAGGGTGCGACGATTGCGAGCCAGCAGGAAATCGGGTGTGTCGAAATAGACGGCGCGCAGATTGTGCAGCCGGGAGTCCCCAAGCGTGACGACGCCCGTGAGATCCGGCACGGTGACCTTGGGCCCGATGGTGAATTTGCGCTCGGTTTCGATGGCCACGTCAAGCCTTTCTCCTAGTCAGCGCGATTCTAGCCAACCGCCGGAGGCGTACTCCCACCCATGGCCCGGGCGATTGCCGCGCTGCCTCGATGCGACATGATGATCGTGAAGTGGTTGGTGTCGGGCACATCGCGCACGCTGAGGTGCGGCAGCTGCTCCGCCCAACGGGCCGCCCACTCCTCGGAGAACATCCCTGCGGGCTGGTTCTGCAGCCCACGCTCGGCACGCAGAAACAGCGCGGGATGCCGCAGGTCGGCCAGCGCGTGGGGGAGGGCCTCGCCGAGTTGGATGTCCTTCGAGTCCTCGGCCATCGCTGTGAACGGCGTTGTGGAGCGCAGGTGTGGCGGTTCTCCGACGGTGTCGTACGTGGCGTAGGCCGCCATCTCGGGCCCCCATTGTGCGCCGAGACCGGGATGGTTCTGCCAGTACGCGTCCACTGCCTCAGCAGACGGGAACTCCATGCTCAACCGCTGGGCCGTTGGCCCGAGCACCGCCTCCAACGCATCCTCGGGCGCCACTCCCGCCGGCAGCTCGACCGGAATGCCGCCGTCGACCAGGAGGAGTTGGTCCACCAGTTCGGGACGCAGATCCGCAAGCACGAGAGCGATGAAGCCACCCATTGAGTGCCCGATGACGGGAATGGGCTGCGTGACGCCCGCACGGTCGAGCACAGCGGCGAGATCGGCGGCATGGGCTGCCAGACCGAAGGGACCGGGGATCGCCGCGCTGCGGCCACGACCGCGGAGATCGGGTGCGATGACCCGCCACGCGGGGAGCGCCTGGGCCAGCCATTGCCATGACAGATGGGTGGCTGTGATGCCGTGGATCACCAGCACTGTTCCCTCGGGCGTGGAATTGCCCCGCGGCTCCCAGACGCCGCAGTGCAGCGTCCCGTCCGACACCTCCACGGCCAGGGTGTGATAGCGATCAGCGGCTGCGGGAGGGCGCAGCAGGTCTTCGCCGGACATCAGTTCGCGGTCCACGCGCCGTCAGCGATGAAGTTGGTGCCGGAAATCATGGCGCTGTGCGGGCCGCACACGAAGGCAACCATTTCGCCCAGATCCTTTGCGGCCACGAAATCCTTGATCGGCTGACGGGCCAGGATGACCTTCTCCTTGACCTCGTCAAGGGGCATGTTGTGCACCTTCGCCTGATCCGCGAGCTGTTGCTCGACGAGCGGCGTCCAGGCATAGCCGGGATTGATGCACACGCTCGTCACCCCCTTCGTCGCGCCCTCGAGCGCGACGACCTTGGACAGGCCTTCGAGCCCGTGCTTGGCCGAGACATACGCCGACTTGAACGGCGAAGCCACCAGCCCGTGGACCGAGGAAATGTTGACGATGCGACCCCAGCCCTGGGCATACATGTGCGGGAGCGCGGCGCGGATCAACAGGAAGGGAGCCTCGAGCATGATGCGGTGAATCAACCGGAATCGGTCGGGGTCGAACTCCTCCACCGGGGACACCACCTGGATGCCCGCGCAGTTGACGAGGATGTCGGTCTCGAGCGTGAGGTCGTCGAGTTCGGTGGTGCGGCCCAGGTCGACGATCCAGGTGCGTCCCGCGATTTCGCCCGCGACGCGCTCCGCATTCTCCGTGTTCAGATCGGCGACCGTCACGTCCGCCCCGTGCGCGGCGAGTGAGCGGGCGATGCCTTCACCGATGCCGCTGCCACCGCCGGTCACGATTGCGCGACGGCCGGCCAGCGTCTGGTGCTCCGAAGTGTTCTCGGATGTCATGGGGTGTGCTCCTTCGGTGCCGTGGGCCTCAGGGCCCGCTCGACGAGGTTGATGGTGTGTTCGAAGACGTCGTCGGGCATCCGCACCGAATCGTCTTCGACCGAGTCCCACAGTAGCCAGCGGAGGCCGATCAATTCGCCCATCCCCATTAATGCCCAAGCCGCCACGTCGGGATCGACATCCCCGATCTCCCCTCGCTCGGCGGCGCGACGAAGGCCCTCGGCATAGGGCCGAATGATCCGTTCGTAGTGCATTTTCATCGCCTTGGGGGAGACGAACTCCGCTTGCCGGATCACCCGATAGAGGCCCGGGTGTCGAGCCGTGAACTCGAAGAACGCCCGGAATCCTGCCCGCTCGGCCGCCAACCGGTTCGGGGCCTGGCTGCTGGCCTCACTCATGGCCCGGCGCACGCGCCGGTTGAGGTCCTCGACCAGTTCCTCGAAGATCTGAAGTTTGCTCTCGAAGTACAAATAGAACGTGCCCATGGCAACGCCGGCGGATTCGGTGATCTTGACGATCGACGCATCGTGATAGCCGAGCGAGGCGAACACCTGTTCCGCTGCGGCCAGGAGCCGTTCCTTGGTCGCCGTCCCGCGGGCTGTCCGGGGAGTGAGGCTCATCCGTCGTCCCCGCCCGACTCCTGTTTCGCGGTTTCCTCGTCGCGGAGCGTGAAGCGGCGGACTTTGTTGAGCGCGTTGAACGGCAGTTCCGCCACGAACTCGATCGCCTTCGGCACCTTGAACTTGGCCAATCGCTCGACGCAATGCGCGCGCAGGAGTGACTCGTCCGCCGTGCCGCCGTCCCGGAGGACCACGAAGGCCTTCCCGACCTCGCCCCACCGGTCATCCCGGATGCCCACCACGGCCACGTGGAGCACGTCCTGATGGAGCCGCAGGACGTCCTCGACCTCGGTGGGTGAGACATTTTCCCCGCCGGACTTGAACATGTCCTTGATGCGATCGACGACGAAATAGAAGCCGTCCGCATCCCTGTGGACCATGTCGCCGGTGAGCAACCACTCGCCGTGCATGGTCGCCGCGGTTGCCTCCGGGTCGTCGAGATAGCCGGGGAACACCCCGGGGCCCGCCACCAACAGTTCCCCGGTGGCTTCGCCGTCGAGGATTTCGTGCGTCACGGGGTCGGCAACAGCGCAGTCGACATAGGGATAGGGCTTGCCCGACGAACCGTGCTTCGCCATGGCGTCCCGTGCCGGCAGACACAAGACGTTCGGTGACGCCTCGGTGAGCCCATAGCCCTGACAGAGCTGGATGCCACGGTCGTGAAAGATCTGCAGTTGCGGCACGGGCAGCGTCCCACCGCCCACGACGATGGTGCCCAGGCTCGACAGGTCGGTGTCGGCGAAGGTCGGATGCTCGGCCAGCATCTGATAGGTGGCCGGCACGCCGATGAAGGTCGTAATGCCGCGGGACTCGATGAGCGACAGGACACGTCCGGCGTCGAACGCCCGCTCCAGAACGACCGTCGCGCCCACCCAGAACGCCAGCAGCGTCTGGATGTTCCAGCCGCCCGAATGGAACTGCGGAAGAAACGCGAGCAGCACGTCGTTGTCGCTCATCGGGATCGTCCGGGAGAACGACAAGTTGTTCCAGAAGCAGTTGGCCTGGGTCAGCGGTGCTGCTTTTGGCTTGCCGGAACTGCCCGAGGTGAAGATCACGAGGATCGGGTCCTCATCCTGAGCCGGACCGTCCAGCGCGGTCGCGCCCGTCGAACGGGTGGGCGGGCTGGTGAGCTGGGCGAAGGAGATCTGCGGGGGCACCGCGGCATCGGAACCGCCGGATAAGCGCGCGAGCGCCTCGGCGCCCAGGTCTGCGTACTCATCCTCGACCACGACCAGTTGGGGGGCGGATCGTTCGAGCTGATCCGCCAGTTCGAACGGGGTGAGCCGCCACATCAAGGGGACGAGCGCCATGCCCCGATCGGCGCAGGCGAAGAACAGGATGACCTGGTCAGCGCTGTTGCCGCTGAGCGTCGCGATCCGGTGACCACGGCCATAGCCGGCTGCCGCGAAGGCATCGGACAGGGCGCGCGACTTGGCGTACAGCTCGCCGTAGGTCGTCCGAACGCCCCGATCCTCGATCGCGATCGAGTCGGGCGCCATCCGCGCACGATCGGAGACCCAACGGAACAGCGTGTGTGCACCCGGCTTCGACGACATCACAGAACCTCCTCGAGCGTCTCCCGCGCGTCGGCCCGGCCCGATCGACGCGGGTTGAGCCGGTTCAGCGCTCCGGAGAGCCCGCCCGGCAGGAACAACACAACCAGAATGAACAGCGTTCCGAGGATGAACAGCGGCTCACTGAGCGGGATGTGCAGGATCGGCGGGAGATCCCTGATCGCGGGTGAGGAGGCGAAAGCGCCGAGGCGCTGGTCGAGAAGGGTATAGAGGATGCCACCGATCACCGCTCCGACGCGGCTGCCGACGCCGCCGAGCACCACCATGACGAGCAGCGTGAGCGTGAAATCCGCTGATGTGGCCCGTGGTTGGGCGCCGGACTGCAACAACAGATAGATCATGCCGACGATGGTGGCGAGGGTGGCGGCGATGACGAAGGTGACGAGCTTCACCACATAGGGACTGCCGCCGAGGACACGGACGCGCATCTCGTTCTCGCGGGTCGCAGCCACCGTGTGCCCGACCCGCGAACGCTCGATCCAGCCGACCACGACGAACACGAACACGAGCACCGCGAGGGCGAGCCAATAGAGGTTGCGGGTGTTGATGACTCCGATGAACAGGTCGGGTACGCCAGCTGTGTTGAGCGCGAGACCCTCCTCGCCACCGGTCATGCGTCCCGGATTCCGGCGCACGAGCACGTTGCCGGCCTGGGCGAAGGCGAGCGTCACCATCGCGAACGAGATGCCGGTCACCCGGAGGCTGATCGCGCCGATGACGTGGGCGATCAGAATGCCGCCGACCAGCACCAGGACGGCTGCGGGCAGCAATGGCAGGTCGGTGTTGGCGAGGACGATGCCGAGGCCATAGACGCCGACACCGAAATACAGCGCATGGCCGAAGCTCAGCAGGCCGGCGATTCCGAACAGCAGGTGATAGGACAGCGCGAGCGCGGCGATCAGCCAACAGATCGCGAGCAGGTGCAGGGACCCCGGCGAATAGGTGGGGCCGGGCAGGATCCCGAGCCCGGGGATCGCGAGGAGAGGGAGCACCGCGAGGACGATGACCGCAACCACGCCGGCCAGGCTGGGCAACAGGCGAACCCGGCGGCTGCGGTCGGTCGCCACGGTGGAGGTCGGGGCGGTGGCGGTGCTCATGCTGCCTGCTTTCCGAGAAGACCCTTGGGCCGCACGAGAAGAACGGCGGCAAGGAGCAGGACGACGATCACATCGCCCACGCCGAGGTAGTAGTTCGCGAACTGCTGCAGGACCGCCACTACGGCGGACGCAATCGCAGCACCCGTCAGTGAGCCCAGCCCGCCGATGACGGTGACGATGAACGCGAAGATCAACAGTGTGCCGCCGAGGGCGGGGGAGACGTAGCCGAAGTATTGGCTCGCCAGCACGCCGCCGATGCCCGCCGCGGCGCCGCCGAGGGAGAACACGAGCGTGAAGGCCTTGCGGACATCGATGCCGAGCGCCGTGACCATCGAGCGGTTCTCCACACCGGCACGGATGATCAGGCCGAAGCGCGTCTTGTTGAGGAACACAACGATCGCCAGCAGGACCACTACTGCCACCGCGATGCACAGGAACATGACGTTCGGGACAAAGGCGCCCAGCACCTGGGTGGTGCGGCGGACCCAGGACGGGCCGGAGATGAAGATCGGGTCTGGACCCCAGATCCCCTCGAACAGGGCGACGCTGGCCAGAGCCAGGCCGACGGTGACGAGGACCTGCTCGATGTGGCGTTTGTAGAGGGGGCGGATCAGGACCAGTTCGGTGGCCGCGGCGAACAGAGCGCCCACGATGGCGCCCGCGAGGACCGCCAGCCCGAACGAGCCCCACGAGTCCGGGCCGAGTCGGCGGGCCACGGCCCAGCCGGTGAACCCCGCGAGGGTCAGGAAGGACCCGTGGGCGAAGTTGAGGACACCCATGAGGCCATAGATCAGGGAGAGGCCGGAGGACACCAGGAAATACAGTGCGCCCAGGCCGAGCCCGGTGACGAGAAGCAGGACGATGGTGCTCACGAGATCTCCTCGGGCTTGTCCTCCGTGTGGACACCGAGGAGGCGCTGGATCTGGTCGGGATCGGCGAACAGGTCGGCGGCGGGACCCGCGTGGACGACACGGCCGGAATCGATGACCACGACACGTTCGGCGAGCTTCTCGACGACGGTGAGATTCTGTTCGACGAGCAGGACAGGGGTGGTGCGCGCTGCCTCGGCGAGTGCGTCGGCGACTTCGTTGACGATCTTGGGGGCCAGCCCCTTCGTCGGTTCGTCGACGAGGAGGATTTTGTTCGGGTTGATGAGGGCACGAGCGACGGAGACCATCTGTTGCTGTCCACCGGACAGGGTGCCCGCGCGCTGCTGGGCGCGTTTGACGAGCTCGGGGAACAGGGAGTCGACGAGGTCGCGCCGAGGATCGCTCGTGCGGATCGCCAGCTTCAGATTCTCCGCCACGGTCAGGCCCCCGAAGACCTCGCGGTCTTCCGGGACATAACCGACGCCCCGCTGGACGATCCGGTGGGTGGCCTCGTGGTCGATGCGGTCGCCCTCGAAGACGACCTCGCCGGTGCGGTCGATGAGGCCGAGGATGGCTTTGAGCGTCGACGTCTTGCCCACGCCGTTGCGTCCGAGGACAGCGGTGACGCCCTGGGCGGGCACCTCGAAATCGACCTGCTCCACCACCTGCTGGCCGGCGATGTGGGCGGCGAGATTCGATACCCGGAGAATGGGTTCGCTCATGCCACCCCTCCGAGATAGGCGTTCTGGACCGTCTCGTCGGCCATGATCCGCTCCGGTGTGTCGATGGCGAGCAGCTCGCCGTGGTGCATGACGGCAACGCGGTCCGCGAGGCCCAGCACCACGTCGATGTGGTGCTCGACCATCAGGACAGTGCGGCCCGACCGGTGCAGGGTGCGGATCACATCGCTGAGGCCGGGAACGTCGGAGGAGTTCACTCCCGCCATCGGCTCGTCGAGCAGAATGACCTGCGGATCGGCCGCGAGAAGCATGGCGATCTCCAGTTTGCGTTTGTCGCCGTGGGAAAGGTCCCCGGCGGCGGTCCGGCGCTTGTCGAGCCGGACCGTCGCCAGGTGTTGTTCTGCCAGTTCGGTCGCCGCGTCCCCCGCCCGCGGGAAACGAATGACAGACAAGTTGCCGCCCAGCTTCTGCTGGGCAGCGATGCGAACGTTCTCCAGCACCGACAACCGTGGGAACAGACTGGATGTCTGGAAGGTGCGCCCCACACCGGCCCGGGCCCGGGCAGCGATGGAGTCCCGGGTGATGTCACGACCGCCCAGCAGGACCGTGCCGCCGCTGATCGGGTTGATGCCCGAGATCAGGTTGAACAACGAGGTCTTGCCGGCGCCGTTGGGGCCGATCACCCCGACGAACTCGCCGGGCGCCACCGCGAAGGTGACACCGCGGACGATCTTGGCGCCGCCCACCTGCCAGGACAGGTCGCGAACCTCGAGGGCCGCGCCGGGCGCGGAGGCGCGTGCCGAGTCAGACTCGGACGCGCCCCCGCTCCCAACGGTCGACGGTGCGTCGGTCACTGCTTCTTCTCCGGCGGGGCGGCGTCCTCGGCCGAGACCGTCTCGACCAGTTCCGGCTTCCACGAGTCGCCGTCCTGGACGAGCTTGGCCTGGAACATCGGCTGCAGCAGCGCGTGGTCGGACTCACGGATCGTGTAGCTGCCCTTGGGGCCCTCGAAACTCCAGCCCTCGAGCGCAGACACCATGGCGTCCGCGTCGTCCCCCTGCTCGGCGGCATGGACGATCATTTGCCCTGCGACGAATCCGTCCGGGGAGAACAGGTCCGGCGTGCCGCCGGCTGCCTCGATCTCGTCGACCATGGCCTTGTTCACCGGATTGTCGCAGCAGCCCGGGAAATAGTGGTTGAGGAAGTCGATCTTGTCCGAAGCAGCGCCATAGGCGCCGAACGTCGAGCGGTCACCGAGACCGGTCACGACCGTCGTCTGGTCGAGGACGCCCTGCTGGCTCAGCCCCTGCCACATCGCGCCCGAAGTGGCGCCGGCCCAGGCCACGAACACCATGTCGGCGTTGGCATCGATGATCTGACGGGCGAACGGGGTGAACTCCGTCGCATCCTCCGGGACCAGGATCGGCTGGACCTCCGCGCCCTGCGCCCCGAGCACTGCCTCGACGGCCTGCACGTTGCCCTGGCCGAACGCGGTGTCCTGCGCGAACACGACGATCTTGCCGTCCGGCTCGGTGAACGTGCCGGCGGTCGCGACGTCCTGGAGGGACTGGCGGCCGGAGCGGAACGTGTAGTCGTTCACGCCCTGGATCGCGTCGGTCGCAGCCGGCCCGGAGATGTAGAGCACCTTGTTCTGTTCGGCCTGCTCGGCGAGCTTGAGGGCAATGCCCGACACGACCGTGCCACCGATGATCTTGGCGCCCTGACCGATCTGGTCCTTCGCGTGAGTGACCGCCTTGTCGGCGTCGCCGCCGTCGTCGAGGAAGGTCACCTGCAGCGGGCGGCCGTTGACCTCGCTGGTGCCGTCCGTGGCGTACTTCAACCCGGCTTCCAGGCCGCGCCGGTAAGTCTTGCCGTATTCCCCGAGCGGACCGGTCTCGGAATAGATGATGCCGACCTTGATCGGCTCGGTGGAGCCGCCGGCGTCGCCGCTGCCGGATCCGCCGCTCGGGGCCGCGGGGGTGCCGGGTGCGCACGCCGCCAGGGCCATGGTGACGGCCAGCGCCATGCCGGCCAGGAGTGACTTCTTCGTCCTCATGAGTTGATGCCTTTCGGGATGGGACCTGACAGGCGATTCAGGTATTGGGATCTTGCGGCAGCGTCTGGTTCCTGTCAAGAGGTAAGGGAAGATTGCTCATCGGACCGCAGGCGTTCACCTGCGGGGCCTAGCGTGAGCGACATGACCGCCCCAGCGCCCGTTCTCGCCCGCCGACTCGGTCTGCTCGACGCCGTCTTCATCGGGCTCGGGTCGATGATCGGCGCGGGCGTGTTCGCCGTGTGGGCCCCGGCTGCGCAGGCCGCCGGACCGCTGCTGCTCGTCGGCCTCGCCATCGCGCTCGTCGTGGCCTTCTGCAATGCGACGTCGTCGGCCCAGTTGGCGGCGCAGTATCCGACGTCCGGCGGTACCTACGTCTATGGCCGCGAGCGCCTCGGCGCGTGGCCGGGATTCATCGCCGGGTGGGGGTTCGTCGTCGGCAAGACCGCCGCCATCGCCGCTATGGCGCTGACGTTCGGTGCGTACGTCTTCGGGCCGCTCGCCCCTTGGATCGCCGTCGTGATCGTCTTGCTGCTGACCGGAGTGAATCTCCTCGGCGTGACCCGGACAGCACGGCTCACCCGGATCATCGTGTCGGTCGTGCTCGTGGTGCTGGCCGCAGGGGTGGTCGCGAACCTGCTCGGCGGGCCCCGGGACTTCGCTCCTGATCAGCCTGCGATCCCTGTCCAGGGTGGGATCTATGGCCTGCTGCAGTCTGCGGGTCTGTTGTTCTTCGCCTTCGCAGGGTACGCACGCATCGCCACCATGGGCGAGGAGGTCAAGAACCCGAAGCGGGTCATCCCCCTGGCCATCCTGTGGGCATTGCTCCTGACGGCAGGGGTGTACGCAGCCGTCGGTGCCGTGCTGCTCTGGCGGTTCCCGCCCGAGATCCTCGCGGTGACGGAGGCGCCGCTGGCGTCCGCTGCGGCGTACTCACCCTGGGAGTGGCTGACTCCGATCGTCGCCGCGGCAGCTGCGCTCGCCACGGTCGGAGCCATGCTCAACCTGATGACGGGCGTCGGCCGGACCACCTTGGCCATGGCTCGGAACAACGATCTGCCGCGGTGGCTGTCCCGTGTCGATCGGACTTACGGCGTTCCACGCAACGCGGAACTGGTGCTGGCTGCGGTCGTGTGCGGGTTGGTGCTCCTGACGGACGTGCGGGTGGTGATCGGCTTCTCGAGTTTCGGCGTGCTGGTCTATTACCTGATCGCGAATCTGGCGGCATTCACGCAGCAGCGGGCGGATCGCCGCTACCCGCGCTTTCTGCAGATCCTCGGCGCCTTCGCCTGCTGCGCGCTGGTCGTCACGCTGCCGTGGCAGGCGCTCGGTCTCGGCGTCGCGGTCTATTTCGTCGGCGTGGTCTATCGGTTGATCCGGCGACCCGATCGGGCCCCGGCCCGCGCGCTTGTCGACACCGACCTGCCCGAGGCGGACGAGCCGAAGCCTCGAAGAGCAGCCGACTGAGCCCAAATTGTCCCTGTCCGTCCCAGCGGATTCAAGAGTGGACAGCGAATCCCTGCCGTAGGGTGCTCGTGACAATTCATTCGGCGCTCGCGGCGCCGTGAGGAGGAACGATGCGCATCGGTGTGCCTCGAGAGATCCGTCAGGGCGAGACGATGGTGGCCGCGACCCCCAAAACCGTCACGCAGCTGATCGGTCTGGGCTATGAGGTCGTGATCGAACACGGAGCGGGCGAGCGTGCCCACTTCCCGGACGCCGCCTATGCGGCTGCGGGAGCCTTCGTCGAGTCCGTGGAGGAGGTGTGGAAGTCCGACATCATCCTCAAGGTCTATGAGCCGATGGGGGAGGAGTTCCACCGCATGCAACGGGGCCAGAGGATCATCTCGATCATGGCCCCCGCGCGGAACGAGCCGTTGATCGAACAGCTCGCCCAGCACGGCGTCACCGGCCTCGCGCTGGACGCCGTGCCACGCATCTCCCGAGCTCAGTCGCTGGACGTCCTGTCGTCTCAGGCGAACGTGGCGGGTTATCGGGCGGTGGTCGAGGCGGCTCACGCCTATGGTTCGCTGCTCAACGGCCAGGTGACCGCGGCGGGCAAGGTGCCCCCGGCCAGCGTGTTCGTGATCGGTGCGGGCGTGGCCGGTCTCGCCGCGATCGGCACGGCTGTGTCGCTGGGCGCGATCGTTCGGGCGACCGACGTGCGGCCCGAGGTGGCCGAGCAGGTCCAGTCGATGGGCGGCGACTTTGTCCACATCGACGACACCGCCGAGATCTCCACCGACGGCTATGCCAAGGAGATGTCCGCGGATCAGGAGGTGCGGGCGAAGGAGTTGTACGCGCGCGAGTCCGCCGCCGCAGACATCGTCATCACCACCGCACTGATCCCGGGCCGTCCCGCGCCGACGCTGATCACCGCTGCCATGGTGGCCGAAATGAAGCCGGGCTCGGTCATCGTCGACATGGCTGCGGCCAACGGCGGCAACTGTGAGCTCACCGTCAAGAACGAGAAGATCGTCACGGACAACGGGGTCATCATCCTCGGCTTCACCGATCTCGCGGGCCGCCTCCCGACCCAGTCGTCCCAGTTGTTCGGCACGAACGTGGTGAACCTGATGAAGCTCCTGACCCCGGCCAAGGACGGTCAGGTCGCGCTGGACATGGAGGACGTGGTCCAGCGGACCATCACCGTCGTGCGCGACGGCGAGGTGATGTGGCCGCCGCCACCGGTGTCGGTGTCGGCTGCGCCGGTGCCCGCCGCGGCGTCCGCGACGGCGCCGACGGAGGTCGAGAAGTTCGACCCGAACCTGGAGGCAAGCCGCAAGCGGCGCCGGACCATCTTCACCGGTGCCCTGGTGCTGGTGCTCTTCGCCCTGATCGGCAGCTTCGGGCCAGCCGCGCTGCTCCCGACCTGGACCGTGTTCATCCTCGCCATCTTCGTCGGGTTCTATGTGATCTCGAACGTCAGCCACTCGCTGCACACACCGCTGATGGCCGAGACGAACGCGATCTCGGGGATCATCATGGTCGGCGCGCTGCTGCAGGTGGGCTCGGACAACCTGGCCATCACGATCATGGCGTTCATCGCGATCCTGGTCGCGTCCATCAACGTGTTCGGCGGCTTCCTCGTGACCCGCCGGATGCTCGGCATGTTCACGAAGGGCTGATCGGATGCTGCTCACGATGGTTCAGACCGCCTACATCATCGCGGCGGTCCTCTTCATTCTCGCCCTCGCGGGGCTGTCGAAACACGAATCAGCCAAGCTGGGCAACCTGGCCGGCATGATCGGCATGGTTATCGCCCTGGGCGCAACGGTCGCCGAGTCGCTCACCTGCAAGGCTCCCGGGCCGGGAGAGCTCGCGCACTGTGAATATGCGATGGCGCGCCCGCTCACCGCGGTGCTGCTGTTCGCTGCGGTGCTGATCGGTGCTGCGATCGGCGTGTGGCGTGCACGGACGGTCGAGATGACCGGCATGCCTCAGCTCATCGCGATCCTGCACTCCTTCGTCGGCATCGCCGCGGTCCTGGTCGGCTTCAACTCCTATCTGGCCGCCGACACTCACAATGCCGCCCACCTGGTGGAGGTGGCCCTGGGTGTGCTGATCGGCGCCTATACGTTCACCGGCTCGGTCGTCGCGTTCGGCAAACTCTCCGGTCGCATGAAGTCCAAGCCGATGATGCTGCCGGCACGGAACCTGCTGAACTTCCTGGTGTTCCTCGTGGCGGTCGGCTTCATCATCTGGTTCGTGGTCGCGCCCAGCGTGCTCCCGCTGATCGTCGTCGCGGTGATCGGCTTCGCGCTCGGTTGGCACATGGTCGCCTCCATCGGTGGCGGCGACATGCCGGTCGTCGTCTCGATGCTCAACTCCTATTCGGGCTGGGCCGCGGCCGCTGCGGGCTTCATGTTGAACAACAACCTGCTCATCGTGACCGGCGCTCTCGTCGGTGCATCGGGTGCGATCCTGTCCTACATCATGTGCAAGGGCATGAACCGCTCCTTCATCTCGGTGATCCTGGGCGGCTTCGGTGAAGGCGCCGGTCCCGCCGCGGACGAACGGGATTACGGCGAACACCGCGAGATCATGGCCGATGGGGCAGCGGAGCTGCTCAAGGGTGCCAAGCGGGTCGTCATCACGCCGGGCTATGGCATGGCCGTCGCGAAGGCGCAGGGACCGGTCGCCCAGCTCACCCAGAAACTCCGCGACGAAGGTGTGGATGTCCGCTTCGGCATCCATCCCGTGGCCGGTCGTCTGCCGGGGCACATGAACGTTCTCCTTGCGGAGGCGCGAGTGCCCTATGACATCGTGCTCGAGATGGATGAGATCAACGACGACTTCGATGACACCGATGTCGTGCTCGTGATCGGGGCCAATGACACCGTGAACCCGGCGGCGCTCGAGGAGCCCAACTCGCCGATCGCGGGCATGCCCGTGCTCGAGGTGTGGCACGCCGACAACGTCATCGTGTTCAAGCGGTCGATGGCCGCCGGCTATGCCGGCGTGCAGAATCCGCTGTTCTTCAAGGAGAACACCCAGATGCTGTTCGGCGACGCGAAGGACCGCGTGGAGGACATCATCAAGGCCCTCTGAGCCTGTGCCGTCGAGGCCCCGTGCGATCGTGTGTCGATCGCGCGGGGCCTTGTCGTTGCGCCGAACCACGTTCAGCTGCAACGACCGGCAGCGTGCTTCCATCGGCTGTCGAGATCAGTCCGAACGACGGAGCCGGCAGGTCCGACGATCTAAGGTGGACCGGGACCAACGAACAGAGAGGCGATCGGCGTGGCGGAGCGCGTGACGGTGATCGGTGCAGGCCTGACTGGGCTTACTTTGGCATTGCTCTGCGCGAAGGAGGGCCACCGGGTGACGGTCGTGGACTCCGCGTTCGCCCCCGGCGACCCCAACGGGTTGATGGCGGCGCCGGCGACCGTGCAGCAGGAACTCCAATACCACCATGTCTGGCGATGGGCGGGGGAGTCGGCGGCGGTGGCGTACGGCGAACAGGTCCGGCTCGGCCAGGACATGGTGGTGGCCGTGGCGCAGGACATGGGTGTGCCGGTCCACCGGGCGGACCTGGCGACCGTCACCACCGACGGCATGGAGGCCTTTTGGTTGCGCTATGAGGTGGCTGCGATGCGCGCGGCCGGGCTCAATCCGGAATTCACCGACACGACCGGACTGCCGTTCAGCACACGCCCCCAGCTCATCTCGCCTGCTCAGCCGGTCGTTGACGTCACCGCCTATCGCGATGCGCTCGCCCGGGCCGTCGTCGGATCAGGGGGTGAGTTGGTCTCCCGGATGCCCCCAGCCCCTGATGAAGGTTGGGTCGTCTCGACCACGCCCGAACCCGTCTTCGACGGTGCTGCGATGCGACCGAGGCTGCGGTCGGCGATGTGGAACTGGGTCGAGTTCACCGCGGACCCACCCGCGCTGCCCACCCGCAGCTTCTCCGACCTCGACGACGGCGGCCGCGTGCTTGCGGTGACGGGCGACCGGGCCTGGTTGGGCAGTCGCTCCGCGCCCGCTCTGGACTGGGTCACGCGACATGTGGAGGGCGCTCGAGTCCTCGCGCAATGGCAGGCGCCGGCAGCAGCAAGCTTCGATGCACTGCCGTTCGTGGGCTTCTCGGGGAACCGGTCCGAGCGGCGGCTGGTGGCCTGTGGCTTCGACTGCTGGGAGCTCACACTCGGCACGGCCGCCGCGGTCCAGCTGGCCGGCGTGATCAGCGGCTCGGATGTGCGGCTGCCGTGGCAGCCGGTTCGGGTGCCGCGCGCGGCCAGTCTGGGGCGCGCCGTGTGGGGGAGGGTGCGCCACGGGTTGCGCATCAACCCGGTCACACCGTTCCCGCGCCGCGGCTGACCCGGTCGCCGCTCATTCCTTCGAATAACCCACGCTCTCCCACGCCGTGGTGCTGAGACCACGGGCGCCATATCCGGAGAGCCGGACCCCCGCTGCGACGTTCTCGGGCAGTTGATAGAGCGGAACGGTCGGCATGTGCTCCCAGAGCTGCTGATCCAGCTGGTTGGCGAGTGCCCGCTGCTGCGCAGTGTCCTGCTCAGCGGTGATCTGCTGGATCAGCCCATCGATCGCGGCGTCCTCGAAGCGGGCCCAGTTTTGCTCCGCACCCGACCCGAAGCGGTCATCCAGCCTCGCGAGGGGATAACGGCCGCCCTCGATTCCGACGACGATCATGTCGAAATCGCCACCCGCGAGGACCGAGCCGTTGTCGAAGTTTTCGAGCGACACATCCTCGACGACGACGTGGACGCCGAGGGCGCCGAGCTGATCGGCGATGGCTCGTGCCTCGTTCTCCGAGGTCGACAAGCCCTGGATCCGGGCCAGCCGGACCTCGAGCGGCCGGCCGTCCCGGGTCCGGCCCTCCTCGGAGCCGCGCCAGCCTGCATCATCGAGCAACCTGCGGGCCTTGCTCTGGTCCCGGGTGAACTCCAACTCCGCGGCGTTGTCCGCGTACCCCTCCTGACCCGGCAGATAGATCCGGTTGCCGAGCGGTGCCGCCGAGAAGCCGAGACCGGGCAGCGCGGCGGAGCCGATCCCGGACCGGTCCAGCGCGACCGCGATCGCCTGACGGACTTTGGGGTCGCCGACTGCAGCAGTTGATCCGGTGTTGAACACGAGTTGCCGTGACACGGTCGAGCCGGCCTGGCGGACCTCGGTGCCCTTTACCTTGCGCACGGCGTCGTAGAACTCCTTGGAGCCGGCGATGTCGACAGCGTCGATCTGGGCGTCGGTGAAGGCTTTGACCTGGTTCTCGCGGGGGATCTCGCGAATCGTGAACCGCGCCAGTTGCGGCTTGGTCGCACCCCACCATTCCTCGTTGGGGGTGCCGACGATCGCCTTGGCTGCGAGACCTCCGCCGGCCGGGACGAACGGTCCGGCAGTCCATTCCTTCTTGAGCTCGGCCCAGCCCGTGTCGAAGGCCGCGGGATCGCGGACGCTGTCGGCACGCAGCACGCTCACGCGATCGAAGACCTGCCGCCACTCCGGGTAGGCCCGCGCGAAGGTGAGTTCAACCTCGGACTCGGTGGCGCCCTGAGCGACCTCGGTGATGTCGCGGAACCGGAGGTCCGGCGCGCACCGGAAGCCGGTGGAGCGCCCGTTGCAGGCGGTCCAGGTCGCGATGACGTCTTCGGCGGTGATCTGCTTGCCGTCCGCCCACGTGGCGCGTGGATTGAGCTTGAGGGTGACCCGTGTCGGGTTCTTGGACGTCTCGGTCGCCGACTCCAGATAGTTCGAGTTCGGCAGCGCGACGCCCCGCTCGTCATAGCGGAAGAAGGACGGCAGAAAGGCTTGGGCCAGGCTCGCGAACTCGGCATTCGATGCTTCGGACATCGGGTTGAGCGAACCGAACTCGTCGACCGCGAGCCGCAACTCACCGCCGGGCGCGAGCGTGTCGGTCGCGTTGAGGTCGGTCACCGCGAGCGGCGTGGTGTTCGTCTCGCCGGCGTCCACCGGTTGCGAGCAGCCGGTCGCCACCAGCACCGCGATGACCGGCGCTGCCAGAACGCGTCGAACGTCCATGCCAATCCTCCAATCGATCAGATCCACGACCGGAACCACATCCGGGACAGCCAGTCAGGATAGGGCAGGAGGGCGTCGGTGAGGATCGGATGGATGTACGCGAAATTCAGTGCCACCAACGCCACCGCAACCCCTGCCACAATGCCGCCCCAGCGTCTGCGCGGACCGTCGGCGGGGCCGATCAGGGCGCCAATGCAGAGTGCGATCGCGATGCAGGTGAACGGGATGATCATGATTGCGTAGAAGAAGAACAGTGGTCGCTCCGCGTTGGGGAACCACGTCAGCCACGTGGCGGCCACGCCGAGCACGGGCACACCGAACCGCCAGTCCCGATTGCCGACCCACAACAGCAGGGCGGCGACGAGCGCGAACACGCCGATCCACCACAGCGCCGGGGTGCCCATTCCCGAGATGACCCGCACACAGTTCTCCGGTCCCACGCAGCCGTCGGTGCCGGGTTTGATGTCATTGACCGCGTCGATGCCGATCGGGCGCGCCATGACCAGCCAGCCGGCAGGGTGCGCCTCATAGACGTGGGTGGCCTCCTTGATGCCCGCACCGGTGTGGAAACCGTAGATCTCCCGGTGATAGTTCCACAGCGACCCGAGGGCTGTGCCGAGCACCCTGACGACCGGATCGTCCGGGTGGTTCAGTCCGTAGTCCCGCGAATAGCCCCCGGAGCTCGTCAACCAGCCCCACCAGGTCAGCACATAGACCGGGATCGCGAGGATCACGTGATAGAAGAACGCGATCGGGCCGTCGGAGATGAGGCTCACCGGGGCTTCCTTGCGCGCACCGGCGAGGCGCCGGGCGCCCATGTCCCAGAACACCGACAGCACCGAGAACACCGCCAGGACATAGATCGAGTTCCACTTGGTGGCGCACGCGAGGGCGAACAGCAGGCCGGCCACGAGCCGCCAGGGCCGCCACTGGAGCATCGGTCCATAACGGCCCCGGAGGTCGGGGATGCCCTCTGCTTCGAGGTGGTCCGCGAGTTTTCGCCGGAACCAGTCTCGGTCGACCACGAGGGCCGTGACGGCGGCCACCGTGAAGAAGGCCTGGAAGATGTCCAGCAACGCGATGCGGGACATCGTGAAATGCAGACCGTCCATGCTCAGCAGCAGGGCAGCCACGGCACCGATCAGCGTGGACCGGGACAGCCGGCGGGCGAGAAAGAACACGATCAGGATCAGCCCACAGCCCGCGAGCACGGACGGGAAGCGAAAACCGAACGCGTTGAAGCCGAACGCCTGGATCCCCAGCGCGATCAGCCACTTGCCCACCGGTGGATGGACGATGAAGGACCCCGACTCCTGCATCCCGCTGAAGTCACCGCGGATCGCTGCGTCGTTCGCGCCGTCGGCCCAATTGCGCTCGAAACCCGACTGCAGCAGGGCGTAGGCGTCCTTGGCGTAGTAGGTCTCGTCGAACACCAATCCCGTCGGCCGGGTGAGCTCGACAACGCGGAGCACGAACGCGAGCGCAGTGATCGCCAGAGCGATCAACCACGCGATGTTCCAGTCGTCGGGCATCGGATTGCGCAACCGGTCGACGGTCGACAGCCGGCGAGCCGGGATCGGCGACGCGTCGGTCACCGGATGGCTGCCGTGCCACCAGCGGCGTGGGGGGTGTGGCCCGGCCGAGTGCGGCGGGCCGGAGGATTCCTCGGACCCGCCGATCTCGAGGGTGTCCGAGCCGGAGGGATGGGCGTTCACGCGCGCCATCCTAACCGCGCGAGCCGACAGGGCCGGGTTCTTGCGAGGGGCTGACGTCGGCGTGGTGGGCAGGACATACGGTGAACACCATGACTGGACGACTGGTGCTCGCCGGCACTCCGATCGGCGATGTCGAGGATGCATCGCCCCGGCTGCGCCGGTTGCTGACGGAGGCCGACGTGATCGCCGCGGAGGACACCCGCCGGCTGACGGGGCTGCTGCAGCGGCTCGGGGTGGTGACCCCGGCGCGGGTGATGTCGTACTTCGAGGGCAACGAGGCAGCGCGGACCCCAGCACTTGTCCAGGCTGCCCGGGACGGGGCAACGGTGCTGCTGATCACGGACGCGGGGATGCCGTCGGTGTCCGATCCCGGTTATCGGCTCGTGGCGGCCGCGGTAGCAGCGGCGGTGCCGGTCACGGCGGCGCCCGGTCCGTCAGCGGTGCTCACGGCGCTCGCGGTCTCCGGTCTGCCGGTCGACCGGTTCTGTTTCGAAGGCTTCCTGCCCCGCAAGTCCGGCGAGCGTGGTCGCCGCTTGGCGGAGCTTGCGCGCGAGGAGCGCACGATGGTGTTCTTCGAGGCGCCGCACCGGTTGGCGGCCTTTCTCACCGACGCGGCACAGGCCCTGGGGCACGACCGCCCGGCCGCGGTGTGCCGGGAACTGACCAAGACCTACGAAGAGGTACGCCGAGGTGGCCTCGGCGAGCTCGCACATTGGGCTGCGGACGGCGTGCGGGGGGAGATCACGATCGTCATCGCCGGCGCCGCCGCACGGCAGAGCGACCCGGCAGACCTGGTCGAGGATGTTGAGACCCTCGTCACCGGGGGGCAGAAGCTGAAGGCCGCGGTCAACGAGGTGGCCGCCCGGGCCGGCGTACCCCGAAATGCCCTCTATCAGGCAGTCCTCGACGCCCGGAAGTGACCCACCAGGTGGGTCGCCGGTGCGCGGGTGCCCACCCGCGCGGGCCCACGGAGGGATCGTGGGAGACTGGCCGCGATGCGCCTCACCGACCCCATTCCCGCGACCCCCGACAGCCTCTATGAGCACTTCACCGGCTGGGCGGATGAGCGCGGGCTGGACCTCTATGACCACCAGGACGAAGCCGCGATCGAGTTGTTCTCCGGCAACAACCTGATCCTCGCGACCCCGACGGGCTCAGGGAAGTCGTTGGTTGCGGTCGCCGCCCACTTCGCGGCGCTGGCAGGGGACCGGGTGTCGTTCTATACGGCCCCCATCAAGGCGCTGGTGAGCGAGAAGTTCTTCGCGTTGTGCGAGATTTTCGGCGCCGAGAACGTCGGGATGATCACCGGCGACGCGTCCGTCAATGCCGATGCCCCGATCATCTGCTGCACCGCGGAGATCCTCGCCAACATCGCCCTCCGCGAGGGCGGGACCGCCGATGTGGGCCTGGTCGTGATGGACGAGTTCCACTTCTATTCCGAGCCCGACCGCGGCTGGGCCTGGCAGGTGCCGCTGCTCGAGCTGCCGCAGGCACAGTTCCTGCTGATGTCGGCGACGCTCGGCGATGTGACCCGGTTCTGTGCGGATCTGACTCGGCGGACCCGTCGCGAAACCAACGTCATCGCCGACGCCGAACGACCCGTCCCGCTCGAATTCGAATGGTCGATGACCCCTCTGCAGGACAAGGTGACCGAACTGGTCGAGGCCGGTCGGGCGCCGGTCTATATCGTCCATTTCACCCAGGCCGACGCCTTGGAGCGGGCCCAGGCACTGCTGTCGATCAAGCTGGTCGACAAGGACGTGACCGACCGGATTGCGGCCGAGATCGGCGCGTTCCAGTTCGGACCGGGTTTCGGACGGGTGCTGTCGAAATTGGTGCGCCGGGGCATCGGCGTCCACCACGCCGGCATGCTGCCCAAATATCGCCGCCTCGTCGAACAGCTCGCGCAGACCGGCCTGCTCAAGGTCATCTGCGGCACCGACACCCTCGGCGTCGGCATCAACGTGCCGATCCGGACCGTGCTGTTGACCGGCCTGACGAAGTTCGACGGGACCAGGGTGCGGCGGCTGCGCTCCCGGGAGTTCCACCAGATCGCCGGACGGGCGGGCCGGGCGGGCTTCGACACGGTCGGCTATGTGGTGGTGCAGGCGCCGGAGCACGTCATCGAGAACGAGCGGGCGCTCGCGAAGGCGGGGGACGACCCCAAGAAGCGCCGCAAGGTGCAGCGCAAGAAGGCGCCGGAGGGCTCTATCGGCTGGACCGAGGAGACCTTCGACAAGATCATCGAGGCACAGCCGGAACAGTTGATCTCCCGGATGCGGGTCACGCACTCCATGCTGCTCAACGTCGTGCAGCGGCCAGGGGACCCGTGGATTGCGATGAAGAACCTGCTGCAGGACAACCACGAGGACTGGCGGACCCAGCGCCGACTCTCTCGGCGAGCCCTGGCGCTGACGCGCGGGCTGCTCAACTCGGGCGTACTGGTGAAGCTGCCCGAGCCCGACCTGACCGGCCGCACGTGCGCGCTCGCGGAGACCGTCCAGGACGACTTCGCACTGAACCAGCCCCTCGCGCCGTTCGCGGTGGCGGCCCTGGACCTGCTGGATCGCGAGTCGCCGGACTATGCGCTGGATGTCGTCTCGGTGATCGAGGCAGTGCTCGACAACCCGTTCCAGATCCTCTTCGCTCAGCAGCACAAGGCGCGCGGTGTGGCGATCGGGGAGATGAAGGCGGACGGAGTGGAGTACGAAGAACGCATGGAACTCCTCGAGGACGTCACCTGGCCGAAGCCGCTCGAAGAGTTGCTGGAGCACGCGCTCGGGGTCTTCGCCCAGTCCCATCCGTGGGTGGACCCCGAGTCGCTGTCCCCGAAATCGGTCGTCCGTGACCTGTGGGAGCGGGCGATGGACTTCACCCAGTTCATCGGCTTCTATCAGCTGCAGCGGTCCGAAGGTCTGGTGCTGCGCTATCTGACCGACGCCTATCGGACGCTGCGCCAGACGGTGCCGGAGTCCTATCGGACCGAGGAACTGATGCTGCTCATCGAGTGGCTCGGGGAGTTGGTCCGCCAGACCGATTCCTCGCTGCTCGATGAATGGGAAGCGCTCACCGATCCCGAGAAGGTCGCCGAAGCGGCCGCTGCCGCGGCCGCCGGTGCACCTCCGCCCCCACCGCGACCGGTGACCGGCAACGAGCGCGTGTTCACCGCGATGGTGCGGCAGGCGATGTTCCGTCGGGTCGAACTCGTGGCCCGCGACCGGTGGGAGGAACTCGGGGCGTTGGAGACCGCCGTGGCAAACCTGCCGGAGCCCGCACTGCCGGTGGTGATGACGGCGGAGGCGTGGGACGACGCGCTGGGGCTCTATTGGGACGAGCACGAAGAGGTCCTCACCGACGCCGAGGCGCGCGGGCCGGGACTCTTCCGGGTGGAAAAGCATCGGACCCGCTGGGAGGTCACCCAAGTCGTGCATGATCCCGAGGGGAACCACGACTGGCGGATCCTCGCGGAGGTCGACCTGCCGGCGAGCGATCAGGTGGGGACGGCTGTCGTGCGCGGGATGGCGCTGGAGCGTCTCTGAGTCACCGCGGTCAGTGGGGTCGCGGCCGGCTTTCCCGGCGGCCGCGGAAGAACGGGATGCCGTTCCACTTGACCACCTTCATCGAGTGCGCGGCCACGAGCCCGACGATCGAAACGATGATGTGGACGAGGCTGATCGCCGCCCAGAGGGTGACGAAGATGCCCATCGGGAAAAAGCCGTCGGGGATGTTGTCCTGGAAGGCGATGAGGATCGTGAAGTGTGCGCCCATCAGGAGCACGGTCGCGATCAAATAGGTCAGCCCCCAGTTCGCCGCGCGTCGCCCGTTCTCCTCGGCGAGCGGCCCGTTCGCGCGTTGCATGCGGCCGGACACGATCATCGCAATGCCCGCGACGATGCTGCTGAGGACGGGGACGAGAGTAAGGATCAACAGTCCCATGCCCCAGGGCAGCATGCCGTTGGGTTGGGGGATCACGCCCGGTCGGGGCGGTGCGTATCCATGCCCGACCGGCGGGCCGTAGCGGGGAGGGGGAGGGGTGTTTGGGTGCACGGGGTCACTGTAAGGACCGATGGGCCGGTTCGGCGCGGCGTGTTCAGTTCTGGAGCGCCGCCACGCAGGCCGCGATCCGGCGGGCGCGGGTCTCGGGCTGCTTGGCGCCCTCGATCGCCATGACGTGCTTCCGCCGGCGGCTGAAGGACAGGAGTCCCCACGCTGCCTCGACTCCGGCGGCCTCGAGCGCGGTGGCGAGGTCTGCCGGGGTCTCGATCACACGCTCAGCGACATCGAGCTCGAGCTGGACGTCATAGGTCTCGCCATCGATCGCGTCCGCGGCCTTTCTGTTGGCGATGCTGACACCCAGATAGTGCACTCCGCCATAGACGGCGATGCTCGAGCGCCACGTGTGGTCGCCCAAGGTGACGACGACCTTTGGGCGCCGGCCGCCTTGAAGAGCGTCGACGACGTCGGCGGGGACGGTGAAAGCGGCCGTATTGCCTCCGCGGTTCTCCAGCACCGCACGGAACTTCATGGTCTCAGCCTGTCATGTGGTCGCGGGTCGCGGGTGGCGGAACACTCGCGGCGCGCTCCGCGCACGTGCCCAACGCTCGTCGACCTGCTTGGCGCCGTCGAGCGCCCCGAGCCGGCGAAGAGCGCGTCGAGCCGATAATGACGGAGGCAGGGGATCGGTGGGACGGTCGATCGTGCGTAAGATCCCCCCAGCAACGATTCACCAATGGAGGTGGCCGTGGGCGAGGACCCGGTGACCGTGACGATCGCGCGTCGGGTGATGCCGGGACGTGAGGCGGACTTCGAGGCATGGGCGGACCGGCTGACGGAGTCGGCTTCGGCGTTCCCGGGCTATCTCGGCTGCGGTCGGCTCAAACCCGGCGCGGGGGAGGGGGACCCCCAGAACTGGCACGTCGTCTATCGCTTCGCAAGCCAGGAGACGCTCGACGCCTGGGAGGCGAGCGCCGAGCGTCAGGACCTCCTCGACGAGGGCGCCGAACTGATGGAGACGGTCGCCGCGCAGAAGGTCTCGGGCCTGGAGACCTGGTTCTCGCTGCCCGGCATGCTGACGCCCCCGCCGCCGAAGTGGAAGATGTTCCTGGTCTCCGGTGTGGTGATCTATTTGTTGCAGGTGCTGGAATACACGGTCTTCGGGCAGTTCGTCCGCGACTGGCCGATCCCGGTCCGGGTGCTGTTCATGTCGTTCCCGGTGACCGCGATCATGACCTGGCTCGTGATGCCGAGGGCGAGCGTGTTGCTGCGCAGGTGGTTGTTCGGGGCCAAGTGACCGCTGCGGCGTACACTCCCGGGCGTGAAGAAGGAACTGCCCCCGAGCCCTGAACCGCTGCCGCGGCCGGTGGTGGACTCCCACTGCCACTTGGACACCGCCGACCATGTCACGGGGCTGTCGCCGGCCGACGCCCTTGCCCGCGCGGCTGAGGTGAACATCACCCGGATCGTCCAGATCGGCTGTGACGTCGACGATTCGCGCTGGGCGCTGCGGGTCGCCCAGGAGCACCCCGAGATCATCGCGACCGTCGCGCTGCACCCCAACACGGCGGCGCGCATGACCCGGGCGGAGATCTCCGCCGCGCTCGTCGAGCTCGACGCCTTGGCGGCCGAGGACCGCGTGCGGGGGGTCGGGGAGAGCGGGCTCGATTACTACCGGACGAGGGAGGATGAGGGGAAGGCCCGCCAGCACGAATCGTTTGCGGCGCACATCTCGCTCGCCAAGGCGCACGGGAAGACCCTCGTGATCCACGACCGCGACGCGCACGACGACATTCTCAAAGTGCTCGATGCCGAGGGGGCACCCGAGCGGTTCATCATGCATTGCTTCTCCGGTGACGCGGCGTTCGCCCGGGAATGCTTGGACCGGGGTGGCTATTTGAGTTTCCCGGGGCCGGTGACCTACAAGGCCAACGAGGATCTGCGTGCGGCGCTCCGGGTCACCCCGGCGGACCGGGTGCTGGTCGAGACCGACGCGCCCTATCTGGTGCCGATGCCGTGGCGCGGCTATCCGAACGCCTCCTATCTGATCCCGCACACGGTCCGCTTCATGGCCGAGGTCCGCGACGAGCCCGTCGAAGAACTCTGTGACGCCCTGACCGCGAACGCCTTCGCTGCGTTCGGTGGTGCCTGGTGAGTGATGGCTGAGGACAGCGCCCGGGGCCCTGCGTTGCCGGAGGTGATCCGCCGCCGGCACATGACGCGGCGCTTCACCGGGGAACAGGTGGCGGCTGAGTTGGTGGACGAGATTGTGGGGTACGCGCTGCGCGCACCGTCGGCCGGCTTCACGCAGGCGGTTTCGTTGCTGGTCCTCACGGGCGATCGCGTACGCCGGTTCTGGGCGGTCACCACCCTGCCGAAAGGTGTCAACCCGAATCAGCTGGTCACCGAACCCCCGAACGCGTGGCTCGCCGGGATGATGACGGCGCCCGTGGTGGTCCTGGTGTGGACGGACCGCGGGGCCTATGAGCGGCGCTATGCAGAACCGGACAAGGGCTGGGGCACTGATCCCGAAGCGCAGCCGTGGGCAGCACCCTATTGGTGGGTCGATGCGGGCATGGCCGCGCAGAATGTTCTGTTGGGCGCAACCGCCCATGGCCTGGGTGCCTGCTTTTTCGGCGTGCCGCCGGATCGCGCGGAGGCGGTGCGTCGCGCGTTCCGCGTACCCTCCGATCAACTATCCGTCGGCGCCCTCGCTCTGGGGTGGCCCGCTGACCGGGTGGGTGTCGGAGGCTCGGCGCGGACCCGGAAACGGCGCGACCGCGCGGAGCTGATCCACAAGGAGGTCTGGTGAGCGGATTGCTCGATGCCCGCACGGTCCGTGAGTTGGCTGCTCAGCTCGACCTGCGGCCCACCAAGCAGCGCGGGCAGAACTTCGTGATCGATGCGAACACGGTCCGGCGGATCGTCGCGCTGGCCGAGGTCGAACCCGACGATGTCGCACTCGAGATCGGCCCCGGGCTGGGGTCGCTGACCTTGGGGCTGCTCGAGGTCGCGCGCCAGGTGACCGCGGTGGAGATCGAGGATTCGTTGGCGGCGCAACTGCCGGTCACCGCGGCGGCCCGCCTGCCGGGCTCGGCGGAGCGGCTCCGCGTGATCAACGCCGATGCCCTGCGGGTTGACGAGCTGCCCGAGCCGGCGCCGACGACGGTGGTGGCGAATTTGCCGTACAACGTCTCCGTCCCCGTCCTCCTCCATCTGTTGGCTGCTTTTCCTTCGCTGCGACGCGGCTTGGTGATGGTGCAGCTCGAGGTGGCCGACCGCCTGGTCGCGCTGCCCGGGTCGAAGGTCTATGGGGTCCCGTCGGTGAAGATGGCCTGGTATTGCTCCGCCAAGCGCGTCGGCACCGTGCCCCCGTCGGTGTTCTGGCCGGCGCCGAATGTGGATTCGGGGTTGGTGCGGTTGGTACGCCGTGACCCGCCGGTCACCACCGCCACCCGGGAACAGGTCTTCCGGGTGATTGATGCCGCCTTCGCCCAACGACGGAAGATGCTGCGCGCCGCACTGTCCGGCATCGCAGGTTCCTCGGCTGCCGCCAGTGCGGCGATCGAGGCAGCCGGGATCGATCCGACTCTGCGCGGGGAAGCGCTCGAGGTGGTCGATTTCGCCCGCATAGCCGAGGCCCTGTCCGCCGCGGGGTGAGTCCGGTTCGGCTGGGATTGGTTCCGCATGGATGGGTCAGGGATTCCACTTGCCATCCAAGGGGATGGTGCTAGGATGATCTCATCATCAAGAAGATCGGAGTTCCGATGGTGAAGGACAGCCCCGCAGCGGGTCGGCCCGAGCCGGAGAAGACGGAGAAAATCACCGTCAACCTCGGCATCGTCGACCTGGGGGAGATCGACCTGCTGGTGCAGGAGGGCTTCTATGCCAACCGCACCGACTTCATCCGCTCGGCCATCCGCGCCCAGCTGGCGACCCGGGCGACGGCGGTGCAGCAGACCGTCGTCCGCCGGACACTTCAACTGGGCAATCATCACCTGTCCCGCACCGACCTGGAAGCGCTTCAGGCGGCGGGAGAGATGACCGAGGTGCGCGTCCTCGGTCTGGCTTCGATCGCCGACGATGTCACGCCCGAACTCGCACTGGCCACCATTGCCTCCATCGAGGTGTTGGGCGCGTTCCGGGCTTCCGCCGCAGTCAAGGCCGCGCTGCGGTCGCGAATTCTCTGATCCCCCCGGGTCCGTTGACCCGCGGACGGTTCATTTGCCGGATCTGACGATCCGAGACACGTCACCTCGCCGCATCATCTGATCGGCGACCCCTCAACCGGACGAGCTTGGCTCGGCCGGCCCCGCGAACACATGTGAGGAATCACCATGCCCACTTCCCTGTCAATTCCCGACCCCACTGCCATGGCGGAGGCTCTGCACCTGACCAAATCCGGTCGGCTTGCCGAAGCGACCGCGATGATCCAGCGCGCATTGAGTGGCGCGCCCATCGATGCCGAGCCCACCACCTATCAGGTCCACCAGCTACCGGACGATGCCGTCGTGATCGAGGGCGAGACTGTCGACGATGAGGTGCCACGTGCCGACTGCTCGGCCAGGCTCCGAACGGGCCACGCTCGCCGCTCGAGCGCTGTGCCCCCGCCGCCGACCTGCCGGGCGCGATCGCCGCGGACGCACGCGGTGCCCAACCTCGGTTCGCTGCCAGGTCTCGGTTCCCTGCCTGATCTGGCGTCCCTGCCAGACCTGAGTGGCTTGCCGGGACTGGGGTCCCTGCCCGATCTCGGCTCCCTGCCGGGTCTCGGTGGCGGAGCGGGAGCGAGCACGAGTCGCCCCTATCGCTTGCACGTCCCGGCTGATCTGCCGCCCGGCCCTCGCCCACTGGTGGTTCTGCTCCATGGCGGCACCCAGGACGCGGCTTCCTTCGCGGACGCGACCGGGTTCGACGCGCTGGCCGATGAGCACGGGTTCATCGCGCTCTATCCGGAGCAGATCACGGCAGCGAACCCAATGCGCTATTGGAACTGGTTCAACCGCTCCGACCAACAGCGCGACGTCGGCGAGCCGGCGATCCTCGTCGGCTTGGTCAAGGAGATCGCGGCCGAGCATGACATCGACGAGTCCCGGGTGTTTGTCGCCGGTTTCTCGGCCGGGGCTGCGATGTCGAGCGTGCTCGGTGCGACTTATCCGGATGTCTTCGCGGGCATCGGTGTGCACTCGGGCCTGGCCCATGGCGCAGCGACCGACATGATCTCCGCCTTTTCCGCGATGCGGCAGGCGCCGGCGACCGCGCCGGCGGGGGCGCTGCCGACCATCGTGATTCATGGCGATGCGGACCCCACGGTTGATGTCAGCAATGCTGCGGGCGTGCTGGAGCAGTTCGCCCCGGCGGGTGCGCTGCGGCGTACCCACCAGGAAAAGGTGGGCGGACGCGAGGTCGAACGCACGCTCGTGGAGCGCGACGGTCGCGTCGTCGCCGAACGCCTGGTGATCCACGGAGCCGGGCACACGTGGTCGGGTGGACGAGCGGGCGGATCCTACGCGGACCCGAGCGGACCGGACGCTGCCGCGGAGATCGTGCGGTTCTTCGGCCTGATCGACCGGGAGCGCTCGGAGAACTGATCCGCGCGTCACGACGGACAGGGGGAGGTGGGGTTGCCCGCCTCCCCCTACTCTTGAGCGAGGATCGCACCACGCGTTCAGGAGAGGACTGGGCCCATGAGCGGCGGACTGGCTGCCCTGTTGGATGACATCGCGGCGATGGCTCGCATGGCCGCCGCGTCAGTCGACGACGTCAGCGCGATGGCCGGCAAGGCGAGCGTGAAAGCTGCCGGTGTCGTGGTGGACGACGCCGCGGTGACGCCGCGCTATGTCACCGGGTTCACGCCCGACCGCGAGCTGCCGATGATCAAGCGGATCGCAAAGGGTTCGATCATCAACAAGCTGATCATCCTCGTGGTGGCGATCGCGCTGAGTGAGTTTCTGCCCTGGATTCTGACTCCGTTGCTGATGTTGGGCGGGCTGTATTTGTCGTACGAGGGCGCCGAGAAGATCTGGGAGAAGCTCAGCGGCCACTCCAAGGCGAAGGAGGCACCGGTCTCGGTCAAGGGCGAGGGCCAGGAGGACGCGATGGTGAAGGGTGCGATTCGCACCGACTTCATCCTCTCGGCCGAGATCATGGTCATTTCCCTGAGCAGCATCGACCCGAACGCCTCGATCTGGATGAAGCTCGCCACCATGGTGGTGGTCGCAGTCCTGATCACCGTCGGTGTGTACGGCGCAGTCGCGCTGATCGTGAAGATGGATGACATCGGCCTGCGGATCGCCCGTGGCCAGTCGAAGGGCTCGCAGGCGTTCGGCAACGGGCTCGTCAGGGCCATGCCGAAGGTCCTGGCGGTGCTGTCCGTCGTCGGCGTGATCGCGATGCTGTGGGTCGGTGGGCACATCCTGCTCAAGGGTCTCTATGACCTCGAGCACTCGGTGGGGTTCGGCTGGACGGCGCCCTACGACTTCGTGCACCACCTCGAGGTCCTCGTGCGCGACGCCACCGGACCGCTGGGCGGTTTCCTCGGCTGGCTCGTGAACACCTTCTTCTCGTTCCTGTTCGGTCTCATCATCGGCGGCATCATCGTCGCGATCATGCACGTGCTGCCGTTCGGGAAGAAGCACGGCGACGAGCACGGTGCGCACGCTGAGGACGGTGCGCACGCTGAGGACGGTGTGCACGCTGCGGACGGTGCGGCCGCGCACGGAACGGCCACGCCTGGTGCGGCGGCGCCGGAATCCGTCGCGGACGCGGATGCGGCTCGCCCCGGCGAAGACCCGAGCCGATCGGGCGACGGCCAGGGACTCTGACGGTTGGTCGACCAAGACCGCAAGAACTGAACAATCGATCTCCGGATTGCGGGCGACACGCCGACCGCGGCCCGATCGACTGTTCAGTTCTTGCGCGTGTCACCAGGATGCGGCGACGTACTTGGTCTCCAAGTACTCCAACAGTCCTTCGTGCCCGCCCTCGCGGCCGAGACCGGACTGCTTCCAGCCACCGAACGGCGCTGCGGGATCGGACACGACGCCGCGGTTGATCCCGACCATGCCGGACTCGATGCGGTCGGCGAATTCCAGGCCGGTCGCGAGGTCGGCGGTCTGGATGAACGACACGAGCCCGAATTCGGTGTCGTTGGCGAGCTCGATCGCCTCGTCGAAGGTGTCGAACGTCGTCACCGGCGCCACCGGGCCGAAGATCTCCTCGGTCAGGCAGCGCGCATCCCGAGGCACGTCGCGCAACAGCGTGGGCTGCATGAAGTAGCCCGCGCGGTCGATGCGCTCGCCACCGACGACGATCTGCGCGCCACGCGACGTGGCATCCGTGACCAGTTCGAGGATCCCGTCGACGGCGTCGGCACTGATCATCGAACCGAGTTGCGTGTCCTGATCCAGTGCATAGCCGACGGTCACCGCCTGCAGCCGTTCCGCGAACCCTGCACAGAACTCGTCGACGCGACTGGAATGGACGATGAACCGGTTGGCCGCGGTGCAGGCCTGACCGCCGTTGCGGAGCTTGGCGACCATCGCGCTGTCGAGGGCCGTCGCCATGTCCGCATCCGCTGCCACCACGAACGGCGCATTGCCACCGAGCTCCATCGACGTGCGCAGGACGTTCTGTGCAGCGCCTTGCAGCAGGCCTCGTCCGACCTCGGTGGAGCCGGTGAAGGAGAGCTTGCGGACGCGGGAGTCCGCGAGCATCGCGCCGACCACGTCGCCGGTGGAATGTGCGGTGACGACGTTGAGGACACCGGCCGGCAGCCCTGCCTGACGGAACAACTCGGCCAGTGCGAACGAGGTCAGGGGCGTGGCAGAGGCCGGCTTCAGGACCACCGTGCATCCGGCGGCGAGCGCCGGGCCGATCTTGCGGGTCGCCATGGCGAGCGGGAAGTTCCACGGGGTGACGAGCACCGAGACGCCGACCGGCTGCAGTTGCTTGATGATGCGATATTGCCCGGTCGGCGCGGTCGCGAAGGACCCGATGCCGCGGCAGGCTTCCTCGGCGAACCAACGCAGGAACTCCGCGCCATAGTCGACCTCGCCCTCGGCGTCCGGCGTCAGCGCCTTGCCGGACTCCTGAGCGATGAGCCTGGCGATTTCGGCGCGCTGGGCCATCAGCAGCTCCCAGGTCCGACGCAGGATCTCGGCGCGGTCGCGCGGGGGAGTGGCGGCCCAATCGGCCGCCGCTGCGGCGGCAGCGCCGATCGCTGCGACGCCGTCCTCCGGGGTGCCGGCGGCCACGTCCGTAAGGGCCTCACCCGTGCCGGGATCCTCGACGGTCAGGCGTGCGCCGTCACTCGCATCCCGCCACTCGCCGCCGATGAAAAGGCGCCCGGCCAGAGCCCGTGCGCACGCGGAGTTGTCGGTCATCACCATCGTCCTCCTCGCTGAGTCGTCCCTCTTGCAGCAGCGTAGTCGTGCCGCCTCGCCACGAGTTCACCCAACGTTGACGTTTGCGAACCCGTCTGTTGTGGGTCGCGGGCCGTGACGTGATCGGCTTGCGCGACCTCCCAACGGACAGGGCAGCAGTCAGGGTGTTGCGAGGAATGACGCTCGCAGTTCTCCGGCGAGCCAGCTCTGGTATTCCTCAGGCGTCCAGCCGCACTGACCGACCAGCCGGGCATACAGCTCCGGCGAGTTCAGCGTCCAACAGATGTCGATGGCTTGCTCGAGGGACAAACCGTCCGGCAGGCCGAAGCTCTTGTGGAACGCGGTCATCGCGTGGGTGCTGCCTACCCGGCGCTCCTGCTCGATCGTGGTGAGGAACTCCGCCGCGCCCGCATCCCGCGCGACGCCGAGACCGACCAGCGGGCCGAGGATCGGATGGACCCGCTCGCTGAGCAGGCGTGACCACGCGGCATAGCGCTCGACCCACTCGTCGGCGCTCCCGGCCTCCCGCAGGGCCGAAAACTCGGGCCGCTGGCTCATCGGCACCTCGTCCTCATCACCTGCGAGTGTGACGTCGTAACACGCCTTGAGCAGGGCGCTCTTCCCGCCGATGGAGTTGTAGATCGTCTGTTGACTCACGTCCGCCGCGCGAGCCACGGCCATGACGCCCAAGCCCGCGTACCCCTCAGCCGCCAGCAGTTCCGTCGTCGCGACGATGATGCGGTGCCGAGTCGCGGCGGCGGCCTCGCGGCGCGCTGAATTGTCATACGGGCGGGTTGTCACCGGGCCTCCAATTGCTTAGATTAATATTCCAGTGGAATAGCCTTCTGGTGAAAGGATACCGACCATGAGCAACGCCGCTCTCCCTGCCGCTATGCGGATCCTCGACGCGATCAACTCCGGCGATCTGTCCTGCATCCCCGAGTGCGTCACCGCCGATTTCGTCGATCACGGCTCGCCGATGCCGATTCCGCCGGGACCGGCGGGGTACGCACAGATTCTCGGGTTCGTCACCCAGGTCCTCCGCATCCGCTATGAGCTGCAGGACCTCATCACCACCGACGACCGGATCGTGGTGCGGGCGGTGGCGACCGGCGTCGGTGTGCCGCAGATCCACGGCCCCGAAGCCGCCGGCCGGGCGTACGAGATGGAGACGCTCCACATTTATCGCACCGAGGGCGATCGGCTCGCCGAGCACTGGGGCGTGCGCGACGAACTCGGGGCCATGCGCCGCATGGGTCTGGTGCCGGAGCCGCAACCTCAGCCGCATTGAGTGCGCTGCCGAGGCGTCGTTCAGTCCATCCACCAGCGGCGGCGGTCGCTGAGATACGACCCCACGACCGCCGCACCCAGATCGTCGAGCTCCGGCGCGATGACCCGTCCCTGCACCCGCCGGGCGAGGGCCTCGGTGAAGCGCGCGAGCCCAGGATCCTCGCCGAGGCGGAAGAAGGTCGTCTGCGCGCCCAGGCGCATCGCCTGTTCGAGCTCCTGCACGGTGATCGAGAGTGTGTACTGCGACGGTGGATAGTCGAAGTACGCCTCCCCGTCCGGTTCGAGGTGCGCTGTCGGCTCACCGTCGGTGACGATGAGGAGCACGGGCTGCGCCGACGGGTGTCGGCGGAAGAACCGGTTGGCCAGCAGCAGCCCGTGGTGGAGGTTCGTGCCCTGGATCCCATAGTTCGTCTGCAGTGCTGTCAGCTCGGCGATGTCCAGCGTCCCGGCGGTCCGGCCGAAGCCGATCACGGTCAGCGCGTCGCCGCGGAATCGGGTCGAGATCAGGTGATGCAGAGCAATGGCGGTGCGTTTCATCGGCACCCACCGGCCCTCGATGGCCATCGAGAACGAGGTGTCGACCAGCAACGCCACCGCCGCCTGGGTCCGCGCCTCGGTCTCGGTCACCTCGATGTCGCCGATCCCGAGTCGCACGCCTCGCGTTGCATCGCCGCCCTCTGCGACAGTCCGCTGGACGGCGTTGGCCACGGTCCGGGTCACGTCCCACGGCTCGGTGTCGCCGAACTCCCACAGCCGTGACGACCCGGTGCGTTCGCCTGCGGCGCCGGCGTTGCGGGTGTCGCGGTTGCCGGTGCGCCCGGACAGCCGCTCCGCCACGTCCCGCAGCAGCGCCTTGCCCAGCTGCCGCATCGCTTTCGGCGACAGCCGGAGCTGGTTGTCCGACCCGCGCTGCAGATAGCCCGAGTCCCGCAGCGCCTTCTCCAGCTCCGTCAGCGTCCGGGCGTCCACCGCAGCCTCGGGCCCGAGTTGGCGCGCCAGGGCGTCGAGATCGACGTCGTCCAGGGCAGCGCCCGCGTACTGCTGTGACAGCTGTGCGCCCAACTCGTCCAACTCCGCCAGGTCCTGCATCATCCCGGTCGCCTCGCCGAGCCCGACGCCCTGCTGCCCGTCGAACTCCTCGCTGCCGTCCCAGTCCTCGCCGGGGCGCAATGCCATGAGGTTTTGGTCGAGGCGTGCAAGGGACTCCATGAGTTCCGGAGAGCCGAACGCCTGAGCCGCCAGCGCGTCCAACTCGGCTCGCTGGTCGGGGGAGAGGGAGTTGCGCATGCGCTGGGCGGCGGCGGCGCGCTGGGCGAGTGCATCGAGCAGCTCGTCGATGTTCTCCGGGTGCTCCGGGAAGAACTCGCCGTGCTTGGCCATGAAGTCGCGGAACTGCTGGTCGGTGTCCTCGCCCAGCGCGTGCGCTTCGAGCAGTTCGTTGAGGTCGGAGAGCATCTCGTTGACCCGGGCGCGGTCCTCATCGGTGGCGTTCTCCAAGGCCTGCTTCATGCCGGCGAAGCGTTGATCCAGGGACTCGCGGCCGATGAGGTCGGAGATTTCCTGGTACGCCTCGCGCGCCTCGGGGCTGCGCCAGTTGTAGTCGCGCAACTCGTTGACTGCCGCGGCGGTGCTCTGGGGAAGGTTCTCCATCTGCATCTCGGCGAACCGGGCGTCGTCGTCGAGGTCCCGGGCGAGCTGCTTGCGCTCGGCGAGCACGGCTTTGTCGAGCAGTTCGCGGATCTCCTCGAGAGTGCCGTCCAGGCGATGCCGCTGCAGCAGTTGCTGCCGTTTGCGGGCCACCTGCCGGGCCAGATCGTCGAGGCCCGTCTGGTTGCGGGTGCCGCGGCGCAGGTATTCCCGCATCGCTCGCTCCGGCGACGTGCCGTCCATCACCTCGCGACCGATGTGCTCGAGCGCCTCCGCGAGGTCCACCGGCGGCGCAAGCGGATCCGGGCCGCCGCGATAGCGGCCATAACGGGAGGTGTGGCGAGCCATGGCGCCAGCGTACGTGCCGTTCGCCGGCCCGGAGCCTCCGCTGCGCCAATCACAACGTCGGAGTTGTGCATCGCTGCGAAGCCACGCAGGCGCTGTTGGTCCGCGGCGCGACATTTTCGACAACCCCGATCCGGCGGCCGGGACCCCAGCGTCCGCGACCAGAACAACTCAGCGGCGCGCCATGGAGGTCATCGGCGCCAAGGATGGCAAGAGCGTGACCTATAAGAGGTCGTCCCGCGTCAGCCGTAGACGGTTTCGCTGCCGCCGGTCTCCTTGCCGATCCGCCGTGCTAGATAGAGCCCTTCGAGGGCGAGTTCGAGCGCGGAGGCGCGTTCTCCGGGGGTACGCGCGGACAGGCGGTCCGCGACCTCGTCATAGACCGCGCCGGGACCCTGGGGGAGGGCTTCGAGGAACTCCTCGGCGGTGACGCGGTCGCCCGTGGTGACCAGGGTCGAGCCGTCCATGGCCGACACGACGGGACCGAAGTCGATGCCGCGCAGATGCTCGCGCACGGCCGCAGCGGTCGCCGTCCGCAACAGGTGACCCAGGATCTCGAGCTCGCGGCCGTCCTCGCCGACCTCGAACTCGATCTTGCCGGCCAGGACATCGACGGCCGCCTCCAGATCGACGAGTCGCGCGACGGCCTCGGATTCGCCCCGGACGGTCGCCCGGTGGAGGGCCGCAGCGGCGACGGTTTCGGCGCCGGCGATGGCGAATCGGGCGGACACGCCGGAGCGCTGGTCGACGGCGGTGGACTCGCGGAGCTCGCGGGTGAACCTCGCGAGGATCTCGATCAGGACATCGGGCACCTCGGCCACGAGGTGGGCTTCCTGACGGATTACCGCGACCTCATCGACAATTTCGATCGGATAGTGGGTCCGGATCTCCGCGCCGAAGCGGTCCTTGAGCGGGGTGATGATGCGGCCGCGGTTGGTGTAGTCCTCCGGGTTCGCGCTGGCGACCAGGAGCACGTCGAGCGGAAGGCGGAGCACGTATCCGCGGATCTGGATGTCGCGCTCCTCCATCACGTTGAGGAGGGCGACCTGGATGCGCTCGGCCAGGTCGGGCAACTCGTTGATGGCGACGATGCCGCGGTGACTGCGTGGGACGAGGCCGAAGTGGATGGTCTCGGGGTCGCCCAGACTGCGGCCCTCGGCGACCTTGATCGGATCGACGTCGCCGATGAGGTCGCCCACCGAGGTGTCCGGCGTGGCGAGCTTCTCCGAATAGCGCTCGTCGCGGTGGCGCCAGGCGACCGGGAGTTGCTCGCCCAGCTCGGTCGCCCGGCGCTGCGAGGCGAGGGTGATCGGATGGTAGGGGTGTTCGCCGAGTTCGGAGCCCTCGATCACGGGCGTCCACTCGTCGAGGAGCCCCACGAGCGTGCGGAGCAGGCGGGTCTTGCCCTGGCCACGCTCGCCCAGCAGGACGACGTCGTGGCCGGCAATCAGGGCACGCTCGAGCTGGGGGATCACGGTGGACTCGAACCCGTGCAGGCCGGGCCATGGGTCCTGTCCGTCGGCCAGCGCGGCGAGCAGGTTGTCGCGGATCTCCTCGCGCAGCGCCTTTGCCACGTGGCCCGAATCGCGGAGTTCACCCAGGGTGCTGATGGAGGGTCGGTCGGTCACGCGGCCACTGTACGTCGGTGCCCCCCGACGTCAATGGGGATTGGCGAAGCGGCATGCTTCGCACCCCGTCGGTGCGCCGCTGAGTGCGGGACCGACGGGGTGCTGGCGTGGCGCCGGGGCGTCGTCAGAAGGGTGGCGGGGCGTCTGGATCGACTGCCGGCCAGCCACCGCCGGGCGGTGTCATGGTGCCGTTCCACTGTGGGCGGGGGTCGGGGTTGGGGATGGGCTCGGGGTGAAGCGTGTGTGGTGGCAGCCCGTCGCGGACCCTGTCCTGGGGCGGGGCGCTGTCCCGCCGGGCATGGCTGTCGTTGTCGGCGTGGGCGTCCTCGTCGAGGAGGGCTCGGCGCGCGCGGTCGGACAATCGCAGGAACGCCCGCGGTGGCGGGGTGTCGGGATCGGCCCGGTAAGTGCCGTGCGGGGTGACCCAGAACTGTTGCCCGGTCGGGGTGACCCAGTGATAGGTCCCCGGCCGGATGGTGGTTGTCCGGTATCCGCCGAAGGTTTTCGCACGATGTGCCTTGGTGGACTCCGGCGCGAGATTGTCGGTGTGGGTCGGCCCATCGGGGTGCGGGATGACGTGGTCCACCTGCACGTGCGCGCTGGTGGAGGCCCGGTTGCTGAACGGGAACACCACTGTGGGGTTGCGCAGCTTGACCGCGCGAGCGATCCGGTCGGGGATCTCGTAGCCCTCCACTCCGTCCGGCGCATATGGGTCCAGGACCGGGGTGATCACCACCTTGTCAGCGCGGGCGATCAACTCATCGATCTGCGATCTGGCCACCTCTCCGAGCTGGCTGGCAGTGCCACCGGCACCGAGGATCAGATCGGCCAGGGTCAGGTGCAGATCGAGATTCAGCGTCCCGATCCGCCACGGACTGCCCAGCCCGGTGTCCGGACGGGGGCCGGGCACCGGTCCGGTGGAGCCGGTGGGACTCGGGTCGGTGGGGCCGGTGTCGGTGGGGCCGGTGTCGGTCGGGTCGCTGAGGTGGGCGATGGTGCCGTGCAACAGATCCGCGGCATACATCGGATCAGCCAAAGCCTCCAGGGCCGCCGCGCGCAGTTCGTCCCGCGACCCGTCCAGTCCGGCGGCGTCGAGCACATCCGCGAGATCGTTCAGGGTCTGGTCCAACGCCCGGCCGGCCGGCCCGTCCAACTGCCCGTGCAAAACGGCGGTGCCGGCTTCGCCCTGGGTGATCGCGACGAATCGGGCCGCCAGTTCCTGCCGGCGCCGTTCCTCGGCCCCCTCCGGATCCAACCGTGCGATCAACATCGCCACCCGGATCAGGGTTTGGTGCGCTGTCCACCCCTCAATGAACGGCGCGATATGTCGATCGAGTTCGTGAGCGAGCTCGCGGGACAATCCGGCGCGACGGGTGTTCTGCGCGATCCGCCGCGCCAGCCAGCCCAGCACACGACCCTGCAGCACCAACTGCCACGTCCGCGGAAACCTGTGCCGCAAATCCAAGACATCCGCGATCAGCGTCGCCGCGGATTCCGGCGAGGTTCCCAGCGCGGGGCCGACCTCAAAAGTGATGAACTCCGCCACCTCCGGGGTGCCGTCGGCGCCGAACTGCCACAAGCGTTCCCCGTGGATCGCTCGAGGCGACCCGCCTCCGTAAACCTCGGCTGCCTCCTCCGCGTTGTCCACCCACGCGTACACATCCGCCGCCGCAGCGATCAACGCGAACTGATCGACTTCGGCCTCCCGCGACCGGGCGGCAGCCGCTGCCAAGCTTTGGATCACCCGCACCCGGTCCCAGGCCTCCGCCGGCTCGCTCGTCCCCGACGCAGGCTTGGGAGCGGACGGGGCCGACGGCGGCGAGTCCGCTGCGGATTTTGGCTCAGACTCGTGCGGTGGAATCAGCAACGGGTGGGTCATCACAATCACCTCGCCAATAATCGAACTGGTGATCTAAACCCTACGGACTGCCTCCGACATTATTGAGTGTCAATGCTCGAGCTCAGCGATCCGCCAATGGATCGCCTCTTCTCCTTCGCCCGAACTGGAGCCGAATCAGGGTGGAAGACACGGAACGGAACGCCAATCCCATGGTCCCAAGCCGTTCAGAGCCGACGGGCGACCACCACCGTGTCCAAGGCCACGCGCGTGCCATCGTCGGTCTGCACCTCGCGGCGACCGAGTTCGGCGCGCTCCACCTCGACCGGCAGCCCGTCGAGCAACGCCGTGACCTCTTCCGGGTCATAAAGGATCGCCGGGTTCTGCGGCCCGCCCACTCCCTCGGTCAGATTCCGCCGCGCATGGCCGATGATGAGCAGGCGCCCACCCTGCGTACACGAGTCGATCCCTGCGGCCAATGCCTGCCGCCACTCATCCTCGGGCAGATGCAGATAGCTGAACAGCACGAGATCAAACCCCGATCCCTGGGGCTCGGTCGCGTCCCCGACCGTCGCGGTGAAGGCCGACAGTCGCTCACCCAGGCGCGCAGCCGCCAAGCTCGCCGCCCGCTCGATCGCAACCTGGGAGAAGTCGACCGCCTTCGCCTCCCAGCCCTGTTCGACCAGCCAGATCGCGTTCCGGCCCTCGCCGGCAGCCAGGTCCAGAGCCCGCCCGGGCTCAAGTTCGCGTGCGACCTCGACGACCCAGCGATTGGCATCGGCGGACCACACGAGGTCGGTTGCGGCGTACCGTTCGTTCCACGAGGCAGAGTTCATGCCCGCGATCCTAGGATGTGCCCGTGACCCGCAAGAACTCGTTCGGTCAGCCGATCGGCGAGCCGATCGACTGGTCTCCACGCACGCTTCCGCAGCCGGTGCCGTTGGTGGGGGAGTGGGTGCGCCTCGACCCGCTCGCTGCGCGGCATGCCCCCGATCTCCTGACGGTGTTGGCTCCCCATCCGGAGTTGTGGACCTATCGGACGGACGAGCCGCCCGCCGACCTCGATTCGGCTCTGGCGATCATCCGGCGGTCCCAGAGTGCGCCGAACATTGCGTACGCCGTCGTCCCCGCCGGCACCGATCGGGCCTTCGGGATCCTGTCGATCATCCGGTCCGATCCGGCGAACGGGACGACGGAGATCGGCGCAATTCTGTACGCCCCAGAACTCCAGCAGACCCCTGCCTCCACCGAGGCCACCCATCTCGTTGCGAGACATGTGTTCGACGACCTCGGCTATCGCCGGCTCGAGTGGAAGTGCGACAGCCTCAATGAGCCGTCCCGACGCGCCGCCACCCGGCTGGGGTTCACCGAGGAGGGGACGTTTCGCAACTCCGTCGTCTACAAGAACCGGTCTCGCGACACGACCTGGTTCTCGCTGACCGACGGCGACTGGCCGCGCGTGCGGTCCGCCCACCGCAGGTGGCTCGACCCGGCCAACTTCGACGCCGAGGGGCACCAGCGCGCAACATTGTCCGAGTCGTTTGCGACCCTGGAGTCATGAGCGAACGACTGAAGCTTTCCGATGTCCTCGCCGCTGATTTGGCGGACTGGCGGATGATGCTGAACGCCCTCTATGCGACTTTCCGGACCGGCAGTTTCACCGCCGGACTCGCGCTCGTCCAACAGATCACCGAGGTTGCCGAAGAGGCCAACCATCACCCGGACCTCACGCTGACCTATCCCCGGGTGGAGGTGAAGCTGAACTCCCACGATGTCGGCGGGGTGACCGAGCGCGACCTCGCTCTGGCGCAGAAGATCTCCGAGCTTGCCGCGGCTGCCGGCCACGAAGCAGTGACCGACCACACGGTGGTCGAGTTCGGGCTGGACACCGCACGGACGGAAGCGCAGGCAAAGTTCTGGGCTGCCGTCCTGGGCGGCAAGATCGTCGAGGACGAGGTGGCCGGCAGCACCTTCGCGCCGACGATTTGGTTCCAGCCGGCCGACACCGCGGGGACGTCGACGGGGGAGACGGACCGGGTTCAGCGCTGGCATCCGGACATCTGGGTGCCCCACGACGAGCCCGAGGCGCGGATCAAGAGAGTTCTCGATGCCGGTGGCGCCCTGGTCGACGATTCGCATGCGCCCGAGTGGTGGGTGATGGCGGACCCCGACGGCAACCGGTTCTGCATCTGCACGTCGCTGCCGCGCTGACAACGGATGTCGGCGTCCATGCACCCGGCCGCAGGGCGGTCGGCAGTGCCAGTTAGCGTGACGGTGTGTCCGAACTAGTCGATCTGCCACCAACGGTCCGGGTCAGGGTGCCGGCGAAGCTTAACCTTGCCCTGTGCGTCGGTCCGCTGGCGGACGACGGCTATCACCCCCTCACCACCGTCTTCCAGGCTGTTTCTCTGCACGACGAGCTCACTGCCCAGGAGGCCGAGCCGGGGGATTTCTCCGTTGCGATGTCCGGGGAGGGCATCGACCACGTCGCAATGGACGACTCCAACTTGGCCGTTCGGGCTGCTCGGCTGCTTGCCGAGAACTATGGCGACGACCGATTGGGCGTCCGGCTCAGCATCAAGAAGTCCATTCCGGTGGCCGGCGGCATGGCGGGCGGTTCGGCGGATGCGGCAGCGGCTCTGCTGGCCTGTTCCGTGCTGTGGGATCTGGACATCGACCCCGAGGAACTCCGCGAATACGGCGCCGAGTTGGGATCCGACGTCCCCTTCGCGCTGCTCGGCGGCACTGCGATCGGCACGGGCCGGGGCGACAAGCTTGTCCCGGTGCTGAGCCGCGGCAGCCACCACTGGGTGCTCGCCTTCGCCGACTTCGGTCTGTCGACTCCCGCTGTCTATCGGCGCTTCGACGAACTGCAGCCCGAGGGCTGCGACCTCGAGATGCCGACCGAGCTCATCAATGCGCTTTCGACCGGCGATTCCGAGGAACTGGCCCGTCACCTGCGGAACGACCTCGCCGCGGCGGCGATCGACCTGCAGCCCCACCTCCGGACCACGATCGACGCCGGACTCGAGTGCGGAGCGCTCGCCGCGATCGTCTCCGGTTCCGGCCCGACCGTCGCTTTTCTGTGCCGCAATGAGGAGGCGGCCGTCGCGCTCAGCGTGACGCTGGGGGCCCAGGATGTCGCGCGGGCCGTCCGGCGGGTGGTCGGTCCGGTTGCCGGGGCCCGGCTCATCACGTCCTGCGCATGACCCTGGCCGCCACCGGACCCACGGGATCCCTGACGACTTGGGCGAGAGCGACAAGATTCTCGACGTCAAGATTTCTGTCTAGGATGGCGTCATGTCCGATGATGTCGACCGTCTGCTGGCCGATTGGCAGCGGGAACGGCCGGACGTCGACCTGTCGCCGATGGAGGTCCTGAGTCGCGTCACCCGGCTGAGCCACCTGCTCGACATGGCACGCAAGGACGCATTCGCCGACCACGAGATCGTGGGCTGGGAGTTCGACGTGCTCGCGGCGCTGCGGCGAGCCGGCGTTCCCTATGAACTCTCGCCGGGACGCCTGCTCAAGGAAACGCTGGTGACCTCGGGCACCATGACCAACCGGGTCGATCGGCTGGTCGCCAGGGGTTTCGTCAGTCGCTCACCGGACCCGGACGATCGCCGCGGTGTGCTGGTGCGACTCACCGAGGCCGGCCGCAACGTGGTGGATGGCGCCCTTGAGTCATTGTTGGCGCAGGAGAAGGAACTGTTGGCGGGCATCGACGGGGCCCAGCGGCGGCAGTTGTCCGAACTGTTACGTGCATTGATGATCCGCTCCGCCTGAGCCTTCGGTGGGGCGGCTCGGTTGGGTACGGTCATTGCATGCGACGAACCGCCCTGGCCACCGCACTCGTGTCCTCCCTCGCGCTCATGGCCTGCTCTCCGACCACCGAGCCGGCACCGGCACCGGCGCAGACGGCGAGTCCGACCCCCGGTGCCACGGCGACCGCGACTCCGGGGGAGACGCCGACCGCCGATGTGACCCCGAGCGGGTTCGAGCCGCGCGAGGTCGCGGTGCTGTCGAATCCCTGGGCCATGGCTTTCCTGCCCGGCACCAACCAACTGCTCATCACCCAGAAATCCGGCGAGCTGCTGCTGCGTGATCAGGAATCGGGTGCCACGATCACGGTGGAGGGCACGCCACAGGTGGTCGACGCGGGCCAGGGCGGGTTCGGCGATGTGGTGCCCGGCCCCACCTATGAGCAGGACCACACGATCTATCTCAGCTGGGTGGAGCAGGGCGACGGCGGCGAATCCGGTGCCGTCATCGGACGGGCCCGCTTGGAGTCCGCCGGGACGACTGCGCAACTGGTCGACCTCAGCGTGATCTGGCGCCAGGACAAGACCACCGGCAACGGTCACTTCTCCCACCGGATGGCCTTCAGCTCGGACGGCACCCACCTTTTCGTGTCGTCCGGTGATCGGCAGAAGATGGAGCCCGCTCAGGACCTGTCGACCAACCTCGGCAAGATCCTCCGGCTCAACCCCGACGGGTCGCCCGCCGACGGCAACCCATTTGCCGATCGTGGCGGCGTCTCCGCGGAGATCTGGTCCTATGGCCACCGGAACCCGCTCGGCATCGCGTTCGACGCCGACGGCAACCTCTGGTCATCGGAGATGGGTCCCCAGGGCGGGGACGAGATCAACCTCATCGTCGAGGGCCGCAACTACGGCTGGCCGCGGGCGTCGAACGGTTCGCATTACGGCGGTGGGGAGATCCCCGATCATGCCCCCGGAGATGGCTTCGAACCCCCCAAGGTCTGGTGGACCCCCTCGGTCTCACCGGGTTCGCTCATGATCTATTCCGGCGATACGTTCCCGCAGTGGCAGGGCGACGCTTTCGTGGGAGCACTGTCCGGACAGGCGCTGATCCGGGTCGACCTCGACGGGACCGAGGCCACCAAGGGTGATCAGTGGGACATGGGTCAGCGCATTCGGGATGTGGCCCAAGGGCCGGATGGCTCGATCTGGGTGATCGAGGACGGCGGCAATGGCCGCTTGCTCGAGTTGGCGCCCACGGTCTAGTGGCGAGAATGTCGGTCGGGTTGCGTACGCTGACCCACGCGTACACCGACTGAAGGAGAGTCATGCCGCAGGATCCGCATCACGACCACGAGGACATGGACGAGGCCATCGCCGAAAGGCTCGACGAGTTCGTCCGGGCCGGCGTCTCGCAACTGGACGCGGGGGAGGACGAGGCCGCGCTGGAGAGCTTCGAGGCAGGGCTGAACCTGTTGGACGAGCCCAAGGAGAAGTGGGTCGCAGCGACGTGGCTCTATGCCTCGATCGCGAACATCCATTTCGACGCGGGGCGTTGGCAGGAGGCACGCGATAACTTCACCGCGGCCTCGAACGCACCCGCCGGGCTGAGCAATGCCTATATCCAGCTGCGCCGCGGCCAAGCCGAATATGAGCTCGGCAACATGGAGGCAGCTGCCCACCACCTGCTGTTTGCCTACATGCGGGGGCCCAAGGGTCTCCTGGAGGACCAGGATCCGAAATATCACGATCTGATCATCAAGACCCAGGCGGAGCTGGAGGAGCGCGCCGCCCAGGAGTGATGGATCGCAGCTGACCCCGGGGCGGTTTGTGGTGGCCTCGTCAGGCGGAGTGCCGATCGGCTGATCGGGCAGGGTTCGGCATTCCGCGAGCGAGCAGGAGGAGCGCCAGGCACATCGTTGCGGGCGCCACCATGGCCGGCTGGATCCCGACGACACCGATGAGCGCACCCATCACTGCCGGGCCCGCGAGAAACGTCGCATAGCCGAACGTCACCACGAGCGCCAGCCCGCGGGGTCCACCGCGATGCCCCGCGACGGCGTACACCTGTGGGGCGATCATGCCGACCCCGAGGCCGACCATCGCCCAGCCGATGAGCAGTGCCGGCAGTGGTGTGCTGAACGTGAGGATTGCGTACCCCGCAGCTGCGCAACCACCTCCGAACCGGACCACAGCTCGCCGGCCGAACCGGTCGACGAGCCAGTCGCCGAGAAGACGGATCACGACCATCGCGGAGGCGGTGACCGTCAGCCCGACTGCCCCGACATCCGGGCTGACGCCCGCGACGTCGGTGATGAGGATGGCGGACCAGTCGTATGCGGTGCCCTCCGCCAGCCCGAACGCGATCGCCATCGCGCCCAGGAGCCAGGCGACAGGAGGAATTCTGCCGCGGCCGTCGGCGGCTCCAGCGCTCGGCTCCGGCGGCGTCGGGGGACACCAGCGGGCCAGTGCGAGGCCCGTCACCAGCGCGATGGCTGCGGCGGTGGTGAGGGCGAGGGAGAGGAGTACGCCGGGCGCGGCGTCCACCAACCGTCCCGCGACCAGCACCACGCCGGCGCCGATCGCATTGCCGAGCGACCACAGGGCGTGGAGACGGCTCATGACAGCGCCCCCGAACCCCTGCTCGACCCGGACCCCGAAAGCGTTCATCGCCACGTCGAGCAGGCCGTTCCCGACACCGATGAGTGCTCCCGCCGCGAGCGATGTCGCATAGTTGGGGGAAAGTCCGAACAGCAGCGCGCCCACGGTGAGCGGCGCGAAACCCGCCAATCCGACGGTTCTCGGGCCGTTGCGCTCGGTCGCCCGACCGCCGATCTGCATGCCCAAGATGCCGAACAGCCCGACGACCAACAGAACTGCCGGAATCTGCATCGGATGGGTGAGGTCGAGGTGCTCGCGCAGGGTGGGCAGGGAGCCCGCGTACGCCCCCAACACCAACCCATTCGCCGCGAACATCGCGGCCACACTGATCAGCGCTGCGCGGCTCGCCGGGCCTGACGTCACTGGACCCGCAACCGCGGTTTCGACTCCAGGTTCTTCATGCCGTTCCAGGCGAGGTTGACCAAGTGCGCTGCCACGTCGCGCTTGCTGTGTTTGCGATTGTCGAGCCACCACTGACCGGTGACGCCGACCATGCCGACGAGCATCTGGGCATAGAGGGGAGCGGCCCGGTGATCGAGATTTCGGGCCTTGAACTCCGACACCAAGATGTCCTCGACCTGGGAAGCGACGTCCGACAGGATGCTTGCGAAGGAACCCGAGTTGGAACCGACGCCCGAGTCCCGGATAAGGATGCGGAACCCGTCGGTGTGCCCCTCGACATAATCGAGCAGGGCCAGCGTCGCCCGCTCCATCAGTTCCCGGCGGCTCTGGCCCTCGACCAGCGAATTGCGGATCGCATCGAGGAGTGTGAGGACCTCGCGGTCGACGACGACGGCATAGATGCCTTCCTTGCCGCCGAAGTGCTCATAGACCACGGGTTTCGACACCTGCGCTCGTGCCGCGATCTCCTCGATCGACGTGCCTTCGAAACCCTTGTTGGCAAACAGCGCGCGAGATATCGCGATCAACTGCTCGCGGCGTTCCTGACCCGTCATCCGGACCCTGCGCCGGGCCTCACGCCCTTCACTCATGACAAAACCCTAGCCCGAGATGGTGGGGGGAGCGGATGGTTGGACTTCGGGTACCCTGTGACACGTCCCTGCTCATGCAGGGCAATCCCCGGTTGGTCTGTCGGCAGGGCCCGCCTGACTTTGAATCAGGATTTAGCGACGTAGGTTCGACTCCTACCCGGGGAGCCAATGGGGCTATTGCCTTTTCATAACTGTTCGGGCAAGGCCCGGAGTGGCTCCCGGATTCGTCGATAACCGCGATCAAACTGCCCGTTCAGGCGAAGCTCCTGTTGTCGCCGCATCATCTTCCCCGGGACCCACTGAGATGAGGATCTCACGATGCGCAAGTCCACTACGTTTCTGGCAGCGCTGGTGCTGAGCGCCGGCATGGCTGCCCCCGCGTTCGCTGCGCCCGCACTCGCCAACCCCGACGGCACAACCCCCGGTGTCAAGGCCGTGTCCTATGGGTTCGATGCCAGCGATACGGCTCCGCATGTCACCCGTGTGGCCTTGGCGGTCCCCGACAATCGCGAGCACCTTTTCCAATCGCCCCGATGGTCGTGCGGCGTGCTGCGAGTGGATGGGGAAGTGCCGTTCAGCACCCGGATGCACTATGGCAGATGGATCGTTGCCGTCGGCGCCAGTTATGACCTGCCCAAGGACACGTCCTTCGTCCTCGACGCTGCGGGCCCGGGGTGGTCCGTGGCACCCTTCGACAGCTTCGGTCATTTCGGTGATCCGAGCAACGTGGCTGCGCTCAGCGACCTGCCCGCTCCGGCTGATGGCAGCCATCCCCCTTATCGGTGGCTGGCGGAGCAGGACTCCGTGGAGGTGACCTATCAGCCGGCTGAGGGTGCGCACGGAAGCACCGTGCAGATCCGGCTCGCGAAGGGCCTGCGCGCGGGGGAGTATTTCAACCTGAGCGTCCCGCTGACGCTCGACCCGCCGGGGTCGTGGAGTGAGTCGGTGACGATATCCAACGCGGTCGCGACGAACGTCGTGTGCGAGACCCGGGCGCCAGTCAAGCGCGTCAATTCGGGTGGCGTCGATTCGGGCACGGGTGGCCTGGCGGTCATCGCTCTGGGTGCGGCCGCAGTGGGCGGACTCGCCCTGTTCGGTCGCGGCCGCAGCAAGCGGTGACCCGATCAGCTCTTCGCCTGGGTTGTCTCGCGGCTTCGCGTTGGTTCGGGCGATTAGGCTGGCGCGGTGACCTCCACACCTCGACCGCACCGCCCCGTCGTTCGTGACCCGGGCGTGCTCGATGCCCTCAGCGAGGGCCACGACCCGGTCGCTGCTCTGCACGCCGCCCACGAGACCGCAGCAGTCCTGCTGCACACCGGCCGTGCTGCGGAAGACCCCGAGGTCACTCGACGTCTCATCGGCTTGGTCGAGGAGATCGGTCTCTCCACACTGGCAGAACTCTGGGCCGAGCGGCCTGCCCGGTCGCTGCCCGGCGCCCTGTGGCGGCTCTATGCACTGCGGGAATGGATGGTCGCCCGACCGGAGGAAGCGGCCCGTGACTACGAGGCGGGGATTAGGTTCACGGAGCCCAACCATGTTGTGGCGGGTGTGGATCCGACCGGACCGGATGAGGTCCGCCGAGTCGCCGACCGGATTCTGCACGGAGTGTTCGACGGGGATTTCGCAATCGCGCTCGAACGCGCTGCGGCCTTCTGTCACGTCGTGGCGGCCGGCCGGGCGGACATCGCGCGCGAACTCGACGGAGTTCGGAGCGCCGGGCGACTTCAGGACGCCGCCCGCGACCTTGTCGCCTGCGCGCGCATGTGGCGCGCCGGGACCCTGCAGTGACCCACAGAACTCGCCAGTCGAGGTGCCGACTCTCGATCAGCGCTTCACGTCGAAATTGAGGTTCTGAGCGAGCAGCGTTCGCACGTCCGAATAGCTCCAATTCGGTTGGACACAGGAAGAACCGGGGATTTTCTGGATCAGTCGGGCCGTAACCGTCCGCGCTTTTCCGGAACAAGTTTGGTTGGTTCACCGTGACGACTGTGCCTAATGTGACTTCACCGGCCGGCCAACGTAGGCAGGCACCCGCGTAGTTGTCGTCCCGCTGCCACCCCGGAGGCCCCATGCGGATCTTGAAGTTGGCTATTGCCGCAGTTTCCTTCAGCGTCGCCCTGGTGGTCGCCGCGGTGCCGACAGCTCTGGCCGAGGAAACGCGGGGGCGGGGTGGGGCGTACAACGACCGGACGAACCAAACGTTCACGGCGAGCAACGGCCTCAGCTCGCGCTATCACGTCTATGCCGCAGGTGTGCCGCAGGATCACGCAGCCGGGCTGGTGCTGCAGTTCCACGGCGACGGCGCGTACGAGTTCAACAACCCGACCTCCACCTACAGCCTCGGCGGGGCGAACGGTATCATCGCCCAGGCGCGGGGGCGCGGCTACATCACCGTGCCGGTGCTGGCCCCGGACCGGGTCGGGTCGGTCACGTGGTGGGAGAACGGTGCCGCCAATGCCGACTTTGTCGCGGAACTCGTCGACTCGCTCAAAGCCGCGTACAACCTGGACACCGAGGACATCTGGTTGGTCGGCTACAGCGGCGGCGCCCAATTCATCACCCAGTTCTATCTGCCCAGACACTCAGCTCAGATCGATGGTGGGGGAGCCGTCGTGTTCGGCGGTGGTGGCAGTCCGCGCGTGACCGCCAGACCGTTCGCTCCCGACCTGGTCCGCGACTTCCCCATGCATTGGTATGTGGGAGCACTGGACACCGGCCCCGGCTTCAATGCCCTGGCGGCTGCCCGGAGCGGAGCGAGTTGGTACGCACAGCGCGGGTTTGTCACAGACCTCGAAGTGCCGAGCGGGGTGGGCCACAACCTGAGCGGACGATTCGGAACTGTGCTCGCCGGGCATTTGGATGCGCATCCGGCCAGTGGCACCACTCCGGCCCCGACCACTCCGGCCCCGACCACTCCGGCCCCGACTCCGCCGGCCCCGACTCCGCCGGCCCCGACCACTCCGGCCCCGACCCCGCCGATCCCGCGGCCGACGACGGCGCCCACTTCCCCAACCAGCTGGAGCCACCGGATCGAGCCCACGTGCACCGGTGCCGAGGCGACCGTGACAATCCCGCGCGGAACACGACGCACGACGTTCCGGGCCACCACCCTGGACGGGCGTCAGTACTGGTACCGCTACACGACCGGCACGGGCGTACGGACCCTCACGCTCTCGTCGCTCGAGAGCGACACGGCCTACCGCTACACGCTGGTCGCGGATGGGGTGACGGTCGCCTCCGGTTCGTTCCGAACCCTCGGCGCACAGTCCTGCACCGCACGACGTTGGACCCGTGAATCGGGACGGGGGTTTGATCCGGGCAGCTGGGCTGCTTATTCTCGTAGTCGCGTCGGGTCGCGGTAGCCCCGGGCTCCACTTCTAGCCGCTGCGAGCGGCCTCGCGCCGAGAGGCGCTCCCGACCCGGCGCGCCAACTTGTGCTCTGGATGGATCTGTGCCGCAGATCTTGCGCTTCGGGCGTACCCTTGGTTGGGGGTCCACACCAACTCGGGGAAAGTGAGCACGCATGCGGTTGTCGTCTCGGCGTTGCGCTACTCGGATCAGGGTTCTGCTGGCCTTGGGACTGTCGCTGGTGGTCCTGCTCGCCGGCTGCGGCATCGCCACCGATCCTGAGCGTGCGGTGCCGGACAAGTGGGTGGATCCGCCCTCGGTCACCGAAAAGGCGCGGGGGGTCTTTACCCCGCCCGAACTGGAATCTGCGTACGCGATGGTCACCGCCTTCGCGCTGGAACGAGGGTTCGATCCGGTGCTCATGGACCCGCAGAAGACCGAGTACACGGCAGACGAGCTCAACGCCGGTGTGCTGAGCCGAATCACGCCAACACTCCAGGAACGGTGGAAGGCACGCGTTGACTCTGCGCTGGCGGGCAACCAGTCCGACCAGGACGGTCTGCGGGTGCTGCAGTTCTATCAGTGGGAGCAACCCGAATGGACGCTTCCTCGAGAGGGCAGTTCCCTGGTCAGCCAGTGGATCCGCAACGGTGAGATCGGGGTCTCTGACGCCACGGAGGACGCCCCCCAGCGCATGAAGGTCACGGTCATCCATGAGGCACAACTCCGCTATGAGGAGGAACAGGAGCCGTTCACGCTGCAGGTGGTCAAGCGCGTGTCCTACTGGATGATGCCCAACACCGATGGGAAGCCAGGCTGGCTGATCGACGAATACGAGGGTGTCTTCGCCGTGGGCGAGGAGTTGCCCGTGGAGGAGTCCAACCAGACGCAACTGCCGACCCCGACCACCACACCGGGGCAGTTGCCGGATGGTCGGCAGGTCGGCGCGGACGCACCGCTCAGCGCGGTGCTCGACGCGATGCCCTTCGCTCCCGCGAGCGCCGACGCCCCGCCGGCAAACCCTGTGGTCAGGGACCCTGGCGGTGCGCTGGTCAAGAACGCCGTCCGCAGCCCGGACGGTCCGCAGTTGCCGGTCGGCACTCAGGCGGGCACGGCTGCACGTCCAGGTGCCGGCGGAGCGCCACCGGCGGGTGCGGCGCAGCCCGGCGGTCAGGGCGCTGCGGCGCCACCTCCTGCGAATCAGGCTCCGGCTCCGCGGCCTGCTGCGCCCGAGGCCCCCGCGCCGCCGCCTCCTGCGCCCGAGGCGCCCGCACCGCGGCCGCCTGCACCCGAACCTCCCGCGCCGCGGCCCCCTGCGACGACCCAGGCTCCGGCGCCGCCGCCCCCTGCGCCGCCGGCCAACAACAACCCACGGCCCGCCAACCCGCCGCGGACACAGGGTCCGGCAAATCCGCCGAAGGCAGATCCGCCCCGCGCCACGCAACCGCCGCGGCAGAACGGCAACAATTCAGGCAAAACGCAGCCTCCGGGCCAGGCGAAGAAGACCACCGAGCCCCCTCAGCCCGGGGACCCGGCGCCGCCGGCGCGGGGCAACTCGGGCAACACCAAGCAGCCGCCCGGACAGGCCAAGAAGACGCCGAAGCCATGAGGCTGTGAGACCGGGCGGTCAGGGGAGTGCGCCGGCCTCCTGCATCCGCTCGACCGCCTGGGGCTGATCGCGGAAGGCGTTCGCCACGTCGTCCGGGGTCGCAATCCGATGGGCGTTGTCGGCGAGATAGCTGCGCACTGCGTTGTCGAACTCGGCATGCCCGGCCGCATCCCGTGCCTCGATGAGCATGTCGGCCCCCGCGAGATAGACAGCGTTCACATACATGTTGCTCGCCCGCCGCGAGCTGCCCCACGAGTCCATCGAGTCGCCCACCTGGTTCGCCAATCGGCCCGGATAGTCGTGCTGCGGGCGCGGGCTGCGGTTCGGATCATCCACGACTCGCTGGACGAAGGATGCGAACGATTCGTCCATCCAGGGGTGCTGTGCCTGGTTGTTGCCGACGAGCCCATAGAACCAGAGGTGGGCGATCTCGTGCGTGACGATCCACTGGTCTCTGGGACCACGCAGCTGGCCGAACTGAATCGCGCCGGGGAACTCGATCCCCTCAGTCTGTTCCGGGATGACGCTCACCCACAGGTGCTCATAGGGCACCGGTCCGAGATAGTCGCTGACTGCGGTGAGTGAACGGGCGATGGCGTCGGACCATTCCTCCGGCGAGCGCGCCATCTTGTCGGCGGGGCCGCCGACGTGGATGGTGGTTCCGCCGACTCGCTTCTCGACGACCGACATCCGGCCAACGGTGACGGTCACGTCGCGAACGGCGGGTGCCTTGAACTCGTGGGTCGTCCGGCCTGTGGCGGGGTCGGTCTCGGGCGGAAGCGGCTCACCGACGCCCAGCACCGAAAACTGGCTCGGCGCCGTCACCCGCAGCGACGTCAACGCGAACGCCTCGCTCGTCGCGGTCTCGCCCGTCACCGGCACGGCGGCGTCGCGGAGCCAGCCCCGGCCGTTTTCCCAGGCGAGCAGGGGGTACGCCGTGCCCAGCCACGCGAGCTCCTCGCTCCGGGAGTAGCCAACCCGTTCGTCGGTGTCCGGGCCGAGGCCCAACTCGAAACCGAGCTCAGCGCTGATCGGGGTGCCGGCGGGCACGCAGGACGGCAGCGGCAACTCGACGAGCGTGCCAGGAGATCCCTCGGGCGCGCCGCCGGGTGACACGTCGGGCCGCACCTGTTCGCCGTCGACCGTGGCGGTGGTGACGGTCAGCGAGTTGCCCGCGCGTGCGGTGATCGGCTTGTTCGGCCAAGCCCGGAAAACGAGTTCGCAGACTTCAAGGTCGGGGACGAACGTGACGCGTTCGGTGCCTTGGGCGGAACGCAGGTCGTCGGCCATGCGGAACTCGAGCGCCACCTGCGGGCGTGCATCAGGCGGCGGCCTGCCCTCATCGGCGGTGTTGTCGGCGGTGCCACCGGTGCCACCGGTGCACGATGACAACAAGACGCAGGCGAGTGCGGAGGCCAAGATTTTCGTGGCCCACCTGAGATTGCGGCGGAACGGACGACCCACGGCCCGAAAATACACCTCGGTCGAGCGGCGCGGTTTCGTGTCCGCAGCACGCGGTTTCATGTCCGCATCACCCGGTCGATCAGATCGAGTCCCAGGTCGAGCGCCAGCGGATTCGGCACCGGCAGCCCGGCATCGACGAACCAATCCGGCGACGCTTCAGGATGGGGCCCCACGACGCCAACCGCGCCGCTGCCGAAGGGCGCGACGACCGCGGCCGGCAGGCCGTTTTCATAACGGGCGACCACGTCGGCCGGGCCCTGATCGGAGTCGAGCAGGAAGCACGGGCCGTCCTGGAAGAACATCGCGCGGTCGTGCCCGTCCCACTGCACGGTGAGCACGGTGTCCGCGTCGCTGCGGGTGCGGGCGCCGCGCGATGCAATGTACTGATCCGTGTCGCCCGGCAGCAGCCCGAAGCCCGGGGTTGCGCCGGCGAGATATCCGCCCAGGCAGAAGCCCAGATAGCGCCCTCCGCCCTGCACGAAGTTGCGGAGCAGCGTGGTTCTGTTGTGGAGTCTCCGGTACGCAGGCTCCAATTCACCGCCGCCTGGTTGGGCGTACAACACGGCACGAGAGAGTGTTCGGGCGCTCAACCGGCGGCGCGAGTGCGGTCCCACGAACTGCACGTCGAAGTTCCAGTCGGACCGGCGCAATAGCGCCGCCACCGCCTCCGGGCATCCCGGCGACGAGGCCGGGCCTCGATAGACCAGCGCCAGCCTGTCTGGGCTCACGGACGGATCCGTTGGCCCGAGATCGGGCGGGATACGCCGCGCGCAGCCCACCAGAGGACCTGCTCCAACGGACCGCGTCGGAAGAAGTGTCGCCACAGGAGCGCAAAGCCACCCAACAACGCGATGTGGATCGCGAACTCGATCACTCCGGAATTGGTCTCCGGGAGGAACGGGGCGACCAGCAGGAGGAGATGCAGCACATAGACGCTCAAGGGCATCGAACCGAAGCGGGCCAGCGGGCGCAGCGAGCCGCGGGTCACCAGGCCGAGCGTCAGGCTGAGGCCCAGGACGGCGAGCGCGATGCCGAGAGTGAAGACGATGTCGACAGGCGTCGAGGTGTGTGGTGCGAGGACGGCCAGCCACCAGGGCGAGTTGGTCGGCAGGGTGCCGCTTGCTCCCCACACGAGCAGGTCCGCGTAGTCTCCGCGTTCCATGATCGGGTGGGCGGCTGCAGCGAGTGCCTCGCGTCCACCCATCCGGTCCATCAGGAACCAGGCCGCGCCATTCGCAGCCACCGCGAGGAGCGCGCCGACGGTTGTGAGCCCGATCGCCGTCCGGCGACGGCTCAGCACCAAGCGCCCGACTGCCATGCCCGCCAGCACATAGGCGAACCAGACGAGTGCCGGGAACGCGCCGGTCAGCAGCACTTCACGCACCGTCCCGCTCGGCGAGGCGAGCAGCATCGGGAACGACGGGTTGGGCACCGTGTCGGTCGGCAGCTCGGTCCGCAGGACGTGGCTCAGGACGGGCCCGCCGAGCGCGACGATGCCCGCCAAGGCCACCAGCACGCCGGGTGGCAACCGCAGGAAGAACACCGCGAACAAGAACATCGCGGCATAGCTGACCAGGATGATCTCGGCCTTGTCCGGCGGAATGATCGAGCCGAGCGCGAGACCGACCGCTGCGATCAACACAGCCCGGACGGTGACCCCTGCCACCGCGCCGACCCAGCGGCGTCCTCGGGGACGCTGGGTGCGGCCCGTGGAGAAGGCGAGGCCGACACCGGCCAGGAGCGCGAAAAGCGCCGCGGACTTCCCGGCCGCCAGGATGAACGGCAGCGACATGGCGCCGTTGGGAGCCGTGTCAGACAGCAGGTGCACGGCGATCATGCCGACCAAAGCCAGACAGCGCGCGATGTCGACGCCGATGATGCGCGCGTCAGGAACGCGATGGCGCAGTGTCGGCTGGGTCTCCGGTTCGCAAGCGTGTGGAATATCGGTCCACTCGGCCAGGGGGTCCATGGTCTGGAGACCGGCCGGAGCGCCGGCTGTGTCGTCCCGTGGTGCCGTCGGCTTCGGGGCGTCGCCGGCGGGAGAGGGCGGTGTCAACGAGGCGCCCTGCAGTCTCCGCGGGGGCGTTGGCGCGCCGTCTTTCGGTGGGTCTGGTGGCAGCGTGGACATGTGGTCAGCCCTCCGCGGCTGTGCCGGCAACGGACACGAGTGCCGGCGGTTTGGAATCGGTGCGTCGAGCGATCCGGGATGGCACTCCCGCCCAACGCGTGTCCGGGGGAAGCCCCTCGCCCTTCATCACCAGGGACAAGGGCGCCAACGCAACTCGCTCGCCGACCGAGGTGGCGTACAGAACGACCGCCCGACAGCCCAGGCTCGCGCCCTCCTCGAGGGACACCACGCCCATCTTCATGACGCGGTCTTCGAACAGGTGTGTCTGCAGCGAGACCTCGGGGCCGACCCAGACGTCGGGGCCGATGTGCACCAGGTCGAACTCGGTGACATAGGTCGAACTCACCAGGGCTCGGCGACCGACCTTCACACCGAACAACTTCAGCACGGGACCGAGGAGCAGTGTGCCTTCCAACGCATTGAGCAACACCGGAACGGCCGTGCCCTCATAGATCCCGGTGACGAACTCCGAGCGCCGCACGAAACCGCTCCAGAGCGGTTCGACCCGGGGCCGGTATTTCCCGATCAGCACCCACTTCATGAGTGCGACGACCAACACGACCACGACACTGAACGCGAGCGCGGTGACCGGGGCGATCAGGACCATGCCCCACAGGGGGAGGGATCGCGCGAAGATGGACAGGCAGAACAGCGTGCAGAACGTGGAGAGCGCCAGGAGGGACGCCGGCAGTGTCGCCCGGACGAACTCGGCGAGATAGCGGGCGGCCACCTTGCGCATCGGTGGGCGGAACGTGCTGTCCTCGGTGAACTCGTCATACATCTCTCGAGCCGGGAGGAAGATCGAGGGCGAGCCGAGCCAGGACGTGCCCGGGGGAACCCCGGTCACGGGCGGCACCGACTGGACCCCGACCAGCGAGCCGTCTCCCAAGTGGCTGCCGCTCGGGATGAACGACGCGTTGCCGACGAAGGCGCGGTCGCCGACCTCGGTGCGCCGGAAGGCGACGTGGCCGTTGGCATAGGTGGCCGGACCGACGCTGGCCATGTCGGCGACGAACGTGCCGTCCTTCAGCGTGAGGAGGTCGGGATCGATGTTCGCGATGGTGGCGATTTCTGCGTTCTGGCCAACTCTCGCGCCGAGCAGCCGAAGCCAGCGGGGGGTGTAGAGCGTGCCGTACAACGAGTTGGTCAGCTCAAGGCTCAACTCCAGGAGTTTGTCGCCGAACCATTTCTCCATGCCGAGCTGGGAACGCAGGTGGTGAACGCCGACGGGTGTCGCCAGCAGCGCCCAGCGTCGGAAGAAGAGGATCAGGGCGCAGGCGGACAGCACGAAGACAGGGCCGCTCAGTGCCGTCACGGTGATTGCCTGGGCCTGCCCGATCTCCAGAAGCGTCCACCACACCCCGATCAGGACGGGCAGCATCGCCAGCATGGGCAGCAGCTCCAGGACGACCACGCTCAGGGCGAACCGGGGGAAGAGCTCCAAGGGCCAGCGCGTCGGCGCCTCCTCGCAGCTCGTCATCAGGTCGATGACGGGGTCGCCCCGTCCGGTGCGCGGCTGCGCCACGGAGCCGGACCAGTTCTCACCGGCGGGCACTTGTTGACCCGCGACGATGAGGGATTGCCCCCCGAGTGTCGCGCCGGCGCCCATTGTGCAGGGGCCCTGCAGCACCGAGTTCGCGCCGACGACCGCGCCCTCGCCGATGTCGATGTGGCCGATGCGCAGCCGGCCGTCGACGATCTCGTACCCCTGCAGATGCACCGCGTACCCCACCGTCGCACGATCACCCAACCGCACCAGCGAGGGCAGCGGGATCTGCGCGGTGCCGATGTGACAGCCGTGGCCTATGTGAGCGCCCGTGAGACGCAGATAATTCTCGGCCCAAGGTGAACCGGCCAGACGGCCCAGTGGCGACATCGTCATCGCCCGGTGGACCATCCAGACGCGCAGGTGGGTCAGACCGAACATCCGATGGACGCCCGGCCGGATGCCGCGGCCGACCAGAGCCGCAGTCAGGGCGGGCAGGATCCAGCGGGCCGCCAGATAGCTGAAGGGCAGGGTCATCAGGAGCTGCCCGGCAGCCGTCCAGGAGGGTTCACCGTTGTTGATGCTGTAGATCACGCCGAGCGGGAGCATCGCCAGCAGCAAGACGAAATAGATCACGGCCACCTGACCCAGGGTGAACGCGAGCCGTCTCCCCGGGCCGGCCGGCGCGGGCCGCTCAACCGGACTTGCGGCGGCAACTTCGGCCTGCTCGGCGCCCAAGTCGGCCAGGTGGGCACCGAGTGCGCGGATAGTGGGATTGGCATAGAGATCGAGGATCGACAGCTCGCTGGCCGCCCCACTGCGGCGCAGGTGGGACACCAGAGTCGCCGCGATGAGTGAGTGGCCGCCCAAGTCATCGAACAAATTGGCGGTCACCGAGATGCTTTCCAGCGGCAGGCGCAGCGTTTCCGCATAGACCCGGCACAGTTGGTGCTCGATCGCGTTGTCCGGGGCGACGTATTCGGCGTCACCACCGATAAGCCGGCCCGACACGGGTTCCGGCATCGCCTTCCGGTCGGCTTTGCCGCTCGGGAGCATCGGGATGGTGTCGGTGACCTCGAGATAGTCCGGCACCATGTACGCCGGCAGTCGGCGACGCAACGAGTTGTGCAGCCGGGTGCGGATCGGATCGAAGGACTCGGTGGGGTTGTTGAGCAGGACGTAGCCGGCCAGCTCACCGCCGGTGCCGGGGCGCTCCAAGAGCGCGACGACCGCGGCGGAGACGCTGGCATCCTCGAGGAGGAGGCTCTCGATCTCCTGCAACTCGACCCGATGCCCGCGCACCTTGACCTCGCTGTCCGCGCGACCGTGATAGGCGATCTCCCCGTCCTCGGTATAACGCCCGAGGTCGCCCGTGCGATAGATCCGTCCGTCGGTCTCCCCGCTCGGGTCGGGCACGAACCGTTCAGCGGTCAGATCGGGGCGGTTGACATAACCCCGGGCGACCCCCACCCCGCCCACGCAGATCTCACCGATCTCGCCCTCGGGCACCGGCCTGAGGTTGTCGTCGAGGAGGACGGCTGTGTAGGTCGGCAGCGGCACACCGATCGTCACCGGCTTGCCCGGGTAGAGCTCCGCCCAGATGCAGGTCACGGTGGCCTCGGTCGGGCCATAGGTGTTAAGGATCCGTCGGCCCAGGCCCCAGCGTTCGACGAGTTCCTGCGGACAAGCCTCGCCACCCACGTTCACCGTGCGGATGGAAGGGATCAGGCGGTCGAGAGTGGCGAGCACGGTGGGGACGCAATAGATCATCGTGATCGCAGCGTCCTCGAGGAAGTCCGCGAGGCCCGAACCCACCCGGCGACCGTCCGTGGGGCCCGCGATCAGCGTCGCGCCGACCGCCCAGGTCGGCCAGATCTCCTCCACGGAGAAATCGAACGAGATGGTCATGCCCTGATAGACGCGCTCGGACGGTGTCACACCATAGATCTCGGGGACTACGTTGATGAAGTTGCAGATGCTCGACTGGGCGATCTCGACGCCCTTCGGGCGTCCGGTGGAGCCCGAGGTGTAGATGATGTAGCACAACGGATCGCCGGTCTCGTCGATGTCGGGCCGCTCGCCCGACGCGGTGGCGATGGCCTGTTCCTCTGCGTCCATCAGCAGCACCGGTGCCGGAGCCTCTGCGCAGGCGTCTGCGAGCGCCGTGGTCGTGACGATCAGGTCGAGGGCCGAATCGTCGGTCATATAGGCCACCCGGTCGACGGGGGCCGAGGGATCGATCGGAATGAAGGTCGCGCCTGCCTTCTGGACGCCGAGTAGCGCGACATACATCGCCACAGAGCGGTCGATCATGATGCCCACGCGAGCGCCCGGAGCGATCCCGCGGGTCTCGGTCAAGTGATTGGCCAGTCGATTCGCCAACGCGTCGAGCTCGGCGTACGTGAGCCGAGTGCCGTGGCATTCCAGCGCGGTGGCGCCGGGCGAGGCGTCGACAGAACGGTCGAAATAGTGGTGGAGGCGGGTCAGCGGTTGGTCGACCGGTGCGAGATAGCCGGCTGATCGTCGTGCGCTCGAAAGCCGTGCATGGGGCGCACATGCCCCGTCGGCCAGCCTGCGAGCAGCTGTCATGCGATCATCCCCCCGAGGAATATTACTCGCGCGTCGGTCGTGACTGTCGCGTCCGATGAGTGTACGCTTCACGGCCGCTCAAAAAGCTTACCGTCCGGTATGTCGGCACGGCGGCGACGGCGAGGTCCTTGCTGCCGGCTGGGTGTCGGCCAATTTGTCATTGTATCGACACCAGGGGGCTTTCACCGATCGTGCTCCGGTGGGCGGCACGGGACGTCGCCCCGGGCACGCTTGCCGTCGCCCGCGGCCATCGCGTCGGAGGCGCTAAGGTGTGAACGAATGTGCCCGGCGGGCGCCACTCGTGGATTCGAGAGCGTCCGGGGCAGGTCTGATGCACCAGTGCACGCGCGTGCACGCGACCTCCGCGAGGGAGATCCCCGTTGTCCGAGACGCAGAACCCCGTTCCCCGTCCGAATGATCAGCGCGCCGTGGGGGCGGTGATCGTTCTGGCGGCCGGCGGCGGCACCCGCATGAAGTCCAGTCGGTCCAAACTTCTGCACGAGGTCTGCGGCCACTCGATGCTGTCCTATGCGGTCAACGCCGCGACCGCGCTGGAACCCGAACACCTTGTCGTCGTCGTCGGTCACCTGCGGGAACAGGTCGCCGAGCACCTGCACGAGATCGCGCCGCACTGTCGCACCGCCGTGCAGGACGACCAGAATGGCACCGGTCACGCGGTCCAGTGCGGCCTCGTCGACCTCGGGCAGGTCTCCGGCGAGGTGGTGGTGACCTACGGTGACGTGCCGATGCTGAGCGGCGAGACGTTGGCGGAGCTGGTCGCCTCCCACCGCGCCAGCGAGGATGCCATCACGGTCCTGACGGCCGAGGTGGAAGACCCCACCGGCTATGGCCGCATCGTCCGCGACGACGACGGGCTCGTGGCCCGCATCGTGGAGCACAAGGACGCCGACGAGGCGACCCGGCAGATCACCGAGATCAACTCCGGGATCTATGTCTTCGACGCGGATGTGCTGCAGGACGGTTTGGGGCGCATCAGCACCGACAACGAACAGAACGAGCTCTATCTCACTGATGTGCTCGGCATCGCCCGCTCCGGCGGTCGTCGCGTGGGCGCCTATCAGATCGTCGACCACTGGCAGACGGAGGGCGTCAACGATCGGGTTCAGCTCGCGAAGATGAATCGGGAGATGAACAGGCGCATTTGCGAGAAGTGGATGCAGGCCGGGGTCACCATCGTCGATTCCGAGCACACCTGGATCCACGAGAGCGTCGACTTGGCGCCCGACGTGACCATCCTGCCCGGGACGTCGCTGGAGGGCGCCACCTCCGTCGCGTCCGGCGCGACGATCGGTCCGGACACCACGCTCGTGGATGTCGAGGTCGGTCCGGGCGCCACCGTGATCCGCACGCACGGAAGTCTCGCTGTCATCGGTGAGAACGCGACCGTGGGCCCATTCGCCTATCTGCGGCCCGGCACCGTCCTCGGCGCCAACGGCAAGATCGGCGCCTTCGTGGAGACGAAGAACGCCCGCATCGGCACCGGGGCCAAGGTCCCGCACCTGTCCTATGCGGGCGACGCGATCATCGACGCCGACGCCAACATCGGAGCGGGCACGATCTTCGCCAACTTCGACGGCAACAACAAATGGCACACCCACGTCGGCAAGGGCGCGTTCATCGGCTCCAACTCCGTCCTCGTCGCGCCGGTCGACATCGGCGATGGTGGTTATGTCGCGGCGGGGTCCACGGTGACCGAGGACGTCGACCCGGGCACGCTTGCCGTCGCCCGCGGCCGGCAGAAGAACTCGACCGGCTGGGTGACCCGGCGCAAACCCGGCAGCAAAGCCGACCTGGCCGCCGGAGCAGCACAGGACTATCACCCGCACGACGACGTCGCCGCCGACCGTGCCAAGCAGAAGGGCGATCCCCAGTGACGGGTCTCAAGAAGAACAGGGAGAGCCACCTGATGCTCTTCAGCGGCCGCGCCCATCCCGCGCTGGCCGAGGAAGTCGCACAGCTCTTGGGCGTCGAGCTCACCCCTACCCGTGCTGTGACCTACGCGAACTCCGAAATCTACGTTCGGTTCGAGGAGTCCGTCCGCGGCTGCCACGCCTTCGTGATTCAGGCTCACCCGGCGCCGGTCAATGAGTGGCTCATGGAGCAGCTGATCATGATCGATGCCCTCAAGCGCGCGTCCGCCGACCGCATCACCGTGGTCACTCCCTTTTATCCCTATGCCCGTCAGGACAAGAAGCATCTCGGCCGCGAACCGATCTCCGCGCGTCTCGTGGCCGACCTCTATGCGGCCGCGGGAGCGCATCGTCTGATGTCCGTCGATCTGCATGCGGCGCAGGTCCAAGGCTTCTTCGACGGCCCCGTCGATCATCTCTGGGCGCTGCCCGTGCTGAGCGACTATGTCATGGAGAAGTACGCGAGCGAGGAGATCGTCGTTGTCTCCCCGGATGCCGGCCGCGTGCGACTGGCCGACCTCTGGACAGACCGACTGGGTGCGCCCCTGGCGATCATCCACAAGCGGCGCGACCCTGACGTCGCCAACACGGTGGCCGTCCACGAGGTCGTCGGCGAGGTCGACAACAAGGTGTGTCTCCTGGTCGACGACATGATCGACACCGCCGGCACGATCTGCCAAGCGGCCGATGCGCTCAAGGCGCGCGGCGCGGCGAAGGTCATCGCAGCAACGACCCACCCGATCCTCTCCGGGCCGGCCGTCGATCGACTCCGCGACTCTGCATTCGAGGAGGTCATCGTGACCAACACTCTGCCGATCGCGGACGACGTCGACCTGGACAAGCTCACCGTGCTGTCCATCGCGCCACTCATCGCCCGGGCGATCCACGAAGTGTTCGAGGACGGCTCGGTCACGTCCCTGTTCGGTGGTCAGAGCTGACGCGCCCGTGCCGGCACCGGACCAGCAGCGGAAGCCGGCGGTGAGCGAGCACCGCCGTTCCCGGTCGAGGCTGTGGGGGGTGGCGGTCGGCCTTGCTCTGATCGTTCTCGCTCTCGTGCCCGGGCTGATGGCCTGGTTCGGTGGGGGCAGCGCGAGTCGCACTTTCGCCGATCTCGGGGCGGGGGACTGCATCAAGCTTTCGGTGCTCGAGGGAGGGAACGCGGGCACTCCGTTTGCTTCGGTCGAGGTCGTGCACCAGAAGGTCCCGTGCGATGCGCCGGGCACCATCAGCTATGAGGTCGCCACCGTCGGTCCGGGCAGCCAGTCCTGCCCCAACGCGTTCTATCTCGACTACTTCACGACCGGCGTCGACAACCCGGAGAACCACCCGCGCGAGTTCACGGCTTGCCTGGTGCCGAACTTCACCCCCGGCATCTGCGTGCGTGACGATCCCGACACGCACGGTTACGCCGTCGCGGCGTGCGGTCCCGACGCGTTGTTCCGCGTCGCGGAGGTTCACGACGTGGACGACCCGGAGAGTTGCGCGGCCCCGACGCGGCCGATGGAGTTCCCCGTCCCGGCGCGCACCTACTGTCTCGAGGAAGTCCGCTAGTCGCAGCAACATCCGGGTTAAGGTCAGGCATGACCGTCGTCCGCGCTGCTGACCCCCCGGTGCGCCAGGTTCGCCGGCCGCGACCCTCCACCGTTTCGCTCAAGCTCGCCATGGCCGTCACCGGCGTCGTGTTCGTGGCGTTCGTGTTCATTCACATGATCGGCAACCTCAAGGTCTATGGCGGACCGGAGTCCTTGGACTCCTATGCCCGCTGGCTTCGGGAGGTGGGCTATCCGCTCATCCCGCACGGCGGCGTGCTGTGGAGCCTTCGGATCGTCCTCGTCGTCAGCCTGATCGCCCACGTGGGAGCGGCGCTCGCACTGTGGTGGCGGGGCCGCCGGGCGCGCGGCCGACACCGCCGTCGCAGGCTCCGCGGATTCACTGCGTACGCCGCCCGCACGATGCTGCTCGGCGGCGTGATCATCCTCGCCTTCGTGATCGTCCACATCCTCGACCTCACCATCGGCGCCGGGGTAGCCCCTGCCGCCCATCAACATCCACAACCGGACGGCACGATTCATGCGTACGCCAACCTCGTCGCCAGCTTCTCCCGCGTGCCCATGGCGCTCTTCTATGCCGTGTCCATGGTGGTCATCGCGATCCACATCATCCACGGGTGGCGCACGATCCTGCAGGACGTCGGCGCCACCGGCCGACGGCTCCGCCGCGTCTGGATCACGATCGGCGTCCTGGTGGCCCTCGCGATCGTCGTCGGCAACGCCGCCATCCCGCTCCTCGTCCTCGCCGGGGTGATCGCATGACGACCCGGCAGCCGACCGCGGCACCCGGCCGGGCGGGGACCGGTCGCGTACTCCACTCGAACGCACCCGCCGGCGACCCACTCACGGCCTGGGACCGTCGGCGCGCCGACTATCTGTTGGTCAACCCCGCGAACCGGCCGAAGCTCACGGTCATCGTCGTCGGCACCGGGCTCGCGGGTGCCGGCGCGGCCGCAGCGCTCGGCGAACTGGGTTACAACGTCGAGAGCTTCACGTTTCACGATGCGCCCCGTCGTGCGCACAGCGTCGCGGCCCAGGGCGGGATCAATGCGGCGCGGGCGCGCAAGGTCGACGGTGACACCATCGGGCGGTTCGTCATCGACACCATCAAGGGCGGTGACTTCCGCGGCCGTGAACCTGATGTGGTCCGCCTGGCCACCGAGTCGGTGCGGGTGATCGATCACCTGCAGGCGATCGGGGCGCCGTTCGCCCGGGAGTACGGCGGCCAGTTGGCCACCCGATCCTTCGGCGGTGTGCAGGTGTCGCGCACGTACTACACGCGCGGCCAGACCGGCCAGCAACTCCAGGTCGCCGCCGCCCAGGCGCTGCTCCGCCAGGTCGCCCGCGGCACGGTCACCCTCCACACGCGCACCGAGATGCTCGACCTGATCGTGGCCGACGGGCGCGCCCAGGGGATCGTGACGCGTGACCTGGTGACGGGGCAGTTGCAGGCCCACACCGCGCATGCGGTCGTGCTGGCGACCGGGGGGTACGGCTCGGTCTATTTCCATTCGACCCTCGCCGTGAACTCGAATGCCACCGCGACCTGGCGGGCCCACCGTCGCGGGGCGCTGTTCGCCAGCCCGTCCTTCGTCCAGTTCCATCCGACGGCGCTGCCGGTCTCGTCCCAGTGGCAGTCCAAGACGGTGCTGATGAGCGAGTCGTTGCGCAACGACGGCCGGATCTGGGTGCCGGTCCGCGTCGGCGACGATCGGCACCCGAACGAGATTCCGGAGGCGGAACGGGACTACTACCTCGAGCGGCGCTATCCCGCGTACGGCAACCTCACCCCCCGCGACATCGCCTCCCGCGCGGCTCGCACCGAAATCGAGGCCGGACGCGGTGTCGGACCGCTGCGCAACTCGGTCTATCTGGACTTCCGGGATGCCATCGCGCGGCTGGGGCGGGGGGTGATCGAGGCGCGCTACGGAAACCTCTTCGACATGTATCACGACGTCACCGGCGAGGATCCCTATCGCGAGCCGATGCGCATCGCGCCCGGTGCGCACTTCACGATGGGCGGGTTGTGGGCCGACTACGACCTGATGACCTCGGTGCCGGGGCTGTTCGTCGGAGGGGAGGCCGGCAGCAGCTATCACGGGGCGAACCGGCTGGGAGCGAACTCGCTCCTGAGCGCTTGCGTGGACGGCTGGTTCACCCTGCCGTTCTCCGTGCCGAACTGGCTGGCTGATCTCGTCGGATCCCCGGTGCTGGCGTCGGGCTCCCCGGCTGCGGTGGAGGCATTGGGGGCGGTGCAGGAGCGTACGCAGCGCTTCCTCGACAATCCCGGCACGCGCCGCCCGGTCGAGTTCCATCGACGGTTGGGGGAGATCCTGTACGCAGGGTGCGGTGTCGCTCGCTCCGACGGAGGCCTGCGAGCCGCTCTGGGGCAGGTCGAGGAGCTGCGCGCCGATTTCTGGGCCGACGTGCGGGTCGCCGGGTCCGGCGACCGGCTCAACCAGGAACTCGAACGCGCCGGTCGGGTCGCGGACTTCCTGGAGCTCGCCGAGCTGATGATCCGGGATGCGCTCGACCGCGAGGAATCGTGCGGGGCGCATTTCCGGGACGAGCACGTGCTGCCGGACGGGGAGGGCCGGCGGGACGACGACCGCTGGGCGTCCGTGTCGGCTTGGGAGACAACCACGGACGGCAACCACATCCGGCACACCGAACCACTGACGTTCGACCTCGTGCCACTGCAGGTGAGGGACTATCGATGAGGATCGAACTGGAGGTCTGGCGACAGGACGGCCCGGCGGTTGAGGGCCGGTTCGAGACGCACGTCGTGGACGACGCCACACCGGAGATGAGCCTGCTCGAACTCCTCGACCGGCTCAACGACCAGATCGCGGCCGCCGGGGGAGAACCGGTGCAGTTCGAGTCGGACTGCCGCGAGGGGGCCTGCGGCGCCTGTGGGGTGACCGTCGACGATGTGCCGCACGGTCCGCTGCCCCGGACACCGTCGTGCCGCCAGCACCTGCGGGCTTTCGGCGACGTGCGGCGACTGCGGATCGAGCCGTTGCGCAGCGCCGCGTTCCCGGTCGTGCGGGATCTGGTGGTTGATCGGTCCGCTCTCGACCGCCTGATCGAGGCCGGTGGGCACGTGGACATCATGACCGGGACCGCGCCCGACGCGGACGATGTCCTCGTCGGTCACGACGACGCCGAGAGCGCGCTGGATTTCGCGGCCTGCATCGGGTGCGGTGCTTGCGTCGCTGCCTGTCCCAACGGTGCTGCCCACCTGTTCACGGGCGCGAAGCTCGCTCACCTCGCACTGTTGCCGCACGGCAAACTCGAACGGGGGCGACGGGCGAAAGCCATGGTCGAGGTGCTCGAGACCGAGTTCGGGCCGTGCGGCACCTATGGCGCCTGCGTCGACGTGTGTCCCGCGGGGATTCCGCTCGCTGCCGTCGCGGCCGTCCATCGGGAACGGCTCCGCGGGGCGTTTCGGGGTCGCGCGGACTGATCGGTCGGGTCGGGGCTGCCCGGGCACTGACTTTGCGTACTGCTTCAGGACTGAACTAGACTCGGCCACTGTCTTGGCGAGGGACCGCTGGTCCGTTATCGACTGGAAACCTCCTCGTCCGTGTCATGCCCGTTTGATGAGGAGTGAATCATGGCTGATGCCAAACTGAAGGCCGCGCTGCGCAGTGAGTTCGGCAAGGGCGCGTCCCGGCGCCTGCGTCGGGACCACAAGGTGCCGGCGGTGATGTACGGTCACGGGACCGATCCGATCCACCTCGCCCTCCCGGGTCACGAGACGCTGCTCGCGCTGCGTGTCTCGAACGCGCTGCTCGAGATCCAGCTCGACGGCGATAATCAGCTCGCGCTGGTGAAGCAGGTCCAGCGGGACGCGATCAAGGGCACCATCGAGCACGTCGACCTGCTGATCGTCCGTCGCGGTGAAAAGGTCGTCGTCGAGGTCCCGGTTTCGGTGATCGGCGAGGCCGCGCCCGAGACTGTGGTCATGGTGGATGCGCAGACCGTGTCGATCGAGGTCGAGGCCACCCACATTCCCGAGCAGCTCGAGATCTCCATCGAGGGCCTCGAGGCCGGTTCGCAGATCCTCGCCAAGGACGTCAAGCTTCCCGAGGGCGCCACCATCCACGGCGACGAGGAAATGCTGGTCATCAACATCACCCACCAGGTTTCCGAGGAGCAGCTCGAGGCCGAGCTGACCGAGGCCGAGGCCGAGGCGGGCATCGAGCGCGACGAGCCCGAGGGCGAGCCGACCGAAACCTCCGACGAGGGCTGATCTTTGCCGGATGGCACCTGGCTTGTGGTCGGGCTCGGGAATCCGGGCCCGACCTATGCTTTCCACCGACACAACGTCGGCCACATGGTGATCGACGAGTTGGCCCGCCGGGCCGACAGCCCGCTCGCTGTGGCCCGCTTGATGCGTGCTGCGGTCTGCCAGACACGCGTCGGGGCCGGCGGAATCGGCGGGGTGGGCGCGGATGCCGCGCGGGTCGTCCTGGTCAAGCCCCGGACCTTCATGAACGAATCGGGTGGGCCGGTGGCGAAATTGCTCGCGTACCACCGCGCGAAACCCGACCACCTCATCGTCCTCCACGACGAACTCGACCTCGATCCGGGCCAGCTCCGGATCAAGTTCGGCGGCGGTGACAACGGCCACAACGGACTGCGTTCGATCCGCAAGTCCGTCGGGACCGGCGACTATCACCGGGTCCGCATCGGCATCGGCCGGCCGCCTGGCCGGCAGGAACCTGCCGACTATGTGCTGAGCAACTTCCGCGCCAGTCAGCGGGTCGACCTCGAGATCGAGATCGGGCGTGCGGCAGATGCGGTGGAGCTGTTGGTGCGCGAAGGTCTCGCTGCAGCCCAGAACCGCTTCAACGGCTGAGTTCGCCGGTTTGGCAAGATCGAGGCATGAGTGTTGTTGAGGATCGTCTGGCCGAACTCGGCATAGAACTGCCGGCACCGCGGCCGGCCGCAGGGAACTATCGGGGCTATGTCTGGGCGGGGGATCTGCTGTTCACCGCCGGGCAGGGGGCCGACGGCCACATTGGCACCGTGGGCCACGACGTCACGATCGAGCAGGCTCAAGAAGCCGCCAGGGCATCAGCCCTCAATGTCCTGGCGCAGGTCAAGGCTGCGCTCGGGTCGCTCGACCGGGTCGAGAAGGTGGTCAAGCTGGTCGGTTATGTCCGGGCCACGCCCGACTTCGACCAGCACCCCAAGGTGCTGGACGGAGCATCGAACGTGATCGTCGACATCTTCGGGCCCGAGGTTGGCCCGCATGCCCGCACTGCTGTCGGCGCCGGCAGCCTGCCGAAGAACTTCTCCGTCGAGGTGGAGCTGATCGTTCAGGTCGCCGGCGACTGATCGTCAGCAGCGGGCGACTTTCTGCATCCGGTTGGTGACTGTCGGCATCCGGTTGGTAGCTGTCGGCATCTGGTTGATGACTGTCTGCATCCGTCTGGACCGATCTTGTCGGAGGCATCTGATGGGCTGATGTCATGACTGCTCAACCCATTGTTGATGAGGCCGAGCGCATCGTCGCTGAAGCCGCCCGCACCCTGCTCCACATCCGGTTCCGGGAATGCCTCTTCTGTTATGTCTGGCGGATGCTCCCGGTGCTGAGGTGCACGGGTCTGCGTCTTGCCCGGCACTATCGCAACGAGCGCGCGCCGCGGGCAATCGGGCTCGAGCGACGACTCGGGCAGCGCGGTGCGTTCTGCGACTGCGAGATCTTCCTGAACGGCTGGACCCTCTCCGACGAGTTCGTCATCCCCGAGCAGTGGATCACTGATCCGGCGACGGGTGAGGAGAGCCACCGGGAGGAGCAGTGGCCCGACCCCCTCCCGGACTGTCGTGAGGTCCGGGCGGGGTCCACCCAACCGTGTGGCCTGTGGCGACCGCAGTGGAGGCGGTGAGAGGCTCAACCCGCAGTGCTTGTCACTGGCGGGCGGCCAGCTTGCCGGACAAGGTGCGGGCCGCGTCGATGACGTCCAAGGTCCCGGATTCCTCCAGATAGCGGCGGCCCCCCGACACGGCGAACTTCTTGCCCTGGGGACTGATCCGCAGATAGGTGAAGACGGACGTTCCGAAGAACACGACCATATAGAGAATGGCCGTCCACCAGTGGACCGAGGCGAGCGCTTCCAGGACCAGAGTCAGGATGCTTGCGCTGGCGATTCCAGCAGCGACAGCGATGACAAGGGCGGGCGCAGGGGGAAGATGGCGTCCGCGGAGGACGTTGAGTCGTTCGATGACTTTCTGCACGCCACGAGCCAACACCGAGATCGCGCGCAGGATGCAAGCGACACTCACGACACACGCTCATCGTTGCCGATCGGTGACCGGACGAGAGGTGTTGTCCCGTTGTGGATAACTGCCCGTTGGAAGGCGTGAACCTGCTGGGCTGAGTCCCGTGATCGTGACCACGGCCCACTTGCACGCGCAGGGACTTACCTCCACCGGCATCCGGCAACTCGTTGCCTCCGGTGAGCTCCGACGGCTTCGGCGCGGCGTCTATGAGTTCGTGCGGCATGGTGAGCAGCTCACGCCGGAGGAGCGACACCGGCGCCTCATTGATGCCGTCGTGCTGCAGCGTCCGGATGTGGTGCTGAGCCACGTCTCCGCCGCGGTAGTCCATGGCCTGCCGCTACCTGTCAAAGCGCTGACTCGGGTCCATGTGCTCCAGGCGGCCACTCGGTGGGGAACCAAGCGGACCGAGTCGCTCTTTCTGCATCGGATTCCTCATGAAGCGTCGTTCGTGGAGGTGGATGGATGCAGGGCCACCCCACTCGATCGCACAGTGCTCGATTTGATTCGCGCGCTGGACCCCCACGACGGAGTGGCCGTTGCCGACAGGGCACTTGCGCAAGGGCTCGCGAAGGAGACACTCCTCGCGCTGATGGATAGGGAACCGGGCCGTCGTGGCAACGCACGGGCTCGCCAAATCATCGAGTTCGCGAATCCGGCTGCAGAAAGTGCCGGTGAGTCGTGGGCGCGATGGGCCCTCGCCCGGGCCGGGCTGCCCGCGCCGGAACTGCAGGTCCGGTTCTTCGACCCTTCGACCGGGCGCGAAGTTGCCCGCAGCGACTTCTATTGGCGCGACCAACGAGTGGTCGGCGAGTTCGACGGCGAAACCAAGTATGGCCGGCTGTTATCACCCGGCCAGACGACCACAGAAGCTGTCCTCGCGGAGAAAAGGCGCGAGGAAGGCCTCCGCAGGCTGGGCGAGTGGGTCGTCCGGTTCGTCACCGAGGATCTGTGGCAACTGGACAGGCTGCGGCAGATTGTGCTGTCGGGTTTCTCGTTCGCGCGCCCGTGAAACCCCCATTAGGGCGGTGAAACCCCCGCTGCAACGGGGGTTTCACCGGGTCATCGGGGGTTTCAGCTTGGTTGAGGGGATCGTTCGGGGGTTTCACGCCGGCAGCGCTGCTGGTTCGGGGGTTTCACGGCGGTTGTGTTGTTGGTTCGGGGGTTTCACCGCGGTTGTGCTGCTGGTTCGGGGGTTTCACCGCCGTTGTGCTGCTGGTTCGGGGGTTTCACGCCGGTTGTGCTGCTGGTTCGGGGGTTTCACGTCGGCAGCGCTGCTGGTTCGGGGGTTTCACCCTCCGGGGGTGCCGCCGTCGCCCGGCACGGACCACGACACACGGCACCACTGAAACTGAGGTGCACCCGACCCTTCCCTGAAAGCACCCGGACCGCCCGGATCCAAGGACCGTTCGCCACCTATTCTGGCCGCCATGAGCGCCGACCCGTTCAACTTCGGTTCACCGCCGAACGAGCACCAGCCGCCACAGAATGGCGCCCCCGGATCCGGAGGCCCATTGCGGCCCGGCCCGTCGGCGCCGGGCGGGCAGGACAATCCATTCACGGGATCCGTCCCCAACAACCCGCTCAGTGCCCCGAGCGCGGGGAATCCGCTCAGTGCCCCCAGCGCGGGGAATCCGCTCAGTGCCCCCAGCGCGGGGAATCCGCCAGGGGCATCGACTGCAGGCCAGGGGTCGCCGTTCAGTTTCGGCGGAGCCACGCAGGCCGCACCGCCACCGGGGCAGCCAGCGACCGCGCTGCAACCGGGCGTGCCTCACTCACCGGCGGGTCAAGGGGCATTCGGCACTCCCACCGCAGCGCACGGCGCATTTACCGCGGCCAAACCTCCGACCTGGTTGCTGTTCCTCGCCGGCGGGCTGGCGGTGGCGGCGGGTCTGGTTGCGGTCTTCTTCGGCAGTCCCGTGGTTGCCATCATCTGCTGGCTGGTGGCCGGCCCGGTTGCGATCGGGCTGCTGGCCCTGTTCGTGATGAAGGACACTTTCGCGCGTTCGTCCGACCTCTATGCGGCGCCCGGCTGGGTCAAACCGCTGCACACCGTCGCGATCATCGTCTGTCTGATCTGCATATTGGCTCCGGCGCTGCGGATCGCGGATTGGGTGGGACACCTGTGAGAACCACATTCACCACTGCAGTTCGCGCGGTGCTCGCCGGCCTGCTCCTCGGCGTCGGCGGCGTAGTCCTCGGACTCGCCCAGGCAACTCCCGCGCAGGCTGCGGAGACGGCGGCGGACAACTACGTCGCTTGCCTCAACGGATCCAAGCGTGGCGACCTGTTGATCCTGATCGACACGTCCGCTTCGTTGCAGGCGAGCGATGCGGAAGCCGCTCGCATCAAGGCGGGTGAATATCTGCTCCGTCGGCTGGCCAAGTCCGCCGACGATGGCAAGCTCACGCTCAACGTCTCACTCGCCGGGTTCGCCAACCGCTATGAGCCGGGCACCCAGTGGAGCGAACTCAATCCGGGCAGCGTGGACCGGGTGCTGGGGGACATCCGCGACTATCAGAACCGCAACGCCGGCCAAGGCACCGACTATTGGCTCGGACTGGACGGCGCCCGGCGCGCGCTGAGCGACCGCAAGCAGGCAGCACCCGACGCCTGTCAGGGCATCGTCTTCTTCTCCGATGGCTCCCTCGACATCGATCGCGCGCCGGATGAGGACCAGAATCCGATCGATCGGCCCTACGCTCCGGACAACCCGTTGCGTACGCAGGCCGACCGCGACGCTGCGAAAGCCGCCGCCACCGAGTCCATGTGCCGCAGGGGCGGGCTCGCAGACCAGGTCCGGGTCGTCCCGATCACCTTGTTCGGTGTCGGGCTGACCGCCGCCGGCACACAGGCGAGTGACTTCGATCTGATGCGGCGCGTCGTCGAGGGCGGCTGCGGGGAGGAGCCGGCAAACGGCCAGTTCGCCCTCGCACAGGACATCGACTCGATGTTGCAGGCGTTCGACCGGATCGCGGGCGAGGGCACCAGGCAGGAAGGTCGCTATTGCCAGGACGAGCAGGCACAGCTCTGTGAGGAAGGCGCTCACAGCTTCGTCCTGGATGCATCGATCAACTCGGTGTCGGTCCTCGGCTCCGGCGATATCGACGAGCCCAGGATCGTCTTGGTCGGGCCCCGTGACCAACAGCTCGAGCTGCGGCAATCACCGCTCGGTGAACCGCAGCAGGCCCAAGTGGAGGGGGTGGCCGTCTCCTGGACCTGGATGTCGCAGAAGACCTTCTCCGCCACGCTCGACTCGGCCGGCCACAACGATGTCTGGACCGGACGTTGGCGGTTGATCTTCTTCGATCCCACCGGCGCAAACCCGCAAGCCCGGTCGCGGACCTCCATTCACATCTCCGGCAACGTCTTTCCGGTCTGGCCGGACGCGCAGCGCGCCGAGGTGCGTGCCGGTGAGTCGACGCCCGTCACTTTTGGCCTGGAGAACGCCGACAAGCAACCGATCCAACCGGATCAACTGCTCGGCCAGGCAGCGATGGACGTCACCCTTATCGACGCCGACGGCAACGAGCACCCGATTGCCCGGGGACTCGGCCGGGACGCGATCACCACACCCCAACAACTCAATGCGACCCAACTGAAGCCGGGCCCTGCCTCGGTCCGCCTCGCGCTCCGGGTGACGACCGCCGGCTGGGATGACCCCCGGACCGGTGAACGCGTGCCGGGCACCGAACTGCGCCCCCAGCTCAGTGACATCCCGTTCACTGTCCTCGCCCCGGTCGGGTTCGGCCGGGTCGATCCGAGCGTCCACTTCGGCACCGTTGAAGGTCCCGTGAACCTGAGCGCAGCCTTGCCGGCCCACGGTCCCGGATGCGTCTGGCTGGACTCGACGACCGCTCCGGAGATCCGCACCGGCCCCGCCGAGATCACGGGGGTGACCATTGCCTCCAGCGCGAACAGTGCCGAGACCTGCCTCCGTGTGGCCGACGGTGCGAGCCAGGACCTCCCGCTGACGCTCACCAGCGAGCAGACAGGCTCCGGCGGCCTCACCGGCACTTTTGTCGTGAAGATGGCATCGCTTGACGCGCCGGACCGGGTTCAGGATTTCACCGTGGATTACGGTGCCGAGATCCGTCGCCCGCTCAACAAGGCCAATTTCATCCTCACTCTGATCGCAGCGCTGCTGCTGGGGCCGGGCATCCCGCTCGCTCTCCTTTATCTCCTGAAACGAGCCACTGCCAAGATCCCGGCGCGCCCCCTGCTCACGCAGGCGGTTCCATTGCAGGTCGACGGCTCCCGCTTGTCGCGGGACGGAGCTCCGTTCGCACTGCGGGACGGGGACCTGCGGACGATGGCTCAGATCCCTTCCGGCGGAGCCCGGGTCGTCGATCTCGGTGGCATCCAGTTGCGGACGCGGACCGGCAAGTCGCCGTTCGGCGCGGGCGACGTGCTGGTCATGGCCGGCCAGCACGTCGGAGCCTCCTCGGCCGATGCCCAGCCGGTGGGATCCGACCACCGGGCGAGGCTGCCGCTCGCCGTGCACAACAACTGGGTCCTGCTCCACGACCCGGCAGGCCCGGCTAATGCCGCGACAGCGCTGCTGCTCGTCGCCGGCGACGGGACACCACAGGAACGCCAGAAGTTGGTCGACGATCTCAACCGGCGGGGGCCGCAGGTGTTCTCGACGTTGCGAGCTCTCCGCGCTGGGGGCGATCATCCGGGCAGCCCCGGCGGTGGAGGTGCACCTGACGGCGGCAACCCGTTCGGCGGTGCACCCCGGCAGGGTGGGGAGTCAGTTGGCACCAATCCGTTCGGGAGCGGACCCGCGCACCAGGGTCCGCAGTGGTCCAGTGCGCAAGGTCAGCAGCACCCACCGGCCCAAGGGCAGCACCACCGGCCGACGCACGGGCAGCACCCGCCTGCGCCCCAACCGCCGGGCCAGGGGCAGAATCCGTTCGGCCAGAACCCCTTCACCTGATGGTGCGGGCCTTGGCCGCGCGAGGGCCTAGGCTGCTAACCGCGTCCTGGCGGGGTCGTGGGGCAGCACGAATGACGTCGATGAGGGGAGTTCGGCACAGATGAGGCGCTTCTTGGTGGTCGGTTGCGGTGGATCCGGCGGGTCCACGCTGGTCTACATGATGGATCAGCTGCGGTCCGACCTGGCGGCCGAAGGTGTCGACCACCTGCCCCGCGGGTGGCAGTTCGTGCACCTGGACGTTCCGAGCGCGGAGGAGAAGGGTCCGGACGGTCTCGGCAACGTCGAGCATCAAGGCGGCCGCTATTTCGGGCTCGGGCCGAAGTCCGGGTCCTACGCGGATCTCGACTTCGCGGTGTCGCGCAAACTGTCGTCGGCGAAGGCGCTCGATGCGATCGCCACTTGGGCGCCCCGCAATCCCGGCGCAGTGGCAACGCCCATCTCGGTCGGCGCGGGACAGTACCGTTCCGTCGGCCGCATGATCACCCTCTCCAAGGCCGATGCGCTGCGCGCCGGTCTGCTGGCGGCCTGGGAGGACCTGCACCGAGTCGAGACCCATGGCGACATGAAGTCGGCCGCCGCCCGGTTGCGCATGGGGGGCTATTCGGAGAACGAGGTCCCCATCGTTCTCATAGTGTCGTCGATGGCCGGCGGTGCGGGCGCGTCCATGGCGCTCGACGTGTGCCGCCTGCTCACCACGATCGATGGCCTCGACCCCAAACTCATGGCCGTGTTCATGGTCTCCTCGGACATCTTCGACTCGTTGCCGGAGTCCGCGCGCTCAGGCGTACGCTCCAATGCCCTCGCGATGCTGGGCGAGATCGTGGCCTCCCAGACCGGAGCCGCGCAGAAGCATGATGTGGACACGCTGAACGCGCTCGGACAGCAGTACGGGCAGGGCGCCGCCATCCCCTTCGCGCGCGTCTTCCCGGTCGGTCGATTCGTCGGCTCCCAGCGCACCATGTTCGGCGACGGGTCGCCGCGCGCGGTCTATCGCGGTCTGGCCCGTGGGCTGGCGGGCATGATGATGTCCGAACCCGCGACGGACCAGTTCGTCTCCTACGATCTCGGCAACACCGGCTCGATCCCGCCCGACTCGTCCTACCTCGGCTGGGGCGCGCAGCCCGACCCGCTGCCGTGGGGATCGTTCGGCTTCGCCTCGCTGTCGATGGGGAGGGATCGGTACGCGGAGTACGCAGCCCAGCGGATCGCGCGCTCCAGTGTCGATCGGCTATTGGACGGCCATCTCCAGGAGGGCAACACGGCCTCCGGAACCGAACAGGTGCGTGCTCTGCTCAATTCCCAATGGGGACGGCTCTGCGTCGATCTGCAGCTCTTGGACGCGCCGTCCTCGCAAAGTTCTTTGGCGCTGGGGAGTTGGCTGGCCGGGCAGGCGATGGCACCGGCCAACGTGCCGGGGGAGTCCCACCAGGTCGTCACCGCGCAGGTGATCAACCAGCTGCCACCCCCGGACGGGCACGAGGCGACCCAGTGGGCGCCGATCCTGTCCAGCACCCTGAACTCGAAACGGGCGAACCTTTCGGACAGCGCGGCCCGGATGGCCTATCGCTGGGCGTTCGACTGGCACCAGGCGCTCCTGCACCGGCTGGTCGACGTGTTGGGCGGTGCGATCGCGAGTCTCGGATTGCCGTATGCGGCTGCGGTCGTCGAGCGGCTCCGCAACCACCTGCGGGAGTCGTTGGTGCCCGCCGCCACCGAACTGCGGCGCTATGACCAGAGCGACATCGTGGCGCTGTCCCCGCAGCTCCAATCGAGCATCGCGAACGTCAAGGGAAAGATGACCAACGGGCAGACGATTCTGACCCGGGTGGCGGACGAGATCTCGGCGAGTCTGTCGCAGCACACGTACGCGAAGGCGTCCGGACTGCTCGCCGAAGTGCTGGAAGCCTTCATCACCGACGTGTTGAACCCGTTGGCGGATGCCATCGCGGAACAGCAGCGAATTCTCGAGCAAGCGCGGGCCTCCCAGGCCCGCCATGACGGCTTGGCCCGGTTGGCCACCAACGAATATTCCGCATGGCCGTCGGATGCGGACATGAAGGCGCCGGAGCGTTTCGACGAAGCGAACAACGAGGTCCTGCTGACGAACTCGGCTCAGTTCCTGCCGCAATACACGGTCGATATCGAGGCGGCCATCGGCGGCGACGGCACGCGCCCGGGGACGCGGATGGGCTTCGCTCAGGCACGTGGCGGCGTGGTGAGCCGGGTCGTGTCGGGACGGTGGGAGACCACCGGTGGCGTGCAACCGCCCGGCGGTCTCATCGAGCTCACGAACGGCTGGGCCTGCCGCGTGTTCCCGACCAACCCCTTCAACGGCGAGGCGGTTGTGCCGTCCCGGGCGCGCTTCGACGTGCACGCCCGACCTGCCGAACTGCTCACGAGAGCGCGCATGTTCGTGGCCCGGCCCGAGCAGTCGTTCCATCGGTTCTGCTCGATGTCCTTGCGGGACTACGTGCGGGGTGTGGGCGCAGCGGAGTCCGAGCGGCAGGCGCGGATCGACGACATCGCCGGCAAGTTCAACCAGGCGCTGACGCTGGCGCTGCCCCTGATCTCCGCGATCGACTCCGCCGTCGCGCTGTTGCACGGCGGCAAGGGGGTCGAATACCGCTTCAAGTTCTCGGCCGTGCCGTTCGCCGACCTGCAGGTCGCGGCAGACCTGGAGAAGGTGATCATCAACAATCCGCAGATCGATGCGTCCACCCGCGACAACTTTCTGCGGTCCATCGACGATTCCGATCATGTTCGGCGGCTGGACATCTTCGGGTCCTATCCGCTGTATGCGCCGATCTGCTTCGATTCCGTCCTGAGGCCGGTGTCGGAGCAATGGTCGACGACCTCGCCCGCCGGCAGGGACGCCTTCTGGTCCAACCGCCGCGCACGGCCGCTGCATTCGGCGTTGCCGATGGCGGATGCCGAACGCCGGGCCATGGTGGCCGGTTGGTTCCTGGGCCAGATCGTCGGGGCAATCCGGATCCCCGAGTCGCCGTTCAACCGCCCGGTGGAGATTTTCGACAAGGACAATCGGGAGTGGTTGGCCTTCCCGCACCCGCTGCTCACGCCGCCCGAGCGATTCATGGCGCCCTATGACTGGCTGCCGGCCGTTCTCGAGTCGATCCTCATCGCGATGGCCCGATCCCACCAGAATCCGGTGATGGGGTCGCTGCAGCCTTATCGGGTGCTGCGGGGCCTGTTCGACGCGAGCTCGCTCGGACCCGCCGCGGGCATCGTCGAACGTTCGGGCAAGCAGGCGTTGGTGCATTGGCTGGCCGAGGGGGATTTCGGGTCCGGGGCGCCCTCGCGCGTGCCGGGAGCGATGGACGCCGCCGACCCCACTGGCAGGGCGGACGCGGCGCGGAAGTTCCTCGCGACCATCCGGGACCTCGCGGGTGTGCACTTCATGGCACCCGGGCAGGACGGCGCGGTCGGTGGCGGCACGTTCTCAGTGATCGATGACCGATCGGTGGCTGCCCAGTCGCCGATCTTCCGGGATGTCGCTCCGGATGTGTACTGGGCGTGTGGAGAGCTCACGACCATGCTCGACGATGCCGAGCAGGCCGCGCTGAACCCGGTCGCCGGGGGCACCGGCCAGGCCCCGATCACCGTGGAAGCGAAACGGATCGAGATGCCCGACATCGGCGGGGCCTTCTGATGACTTCCCTGGTGATCCTCGTCTGTGCGCCCGGTCCCTTGACGGCAATCGGGGACACCCTGGCGGACTGGTCGACACCGGGCCTGCTGCGAGGGTTCCTGTGGGTGGAGACCTCTGCCTGGTCCTCGGGTGCTCCGATCCGTGGGCGCACGCCGGCCCTCCTGGTCGCCGGTGGCCGATCCGTGGGGACCACGGTCGAGGAGACGCTCACCACCAGCCAGTTCAGCCGCGTGCGACTCGTTGTGCTGGTGCCGGCGGTGGCCGGTGCCGGCGGCGTTCCCAGCGAGGTCGAGCACGCCATCCACCAAGCGGTCCTGAGCACGTCGTCCGTTCCGGCGGTGGATCTCATCCGGCTCGTCGTGACGCGACCCGAGTCGGGGCCGGTGGCCGCCGACCTCGTGCGTGAGGGCTGGCACAACTTGATCATCGCCCCCGAGGAGTCGCGTGGCCCGGGTCTCGGGCACTCGGTCCTGCGCCCCTCGACCGACCCGATCGAGATCGCCCCGGACGCGGCCGCGTGTGTGGCCGGTGTCGCGGGGCTCTGGCAGGACCTCGATCAGGGCCCCTTGGACGACCAGCCCGCGCCCTTCGGGCAGACCCTTCGGCTCGTGCGGTCGTTCTATCGCAACTTGGACGCCAGCGAGGTCGCCGAACGCGTGCGAACCGGCGTGCTCGCCCTTGACGAGGGCGTGCCACTCCCGCGCCAGCACGGGTCCCAAGCCGTCTATATCGACGACGCCGCGATGGCCGCCGACGACATGGCGCGGGCGATGCTCGGTCGCCACGCTGGGTTGTTCCGCGGCGAACGCATCGCCCCCGCGGCCGTCGCGGCCCAGAAGATCGGGGCCGGTCAAGCGGTCAAATGGCTCTTCCAGTTCATCGGGGCCTCCGTGCGGATGGCGCCCGAGAAGTGGTATTCGATGGTCTTCGGTGATGTCGGCTCCGCCATCGCGAACCGCACCCAGCAAGCGGTTTTCGGGGCGGACCCGTCCGCGTACGCCGTGGTCGCTCAGGGCCAACTGGCCGCCGGCGGGGCGGACTGGAGCGAGGTCGGCAGGGCTTCCGCCCATCTGGACCAACAGCTCGACGGTGGAGCGCCGCGCACCCACGAGCTGGCGGGGGATTTCTCGCCGGTGTGGGAGGACTATGTCGAGTCTGGCCTGACCCTCCTGGACGCAGGGGACCGCACGCATGCCACACCGATCAAGGTCGGCACCGAGCGGGGTGTTCTCCGCCGGGTGGACGACTGTGCGCCGGGTCCGGCCGACGCGTTCCGGGTGCCCGGCAGGATTGCCGCGGCGATCGGCATCGCCGATGTACGCGCCGCGGACCCCCTCGGTCAGCACACGTTCGGGGCGCGCCTGCGCCAGCTCGGCAGTCAGCCGTCGTTGGCCAGGGACGCGGATGCGACGTTCCGCGAGTTCGAGACCTGGAAGTCCCGGACCAGCGGTTCCTATGCGGCTCGTGCCGGCGCGATGCTCGCCGAGCAACTGATGGGCACCTCTCAGGAGGTCCAGCAGTTGATGGCTCGCGTCGCCGGTGCGGACGAACCCGGCTCCGCCGACAGCGGGACGATGGCTCGGCAGAACCGGATCGCCGCATGGATGCGGACGCTGCTCTTCGTCTTCCTGGGTCTTGCGATCGTGCTCGGCATCGGGGTCGGCGTGGGCCTGGTGACCTGGTGGGGTGCACTGGCCGCGGGCGGCGCCGGTCTGCTGGGGTGGTTGGTCGGCTCCTTCGTGCTCTTCGCCCAAGGTCAGCGGGAGTTGTTCCGTGATCTCAACCGCCGCCGCGCCGAGCTCTCCCAGCGCGATGCGGACGAGGCGAATGTCCGCACGGCCGTCCGGGATCTCGCACGGCAGACCGAGGCCTATGGACAGTTCCTGGACTGGACCCGGGTGCTCGGCGCGGTGGTGCACGCGCCCTTCGGGGATGTCGCCCGGACCGCGCCGGACAAGGGCATGATTGCTGCCGGCCTGCCCCTCAACACCAGGATCGGACGAGCCGAGGTGGACGAGGAGGCGACCGCAGAAGTGGTGTCGCTCATGCGGCGCGACCTCCTTCAGGTGGGGTGGCTGAGCCGCCCGTGGACCGCCACGCTCGCGGACGCCGGCGCACGGCTCGGCGTGAAGGCGCAGGACCTCACCGCCGATCCCCGCCGGATGTTCGCGCAACGGGCGCGGGTCGGCGAGTCCTGGCTCACGGCCTGGGCCGACGAACTGGAGAGGAACGGGGTCGGCAGCGCCTCCGGGGACCAGCTGTGGCATTTCGGGATGCAGCGGCTCGCCCAGCGCGATTATCGCTCCCGGCTGGTGTCGCGTGTGCTCGTCCCCGGCTCGGGCGGGGCGCAGCCTGCTCCGTTGCCCGCCGATGAATTCCTGGCCGGCGTGGGCGAACGCCAACCGCAGCGCGCGAAGTTCGACCACGGTGTGCTCGCCCGAGAAGCCCGGCTCGACGGTCGTGACGGAGTCACCGAAACCTGGCCTCTGGAACGCATCGACGGGTTGAGCAAGCGAGCGGTGCTTGTGGAGTTGGGGGAAGGCCTGCCGGCGTACACCTTCGACCTCGGCGAGCGTGCGACCGCACCGACCCCCCAGCCCGGACCATCGATCGTGCCGCCGGACCCATTCGCGGACGTGACCCATCCGACCTCCGGCGGCCAAGGCACCGCCGGCCGGCCCGTCGGCCGCCCGCCGGCTCAGGCGCCCGATCCTGGCGTGGTTTTCTGAGGGGGCGGACAACATGATGGACCAAGCCGGTCGGCGGCGTCAGGTGCTGTTGGCGTGGGCATTCGTGCAACGCAACAGGGGAGAGGCGGTGCCGACCAACGAAGACCTCATCCAGATCGCGATGGCCCGGACCGTTCCGCCCGGGCTGCGAACACCACTGGCGAACCGCTGGGCACACGTGCTGCATCATCTGATGTGGCTGTCGGATCAGGGACACCCCGATCCCGTCAAGGACGCGCTCCAGATGGCGCCGGCCGGCCCGCCCATCCCGGGTCCGCGGCCCGCCCCGCAGCACTTCGGGCCGAGCCATCAGCCGTCGGCCGCTCGGCCGCCCTCGGTGCAGCCTTCAGCGGTGCAGCCCTCGCCCGCGGACTTTCCCCAGGGAGCGCCGTCGCAGCAGCGCGGTTTCTCCGCGTCGGTGCAGCGGGTCATTCAGCAGCTCAATCAGGAGATCGACGTCGCCACGGAAAGGGCCCGGCAGGCGTTGGCCCAGGGCCGCGACGACTTGGCCGGGCCACAACTCGTGCGGCGGAACACGCTGCGGCAGCGGTTGGCCCGGATCGTCCGGGGTGAGGACCCCGGCGAGGTTTCCGCAGCGTCGGCAGCCTCGGCCACCGGGATGCCCTCGGCCGACGCGCCCGAGCAGTTCGAACGCGTGGGGGCGGCAGCCGACGCCGTTCCTCCACCGCCCAGCCACGAACCGGATCAGGGCACCGCGGCCCCGCCACCGTTTCCCGCGCAGCTCCATCAGACCCAGGAATCTGCCACCGAGCACACCGCACCGCTCCACCTCGAGCGGACGCCGGCTCCGCCCGCCGCCTCCCCGCAGTCCGAGGACCCGCTCCAGCGGCTCATGATGTGGCGCAACACGGAGGGCATCGACGAACTCAAGGACCGCCACCTGCGCCAGATCGTCAACTCGGGTGCCCGCACGGTCGACGAGGTGGCTGCCTCCCTGCCGGCGTCGCTGAAACCGCTGGCCGGTCGGATCGGCGCTGTTCTGGGTCTTGCCGAGCCCGTCACCGCCCCGATCGAGGAACAGCGCCCGGCACCGCCGGCGCAGGCGGGGCCGATGGGCCGGCAGCAGGAACCCGCTCCCCGGACCTCGGAACGGCTCAACCCGCAGGCCCTCACCTGGGAACAGCCGCAGCAACTCGGCGAGGAGCTCAACCGGTTCGCCGCGATGGACTTCAGCAGACCGAGCGGTGACCCGGTCCCGCTTCGGGTAGCGCCGCGCGCGGATGGCTCGCTCACACTGCTGTGGCCGGAACCGCAGGATTCCGCACCGGTCCGCATCTATCGCGTCGTCTCAGACGACGGCTATGCGCCCGTTTCGCCGGACATGGCGGAGGTCATCGCGGTCACGGGGCAGCGCACCCTCATCGACCCGCGCCCGTTCTCCTCGGCCGTCCGGCACTATCAGGTGTGGGCCAACGTCGGCGCGTCCACCGAGGATGCCCTCATCGAACAACCCGTCCTGGTGGCGCACCTGCCGGTCGTCGCGAAGCCGTCCGACATCGACATCCGCGAGGACGAGGGCCGGGTGATCGGCCAGTGGACGCTGCACGGGGACGTCCGTCGGGTTCAGATCTTCCGCGTCCCGGTCGAACGTGCGGGTGGCGGTCCTGGCAACCCGGATTATCGGATCTGCGCGGACACGCCCAATCTGTCGGGTTTCGTCGACGACGCGGCCGAGCCGGGCCGCCGCTATCTCTACCAGTTGTTGGTCGAGGCCGAGGTCAACGGCACCCCGCAGCTCTCGCTGCCGACGTCCATCCCGGTGACCACCTCAGCCGTCCTCCATCCCGTGGCGGACCTCGCCTGCACGCTCGGCGACGACGAGGCCCAGCCACGGTTCGACCTCGTCTGGACGGCCCCGCAGTCGGGCCGGGTGGTGATCTATCGCACGGCGGACGGCCCGCGGGCCGGTGCGGATGCGGAGACCGCCGACGAGTCCGCTCTGCCGCAGATGGGACTGCGTCCGGAAGACCGGCTGGCTCACCCGATCCTCGCGGAGGGGGACCGCGGCAGCATGCGCGATGTGCCGTGGCCGAGGGGCTGGTCGCGCACCTATTTCACCCCCGTCACACTTCTCGACGGCAAGGTGCGCGTGGGTCGGACCACGTCCCAGGTCCGCACCGGGACGGTGACCGACGCCCGCATCGTCGAACGCGTGACCGAGCAGGTGTTGACGATGGACTGGCCGGCGGGGGCCGCCGCCATCAAGGTGTACGCCTCACGACCCGGGCAACCTGCCCACGAGGCGATCGACGGCGCGGAGCCCATCGCGGAGATCTCGGAAGACGCCTATGTGCGCCTGGGCGGCCTGCACTTCACGCGACCGCTCGACGCCGGCGGATGCGATCTCCACCTCCTGCCGATCTCGTTCGCGGGCGGCCACGCGGTGGCGGGCCGTCCGACGACCGTGCGCTATCGGGGTCTGCTGAAGCTCTGGTATGACCTCGAACTCCGCCGCCCCCGCATCGGCCGCGGTCAGGTGCTGTTGTTGGTCCGCATCCGGTCCGACCGGCCCAACCCGACCTCACCGGCATTCGCGCTGATCCACAATCCCGACCGGCTCCCGCTCGATGTCAATGACGGGCAGCCGATCATGGTGCAGTACGCGGTCGACCAGGTCCAGGCACCGTCCCCACGCTTCTGGCCGGCATCGCTCACCACCGCCCCTTCCGAGCCGGGCTGGTTCGGTGACGTGACCGGACGGACGGGGTTCGTGCGGGTTTTCGTGGACATGCCGCGCAATCCGGAGATGGGGACGGTGGCCCTGCTGGACCCGCCGTTGCCGAACCTCTATCTGGGTGGTCGCTGACGTGGCTGCTGCGGTGTCCGAAACAGCCCCGCGGGCGCGCTGGGGTCAGCTCACCTATTCATCCTTCGATCGCAACGACGGCACCGGCGGGGGCTGGCAGGTCAAGGACACGACGGGTGGCCTCGATCGCGAGGAGCAGGAGTTGTTGCGCGGCCGGGTCCAGACGCAGGTGGACTCCGGCACCGATCTGCCGCGCTTTCCGACCCCGGCGGAGCTGGAGGAACTCCCGCGCCGCCTCGTCCACGCACCGGCCGACCTCCGCGGAACCGAGACGGCCTTGTGGCACCACGTGCCCGCCGGGCACGATGCGTCCGGTCGGCCGGGCAACGTGTTCGCGCACGTGGTGCTCGACCGCAATCCTGCCGCCGTCGATGAACTCCGGCCGATCGAGCGCTGGCGCAGCGGCGACTGGCTGACCCCCTTCGGGCCGGAGTCCGTCCTGGCGGCGACACTGACGCGCACCGAGCCGCCGCGCCCGGGACCGCTGAACCGCGACACCATCGCCTCGTGGCTCTTCGCGCCCCGCCAGTGGCGGATGCAGACGCTCGCGGTGCTGCTGGACGCGGTGCGCGCCGCCTTCCACGGCGGCCCGCTCGTGGCGCTGGGGACCGAGGACATCGACGAAGCCGCCCACTGGATCGCCGCGGTCTCGTTCGCGATGTCGGCCGGCACGGCCCGCGGTTTTTTCTTCTCGACGCTGGAACGACCGCAGACTCTGGCCGAGGCTGCGGAGCGCGGCCTGCACCTGGTCTGCGTACCCCACCTCGACCTCCCCGCCCTCACCCGCCGCCAGGGAATCGTCGTCCTCGACCCCGCGGGTGTCATCGATCTCGGCGATCTGGACGGCGAACCGCATCGGACCCCGCGCGGCGACGAAGTCGTGGTGGGGGAATGGTCCGTGCTGATCCAGGAGATCTTCAGCGATCCCCGCGCTCTCGCCGATTCGGTCGCCGAGCTCGACCGCATCGCGCAATCGGTCGGTGACTCCGGTCTCGACCCCGCCTGGCCGGCGGCGATGCTGGTGTCGCATCTCCCGGACGCCGAATCCAGGCGGGAGGCGAGCCGGGTGATGGCCGAGTGCGCGCCGCCGCAGTTGCGCTCCGTGCCCGAGCTGTACGCCTCAGCGGTGGCGGGTCTGCGCCGCGAGGTCGACGGCCGAACGGACCGGGCCTGGCGGCAGGTCACGAAGCTTGGGGCCGACAGGGAGTCGAATCCTCCGACGGTGGCCGGTGAGGTTGCGATCAACGTCTATGCCGAGCTTGCCCTGGCCGACGAGCCCTGGCTGGCCGGGCAGGGTCCGGCGAAGCTGCCGTCGAGCCGGTATTTCAGCCCCGCCCCCGAAGCCGCACTGGTCGGCGTCGCCCAGCTGCTGGCACCACAGATCAGCGCCTTCTCGCCCGACCTGCCGCCCGAGGTGATGCTCGACGAGGTCCGCGCCGGCCTGCATTTCGTCGAGCTGGCCCTGCGGCTCGGGCTCGCCCATGACCGGGATCTCTCGGATCGGCTCTACGGAATCTGCCAACGGACCATTATGCCGGCCCTGCTGCACCCCGAGCTGGGCGCCGCGCTAGTCGACTCGGTCGACCGGACGGTGTCGGAGGTGGCTAGGCACTGGTTGTGGACCCAGCTTTCCGGCGTCGCCCTCGTCGGGGTCCCGGGCGAGCGGGTCGCGCCTGCCGTGCTCGACACGCTCGGTCCCGGCGAGAACGACCCGGACCCCCTGTCCGCGACGTGGGCCTGGCTGTCCACTCACCCCGGACCCGACGACGTCATGATCAGTCCGCTGCTTGGGGAGTTCGCCTGGCACCGCGTGCAGCAGGGCGAAGCGGGGCAGGATGAGCGCTTCTTCGCGGTCTGGGCGAGCCTCGAGGCAGCCACCCGGCAGGGCGACCCGTCGCTCCTGTCCTCGGCCACTGCGTTGCTGGAGCCGCAGTGGGCGCTCGAACGACTGATTCAGTTGCACCTGCGCTGGCACCGGGCGGCGCCGCCGGAGTGGTTCGTCCGTGCCCTGGCCGAAGCGCCGCCCGGGCACCCCGACACGGGCTTCCTCGCCGGCGAACTCGCGGAGCGGACCGGCGATTCACCGGTCATCCCATTCGCCCAGTTGCTGCTGGTCCTCGCAGGGCCGGACTGGCTGACCACCGGACCCTATGGCCCGACCTCGCCGGCAGGGTTGACCCAGGCACTGGACGCGTCGGCCGAAGGGCTCCGTCTGGCCCGCCGTCACGGCGCCGAACCGGCACGCGAACTGCTGCGCAGGGTGAACGCGCTGGTGGTGCTGGGTCTGCTCGCGGCACGTGCCCGCGTGGCCGGCGTAGCCGACCCAGCTCAGTTGGAAATGGCCGCCGGACGGGCCCAAGCGAGCGTGGCTGCTTTCCGGGAGGCCGAGTCCGGGTTCACCGCGGAGGAGGCGCAGGTCCTGGTCACCTGGTGCGACGAGTTCGGCGTGTCATCGACGGCGCTGACCGAGCTCCTGCTCCTCGCAGATCCGCGATCCAGCCTCCGCGCACCCGGAGACCGGGTGGCCGGCTGGCTCCACGCGGTCACCACGGGCGATGCGGACAGCCCCCCGATCACCGCGCTTGTGCTCTCGGCACGGCTCAGCCGCGACGCGAGCTCGCGCGACCGCACCACCGACGAGGCCATGGCGGCACTGCGGTCCACGCCCGGGAGCGCCGACGACCGCGCCGTGCGGCAGACCGAACGCTTCCTGAACGGCTGGCTGCGTCAGGCCCAGACCGGGCGAGTGCGCCGATGAGATGCCCTGCGCCGGCGCCCGCGTCCGCCGAGCCGAATCCACTCACAGAAAGGCGGAACCATGCCCACCTATGTGCTTGAGGGTGGATCCAGCGCGACCCTGCCCGCGAAGCCGTTGACGCTGCGGGTCCAGGGCCCGGGCCAGGCTGATATCCGTCTCGAGGCCCGCCAGAACGGCGCCCCCGACCCGAGCGCGCTGAGCCCCATGCCCGGGATGCTCGTCCTGCCCCGCGTGACCGGCCCGCTCGAGGTGCGGGTCATCCCGATGCGGGAACGCACGTTTCCGTCCGCGACCGTGATCGCGCTCTCGGCGGCGATCGAGATGCACCGTGACCAGGATCCGGAGCGTGCGGTCATGCAAGGTGTCGACCTGTCGGGCCTTGCCGAACGGGAACTGCTGCGGATCGAACCCCACGGCGACCGCCTCCGGCTCATTGCCCTCGGCGTGGTGATCGACGCGCCGCTGCCGCCGCTCGCCGCGAAGGCCCGGGATGCAGCGCGGGAACTGTTGGGGGTGGAGCGGGTGCCGGCCGCCGACGCCAGCGCGCTCGTCATCCGGGTGGACGGGTCGGCGTCGATGCGCCCGCTGGTCCTGGATGGTTCCGTCGGCGCGGCGCTCGAGGTGCTGGTGGGCGTCTCCCGGGTGACTGCCGCCGACCTGCCCGTGACCGCCGAGGCCGGCAGCCCCGACCCCCGAGAGGTGGCCGGCGAATCGGTCGGTGCGCTCCCGCGGGAGGTCCACGAGGTCCTCGGCTCGATGCCGCTGACGACCGGGTTCCGCTCGGCAGGGCGAGTCCGGTCCGGCGACCGGGTGACCCTGTGCGTCGTCAGCGACAGCGTGCCGGCGGATCTGCCGTCCGAGCCGCAGACGGCGCTCGCGCTGATCGCCGCCCGCAGCGCCCGCGACGTCCTCGCCCCGCGCGCACCGGCAGGGACCGGCTGGATCCCGGTGGGCGAGTGGGGCAGGGAGTCTGCGTACTCGATCCTCACCGACGACCCCGCTGCCCTCCGGCAGGCGGTCGGGGGACTGTTGGAGGCGATGGTCCCGGCCGACTCGGAGTTGCGAGCGAGGTTCTGATGACGAAGTGTCCCTATTGTTTCGTCGACCTGGCCGAACAGCACGCCTTCCAGTGTCAGGGCCGCTGCAACGCGGTCGAGGACCCCGTCGGCACCCGCTTGTGGGGTGCGCCCCGGGTGTGGAAACCCACGATCTTCGTCTCCCCGCCGCCCGGCAACCCGGCCTGGCGACCGCCGGAGAACCCGGTCTGCCAGCGCTGCGACGGGCCGATGTCGGAGTGCTGCCCGACGTGCCACCAGTTCCTGCCGCTCGACTGGCGGGCCGGCCAGGCGACGTGCATCGCGCTCGCGGGCGCCCGTGCGACGGGCAAGAGCATCTATATCGGCGTGCTCGTCAAGCTGCTCGACCTGTTCGCGGAGGCCCACCGGACAACCCTCGGCTTCGTGGACGGGGCCTCCCGGGAGGTCTATCAGCGGATCTATGAGGAACAGCTCTATGTGCGGCGCGGCATCATCGCACCCACACCGCGCGCCAACCTCGCCGACTCCTATCAGCGTCAACCGATCATTCTGAGCCTGGGCATCCTGGGCGGTCGCCGCCGCTATCTCGTGCTGCGTGACGTCGCCGGCGAGGACCTGGAGAACCGGGTCGACGACGCCGGACATCTGAGCTTCTTCGCCCACGCGTCGGTCGTGCTGTTCCTGTTCGACCCGACCCGCGTCCCGGAGGTGCGCAACCAGCTCCAGGACCTCATTCCCGCCCAGCTTCACTCGGGCGGCGACCCGGCGATCGTGCTCAACAACCTCAACCAGCTGATCGGTCCGGGCCGGCCTCGGCTGGGCGTCGTGCTCAGCAAATTCGACACCATGCAGACGCTCACGCAGGTCGCGGACACCGAGCTCAGCCGAGTGATGTCGAACGCCGGGGCGGCGTTCATGCGGGATCCGGGCGTGTCGATGGCGGGCTATGACGAGAGCGACGGCCTGCTGTTGGACGCCGAGGTGCGCAGCCTGCTCCAGCGGCTCAACGCCGGGCACATCGTCACCGTCATCGAGAACCCGCATTCGGGCCGCAAGCTCGACAACAGATTCTTCGTGGTGTCCGCGCTCGGCGCGCCGACGGAGGGGGAGAAGCTGCACGACCATGGCATCGCATCCTTCCGGTGCCTCGACCCGATCCGCTGGGCGTTGCGGGCCGACGCGGCGATCTGAGCGCCCCGCTCACGGGACGCGGGAACATCCGGCAATCCCTGACCCGGTGGACAGTGGTTCGGTTAGGTTGATCGGAAATCCGCTTCACACAAGGACGTGGTCATGGAACAGCCGGCACTCGAGGTCCGCTCGAAGAAACTGATCGAGGTCGACGGACACCAGTTCAAAGATCTCAACGGCAACGGTGAACTCGATCCCTATGAGGATTGGCGGCTGAGCCCCGCCGATCGGGCTGCGGACCTCGTGAGCCGGATGACCGTCGACGAAAAGGTCGGCCTGATGCTCATCAACAGCCGGTTCACCGGCTATCAGACCGCCGACGACGAGCCGAAGTCCCATGACGGCATCCTCGACGAGCGCGAGATCGAGGCCGGCACGTCGATCTTCGCCACCCGCAGGGTCTATCCCACGACCGAGACGATCCAGCGCATGCACCTGCGCCACTTCATCCTGCGCGAGAACGAATCGCCCAGCCGCGTGGCAGCGTGGAACAACGCGATGAACGAGGTCTGCGAGGAGACCCGGCTCGGCATTCCGTGCATCACCGCATCCAACTCCCGCAACGAGAACGGCGAGATGGTGTTCGGCATGAACGATGCCGTCGGCATCTTCTCGACCTTCCCCGCGACCATGGGCCTCGCGGCCGCCGTGCTCGGCGACAAGGCCGATGGCGGTGACGCCGCACTGATCGACGGGTTCGCGCAAGCGGTGCGCCTGGAGTGGACGGCGACGGGGCTGCGCAAGGGATACATGTACATGGCCGATGTCGTCACCGACCCTCGCTGGCAGCGCATTTATGGCACGTTCGGCGAGGACCCAGAGCTGGTCAGTGACATCATCACGCGGCTCATCCAGGGTCTGCAGGGCGACGAGCTCGGCCCGGATTCACTGTCGACGACCATCAAGCACTTCCCCGGCGGCGGCCCCCGGGACAACGGGTTCGATCCGCACTATGTCGAGGGCAAGTGGAACTGCTATCCGACGCCGGGCAGCCTGGACGACTATCACATGCCGCCCTTCAAGGCTGCGGCGGCGAAGGCGGCGTCGTTCATGCCGTACTATTCGGCGCCCTCCATCAAGCGCTCGGTCGTCCAGGCGATCGACGGTGAGGACGTGCCCTACGAGGAGACCGGGTTCGCGTTCAACCACTATTTCCTGAACCACGTGCTGCGGGACCGGCTGGGCTTCACCGGCTATGTGAACTCGGACTCCGGCATCACCGACAACATGTGCTGGGGCGTGGAGGAGCTGAGTCGTCCCGAACGCTTCGCCAAGGCCGTCATGTCCGGCACCGACATCATTGCCGACACGAACAACATCGAGGACCTCAAGGCCGCGATCGACAACCAGTGGATCAGCTCGGACCGCGTGGACGAAGCGTGCCAGCGGCTCCTGGTCGAGATGTTCGCGCTGGGTCTGTTCGACGGGCAGACCTATGTCGATGCCGAGGCCGCCGACCAGAGGGTCGCGGATTCGCCGGGTTGGGCCCTGGCGACGGAGGCGCACCGCAAATCGGTGGTCGTGCTGAAGAATTCGGGGGGTACGCTCCCGCTGTCCACCGGCGGAACGGTCTATGTGGAGGTCTTCCACAAGGATCCCGAGCAGGCTGCTGCCAAGACCGCGCAGGCGCGGGAGGAAGCCGCGACCGCCGGGGTGCAGGTGATCGACGACCCGGCGCAGGCCGACGCGGTGGTGCTGTTGCTCGATCCGCAATCCGGGGACTATTTCAACGCGACCCCGGGGCTGCTCGAGCTCACGATCTGCGAGGACAAGCCGTTGACGGCCCTGAACGGGGACGCCTACACCGAAACCACGATCGCGAACCTCGCCCGCTTCCGGGAACTCGCCGGGGAGGCACGGGCCCGTGGCGCGAAGGTTGTCGTGTCGGTGAACGTGTCACTGCCGTGGGTGCTCGACGACGTGGAGCCGCTGGCCGATGCGCTCGTCGCCGGGTTCTCGACGTTCTATGGCGCGCAATTCGAGGTGCTGACCGGAGCCGCGCCGGCGCACGGCAAGCTGCCGATCACGTTGCCCGCGAGCGAGGCCGTGATCGCGGTGGACGCCGACGGCGTGTGCGTGTCCCCGAACGACGTGCCGGGTTATGCCAAGGAGCAGTACATGCCCGACGGCCTGACCTATGCCTTCGTCGACGGCGACGGGAACACCTATCGCCTCGGGCACGGGCTCCGCTATTGAGCTTCGGGCACGCGGGTTAGGGTGTCGTCCATGGCTGACGTGACGATCTATCACAACCCGCGCTGCTCGACTTCCCGTGCGGCGATGGATGCTGCGGCGGAGGCCGGTGTCGAGGTGGACACCGTGCAATATCTGAAGGAGCCGCTGGATGAGGCGGGGCTGCGCACGCTGCTGAGCCAGCTCGAGGATCCGGCGACCGACCTGGTCCGGCGCGACGCGCATTTCAAGGAGCTCGGTCTGACCGACGCGGATGTCGCGGACGCGGACCAGGTCGTCCACGTTCTTGTCGAGCACCCGAAGCTCATGCAACGTCCGGTGCTGGTGAAGGGCGGACGGGCAATCATCGGGCGGCCCAAGGACCGTGTGCCGGAGTTCCTCGCCGGCTGACCGACGTCACTCCAACTCGCGGCGCCGCTGCCTCTCCTGACGCTGAATTTCCCGGTCCTGCCGCTTCTCCTGACCGCCGAACACCATGGTCGTCAGCACCAGAATCGCCATGCCGAGCGCCGGCCACATGGGCCAGTAGTAGCCGAGCGTCCCGTCGCTGAGAGACGTCCAGACCCACACCAGATTGGTCACACCGACAACGAACAGCGCGGTGCGGGTGACCCCGCTCGGCGGCAGGGCGAGGCCGGCGAAGGTGCCGGGCGCCTGCTGGGGGGCCGGTGGTCGGCCGGGGGGTTGGGCAGCGACCACACCGGGTGCCCGGCTGACCTGGATGTCGTTGAGCAGCGGCACGAGTTGGCCGAGGTGGTTCGCCTGCAACGCGTCGCCCAGTCGTTCGGTGTATTCCTCGTGCGTGAGTTGCCCCTGCGCATAGGCTTCGCTGATCACGTCCCGCGCGGTCTCCCGGTCGACGTCTCCGGCGCGCAGGTCACCCGACGCCCGCGGATCGACGGCGAATCGGGTCCAGACGGATTCGGGCTGGCCGGGGTGGGCGGGGGTGTCCATGCGATTCAGTCTCTCATCGCTGCGATGACGGGTCATCCGGGTTCGGCGCGCTGTCGCCCGAGGTTTTCCCTGAACTGTCCCTGTCCTCGGCGGACTCCTTGCGCTTCTTCTTCGGCGTCGGCGGATGAGCCGGGTTGACCGGGTCACCGTCCACCCGGCCGAGTTGCACCTGGGCTGTGCGTACGCCTGCCCGGCTCAGCATCTGCGAGGCCACCGGGGCGGTGAGGAGCTGGAACACGGCGACGAGCGCCGCCATGGTGATCACCGGGATCGACCGCATCGTCAGTGCGACGGCGAACACGACCAGCAACACACCGAGCACCTGCGGCTTGGTCGCGGCGTGCATGCGGGAGAGCAGGTCGGGAAAGCGCAGCAGACCGATCGAGGCGGCCACGCAGAGGAAGGCGCCGAGCAGCACACAGAGCAGCGCGATCAGATCCAGAACTGCGCCGACGGTCTCCGGCAAGGTAAACGTCATGGCGCGTCCTTCCGATCGCCCGAGAGCCAGCGTGGGAACTCCGGGTCTCTGTCCTTCGGCGCCTTCTTCGCGAGTTCCTGGCGGCGATGGCGTTCGCGGGCGGCGGCCGCCCCGTCGTCATCGCTGTCCCGTGCGACGAACCGCGACACTGCGACGGTGCCGACGAACGCGATCAGCGCCAGCGTCACGAGCATCGGCAGGGACCAGGAATGGCGGGAGAGCACCATCTCGGCGCCGACCGCGCAGATGAGCGACGACACCAGCAGGTCGGCCGCGAGCGCACGGCTGAGCACCGACGGGCCCCGGACCAATTTGATGATCGTCAGCAACACGTCGATGAGGAGCATGACGATCACGGCGCCGGCTACCCAGGGGATCAGCGTGTCCACCAACTCAGTCATGGCGTGTCTCCTCCTGCGGGCCGACTCCGCAGCCCTCGAGTGGGGGAGCGCCGAAGGCGTTGGCGACCCGTCGCTCCAGGCGGTGGATCCGCCGTGCCTCGGCGAGCAGTCGCTCGTCGTCGCAGTGGTCGATGATGTGGATCAGCAGGTGGCCCTGCTCGTCCAGGTCGATCACGACCGTGCCCGGCACGAGGGAGGTCATCTCGGCTGTCACCGTGCGACGGAAGTCGTCGGTCTCGTGCAGTCGGATGGCGACCACACGGCCCTCGGTGATGCCACTCGGTCGCATCGCCATCCACGCGACCAGGAAACTCGACCACACCAGGTTGGAGAGGAAGGTGATCGTCAACCACAGCATGGGGATCGGGCGCACCCGGAAGCGTGCGAGGCGCCTCGGCATCGGGAAGGCGAACAGGACGATCGTGCCCATGAGGAGGCCCATCGCGAGCGCACCCCAGCTCCAAGTGCCTCCCATGAGCAGCCACAACACGGTGAGAGCGACGAGGGAGCCGACTCGGAATCGGCGGACGGTGCTCATCAGCGGCCCCCTGGTCCGAGCACGCTCGCGAGATAGGGCGCGCGCTCCAGCAAAGTGATGGCGGCACGGTCGGTGATTTCGTACAAAGGTCCACCGAACACCGTGAGGGACACGCTGAACGCAACCAGCATGACCGTCGGAAGCACCACGCCCTGGGTGAGCGGGGCCAGCCGCGGGGTCTCGTAGTCCTCGATCGGTGCCCGCCAGAACGCGCGCGACCAGACGCGGGACATGGCATAGAGCGTCAGAAGGCTGGTGAGAGCGGAGCCGGCCAGCAGTGTGTACCCCAGCGGCGTGCCCAGTTCGGCACCCGCCTGCAGCAGCCCGACCTTCCCGATGAAGCCCGACAGCGGAGGGATTCCGGACAGGTTCATCGCCGGGAGGAAGAACAGGAGGCTCAGCAACGGCGCGGTGACAGTCAGACCGCCGAGCTTGCTGATCGACGTGGTCCCACGTTTGAGCTCGACCAGCCCCGTCACCAGGAACAGCGTGGTCTGGATGGTGATGTGGTGCACGACGTAATAGATCGCGGCACCCAGCCCGGTGATGTTGCCGACCGCGAGACCAAAGAGCATGTAGCCGATGTGGGACACCAGCGTGAACGACAGGATTCGTTTGATGTCGTCCTGCGCGACCGCACCCAGGATGCCGACCACCATCGTCAACAGAGCAGCCCACATCAGCAGAGTGTGCAATCGGTCGCCCGGGAACAGGAGGGTCTGCACCCTGATGAGCGAATAGATGCCGACCTTGGTGAGCAATCCGGCGAACACTGCGGTCACCGGGGCGGGCGCGGTCGGATAGGAGTCCGGCAGCCAGCCCGACATCGGGAACACCGCGGCCTTGATGCAGAAACCGAGCAGGAGCATCGTCTGCAGCATCAGCTGGGTGGACTCCGGGAGCTCCGGGATGCGCAGGGCGAGCCGGGCGAGGTTGACGGTGCCGGTGGCCGCGTACACGAAGCCGATGGCCGACAGGAAGACCAACGACGACAGCAGGTTGACGATCACATAGTTGACGCCCGCGCGCACACGCTCCTGGGTGCCGCCCAGGGTGAGCAAAACGAAGCTGGCGAACAACAACATTTCGAAACCGACATACAGGTGGAACAGGTCTCCCGAGACGAACGTCGTGGAGACGCCGGCGGACAGCACGAGCAGCGTGGGGTGAAAGATCGGCAGCGGTGCGCCGCCGTCGTGCTCGTCCTCGTCGTCCGACCGGCGGCCCTGGCCCGAGGAATAGAGCATGACCGCGAGGGTGACCACGGTCGACACCACGAGCATCAGCGCCGAGAGCCGGTCGACGACGAGCACGATGCCCTGGCTGGCCGGCCAGCCACCGACGCGGACGCTGAGGATCCGAACCTGGTCGGTCGCGTACAGCATCACCCCGGAGATCGCGACCACCGCACCCAGCGTCGTGCCCGACACGAAACGCTGGACCCTGGTATGGCGACCCGTGACGACGGTCAGACCTGCGCCGATCAGCGGCAGGACCACGACCAACGGCACGAGGAAGTCATAGGTGAACGTCATGGTTGGCGGCTCCCCTCGCCACCGTCGCCGCTCGGGGCGTCCGGCTGTTCGCTGGGAGAGTCCTCCGGCGGGGTGGCGTCGGCGGGGTCGGCCTCGGCGCCCTCGGGTGTCTGCTCGGCTTCGGTCCTGGAAATGCGGGACACCTCATCGTCTTCCGGGAACGGATGTTCCTCGTCGTCCACCGAATAGGGGTCGCCGATGTCCTGATAGTCGGAATCGGACATGTCGTTGGCGACCGCGCGTTCGTGGGTGCGGGCGCTCTCGACGTCATCCACGACGACGTCGGTGTCATGCAGATGCACTGCCCGGTGAGCGAGCGCGAGCGCGAACGCGGTGACCGCCAGCGTGATCACGATCGCGGTCAGCACCATGGCCTGGGGAAGCGGGTCGGCCATCTCGCCGGTGCCGATCGGCGGATTGCTCTTGCCGTCGACCAGGGGCGCGGCGCCGGCGCGGCCGGACGCGACCATGTACATCAAATTCACGCCGTTGCCCATCAGGAGCACGCCGAGCAGGGCGCGCACGAGTGCCCGGGACAACAGCAGCACCGTTCCGGCGCCGAACAGAACCCCGCAGAGCAGGGCCAGCGTCAGGCTGGGGCTCATCGGCGTTCTCCCATCGGCTCATAGTCACCCGGGACGATCGCGCGACCCTCCGCCTCGGCGATCCGATAGTCGAGCGAGGAACCCAGGGACCGCAGAATGTCGAGCATCAGCCCGATCACGACGAGATAGACGCCGATGTCGAAGAACATCGAGGTCACGATGTGCAGATTGCCGATCAGCGGCAGCGGGATGTCGAAAGTCCACGATTCCAGCACTTGGCCGCCGACCAGCATCGAGACGAAGCCCACACCGGCGGACAGGAACAGCCCGCTGCCCAGCAGCGCACCCGGCATGACCGGCATCGCGGCCCGCAGTTCTGCAGCACCGCCCGCGAGATAGCGGATCGTGAGACCGAGACCGGCGACCAGACCACCGGCGAAGCCGCCGCCCGGGTCGTTGTGTCCGGTGAACAGCAGATACAAAGACCACAGCATGACCGCGTGGAAGATCAGGCGGGTGACGACCTCGAACATGAGGGAGCGGCGCCCGGACGGCACGGCCCGCACCTCCGACAGCCAGCCCACCTCGGCGATGGTGCTGCTGCGCACCAGACGCTTGGCGCGTGCGGCGGCGAGGTTGAGCCGAACCCGCGACAGGTTGGTGGACTGGATGAAGATCAGCGATGCGACACCGGTGGCGGCGACCAGCACCACGGATATCTCGCCCATGGTGTCCCAGGCCCGGATGTCGACGAGGATCACGTTGACGATGTTGTAACCCCCGCCGAACTCCACCGCCGACTGGGGCATCCCGGTGGAGTCGGGCTGGCCCGTGCGGCCCATCGGGGCCACGAGGGCGACCCCGGTGAACACGAGCCCGGTGAGGACGCCCAACAGGATCCGCCACACGCGCACACCGCCGGTCACGATGTCGGGGAAGTGCGCGGAGAATCGACGCAACACGAGCACGAACACGACCAGTGACACGGTCTCCACGAGCACCTGCGTCAGGGCGAGATCAGGGGCACCATGCAGCAGGAACAGCAGCGCCGAGCCATAGCCGGTCACGCCCACCAGGAACACCGCCCGGAACCGTCGCCGCGAGTTGACGGCGGCGAGGGCGGCGATCGCGATCACGATCGAGGTGGCGAGCTGGGCAGGGGACTCCCAGAGCAGGATGCCCACGGGCATGCCCGCGCCGATCACGTCGAGCCAGGCGAGCAGAGTCGCACCGCCGGGGATGACGATGAGGACCACCAGGATCAGGGACAGCGAGAGCGGCAGTGAGCCACGGTGGAGCAGGCCGGTGACCTCGAGGGAGACCCGATCGAGCCCCTTCATGATTCCGCGATAGGCCGAGACGGCAGCCGGCACGTGCGGGGCTGCCCGCTGCCAACTCTCGACGTGGACGCGGAGAGCGAACACGATGGCGCCGAGGGCGAGCGTCACGAGGGAGAGCAGCAGCACGAGGTTGAGCCCGTGCCACAGCCCGAGGTGCGCCGCATAGCCCTCGGCCGGGAACAGTCTCGTGTAGAGCCCGAACATGGGCTCCGCGAGGGCGCTCGGCGCGCCGAGCACCAGACCGAGGGCACCCAGGGCCACCGGCACGGCCGTGACGACCCACGGGTTGGCATGGCTCTCGGACGGCGCCTCGGCCTCGCTTCCCGGGCCCCACGCGCCCCAGACGAACCGCGCACTGTACGCAAACGTCAGCACCGAGCCGGTGAACACCACGGCCAGCATCCACTGGCTGAACCGCCCCTCGCCGTGGAGCAGCGCCGAATAGGCGGCCTCCTTGCCGACGAAGCCGAGCAGGGGCGGCACTCCCGCCATCGAGGCAGCAGCCAGGGTGGACGCGACCGCGAGAACCGGCATTCGGCGGCCGAGTCCGTCGAGCACGCGGAGGTCCCGAGTGCCCGTGGCGTGATCGATCGCGCCCACGGTCAGGAACAACGAGGCCTTGAACACCGCGTGGGCGACCAACATGGTCAAGCCGGCCAGCGCGGCATTCTGCGTACCCGAGCCGAACAGGATCACGAGAAAGCCCAGCTGGCTGACGGTGCCGTAGGCGAGGAGAAGCTTGAGGTCGTGCTGACGCAGTGCCCGATAGCCGCCGATCACCATCGTCAGGCCACCCAGGACGAGGCAGGTGAGTTGCCACTCGGTGCGGTCTGCGAAACCGGGCGCGAACCGGGCGACGAGATAGATGCCGGCCTTCACCATGGCTGCCGCATGGAGGTACGCCGAAACCGGCGTCGGCGCCGCCATCGCGCCGGGCAACCAGAAATGGAAGGGGACGAGCGCGGACTTGCTGATCGCACCGACGAGGATGAGCACCACGGCGGCGGCGACCGCAGGCCCCGGCTCGGGCGGCGCGGCGATCAGCTCCGACAGTCGATAGGTCCCGCCGGCGAGGCCCAGCACCACCATGCCGACCAGCATCGCGAGGCCGCCGAACGTGGTCACGACGAGCGCCTGGGTGGCGGCCTGACGAGACTCCGACTTGTCGCTGAGGTGCCCGACCAGCAGATAGCTGAGAACGGTCGTGATCTCCCAGAACAGATAGAGCAACAGCAGGTTGTCGCTCCACACCAGACCGAGCATGGCGCCGGAGAACGCAGTGAGGTGGGCGGCGAAGCGCTCGAGGTCGGGCTCGCCGTCCTCGAAATATCCCGCGCAATAGCTGAGCACCAGCACGCCGATGATCGAGATGATCAGCGTGAGGACCCAACTGAGCATGTCCATGCGCAGGTCGATCGTCATCGCGATGGCGGGGATCCACTGCCACAGTTGCGTCGGCAGGTCGCCGTCGAGAACCGCGGGAGCCTGCGAGATCGCCCACACCGCCGTCCCCACGTTGGGCAGGGCCAACGCCCAGAACGCACGTCGCCCGAACACCCGCACGAGGAATGGGGCCACGGCGTACGCGACAAAGTGAACGATAAGCAGTGCGAGCACAGGCCTCCCCTAGGTCTGAGCTTTGGGCGGATTACGAAGTGTAGTGGGACCTTCCGACAAAACGTCGCCCCGACCAGATGCAAGTAACCTTCGACCGGTCCGGCGGTCGCCCCCGGGTCCCCGTCCCGAAGCGGCTGGGGCCTTGTCGCGCCGGACTATCCTTCGTCGAGTGACTCTGCCCGGTCTGGTCAAGCTCATCTCCGCCGATCCGGTCGTCGCCGCAGCGCGGGACGACGCGCGCTCGCGCACCGTCAGCACGACGGACATCACCGCAACTCCGTCCTTCCGGCCCCTGTTGGCCGCTGCGCTCGCCGAGGACCGGCCGCTGCTGGTCGTGACCTCGACCTATCGCGAAGCGGAGAACCTCGTCACCGCCTTGCGGACGGTGCTGGACGAGGAGGCGGTGGCCTACTTCCCGGCTTGGGAGACTCTCCCGCACGAACGCCTGAGTCCGCGTTCGGACACGGTCGGGCGGCGGCTGACCGTGCTGCGCAGGATCGCCGGCACCGACGTCGAGCCCGCGCCCCGCGTGGTCGTGGCGCCGATCCGGTCGGTCATCCAGCCACAGGTGAAAGGGCTCGCCAACCTGCTGCCGGTCCGCATCCGGACCGGTGAGGACCATGACCTGGGCGAACTCGCGGAGCGACTGGTCGGTGCCGCGTACAACCGCGTCGACCTCGTCGAGCGCCGCGGTGAGTTCGCGATCCGCGGCGGCATCGTGGACGTCTTCCCGCCCACCTTCGAGCACCCCGTCCGCATCGACTTCTTCGGGGACACCGTCGAGGAGATGCGGCTGTTCACCGTCGCCGACCAGCGGTCCAGCGACGAGGTGATCACCGAGATGATCGCGACGCCCTGCCGGGAACTGTTGTTGGACGCGGGAGTGCGCCGCCGAGCCGCCGCCCTCGCCCAGACCTATCCGCAGCTGGCCGAGATGCTCGAAAAGCTCGCCGAGGGACATGCGGTCGAGGGGATGGAATCCCTGGCGCCCGTGCTCGTCGAGGGCATGGAGCTCCTGGTCGACGTCCTGCCCGCGGACACGTTGGTCCTGGTGTGTGATCCGGAGCTCGTGCGGGGACGTGCGGCGGATCTCCACGCGACCAGTGAGGAATTCCTGAAGGCCTCGTGGGCGGCCGCCGCGGCGGGCGGGAAGGCGCCGATCGACCTGGGGGCGTCGGCGTACCGATCGCTCGCGGACGTCCGCGACCATGCCCTGACGCGGGGCCTGGGCTGGTGGACGTTGTCTCCGTTCGCGGCCGGACCGGACACAACCGACCTCAGCCTCCCCGAATCGAGGATCGTGCCGGTTCACCCGACCGAGTCCTGGCGCGGTGACACAGACGCCGCCGTCACCGCCATCAAGGCGGCGGTGTCGGACGGCTGGCGGGTCGTGATGGTCGCGGAGGGCAAGGGACTGGTCAAGCGCATGGTCGAAGTGCTGACCGACGCGGAGGTCGGCACCAAGGCGGTGCGCGTGCTCAACAACCCGCCCAAGCAGGGGATCGTGACAGTGCTGATGGGCGAGCTCGCCCACGGCTTCCGGTTGGATTCGGTCAAGCTCGCCGTCTTCACCGGTGGTGATCTGTCCGGTCGTGCACCGGCGGACAAGTCGATGCGGCGGATGCCGACCCGACGCAAGAACCAGATCGACCCGCTCGAGCTCAGAGCCGGTGACCCGGTCGTGCACCAGCAGCACGGCGTCGGGCGCTATGTGGAGATGATCCAGCGGACCGTGGGGGAGTCGACGCGGGAATATCTCGTCATCGAATATGCGCCCAGCAAGCGCGGCCATCCCGGGGACCGGCTGTTCGTGCCGATGGACCAGCTCGACCAGGTCACGCGCTATGTCGGCGGGGAGAATCCCACCCTCGACAAGATGGGCGGTGCGGACTGGAACAAGCGCAAGTCGAAGGCCCGTCGGGCCGTCAAGCAGATCGCGGCGGAGCTGATCAAGCTCTATGCGGCGCGGCAGGCCTCGCGGGGTCACGCTTTCTCGGCCGACACGACCTGGCAGCGCGAACTGGAGGACGCGTTCGCCTATGTCGAGACGCCGGACCAGCTCGCCTGCATCACCGAGGTCAAGGAGGACATGGAGCAGGTCGTGCCCATGGACCGGCTGATCTGCGGTGACGTCGGCTATGGCAAGACCGAGATCGCCGTCCGGGCCGCGTTCAAGGCGGTGCAGGACGGCAAGCAGGTCGCGGTTCTGGTCCCGACGACGATCCTGGTCCAGCAGCATGCGCAGACGTTCGCGGACCGGTACGCCGGATTCCCGGTGCGAGTCGGGTCTCTCTCCCGGTTCCAGTCGGACAAGGAGGCCAAGGAGGTCATCGACGGGGTGGCCACCGGCAAGGTGGATGTCGTGGTCGGCACCCACCGGTTGCTGTCCCAGGAGATCGCGTTCCACGACCTCGGGCTGGTGATCATCGACGAGGAGCAGCGGTTCGGCGTCGAGCACAAAGAGAAACTGAAGCAGTTGCGGCTCAACGTCGACGTGCTGGCCATGTCGGCGACACCGATCCCCCGAACGCTGGAGATGGCGGTCACCGGCATCCGGGAGATGTCCACGATCGCCACGCCGCCCGAGGAACGCCACCCGGTGCTGACTTTCGCCGGCCCCTATGACCGGGCTCAGGTGGTCGCAGCGATCCGGCGGGAGCTGTTGCGGGAGGGCCAAGTCTTCTATATCCACAACCGCACGCAGTCGATCGACAAGGTCGCCGGGCAACTCGCGGAGTGGATCCCCGAGGCGCGGGTGGTCACTGCGCACGGGCAGATGGGGGAGAAGCGGCTGGAACAGGTGATGCTCGACTTCGCCGAGCGCAAGGCGGACGTGCTCGTGTGCACGACGATCGTCGAGGCCGGTCTGGACATTTCGACCGCCAACACGCTGATCATCGAGCGGGCCGACGTGTTGGGCCTGTCCCAGCTGCATCAGTTGCGGGGTCGTGTGGGTCGTGGCCGGGAGCGTGGTTATGCGTACCTCCTGTATCCCCCCGACAAACCACTCACCGAGACCGCGCACGACCGGCTGACGACGATGGCCGCCACGAACGAGCTCGGCGCGGGCATGCAGATCGCGATGAAGGACCTGGAGATCCGCGGCGCGGGCAACCTGCTGGGCGGGGAACAGTCCGGCCACATCGCGGATGTGGGTTTCGATCTCTATATCCGGCTTGTGGGGGAGGCCGTCACGAACTTCCGGAGCGACGGCACGGAGCCGGAGACCGAGGCGGAGATGCGCGTGGAGCTGCCGGTCGAGGCGCACCTGCCGAGCGACTATGTCGGGTCGGAGAGGTTGCGCCTGGAGATGTACAAGCGACTGGCCGAGGTCCGCACCGAAGAGGATCTCCGCGAGGTGCGCGCCGAGCTGTTGGACCGCTATGGCTCGTTGCCGGCGCCGGTGGAGACCCTGCTGTCGGTCGCGCGATTCCGCAACGCCGCACGGGCGGCAGGGTTGACGGAGGTCGTGTTGCAGGGGAATTTCGTACGCTTCGGCCCGCACGACCTGCCCGAGTCGAGGATGCTGCGACTGAAGCGGCTGCATCCGCGCGCCGTGGTGAAACCGAACTTCATCCTGGTGCCGCGACCACAGGCTGCTGTTATCGGCGGGCAGCCGCCGACCGACACCGAACTCCTGGCGTGGTGCGCGGAGGTGGTGGCGCAGGTGTTCGCCCGCGAGCCCGTGCCGGTCGCCGGCTGACTGCGGCGGCTCAGTCCTCCTTCTTGCCCTTCGGCACCGCGACCGCCGCGACGAGGGCGGCGATCAGGGCGAAGACCAGCATGCCGCCGATCGCGATGGCGGCGGCTTGGCGGATTGCGAGGTTGTCCTGGCGACCGGTCATCTCGAGCACATCACCGATGAAGTTGCCGGACGTCCCCTGCTGGAAGCCGAGGAAGAGCGACAGCGCGACTGCGGTGCCGATGGCACCGCCGAGCGACGAGGCCATCTTGAAGATGCCCATGCCGGAGCCGGCCTGCTCGGGCGGCAGGCTGGTCAGGCAGGCATCGGTGGCGGGGGTGGCGAAGAACGCCAGACCGAGACCGAACAGGGCATAGGCCACGACCGCGAGCCACATATAGACGCTCAGGTGCAGGTTGGTCAGCATCAGGATCGCCGCAGCCACGGCCACCAGCAGGGAGCCCCAGATCATCGGCTTGCGCGGGCCGAAGCGCTGCAGCAGCTTCTCGCCGGCCCGGATGAACAGGATGACCATGAGCGGATAACCGAGTGTCAGCGCGCCCGCGCGGAGCGTGTCGAGCCGATCGTCACGGGCGAGGAGCTGCTGGGACACAATCAGCAGGCCGAGCGTGCTGTTCATGGCGAAGTTGGCGGCCACCGTGCCGGTGAAGTTCATGTTCTTGAACAACCGGAAATCGATGAACGCGTTGTCGCGTCCGCGCTCGACGAAGACGAACACGATCAGGCCCACCACGAAGACGGCCAGCATCCCCAGGCTCAATGGCGACGTCCAGGCGAAGGCTTCGCTCTTGCCGCCGAAGGTGAGCACCATCATGAGCCCGAGCATCATGACGAGGAAGATGAGGAGGCCGCCGATGTCGAAACGCTTCCGCTCACCGGTCGGGGCGACCTTGCTCTCCGGAGTGCCCCACACGAGCGCGGCCGCGACGACCGACACGATCATCGAGAAGATGAAGATCCAGCGCCAGTTGAGGGTGGTCGCGGTCAGGCCACCGACGAACGCCGCGAGCCCGGCGCCGCCGAACGAACCGATCGACCACATGGAGACGGCGCGCTGGCGGCCGGGGCCATCCCAGTAGGCCTTGACCATCGCAATCGTGGCCGGCATGACGCAGGCCGCGGACAGACCCTGGATGGCGCGGCCGATGATCAACAAAGTGGAGGCCATGCCGCCGGTCGCGAACACGATGAACAGGCAGCCGACGATGTTGAGCGCGTTGCCGATGAGCGTCAGCCGGACGCGGCCATAACGGTCCGCCAAGCCGCCCATAAGGACGATGAACAGGCCGGACACCAAACCCGTCAGCGCGACGGCGAGGTTCATCGCTGTCGGCGAGAGCAATTCCGCGGCGCCGGGACGGTTGAGGTCTTCCATCACCTTGGGCGCCACCGTGCCCAACGAGATGGCGAACAACCAATAGGAGACGATGCTCAGGACCAAACCGATCAGGAGCTTGTCGTTCCCCTGGAACGCCTGCGGGGGGGACTTGACGGGTGCAGACATGACGCGCCTCCTTGCGCTGAGATGCCCGAAAAATACCGCGACGAACTGGTGTGTGTGCGGAGTTGCCAAAACATTTCAGGAGTAGGCGCAGAACAGGCGAAATCGTCCGGAAAACATGGCGGCCCCGATCGCGGGAAGCGAGCGGGGCCGGCCGAGGCGCGATGCGAAACGCCGGGTCAGGACTCCCGGACGTCGGCGGCATCCGACTGCGGGTTGTGACCGTTCAAGGTGGTGGGCGTGCCCAGTGGCACGTTCACGCCCAGTTCCTGTTTGTCGATCGGACCGCCGACACCGCGGTGCGCGACGTTCTCGGCGCCGTCGAACGTGATGATGCGGTGGCCACGGTTCTTGGAGAAGACCTGGGCGCGCGCCCACGTATACATAGCGCCGACGCGGTTGCCCCAGCCCACCAAATACATAATGTGGATGAACGCCCAAGCGCCGAATGCCGGCAGGCCGGTGAGCTTCATGCCGAACGATTCCGCGACCGCGGCCTTGTAGCCGATCGTGGCCATTGAGCCCTTGTCGAAATATTTGAACGGCGCCGGCTTGGGCTCGCCCTTCAATCGTCCTGCAAGCAACTGACCGACGTATTTGCCCTGCTGCATCGCCACCTGGGCGACACCGGGGAGCTTGTCGAGCGTCATGATGTCGCCGACCGCATAGACGTCGTCACGGCCTGCGACCGAACAATCGGGACCGACCGGGATGCGGCCCGCGCGATCCACCTCGATGTCGAGCTTCTCGGCCAAGATGCGCGCGAGCGGCGAGCCCTGGACACCGGCCGCCCAGATTCTGGTGCGGCAGGGGATGACCTCTTCCTTGCCGTCCGGTCCCTTCACGGTGATCGAGATGCGGTCCATGTCGACGGCGAGCGTGTTGGTGCGGATCTCCACGCCCATCTTGGTGAGCTTGTTGTGGGTCCACTTCTGGAGTTTCTTGTCGAAGGGCGGCAGCACCGAGGGGGCGCCTTCGAGCAGGAGAATGCGAGTCGACTTGGTGTCGATGTGGCGATAGTCTTGGGGTAGCACCACGTGGGCGAGCTCGGCGATCTGGCCGGCCAGCTCGACACCCGTCGGGCCGGCACCGATGATGGCGAAGGTCAGCCAGCGCTTCTTCTCCGCGGGGTCGGTTTCCAGCTCGGCCATCTCGTATTTGGCGAGAATGCCGTCCCTCAGATAGCGCGCATCCTCGATGGTCTTCATGCCAGGCGCGTACTGCGCGAACTTCTCCTCGTTGCCGAAATAGGAGTGGGTCGCGCCCGCGGCGAGGATCAGGGTGTCGAACGGCAGCCGCAACTCGCCGGTGTCCGGCTCGCGGGCGACGACGACCTTGTTCTCCATGTCGATGTCCTGGACCTCGGCCAGCGCGACCTGACAGTTCCGCTGCCCGCCGACGACGCGGCGGATCGCCGGCGCGATCAGGCCTTCGGGGAGGATGCCGGCGGCGACCTGATAGAGCAACGGCTGGAACAGGTGGTGGTTGGTGCGGTCAACGATCGTGATGTCCACGTCCGCCTTGGCGAGGGCGTGGGCGGCGTTGATGCCACCGAACCCTCCCCCGATGATGACAACTCGGTGTCGCTGCGCCATGTCCCACGGCTCCTTTGACTTGTGAACGCCGGCATTAGCTCTGGTCTGGCACATTATCGGCCCTGTTGTGCCCGGGTCTACGCCAGCGGTGAGTGCGTCCACCACCCGGAAGACTGGGCTAGGATCGCCCGCGGAATCACCGGCCTGGAGAGGATCAGGATGACACGGCTCACGATGCGGATCGTCGCAGGACTCGGCGCCCTAGCACTGGTGGGCACCATGACCGCCTGTTCCCGTCCCACCACTGCGGCCACCGTCGGGTCGGAACGCATCACGGTCGCCGAGGTGCAGGAACTCACCGACGGACTCCCCGTGCAGGTCCGGGCCCAGCCCGGCCGGGGTCAGGAGTCCCAGGTTCTGAACCTCCGGATGCGGGCGCTCGCAGCCCGGCAGGTTGCCGAGCAGCGCGGCATCCAGGATCTGCAGCCCCTGGCCGAGACCGCGGTGGCGCAACTGCAGATGCCGGACGAGCTCCGGGCCGATCCCGAGCTCCGTTCTCTGCTCATCTCGGAGGCGGAGGCATTCGTCCTCCGGGAGCACATCGGCACGCAGCAGATGGAGGAGGCCTTCGCGCGCATCCCGGTGACGGTGAACCCGCGCTATGGCTTCACCGGGCTCGAACATTTCGAGACCGTCCGCAACACGTCGCTGTCCAAGCGCGCCGGCCAACCCGAGTGAATCGCCGTCGTCCATGACAGGGCATCCCGAGCTCGCCCGATTCGTCGAGGTGATGGCCCGGCTCCGGGTCGAGTGCCCGTGGGATGCTCGGCAGACCCATCGGTCGTTGGTGCGTTATCTGGTCGAGGAGACCTGCGAGGTCATCGACGCCATCGAGACCGGTGATGACGACCATCTTCGCGAGGAACTCGGGGATCTGCTCCTGCAGGTCGTCTTCCATGCCACGATCGCCGCGGAGACCGGCCGATTCGACATCGACGATGTGGCCCGTGACATCGCGGACAAGCTCATCGAACGGCATCCCTGGGTCTTCACGGACGCCGGTGTGCCCGATGACCTCAACGCCACGTGGGAAGCGGCCAAGAAGGCGGCCAAGGGGCGGGAGTCGGCCCTGGACGGCATCCCTGAGTCCCTGTCCGCGCTCAGCCGCGCCCTGAAAGTGGTGTCGCGGGTCCGCAGTCATGGCGTACCCGACGGACTCCCCGCCGACCCCATCACTCCCGAGGAAGTCGGGTCGCGTGCGCTCGACCTGGTTGCCCGGGCACAGGCAGCCGGAATCGATCCGGAGCAGGCCGTGCGGGATGCGCTGCGCGACTATGAGAAGCGAGTACGCCAGAGCGAGGCGCAGGCCTGATTTCCCGCCCGGAGGCGGGTTGTGAGGTCGGTCGGACACTGTCGGTCGGGCGCACTAGGGTGGTCCCGGAGGGCCGTTGAGCCCCCGGAGACGAGTCCACTGCGAAAGGCAAACCCGTGGCTACCATCGACTACGTAGAAGCGCGCGAGATCCTCGATTCCCGTGGCAACCCGACTGTGGAAGTGCAGGTCGTTCTGGACGACGGCGCCGAGGGCCGCGCGGCCGTTCCCTCCGGTGCATCGACCGGCGCGTTCGAGGCTGTCGAGTTGCGTGACGGCGGCGAGCGTTATGGCGGCAAGGGTGTGGAGAACGCCGTCGAGAACGTCATCGAGCAGATCGGGCCCGAGGTGCTGGGCTTCGACGCGTCGGAGCAGCGGCTCATCGACAACGCCATGCTTGAACTGGACGGCACCCCCAACAAGGGCAAGCTGGGCGCCAACGCCATTCTCGGTGTGTCGCTTGCCGTGGCCCATGCCGCCGCCGAGTCCGCGCAGCTCCCGCTCTATCGCTATGTCGGCGGGCCCAACGCCCACGTGCTGCCCGTGCCGATGATGAACATCCTCAACGGTGGTTCGCATGCCGACTCCAACGTCGACATCCAAGAGTTCATGATCGCGCCGATCGGCGCCGACAGCTTCAGCGAAGCACTCGCGATGGGCACCGGTGTCTATCACGCTCTCAAGAAGGTGCTCAAGGACAAGGGCCTCTCCACCGGCCTTGGCGACGAGGGCGGCTTCGCCCCGAACCTTGAGTCCAACGCCGATGCGCTCGACCTGATCCTCGACGCGATCAAGGCGGCCGGCTATGAGCCCGGCACCCAGGTCGCGCTCGCGCTGGACGTGGCGGCGAGCGAGTTCTATGCCGACGGCTCCTATTCGTTCGAGGGCGGCAGCAAGACGGCCGAGGAGATGGTCGACTATTACGCGGGCCTGGTCGAAAAATACCCGCTGGTCTCGATCGAGGATCCGCTCAACGAGGACGACTGGGACGGCTGGAAGACCATGACCGACCGCCTCGGTGACAAGGTTCAGCTGGTCGGCGACGACCTCTTCGTCACCAACCCCGAGCGCCTGCAGCGTGGCATCGACACGAACACGGCCAATGCCCTGCTGGTCAAGGTCAACCAGATCGGCTCCCTCACGGAGACCCTGGACGCCGTCGAGCTCGCGCATCGCAACGGTTATCGCTGCATGATGTCCCACCGGTCGGGTGAGACCGAGGACGTCACGATCGCCGACCTCGCGGTGGCGACCAACTGCGGCCAGATCAAGACCGGTGCACCGGCCCGCTCGGAGCGCGTCGCGAAATACAACCAGTTGCTCCGCATCGAAGAAGAACTGGACGACGCCGCTGTCTATGCCGGTGCGTCCGCCTTCCCCCGGTTTTCGGTCAACTGATCCAAACATCCTCGGGCCACAGTGATCAACGGCGGATCGCGGGAGTTCCGTTCCCGCGATCCGCGGTGGCGGCAGCCTAGACTTGGGCGCGATGTCGACCACTCCACGCAACCGTCGCCCGGGCTCCGGCCCGGGTCGCAGGCGGCCTCGATCCCGGGCGGGTTCTCGCCCGGTGCCTCTGGTGAACAACACCGAGGACGAGACCGCCACGACGTTGACCTCTGCCGGTCCGCCACGCGGGTTGTTCACGCGACGGGCAGTGGCGCTCATCGTGGTCGTGCTGCTCCTGATGATGTCCTATGGCACCAGCCTGCGGACTTGGTTTGAAACGGAGCAGGCCAATGCCGCCAACCGGGAATCCATCGCCCGCTCGCAGGAGCAGATCGACGAGTTGAACGCCGAGCTCGCCCGTTGGGACGATCCGGCCTTCGTCCGGGCCCAGGCGCGGACAAGGCTGGGTTGGGTCGTGCCGGGCGAAACCGGCTATCGCGTCCTCGATGCCGATGGCCAGCCCATCGGGCAGCATCTCGACCGGCCGGGATTCGACCCGGGTGCGCCCGAACCGCAAACATGGTGGGAGCGCATGTGGGGCTCGATCCAAGCCGCTGACGAGCCGATTCCCGAGCCGGGCAGCCCGCAGGCGACCCCGGAGCCGAAACCGCCGATCACCGACGGCACGCGGACCCCCTCACCGTCGCCGACCCCGACCCCGAAGCGCACTGCCACCCCCACGCCGCGGGTGACGACCACTCCCACACCGCGCCGAGCGACGGCGACGCCGACCTCCAGCGCGCGTCCGACCGGCACCGCGACCCCCCGCTCCCCGGGGCGCATGAGCGGCTAACGTCCGGTGGATGAAGATCTGGGAACCGGAGATGTCATGAACCTGGAACCGATGGGTCCCGACGACGAGCGTGTTCTCGCCGAGCAGCTCCAGCGGCCCGCACGCGCAGTGGCCGGGATCGCGTGGCGCTGTCCCTGCGGCAAGCCAGGGGTGGTCGCCACCGAGCCGCGGCTGCCCGACGGAACGCCGTTCCCGACGACCTATTACCTCACCTGCCCGCGCGCGTCGTCCGCCTGCTCGACTCTGGAGTCGCAAGGGCTGATGGCGGAGATGACCGAGCGTCTCGCAACCGATGAGAAGCTCGCTGCGGGCTATGAACGTGCCCATGAGGCGTACCTCGCCGATCGCGCCACCCTCGGCCATGTTCCCGAGATCGAGGGGATCAGCGCTGGCGGAATGCCGACCCGGGTGAAATGCCTCCACGTGCTGGTGGGACACGCACTGGCGGCGGGGGAGGGCGTCAACCCGCTGGGTGACGAGGCCGTCCGGGCGCTGGGGGAGTTCTGGACCCGGCCCTGTCTCAGCGACGAGTCCGCGCGGTGAGGGTCGCCGCGATCGACTGCGGCACCAACTCGCTGCGGCTGCTCGTGCTCGAGGGCCGACCGGACGGGTCGGTGATCGAAGTCGACCGCCGGCTCCGTCTCGTGCGCCTGGGCGAGGGCGTGGACGCCACGGGCGAGTTCGCACCGGCGGCGTTGGAGCGCACGTTTTCCGCTCTGGAGGAGTACGCGCGGGATATCGCCGATCTCGGCGTGCAGCGGGTGCGGTTCGTTGCCACGTCGGCGGCCCGCAGCGTGGCCGATCCTGCAGCATTCCTCGAGGGCGTGGGGAACAGGCTGGGGGTGCCGGGGGAGATCATCACCGGTGCCGAGGAGGCGGCGCTGACCTTCGCGGGCGCGCTGGCCGGCGTACCGCCAGTCGACGGCGCAGTGCTGGTGACCGACATCGGCGGCGGCTCGACCGAACTCGTCGTCGGCACCGAACGGATCGAGCGCGCGGCCTCCCTCGACATGGGATCCGTGCGCCTGCGGGAACGCTTCCTCCTCGCGGACCCGCCGACCCGGGACGAACTCGCCGCAGCAATCCAGTTCGTGGATGAACAACTCGATCTTTTCGACTTCTCGGACGTGCGAGGTTGGGTCGGTGTCGCGGGCACCGTGACCTCGATGGGGGCACTGCTGCTCGGTCTCGCCGAATACGATCGCGCGGCAGTCCAGGGGGTGGTGATGCCGCGCGAAGCCATCGAGGCGGTGACGGGCGGCCTGTGCACCACCCCGGTCGCCGAACTCGTCTCGCCGCTGCTGCCCCCGCTGCGCGCCGAAGTGATCGCCGGCGGGGCACTGATCTGCATGCGGATCGCAGCCCGGGTGGAGGTCCCGATGACCGTGAGCGAGCACGACATCCTGGACGGGCTGGCCTACGGCCTCCTCGCTCACACGGAGGAGGACTAGGCTCGGAGCGGTTCGGCGGTGCCGAACGCCACCCGGCCCCCGTAGCCCAATGGCAGAGGCAGGCGGCTTAAACCCGCCCAAGTGCGAGTTCGAATCTCGTCGGGGGTACATCAGGGACCTCCCCGACCGCGGCGCGGGAACAGCCGGAGCGACTTCGTTGCTCCAATAGAATGAGGAGTGGGCGTGGACGCGCCCCCGACAGGAGGAAGCATGCTTCGCAGTTCGAACCCCGTGCTCTCGCGTCAGGACGCCTTCACCCCGGGCTCCCAGGCGGGATATCAACAGCACCCGCAATATCCCGGGCAGCAGTACCCCGGGCAGCACGGCTATGGCCCGCAGGATCCGCAACGCGGCCCGCGCGACCAGGGGGTTATGACCTTCGACGACGTCGTCACCAAGACGGGCATCATGCTCGGCATCGTGGTGATCGTGGCAGCCGCCGCGTTCTTCTTCATGCCGATCAACCTGCTGATGCCGGCCACGATCGGCGCCGCGCTGGCGACCGTCGTGCTGACCTTCATCGTGGCGTTCCGTCGCGCGATCTCGCCGGGACTCGTCTTCCTCTTCGCCATCGTCGAGGGCGTGTTCGTCGGCGGCATGTCGAAGGTCTTCGAGACCTTTTATCCCGGCATCGTCGTCCAGGCGGTCTTCGCCACTTTCGTGGCCGCTGCGCTGACGCTGGCTGCGTACAAGTTCTTCAACATCCGCGTCACGCCCAAGTTCACCAAGGTCATCGTCATCGCGACCATCGCGTTCGCGGTCGTGACCCTGCTCAACTTCGGTCTGGCGCTCGCTGGCGTCAACGGTGGTGCCGGCCTGGGGCTGCGCTCCGGGGTGACCGGTGAGGTCAGCCTTCTCGCGATCGGGGTCTCCGCTCTGGCTGTCGTGCTCGCCGTGCTCAACCTGATCCTGGACTTCGACTACATCGAGCGCGGGGTGCAGATGGGTGCGCCGGCCAGCCAGTCCTGGAAGGCCGCCTTCGGTCTGACCGTGACCTTGGTGTGGCTGTATATCGAGATGCTGCGGATCATCTCCTATTTCCGCCGCTGATCATCCACCAGCAGGGCCCGTCGGGATCTCCCGGCGGGCCTTTTGCTGTTGCGGAACGTTGGGGCGAGGAATGGGGCGTTCTGGGCGAGGAGCATTCGTTGGGGATGGCGAGCCGGGGTACGCCGGCGCTCCGGCCGTCCGACCCCTGAGATGTCCCGCTGTGAGGGGCAGCATCGCTCCATTGCGGATGGTGCCTCCTGTGCTGGTACATCTCAGGGTGCAGACGCGGGGGCTCTGCCCGGCGGGCCCGAATCCGCACGAGAGCGGACTGCGCCGGAATCCCCAGAGCGGACCGCGCCGGAATCCCCAGGGCTGCGCAGGGAATCCCAGAGCGGACTGTGCTGCAACTCAGAGGTGGCGGTCCAACAGTGACCGGGTCCCGGAGGTCCAGCGGTGCCGTCGGATCTCGTCCCACGGCACCCACATCGCTGCGGCCGTGGTGCCGCCGACGTCGTGGACGACAGGATCGGTCGGGTCGGTGCAGTGCGCTCGATAGACGAGCCGGATGGCGTGGAAATCCTCGAGCACGCCGTTGGGGGCGCGCCCGATCCAGTGGTCGCTCTGCACATCGACGAGTGCTTCCGGCGTGATGCACTGGCCGGTTTCCTCCATGGCCTCGCGGATCACGGTTTCGAAGGGTTCCTCACCCGGGTCGACGCCACCACCGGGCAGTCCCCACTGGCCTGGCACGTGGGTCTGGTCGGAGAACTGGGTGGCGAGAAGGCCGCGGGGGGAGGAGACGATCGCGTACGCAGCGATGCGCTGGCGCACCTCCGGGATCTCGCCCGGCTGGATGTCGGCGTCGGGATCGAGCCCCCGGGGCCGACGGGCACGCACGTGCACATGGGAATGGGGAGCCCCTTGGACCGTCAGGACGATGTCCTCGCCGTCACGGCGGGCGGTCAAGGGGCGGGCGAACCGAAGGCCGTGCTGCCACACGGCGATGCGGGGGTCTTCACCATGGGCCAATTGGCTCGCGAACAGTTCGGCGCCGCCCGGTGCGGAAACACAGACGATGCGCATCCGCCCATCATAGGCCGCTCGTGGGCCCGCTCCCCGGAGCGGCGGTGGCGCCGCGAGAGTGGGAGGGATCCGGTCGGTGCGGACTTAGGTACTCCTGAGTATGCTGAACCCCGTTCACCGGGGCATGAATGCTCCGGGTCGGGTCCCAGGAGGCAGCGGTGCGATACAACGACAACGCTCGATTGGATTCCGGTCAGGTGTCGGGTGGCGGAGGCGGTGGCGGACGCATCGCCGTCGGCGGCGGCATCGGCACCATGATCCTGCTGTTCATCCTCAGCCAGTTGTTCGGTGTGGATCTCACCGGCTTGGCGGGCGGCGGTCAGACCGAGAGCAGACCGGACTCGAACGCCTATGCGCATTGCCAGACAGGCGCCGACATCGAGCAGAACCGCGAGTGCCGCTGGGTGGCGTACACGAACTCGATCCAGGACTACTGGTCCCAGGCCTACAGCGGCTATCAGATGACCCAGACCCGCATCTTCAGCAACCAGGTGACCACGGCCTGCGGCACCGCAACGTCGGCGGTGGGTCCGTTCTATTGCCCCGCGGACAGCACGATCTATCTGGACGAGACCTTCTTCGATCAGATGCTGAGGCAACTGGGGGCCCAGGGCGGTGACGCCGCTGAGGCTTATGTGATCGCCCACGAATACGGCCACCACATTCAGAACCTGACCGGCGTGATGGAGCAGGCACAGCGCGCGGGTCAGCAGACCGGCCCGGATTCCCCGCAGGTTCGCCTCGAACTCCAGGCCGACTGCTATGCGGGTGTCTGGTTCAAGCACGTCGTCAATGACCCCAGCGGTCCGATCGCCGAGGTCACGCAGGACGACCTCAACCGGGCGATGGACGCGGCGCGGTCCGTCGGTGACGACCGAATCCAGGAGCGCACGCAGGGGCGGGTCAACCCTGACGCGTGGACCCATGGGTCGGCGGAGAGCCGGAAGCGCTGGCTGGCGACGGGCTACAACACCGGTGACCCGAACGCCTGCAACACCTTCGCGTCGAACCAGGTCTGATCCCGGGGCTAACGCCGAGGACAGATCACCAAGTCCTCGACATCGATGCGCCGTCCGCAGTCGAAGTTGGCGCGGAGGCCAGCCCGGACTTCAGGGCGTGCCCGGTCGAGGTCGAACCACCCGGGTTCGATGACGATTGCCTGCACCGACGGGTCGTCGAGGCACGCCAAGTTTTCCGCATAGCTCGTGGTGGCCGCGATTGCGCCGCTGTGCTGACCGTGGGCGCGCTGGAGGAACGTGGGGGAAACATAGGCGCACGGGCTCGGATTCCCCACCCAATAGGGCGCCGCGAAGGATAGATAGACCACGCGGTCGTCGCCCGGCAGCACAGCGCGAACGCGCTCCCGACGGTCCGCGCCGGCGAGCGCATGGCCGAGATTGTCAGCGGGTGTGGTGCGGTTGTGGGCGAGGGAGAAGGAGTACGCCGTCCGCGGCGATGCCGTCACCACCAGCGGGGCCAAGCACGCAACCGCGATCAGCAGCACCGTGGCCGCGCGCCCCACACCCCGCGCTCGGCGACGTCTCGCCAGCAGTGCGAGCCCGATCACCAGCACAGCCGCCACCACCGCCGCGCCCACCCACCAGTTCGCAGACCGTGTCCGGGGGCCGATCGCGAACACACCGACGCTCGACAGCAGGCCCAGGATCGCGGTGATCGGCAGCGCCGACGGGAGCCGGCGGCAGCGGGCGGCCACGGCGCCCGTCAGCCCGGCGGCTGCCATCGGCAGGCCCGCCAGGTGATAGAGGAAATTCTGCTGCTGGACGAGGAACGGCACGGTGAGCACGACAAGCACCGCAAGGGCCGCGAAGCCCACCCGGCGGTCCCTTCCTCCATTCAGCAGCAGCCAGCCGATTGCGACCAGGCCCACCAACGTCGCCGGCGACACGATGGCCGAGTTCACCAGACCCTCGACGACCTTCGGCAGCGCACCTGCGCTGAAGCCCGGGTTCAAGGTCGGCATGTCCCCGATCCACTGCCATTCGCGGGGCTCGAGCAGGACGGTGAGCGCCAGGAGACCGGTTGCGCTCAGGCCGGTGAAGATCGCCGCCCGGATCGCCCGGTCGCGATCGACGACCAGGATCACGAGCAGAGCGGCGAGCGCCGTCGCCGCGGTGGTGAACTTGAGGAGCACGACCAGGCCGAGCAGCAGACCCGCAGCGGCCGGCTGCCACCGCGCGCTGTGCCGGAGCGGTGCCGCCGCCCCTTCTGCCGGTGCCGTGGGAGCCGCCCACAGCGCGAGCCCGATCGCCGCCACCGCGAGGACTGCGGCAAACCACTCCGGCTCCGCGAAATCCCAGCCCGGTGCCCAGGCGAGAGCCGCACCCACAGCGAGAGCGGACCACAGCGCCACCCGCGGCGTACTCCATCCGCGCACACCCCGCCACAAGACGACCGCAGCGCCCGCGGCGAACGCCACGCACCACGTCCGGAAAGCGACCTCCTGCACCCAGAACTCCCCGGGTGACAGCGCCGCGAGCAGCGCCACCACCCCGCGCGCGGCCATCGGCCGGTGCGCCCAGACTTCCGTCCAGGGCACGCCGGCGGCGCCCGCACTGTCGAGGACCCCGATGACGTAGCGGACGTCCTGGTTCAACCCGGGACGCAGAATCTGACCGATGGTGATGAGCGCCACAGCCAGCACCAGTGCGAGCTGGACGACTCGTCGGGTGAGCGAGGCCGGATGCACGTTGGTCAGCCTACGATGGGCGGGATGATCAAGTACTTGGGCTCCAAACGGACCCTGGTGCCGGTCCTCGGCGAGTTGTTCACGCGCAGTGGTGCGCGGACGGCCCTCGACCTGTTCACCGGAACAACCCGCGTCGCGCAGGAATTCAACCGACGCGGGGGCTTCGTGCACGCCAACGACACCGCGACCTATGCCCATGTGCTCGCCCAGTGCTATGTCGAAACGGACCCTGACACGATCGATCGTGCCGAGCTCGCCGAGGCGATCCAGAGGCTCGAATCCTTGCCGGACCGACGCGGCTATGTGACCGAGGTGTTCTGCGAGAAGGCCCGCTATTTCCAGCCGCACAACGGCCTGCGGATCGATGCGATCCGGGCGGGGATCGACGAATGGTACGCAGACTCCCCGCTCCGCCCGCTGCTGCTGACCAGCCTGCTGGAGGCGGCCGACCGGGTCGACTCGACGGTCGGGCTGCAGATGGCATATCTGAAGGAATGGGCGCCCCGGTCCTATCACCGCCTGCGGATGCGACTCCCGGAGCCCGCCCCCGGCACGGGCCGGGCCCACCGGCGCGATGCCGCCGAGATCGTGACCGACCTGCCGCGGGTGGACCTCGCCTATCTCGACCCGCCCTACAACCAGCACCGTTATCTGAACAACTACCACGTGTGGGAGACGCTGGCGCGCGGCGATGCGCCGGAGCACTACGGGGTCGCCTGCAAACGCATCGACGCCCGCGATCCCGAGCTCAAGAGTCGCTGGAACAGCAAGCGCACGATGCCGGGCGAGTTCGCCCGCGTCCTCGAGACGGTCAACGCGGACGTAGTCATCGTGTCGTTCTCCAACGAGGGTTTCGTGCCGTTGCCGGAACTGGTCGACATGTGCGCGGTGCGCGGTGCGGTCGAGGTGCTCGACTATGCGTTCGATCGCTATATCGGCGCCCGGCTCGGCGTTTTCAATCCGCAGGGTGTGAAGGTCGGCACGGTTTCGCACACCCGGAACGTCGAGCACGTCGTCGTCTGCGGGGATCCCGATGTCGTTGCGGAGATGACCCTGGGCCTTGCGGCATGACTGTCGAGCTCGATCCGTCCGCGCTTGTCACCGCACCCCTGCTGCTCGGCATGGTCCTGCGCCGGGGCGAGGTCGCGGTGCGGATCACCGAGGTGGAGGCCTATGCGGGGGCGGCGGATCCGGCGTCGCATGCGTACAGGGGGGTGACGCGACGGAACGCGGTCATGTTCGGGCCGCCCGGAAGGCTTTACGTCTACACCATGCACGGACACTTCTGCGCGAACGTGATCTGCACGCCCGAGGGGGTCGGTGGCGGTGTGCTCGTGCGGGCGGGTGCGGTGATCGAGGGGAGGGAGTGCGCGCGCGAACGACGCCCGGGTGTCCCGGACCATCGGCTCGCCCGGGGGCCGGGCTGTCTGACGCGCGCGCTGGGCATCACGCTTCTGGGCAACGGCACGGATCTGTTGTCGCTCGCAGGGACCGTCGACCTGCTGCCGCGGGTGGCGGAACCGAGCATCGTCAGTGGGCCGCGGGTCGGGGTCAGCCGTGCGGTCGAGCGGCCGTGGCGCTTCTGGGTGTCCGGTGACCCAAGCGTGTCGGCGTACCGTCCCGCGCGGAAGTCCACCCGCCCGGATCCGGCCTTGTGACGCAGTAGCGTCGCCCCGCGAGGAGGTCGTGCACATGCAGCAACCGGGGTGGTACACCGACCCGAGCGGCGAGCCCGGACGATTCAGGTTCTGGAATGGCCACGCCTGGACCACCGCCACCACGAGCCATCCGCGAACGCCGTGGCCGATGCCGTCGGGACCCCCGCCCTCGGGTCCCACGGGCCGGCCCACTCCCGCGCCCCCGGGCCCGGCCCGCCCGCGGGCCGGCGTGATCGTCGCGGTCGCTGCGGCGCTGGTGCTCGTGCTCATCGGGGTGGGCGGATTCCTCGTCACGACCCGGAACGCTGCACCGCAGACAGCCGAGACCCCGCGACCACGGACGATGCAGCCCGTGCCCCCATCGGGCGGCGGCGCGACGAACGCCCCGACCATGCCGCCCGGTGAGGAGGCGGAGTTGGACTGCAGCGGTGGCAACGCCGTGTTCAACCGCCGCTCGCAGCCCCAGCCGCAGTCGACCGGTGTCGTCTATGACGCCGTGCCGGAGTGGACGTTCTCGTTCGACCCCGGCTATTGGACCTGGATGGACGACCACGTCTCCCTGGGGGCGATCCGCCTCGATGGCGCGGACAACGAGGCCGGGATCACGCTCGGCGGCATCCGGTTCGAAAACGGTTTCGCCGACCAGAGCACGGCCGGCGCGCTCACCGCCGCGTGCCTCGAAGGGACCCTGTCCGTGGATGAGCCGACCCGGGCCGGTGCGCCGACCACGACGCGGACGACCCTCGGCGGGATGCCCACGTTTCACACGCGGGTCGAATACACCGGCGCCAGCGCCCCGGCGCCCCTGGTCGTCGACATCTATGTCATCGATGCCGAGCAGGGCAACAAATGGGCCCAGCTGATCACCTTCCAGCGCCCGGGCAGCGAGGCGGGACCGTTGATCGATCGCGCGGTGGCGTCGGTGCGCCACAGCTGAGGTCAGGTCCGCTCGGTCGTGTCGACGAGCACGGCGATCGACCAGGGCCGCACCGCGTACGTCGCCGGAATCAGCTCCCCGTCTGCCGTCCACACGTTGTCGTGCGCCTCGGCCCAGGCCGCGGTGTCGATGAGGCGGGCCCACCGGTGGTCCGGAAGAGTCGCGAACGACACGACCCCCGGCGTCTGGTTGATGAGCACCAGCAGGTCGGGCTCGCCGACGCCGGAGGAATCGATGTGGAGGCGTACGCTCCGGTCGCCGTTCCGCACTCGCCCGCCATCGGGTCGCGCGAAGAAATAGGAGACATCGTCGTCATCCAGGATCTGGTTGCCGTAGTTCCGCTGGCGCAGGGAATGCCGCGCGGCTCGCAGCTGCAGCAGGGCGCGGGTGAACCGGAAGACCGGGTTGTGGTCGGTGGGTGCGGTGCCGAACACGTCGAAGTACGCCGCATCGTCCGGCGCGGACGGATCCACCGGGAGTTGCGTCGGCGTGGGTGACACGGCCTGGGCCCAGTTGTTCCACATGCCGATGGCGTTCAGCGACCACGGGTTGTTGTTGCCGTTCTGCGTGCGACCGTATTCGTCGCCGGACGTGAACATCGGCACCCCGCGCGAGAGCACAAGCACCGTCAGGAAGTTGCGCAGCCGCGTGCGCCGCAGGGCGTGGTCGCCGCCGGAGTCCCAGGCGAGGTTGTCGAAGCAGCCCCCGTCGGACGGCCCGAACGGCCACGGCTGATCGTTCACCGGAGTGATGAAGGACACCAGGTCCATCAAACAGAAGCCGTCATGGGCGGTGACGAAGTTGATCGACCGCTGCGGCCCGCCCTGGTCGTTGAAGTTGTGGTAGTCGCCGTTGACCATCTCCATGAACTCGTGGGTGTTGCCGTCGCCTTTCAGGAACGCCCGGACCGCGTCGCGATAGCGGCCGTTCCATTCACCCCAGCCGCAGGGGAAGTTGCCCACCTCATAGCCCCACAGGTCCCATGCCTCGGCGATGACCTCGACGTGCTTCGACTCGGCGAGGTCCGCGACCGCGGCGAGCAGCGGATGGGTGCTGAAGAACCTCTTCTGGTCCTCCCAGTGCTCCCGCTCGAACGCGTTCGGGGTGCGGCCCAGCACCGGTGCCAGATCGAACCGAAAGCCGTCGATGCCGAACTCGTTGATCCAGTGGGTGAGGGAGTCCAGCACCAGTTGCTGCGTGGCGGCGGAGGAGTGGTTGAGCTGGTTCGAGCTGCCGGTCGCACCGTCGATCAGCAGGTGGTCGTTGGTCTGGACGTAGTAATCGTTCACCGCGAACCCGCCCAACGACGTGAACCCGGTCGAGTCCCGGTCGCCGCCCCAGTTGCCGCCCTCCGCGGTGTGGTTGTAGACGACGTCCAGATAGACCTCGATCCCGGCGGCGTGGAAGTCGCGCACCATGCGCTTGAACTCGCGGGTGGGGCCGCCGCGGGAGCGGTCCGAGGAGTACGCCCGATTGGGCGCGAAGTAGCCCATCGTCTGATAGCCCCAGTGGTTCACGGCAGCACGGTCCCGGGCCCGCGGAGAGCTGTTGGTCTCGTGGATCGGCAGCAGTTCGATGGTTGTCACGCCGAGCGCCCTGAGATAGGGCGCCAGCAGACCCGCGCCCGCGTACGTCCCCTGCAGGAAGTCCGGGATGTCGACCACCTCCTCGAAGCCCGGCTCGCCCGAGAGGATCTGCGAGAGCCTGAGCGCGCTCGGGTGGCGGGTCAGATTCCCGACGTGGGCCTCGTAGATCACGGCATCCTCGGCCGGCAGCCGCGGTCGCACGCCGGTGGTGGCGTTGTCGGCGACGACCACGCCTTTCGGGGCCCAGAGCCCGGTGTCGATCTCCCGTCGGGGACGTCCACGGTGGAGGGCGCCGCCGGTGGCGAAGATGATCGGATCCCCGCCGGTCCGCTGGATCTCGGGGGCCAGCAGGTTGTGGGAGATCTCCAAGGCGTAGGGATCGAAGAGCACCTTGTTGGGGTTGAACCGGTTCCCTGACCCGTCGACGTCGGCGATGAATCCGGCGGCCGACCCGTGCCGCGTCCAGGCCGGATCGAAGGGCCAGTTCAGGCCCCAGCAGCGGAACGCATAGAGGGTGCCCGGGCCGGCATTGCCGAGCTTCGCCCGCCAGACGCCGTCCTCACCCCGGTCCATCGTGAACGCCGCGGCAGCGACGTGGCCGGCGGCAGCCGCATAGATCTCGAGGACAACCCGGGTCGCGGCGGGCGCGTGCACGGCGAATGTCGTCGCCTGCTCGAAAGCCCGGAACGTTGCGCCCAAGGCCCACTGCGCCGCGGCCCAGGTGTCGGGGCGCATGGCGAATGCGCGGACGGGGACTGCGGTGAAACAACTCGGCCTGTCACGATGCACAGGCTCATCGTGCCGCATCAACCGGTGACTGCGGGGAGCCATGGCCAATGTCTGCGCTGCCTCGGCCTCGTCGATGCTCGAGCGCACCGCATGCGGGCAGCAAGGCCCGACCACGGCATGCCGGACGTCACATGAACACCGACCGGACCCGGCCCATCGTCTCCTTACAGTGGGGGACATGGCTATCCCATCCCCCGAAGTTCTCCGACCGAGCCCGCTGGATCTCGGCGCGACCCTCAGCGGCGCTGTCCGCGTGCTCAAGCAGAGGTTGAGCACGTTCGTCGTGATCGCGCTTCTGCAAGGAGTCCTGACCGCGATCCTGGTGTTCGGCGCAGTTGCGCTGTTCATCGTCGGCATCTTCAGCTCGATCCAGCAGCGCTCCGCGGCTGCCATGCTGATCCTGGGCATCATCGCGATCTTCGTCGCGACGTTCGGTGCGTTCCTGATCCAGATCAAGGCGCAGTCGATGCTGGTGCTCGGGGCGCACGACGCCATCCACGGGCGGTCCAGTTCCTTGGGCGAATTGTTCCGACGGACCGCCGGGGTTGCTCTCCGCGTGCTGGTGCTCGCTCTGGCGCTCGTTGCCGCGATCTTCGTCGTCTTTGGAGCTTTCTTCGGGCTCTTCTTCGGCGTCGTCCTGAGTGCCGGCCGGAGCAGCAGCCCGGGTGATGCAGTCGGCGCCGTCGTGGGTGTGACCCTGCTCTTCGTCGTGGTCATGCTGGTGCTCGGCATTGCCGCGGTCTATCTGCAGATCCGCTTCCTCTATTTGATCCCCGCCCTCGCCGTCGAGGACCGTTCGGCCATCGAGGGTCTCAAGCGGTCGTGGGCGTTGACCAAGGGCAACGTGTTGCGCACGCTCGGCTATTACCTCGTCGCCAGCCTGATCGTCGGGGCGATCAGCTATGTCGTGCAGATCATCCCGCAAATGGCCATGACTCCTGCGCTGCAGAGCGCCGAACAATCCGGTGACGGCGCTGGGGTCTTCTTGGCGATGCTCCCGTTCATGGCCGTGATCACCGTGTTGCAGATCGCCGTGCAGCTGCTCGCGACACCGTTCCTGGCGAGCTATGTCACGGTCATGTATGTCGACCAGCTCCGCCGCAACGAACTCGTCAATGCTTTCGGGGCCCCGGGCTATGGCGGCGTGCAGCCGGGCCAAGCACCCCAGCAGTGGGGCCCGGGGCAACAGCAGTGGGGCCCGGGGCAGCAGCAGTGGGGCCCGGGGCAGCAGCAGTGGGGCCCGGGGCAGCCGCCGAGCGGCCAGAACCCATATGGCAACTGAGCTCCGCTCCGCCTCAGAGCGGATCGAGCCGGATGATGCCCGCACGGTGGACCGGCGCCACGGTTCCCGTGCGGGCGAAGTCGCCCCAGATGGCGCGCAGGTGATGCCCGGCCTCGTCGATCTGCTGCCGGCTGAGGCCGGCGAGCAGCGGTGAGTCGGCCCAGACATCGGGTCGCCAGAACATGAGCGCACCGTCGATCATGTGCGCAGCCCGATAGGGGTTGCCGGGTCCGCCGAAGTCGAGCACGTAACGGTAGCCTCGCCCACCGGCGGCGCGGTGGCGTACGCCGAACGCACGGCCGGGCGCCGAATAGATCACCCGCGACACCCACTCGACGGCCGCCCGTTGGGTCAGCGGGCCCAGCGCGGGCGTGCGGGTCAGCCGGGCGAGCGCCTCGACGGTGAACAACGAGCCCTCGCGGGCCGTCCACCCCAGCAGCACATCGACCCGGCGGGCGACCGCGCGCCAGGCTTCGTCCCGGTCGCGTTCGTGGGGGAGGGGATCGTGCGCGTATTGCACGCCGAACGCCATCGCCGCCTTCAGCCCGAAGCGCTGCACGCTCGCGTGGACGCGGCGCTGGGCAGCGACCAGGTCGGCCGCGTCGAGGTCGGCGGGAATCCGGTCAGCGGCCTTGGCCATGGCGGCGGTCATGCGGGTGCGATTCGGCAGGACGCCGAACGGCGGGCTCGCGAGCACCGCACGCCGGAACAGGCCCTCGGCACCGTCGGCGATCATCAGGTGCGCAACGGCGTCCGCGCCGGCCGACTGGCCCGAGGCGGTGATGTTGTCCGGGTCGCCGCCGAAGCCATGGATGTTCTCTTTGACCCAGCGCAGTGCCTCGAGTTGGTCGAGGAGCCCGAGGTTCGCAGGGCTGAGCCGCGTGCGGAGATAGCCGAAAATGCCGAGCCGATAGGTGACGTTCACGACGATCACGCGCTGCTCGCCCACCAGCGCGACGGGATCGAACACCGGCGCATCGCCGGCGCCCCAGATATAAGCACCGCCGTGGATCCAGAAGATCACCGGAAGTCGGTCGCCCGGCTGCGCACCTGCGGGGGCGGTGACCGACAGACGCAGGCAGTCCTCGTCGTGCGGGAGATCGCCGAGCGGGTTGGCGAGCAGACCCTCGAGCAGCGGTGAGCGCGCCTGCGGACACGCGGGACCGGGCTCGGTTGCGTCGATCGGTGTCGGCGAACCGGGCTCGGGAACCGGACGTTCGAACCGCGCGGCCCGCGCGTACCGAATCCCGGTCGCCCGCACGACCCTGCCGTCCCGTCGACCGACAATCACTCCGGCGGGCGTCCGCCACGTCGGCGGGGCGTGGTCTGCGCTGCTCACCCCCGCACCGTATCGCTCAGCCGCACGCCACCCCCGTGGCGTGCACCGGGCAATAACCGGCGGGATTCTTCAGCAGGTATTGCTGGTGATAGTCCTCGGCGAAGAAGAACTCCCCGCCGTCGGCGATCTCGGTGGTGAGTTGCCCGAAACCGGCTGCCGAATAGGCCGCTTGGGCCGTCTCCGCGCCGGCGCGCGCGATCGGCTCCTGGTCGGCGGAGACGAACAGCGCTGACCGATATTGCGTGCCGACGTCGTTGCCCTGCCGGAACCCCTGGGTCGGGTCATGGGCCTCGAAGAACTGCCGGACCAACTCCGCATAGGAGACGACCGTCGGGTCGAAGCACACCCGCACGGTCTCGGTGTGCCCGGTCAGGCCGGAGCAGACTTCCTCGTAGGTGGGGTTCGGCGTGAAACCGCCCTGATAGCCGACGGCCGTGTTCCGCACGCCCTCGGTGTTCCAGAACATCTTCTCCTCGCCCCAGAAGCAGCCGAGTGCGAAATAGGCGACCTCGGTGCCCTCGGGGGTGGAGTCGATGGGGATGCCGAAGACCTCGTGGCGGAGCCCGACCGGATAGACCGGGACATTCCGCCCCGGGAGCGCCTCCGCAGCGGAGACCATGACTGGCTTGCGTCCGAAGAACATGGGGCCAGTATGCGTCAGAACGAAATGTCCTCGATCAACTCGTGCATCTCGACCTCCGACGGCGCCTGCATGCCGGGTGCCTGGTCGTCGGAGTGGGACTTCTTGAACGAGTCGGAGCCGAGCCACGCCTTGAAGTCGTCGGCGCTGTCGAACTCCATCGTCGAGACATAGGGGAGCCCGGGGCGGGCAGGACGCTGCAGCGTCACGCGGTGGAGACCCGGGACACCGGCGAGCGTTGTCCGCATGCTCTCGGTGAACACCTTCTCGAACGCCCCGGCGCCGTCGGCGCCGACGTTGATGCGGTTGGAAACGATGTACATGATTCCTGCTTCCTCAGCGGTTGTTGAGGTTCCAATCTATGGGGGTTGCGCCCTGCTCCGTGAGGAGGACATTGGCCCGCGAGAACGGTCGGGAGCCGAAGAACCCGCTGTGGGCCGACAGGGGAGAGGGGTGGGCGGAGGCGATGTGGGCGGTGTTCCCCAGCCACTGGGTCACCGATTGGGCGTCACGACCCCAGAGGATCGCGACCAAGGGGCCGCCGCGCTCGGCGAGCGCCTCGATCGCGCGCTGGGTGACGATCTCCCAGCCCTTGCCGCGGTGCGAGCCGGACTTGCCCGGTCGGACGGTGAGGACCCGATTGAGCAGGAGCACGCCCTGGTCGAACCACGGCGTCAGGTCGCCGGAGGTCGCCGGCTGGATTCCCAGGTCGTCCTGCAGCTCCCGATAGATGTTGATGAGAGACTTCGGCAGGGGCCGGACGTCGGGGCCGACAGAGAACGAGAGCCCGACCGGGTGGCCCGGTGTCGGATAGGGGTCCTGGCCCACGATCAGCACGCGCACCTGCGCGAGCGGCAGCGTGAACGCACGCAGCACATCGGCGCCGGCGGGCAAGTAGCCCCGTCCGGCCGCATTCTCGGCCCGCAGGAAGTCGCCCATCCGACTGATGTCGGACGCCACCGGGGAAAGCGCCTCCGCCCAGTCCGGCGCGATGATCTCCGACAGGGGGAGCGGGGTCACTTCAGGTCCTCGGGATTGGCCAGTTGGGTCGTCGGCGGCTCGGTCGGGGTCGGGGCGGGGGACTTCGCGTTGGGTACGCCACTGGGCATGCGCACCGACACCAGCGCCCCCAGCGCAAAGAGCGCCGCGCCCACCGCGAAGCCCACGGTCATCGAGACGGTGTCGGCGAGCAGGCCCGCGACGAGGGGGCCGACGATCGCGCCGAGATCGGAGGCCATGGAGAACACCGCGACGGGTGTGCCGCTTCTGGCGCCGGCCGCGTCGCCGACCGAGGCTGCGGGTGCCGTGCCGAGGGCCGCTGCCGCGACGCCACCGAGACACAACACGACCACGAGGAGCCAGAAGTTCGGCACCAGCGGCACCGCCAGCATGACCAGCGCGCCGAGAATGCCGCCGGAAATCATGGCGGGCTTGCGGCCGACGGAGTCGACGAACTTGCCGACCGGGCCGAGCGCGAGGGTCTGGACGATCGCGGCGATCGCGAACGCATACCCCGTCTCGGCCGGATTCCGGTGGAGGCTTTCGACGACGAGGATCGGGATGAGGGCATTGCGGACACCGAAGTTGTTCCAGCCCTGGGCCAGGTTCGAGACCACCGCGGCTTGATAGCGGGGATCGGCGGCGACCGTGCGCATCGGCAGCACCGCTGCGTGGGACTTGGTGTCGACCGACCGATCGGGTCGAGAGAGCAGGAGCAGACCGACCGTGCCGGCGACCGCGAGGGTCGCGGCATAGAAGAAGAAGGGCGCGGTCAGCGCGATGTGGGTGAGCAGGCCGCCGATCGCGGGGCCGGTCATGCCGCCGATCAGGAAACCGCTCTGGAAGAATCCCGCCGCCCGTCCGCGCATGGCCGGGGGAGCCGATTTCAACAGCAGGGTCATGGCCGAGACGGTGAACATCGCTGAGCCGATGCCACCGAGTCCCCGCGACAGCAGGAGCATCAGATAGCTGGTGGACAGGCCGGCGACCACGCTCGATGCCGCGACGATGAAGATGCCCACGGCCAGCGTGGCGCGCTCACCCAGCCAGTCGGAGATGCGGCCGCAGAGCGGGCTGGTCAGCAGGCGCAGGAAGGCGAACGCGGACACGACCATCGCGACCTGGAAGTTCGTGACCTCGAACGATTTCGCGAACACCGGCAGGACCGGGACGACCACGCCGAACCCGACCGCGACACAGAACGCGATGATGCCCAGCACGATCACGTCCCGTGGAACGGTGACGCGCCGGCGCACCCATGCCTTCAATCCGACAGTCACGTCCGCACCATACTCATCGCTGGTCGCTGCCAGCGAAAGCAGCGTCCCGGTGGCGTCGGGCGTACCAGCCGACCGCAGCGGCCGGGAGGATCAACGCGCCCGCCGCGATCGCGAGCCCGCCGAAGCCGATCCAGGCCAGCAGCGGGCCACCCAGGAGCGCGGCGGTCGCGGCGCCGTAGTTCATGAGCGCATCCGTCGCGCCCTGCAGGGGAACGCGGACCTCGCCGGCATCGACGCGGGCGAGGAGCGCGGAACCGGAGATGGTCGTGAAGGACCAGCCCACGCCGAGGAGCACGAGCGCGATCGTGACAGAGACGAAAGCGCTCGGCGCCGCGAGGATGACGACGGCCGACAGGCCGAGCAGGATCAGCCCCACGAGCGATGTGCGCATCGCGCCGAACCGGTCGGCGAGCCAGCCGACGAGGGGACTGAGGGCATACATGCCCAGGATGTGGAGGCTGATGACGAGCCCGACCGCCTGCAGCCCGTGGCCGTGATGTCCGAGCTGCACCGGCGTCATCGACATGATCCCGACCATGACGGCGTGGCCGACGACGATCAGCAGCACCGCGAAACGGGCGACCGGGTGGTGACTGGCCCAGCGCAGCGCAGCGAGGGCACCGACGGTCTTGGCCGGTTTGGCGGGGGCGGGGCCGGGCTCCGGTCCGGTGAGCGGTGCCCGGCGTGCCGCGAACAGCAGGACGATGACCAGGCCCGCCAGGACGAACCCGGTGAGGCTGAACAGATAGGGGCCGGCGAGATCCGGCAGCGCTATCCGGCGGCCGACCGCGGCGCCCACGCTCGACAGGTTCGGGCCGAGCACCGAACCGATCGTGGTGGCCCAGATGACGATCGACATGATGGTCGCGCGGCGCTCAGGGGTGGCGAGCTCCGAGGCGGCGTACCGCGTCTGGAGATTGGTCGCCTGAGCCGAACCGAACGCCAGCAGGCCGAGGAGGAGCAACCAGAACCACCCGAGCCACGCGCCCACCAGGACGATCAGCGCACCCAGCGCCGCGACCGCGTACCCCGTGGCGAGGGACCGACGGCGCCCGCGGCGCGCCGCGAGGTTGGCCAGGGGCACGGCGAGCAGCGCCGCTCCGAGCACGCTGAGGGCCTGGCCGAAGCCGGCGAGTTCCACGCCGCCCATCGACGCCACCAACAGGGCGCCGACCGCAATGCCGGAAGCGACGCCGATGCCGCCGAGGACATTGCCGACGACGAGGGCGGCCAGCGATCGCGTGGACGCGGGACTTTTACTCATGCGGGAACCCTAACTCATACCCCAGGGGGCATGATTTCCGATTTCTGCCCCGTGGCACCCCATAGAGTGTCACGCGGCGACGAGGAGGGTGGATGTTCTGGACACGACGCACGCGGGGCGAACTCGAGGGCACGCTGGATGGGATTCGGCAGGAGCTCGCACGCTCCCGGGACGCCGACGAGGACATCCGCACCGACCTGGACCTCCAGCGCCGACGATCTGCCGAGTTCGACAGGGCCGTGCCCCGCGGCATCCAGATCGCCGCTTCCTGGAGCTGGCGGCTGCTGCTGATCGCCGCACTGGTCGCGGGGATCGGCTGGCTCGCGGCCCGGCTCTCGGCCGTCACCATTCCGCTCGCCATCGGGATCATGCTGGCGGCGGGCCTGGTGCCCATTGCGTCCCGGTTGATGACGTGGGGCGTCCCCCGGCCCATCGCCGCGGTGATCACGCTGGTCGGTGGCCTCCTGGTGGTGAGCGGCATGCTGACCCTGATCATCAGCCAGATCGCCGGTCAGGCGGACGAACTCGGGCAGCGCGCGATGGAGGGCTTCCACCAGTTGATGGCCTGGCTCAACAGCGGGCCCCTGCAGATCAGCCAGGAGCAGATCAACGGCTGGATGGACCAGCTCACGAAGTACCTGCGGGAACAACAGGCCACCATCGCCCGCTATGCCACGACCGGGGCGGGTGCCATCGGCAACTTTCTCGCCGGGCTGATCCTCGCGCTCTTCGCGATGTTCTTCATGCTCTATGACGGGCCGATGATCTGGAAATGGCTGTTGCGGCTCGTGCCCAGCGCCGCCCGCGACCGGGTCGACGGCGGCGGGAAATCCGGCTGGAACTCACTCATGGAATACGTGCGCGCCACCGTGATCGTCGCAGCCGTGGACGCAATCTTTCCCCTGATCGCCGCCGTCATCATGGGCGTGCCGATGGCACCGGCGCTCGGCGCGCTGTTGTTCATCTCGGCCTTCGTGCCCATCGTCGGCATCCTGGTCTCCGGCGCGATCGTCACCCTCATCACCCTGGTGACGGTCGGCCCGGTCCAGGCGCTCATCATGCTCGGCGTGATCGTCGCGGTGAACCAGATCGAGGGCAACGTGTTGCAGCCGATGCTTCTCGGCAAAGCGGTGTCCCTGCATCCGCTTGCTGTGATCTTCGGCATCACGATCGGCATCAGCGTGGCCGGCATCGTCGGTGCGTTGCTGGTCGTCCCGCTGATGGCGTTCGCGAAGTCGTTCATCGGGTACGCCGCCACCGGCCGGACCAAGGAATCCGACGAGGCCGGAGTGGCCCCGGCCGGTTAGCGCTCGTCGGAGTCCGGTGCGGACGACCAGGCATCGGGCAGTCCGGTAATGCTGAGATCGACCAGCAGCGCCGCGTTGAGGTCGTTGCCGACCGTCTGCAGGTCGCGGACGTTGACCGCGTCGAAGCGCTTGCTGACCGTCGGCTCCAACTCGCTGAGCACGGTCTCCTTGTCGCGTTGGGCGGCGAGCACCGCGAGGCGGCGGCGCAGTTCTGGGCTGAGCACGCCGCCGTCCTTCGAGCCATACGCCGCGACCTCTGCGGCGTACTCCTCCAATTCCGCCATCTGTCGGTCGTTCTCCGTCGACAGCATGGTGGCGGTGCGCTCGAGCAGCGCGATGCCGCGCTCCGGGTCGCCCCCGCCGAGGTCGGTGACGGCTTGCAGCAGCAGGGGATATTGGCCCTGCCGGGCGCGCTCGGCGAGGATGCTGAACTGGAGGCCGGTGATGCGCTCGCGGGTGCGGCTGGTCTCGTTGAGCAACGGCACCAGGTCGTTCGCGTGGTGGCTCGACTGGGCCATCGCGTCGAGTATTTCGCGCCCGGCCTCCTCGGAGGACTGGATGGTCTCCCGCAACGGAATGGCCTTGATGAAGAACGACGTGACCAGCACGAACAGGCCCAGCGGCAGGCCGATCAGGAACGTGTTGTGCAGTGATTCGGCCAGGCCCATCCGGATGGCCTCGGCCACCGGTGCCGGCAGGCCGCTGAGAACGGCGGGATCGAGCACCGACCCGGCATCCATCGGGCCGGTCTCTCCGGTCGTCCCCGGGGGCAGATGTCGGGCGATCGCGCCGGGCAGCGAGGTCGTCATGACGGTGCCGAAGATGGCGATGCCGACGGTCGACCCCACGTTCCGGAAGAACTGGATCGACGAGGTGGCCACTCCGAGGTCCTGGCGACGGGCATTGTTCTGGACCACGAGGGTGTACTGCTGCATCGCCAGACCCAAACCGATGCCGAACACGGTCATGGCTCCGGTCAGCTCCAACGGGTGCGCGCCATAGCTGAGGCGGAAGAGCCAGCCATAGCCGGCAATCATGAGCACCGCCCCGCCCAGGATGACTTCCTTGTAGCGCCCGGTTTTCGTCACGATGAATCCCGCGATCATGCCCATCACGATCATGCCGAGCATCAGCGGCATCAGAATCAGACCGGACTGGGCGGCGTTCACGCCCATCACGCCCTGGGCATAGACCGGGATATAGATGATCGCACCGAACATCATCATCGCCACGCCGAAGCTGGCGAGGTTGGAGAGCGTGAAGATCGAGCTGCGGAAGAGGCGCAACGGAAGGACAGGCTCCTCCGCCCGGGTCTCGATGATGATGAACGCGACGGTGAAGACGGCGCCGACGGCGTACAGCCCCAGGATCTGCGGGGAAGCCCAAGGCCACGTCGTGCCACCGAACGATGTCGCCAGAAGGATGCTGGTGAGCGCGACGGCGAGCGTGACCATGCCCGCATAGTCGATGCGCACCTCGCGCCTGGTGTGCGGGAGGTGGAGGAAGCGGGTGATCACCACGAGCGCGGCGACGCCGATCGGCAGGCTGACGAAGAAGAGCCAGCGCCAACCCCAGAAGTCGGTGATGAAGCCGCCGGCAAGTGGGCCGACGATCGATGTGACGCCGAAGACGGCGCCCATGACCGCCTGGTATTTCCCGCGGAACCGTGCCGGCACGATGTCGCCGATGATCGTCTGGGAGAGCGGCATCAGGGTGCCCATGCCGAGGCCCTGGATGCCTCGAGCGGCGACGAGCATCCAGAAGTTCGGGGCGAGGCCGGACAGCAGCGAGCCGAGCAAGAAGATGGCGAGCCCGGCGATATAGAAGGGGCGTCGGCCATAGAGGTCCGAGAGCTTGCCGGCGATCGGGACGGTGATGGCGGAGACCAGCATCGCGGCGGTCGCCAACCACGAATAGTGGTCCATGCCGCCGAGTTCGGCCACGATCCGCGGCATCGCCGGGCCCACGATCGTCTGGCTGATCGAGGCGACCAGCATGCCGAGCATGAGGCCGATGAAGACCCTGCGGCCAGCCGGGTCGAGCTGGAAGCTCGGCTTCGCCTCGGGTGCCGGTGCGGGGAGGGATTTGGCCACGGGGTCAGTCCTGTCGGTTGTGGTCGGAGGAGTACGCAGAGTCCCGCTGCTCGGGTCCGAGCCCGTCCACGGGCGCGATCTCCCGCGCCAGGCGCGAGAGCAGCGCGGCCAGCGTGATGACGTCATCGGGGGACCAGTCGGCGAGCCGCTCGGTCACGATGCCGAGCCGGCGGGCCTTGGCCTCTGCGACGCGACGGCTGCCCTCGGAGGAAAGTGACACCAGGTGGGCCCGGCCGTCGGCCGGATCCGGGCAGCGGTCGATGAGCTGGGCCTCCTCCAGGCTCCGCACCTGTCGGGACACGGTCGACGCGTCCAGTCCGCACGCCGCAGCGAGATCGCGGTTCCGGGTGGGTCCGAGTTGGGAAAGCATGTGGACGACCCAATAGCCGACTTGGTCCGAGCCGCTGTCCAGGCGCTTGCGGGCGGCGCGGCCGATGGTCAGGAGGGACTCGAGGATCTGGGCTGAGGCCTCCCCGCGAGGGTCGTTTGCTTGCACCATGCAACCATATTGATGAATGCGTGCATGGCGCAACCAGTCGGTCCAATAGGCGGGCCGGGGATGGCTCAGGGTAAAGGAATGGAAAACCACTCTTTCAAATGAGCTAGGTCGAATTTAGATTTGAGGCATGAGCAGTCCTGACCTGACCCCCATCCTTGAGGAGCTCGCCGCTGGCCGCATCGATGCGGCTGAGGCCAGTCGGCGCATTGACGCGTTGAAGGCCGCCCAGGAGCAGCCGTCCACCGCTGAGGACGGCGCCGCGACCGGCGACACCACCGAGCCGCCGCGCTTCGATTCCGGCCCCGCGGCCGCTGATGATCACCGAAGTGACGGTGACGCCGGCGCGAGCAGCGCGGAGGAGCCCAAGGCCGAACCCCGCTGGCAGACCTATGCGCGCGAGACCTTCAATCGCGCAGCCAGTTATGTGACCGGTGACCAGCCGAAGGGTGAGCATCGGGCTGCTGATCCGGATCCGAAGCCAGCCGCGTCCGAGCGCCCGGCGGCGGCCGGTGTCGACGACGACGTGCCACCGGCGGACCGACGGACCACCAACACCAAGGGTGTTGATCGCGTCTCCGTCCGGGCGGTGGGTCGGCGGGTCCGGATTGCGAGCGAGCCGAGGGTGGCGACAGCGTCGGTTGACGGAGCACACGTGCTGCGGCGCACGGGCTCGGTGCTCGAGATTTCCAGTGACGGTGAGCTCGGGGCATCGATCGATGGCTTCACTCTGCTGCGGCCGCCGCGCAGCCTTGAGGATGTGCGCAATCTGGGGCTCGGCAAGGAACTGTTCATCCGAGTGAATCCGAACTTGATCGTCGATGTCGAGCTCACGGCCGGTTCGCTCACGACCGAAGACGTGCGGTTCCTGGGGAAGGTCCGCGTCACGGCCGGTGGCGCCAAGCTGACCGGGATCGAAGAGGCGCACGACGTGCTCGTGCAGGCGGGCCAGGCGACCGTGAAGGGGCGCATCGCAACCGGCCGGTCACGGCTGCGCTGTGAGTCGGGGTCGCTCGTCGTGGAACTGGATGACGACTCCAACGTCACGGTTCGCGCGGAGTCCCAACTCGGCAAGGTCGCGTGGGCGGGCGGGCACTCCGGTGCCGGTGATGAGGTCGTCATGGGCAATGGGGCGGCGCGCCTCGATGTCGGGGTCGTCATGGGCCACGCCACCGTCCGAGTCGGCACCGAGCCCCGTCAGGAGGCCTGATGTCTGCCACGCACCATCACGATGAACCGCACCGCGCGCCGAGCGATTGTCCGGTCTGCGGTGACCAGCTCCACGTCACGCGGCTCGGCTGCACCTCGTGCGGCACTGAACTCGCCGGGGTCTTCCACACGTGTGAGTTCTGCGCACTCAACCCTTCGGAGATCGAGACGCTGCGGGTGTTCCTCGCGTCCAGAGGAAATCTGCGCGAGGTCGAGAAGCACTTGGGGGTCTCCTATCCGACCGCCCGGCTTCGCCTCACCCAGTTGCTGATGCGACTCGGGCTCTCGGGGGAGGCGGACAACGAGGCACCCGCGCCGAGGTTGTCGCGCGACGAGATCCTGGCGCAGGTCGCAGCCGGGGAGTTGTCGCCTGAGGAAGCGCAGAAGGCGCTGGCCGATCTGGGCTAGTCCTCGAACAGCCAAAAGCGAACCGCCCCGGTTGGACCCGGGGCGGTTCGCTTTATGGCGGAAACCCGGTGATCAGCCCTGGAAGACCTCGACCTTGAGGATCTCGACGGAAACTGTCTTGCCGTTGGGGGTCTCATAGCTGACCGTGTCGCCGACCTTGTGGTCGAGGATCGCTGCGCCCAATGGGGACTGGGGGCTATAGACGTTCAGGTCGTCCGCCGCCTCGTCGACGCCCATGACCTCGCGGGAGCCGAGGAGGAACGTGTCGGTGTCGTCATGGTCGCCGAAGAAGGCGATGGTGATCTTCGTGCCGGGCACCGCAGTGTCGGTCGAGGCCGGTGGGTCACCGACCTGAGCGCGGCGCAGCATGTCCTGGAGTTGGACGATGCGTGCCTCCTGCTTGCCCTGTTCCTCGCGCGCGGCGTGGTATCCGCCGTTCTCCTTCAGGTCGCCCTCTTCGCGCGCAGCCGCAATCCGGGCCGCGATTTCAGCGCGGCCCTCGTTCGTCAGCTGCTCCAGTTCCTCGTTGAGCTTGTCGAACGCGTCCTGGGTCAGCCAAATCGTGTTGGTGTCGGTTTCTGCCATCGCAAGAGCCTACCAACTCCGCCTGACAGGCGGGTTTCAATCGGCGGTGCACCGATCCACGGAAGCGCTCGTGGAACGTCTGAACGTGCGGATCGTCACCTCGACCTGCTCGACCTTGCGGTCCGAAGCCGCAACGGGCACCTGAACCTCGCCAACACGTTCGAAGTCGGGGGCTTGGGCATAGACCAAGCAGTGACCGGTCACCTCGGGCTTGGATCGGTCGATCATGACCTTGACCTTGATCTCCGAATCCGACGTCACCTCGAAGGCCGCGACATCCGCGCTCAGGGCCGGATTGGAGTGGAAGGCCGAGATCCACAACCAGAACACCACCAGGGCGAGCAGGGGAGCGGCGATCACCGGCACGAGCCAGGGGCGACGGCGTTCCGGATAACGCTCCGCAATGCGGCGGCGGTCAATGTCGGAGATGGTCACCTCGCCACCCTATGCCCGAGTGTGCAAAGGGTCGGTCGAGTCCGGCCTATGCTGACGTCCGTTCCATCCCTGAGCGTTGCGGAGATTTGATGACCGATCGACCGCCGGTGCGGACCGATGCTGCGGGCCAACCGCTGCGGCTGCTGCATGTCCACGCCCACCCCGACGACGAGTCCAGCAAGGGGGCCGCGACGACGGCGCGCTATGTGTCGGAGGGCGTGCGGGTGATGGTGGCCACGTGCACCGGCGGTGAGCGGGGGTCGATCCTGAACCCCGCCATGGAACGGCCTGACATCGAGGCGAATCTGGCCGCGGTGCGAGCGCAGGAGATGGACCGGGCCCGCGAGATCCTCGGGATCGAACAGACGTGGCTCGGGTTCGTCGACTCCGGCCTTCCCGAGGGCGATCCCCTTCCGCCGCTGCCGGAAGGCTGCTTTGCGCTGCAGGATCCGGCGATTGCCGCGGGTCCCTTGGTGCGGGTCCTGCGCGAGTTCCGGCCCCAGGTGGTCACCACCTATGACGAGAACGGGGGCTATCCCCATCCGGACCACATCATGTGTCACAAGGTGACGATGGCGGCAGTCGAAGCCGCTGCCGATCCTGATGCCTGGCCGGAGCACGGACCTGCCTGGGCCGTGTCCAAGGTCTATTTCGACCACACGTTCAACATGGCCCGGGCGTGGGCGATGCATCAGGCGGTGCTCGCCCGGGGGGACGAGTCGCCGTTCGCCGGCTGGCTGGTCGGCAAGACGGAGGCTGATATCGCCTCGGCGCCCAACCGGGTCACGACATCGGTCTATTGCGCAGACCATTTCCATATCCGCGACCGGGCGCTTCTCGCACACGCGACCCAGATCGATCCCGACGGCCTCTGGTTCCGCATCCCTCTGGAACTCCAGCGCAGGGTCTGGCCCACGGAGGATTTCGAGCTCGTGATCGACCGGATCGGTGTTCCGCTGCCGGAGGATGACCTGTTCGCCGGAATTGCCGCGGATGTCCGAGCGGTCGATCGGCTGGGCTGCGAGGCGTAGAGTCTTTGTTCATGATCCCGTTTGCTGTCGCACCCGACCCCAATTCAGTGGTGGCCGGCTGGATTCCGCTCGTGCTCACGCTTGCCCTCGGGTTCGTGATGTTCCTGCTCTATCGGAGCCTGCGCAAGCAGATGCGCAAGATCGACATTCCTGAGGAAGGCATCCCGACGCGTCGTGAGCCCCGTCAGGACTCGGCGGCGCGGTCCGCCCGGCCTGCTTCGGCCTCTGTCGACGGGAAGACACCGGAACCGCGGAGCTGAGATGACCACGATCGGCGTGCTCTCCCCGGGGGCCATGGGCGCCGCGTTGGGCCGGGCCTGGCAACGGGGTGGCGCCCGCGTTGTCACCACGGTGGCCGGTCGGTCGGCCCGGACCCGGGAATTGGCCAACGGCTTGGACTGGCTCGACTCGGTCGACGATGTCGTGGCCGAGGCGGAGGTGGTGGTCAGCGTGGTGCCACCGGCCCAAGTGGTGTCGAATGCCGAGCAGATCGCTGACGCAGCGCGGCGCAAAGGGGTGCGCCCCATCGTCGCTGACCTCAACGCAGTCTCGCTGCCCACCATGGACCGGGTCGGCGCCGTCCTCACCGAGGTCGGCTGCCCGGTCGTCGATGGCTCGATCAGCGGCAACCCGCCACGGCCCGACGCCGACGATTCCACCCGGGTCTATCTCTCCGGAGCAGCGGCCTCGGTCCTGGCCGATTTCGACACCGAAGGTTTGCGATCGATCGTGGTCGGCGCCGAGCCCGGCCAAGCGTCGGCGATCAAGATGTGCACCGCCGCCGTCTATAAGGGCCTCACGGCGCTCATGATCCAGTCTCTGCGAACGGCGGACGCGCATGGTGTGGCCGATTTCGTGGCGGCGGACTGGGGCGACATGCTCGGTCCGCTGGGAGCCGCTGGGCCGAATCGCATCGCTGTTGCCGTGAGCAAGTCCGATCGTTTCCCGGACGAGATGCGGGAGATCGCCGCCACCCAGGAAGCCGCAGGCTGGGGTGCGGAACTGTATGACTCGATCGCCCGGGTTTTCGAGGCCGCTCACCGAACTCAGCTGGGCGGGCTCAGCCCCGAGCAGGCGGCAGGGGTTCACGACCTTGCCGCGGTCGTCGAAGCCCTCCGCACTCCTCGGGACTGAGGCACGATCGCTCAGCCGGTGCCGATCGCATCTCCGGCCGGGCACCCGACCAGATGATCATTGACCAAGCCCATGGCCTGCATGAACGCGTAGACCGTCGTGGGACCGACGAACCGTGCCCCGGCCTCCTTCAGCTCCTTGGCCAACGCGGTCGACTCCGCTGAGTGGGGAGGAACGTCCGCCATGGTGGCCGGCCGGGTGTGCTGGTCGGGGGCGAAACGCCACACGAAGTCGGCGAACGATCCATGTGCGTCGGCGAGCGTGAGCACCGTGCGGGCGTTGGCGATGGCAGCCTCGATCTTTCGTCGATTGCGGACGATCCCGGCATCCGACATCAGCCGTGCAAGGTCGTCATCGCCGAACACAGCAACACGCGCGGGGTCGAATCCCATGAACGCCGCGCGGAAGGCCGGCCTCTTGCGCAGGATCGTCAACCACGACAAACCAGACTGGAACCCCTCGAGCACGAGCTTCTCGAAGAGCCGCTGATCGTCGCGGACCGGGCGACCCCATTCATCGTCGTGATAGGCCCGATAGTCCGGATGCGCCCCTGGCCACGGGCAAGCGGGCGAGGAAGGGCTGGGCACGTCCCCGAGCGTACGCCCCTCAATCTCAGCTCGCGTCAGCACGACGCGTCTCCAAACCGTCCGGAATCATCAGGACGCCCCGGCTGTGGGCGACGAAACAACCGAAGAGATCCAACCCGAGGCGGTCAAGGCGGCTCCGCGCGGTCCGCGCCCATTCGTGGTCGCTCATGCGCACCCGGGGCTGGCGGTGGGCGATCGCCACGACCACGCCGGAGATCTCGGCGAACTGCTCCTCGTCCATGAGCGGACCGAGCATGTCGAACGGCCGTTGTCGTTCCGGATCGGTGCACCCCCATTTCATCCCGTTGATGGTGACCGGCTGGATCATGCAGCCGAGGTGGTCGCAGAGCAGCAGCGACAGAGAGTTGCTCAGCCGATCGCGATGGCTGACGACGAGGTCGACGACATCGGCGGCCAGGTCGGGATTTCGGAGGGACATCGAGGGCCAATTCGGGGGCAGGTCTTCAAAGCTCATGCCGACAAGCTTGGAGAAGACGGACAGCCCGTGGGGCCGCCCGGCCGAGTTGTCCACAGGGCACTTTCGGTGACTCAGCGGACGGCCGGGAGATCAGGCGGACCAGCGGACCAACTTGCGCAGCGGCGTGGTCGGGCCGATCTCGGCGACTTGGGCCAGGAAGAGCTCGGCACAGGCGACGGCATCCGTCAGCGCCTCATGAGCCCGATAGACGGGCAGGCCGTATCGTTCCCGAGCACCCCACAACCGCACGCTGCCGTGGTGGGTATTGCTGTGGGCCAGGACGTGGTGCTGCAACATCATGGTGTCCACGGACAGCAGGGGCAGCCCGGCACCGAAGAGGTCGCGGCAGGCACGGTCGAGAAACTTCTCCTCGATGTCGGCGAAGTGCGCCAGCATGACACGGCCCCGCAGCGCCTTGACGATGGCCGTGATCGCCTTGTGCAGAGTGACCCCTGCGGCGACGGTATCGTCCGTGAGGCCGTGCACGGTCGCGCTCTGGCCGACTTCCTGGGCCCCCCGGATCACGAACTGGCCGGCTGTGCTGAAGTCGATCTCGAGGCCGTTGACGGCCACATAGCCCACACTCAGCAGATCGTCCGTGTCCGGGTTCAAACCGGTGGTCTCGAAGTCGACCGCGAGCATCGGAACGCGGGCGGCAGGGAGGGCGCGGTCCGGCAGGGGCGTGGTGAGGCAATCAAGCAGCGGGCCGCGCGCCTGCCTGGTTGCCTGCCGCCGCTGGGCATCGACGCGATCTCCGAACAAACGGGTGATCATGTGAGGTGCGTCCTGTGGAGATAGGCCAGGGCCTGCTGCTGCTTGCGGACCACCTGGAACGCGTCGCGCAGCAGGCGGCGATCGAAGGAACCGAGCTCAGCGGGCGGAATATAGTTGTCCGGCGCCTGCCCGCGTGCCATCTGGGTGGCCTGGTGCTGGAGCCGGGCATAGCTGATGAACTCCCAGGCGTCGAGCAGGTCCTGCGCGTTCTCCTCGTTCAGCGCGCCTGCGCCGCGGGCCGCCAACAGACGTTCCTTGGTGTTCACCTGGGGCAACCCCCTCGACAGCGACAGCACACGGGCGATCTCCACGATCGGGCCGATCCCGAAGGCCTTGATGTCGAACGTGGCCGCGTGCTGGCCCTCCTTTTCCACGACGAACTTGCGGAAGAAGCCGAGGGGGGGCTGGCGGTCAACTGCGTGCGCGGCCAGATGGGTGAGGAAGCGGGGATGATGTCGGGCCTCGCGCGCGATCTGTTCGATCAGCGTCTGCCCGAGGCGCAGCGCACCGTGGACCGGGCGGAGGTCGAAGAAGGTCTGAGCGCTCAGCAGGGCCTCCGACTCGGGAGCGACGATCCAGTGGCGGAACTGTTGGCGCCACATCGCCAACGGGCGGCGCCACCGGGGGTTGGTCGCCATCACGTCACCGGGACACAACGGATAGCCCGCGGCAGCGAGGCCCTGCACGACGAAGTCGGCCAGTTGCGAGAAATAGTGGGCGTCCTCAGGGCGTGCCGCGTCATCGAGGATCAGGCCGTTGTCCTGGTCGCTCGCGGGACCCTGCTCGAGACGCCCCTGGGAGCCGAGCGCGATCCAGCAATAGGGCACGGGTGGTTCGCCCAGTTCGGCCTCGGCAAGTTGGAGCAGACGACGAGTGATCTGATCGCCGATCGCGGTGGCGACGCGCCCGATGTCGTCGGCGCTCGCGTCCTGGGCCACAAGCTGTTCGACGACCTTGTTGCGCCGGTGGCTGACCGTCACGAGGCCCTCCACGTCCCGTTGCTTGGCGATGTCACCCGCCAGATAGATCGGGTTGGTGTGTTCGAGCCGCATCAGGTCCCGCGATGTGACCATGCCGACAGGGACGCCGTTGCGGGTGACCGGCAAGTGATCGATGTTGCGGCTGACCATCTCCAGCAGTGCCTCGAAAGCGAGTGCCTCCTCCGTGACGAAGATGGGGTTCTCCGTCATGAAGATGCGGACAGGCAGTGAGAGGGAGTGTCCGGCAGCGACGACATGGACCCGGAGATCGTGGTCGGTGAAGACGCCGACGAGTTGGTTGTCCTCGACGATGAGCAGTCCGGACACCGTGTGGTCGGCCATGATCTGCACCGCCTCCATGACCGAGGTGTCCGGCTCGGTGGCGACCATCGGGGACGGCAGGATCTCCCGGACATGCGTCTTGAGGATGGCCCCGCCGCGACCCGCGTGCAGCGCCTCCACGCCTTCGCGCACGCGGTTCTTGCGGCGCAGATAGTACTGCTGGAACACCGGCTCATCCGCGCACAGTCGACGGAAAAGCTGGGCCGGCATGAGCAGCACCAAGGAATCCTCGCGGGCGGTGAAGCTATAGACGGAGGGTTCGCGGTCGAGCAGCGCGGTGATGCCCATGCTCTTGCCCTCTTCGCACCGCTCGATCAGCGTCCCCTGGTTGTCGTGGAGATCGACCGCGCCGGAGCGGAGGATGAAGAGGTTCTCGCTGTGCTCGCCGAGCGCGCAGAGCACCGAACCGCGGCGGTAATAGCGCGCGGTCAACTGACTCGGCAGCGTGCGCAGCACCTCGCTGGGCAGATCCGAGAACGGCTCGTGTGAGGCCAGGAAATCCAGAACCTCGGTCAGCTCGACATCCATGTCGGAACCGAGTCTATTGCGCCCGGGCGGGTCGCGTGCCGAACCGGCGGGGCGGTTTTCCCCGATGGACGCCAGGGATCAGAAAGTTGCGGTCGCGATGGCGGCGTAGTGGCAGGCCGAACCGAGAATCGTGGCGACGTGGAAGATCTCGTGGAACCCGAACCAGCGAGGCGAGGGATCGGGTCGCTTTCGGGCGTACACGATCGCCCCGGCCGTGTAGCAGAGCCCGCCGGCAACGATGAGCGCGAACACGATCGGCCCACCTGCCGTCCAGAACTGCCAGAGCCAACCGAGCGCAGCCCAGCCCATGACGAGATAGAGCGCGGTGTAGAGCCAGCGCGGTGCCGACAGCCACAACACCCGAAACAGCAGACCGCAGGCGGCCGCGATCCAGATCAGAGTGAGCAGAGCGATGCGGGAGCCGCCGGAGAGGAGCAGGAGGGAAAGGGGTGTGTAGGTGGCCGCGATGAACAAGAAGATGTTCGAGTGGTCGATCCGCCGGAGGACCGCGTCGGCCTTCGGGCTCCAGGTGAACCGGTGATAGATCGCACTGGTCCCGAAGAGCAGGAGGGAGCCGATCATGAAGATGGCGCCACCGATGCGCCCGAGTGTGGTCGGTGCGCCGATAACCAGCACGAGTCCGCCGATGAGGGCGAGTGGTGTCCAGCCGGCGTGAAGCCAGCCGCGGAGCTTCGGCTTGAGGGGGTGGAGTGTTTCCGCGAGACGCTGCCCCAGGTCGGATGCTTCGTTGGGGGAGGGCTGATGGTCGACTGACACGTTTCACTCCTTCCTACGGTGCCGTAAGTTACGGTACCGTAGGTTCACGGTAGGGCGCTGCCCCCGCTCGTGCAACATCCGTGCTGAACCAACAGTGTCGCCGCTGGGTCTCCGGGCGCGCCCAGGGGGTCGGGACCGTGAATGGCCGCGGCGGAGGTTTCTTCGGACGCCTCCTGTCGAAGCGATAGGGTGCCGGTCATGGCGCAACGTGATCGGTTCCGCGAGTGGGCGGACCGGCTGCACCCGACCGGGCTGCTCTACACGACCTATGAACAGCGCCTCATGGCGGAGATCCCGCCGGACAAACTGCCCAAGCACATCGCGGTGATGGCGGATGGAAACCGTCGGTGGGCACGGCTGAACGCGCCCGGCGAGCCCTTGGTGACCGGCTATCGCGCCGGCGCGGACAAGCTCGAACAGTTCGTGGCCTGGTGCGACGAGGTCGGCATCGAGGTCGTGACGTTGTGGGTCCTCTCCACCGACAACTTCAAACGCAGCGATGCGGCAGAACTCAAGCCTCTCCTCGAGGTCATCGAACAGATGGTGGATGCGCTCGCGGCGACCGGGCGCTGGCGTGTCCAGCCCGTGGGGGCGCTGGACCTGCTGCCGTCGGAAACGGCCGGTCGGCTCCGACGGGCGGGGGAGTTCACCAAGAACAACGAAGGGATGCACGTCAACGTCGCCGTCTCCTACGGCGGCCGACACGAGCTGCGTGATGCCGTCCGGTCCCTGCTGGCCGCCGAGGCGGCCAAGGGCACGAGCCTCGCCGAGCTCGCCGAGACCGTCGAGATGGAGGATATTGCCGCCCATCTCTACACGGCGGGCCAGCCGGACCCGGACCTGGTGATCCGAACCTCCGGTGAACAGCGTCTTTCGGGCTTCCTGATCTGGCAGTCCGCCCACAGCGAGTTCTATTTCTGTGAGGCGCTCTGGCCGGACTTCCGCCGCGTCGATTTCATCCGGGCTCTGCGGTCCTATGCGCAACGGGAGCGACGCTTCGGCAAGTGAGGTCGAAGGAGATCGCCGCCCACGCGAAACCCCGCGTACCTGAAATCCACGTGAACTCTCCGCAACGCCCGGAAACAAGCCAGTGACGTCTCGGCGGGGCAGTCGCGAATTGGCGGGTCCGGGGCCTAGCGTCACTTTCAACGGGCGGAGGGGAAGCCGCTCGCGACCGGAGGCAATGTCCATGCATCCAACCTCTCCTCGGAGCGGGCGATGGGGGATCACACCAGTCCCCGACGGAGCACGGTCCCAAACCTGAGCACCAGGTGGGACCGGGAACTGGTGGTGAACGGTCCCACGCAGAAGGATCTGACGTGACGCTGACCGAAAGCTCCCGCCGCACCTATGTGATCGACACCTCCGTGCTCCTCAGCGACCCGCATGCTCTGAAGCGGTTCGCCGAACACGCCGTAGTGCTGCCGATCGTGGTGATCACCGAACTCGAGGCCAAACGGCATCATCCCGAGCTCGGCTATTTCGCCCGCACGGCCCTGCGGCATCTCGATGACCTCCGCACCGATCACGGCCGCCTCGACGCGCCGCTGCCCATCAATGACGAGGGCGGCACGCTGCTGGTCGAGCTCAACCACACCGATCCCGCACGACTGCCCAGCGGCTTTCGGCTCGGTGACAACGACTCGCGAATCCTTTCGGTCGCTATCAACTATCAGGCCGAGGGTGCGGACGTCGTGCTCGTTTCCAAGGACCTGCCGATGCGGGTCAAAGCGTCCGCGGTGGGTCTGGCGGCGGAGGAATACCGGGCGGATGCGGTGGTGACATCCGGGTATACCGGCATGGCGGAACTCGGGGTCCATCCCCAGGTGATCGACGCGCTTTACAACGATGGCGTCGCCGACGTCGACGACGCACGCGATCTGCCGTGCAACACGGGCATCGTGTTGCTGGGCGGTGGATCGTCGGCGCTGGGTCGCGTGGGGGCGGACAAGAGGGTACGCCTCATCCGCTCGGACCGTGAAGCCTTCGGGTTGCATGGGCGATCGGCAGAACAGCGGGTAGCGCTCGACATCCTGCTGGACTCGGAAGTCGGCATCGTGTCGCTCGGCGGTCGTGCCGGCACCGGAAAGTCCGCGCTGGCGCTTTGCGCAGGCCTCGAGGCCGTGCTCGAAAGGCGTCAGCACTCCAAGGTCGTCGTGTTCCGGCCCTTGTTCGCCGTGGGTGGGCAGGAACTCGGTTATCTGCCCGGCAGCGAGCACGAGAAGATGGCGCCGTGGGCACAGGCGGTGTTCGACACGCTGGGCGCTGTCACGAACCGCAATGTGATCGACGAAGTGCTCGACCGCGGACTGCTCGAGGTCCTGCCGCTCACCCACATCAGGGGGCGGTCACTGCACGATGCTTTCGTCATCGTCGATGAGGCACAGTCACTCGAACGTGGCGTCCTGCTCACCGTGCTCAGCAGAATCGGACAGAACTCGCGGGTGGTCTTGACGCACGATGTCGCCCAACGCGACAATCTCCGCGTTGGCCGACACGACGGAGTGGTCGCCGTCGTGGAGAAATTGAAGGGCCACCCTCTCTTCGCGCACGTGACGCTGAACCGTTCCGAACGGTCACCGATTGCGGCCCTGGTCACCGAGATGTTGGAGGACCACGCCGGCTGAGGCGCGTGCCAACCCCGCAGGCGTGGGCGGGGAGGGGAGACAGGTGGTCCCCTTCCCCGCCCACCTGTGTCCTCAGGATTCGCCGGCGCCTTCCCACGCGGCCTTGTGGCGCTTGGCATTCGCCACATAGGTCGCTGCGCTCTTGAGGAACTGTTCTCGTTCGGCATCGGAGGTGGGGCGACGCACCTTTCCGGGCGTGCCCGCGACCAAGCTTCCGGGCGGCACCTTCGTTCCCGGCATCACGACCGCGCCACCGGCGACGAGGCTGCCCGCCCCGATGACAGCGCCGTTCATGATCACCGACCCCATCCCGATCACGCAGCCCGCCTCGATCGTGCAGCCGTGCACCACCGCGTTGTGACCGATCGTGACGTCCTCACCGACTTCGCACGGGAAGCCCGGATCCGCGTGCAGGGTTGCGTTGTCCTGCACATTGCTTCGGGCACCGATCGACACTGGGACATAGTCACCGCGGAGTGCTGCGCCATACCACACCGACGCCTCCGCGTTCACGATCACCTCGCCCACGACGGCGCACCCCGGCGCCAGGAAAGCGGACTCGTCAATGTCGGGAACGGCCTCACCCAGGGCCAGGATCAAGGGTGCCTGCTCATCGTTGCGCATGCCTCCACCATGTCAGTCCACGTGCGTTCAGCACACACCCGGCGGGTCCTAGGATGTTCCTGGCTCCGTTGCGGGCCACCTGAACTCCCCAACAAGGGACAGAGAGGACTTCCCATGAGTGTTTTCGACAAGATCAAGGACGCCTTCAGTGGCGGCGACAAGGACAAGGCGAAGGAAGCCCAGGAGACCGCCGATCGCCTGAAGGAGGCCGCCGAGAAGGCCCAGGCCGAGCAGGCGACGAAGGCCCGCGACGAGGCGGAGGCCCGTGAGGCCGCCGACCGCGACGCCGCCGACCGTGCCGAGGCCGAGCGCCAGGCCCAGGTCGACGCCGAGGCAGCCGCCCAGGCCGAGGCCGCGGCCGCCGAGCTGCGTGCGCAGGACGAGGCCCGGCAGGCCGAGGAGGCGCGCCGCGCCGAGGAGGAGCGCGCGGCTGCCAAGCCTCGCCTGTCCGTCGGCCGCGTCCGCGAGGTCGTCGCCCATGACTCGAGCCCCAGCACCCCGACCGGTGAGGGCATGGACAAGGAGCTCGGCATGCTCCTCGAGACCGCACTGCGTCGTGCTCTCGATCAGGCCGGCCTGCCGAACCGCAACACCGATGACGGCTCGCTGGGGACGATGTTCCTCGAGTCCTATTCCCGTTGGCAGGGCCACCTCGGCTATTCCGGCAGCGACGCGGACGGCGTGCCCGGCCGTGATTCGCTCGCCAAGCTCGCCGAGGCGACCGGGATGTTCGACATCGTCGACTGATTCCCAACGGCTTCACCAAGGCCCTCGACCGTTCCGGTCGGGGGCCTTTGCCGTCTCGCGTGGCGGTGCAAGGGGGTCGGGGCGCGCCCGGGCAGAGTGCCGGGGCCGCGGGCGCGCACCGGGTGGATCAGGCGGTCAGCGAATGTCGAACGTCGTTGTCGTGCCCGACACCTCGTTGCCGATCACCAGCATCGGCCGGCCGGTGGGGGAATCCGAGGCCGGGACCAAGGCGAGGCCCTCGGGACCGAGATCACCGGCGGCCGCGGTTTCCGGGTCCGCCGAGAAGTCGCGGTTGTTCACATAGGTGACGAACTCCGCGGCGCGCGGATCGGTGACGTCATAGACGATCACGCCCCCGATGCGCTCGAACCCGATGAACGCATAGGTCCGACCGTCGACCTCGCCGACCACGACACCCTCGGGCTCGGGGCCCTTGTTGTCGGAGCGGTTGTCGAAGGCGTTCTCCTCGTGGTTGTAGTTGAAGAACTCCGGGATCGCCGCCGCGGTGATCTCCTCGAACTGCGAGCCGGAATCGAAGACCCGGTTGCCGTCGGTGTCGAAGATGGAGAACGAACGCCCGCCGAAGGCGTACAGGGTTTCGTAGCAGGTGCCCTCGGCGTTGAGGCCCGCCGTCGTAGTGATCGTCAGGCGGCCGAGTTCGGCGTCGGTGCGATGGGCGTACGCGGGGGCGTCCGCGCAGATCGGCTTGAGGCCGTCCTTGCCGAGGTCCTTGACCCGCGCCTCCTCGGAGAAGGCGTCCCAGTCGCGGGCATCCCCCTCGTTGGCGGTGACCAGATAGGTCCGGCCGCCCACCTCGTAGGAGGCGATCGCATCGGGCAGCAGGAAGGACTCCACACCCGGCCAGGTCGCGATGTTGATTGCCTGGTCACGGTCCGAGACATCCATCGCCACCTGGGCGAGGTCCTGCGTGCCGAGGGGGAGGATCCGCTCGACGCGGGCTTGGTCGAGATTGACCACCGCGATCGCGTTGTTCTCCTGCAGAGTGACGTAGGCCTTCTTGGAGCGCCCGTCAACGGTGATGTATTCCGGCTCGAGGTTCTGCGCGTCGGTGCCCGCGGGGCCGAAGATGCGGACTCCCGCGGGCAGCTTGCCCTCGAACGCGCGGAAGTCGGCGGTCTTGACCTGGTTCTGCTTGCCCGCACGGACCTGCGGCGGCGCCTTGATCACCGAGATCGAACCCTCGGGGTCCACCGAATAATCCTCCGCCGGCTCCCCCTCGTTGGCGACGAGGATCTGCTTGCCGTCGGGGGTGAAGGTGAGCATGTCCGGCAGCGCGCCCACGCGGACCGCGCCCAGGGTCGCGTTCCGGTCGGCGGTCGCGTCGAAGAACACGACCCAGCCGTTGTCGGTCTTGTCCGGTGCCTCCACCGCGATGACCCCGAGACCGTCCGGGCGGATCGCGACGGAGTTGGCGACCGCACCCGCCGGGATGACCGAACCGTCTTCGGACTGCACCTCCGCGGTCTGCAGGTCGAAGAGCTTGGTGGGGGCGGCGGCATCGCGGCCGTCGAGAACGTCGACCTGGCCGGCAGCGGCGTTCACCACGAACAGGCGCTGCGTCTTGGCGTGGAAAGCGACGATCTCGGCGGCGGACTGGGCGAAGACGCCGGTGGCGTAGGTGCCCAGCGGCGTCACGCTCAGCGCGGCGTCGGGAGCGGAATGGACGATGGGCTCGGTCACGGCGAGCGCCGGGACGGTGAGGGCGGCGCAGGCTGAGGTGGCGACAGCGAGTGCGGCGAGGCGTCGGAGCACGAGGAGTACCTTTCGAAAACGAGGACGCGGGGGATCGCGGCCAACCTGTCGGGTCCGGATGATGACGAGGTGACGTCGAGGTGAACTCTCCCCGCACGGAATCCGCGTACCCCCCTCTGAGCCGCGACCGGGAAACCGCCGCGGGCGTGTGAGGATGGGCCGGTGGCAGACAAGCAGCGCAAGGCCACCGCCGCGGACATGCTCCGCTCGCTGGCGGTGATCATGATCCCGATCCTCCTGTTGACCTGGCTGTTGACGAACAACCTCGATGACTATCCCGTCGAGCGAGTCGACTGGCGACCGGTCGCGGACGTGGCTCGCGCGGAGGTCGACTGGCCGTTGTGGGCGCCCGAGGGGCTGCCGGAGGAGGGCCGGGACCCCTGGGTGCCGTCGCGGGTGAGCTGGCTGCGCACCGGGGATGCCACGGTGGGCGGAGGTGCGTCGCCGCGGAACCATTGGCGGCTCGGCTATCTGTCGCCGGACAAGATGTACTACGAGATCAACCAGGGCGACGACCGCTTGGACCAGTTCGTCCGCGAGGTCACCCGAGAGGGCACTCGCGTCGGCGCGGAGCCGATCGAGGGCCGCGAGTGGGAGCGCTGGGAGTCGCGGGACGGGCGTACGCAGTCGCTGGTGCTCCGGGACGAACACACGGCGACGCTGGTCACCTCGGACGCCGAGTTCATCGATCTGCAGCAGTTCGCACGCACGTTGCGGGCCTCCTGAACTGGTGGGCCGGCACCGGTGCGTCCACGACCCGCTGGATCGTCAGGCGACGCCCACGGGGTGCGACAGGCCGAGCGCCGTCGCCAACTCGGCCGGGGTGTGCACGTGCGCGAGCGCGCCTTCCTCCTCGCCGGCAAGACCGTAGCCCCACGCGACCATGATTGTGGGGACGCCGAACTCGGCTGCCCCGTCGAGATCGTGGTGGCGGTCACCGACCATCACCATCCGGGAGGTGTCGACCCCGGCGGCCCGGAGGTCGGCAACGGCCGTGCCGATCACCGTGGCCTTCACCGCGCTCGCCGGATCCTGACCGGCGCCCTGGATCGTGACGAACCGGTCGGCCAGCCCGACTCCCTCGAGCAGCGTGATGGCTGCCGAGCGCAACTTGGAAGTGGCGACGGCGAGCGGCGTGCCCGCTGCTGCGAGCGCGTCGACGAGTCCGGGCATGCCCGGATAGCTGGGGGTGTCGGCCATCAGCTCGTCATAGATCTCGCGATAGCGGGGGACGATGCGCTCCACGACTTCCATCGGCTCGCCGGTGACCTCGGCGAACGTGTGCCACGGCGGCGGCCCGATATATGGCCGGAACACCTCGGGATCGCGTGGATGCCCGAATTCCGCGGACGCCAGCGACATGGCGCGGCAGATGATCGGTGAGGAATCCAGGATCGTCCCGTCGAGATCGAAGATCACAGCGGAATAGCCGCTCACTCGTTGGCCTCCTGCGCCGCAGCGCGTCGGGACTCTTCGACCTTTGCCCGGGCGCCGTCGAGCCACCGCTGACAGATCTCCGCGAGCTTTTCCCCGCGCTCCCACAATTGCATCGACTCGGCCAGGGAGGCACCGCCCGCCTCGAGCCTGCGGACCACCTCGATCAACTCGTCGCGAGCCGCCTCATAGCTGAGCTCGTCGCCCCGCGGTTCTTCACTCATCGAAGTCCTCCCATTCCTCGTGCGCGTCCCGGCCGTCGGCGCGGGTCACCTCGTGCACTTCCACCACCAGCTGTCCGTCCGCCAGACGGGCCTGCAGCCCATCGCCCTCGTCGACCTGACCGACCGACGACACCGCTTGGCCCGATCCGTCGAGCAGAATCGCATAGCCCCGATCCAAGGTCTGTTTCGGTGACATCGCCCGGATCCGTTCGAGGGCGTGGCGCACACCGGTCGTCTCCCGATCCAACAGTGCGTTGGCCGCGCGCCCCGCGCGCTGGTGGAGGTCGTCGATCTCGCGGTGTTTGAGCGTGAACGCATAGAGCGGGTCGATCAGGCACGGGCGGTTGCGGAGCTGGTCGAGACGGTGCTGCTCGCGCTCCACCAAGCCGAGCACGGCGCGCCGCATCTGGTCCCGGGCCTGTCCGACGCGGACGTATTCCTCCGCCACGTCCGGCACCACGCGCTTGGCCGCGTCCGTTGGCGTCGAGGCCCGCAGATCCGCGACGAGGTCGAGGATCGGCATGTCGGTTTCGTGACCAATTGCGCTGACGACCGGCGTGCGCGCCGCGAACACCGCCCGGACGAGGCCCTCGTCGGAGAACGGCAGGAGATCTTCCAGAGATCCGCCGCCGCGGGCGATCACGATCACCTGCACCTGCTCCAGCGCATCCAGCGACGTGAGTGCGGCCATGACCTGCTCTGCCGCCTGCGGACCCTGCACCAGCGTGTGCCGGACCTCGAGGACCGCGCCGGGCCAGCGTCGGCGCACGTTCTCGACCACGTCCCGCTCGGCCGCCGACCCGGCACCGGTGATCAGGCCGATGGCCGCGGGCAGGACCGGGAGCCGTTTCTTGAGCGCGCGGTCGAACAGGCCCTCGGCCTGGAGTTGGCGCTTGCGCTGTTCCAGTTGCGCGAGCAGACGCCCCTCGCCCGAGGGCCGCAGGTCCGCGCAGGCGAACGACAGGCTGCCGGTCTTGGTCCACACCTGGGGGCTCAGCAGACACGTCACCGTCATGCCCGCCGACACCGGACCCGCTGCCTCCAGCACTTCGGCGGGGACCGAGACCGACGCGGACACCTCCGCGTACCGATCCCGCAGCGTCAGCCAGTGCCACTGGCTGTTCTGGCGCCGCTTCAGCTCGATCAGCTGTCCTTCGACCCACACCTGACCGCAGCGCTCGACCCAGCCTTTGACGGCGGTGACGACCTTGCCGAGGGGCTGCGGGGACTCCGGGGAGGACTGCATGGACACGTGGGACACCCTATGCGGCTGGTCCGACATTCCCGGACGACGGACGGTACGACGGTCTTGGCCCTCCGGACGGGACTCCTAGACTGTGCGGCATGACTGGATCTGGTGAGAAGCGAATAGTGGTCGCAGCGCCGCGCGGCTATTGCGCCGGTGTGGACCGCGCGGTGGTGACGGTGGAGAAGGCGCTTGAGCACTATGGCGCGCCGGTCTATGTCCGCAAGCAGATCGTGCACAACAAGCACGTCGTGGAGACATTGACCGAACGCGGCGCGATCTTCGTCGAGGAACTCGACGAGGTGCCCGAGGGGTCGATCACCGTGTTCTCCGCGCACGGGGTGTCGCCAATGGTGCATGCCGAGGCCAAGCGCCGAGTCCTGCAGACCATCGATGCGACCTGTCCCTTGGTGACCAAGGTGCACAAGGAAGCCCAGCGATTCGCCGCGGAGGATCTGACGATCCTGCTGATCGGCCACGCGGGCCACGAAGAAGTCGAGGGCACGGCGGGAGAGGCTCCGGAGCGGACCATTCTCGTCCAATCGCCGGCCGACGCGGAGACCGTCGAGGTGCCCGATCCCGACCGGGTCGCGTGGCTGTCCCAGACGACGCTGAGCGTCGACGAGACCATGCAGATCGTGCGTCGCCTCAAGGAGCGCTTCCCGAACCTGATCGATCCGCCGTCGGACGACATCTGTTATGCGACGACCAACCGACAGGCGGCCGTCAAGCAGATCGCCGAACACTCCGATCTGATGATCGTGGTGGGCTCGGCGAACTCGTCGAATTCGGTACGCCTCGTCGAGGTCGCGCTCGACGCCGGCGCGAAGGCGGCCCACCGGGTCGACCACGCGAACGAGATCGACCCGGCCTGGCTGGAGGGGGTCTCGTCGGTGGGAGTGACCTCGGGGGCCTCGGTGCCGGAGGTGCTGGTCGAGGGCGTCATCGCGCGGCTGGCCGAGGATGGCTTCAACGATGTCGTGGAGGAACGTCTGACGGAAGAGAACCTGACGTTCGCGCTCCCGCCCGAACTGCGCAAGGCGGTCCGCAGCGGGGCGGCGAAGCGGTGAGCGCCAGCCTGCCGCGGGTCGTGGTCGTGACAGGCGGTGGATCCGGGATCGGGCGCACCGTCGCCCGGGAACTGTTGGGCCGGGGACACCGCGTCGTCCTGGCCGGTCGGCGGCCGGAGTTGCTGGCGGAGACGGCGAAGGGCCACGCGGATGTCCTCACCGTCCCGACCGACGTGACGGACTCCGCGTCGGTCCGCGCGCTCTTCGACAGGGTGGCGGAGGCGCATGGACGGGTCGACGTTCTGTTCAACAACGCCGGCATTTTTCCTATCGGCCAGACGGTCGACACGATCGACGACGACACCTGGCATGCGGCCTGGCAGGTCAACGTGACCGGCTCGGTCTGGTGCGCCCGTGAGGCGGTGCGGATGATGAAGGCAACCGGAGGCGGTCGGATCATCAACAATGCGTCGATCTCGGCGCACGTGCCGCGGCCGGAGTCGGTGGCATACACAACCACGAAGCACGCGATCGCCGGCCTGACGCGGTCGATCCTGCTCGATGGGCGGGCGCACAACATCACCGCAACCCGCCTGGATATCGGCAACGCCGCGACCGACATGACCGGATCGTTCGTGAACGCGCTCCAGGCGGACGGTTCGCGGAAGGCGGAGCCGACGTTCGATCCCGCGCACGTTGCCCGGTTGGTGGCCGACATCGTCGCGCTGCCGAATGAGGTGGCCGTGCCAGAACTGATGGTGATGGCTGCGGGCATGCCATTCATCGGTCGGGGGTAAGGGCGCGGCTCAGCGGCGCGTGCTGCGCCGGTCCCGCCAGACTTCCTTCCACGGCCGCAGCGTGACGCCGTGCAGGCGCAGGGCCTGGCGGCGGGAGACGATCAGGCCGACGTAACAGCCGATCCACAGCGGGATCTGGACGGCCATCGCGGTCCGATAGTCGCCGAGGCCGGGCGTACTCCCTTCGGCCGCGAGGTCCAGGACGATGCCGATCAGCAGGATCGTCACCAGGGCCATGGCGAACCCGAACATCACGACCATCCCGCTCGCCGTGCCGAGCCGGTTCTGCGGATTGAACGTCCGGACCTGATCGAGCCCGATCAGCGACGCCGGACCGGAGATCGCCAGCCCCGTGACGAGCGCGATCAGCAACCAGAGGGGTGCCGGGCCCGGCCACACGAAGATCACCAGCCAGGGCACGATGCCGGTCAGGGACACCAGCATCGTCAACGTGGTGCGTCGCAAAGGGTGTTGCCGGGTCAGATGACCGATGATGGGGCCGGCGACCACCGACCCGAGGACGAACAGCGTGAAGAGACCGCCTGCGGTGGCCGGAGACCTGCCCTCGGCCTCCACCAGATAGGGAAACCCCCACATCAGGCCGAAGGCCAGCGCGCCGAAGCACGCCGTCGCATGGACGAACATGCCCATCCTGTTCCCCGGTTCGCGGAACGTGGCCGCGATCTGGCTGACGAAACGCTCAGCGACGTGGCTGTCGCGCCGCAGCGGGCCGGTCGGGCTGTCACGGACAACGGTGAGGGCGAGCAGGCCCATGACCAGTCCGAGGCCCGCGAGGGTCAGGAAGCTGGGGGTCCAGCCCCAGCGGTGGAGGAGCCAGACGAACGGGACTGCGCTCAGGATCTGTCCGGACTGGCCGATGACGCCCGTCACCTGGGTCAGGACCGGGATCCGATGGCCGGGGAACCAGGCCGGGATGAGCCGCAGCGCAGAGATGAAGCAGGCAGCGTCGCCCGTGCCGGTGAGCATGCGCGCCACGACCGCGAGCGGCAGTGTGTCGGCGATCGCCATGAGCAACTGGCCCGTTGCCATCACCAAGGCGCCGGTCGTGAGCATCTTGCGTGACCCGAAGCGGTCGAGGAGCATGCCGGAGGGGAGTTGCATGCCGGCATACATGCCCACCTGCAGCACCACGAACAGCGCGATGACACTCGCGCTGGTGTCGAAGCGGACCGTGGCCTGCGGACTCGCGACGCCGAGCGAGGTGCGGTGGCAGATCGTGACGAGATAGACGGCGACGCCGATGCCCCACACCAACCAAGCGCGCATGTCAGCTCAGCCGGGCATTCGTGAGCACGGGGATGTCGCGTCGGGCCCGGTCCGATGAGCCGGGCACCAGATCGGCGATCACCAGCTCCGGCCCCGACCCGGCGGCGGCCACCACCGCGCCGGTCGGCGACACCACCATCGAATGACCGATGCCGGTGGGCGCGTCGGGCTTGGCCTCGACGCCGGAGGCTTTCGGGTCCGCCTGCCCGCAGGCCAGGATCCAACTTGTCGAGTCGAGGGCCCGCGCCCGCGCGAGGACCTGCCATTGGTCGAGTTTGCCCGGCCCGGAGCCCCACGAGGCGGGGACCAGGATCACCTTGGCACCGGCGCGGGCGTGATTGATGAACAGCTGCGGGAAGCGGATGTCATAGCAGATCGCGACACCCACGGTCGTGCCGTCGACCTCGACGCGGAGCTCGTCGTCGCCCGCCTCGACTGTGTCGGACTCCGAGAACCCGAACGCATCGAACAGATGGATCTTGTCGTAGCCCTGCACCCGGGCAGGCCGGCCCCCGCCGGCGGGGCCGGTCGGGACAGCCACCACGAGGGTGTTGCGGACCCGAGATCCGTCCTGGGAGGAACGTGCCGGAGTGAACATGCCGGCCGCCACCGTGAGGCCGAACTCAGTCGCCAAGTCGCCGATCGCCGTGGCGAAGGGCCCGTCGAGAGGCTCGGCGACGGACGCCAGGTTGTGACCGAACGCTCGCATCGTCGCCTCCGGGAACACGACGAGGCGAGCGCCCAGCGCGGCAGCCTTGGCCACCTGCTCGCGCACTTGGGCGAGATTGTCCTCGACCTCGGGACCGGAGCAGATCTGTGCCAGGGCGACGCGCATGAGGTTCCCTTCTCCGGCTGCGGCAGGGCTAGACCAGGAATCGATAGAACGGACTGTCGGGCAGGACCGGCTCGACAGTCATGGGGGAGCGGTTCATCCGCGCCATCAGACCGGCGAGATCCTCCGGGGTGCCCAACTCCACCCCGACGAGGGCAGGACCGAGCTCCCGGTTCGATCGTTTCACATATTCGAACAGCGTGATGTCGTCGTCGGGACCGAGGACCTCGTCGAGGAAGCGACGGAGCGCACCCGGCTCCTGCGGGAAGTTGACCAGGAAATAGTGCTTGCGGCCCTCGTGCACCAAGGATCGCTCGACGATCTCCGAATAGCGGGACACGTCGTTGTTGCCGCCGGACAGGATCGCCACGACGCTCTGGCCGGGCTGAATGTCGAGTTGGTGGCCGATCGCGGCGGGCGCCAACGCGCCTGCGGGCTCGGCGATGATCCCGTCGGTCTGATAAAGGTCGAGCATCTCACTGCAGAGCTGGCCCTCTGGCACGGTCAGCATGTGCGGATCGCGCGCCGCCGCGATCGCGTGCGTGAGCTCGCCGCACCGCCGGACCGCGGCACCATCGACGAAGGTGTCGATGGACTCCAGGGTGACGGGCCCGCCCGCCTCGAGCGCGGCCGCCAGGCATGGCGCGCCGGCAGGTTCGACAGCGACCACCCGACACTCCGGATGGTGATCGGCCATCCAGGTCAGGCAACCCGCGAGCATGCCACCGCCGCCGACGGGCACCACCAGGACGTCGGGCGCCCTGCCGAGCTGGTGGACTATCTCGACCGCGAGCGTCCCCTGTCCCGCAATCGTGCGGGGATCATCGAAGGCCGGCACCATGGTCGCGCCGGATTCCCAGGCGGCGGCGTAGGCGGCCTGAGCGGCTTCGTCATAGGTGTCACCGATGACGATCAGGCTCACGTGCTCACCGCCGAGCTGACGCATCCGGTCGCGCTTCTGCCGTGGCGTAGTGGAGGGGACATAGATCCGCCCCTGAATGCCGAGGCGGGCGCACGCATAGGCCACACCCTGGCCGTGGTTGCCCGCCGACGCGCAGATGACGCCCGCGTGCCGCTCCTGCTCGGAGAGCTGGCTGATCAGGTTGTGGGCGCCCCGGATCTTGTAGGACCGGACGGGTTGGAGATCCTCGCGCTTGAGCCAGATCTCCGCGCCTGTCCGCTCGCTCAGGCGTTCGTTGAGCTGCAGCGGCGTCTCTGTCACGACCCCTCGCAGGCGGGCGGCGGCCAAGGCGATGTCGGCGGAGGTTATGCGGTCCACTGGAGCAGTATCCATCCGTTGGCCACACCCACGCATCCCATGGGAGTCGTGGGTGGAACGGACCGGGGGATCATGCGGTGTTGCCGCGCTTGCGAACTGGAAGGGTCGGCTCGTCCATCAAGTCCAGCAGGTCGGGCTCGCCTCGGGTCAACTCGGCCCGCTCCGGGAGTTCCTGTCCGCCATCCTGGCGGCGCGTCCGACCGATCATCGGCTCGACCTTGGCGGCGTCCTCCACGAGCTCGGGAGCCGTGATCGTCCGTGTCGACTCGACCACCGGTTTGGGAGCTTCGAGCTCCTTGTCGGTGACCTGGAGATCACGGAACCGGCGGGCCATCGGCAACACCCGTGTCTCGAACGACCCGACCATCTTGTTGTAGGCGAGCATCGCCGACGTGAGCGAGCGGCCGGTCTTGTCGACGTGCTCGCCCATGGTCCCCAAGCGGTCATAAAGCTCACGACCGAGCGCGAAGACTTCCGCCGCGCTCTCTGCCAGAGCCGCTTGCTTCCAGCCATAGGACACCGCCCGGAGCAGGGCGATCAGCGTGGTGGGCGTGGCGAGCACCACGTCCTTCCGGGCCGCGAACTCGTGCAGGTCCGGCACGATCTCGGAAGCGGAGGAGAGGAACATCTCGTTGGGCAGGAACAGGACGGTGAACTCCGGCGTGCCGGCGTCGGCCTTCCAATATTGCTTCCCCGACAGCTGCTCCACGTGCGTCTTGACGTTGCGTCCGAACAGCTTGAGCTTTTCGTCGCGCGTGCGCTCATCGTCGGTCTCGTGGGCTTCCAGGAATGCGCTCAGGGGCACCTTGGCGTCGACGAACACGAACTTGCCGTCGGACAGCTCCACGCGCATGTCGGGGCGGATCGTGCGGTCGGCACTCGTCTGCGTGGTGGTCTGCAGCTCGAAGTCACACCGCTCGACCATGCCGGCGTATTCCGCAACCCGCCGCAGCTGCATCTCGCCCCAGTGGCCCCGCACCTGCGGCTTGCGCAGCGCTGTGGCGAGCGCATGGGTTTCGCGACGCAGATGTTCGCCGGTGTTTTGCACTGCCCGCACGTGGTTGCGGAGATCGGTGGACATCGCCACGCGCTCCTTCTCGATCTCGGTCAATCGAGTCGAGAACTGGTTCATCAGAGTCGTCAGCGGCTGGAGGGCGGCCTTGGTCTGCTCCAGCCGGTCGGCCGTGGCCGCGTCGACCGCTTTGCCCTGCCGCTCGAGCGTCTCGGACGACAGAACCTTGAACTGATTGGCGAGGGATTCCCGGTCGGCCGCCAACTCGGCAGCTCGGGCCACCGCCGCATCCCGCGCGGCCAACGCCCCGGCCAGACGCGCCCCGACCTCCGCGGCTTCCGCTTTGGCCTCCGCCATCACGGAACGGGCCTCGGCGACCTCGCTGCGTGCCTCGGCAAGGTGGGTTTGTTGACGCGCCACATCCGTCTGAGTCCGGGCAACCTCGCCGCGCGACTGGGCGGCGTCCGCGCGGGCGTCGGCCGCCTGCGCCCGAGCGTCCGCCGCTTGTGCCTGGGCTTGGGCCAACTCCGATTTGGCCTGGGCGAGCTCGGTCGCCAGCCGGGCGTCCGCGGTTTCGGCTCTGGAGCGGGCGAGGAACCAGAGCAGCACGGCACCGAGCGCGAACCCGATGAGCAGGCCGAGGACGAGGACGAGGATGGCGGTGGTCTCCATGCCTCCGACTCTGCCGGAGGGCTCCGACATTATTGATCAGGCACTCCGGCGGACTGGGCGAGCTATGCTGTTGTGAGCTTGATCGCTTTGCAGCACAGGAAAAGCTGGAATGAGTATTCTGATCAGATGACGGCCGAAGAAGCCCCGGCCCGGGCTGCGGGGTCCGAAGAGCGATGGCTGCGCGTGTGCGGCCAGAAGTTTCGTGTCCTGATCCGGCGTGCCACCACCGAGCCGGCGCGACCGGTTGTGTTCCTCAATGGGATCGGTTGCCGCGCCGATGTGCTTGACGATCTGGTCCACGGATTCGACCCATCGTTGGAAGTCATCCGGCTCGATCCGCCGGGCATCGGACGGAGCCCGGTTGGTTTCCTGCCCTACGGGATGCCGCAGATGGCTTGGTGGGTGCTGCGGCTGCTGGATCAGCTCGGGCATGAGGAAGTCGACGTCATCGGCTATTCGTGGGGCGGTGTGGTCGCCCAACAGATGGCGCTGCAGGCCGACCGGCGGGTCCGTCGGATGGTGCTGATCTCCACCAACACCGGTTCGCTCTCCGTGCCGGGCAAGATGCTGTCGATGGCGATGATGTTCAGCCCGGAGGCCGCACAGCTCCTGCACACCGACGACAAGACGATCGGGCGCCTCTATGGCGGGTGCGCCCGGCGCCGCCCGCATGATGTCCGCCGGACCCTCGCGCCCGACTTCGAGGACCCCGGGGCGGGACTGCCGCACCAACTCATGGCGGCCATGAGTTGGACGACCCTGCCGATGGCGTGGCTGATTCATCAACCGACCCTGATTCTGGCCGGCACCGACGATCCGATGGTCCCGTTCATCAACTCCCAGGTGCTGCACCAGGAGATCACACCGTCCTGGCTGCACTCCTTCGATGGCGGGCACCTCGACCCCGTGTTGGAGCCGGACTGGTTCTCCGACGAGATCTCGAGGTTCCTCACCGGAAGCGTGGCCGGCGTCCCGGGCTGACTCGTCGATCCGTCCGGTCGGCTCAGGTCAGTCGTGCAACTGAAACTCGCCGTGATGGTGGTGCGGCGGCTCGATCTGAAAAGTCGAATGTGCGATCGAGATATCGAAATGCTCGGCCACGCAGGTCTGCAGGTCCTGGAGCAACTGCGGTGTGCAGCCTGCCGTGAAGCAGGCCTCCTCGACCACAACGTGGGCGGTCAGCACGGGCAGACCAGTGCTGATCCGCGAGATGTGGAGATCGTGCACGCTCCGCACGTGCGGCTTCGATTCAAGATGTGCGCGCACTTCATGGAGATCGATGCCCGTCGGGACCGTTTCCATGAGCACCGAACTCGCCTCGCGGAGGATCATCACCGCCCGGGGGGCGATGAGGGCGGCGATCAGCATGCCCGCGATCGCATCTGCACGGGTCCAGCCAGTCAGCGTGATCACGATCGCGCCGATAATGACGGCGACCGAACCGAGCGCGTCGTTCACGACCTCGAGGAACGCGGCCCGCATGTTGAGGTTGGCGCTCCGCCCGCCGGCGAGAACCATCAGTGCAATCACATTCGCCAGCAGGCCCACGATGCCGATGACGAGCATGCCCACGCCCTGCACCTCGGGCGGGGAGATGAGACGCCGGATGCCCTCGATGAACGCGAAAATGCCGACCGCAAGCAGGATCGTCGCCTGTGCTCCCGCCGCCAGCACCTCCATGCGGGCGAATCCCCACGTGCGTTTGGAGGTGGGCGGTCGAGCCATGAGCGAGGCTGCGAAGAGCGCGATCGCAAGCCCTGTCGCGTCGGTCAGCATGTGGGCGGCATCCACCAGCAGCGCGAGGCTGCCCGTGACGAACGCCATGATCACCTCGACGATGAGCACCGCAACCGTGAGGCCGAAGGCAATCGCCAGGCGCGTCCGGTTCGTGGTGGAGTGGTCGTGGTGATGGCCGTGGCCGTGTCCCGCGCTCATGTCGCGCCACCGTTCTTGTCGATGTTGCTCAGCAACTCGCCGACCGACGACAGGAGCTCACGGGTGCGTCGCGGATGAGCGACCGCGTACATCGACGAGCGCCCCTCCTGCCGCGCCGTGACCAACCCGCACGACTTGAGGCTCGCCAGATGCGAGCTCACCGTCGACTGTGCCAGCCCTAGGTGCTCGGTCAGTTCGCGGACGTTGTGCTCACCAGTGAACAGGTGCGCGAGGATCGTGAGCCGGCCCGGATCGGCCAGTGCGCGGAGCAATTCGGCCGCTGCAGTGACATCCGGCACCAAGTCTCTGCCGGCACGATGATGCATCGACATATAGCGATGATATTGGTGCACGGCGATTGGTCAAGGGGTCGTTCCACAAGGCTGCCGGGCCTGTCGGAACCGCGCCGCCAGTGGTTGGATGGGGCTATGCCGCACACCCAAGCCCCAAGTCACGTCCAGGACTTCGCCGCGTTCGTCCAGGCATCGCCGAGCTCATATCACGCAGCCGCTGAAGTTGCGCGGCTGTTGGCGGAGGCCGGCTGGGCCCAGCAGGACGAGTCGGCCGAATGGGATTCCTCGACAGGTGGGCACTATCTGGTGCGGGACGGAGCCGTGATGGCGTGGTGGGTGCCCGCCAACGCGAGCAAGAACTCCGCTTTTCGCATCGTCGGGTCGCACACCGACTCGCCCGGCCTCAAGCTCAAGCCGGACCCCATCTATGGGGCGGCGGGCTGGCAGCAGGTCGGGGTCGAGATCTATGGGGGTCCGCTGTTGGGTTCCTGGACCGACCGCGAGCTCGGCATCGCCGGCCGCGTCGTGACTCCCCGCGGCGAGCAGGTCCTGGTCCACACGGACGCGGTCATGCGGATCCCACAGCTCGCGATTCACCTCAATCGATCGGTGAACGAGGACGGTCTCAAGCTTGACCGTCAGGCCCACATGGCGCCGCTGTTCTCGGTGCGGCGGCCCGACCTTCGGGTCCTCGACCTGGTGATGTCGTTCGTCACCGACGACGACGGCGGAGAACTCACCGCGGACGACGTGGCAGGTCATGACCTCTTCGCGTTCGACACCGCGCGGCCCAAGCTGTTCGGCGCGGACGACGAGTTCCTTGCGTGCACCAAGATCGACAACCTGTCTAGCGTGCATGCCTCCGTGATCGCGATGCTCAACGTCGACGACACAGATGGCGACATCGCGGTGCTGGCGGCGTTCGATCATGAAGAGGTCGGCTCGGCTTCGCGTTCCGGTGCCAGTGGGCCGCTGCTGGAGGACGTGCTCAGGCGCACCGCGACGGCCTTGGGGACGAGCGAGGACGAATACCGCCGCATGCTCGCGCGTTCGTCCTGCATTTCTGCCGACGCCGGTCACGCGGTCCATCCGAACTATGTCGGTTCCCATGACCCCGTCAACCGGCCGCTCATCAACGAGGGGCCCCTGCTCAAGATCAACGCCAACCAGCGCTATGCGTCCGATGCGGTCGGCGAGATGATCTGGCGGCGGGCATGCGCCGTGGCCGGCGTACCCACCCAGACCTTCGTCTCCAACAACGCCATTCCCTGTGGTTCGACGATCGGCCCACTCACGGCCACGCGGCTCGGCATCACGACGGTTGACGTCGGCGTACCCGTCCTCGGGATGCATTCCGCCCGCGAGATGTGCGGCGTTGACGACCTGTACCACCTGACGAGGGCGCTGCTGGCGTACTGGTCCGGAGCCTAAATCGGTTGCCGTCCGGACGGGCGCGCGAGATCTTGGCGACATGGCACCGCCTTCGCTGCAACTGACCGTGCACACGTCCTTGGGGACGGTCGCGGAGCCGTCGTCCGTGGCAGTGGAGGCGGCGGAGTTGTGGGCGACAGATGAGTACGCGGAGTTGGGCCACAAGGACTTCGCCTATTCGGCGCGGGAGTTGGCGGCGACGTACGCCGACACCGAAACCAGCCGCTCCGTGATGGTGCTGGCCCGCGACCGCGACAAGCTCATCGGATTGGCGAACGCGCAGATCCCGGACACCGACAATCGGCATCTGTTGGCCGTCGAGCTTCGCATCGCTCCCGACGCGGAGACCGCGGTCGTGCTCGACGCGCTGTGGTCAGCCATCTCCGATCTGATCCACGCGGAATCCCGCAATACGGTGATCGTGTGGCACGCCTCCCGACCGTCGGGGAAGGCGCTCACCCCGAAGACAGGGGCGGGCTCAGTGCGGCGCAGCGCCGTCACCGACTGGCTCACCGGCCGGGGGTTCCAGCTCGAACAGGTCGAGGTGGCGAGCACCCTCGATGTGGTCGATGCGCTCACGAGGGCGATGACGCTGGAGTCGGCCGGTGCCGCGGCGAGCGCGGGCTATGACCTCGTGTCCTGGACCGGGCCGACGCCCCCGCAGCTCCGGGACGCGCTCGCGGTGCAGCGCGCGCGGATGAGCACCGATGTCCCGATGGGGGAGGTCGCGATGGAGCCGGAGGTCTGGGATGCCGCACGGATAGCTGCCGAGGATGCTGCCGTCATTGCGATGGGACGATCCCAGGTCTGGACCGTCGCCGTCGAACGAACGAGCGGCGACGTGGTGGCGCACACGTTGTTGACCTGTCCGGACGGATGGCTTCCGGAGGTTGCCTATCAGGACGACACGCTCGTGCGCACCGATCACCGCGGGCGTCGGCTCGGTCTGCGGATCAAGGCCGCGAACCTCCGCAATCTTGCGCGGCACCGACCCGGCGTACGCCGAATCCACACGTGGAACGCCGACGAGAACGAATGGATGCTGGCGATCAACCGGCAGCTCGGCTATCGGCCGACGTCCACCCTGGGCTGCTGGCAGCTGCGGCGATAACGGGGTCGGCGTCACTGGCAGGCGATCGACGAGTTCGGGCACCGACGTTGAAATGACGTCAGGCCAGTAAGGTGGGCCAGCGTGGCACTCACCATCGGAATCGTCGGTCTCCCCAATGCCGGCAAGTCGACCCTGTTCAATGCGCTGACCCGCAACAACGTGCTCGCGGCGAACTATCCGTTCGCGACGATCGAGCCCAACGTCGGTGTCGTGGGCGTGCCCGAACCCCGCCTGGCGAAGCTCGCCGAGATCTATGGCTCCGCGGCGATCCTCCCCGCGACGGTGTCGTTCGTCGACATCGCGGGCATCGTGAAGGGAGCCTCCCAGGGCGAGGGGATGGGCAACGCGTTCCTCGCGAACATCCGCGAGGCCGACGCGATCTGTCAGGTGACGCGCGTCTTCCGTGATCCGGATGTCACGCACGTCGACGGCGAGGTCAACCCCGCCAGCGACATCGAGACGATCACCACCGAGCTGATCCTCGCCGACATCCAGACGCTGGAAAAGGCGCTGCCGCGGCTGGAGAAGGAGGCGCGGATCAAGAAGGACTCGCAGCCCAAGCTCGCCGCCTGGCAGCAGGCGCTGGAGACGCTGAACGCCGGGAAGGGCGTGCACGCTGCGGGTCTGGATCTCGAGCACCTGCGCGAGCTCTTCCTGCTGACCGCCAAGCCGTTCATCTATGTGTTCAACTGCGACACCGACGAGCTCGCCGACGAGGAGCTGAAGGCGAAGATGCGCGAGGTTGTCGCGCCCGCCGAGGCGATCTTCCTCGACGCGAAGATCGAGGCGGAGCTGGCGGAGATGGAGCCGGACGAGGCCAAGGAGTTCCTGGCCGAGATGGGCATCGACGAGCCGGGGCTGGATGTGCTGGCGCGGGTGGGGTACGCGACGCTGGGGCTGCAGTCCTATCTCACCGCCGGGCCGAAGGAGGCGCGCGCCTGGACGATCCCGAAGGGGGCGACCGCGCCGGAGGCCGCGGGGGTCATCCACACCGACTTCCAGAAGGGCTTCATCAAGGCCGAGGTCGTGTCGTTCGACGATCTCGTCGCCGCCGGGTCCGAGCAGGCGGCCAAGGCCGCGGGCAAGATGCGGCTCGAGGGCAAGGACTACGTGATGAGTGACGGCGACGTGGTCGAGTTCAGGTTTAACGTATAGCGCTGCACTCGGCGGCTCGGACAGCAGCGGACGGGGACTCGTTTCGGGCGGCCCACCGAACGAGGGCGACTCCGATGCCCGCGCAGAGCACCAGCCAACTGCCGATGGCCAGACGCCCCCACACCATCGGCGCGAAGACCGCGGGGAAGACGGGGAAAAAGACATACACCCCGGCGGCCAACACGATCCACCGGCCCAGGGCTCCCGGCAGCTGTCGCGAGCGGGCCAAGCCGACGCCCGCGATCAGCAAGCCGATCCCGTGAACCGTCATCGGCGCACCATAGAAGGCGTTGGCCGCGTCAGCCTCCGTCGAGATGGTGGCTGCGCTGCGAGCGGTCAGCGCGAACAACTCGGCGAGGGCGAAGAGCAGCATCCCTGCGTCTGCAACCAGCAGCCCGATCCGGGTGGTGCGACGTGCCTGCGGCCAAAGAGCGAGCGTCAGGCCGATCAGCCCGACCAGCACCACCGCGTCGCGGGCGGCGAAAAGGAGTTGGGCAACAACGAACGACGTCGGGCCGAAGGGATAGCTGTAGCGGGCTTCAGTGACCTCCGGCCGCCAGCCGATGATCACGAGGGCGCTGATCGCGCCGAACAGGGAGGCGACGGCGATGAGCCAGCCGGACATGCGAGCGGTCATACCGCCAACGGTCGTCGAGTCCGTCCCGCGGACGCATCCGTGGAATCCCCGATTCTTCTATCCTGAGTGTGTGGGCACGGACAACCTGCAAGGCCTGCGCGATGCGGTCGCGGACGACCGGGTCGGCGACGCGATCGATCTTGCCGCTGCAGTCATCCAGGACAGCGCCGATGAGGTCGCCATCACCGAGGCGGCCACGCTGATTCAGCGTCCTGTTGACCCGCTGTCCCGGGCACGACTGCACGCTCTAGCGGCCGCCGCGCGTTTGCGGGTGAGGGAGACGGCGTTGCGTGACCGGATCGAGGCTCAGTACGCCGCCACGGCGGAGCCTTTCCACGCCGGCGACCTCAATTCCGCTGACCTCGACGCACTCGCGCGTGAGGGACGAAGAGCGCAGTTGCTAGATGCAATCGCCGCTCTCGCCTGGCGGGCCGATTCCCGTAGAGAACACTCTCGCGTCCAACTACTTCTCGCTTCACAGGCCATGACCGACGGCAGATGGGACGCCGCCCATGCGCATCTCTCTCGTGCCGAGGCGAGCTCCGGGCCCGGCAGCGACGCGGCGTACCTCGCTCTGCCATACAGGTCCGCGATCGCGGTCATGACCGGCGAAGGGCTGGCAGAGGTGGTGTCCGCTGTGCGCGAAGCCGTGGAGTCGGCACCCTTCTTTGCCCGTGGCTGGCTTGCCGGCGTCCTGTTCAGGTCGGGGGCGCGGGCCGAGGCAGCAGGGCTGTGGCACTCCCTCGCGCTCCACATCAACACACTTCCGGAGTCGGCGGCCGAGTTCTTGGTGATCGGTGTGGATATGGCGGATCTGTGCGCACGGCTCGAGGATCGCGAGACGGCCCCACGCCTGTATGAGATGTTGTCGCCGTTCGCTGGCCAGCACGCGATCGCGCATGCCACCAGCCCTTATGAGGGGCCGGTGGATCTCGCCCTCGCATGGCTCGCGGCGACTCTCGGATGGCGTGACCGCGCTCGAGACCACCTGCACGAGGCGATCGAGCAGTGTCGATCGATCCACGCACCCGCCCACCTCGCCTTGGCGCTCGCGGCGTCGGCCTCACTGGAGGGAGCGGGGAGTCGAGCACGGGTCGAGCTCTGTGCTCGGGCGAGGGCTGTCGCGCAGGTGCACCGCATGAGCCCGCTCCTCGCTTCACTCGGTCAACTCGAGCCGCGTGCCTCCGGGCTCCTGACAGCGCGTGAGAGCGAGGTGGTCGACCTCGTCGTGATCGGGCTGACCAATGGGCAGATCGCTGACCGTCTGCATCTCTCCGAGCGGACGGTCGAGAGCCACGTCAGTCACGCGATGACCAAGTTCGGAGTCAGGTCGCGCACGGCGCTGGCGGCCGCCTCTGCCGGGGTCTCCACCGAGACCCGGCTTGTCGCTGGGCCATGAGATGGTGGACCCGACAAGCGCTGATCCGCGAATCCCACAACAGGAGCCACGAGCCTTGAGTTTCCATGTCTATCTTTCCGGCGAAATCCACACCGATTGGCGTGACGAGATCCAGCGCGGCGCAGAGGCCGCGGGGCTGGACGTGGTGTTCACCGCGCCGGTGACCGACCATGCCGCGAGCGACGCCGCCGGTGACCACTTGGGCGAGAACGCCAGCGATTTCTGGCGTGATCACCAGTCCTCCAAGGTCAACGCCATCCGCACTCGCACCCTGATCGAGCAGAGTGATCTGGTCGTGGTGCGCTTCGGGGACAAATACAAACAGTGGAACGCCGCTTTCGATGCCGGCTACTGCGCGGCCTTGGGCAAGCCCTATGTGACCCTTCACGAGCCCGATATCGTCCACGCGCTCAAGGAGGTCGACGCCGCTGCCCAGGCATGGTGCACGACCACCGACCAAGTGGTGGAGATTTTGCGGTACGTGCTCACGGCATAACCGCGCCGAGGGCGTGCAAAGTATCGTCGAAGCATGCTGAAACTGCCCGATGACGTTGTCCTTGCCCGAGTCACCGACGACTGGACCCCTGAGACCGCGCCGGTGGGACTGGGCCGAGCCCATCGCGTGGCCGAAGGTGTCTGGGGTCGGCTGGTCGTCCGCGAGGGGTCGGTGAACTTCATCTTCGAGGACGCTCCCGATGACGTCATCACGGTTCGCGCGGGCGAGGGCCAGGTCATCCCACCGCAGCGGCCCCACCACGTGGAGTTCGCCGGACCGGCCACGTTTGCCGTCGAGTTCTATCGCGCCCCGAAGGAATCCGTCCGTGCTCCCGATGTGGGCAAGGAGAGCACTGGTCTGACCGGTGGAGATGCCGTGGACAGCTGAGTCGGCCGCTGGACTCTGCAGATGGCGTCCTGCGTCGATCTGCGCGGGAACACCGTAGTGTCGCGGTCGTGTGGTCAGTGCTCTCGACGCCTGAGGTCACGGTCGTCGCCGCGCCCGCTCCGGACGACGCTCGTGGCCATGCTCATGCCCTGCTCATCCGGGCGGTCAGCGCTGCGTGTGGTTATGATCCGGCGGCCGTGGTGATGGCCCATCACTGTCCGCGCTGCGGCGCCGGTGAGCACGGCGTACCCACGCTGACCCACCAGCACACACCCGTCCCGCTCGCCGTCAGCGTGTCCCGGGCGGCCGGGATCGTGATCGCGGGCTGGGGGAGGTTGGCCGGCCTCGGCGTCGATGTGGAGAGTGCTGGTGCGGCCGCGGATGTGGCCCTCGATGAGGTTCTGCTGCACCCCGGCGAGTCGGTGCCCACGGACGCGGTCGGGCGTACGCAGGCCTGGGTGCGCAAGGAAGCCGCGCTCAAAGCGTGGGGGATTGGGCTGAGCGTCGAGCCGTCGCGGGTACGCCTGGCCGCCGACTCTGCCACCACGGACGCCGACCCGAACGCGGTCGACCTTGTCGACCTGAGCGTTCCGGGCTATCAGGCCTGCGTTGCGCTACTGCGCCGCCGATGACGGTGCTTCCGTCGGTCGCTGGAACACCAGCAGGGCATCCGCGACCAGATCGTGCGGCAGTCGGCCCCATTCGATCGGGACGGTCGCGACGAACGTGAGGTGCGCGCAGAGCACGCGTACACAGTCGGAGATGAGTTCCGTGGTGACGCCACGATGGTGGATATCGGCCACATTCCAGACCACGAACCCGCCCGGCTTGATCACCTGCGCGCACTGCGCGGCGACCTGCCCGAGTTCGTGCAGATAGCGGGCGTAATCCCCGCCCTCCTGCTCATATGCCGTCAGCGGATCGGCCGGGTGATGAGTGGCGGTCATATAGGGCGGCGATGTCAGCACCAGATCGACCGGTTGGCTGGCCACCCCGGCCAGGATCCGCCGGAGCTCGCGCGCATCGCCTTCGATGATGTCCGCTCCGGGGATGTGCCGCCGGATGTGGTCGACCCGCTCCGGCAGCAACTCGATGCCCAGGGCCCGCCGCCCGAGGGTGAGCGCCCGGCTGAGGGTGGTGCCGAACCCGGCGAAGGGGTCGAACACCACATCACCGGGGTTGCTGCACCGTTCGATGACGTGGTCCACCACCGCCGGCAGCATGTGCACGTCCTCATCGGCGCCCGGCGGCCGCTGGTCGAGAAACGTTTGGTACGCGGCAGTCAGGCGCGCATCCAGTGGAGAGCTCATCCCCACGCCCACACCGTTCTTGAACTGCCCATGGCTCGCGCTATTCGGTTCCGTCCGGCACCTGCTCCTCCCGGAGCCGCGGGGGAGTGAAATCGCCGGGTCGGAGCCCGCGCTTGTCCGCATAGAACGCTCGCAACTTGTCCATGTCCGCGGTGACATCGCCGGTGAGATGGATCGTCGGGCCGAACCCTGCTGTGCGGGTGGCTGAATCGACATACCCGAGCACCAGAGGGAGGCCCGCAGTTCGGGCGATGCGATAGAAGCCGGACTTCCAGTGGGTGCCACGCTGCCGGGTGCCCTCTGGCGTGACGACGAGGAGGAGCCGCTTGCCCTCGCCGATGCGGCGTACGATCTCATCCACCAAGCCCGCCGGATTCGCACGATCGACGGGGATGCCGCCCAACGCGCGCATGACGGCCCCGAACGGAAACTTGAACAAGGTGTGCTTCCCCAGCCATCGCGGCGAGAACCGGTGACTCCACGCGATCGCCAGCATCATGGCGAAATCCCAGTTGGAGGTGTGCGGCGCTCCGATCAACACCGCGGACCCCGTAGCGGGTGGCCCTTCGGATCGCAACCGATAGCGGGCCAACGCCCAGAACCCTCGCGCGAGGAGGGGCCGAATGATCATGCCTCCAACTTAGGGCCATCCGGCCGGGGACGACCGGGCGGCTGCGGCCGCGTGCGTTGCCGCCGACGGTCAGCCTTGATCGGCGCGGCCCTTGAGTCGCTGGTTCTCCGCGATGGTGTTGCGCTGGGTTTCGCGCTCGCGGACGAGCCACTCGGGCGGATCGGTGAGGAGCTCACCGATCTGATCCGCGTCGAGCGGGTCGGTCAGACCACCACGCGCCAACCCAGACTTGGAGACGCCCAGCTTGGCGGCCACGACGTCGCGCGGGAATGGGCCGTTGCGCCGCAGCTCGACGAGCCATTCGGGTGGGTCGGCTCGAAGGGCGTCCAACTCTGCGCGGGTGATCGGCGTGGACTGGAACTCGTCCGGGGCCGCCGAGAGCAGGATGCCCAGTTTGCTCGCCGCGGTTGCCGGCTTCATCGATTGACTCACAGACGCAGCGTAGCCCTCCGCGATAGCGTGCCGGGGTGAGCGACTCCTCAGCCCCCGACGTTCTGTGCGTCGGGCACGTCCCCGGTGTCACGCTGACGAAGTGGCGGACGCGGTGGGCCGAACGCCTCACCGCCCGCCTCGAGGTGGCGGAGGTCGCCCAGGCGGACGCCCGTCACTCTCTCGACGCTGACGAGGTGGACCTGTGTTTCGTCCGGCTGCCGTTCGAGCGCGAGGGTTTGCACGCCATCCCGCTGTACGAGGAGGTGATGGTCGCGTGGGTCAGCAAGGACCATCCCATCGCCGCCTTCGATGCCATCACGTCGTCGGACCTGGCGGACGAGACCGTGCTGCGCGAGGTGGACCAGGTCGCGATCGACCGCGTCAACGCCGGGGCGGTGCTGCTCGTCCCGCTGTCCGTGGCCAGGGAAGCCAGCCGGCGGGACCTGGTGCATCGACCGGTCAGTGACGCGGAGCCGGCTCAGATGGTGCTGGCCTGGCGCCAGGACAACGAGCACCCGCTGATCGAGGAGTTCATCGGCATCGTGCGTGGGCGCACCGCCAACAGTTCCCGCACCACCCGCGAACGTGATGCTCGCGCACCGCAGCAACGGGACGACAACCGGGGCAAGGGCAAGCAACAGCGTGGACCGCAGCCGGGACGACGGACAAGGTCCGGGCCCAGACGAACCCGTTGACCGATCCCGGGCGGAATCTAGCAATGGTCGGCGAGTGCGGTCATGAGCTCGGCGCGGGATGGATTGCGCATGACCCCGGATCCCACGAGGGCGGTCGGGGTCAGTTCGTTGCCGTCGTTGACGTCCCGGACTGCTCGATTCGCCGCGGGATCCGCCCAGACGTTGACCCAGGTGACACGGGAATCGTCACCGACGGCGCGGAGGAGTTGCTCGCAGTACGCGCAGGTCGGCTTCCACAGCACGACCGCGTGGCCGGGCGCCAACCGGGTCCGGGCCTCGGCCCAAGGGGTGTGCCGGCCGGGCTGCAGGACCCGCCGCACCAGGGCGCCCACACCCAGCAGCACGAGGAGCGCCGCGACGATGCCCAGCCACAGGTTCATCTTCCCGAGCCACAGACCGAGCGCCGCGGCACCGAGCGCTCCGGTCACAATGGTCAGCAGTGCTGTTTTGTTGCGTTCGGGTGCCATGGGGCGAATGTAGACATCCGCGCGGCCCGAGCACCAGTCCGGGACAAGGGCGGCGTACAGGTGGAGGGATGAAGGTTGAATCGTTGGTGGGTCGTTCTGTCGGTGCTCGCGGGGTTGTATCTGGTCGTCTTCGGTGGCTTCGTCATTCTGCTCGGAGAAGCGGATGATTCGCCCGGTTTCGGTGGGTTGGGGCTCATCACCGCCGTCATCGGTCTCGTGATCCTGGTCCGACTCCTGCTGAGGGGACGAACCAGCGCGGGCACCCGACGTGGGAGTGGGAGTTAGCGCACTTATGCGCTGCTGACGCCGATCGCCTTGCCGATCGTCGCGTCATCCTCGAGCACTCTGAGAAGACACGCGGCCAGATCCGCCCGCGGAATGGAGCCGCGCAGGTGGCCGGCATCGGAGACCTCGAGCGCGCGCCACGTGCCGGCGCCTGGTTTGTCGGTCAGACCCGTCGGCCGAACGATGGTCCAGTCGAGGCCGGACGCATTCGCGGCGGCCTCCTGCTCGGTGTGATCGGCCACCGGTTTGGCGAGGAGGACCGACATGAGCAGGCGCAGGGGAACGGGCAATTGTGATGCCGAGTCGCCTGCGCCCACCGATGACTGCACGACGAGTCGACGCACGCCCTCCGCCTGCATCGCCGCGATCACGTTCCGGGTGATCTCCGCCCGCTGCTTCGGTACGCCTTTCGCCCCTCCGACGGTCACCACCACGGCATCCGCGCCGGCGACGGACTGCCGGGCGATCGCAGGGGCCAGCGCGCTGCCGATGACTCGCTCGACACCGTCGAGCTCGGAATGACTCCGCGAGACAACGGTGACCTGATGGCCGGCATCGCGTGCGATCTCAGCCAGCTTCCCACCCGTGCCCCTCGATCCGCCGATGATGGTGATCTTCACGTTTCTCGCCTCCGTAGGTTGAGCGGCATCCTCCCACGCGTCGCGATGACGCGTCCGAACCGGCGACAGTCACCGGTCTGCGCTGGGACGTCCCGGCGGGCGTGGCCTTGGCGATTCGTCATTCAGCACGGCGGTGATGAGTGGTGAATGGGCCAGGACATCGGTGCTGGTCGCGAACTCCGCGAGTTCGGTGAGCAGGGCCTTCGTCGGTGTCATGAGCCGGATCGTGCCGGTCGTTTCTGCGGCGAGCAGGCCGGCGACCGGCTCCCAGACGGAGCGAACGGCCTCGGTCGTCGTATTGCCCCAGCGTTCGGAATCCGCAGCCCCGACCGCGGTGACGAAGAACGCGACATCGAAGCGCCGCCGGCCACCGGGTGGGGTGACCCAGTTGTCCCAGGGGACGAGTGCAACTGGATCGAGCACCACGCCGCACTCCTCGGCGACCTCTCGGATGGCGGCCGCGACGAGCGCATTCGCGGAGGGGAGGAACGTCTGCGCCCAGGCTTCCTGGTGGTCGGTGGGTGGTTTGAGTGTTGTTGCGTAATCCTCCTCGTCGACTCGCCCACCGGGGAACACCACAGCCCCGGCTGCGAAGTCCATCGTGGCCACGCGGTGCTGAGCGAACACTTCGAGCCCATCGGCGCCGTCCCGCAGCGGGATCACGCTCACCGCCGGTCGGGGTGTCACGTCGGGCGCCAATGATTTGCCCATGGCCACGAGGCGGTGGGGGGACGTCGACGTGCCGGTTCCACCGGGGTCCCAAGCCGACGACCGCAGGGCGACGGGCAGCCGGGGGACCTCGGTGAACCTGAGCCGTGCGAAGAAGCGCACATCCTCGGGTGTGGGTGCCGCCAGCGTCAGCGCCGAAGCGCCACGCTCGACGACTTCTGACTCGACGGCCGCCACCAGCGCTGTGCCGATGCCGCCACGGCGCCGTCCGGGGAGGACCGAGACGTCGAGCAGGTGATAGAGACCATCCGACTCCAGGACGCGCGCCATGCCGAGAGGGGTGCCGTCGGCGGTCTCGGCGGCCAGCAGGAAACCCGCGCGGCCGAGCGATCCGATCAGACCGTCTGCTGCGGTGACGGGACGGATCGTCCAGTCGTCTTGCGGTCCCTGCCTCACGAGGCCACTGTGGCACAGGCAGCGAGCGGGCCGCCCGGTCAGCCTCTCTTGGCGGCCTTCTTCAACAGTTTGACGACGGCCTTGCCCACGCCCTTGGCGGAGGTCGGGTTCTGACCCGTCACCAGAGTGCCGTCCACCACCACGTTCGGTTTCATCGGGAGGGCGGCCTTGTCGTACTTCCCCCGCCGACCCAGTTCCTTCTCCAGGTTGAAGGGCACTGCGTCGCGGCGATCGGCCATCTTCTCCTCACGCCACGAGAATCCGGTGACCTTGCGGCCCGCGAGCAGCGGAGTGCCATCCGCAAGAGTGACGTCGAGCAGCCCGACGGGGCCGTGACAGACCGCCGCGACGACCTTGCCGGCATCCGCGAACTGGCCGACCAGCTGCGCGACCTCCGGTTCGCGGAAGTCGAACATCGTGCCGTGGCCGCCGGTGAGATAGATGGCGTCATAGTCTTCGACGCGGATCTCGGTCACCGACAGCGATTCCTGCAGCGTGGCCATGTACGCCGGGTCGGCGTACCGCTTCTCCGTTCCGCCCATCTTGAGCATCATGGTGGACAGGCTCACCGGATCGATCGGGACGTAGCCGCCCCGGGGGCTTGCGATCTCGACTTCGTAGCCCGCTTCCTCGAGGACGTCCTGGAAGTGGGTCAGTTCACCGAGCCAGAGCCCGGTGCGATAGCCGACCTGTTCGTAGTCCGCGGTGTTCGTGACGAGTGCGAGGACGCGTCGGGTGCCGCTGCCGTTCTTGGCCATGGTGTCTCCTTTGTCGACAAACCAGTTAAGCAGGGCATGGCAGCTGCCTGATCGCGGGGCAGGGCGAACAGCGCTTCAGGGCAGGCGCTGGCCCTTCATCTGCTGAGACTTGTACACAGAGCTGATCACGACGCCGTCGAAGAACTCGGTCAACCGGTCGGCCTCCACCTGGAGCCGGGAGAGGTCGCGGGCGGTCAGCGCCTCCGTCGGGATCACGCGGACCCGACCGTCGTCCGCCTGCACCCAGCACCCGACGATCCGCCCGTCGAGCCAGGCGGTGGTGCCGCCGTTGCCGTTGGTGTCGAAAAGATAGGGCGCGTGCGCCGGTTCGAGATAGAAGCCGCGCTCCTTCCAGCCCATCACCGTCGGGTCGAGCACCGGAAGCAGTGCCGCCCACTCGTCCAGTGTGTCGGCGTCCTCGGTTTCGTCACCGGGCAACACGAAGCCGGCCGATCCCGATTCCAGTTCGACCGTCGTCGCGGCGATGTCGGCGAGCGCCTGGCGCACCGCCCCCTTCGTCGACCCCAACCACCAGACGATGTCCGCCTCCGTCGCGGGGCCGAACGACGCGAGATACCGGCGCACCAACTCCGCCCAGCCGACGCGCGCTGTCAGCCGCTCAGGCGCGGCACCCAGCCACCGCTCCATGCGGGTCCACGTGGGGCGGGAGGTGCGCCAGTGCCCCTCGTTCCCGCCCCGCACGATGAGCCCCTCCGCCCCGAGCAGCGTGAGGAGGCGCGGTGCGAACGAGGTCGGCACGTCCCAGCGCTTCGCGTTCGGGTCCGGGGTCGTGCGGCCTTCGAGCTCGGGCAACTCCGCGCGCAGCTGCTTGGCGCTCAGTGCCGTGCCGTCCGCGAGCCGGTCCAGCACTGCGGCCGACGCGCGCGAGATCCACGCGGCGCCATCGACCGCGACCCCGTGCTTCTCGAGGTCCTTCGTGATGACCGCACGCTGTTGCGCGGCGACCCGCGCAGAGGAGCTCCCGAGCAGCGCGGGCAGGAGGTCGCGGGGGACGGCGAACAGGGTGCGCCGCATCGCGAGCTGCTTCACGATCGAGCGGTCTGCATAGAGCGATTGCTCCACTGCCTCGACGGTGGCGCCCTGCACCCGCGCTGCGACCGCGAGGTGCACGGAGGGCGGCTCGGTCGCGTGGAGAGCGGTCATGGCGTTAGCGGCCGCGAGCGGGTCGTCCAGCCGGGCTTCGGGGTGCAGAGCGTGTCGACGGGCGAGGCGGCTCCGCCGTGCCTCATCACTGAACCGCATGGGCGCGATCCTGCCAGGTTGCGAACCGGCTTGTCGGCCGGGCGCCGGTGTGGTCACAAACCGCAGCCACACGGTGGTCCGTGACAACTATGGCGATGAACCCCTCGCGCAATGCGGTGTTTGACCGACGACCTTCTACCTGCACGGTCCGGGTGGTGGGCGGGCAGGATAGGCCCATGACACCGTGGATCTTCCACGTCGACATGGACCAGTTCCTGGCGGCTGTCGAGCTGCTGCGCCGACCCGAGCTCGTCGGTCGGCCCGTGGTGGTCGGGGGTCGTGGTGACCCCACCGAACGAGCGGTCGTGTCGACCGCGTCCTATGAGGCAAGGGAGTTCGGCATCCGGTCGGGCATGCCGTTGAAGCTTGCCGTCCGCAAGTGCCCGGACGCGGTGTTCCTGCCGGTTGACCACCCGGCCTATGAGGCGGCGTCAGCGGCGGTGCTGGCCGCGTTGCGCGGATTCCCGGGTGCGGTGGTCGAACCGCTCGGCTGGGACGAATGGTTCGTCGGGGTCGACACCGAGGATCCACAGCAGACCGCCCACGGGCTGCAGGCAGTGGTGCTCGCGGAGACCAGGCTGCACTGCTCGATCGGCATCGGGGACACGCTCGTCCGGGCCAAGATCGCGACCGAGTTCGGCAAGCCGCAGGGCACGTTCAGGCTGACGGCCGACAACTGGTTCGAGGTCATGGGGGAGCGGTCGGTCGAGGCATTGTGGGGCATCGGCAAGCGAACTGCCGAGCGGTTGGCGGGCATCGGGATCGTGACCGTGCAGGACCTGGCGGCCGCCACCGACGTCCATTTGGGCGCAGCGTTCGGGCCCGCCACGGGGCCGCACCTCGGTCGGCTCGGGCGCGGGGAGAACCGGCGCAAGGTCGACGACACCCCGTGGGTCGCCCGCGCCCATGGGCACGAAACCACCTATCAGACCGACCTCACAGACGAGGCCGAGATCGACGCGGCCCTGCGAACCCTCGCCGAAGCCGTCGTCGCCGACCTGCACGCCGAGGGACGGCCGTGCACGCGGGTCCATCTGAAGGTGCGCTTCCGGCCGTTCTTCACGTTCACCCGCGTGCGCAAGCTTGCCGAGCCGACGTACGATCCCGCCGTGATCGCCGCAACGGCCGGCGCGCTGCTCGCGAAGCTCGAGGACCCACGCCCGATTCGGCTCTTGGGGATTCGGGCGGCGATGGTCCCGCCGAAAGGCGGCTATGACTCGCCCCGCACGCATGGTCGGCGCGGCGGACCCTGACGGCAGAGAGAAGGAAAGACGATGACCCCGGCAGAGAACAAGACGCAGCCGACCGCGGTGCCGGTCGCCGAGTTCCTTGCGACGTTGAGCGAGCGGCGGCGCGGGGAGGCGGCGGTGCTGATCGAGATGATGGAGCAGATCGCCGGTGAGCCGCCGAAGATGTGGGGGCCTAGCATCATCGGGTTCGGCCACGTGCGCTATCGCCTCGCTTCCGGTCGCGAGGGAGATACCGGCGCGATCGGGTTCAGTCCGCGCAAGACGGCCGTCACCGTCTATATCGCCGAGGGGTTCGACCGCCACCGTGACCTGCTCGACAAGCTGGGCAAGCACAAGACCGGCGTTTCTTGTCTGTACCTCACCAAGCTCGCTGATGCCGACCCCGACGTTTTGCGGGAGTTGATCACGCGGTCCTATCGGCACCAAGTGGCGGCCAACCGCTCCCGGACTCTGCATCCTGACCGCGACTCTGCATCCTGACCGTGACTCCGATACACGCATGCACGTCGGAAAGCCGCGGTCATGTTGCAAGGTGGCAGGCGACGTTGCCAAGTGGCAGGCGACGTTGCAAGGTGGCAGGCGACGCTGCCAAGCGGCAGGCGACGCCCGATGCGCGGAGGAGTCGACCTGAGCCAGCGTCCGGCAGCGCCCCGATGGGCCGGTCAGGAGCGGAACGCTGCGGGCAGCACTCGGAGCAGCCGTGACCAAGCGGGGTTTTTCGCGTACTCCACCATCCGCCGTCCCGTCTCCACCGCACTCCTGGACGTGACGAACCACTGCGGCTTCGGAAACAGCGCGAGCCGGCCGTGGCGGAGCAGAGCCAATGACTGCGGGAACGGGCGGAACGGGCCCTCTGCCACCACACGCTCGGTTCCCGCGAGCAGGAACGAGTTGTGCACCACACCCATACCGCTGCCGGGGTCGTCGAGGCTGTGGCCGGGGTACGCACCCCACGGCGCCGACTGCAACGCGAAGATGAAACCCGTCCAGACATTGATCCCGATCGCGCCATAGCGCAGCTGCGCGATCGTCTCATCGAACGCCGGCCCCATCGCCCGCCGCGTTTCCGGCGCGACGATGATCGCTGCCCCGAGCGTGCCGTCGAGGCGGTCGTTGGCGAAATTGGTGGCTTCGCGGAGGTACGCAGAGCCCGTGCCCGGCAGGGTCGTGTGCGCGAGCGCCGGACCGAAAAACTCCTTCTCGAACAGGTCATCGGAGTGTCGCGCGGGCAGATCCACCAGATAGCAGCCGTCGTGGAGTTCGGCCTGCAGGTGGGTCTCGGAGAGCTGGGCCATGGCTTGGGCGGAGCCGGGATACCAAGGCGATCGGTGCGGCAGCCGGTGCAGCACCTTGCGGATCTCGGTGAGGAAGTCCGCGCGCTGCGGCCAGTCGCTGCTGGTGATCAGAACCTGCGTCGCAATGCAGTTGTGGCCGGCATTGTGGAGGCGCTGGCTGACGACCTGCTCCGCTTGATAGCGGAGATCGGCGCGACTCCATTCACCGGGGACGACGATGCAGGGCGACACGCACCCGAGTTCGCTGCTCACTGAGGTCGTGATCGCGGGCTGGTTGGCGGCCCGGCGGCGCTCGGCCTCCTCGTCGACGCCCCAGACGATCGCATCGTGGGTCCGGCGGTTTCCGGTCAGGTGGACATGCGAGATCCCAGGGTGATGGACGAGCATGTCGCCCACCTCGGCACCGCCGGCGATGAGCCACAACAGGTCGGCATCGATCAGCGGAGCGAGTGCCTGGCGATAGACCGGCAGCATCCCCCCGAGGACCGGGTTGACCTTCAGCACGCTCGCACGGTTGTGGGCGACGAGCTGATTGAGCACGTCGAGCGGCCCGATCGAGGTCACATTCCCCGCGCCCAGCACCGTGGCCACGCCGCCATGGCCGCACGGCTGTCGTGCCTCGAGCCCGGCCGTCTTCTGTGCCTGGTCGAGGCTCACTCCGGGACGCAGCCACACGTCTGCGGTGAACCCGTTCAACAGAGTCCAGTCACGGGCGTTGCCCGGCAGGACGCGCAGCGTCACCCGGCCACCGGGTGCCGTTCCGACGCGGAGCCCGGCGGCGGGGGACCGTCCTGCCGCGAGCAACTCGAGACTTTCCGCGATGCCCAGGAACCCGCCGAGTGCCGCGTACGGCCCGGACAGCCATTCCTCGGCCTCCACCTGCGCGCCGGGATCGCCCTTGGCCGTGACGGCGGCCGCGGTCCACGCCTCGGCGGATTCTGCGATCGTCGCGTGGGTCGCCCGGATGAGGGCGGCTCGGCTGGCCAAGGAGCGGTCGACCCACCGCCCCGCGCCATCGGCGAGGCGGCGGACGGCCTGATCGATGGCGTCGGACAGGGGGTGGCGTTCGTCTGCTGAAGGGCCCGTGGGGGGAAGGGGCATGCTCCACCGTGACCAGTGGGATCCTGGATTCACGAGGCCACAGAATTGAGGGCGCTCAATTCTGTCGGGCGGGTTGGGTGGAGCCACCCCCGACGACCGGCTCCACCCATGACGGGATCAAGCAATCCCGGCCGGTGCGGCGACCCGCGCGTCGCTCGTCGCTCGTCGGCGTCCGGCCAGTCGGCCCGCCAGCAGGGCGGCCGCGAACAGGGCCAGCGCGTTCAACCCGTGCAGGAAGGCGAGGGTGGTCATGCCGTGCCCGAACATGCCCAGCAGGACCTGGAGCACGGTCAGGATCAGTACGATCCCGGCCAGCTTGGCTGCGCCGGGAATCTTCGCCGCGAGCGACACTCCGAGCAGGATGAGGGCGAGCAGCGGGATGACGAACATCCCCGTCATCGCATGGATCATGAAGCCGGCTGCCTCGGGGAACGGTGGAGCCCCTTCGGCGGCCATGTCGATCGTGCCGCCTTCGCCGAGATATTTGGCGACGCCTGCGGACGACCAGGCATGTGAGGCGGCCTGCAGGCCGACCAAGCCGCAGATGACATAGGCGAGGGCTTTGAAGGCAGTGCGCATGGTTGTCTCCGTTGATGGTGTGTGAGCGCGTGTTGAGCCGGGTCATCGTTGACCCCGAGGGAGAGCGGGGCGGGTTCGCGAGGCCCGTTCGCCCCCATGTGGGATTGCCCAAGAGTCATGACTAGTGAGTGTCACTAGTGACTAGCATAAGTAGACTCCGGGTCATGAGTCCCGTCAAGCCCCGCAAGATCTCCCGCCGAGAACAAGCGGATGCCTCGCGACACAAAGTGCTGGCTGCCGCGCGGGACGCGTTCATCGACTCCGGCTATCACGGCGCAACGATGAGTGACATCGCGAGACGTGCCGGGCTGGCCGTGCAGACGGTCTCCTATTTCTTCGGCACGAAGCCCAAGCTGATGAGTCAACTGCTGACCACGAGCGTCCGGGAGGCCGCCCCCGTCGGGCAGGCGGAGTGGGAGCAGGGCATGGCCGCCGCCGAAGACGCGGCGGCGCTGCTCGATTCGGTCGTCGAGATCGGACACCAGATCATGCACCAGGTCTCGCCGCTGATGGATGTCGCGCGCATCGGCGGCCTCACCGATCCCGAGGTGGAGGAGGTCTATCGCTTCCACGAGGATTGGCGGCGCGCCGACTTCGCGAGGTTCGTCGCCGACCTCGACCGGTTGCACGGGCTGCGGCCCGGCCTCACCGTGGCGACGGCGACCGATGTCGTGCTCACCGTGTTCGGCCCGGAGTCCTATCTCTCGTTCAGCGTCCGCTGCGGGTGGAGCGGCGACCAGATCAAGGCATGGATGCATGACGCGCTGAGGCGCCTGCTGCTGCCGTGAGTCGATGGTTCGTCGGTGGTCAATGGCCGAGCGCGTCCCGGAGCGTACGCGGGCCGAGCACGCCGGGACCCAATCGATCGACGCGCGCCAAGAGCCCCCGGTCGGCGGTCGCGAGGGTGACCTCGTCGCCGGCTTCGGTGCTGGCTTGGCACTGAGCGACGAGTTCGTCGTCGCCCGATGCGGCCGCGTGGACGGTGGTCACGTGGCCCGTGCTGCCTTCGGGCACCCCGGCTCGGGCACGCCCCTCGAGCACCAGGATCACGTGATCCCACTGCGCTCCGGCGGCCACGAGAGCAGCGTGCAAACGCCCGGCAGCTCCCGCGCGGTCCTTCCACCAGCCGTCCGGTCGCGACCCGATCACATTGGCGGCATCGACCACGAGGGTGGTGCGCACAACTGGCCTCCAGAGGACGAGGATTTTCGAGGGCGAGCCGAGCGTACCGGCGGAACGATCCTTTTCACTTCAACGTTCAAGGAAGTACGCTGACCGAGTGGACACTTCGGCACCGCGCTGGCTGAGCGCCGACGAGCGAGCTGCCTGGCTTGCCCTGGTCGGTGTGACCATCCAACTTCCCTCAGCGCTCGATCAGCGCCTGAAGAAGGCTGCCGGCATCGGTCTCGTCGACTATCACGTGCTCGCCGGCCTGTCCGATGCCCCCGACCGCACGCTGCGGATGAGCGCGCTCGCGGAGTTCGCCCAGGCGTCCCTGTCGCGGTTGTCGCAGATGGTTGGTCGGTTGGAGAAGAGGGATTGGGTGCGCAGATTCCCGGACCCGACGGACGGCCGATATACGTTGGCTCACCTGACCGACGAAGGGATGGCGGCGCTCGAGGAGCTTGCTCCGCCGCACGTCGAGGATGTCCGCGAGTTGGTGTTCGATGCCCTCTCCCCGGACCAAGTCGCCCAACTCCACGAGATCAGCGATCGTATTCTCCGGGCGATCGACCCCGTCCATGTCAACGGGACTCCCATTGTCTGATCGCCGGAGGGTGCCATGAACTTCGACACCGACCTGCTGTTTCGCTTGGTCGATGTCTTCGGTGTGTTCGCGAATGCCGTCCTCGGTGGTGCAGTGGCGCGCACGAAGGGCTTCGATGCGATCGGCTTCGTGATCCTGGCCATCTGCTCCGGCCTCGGTGGTGGCATGCTGCGCGATGTCCTTCTCGGCGTCGGTTTCCCGGTGGCACTCACCGATCCGCTCTATCTCAGCTCGGCCCTGGTCGGTGCCGGGGTCGCCTTCGTCCTTGACTTCGGGCGCGGCTGGGCCCGACGCGCGCTCCTGGTCGGGGACGCGCTCGCCATGGGCTGCTGGTCGGCCACCGGTGCCGCGAAAGCACTTGGGGCTGGCCTGGCCTGGCTCCCGGCGATCTTCCTCGGCGTGATCACGGCGGTCGGCGGTGGCATGTTGCGGGACATCCTCGTCAACCAGGTGCCATCGGTGTTCAACGGCCCTCTCTATGCGACGGTCTCGGCCATTGCGAGCGCGGAGATGGTGCTCCTGAGGTCCGTCGACCAATATGCCCTGGGCATGGGACTGGCAATCCTGACCGGCGGCGTGCTCGGCCTGCTGGCGCGCTGGCGTCAGTGGACCCTGCCGGCGGCGGCCCAGTGGACCGTCCCCAGACCGCGCGTGCGCAAGCTCTTCCGCAGCCGCGCCCGCCCGCCCAAGGGCCGCCTGTTCTGAGTTGTCTCAGCGAGCCGCGCGCGCCTCGAGTGCCCGGCGGATGGCCTTGTCGATCTCCACGAGTGCGAAGACCAGCACGCCTGCCAGCGCCGGGAAGACCCAATCGGCCAGGCCGACGTCCGTGGTGCCGAACGCGATCTGCATGAAGGGGAGGTGCACGAACGCCAACTGAAGCGCGATCATGATCCCGATGCAGACCCAGGAGATCGGGTTGGTGGTGAGCAGTTCCTTGCGCAGCGACCGAGCCCGACTGAATCGGGCCGCGAGGAGATAGAAGATCTGCCCGACCACCAGGGTGTTGACCGCGATCGTGCGCGACTCTGCCAGCCCGAGACCCCGGTCCTGGGCCAACAGGAAAGCCCCGATTGCCAGGCCGCCGATGAGCACTGAGACATAGGCGATCCGCAGAATCGCCTCCGCGTTCAGCAGTGATTCCCGTGGATCCCGCGGACGCCGAGCCATGATCCCCGGCTCGGGCGGCTCGAAGGCCAGCGCCAGACACAGCGTGATCGCGGTGATGAGGTTGACCCACAGCACCTGCAACGGCGTGATCGGCAGCGTCATGCCCACGAGCATCGCGGTGAGGATCACCAACCCCTGCCCGCCGTTCGTGGGCAGCATGAACACGATCGCCTTCTTGAGGTTGTCATAGATCGTGCGGCCCATCTCCACCGCGGCGGCGATGGAGGCGAAGTTGTCATCGGCGAGGACGACATCCGCGGCGTCCTTGGTGGCTTCGGTGCCCTTGATGCCCATCGCCACACCCACGTCGGACCGCTTGAGTGACGGCGCGTCGTTCACCCCATCGCCGGTCATCGCGACGACGTGGCCATTGGCCTGCAGAGCGGTGACAAGGCGGAGTTTGTGCTCGGGGCTCGTGCGGGCATAGATGTCGTGGTCGCGCACGATGCTGCGCAGTTCCTCGTCGCTCGCCCGTTCCAGTTCCGGTCCGGTGATCACGCGGTCACCGATGCCCATCTCGCGTGCGATCGCGCGGGCGGTGTCGGCGTGGTCGCCGGTGATCATCTTTACGTCGATCCCGGCGCGGTGCACGGTCGCGATGGCCTCGGTGGCTTCCTGGCGGGGTGGATCGATGATTCCGTACAACCCGAGGAACACGAACCCACCCGCATCCACGTCCGCTTGGTCGAGGGTGGTCCGGCCGGGTTCGGCCCGACGGGCGGCCGCGGCGAGCACGCGCAGACCTTGCCCGCCGAGCCGGTGCATTTCTTCCTCCCAGCGCGCTCGGTCCAGAGGCTCGGTCGTGCTCAGGCCGGTGCCCTGACGGTCGCAGCGGTCCAGCAGCCGGTCGGGGGCGCCCTTGAGATGGATGACGAGCTCGCCCGAGTTGTGCACATGCTGGTCGAGGGTGGCCATGTATTTGTGCGCCGAGTCGAAGGGCACCACCGCCAAGCGGTTCTGGTCCGCGCCCGAGGCACCCGCCTTGAGCGCGAAGGTGCGTACGCCGCCGTCCGTCGGGTCGCCGGCCACGGCCCAGTGGTCGTCGCGCTGCTGAAGGGTCGCGTCGTTGGCACGCTCCGCGACCTCCGCCATGGCGAACAGATCGTGGTGGTGAGTCAGCGTGGCGGGCGTCCCGTCGGTGTGGGTGACGCCTCCGTTCACGGGGTCATAGCCCGTGCCGGTGACCAGATAGGTGTCGGCGGGGGTCACGACCGTCCGGACCGTCATTTCGTTGCGCGTCAGCGTGCCCGTCTTGTCCGAGCAGATCGTGGTCACCGACCCCAGGGTCTCCACCGAGCCCATCCGGCGCGTGATCGCGTTGCGATTGGCCATTCGCTGGACGCCGAGCGCCAAGGTGATCGTGAGCACTGCGGGGAGGCCCTCGGGGATGGCCGCGACCGCGAAGCTGATGGACGCCATGACCAGTTCGGCCCATGGATAGCGGTGGACGAGACCGGCGATGACGGCCATGGCGATCGCCATGCCGACGGCGATCACCGCCAGCATCTTGGAGAACTTCGTCATCGCCCTCGTGAGGGGCGTCTCCATCGACTCGACGTCGGCCAGCATCGAGGTGATGCGGCCGATCTCCGTGTCCGTGCCAGTGCCGGTGACGATGCCCCGACCGCTGCCGCTGGCGGCGGTGGTGCCCGCGTACGCCATCGAGCTCCGATCACCCAGCGCCGCATCGGCGGCCACTTGGGCCGGAGCCTTCTCCGACGGCACCGACTCGCCCGTCAGAGCCGACTCCTCGATGCGCAGGTTGGTGGCGTCGACGATCCGCAGGTCCGCCGGAATCCGATCGCCCGCGGCGAGCCGCACCAGATCTCCGGGCACGACCTCCTCGGCGGGAATGACGGTCCAGGCGCCGTCCCGGCGTACCTTCGCCTCCAACCGCAACATCCCCCGGATGCTCTCCAGCGCGTCGGCGGCACGACCCTCCTGGACGAAACCGACGATGGCATTGATCAGCACGACAGCGAGGATGACGATCGTGTCGAACACCTGGCCCAGCACGCCGGTGAAAACGGCGGCAACGAGCAGCACATAGATCATCGGATCGTGGAACTGCCGCAGCAGCCGGCGAAGGGCCGTTTCGCGTTCAGCGGCAGGGAGGGCGTTGGGGCCGTGCCGTTCGAGCGACTCGGCAGCCGTCACGGCCGTGAGACCGTCCCGACCACCGGGCGCAGCCGCCACCACCTCCTCGACGTCCTGTGCGTGGACTGGGAGTTCGTGGCTCTGGCCTGCGACCTCTGTTGACATGTGTCCTCTCGAGTCGGGGTCGATTTCAGCGCATCAGCGCAGTTTGAAGTCGATGATGAGCCCGTCCTGGATCGTGACCTCAGCGGTGCCACGACCAAAGGCATCGGGTCCCGGGACGCGCACGTCCCAGATGACGGAGCGGCGATAGCTCCGTTTGCGGGTGAGGTCGATCGTCACCCGTGAGGGCAGCTCAACCGTGAAGAACCGTTCCACGACATCCGCGTCCCGGGTCTGCTTCTGCTGCCAGCCGGGCAGGTCGACCGACACGGTGCAGTCGTGTGCGACGTGCTCGAGCATCTGGTCCGCGTCCCGCGCCTGCCACGCCGCCTCGAAGCGGGTGGCAGCGAGGAAGTCCTCCGCCTGTTCCCGGCCCAGCTCGATGAGCTCACGGATGAAGCGCGGGTCGCGGTCGAGTTTGGAGTTGTGGCTCCAGCGCACGGAACTCGGCGGGCGTTGCATCTCGAGCAGTCGGATCGTGACCGGACGGACGCGCTCGGACTTCAGTTCACCGCGCGCGATGAGTTCGTCGAAGATCTCGATGGAGCTGATTTCCTGCAACAGCGCGAGGTTGCTGGCGAGCTCGCTGCGGCGCGTGGTGATCTCCGCGACGCTGCTGGGCTCATAGTCGATCGAGGTGGGGTTGACCTGGATGACCCAGATCTCGTCCGGAATGGCATCGAGCAGGCTCCGCACGGGCGGGTTCTGCGCGACCAGGCCGTCCACATAGGCGGTGCGCTGGGTGGCCGCTCGCATCAGGCTGGGGATCGCGGCGGCCTGGAGCACGGCGTCGACGTTGATCTCGCCGGAGCGGCTGTTGAACGTGCTCGACTCGCCCGACACCATGTCGACGGCACCCAGGAGCAGCAGGGGCGCGCCCGGCTGGGTGGCGAGCTCGGACAGCCCGTCGAAGTCGATCACCGAACGGACCATCGACCGCAGGTGCTCGGTGCTCCAGGCGGAAAGGAACGAGTCATAGGGGCTGATGCTGGCCGCGCCGAACTGTTCGGCGACCCGGGACCCCCACAGCATCATCGTGTTGAGCGCCCGTTCGACGGGCATCGACGTCGAGGTCGCCGACCAGAAGCGCTTGAGGAGGGCCGTCGCCTGTTCGGGGATGTCGCGCACCAGCGTCGACCAGGCGACGAGGGCGCACACGGCTGCTCCCGAGGACCCGCTCAGCCCCACGATCTCGTAGTCGGCGAGCACGTCGGACTCGAAGCACCTGCTCAACACGCCGGCCGTGAACGCTGTATGGCTGCCGCCGCCCTGGCATGCGATCGCCACCCGGCGGCGTTCGGGGGATTCGGTCACAAGACCAATGTACTGAGACCGTTCCACCCCTTGTCCCACGGTGGATTCGGTGGGCACTGTGCCGGATCGCCTAGGCTCGGGCTAGTCCCGTGTGAGGAATGAGATGACGAACCAGCCCCCGCCCCCCGGTCCATCGAACCCGTCAGCCTCCCAGCCCGGATCTTCTCCGGGGGGTACGCAGGGTTCTCCGCCCGACGAGCAGCACCGACCGATCGGCTCCGAGCCGGGTGGGAGTCACGCGGCACCCACCGGCGGCGAAGGGGCACCATCCCCGGCTCAGGGCGAGCTGCAACCGCCACCGGCCACGGTGGGGCAGCAGGGGCCCCCGCAGGCCTCGATGCCCGCCGGCCACACCGTCGCCGTCCCGGTGCGTGAGCCCGGGCCGTTCCGGCGAGGCTTCGGTCTGGGCGCGGGGGCCGGTGCCGGGCTGGGGGTTGCGCTCGCGGTGATCGGCACCGTGCTGTCCTTGCTCAGCGCCCTCGGCGTGATGGCGGTTGGCGCCGCTGCCGCCGCTGCGGGCGGTGGTGCCGCTCCGGCGAACACGTCGACCGTGTGGGGGTCGCCCACTGCGACCCACACGCTGCGGGCGGTGGATGTCACGGGCTCGATCCTCACCGACGGGAGCGGCGGCGGTCTGCTCGCGGCGGGCACGTATGGCTATGAGGTCGCGCGGATGATCGACGACATCGACGCCGAGGATGCGGACGGGCTCGTGCTGCGCCTCAACACCCCGGGCGGCACGATCACGGGGTCGAAGGCCATCGCGGACGCGGTGGCGCGTTATCAGCAGCGCACCGGGAAGAAGGTCTTCGCGCACGTGCAGGGCATGTCCGCCTCCGGTGGGGTGTACGCGATGGCCGGTGCCGACGACATCCGGGCCGACCACGGCTCGACGACGGGCAGCATCGGCGTGATCATGGCCCAGTTCGCGCGCTACCGCGACGTCGTCGCGGTCGACGGGGGCTTGCTGCAGGGCGGGGTCACGACCACCGGTGGCATCGAGGAGATCTACATCACCGAGGGCCGCAGCAAGGACCTCGGCAATCCTTACCGGGACGCCACGCCCGAGGAACTCGCGCATCTCCAGCAGTTGGCGAGCAACGAATACGACCGGTTCGTCGAGCACGTCGCCACGCTCCGCGACATCCCCGCGGCGACCATCCGGGACGAGCTCGGAGCCAACCTCTTCGACAACAAGCTCGCCGAGGAGCACGGGCTGATCGACGGGACGATGGGCGCCGACGAGGCCTATCGCCACTTCGCCACCGAGGCAGGCGTCGACCCAGCCGACACCAAGATCGTCGCCCCGGCGGCGCCGACGATGCTGCAGGCACTGCTGGGCGCCGAGAATCGCGTTCCCGGTCAGGCGCTGCCGGTCGAGGTCCAGTCGGGGGTGCGGCCGGTGACCTCAGCGGCGATGTGCGGCCGGGGTCCGGCGGCGCTTGCGTACCACGGCGATCTGGGCCGCATCTGCGGCTGACGCTCAGTCGGGCTTGCGGGCGAGGACGTACAGGCGGTCCGTCTGCGCCTCGCCCGACTCCGCCAGCGGCCCACGGACATAGCGTTCGACCGGGTCCAGTCCTGCAGCACCGAGCGCCCGGAGAACCTCGTCCGGATCGTGCAGGACGAAGTCCAGGTTGACCTCTGCACCGAGGAACTCGCCCACGTGGAAGACCTCGTTGCCGACATGCAGGGCGAGGGCCAGCCAGCCCCGGGAGCGAGCACTCGCGCGAGCGCGGCGAGTGCTCCCGGGAGTTCCGACCCGGCGAAGTGGTCGAGGGCATACCACCCCGTGACAGCGCCCCAGGCGGCAGCAGCCTGCGGGCGGAGCAGTTTGGTCAGGTCGCCGGCCAGGAAGGAAAGCCCCGGGTGCTCGGCGCGAGCCACCTCGATCATCCCGGGGGAGATGTCGAAACCGGTGACGTCCGCGCCCGCGTCCGCGAGCCAGCGGGTCGTTTGACCCGGACCGCACCCCACATCCGCGACGGGGCCGTCGGCCAACGCCGCGACGCGCTCGAGGAACCAGGCATCGAACGGTTTGTGGGCGAGCTCATCGCCGAACTCCCGTGCGTACGCCCCAGCAGTGGCGTCATAGGCCGCGATCACCCGCTCGTCCCGGGCGGCAACGCCGTCGGTGAGGACCGTGTCCCGGTCGACCGCGGGTGCCGGCACAGTGGGCTCCGGCTCGCCCGCAACCGGTCCGAGCAGGTGGATCCACCGATGATCGTGCTGGCCTGCCCGGCGCTCGAGTTGGCGCACGAGGGGAGTGGCCCGTTCGCTCAGGCGGGCGAGGCAGTCCTCGACGTCCTGTCGGTCCGCGAAGCCGTGCAGCCGTTCGGCCCTGGACTTCAGCTCGCCCGGCGCCTGCGGGCCGCGCAGCAGGAGGACGGTGATGAGAGCGGCCTCGTCGTCGGACAGCCCGAGGCGATCAGCGAGCAACTGGTGGTATTTGAGGGTCCGGGAGCCCTTCCCAGCCCAGACGACTCTCACGAGGTCGCGGGTCTTGAGTTCCCGAAGCTGATCCTCGAGGGTCTTGTCGTCGTAGTCGGAGACGGGGTCCCGGCTGCTCGTCTGGTTGCATGCGGTCCGCAGCGCGTTGAGGCTGAGGGGGTAGCTGGCGGGGACCGTGCGCTGCTTCTCCATGAGCGCGCCGAGGATGCGCTGGTCGATCGGGCTCAGTTCCGGCAGTGGGCGACCCGTGGTCTGGTGGTCGGGCACGCATCAGAATCTATCGTCCGGGACCGGACGTGGTGCGGGACCCCACCCGGATCGCGGATGGGGCCCCGTGCCGGGAACAACACCGGAATTCTCTGGCCTATTCCGGATCAGCCGAGCTTGGCGATGATGTCGTTGAACGTCTGCGAGGGACGCATGATCGCCATTGTCTTGTCGTGGTCCGGGCGGTAGTAGCCGCCGATGTCGGCGGGTTCGCCCTGGACCGCAACGAGCTCCTCGTTGATTTGCTGGGCGTTGTCCTCGAGCTCCGCCGCAATGGAGCGGAAGGCCTCGGCGAGCGCCGGATCGGTGTCCTGGCGCGCCATTTCCTTCGCCCAATAGAGGGCGAGCCAGAAGTGGCTGCCGCGGTTGTCGATCTGGCCCAGCTTGCGGGCAGGGGACTTGTTCTCCAGCAGCAACTTCTCGGTTGCCTTGTCGAGCGCGTCGCCGAGGACAGCCGCGCCTTGGTTGTCGTGGTGCTCAGCCAACTGGCGAAGGCTCTCGGCAAGGGCGAGGAACTCGCCGAGCGAGTCCCAGCGCAGATAGTTCTCGTTGACCAGCTGCTGCACGTGCTTCGGTGCAGACCCGCCCGCGCCGGTCTCGAACAGACCGCCACCGGCCATCAGCGGCACGACCGACAGCATCTTGGCCGACGTGCCGAGCTCAAGGATGGGGAAGAGGTCGGTGTTGTAGTCCCGGAGCACGTTGCCCGTCACCGAGATCGTGTTGAGGCCCTTGCGCATCCGGAACAACGCGTGTTCGCAGGCATCGGCCGGGTGCATGAACAGGATCCGCAGGCCTTCGGTGTCGTGCTCGGCCAGATAGCGCTTGACGATCCGCTTGAGGGTCCGGTCGTGGGCGCGGGAGCGGTCGAGCCAGAACACTGTCGAATCGCCGGTGGCGCGCGCCCGGGTCACTGCCAGCTTGACCCAGTCGCGGATCGCGGCATCGGTCGTGGTGCAGGCTCGCCAGATGTCACCGGGGTCCACGAGATCGTCCATCAGGACGTCGCCGGCGGAGTTGAGGACCTGAATGGTGCCGTGGAAGGGGATCTCGAACGTCTTGTCGTGGGAGCCGTATTCCTCGGCCTTCTGCGCCATCAGGCCCACATTGGCCACCGAGCCCATGGTGCGGGGGTCGAACGCGCCGTTCTCCCGGCAGTCCTCGATGACCGCTTGATAGACCTCGCCATAGGAGGAGTCCGGCAACACCGCGAGGGTGTCGTCCTCTTCGCCGCTCGGGCCCCACATGTGGCCGGAGTTGCGGATCATCGCAGGCATCGACGCGTCGACGATCACGTCGCTCGGCACGTGGAAGTTGGTGATGCCCTTGTCCGAGTTCACCATCGCAAGGCGCGGCCCCTTGGCCATCACGTCCTCGAAGGCGGCGCGGATCTGGGCGCCCTCCTCCAACTTTTCGAGGCCCTCGAAGATGCTGGCGAGACCGTTGTTGGGGTTGAGTCCGGCAGCATCCATGACGTCGCCGTATTCCCGGTAGACGTCGGCGAAGAAGACCCGGATGACGTGCCCGAACATGATGGGGTCCGAGACCTTCATCATCGTCGCCTTGAGGTGGACGGAGAACAGCACGTCCTCCTGTCGCGCGCGGCGGATCTGGCGGCGGAGAAACGCCTTCAGCGAGCTCACCGACATGAACGTCGAGTCGACCACATCGCCCGCCTTGACCGGGAGCGATTCCTTGAGCACCTGGACCTTGCCGAGGGGAGAGACGAGCTGCACCGTGAGGTCGTCGTCCTGGGTCATGACGATGGTCTGCTCGTTGCCGTGAAAGTCGTCGTCCTTCATGTGGGCGACGTTGGTGCGCGACTCCGGGTCCCACTCACCCATCCAGTGCGGGTGGGCCTGGGCATAGCGCTTGACTGCGGCCGGGGCGCGACGGTCGGAGTTCCCCTCGCGCAGCACCGGGTTCACCGCGGAACCCTTGACCGCTTCATAGCGAGCGCGGACGTCCTTGTCCTCGTCTGATTCCGGAGCGTCCGGATAATCCGGGAGGTCGTAGCCCTGCGCCTGCAACTCTGTGATCGCCGCCTTGAGCTGCGGCACCGATGCCGAGATGTTGGGCAGCTTGATGATGTTGGCCTCGGGGGACTGGGTGAGCTCGCCCAGCTCGGCCAAGGCGTCATCGACTCGCTGATCCTCGGGCAGCCGATCACTGAAGGCAGCCAGGATGCGGCCGGCCAGCGAAATGTCACGGACTTCGACGTCGATTCCTGCGGTGGAGGCGAAAGCATCGACGATGGGCTTGAAGGAGTAGGTGGCCAGCAGGGGTGCTTCGTCGGTGAGCGTGTAGATGATCTTGGGCATCCAGTCCTCCTCTGTCCCGCACGGGCGGGGCTCGTCTCCAAGGGAGCCTAGCGAACGCCCCCGACAGGCGTCGGAACTAGTGAAGAGGTCAGCGACCCTCGATCGCGCAGTCCTGCGGAGTGCCCACGGCCCCGCCGAACTGCCGGCCGTCGAAGATGTGGGTCTGCACGTAGTCGTAGTACGCAGCATGCTCGGTCGAGTCGTAAGGATTGTCGGCCGCACAGCGGGCCACGTAATAGCCGACCGCGTCGGCGAAGCTCTCGGTCGCGTTCGAGCCGTAGGCGCTGACCGGCCCCTCGGCGGACCACACGCGGTTGTACGCCTGCCAGTAGTCCGGCTCGCTGAACCGGTCGGCGTTCAGGGAATGGGCCATCTCATGGATGACCAATCGAACGAGGCGGCCGCGATCGCCGTCTGCGTACCCCTGGCGGAATTTCTCGAAATCCAGGGTGAGCACCTTCGGGCGGGTCAGCCCATAGTCGCCCCACGCCCAGGACCGCGTCGGCAGCGAACTGATCTCCAGATCACCACCGTTGCCGGCCTTCACGCGGTCCACATAACCCGTGCAGTCGACGGCGTCGACGGTCTCGGTGAAGAGCTTGACCACCGGACGGTATTGCTCATCGCGCCACTGGGGCCCGGACAGCGTGAAACCCCACTGGCGTTCGGCGCGCTCCGTGATCTCGGCCGCGGTCAGGTCGTCGGTGATCCGGACGTCGATCGAGCACGGCTCCGGGATGCCGGCCACGACGGAGATCTCGCTGAGGTTGCCCAGCGCCGGCCTGGGGACGGCGGCTTCCCGGGTGGATCGATCCGGGGCTCGCGCCGGATCCAGGTCGTTCACGGGCGCGGGGGAGGCGGGCTGCTGCGACTTGAGGACCTCGGCGGTCAGGGCGGGCATGGCCGACGCGATGCCGGACATCGCGCCAGGGATCAGGACGCTCCCACTGGCCAGCGCGATCGTGATCCCGCCCACCAGGAAACCCAGCCGTGCACGACGCGGCCGGGCGGGCAGGGGCAGGACGTCCGCCACGGATGTGTCCTCCGGCTCCCCGGCCGGTGCGCGGTCCGCGTCATCGTCCTCGACCCAGGCTCGGGCCGGAACAGCGTCCTCTTCGGGTTCATCGTCGACCCAGGCGCGGGCCGGGACGGGGTCCGGGCCGAAGTCGTCCGCGGTCGTGTCGTCGAGGTGGTGCGCACCGGTGTCGTCGAGGTGGTGCGCACCGGTGTCGTGGAGGTCGTCCGTGGCGGTGTCGTCGAGGTCATGAGTCTCGTCTTCGGCGAGGAAACCCAACGAGCGCGCGGGCGTCGGTTCGGTGTCATCGCTTGCATCCTCAACCTCAATTGGCTGCTCGGGGCCGTCGAGGTCGAAATCCTCAGCGACGCGTCGTCCGCGAGGCTCATCCTGCGTCTCGTCGGGGAACCAATCGGCGGCTTCGTCCCACCACGAGGCGGGGCCCTGCGACCGCGGCTCGGGGGCTGCCGCGCGCCTAGGTGAGGGACCCATCGAGACTCCTGAGAAAATCTAAAGAAAGACGGGTCCAACTGTAACCATTCGATCACGGCGCCACCAATCCCGTTCCCGAATCGCGGCACTCACCGGGGTGGTCAGGCACAGAGTTGTCCGACGCGTGCTGCACACTGCTGCCCATGACCACGGACCCCGTCATCGATCAACGCGACAGCCGACTCACGCGCGCCGAGCGGTTGGATCGCCTGCCGTTCAATCGCCAGCACGGTCGGCTGCTGGTCGGCTCGGGGATCGGCTGGGCATTGGACGCGATGGACGTGGGCCTCATCTCGTTCGTCATGGCAGCGCTCGCCGCCGAATGGCATCTGAGCACGACCGCCCAGGGTTGGATCGGCTCGATCGGGTTCGTCGGGATGGCCCTGGGCGCGGGGCTCGGTGGCCTGCTCGCCGACAAGATCGGTCGACGCCAGGTCTTTGCGCTCACGCTCCTGATCTACGGCCTCGCCACCGGCGCGTCCGCCCTCGCCACCGGGGTCGCGATGTTGATGGCGCTGCGCTTCGTCGTCGGCATCGGTCTGGGGGCGGAGCTTCCGGTCGCGTCGACGCTTGTCAGCGAATACGCCCCACGCCGCATCCGCGGCCGCGTGGTCGTGGCGCTCGAGGCTTTCTGGGCGCTCGGCTGGATCATGGCGGCCCTCATCGGTTATCTGATGATTCCGAACCTCGACAATGGCTGGCGTTGGGCCCTCGCGGTCGGCATTGTCCCGACGCTGTACGCACTGGTCGTGCGGTTCGGGCTCCCGGAATCGGTGCGGTTCCTGGAGAGCAAGGACAGGGAGGTCGAGGCGGAAGCCGCCGTGCGCAAGTTCGAGGAACCCTCGGGCATCGCCCCGGTCCCGTCGCCCGACAGCGCACCGAACGTCGAGCAGGCGCCGCCCTCCATCTGGTCCCGCGGGCTGCGGGCGCGCACCGCTGCGCTCTGGGTGGTCTGGTTCTGCATCAACCTGTCCTATTACGGAGCGTTCATCTGGCTCCCGTCACTGCTGCACCGGCAGGGATTCACCCTGGTGAAGTCTTTCGAATACACCCTGATCATCACGCTCGCGCAGTTGCCGGGCTATGCGGCAGCGGCCTATCTCATTGAGAAGTGGGGTCGCCGCCCCACGCTGGCCTCGTTCCTGGTCGGGTCCGCTGTCGCCGCGGGGCTGCTGGGCATGGCGGGCACGCCCGGACAGATCATCGCCGCCGGCTGTGCGCTGTCGTTCTTCAACCTCGGTGCGTGGGGCGCCCTCTATGCGATCGGTCCGGAGCTCTATCCGACGGCAGCCCGCGGCAAGGGGACCGGGGCAGCAGCGGCGTTCGGTCGCATTGCTTCCATCGTTGCCCCGCTGCTCGTGCCCGTCCTCATCGCCTGGGGCGGCGGTTCGAACTGGCTCGTGTTCACGACCTTCGCGGTCGCGTTCGCGATCGGTGCGGTTGCCGCGTTCACGTTGCCGGAGCAACGGAACACCGCGCTCGCGGAATGACCGTCGCGGCTGTCAGTCCGCGAGCGCCGGGATGACCTCCTGCTCGAAGAGCTCAAGACCGGAGGTGTCGTAGGCGAGGTCGGGCATGTAGATGATCGCGTACGTCATCCCCAACTTCTTCAGCGCCCGCAGGTTTTCGACGATCTGCTCCGGGGTGCCCGTCCCGGGCAGACCGTCGAACGAGCCGAGTTGGCCCTTGAGCTGGGACTCGCTGAGGTGCGGTCGCACCCGATCGATGTATGCCGCACGGCGGTCAGCCACTTCCTTGTCGTCACGGCCGATGAACGTGTTGTAGTTCGCCGAACGCACGATTCGGTCGAAATCGGTGCCGACCTCGCGGCAGTGCTCCCGGAGGATCTCCGACTTGCGGGTGAAGCCCTCGGGCGTGCCGTCGAAATTGGTGTAATCCGCGTGCTTCGCTGCGATCCTCAGCGTCACCTTCTCGCCGCCGCCGGCGATCCACAGCGGAATGCGGGGCTCCTGCAGGGGCCGGGGATGCACGAGGGCGCCGTCCACCTGATAGTGCTTGCCGTCGAAGGTCACCGACCCCGTCTCCCAGGCTCGCTTGAAGATCTGCACGCCTTCGTCGAGCATTCCCAGACGGACGCCGGGCCGGGGGAAGCCATAGCCGTAGGCGCGCCACTCATGCTCATACCACCCCCCACCGATCCCCATCTCCAGCCGCCCGCCGCTGATGTGATCGGTGGTGGCCGCGACCTTGGCCAAATAGGCCGGCGGGCGATAGGCCATGCAGGTGCACATCTGGCCGAGTCGAATGCGTTCGGTCACCGCACCGAGACCCGCCATCAGCGTCCAAGCCTCGTGGGTGGCCTCCTCGCTCGGCTTCGGCGTGGTGTGAAAATGGTCATACACCCACAACGACGACCAGGCGGAGCCGCGGTCGAGTCGCTGGGCCAGGGCCTTCATCGTGGGCCACTGATCGGCCGGTCGGACGCCGACGAGGTCGAATCGCCAGCCCTGGGGAATGAAGAGTCCGAAGCGCATGCCCCCACTCTAAAGAGCGCGTCCGACAGCCCTTGCTGCTGGGGGCGTCGGGTTGCACTAGCGTTCAGGCATGCCGCCGCTCACTCGGGCTGAGGCGAGTGCACGGTTTCACCGCCTCCGCGTCCGTCGGGTTTCCGTGGATCTCGACGTCCGAACCACCGACTCGTTCACGTCGACCACGACGATCGAGTTCACCGATGCCTTGCCCGGTGAACAGACGTTCGTCGACTTTCATCCGACTCGTCTGCTGCGGGCCGAACTCAACGGCGCCCCGCTGGACCCGGACCTCCTGGTCGACGGTCGGCTGCCAATCCTGCCCGCCGCCGACAACGTTCTCGTCCTCAGCGGGGAGATGGCCTATTCGAATGACGGGGAGGGCCTCCACCGCCACGTCGACCCCGCTGACGAGCGGGCCTATCTCTATGCGATGTCGTTCCTCGACGCGGGTCCACGGTGGTTCGCCTCTTTCGATCAGCCGGACCTCAAGGCTCCCTACGTCATGCGCGTGCACACCCCGCTGGACTGGACCGTGCTCGGCAACGGCCGGTTCACCGAGGTCGAGCCCGGAGAGTGGGAGAGCGTCGAGACGCCGCCGCTGGCGTCGTATTTCGTGACGGTGGTCGCCGGTCCCTATGCGTCCACCTTCGATGAGCACGATGGGATCCACTTGGGCGTGCACGCCCGGGCTTCTCTCGCCGCAGAGCTCGCTGCGGAGGCCGATGACGTGTTGGCTGTGACCAAGCAGGCGTTCGACGCGTTCCACGAGATGTTCGGCCTGCGATATGCGTTCGGCGACTATCACCAGGTGTTCGTGCCCGACTTCAATGCGGGCGCGATGGAGAACCCGGGGTGCGTGACGTTTCGGGATGCGTACCTCTTCCGCGGCGCCGCCACCCGCGCCGAGCGTGCGGCCCGTGCCGGGACGGTCGTGCACGAGCTGGCGCACCAGTGGTTCGGCGATCTGGTGACCATGCGTTGGTGGGACGACCTGTGGCTGAACGAGTCCTTTGCGGAATTCGTGGCCCATGCCGTCTGCGCCGAGCACACCCCCTATCCGCTGTGGGTCGACTTCGCCTTGAACCGCAAGGACTGGGGCGCGATCGCCGATCAGGGGCCGACCACGCATCCGATCGCCGGCAACGGTGCCCAGGACACCGAGGAGGCGTTGGCGCAGTTCGACGGCATCTCGTACGCCAAGGGCGCCGGCGTGCTCAAACAACTCGTCGCGAATATCGGCCCCGATGTGTTCAACGCTGGACTCCGCGACTATTTCGATCGACACCGGTTCGGCAACGCCGAGTTCAGCGACCTGAGGGCCGCACTCGAACGTGCCGGGGCAGGTGACCTGGGGCCTTGGTCGGAGGCATGGCTGCAGACCGCGGGCATGGACACCATCACCGTGGAGTCGCTGGCGGAGGGGGCGCGGGTGCGGCGCATCCCGGGTGCTGCGGGCGGTGACCGGGTGCATGCGGTCCGGTTGGCGGCGTACGCGCGGGACGGCGTGGAGCTGGAACGCCGCACGGGCACGGTCCCGGCCGTGGGGGAGTGGGCGCTCGACGGGCTGCCCCCGGCGGCTCTGCTCGTGCCTGATGCCGCGGATGAGACGTGGGCCCGCATCCGCGCCGACCGGCCGGTCGAGCAGTGGCCCGGGATCTCGAAGCTCGCCGACCCGCTGACCCGGGTGGTGCTGTGGAACAGTGTCCGGGATCAGGTGCGTTCGGCCGAGCTGGATCCAGAGATCGCCCTGGCGACGCTGTGCGACCAATTGCCGTCCGAACCAGAGGACCTGATTGCCCGGGCACTGCTCGACTGGGGCCAGGCTGCGTTGGCGGGGCCTTATGCGCTGCCGGCGGATCGGCAGCGGCGACTATGTCACCTGGCCGATGCGGCGCTGACGATCCTGGCCGCCGCCCAGGCCGGCTCCGATCTTCAGCTCTCGGCCTGGCGGGCGCTGATGGGCTGCACCGATGATCAGGACGCCCTGCAGGGCTGGCTCGACGGAACCAGCCTGCCCGCCGGTCGGGAACTCGACGCCGAACTCCGCTGGCGCGCAACCACCCGGCTCGCCAGCATCAACGGGAACCGGGCACTCATCGATCAGGCGTACGAGCTGGACCGCTCCACCGCCGGTCGCATCCATCGGGTGCGGGCCCTCGCCGCATTGCCCGACCCGGAGGCCAAGGCGGAGGCCTTTCAGCAACTGATGAATCCGAGCGATCTGAGCGCTTATGAGGTGTACGCGATCGCCGAGGGCTTCTTCCTTCCGGAACAGAGCGAGCTCACCGAGGAGTTCGTGCAGCGCTTCTTCCGGGAGATCAATGCGACGGCGGCGTTCCGCAGCGGCTGGGCGCTCGGCCAGGTCGTGCTGCGGGCATTCCCTGCGGCAGCCAACAGCCGCACCACCCTCGAACTGGCGGAAGAACTCCTCGCCAGCGGAGATCTCGCGCCCGGTGTGCGGCGTCCCCTGCTCGAGGCGACGGATCTGCTGCGGCGGGCCGTCGAGTCGGTCGAGAAGTTCGGCCACGGCCCGCGACACGCCTGCGGCGACCGCGGGTGAGGCCGGCCGCGCACCAGCACGCCTGACCAGCGGTTTGTTACTCGCAGGTCACAAATCGGTTGCGCTTCGTTCCAAAGGTTGTCAGCGGGGGTCAGATGTCTTAGAACGGAGGCAATATTGTGCGCCCGAGCCGGGCGCATCCATCCGTCGAGGAGGACCGATGCGAGGACGCTCTCGCTTGATGATTGCCACCGCCACTGCCGGCATTGCAATGTTGGCACTGAGCGCGTGTGGTGGGGGTGGCGGCACCCAGGGCAACCAGGCCGGTGGTCAGGCCGGCGAAAGTGGCGGCGGCGAAGTCGTCATCAAGGGCTGCACCCCGGAGAACCCCTTGGTTCCGGGCAACACCAGTGAGACCTGTGGTGGCGACATCGTCGATGCGTTCACGGCCAAGCTGGTCCACTACAACACCGAGACCGCCGACCCGGAGATGGACATCGCCGAGTCGATCGAGTCCGACGACAACCAGAACTTCACCGTGAAGCTCAAGCAGGGCTACAAGTTCCACGACGGCACCGAGGTCAAGGCGAAGAACTTCGTTGACGCCTGGAACTACACCGCGGCCGCCAAGAACGGCCAGGCGGGCTCCTACTTCATGTCGGCCATCGAGGGCGCGGAGGAGATCTCCGCCGAGGGTGCGACCGGTGAGACCATGAGCGGCCTGGCTGTCGTGGACGACTACACCTTCACCATCAAGACCACCGAGAAGGTCTCCAACCTGCCGGTGCGCCTGGGCTATTCGGCGTTCGCGCCCATGCCCGACTCGTTCTTCGCGGACCCGAAGGCGTTCGAGGACAAGCCGATCGGCGCGGGCCCGTTCCAGATCGAGTCCAAGGACACCCAGAACACCGTCCTCACGAAGTTCGCGGACTATTCGGGTGAGTACGCGGCCAACGTCGACAAGCTCACGTTCCGCGTCTACACCGAGCCCGCAGCGGCCTATACCGACGTCGTCGCGAACAACCTCGACTACACCAATGAGATCCCGTCCGATCAGATGATCGGCGAGGCCTACAAGTCCGACCTGACCGACCGCAACCTCAACCGGGCCTCGGGGCGCTTCGCGGGCATCGTGTTCTCCCCGAACGACGAGCAGCTCAAGGAGAACCTGCAGTTGCGCCAGGCCCTGTCGATGGCCATCAACCGCGATCTGATCGCGAAGGACATCATGCACGGCTCGGTCATCCCGGCCAAGGGCTGGGCTCCGTCGGTCGTCGACGGCGCCACCGACTCCGCCTGCGGTGAATACTGCACCTTCGACGCAGAGAAGGCCAAGGCCCTCTATGAGGAGTCCGGCGGCTACGACGGTCCCCTGACCCTGACCGTGAACGGCGACGGCGCGCACCGCGAGTGGGCCGAGGCCGTCTGCAACTCGATCAAGAACGCGGTCGGCGCCGAGTGCATCGTCCAGCTGACCCCGGACTTCGCCACGTTCAACAAGCAGATCGACGCGGGCGAGCTGAAGGGTATGTTCCGCACCGGTTGGCAGATGGACTACCCGTCCATCGAGAACTTCCTCGGTCCGATCTACGCCACCGGCGCGGACTCGAACTGGTCGAAGTATGACAACCCCGACTTCAACGCCAAGCTCGCCGAGGCTGCCGCCGCGGACAGCGAGGACGAAGCGAACAAGCTCTATCAGGAGGCGGAGCAGATGCTCGGCCAGGACCTCCCGACGACGCCGCTCTGGTACCCGACCACTACGGTGGGCTGGTCCGACAACGTCACCGACGTCAAGATCAATGCCTTCGGCGTGCTGGACTTCAGCGCGATCAAGGCCAAGAACTGACGTCTGATTGGTTCACGCATGACCGGCCCGTCCCGTGTGGGGCGGGCCGGTCAGCCTGACCCGGGGGAGAGGAATCTGAATGGCGACCTATATCGCCCGCCGGCTGTTGCAGATGATCCCGGTGTTGTTGGGGACGACGTTCCTGATCTATGCCATGGTCTATTCCCTCGGGGATCCCACGGTCGGTCGCTGCGGCGAGCGACCGTGTCCGGACGCCTACGTCGCCCGGTTCAACGAGGAATACAACCTCGACAAGCCTCTCCTGGTGCAGTACTTCCTCTATATGGGCAAGATCTTCAGCGGTGATCTGGGGACCAGCTTCAACGGAGTGTCGATCGGCGACGAGCTCCTGACCCGCTGGCCCATCACGCTGAAGCTCGCGCTCATCGCGTTGGTCGTCGAAGCCGTGATCGGCATCGCCGCCGGCGTGCTCGCGGGTCTGCGGAAGGGCGGCTTCCTCGACAGCCTGGTCTTCATCAGCACCCTGGCCATCATCTCGATTCCGAGCTTCGTGCTCGGCTCGGTCGCCCAGCTGGTCTTCGGCGTACGCCTCGCCTGGTTCCCACCAACGGCAACAGCCGGCACCTGGGAGCAGCTCATATTGCCCGGCATAGTGTTGGGCACTCTCTCCATGGCCTACATAGCCAGGCTCACCCGGAACTCGCTGGTCGAGAACCTGGGCGCCGACTATGTCCGCACCGCCAAGGCCAAGGGCCTGACCTGGCGCCGCACGGTCGGCCTGCACACCCTGCGCAACTCGATGATTCCGGTCGTCACCTTTATCGGCTTCGATCTCGGCGCGCTGATGGGTGGCGCGATCGTGACGGAGCGCATCTTCAACGTCCAGGGCATCGGCGGTTATATCTGGCATTCCATCAACACCAAGGACGGTGGGGCGATCGTCGCCACCGTCACGCTCCTGGTGCTGGTCTATCTGTTCATGAGCCTGCTCGTCGACCTCCTCTACGGCGTGCTCGACCCGAGGATCTCCCATGACTGAACGCTCTGTGTCCGACGTCGCCCCCGAGGGCACCGTCCCCACCGGCGGCGAGCCGACGTCGGAGAAGGCCCGCTCGCTCGGTTCGGACGCCTGGGAGAAACTGCGCCGGCAGCCGATCTTCTGGATCTCCTCGGTCCTCATCGTGATCATGGTGACGATGGCGATCGCGCCGCAGCTGTTCACGTTCTGGTCGCCGAGTCCCGACCCCTACGTCGCCGATCAGTCCAGGATCCGCGAGGCGCCTGGCCCGACCGCGTGGTTCGGTCGCGACGGCCAGGGCTTCGACGTCTATTCCCGCACGATCTATGGCGCCCGCGCATCGATCCTCGTCGGCACTCTCGCCACCGTGGCCGTGCTGCTGATCGGCGGGATTGTCGGCATCTTCGCCGGGTTCTATGGCAAGGTCGTCGACGCCATCCTGTCCCGCATCGGCGACATCTTCTTCGCCATCCCGCTGCTGCTGGGCGGCATCCTGATCCTCTACACCTTCCCGTCGGACTACACGACGCCTTATCTGCTGGTCGTGGGCAAGGTCGTCATCGCTCTGGGCATCCTCGGCTGGCCCCGCATCGCCCGCATCATGCGAGCGTCGGTGCTGCAGGTGAAGCCACAGGACTATGTCCAGGCGGCGCGGGCGCTCGGCGCCAGCCCCGGCCGGATCATCAGCGGGCACGTGCTGCCCAACGCGTTCGCGCCCGTGATCGTCGTCGGGACGATCGACCTCGGCGTCTTCATCGCCGTCGAGGCGACCCTGTCCTTCCTGGGCATCGGCCTCCAGCCGCCGACCGTGTCCTGGGGTGTCATGATCTCGGACGCTTCTGCCCTCGGCATGCTCCGGGCCGCTCCCCACATGCTGCTGTTCCCCAGCCTGTTCCTGTCCGTGACCGTGCTGGCCTTCATCATGCTCGGTGATGCCGTCCGCGACGCCTTCGACCCCAAGTCCCGCTGAGGAGCCGACGTGACCCAAGTGGAAGAACTGAGCAACGGGAAGCCTGGCAGCCGTCACGAGCACGAGCGTCGCTGGACCCCGACGAACGGACGGCTGCTCGACGTGGAGGACCTGCACGTCGAGTTCCGCACGCGGGACGGAGTCGCGAAAGCCATCAACGGGGTGTCCTTCACCCTCGATGAGGGCGAGACTCTGGCGATCCTCGGCGAGTCCGGCTCCGGCAAGTCCGTCACCGCCCAGGCCATCCTCGGCATTCTCGACACCCCGCCGGGATTCGTGACCGGCGGCAAGGTCAAATACTGCGGTGACGATCTGCTGAAGATGCCCCGCAAGCTGCGTGAGAAGACCCGTGGCGCTGAGATCGCGATGATCTTCCAGGACGCCCTGTCCGCGCTCAATCCGGTGTTCCCCGTCGGCTGGCAGATCGCGGAGATGTTCCGGGTGCACCGCGGGCTGAGCAAGTCCGACGCGCTCGACGAGGCTGTGCGCCTCATGGAGCGCGTGAAGATCCCGGCGGCCCGGGAACGAGTGAAGGCTTACCCGCACCAGTTCTCCGGCGGCATGCGCCAGCGCATCATGATCGCGATGGCGATCGCGCTCGACCCGGCCGTCCTGATCGCTGACGAACCGACCACCGCGCTCGATGTCACCGTGCAGGCTCAGATCATGGAGCTCCTCGCCGATCTGCAGGAGGAGCGCAAGATGGGGCTCATCCTCATCACGCATGACTTGGGTGTCGTCGCCGATGTCGCGGACCGGATCGCAGTGATGTACGCAGGCCGCCTCGTCGAAGGCGCCGACGTGTTCAATCTGTACGCCAACCCGGCCCACCCCTACACCGAGGGCTTGCTCGACTCGATCCCCCGCCTGGACCAGAAGGGCCAGACGCTCTCGGCGATCGGAGGCCTGCCGCCGAACCTGACGCGGATCCCCAAGGGCTGCGCCTTCCATCCCCGCTGCAAGTACGCCCAGGACATCTGCCGCCAGGATCCGCCCCCGCCGCTGCTCGATCTCGGTGGGCGCACGAGCGCGTGTCACTTCGCGAAAGAGGTGTTGAACGATGAGCTCTGAGACCCCGCCGACCGACTCCCGAGCGACCGGCTCGAGTGCCGCCGGGACCGGCGTACGCAACAGGGAGGTCATCCTCAAGGCGGAGGACCTCGTCAAGCACTATCCGATCAAGAAGGGCGTCCTGCGCCGCACGGTCGGTCACGTGAAGGCCGTGGACGGCGTGTCGTTCGAGCTCTTCAAGGGCGAGACCCTCGGCATCGTGGGGGAGTCCGGCTGCGGCAAGTCCACGCTGGGCCGCCTCCTCATGCGGCTGGAGGACCCGACCTCCGGGCGGACGACCTTCAACGGTGTGGACATGTACTCCCAGCGGGGCAACGCCATGCGCAAGCTCCGTCGGGACATTCAGATCGTCTTCCAGGACCCGTACACCTCGCTGAACCCCCGCATGACCGTCGGCGACATCATTGGCGAACCGTTCGACATCCATCCCGATGCCGTGCCGAAGGCCGGCCGCCGCAAGCGGGTGCAGGAACTCCTCGACCTCGTCGGGTTGAACCCCGAACACATCAATCGCTATCCGCACCAGTTCTCCGGCGGCCAGCGTCAGCGCATCGGCATCGCCCGCGGGATCGCTCTGAACCCGAAGGTGCTGATCTGCGACGAACCGGTGTCCGCGCTCGATGTGTCGGTGCAGGCGCAGGTGGTGAACCTGCTCGAGGAACTGCAGAACGAGCTGGGCCTCGCGTACGTCTTCATCGCGCACGACCTGTCCGTCGTCCGCCACATCTCCGACCGGGTGGGGGTGATGTATCTCGGCAAGCTCGTCGAACTCGGCGACGAGGACCAGATCTATTCGCACCCGACGCACCCGTACACGCAGGCGCTGCTCTCGGCCGTCCCCGTGCCTGACCCGACGCTGCGCGACAAGCGCGACCAGATCGTCCTCACGGGTGACGTTCCGAGCCCCGCCAACCCGCCGAAGGGTTGCCGCTTCCACACACGCTGCTGGAAGGCTCAGGACATCTGCAAGACGGAGGAGCCGCTGCTCGTCGAGCGTCCGGACGGGGTCAGCGAGCACACGTCCGCCTGCCATTTCGCGGAGCCGCGCCAGGTGCTCGGCTGACGCACCGCAGGTCGTCGGGTCGCCCGCAACGCATAGGATGGCCGCCGACCGAAGGGGGAGCGGATGAGGCGTGTGCTCGCAGGGATGGCCGTGCTGGCTCTGCTGCTGGGCGGGTGCACCAAGACCGACGTCCCGCCGGTGCCCCCGCTCGTTCCCCAGCCCGCAGCGCCGCAGGGTGAGATCCTGATCCGGGGCTGCACGCCCGAGCGGCCCTTGCTGCCCGCGGCGACGTTGGGCCCGTGCGGGCTCGAGGTGGTGGACGCCATCAACGGCCGGCTCGTGCGACCCAATCCCGCAGACGGGCAGCCGGTGCTGGACCTCGCCACCGCGATCGAGACGCAGGACTCACAGCACTTCACGGTGCGCCTCGCTCGCGACCGGCACTTCCATGACGGCACCGAGGTGCGCGCCCGCAACTTCGTGTCCGCGTGGAATTGGGCGGCGTACGGTCCCAACAACATGCCCGCCCAGACCTGGTTCACCCTCATCGAGGGCGGGTCCGAGATGAACTGTCCGGTCACTGGGCCCTGTTCGAAGGACGATCGGCCGACGCGACTGTCCGGCCTGTCGGTCGTCGATGACTACACGTTCACGATCACCACCGTCCGTCCGATCGTGGACCTCCAGGCCCGACTCGGGCATCCGGTCTTCAGCCCGCTGCCCGACGCGTTCTTCGCCGAGGACGAGGGGAAGGACGCCTTCGGCCGGCTGCCGGTCGGGACCGGGCCGTTCCGGGTGGACACGAACACCAACACCGAGATCACCCTCGCGGCCTTCGACGGCTACACGGGCGATCCGGCGCCGAAGGTCGCGACGGTGCGGTTGAAGAAGTACGACGACCCCGCGCGCGATCTCGACGTCTTCCGGGCCTACAACGACGTCGTCGCCAACAACCTGGACTTCACCGACGTCATCCCGACCGACGTGTTGGTCGACGACGTCTGGCAGGAGGATCTGGGCGGCCGGTCCGGCTTCCGCGACACCCAAACGCTGCAGGAGCTCAACTTCGTCGCCACCGACCCGTTGCTTGCCGATCCGCGCGTGCGCCAGGCGATCTCGATGGCGATCGACCGGGAGGCGCTGGCCCGCCAGGTCTTCGCGGGTACGCGGGTTCGGGCGACCAGCTGGGTCTCGCCCGCGGTGCCGGGCTATCGGGCTGACGCCTGCGGCGAGCTCTGCACCTATGACCTCAGCCGGGCACGGACGCTGTTCCGTGAGGGCGGGGGATATGCGGGTGAATTCGTCGTCACCGTGAACGCGGACGGCGGCCACAAGCAGTGGGCGGACGCGCTGTGCAATCAGTTGAAGAACGCGCTTGATCTCGATTGCCAAGTCAACCTGCTGCCCAGCCAGGAGGCGGTCCTCCAGGCCGCACAGAAGAAGGAACTGACCGGCGCCGTGCGGCAGGGCTGGACGGCGATCTATCCGTCCGCGGAGGCGTCCCTGCGCCAGTTCCGCAGCGACTCGCGGCTCAACCTCGTCGGTTACGCCAACGCGGCCTTCGATGCCCGGCTCGAAGCCGCGCTCGAAGCGACGAGTCAGACCAGCGCCAATGCGGCGTACAGAGAGGCCGAACTGCTGCTGCAGGATGACCCGCCCTCGGTGCCGCTCTGGTTCGCCTCGACGCCCTATGGCTATTCCAATCGGATCACGGGCGTGCGCCTGACACCCTCGGGCACGCTCGATCTCCTGGCGGTCCGGCGGACATGACGGGTGCAGGTGGTGCGTGATGGGATCGGACGACCTGAGGGATGACCTGGTCGAGCGCGATGCCGCGGCTCAGGGGCTGCGGCGGGCCATGGCGAACTTCGCCACCGGGGTGACGATCATCAGTTGCACCCGCGCCGGCGTGCACTATGCGATGACCTGCAACTCGTTCACATCGATCTCACTGGACCCGCCGCTGGTGATGGTGTCGGCCTCCCAGAAAGGGCGCTTCCACGAGAACTTCCTCGCGGTCGAGACCTGGGCCGTGTCGGTGCTGGCAACAGGACAGGGTGAGATCGCCCGACACTTCGCCAACTCGGCCCGCGATCGCGACCGGCAGTTCGAGACAGTGCCCTATCGCATCTCGACGCACACCGGGGCGCCGCTGGTCGAGGGGGCGCTGGCCTGGCTCGAGTGCCGGACCGTCGAAGCGATGCCCGCAGGCGATCACACGATCGTGTTGGGGGCTGTCCTGGGGGCCGAGGTCCGGGGCGAGGAGATGGCCACCCCGCTGACCTATTTCCGGGGTGGCTTCCTGGATCTGCGCACGCACCTCTGAAGCGTTCCGCTGCACGACCTGACGACAGGTGCCGGTGGCTGATCTCACGTACTATCTCAGGAGTTTCTGCGTCCATTCAATCTTCATCGAGGGTGCCAGCCTTGAGCGACGAGCCGACAGTTCCCCAGCCCGCCCAGCCTGCGGCTCCCGAGCCGGCCCAGCCTGCGGCCGCCGATGCCACGCGCGCGGAATCCCTCACGGAGCGTCCGGCGACCATCGAGCCGGAGAGTGAGGCCCAGCCGACCGAGCGCCGTGGGCGCGCCGGGAGAGTCGTCCTGCTGGTGGGTCTGCTGCTCGTGGTCCTCCTGGGTGGTGCGTATGCCGCGGGCTATGTGCTCGCCGGCGACCGCCTGCCGCGCAACGCGTCGGTGGCCGGGGTCGAGATCGGCGGGCTCAGCACGGCAGAGGCCGAGGCGAAGCTTGGTGCGGAGTACGCTCCGCGCGTCGCCGAACCCATCACGGTCACGATCGAGGACGCCACCCACGAGTTGCGGCCGACGGACTCCGGGTTGACCGTCGACATCCCCGCCACGGTCCAGGCGGGCGGGGTCGGCAAGAGCCTCGCGCCCGCTCACATCTGGCGGGTGTTGACGGGCGGCGGGCCGATCGATCCGGTCGTGCAGGTGGACGACAACAAGCTGACCGAGGCCGTTGGCGCGATCGCCAGCGAGACCAACAAGGTGGCCGTCGATGCGACCGCCGAATTCGAGGACGCCGAGATCAAGCGCACCCCCGGTGAACAGGCCGTCGAACTGCAGCAGGAGGACCTCGTCGCAGCCCTGCGGCGGGCCTTCCCCGACACCACCGCAGTGACGGGTGAGGTGCGCCGCATCGATCCGATCATCACGGACGCCAAGATCGATCAGGCCGTCGAGGACTATGCGAAGCCTGCGCTGCAGGGCCCGATCAAGGTGGACACCGGTCAGGGTGTCTTCGAGATCACCCCGGCGATGATCGGCAACGCGTCCGCGTTCGTCGTGGAGGAGGGCAAGGTGGTCGGCAAGGCCGATCCGGCCAAGCTCTTCGACAATGCCCAGCCGGCCATCAAGAAGCTCGACCTGAAGCAGGCGCGCAACGCCCGCTATTCCTTCGAGGGCGGCAGCCCGTCGGTGATCCCTTCGGTCGATGGGGCAGAGCTGACCAAGGAGAACTTCGAGAAGGTCGTGATGCCCGCCCTTCTCCTGCCGGAGCGCGCCGTGACCGCAGAGCTCGTTCAGAGCAAGGCCAAGTTCACGACCGAGATGGCGGAGGCACAGAAGCCGAAGCAGGTCATCGGCGAGTTCACGACCTACTATCCCCACGCTGCCTATCGCAACACCAACCTCACGCTGGCCGCGACCAAGATCAACGGCACCACGGTCCCCGTCGGCGAGGTGTTCTCTCTCGACCGGACTCTCGGCCCGCGCACGAGTGCCGCCGGCTATGTCGACGGCTGGGTTGTGTCCGGTGCCAGGCTCAAGCGCGAGAACGCCGGTGGCATCTCCCAGTCCGCGACCACCGTGTTCAACGCCGGCTGGTTCGCAGGGCTCGAGGATGTGCAGCACCAGCCCCACACGATGTATTTCGACCGTTATCCGGCGGGGCGCGAGTCCACGATCTATTCCGGGTCCATCGATGTGAAGTTCCGGAACACGACGGACAACGCGATCTATATCCAGAGCTACACCAACAAGTCGGCACCGGGTGGCCGAGGGTCGATCACCGTGAAGATCTGGGGCACCAAGAAGTGGGACATCGAGTCGCCCGAACCTCGAAAGAGCAGCTTCTATAACGGCCGCACGATCACCGACAACAGCGCGGACTGCAACCCGCAGTCGGCCTCTCCTGGTTTCACAGCGAGCTACTACCGGCTCTTCAAGGTGAACGGGCAGGTCGTGAAGCGTGAGGACAAGTCGTGGAAATACAACGCCACCGACGAGATCCGGTGCACCGGCTGAGCCGGTTCATGACCCCAAGCGTGCCAGACCCACTGCCTCGAGCACATGGTCGGGCAGGGGACTGGTCAGCACGGCGTTGCGTGCGTTGCGGCGCGCCGCCCACGCGGCCAAGGGCTCCAGCGAGTCGGCCTCGACCAGGTGGAACGCCGCCCATTCTCCGTTGACCAAGCCGCGTGACTCGGCTCGCGCGGCACCGGTCCGGGTGTCTGTCGTCCCGGGCAGTGGCGTGACGCCACTGTCATCGAGATGATCGACGAGGTCGGACAGCCGCGCCACCCAGCAGTCGGCCTCCGGAGGTGTCGCCAGCCTCGGGTCCGCCGCCATCGCCCGCAGGACCTCCGGTGCCGCGTGCCGTGGGTTGCGCCCCCTGGCGACGGTGGGGACCAGCTTGGCGAGGCGTACGTCCGCCCGCCCCACCACGTGCACCCGGCCGGCCCGGTCCTCCACAGTGATGTCGTCCTCATCGAGCGCGACGACCAGACCGAGCCGGTCCGCTGCACCGTCGGCGGTGTCGACACGGAGCGAGACCCGCACCCCGACCCGCAGTCCGTCGAGGTTCTGTAACGGATCGGTTCTCATCAGCCGGGGCCCTTTTCTTCCGGGTGTCACAGGACATTAGTCTGAGGGTTGCGTCGTCGGGACACAGTTGCCCGGGCTCCGACGCACCAATCATTCAGGGAGTGACCGTGACCTATATCATCGCGCAGCCGTGCGTGGACCTGAAGGACCGCGCCTGCGTCGACGAGTGCCCCGTGGACTGCATCTATGAGGGCGCTCGGATGCTTTACATCCATCCCGACGAGTGCGTCGACTGCGGTGCGTGCGAGCCCGTCTGCCCGGTGGAGGCCATCTATTACGAGGACGACGTCCCCGAGGAGTGGGCCAGCTACTACGACGTCAACGTGCAGTTCTTCGACAAGCTGGGCAGCCCCGGTGGCGCGCAGAAGCACACCGAGGAGAACGGACCCATCGAGTTCGATCATCCGCTCGTCGCCGAGCTCCCGCCGCAGGAGCACGACGAGGCGTGAGAAAGCCGCACACCTCCGCCCTTCCGGACTTTCCCTGGGACACGCTCGCCGGCGCCAAGCAGCGCGCCGGTGAGCACCCGGGCGGGATGGTGGACCTGTCCGTCGGGACTCCGGTCGATCCCGTTCCCGAGGTCGGCCGGAGTGCGTTGGCGACGGCCACCGAGTGGCCGGGTTATCCCACGACATTGGGTACGCCGGCTCTGCAGGACGCGATCGCCGCTTATCTCACCGGGCGCCTCGGCGTCGCGGATCCGGGGGTGACCGCGGCCGGTGATCGGCCGGTCGTCGCGGTGCCGGCGATCGGCACCAAGGAGATCGTCGCGGACCTGCCGCATCAACTGGGCCTCGGTCCCGATGACACCCTCGTGATCCCCGAGGTCGCTTATCCGACGTATGCCGTCGGCGGTGAGCTCGCGCGCTGCCGGGTGGTCGTCTGCGACGACCCCACGCAGGCACCGCCCGCGACCATGGCGTGGATCAACTCGCCGAGCAACCCGACCGGGGCCGTCGCGGCACCCGAATTGCTGCGCGGGTGGGTCGAGTGGGCGCGCGCCCACGACGCGATCCTGGCGGCCGACGAGTGCTATCTGGAATTCGGTTGGGAGGCAGATCCGCAGTCCATCCTGCACCCCGACATCTGTGGCGGGTCCCACGACAACCTGCTCATCGCCCACTCCCTGTCCAAGCGATCGAATCTGGCCGGCTATCGCGCAGGTTTCGTCGCAGGCGACCCGGCGCTCCTGGCCGAGTTGCTCGAGGTGCGCAAGCACTCCGGATTCATGATGCCGGGGCCGATGCAGGACGTGATGACGGCGCTGCTCGCCGACCAGGAGCACGTGGAGGTGCAGCGCGAGCGATATGCGGCCCGCAGGGCTCTCCTGCGTCCGGCACTGGAACGGGTGGGCTTCACGATCCACCACTCCGAGGCGGGGCTGTATCTGTGGGCGACGCGTGGGGAATCGGGACGGGACTCCGTTGCATTCCTCGCCGAGCTGGGCATTCTCGTCGCTCCTGGCGACTTCTATGGCCCGGCCTCCGGGGAATTCGTCCGCATCGCGATGACCGCGACCGATGAGCGGGTGCGCGCCGGGGTCGAGCGTCTGAACGCCGTGACCTGAGCCGCACCGGAAGGTCAGCGGAAGGTCACCACCACGCTGTCCTCGGGGGTGTCGGATCCGGCTGTCCATCGCGGGAGCGTGCGGTGATCGGGGCGCCAGGACTGTCCACCGTTCTGCACGCCGGTGATGCCCAGCCGGCCGGCATTGGCCACCGCATAGGCGGCAACTGCTCGGGCATGCTCCGCCGACGTGGCCCGCACGCGAAGTGTGGCACCGTCGATCTCCAACGGCAGCCGGCCGAACGTGCGGTGCACGTCGCCTCGGAACGTCTCCACGTCACCTCGGCGCGTCCGCTCGTCGAAGCACGACAGACCTGCCGGGACCGCGCCCGTGAACACCTGGGCGAGGACCCGAGCCTTCGACTCGTGTTTCCGATAGGCCTCCGGATGGCCGCTGCGCTGAACGGCTTGGGCCATGTCGTTGACATCGCCGTTTTCCCAATCCGGCACCTCGACAAGAGCGTCATAGAACTGGGCACTCGAATACCACGGATCCATGATCTGCTGCGGCGTGCCCCAGTCCTGGGAGGGGCGCTGCTGGAACAGACCGACCGAGTCACGGTCCCCGTAGTCGAGGTTCCGGATCCCGGTCTCCTGATAGACGGTGGCCATCGCGATGGTCGCGCCGTGCTCGCCGATGTCGCGCTCGACCCCCACGCCGACCACAATCGCTACCCAGTGCGCCTGGTCGAGGGTGAGCACGACCTCCCCGCCGGGTGCGGTGGCGACACAGCGTTCTTCGAACGGCAGCGGCGGAATCTGCCGCTGCTCACGCAGCCAGGCCACCCCGATCACACCGACGGTGAGCAGCAGGACCACCGCCCCGGCGACCACGCCGAGGGCGCGACGGCCCGCCCCGCGGGGCTTTGCGGATCTCAGTGGGAGTGCAGTGCGTCGTTGAGCTCGACGGTGCGGCCCTCTCGACCGCGGACCTCGACCTCGCCGGTCAGGGAGTTGCGCCGGAACAGCAGCCCGGACTGGCCGGACAGCTCGGCGGCGCGGACGACCTCGTCGTTGACCTTGACCTTCGTCCCGGCGGTCACATAGAGGCCTGCCTCGACGACGCAGTCGTCACCGAGCGCGATGCCGATGCCGGCGTTGGCGCCGACGAGGCAGCGCTCGCCGATGGCCACCCGTTCCGTGCCACCACCGGACAGCGTGCCCATCGTGGAGGCGCCGCCGCCGATGTCGGAACCGTTGCCGACCACCACACCCTGGGAGATTCGCCCCTCGACCATCGAGGTGCCGGTCGTGCCCGCGTTGAAGTTCACGAAACCCTCGTGCATGACGGTCGTGCCGGACGCGAGGTGGGCGCCGAGCCGGATGCGGTCGGCGTCGCCGATGCGCACGCCCGACGGGATCACGTAGTCGACCATGCGCGGGAATTTGTCGATGCCGAACACGGTCACCTGGCCCTGCCGGGTCCGCAGGCGCAGGCGGGTCGCCTCGAAACCCTCGATGGCGCAAGGACCGGCGGAGGTCCAGACCACGTTGGTGAGCACGCCGAACAGGCCGTCGAGGTTGATCGTGTTGGGCAGCACCAGCCGGTGGCTCAGCAGATGCAGCCGGAGATAGGCGTCGGACACGTCGGCCGGTGGCGCGGTCAGGTCGATCTCGACGAGTCGGACCGAGGTGGTCACGCCCCGGGCGTCGTCACGGCCGGTGGCGGCGCCGAGCTCGGCGGGTTCGTGAGCTCCGTCCGGAGCCCCCAGCGCCGGAGCCGGGAACCAGGTGTCCAGGACCTGTCCGTTGTCATGGGTGGAGACCAATCCCCAGCCCCAGGCCTGCTGCCGGGCCGCGTCATCGTGCTGCGAAGTCATGGGCACACCCTACTGATGCCGCGTGCGCCACCCCGTCAGGCGAGACTGTCGGGTCGCACGTGCCCTGCTCGGGACGGTCGTCACGCGCTGAGGTCACCCAACAAACGGGCATGGCCGCTGCGGCGGGTCTGCGCAAGCGTCTCCGAGGGTGGCTGGTCATAGCGCTCGGCGTACATCCCCGCGAAGCGCCCGAGATGTTGGACACCGACGCGAGCGGCCGCCTGGCCCACGGTGCCGGTCATCGCGAAGGCGGGATCTGTGAGCAGCCGGTGGGCCGCCCGGAGCCGACGCTCGCGGATGAACTGCGCCGGTGTGATCGCCAAGTGGTCCCGGAAGGCGCTGTGCAGCTGTCGCTCGCTGATGCCGCAGGCGCGGGCGATGCGCCCCACGGTCAGGTCCGTCGCCAGGTGCTGGTCGACGAACTCCTTGGCCGCGGCCAGATAGCCGGGACCCGCGGCATCACCATCGGCCAGGGCATCGACCAAGAACGGCGAGACCCCGATGGCGATCGCGGACAGCAAATGCTGCTCCAGCAGCCCTGGCAGCGGTGAGTCCGCCATTGGCCGGCCGAACTCAGCGGAGCCCGACAGCTCGATGCCGCGACAGGCCTCCCAATAGGCCGACCGCACCATGCTGGGGGCTGCGAGCAACATCGGTCCCTGCTCTGCTGTCAGGCGGAGAGGGCCCCGCAGCCGCCGTCCCGTCGCCACTTCGATCGAACGCTCCAACTCGGCAGCGTCGACGGCAGCGACCAAGGCGCCCTTGCCGGGGGCCGGCAACAGCTCGGTGCCGTGGTGGGTGCCCATCACGAACGGCTGGTCGCTGACCCACCGTCGACCACCTGAGGCGACCTCCATGGGTGCTCGGGGGATCACGGCCAGCACCCGCCGACCGGTGGCGCGCGAATTGACGGTCAACGGGGTCGAATAGCGGATCGACACCAGCCCGATCCGGCCGAGCAGCAGACCGTGGACCTCACCGCGCAGCCCGGCCGCGGGGTCCATGAGCATCCGATGCTTGTTCGCCGTGACGTCGCTGATTGCCTTGTGCAGGGCGCGGGGGTCGTCGCCGGTGAACAGCGGACGTGAGCGCAGGGCGAGATAATCGGCGGTCTCCTCGTTGTGCGCCACTGCAAACCCCCAACGGTCTCTCACCTTCGATGCTAGGTCGGCAGCTCTCCTCGCGACAACCGATTCGTCGCAGCAGATGTCCGATTCCTGCGGTGTTCCAGCCGAATCCCGCGGACTTCACGCTGCGCTGCAGACATCGTCGGTGGGTCCGTTTAGCGTCTTGGCCACTGGTCGCGGGGCCCCGAACCCCGGCCGACGACGATGTCGAGAGGGCAGTGATGACCGACAAGATCAATCCGAAGGACCGACTGCGCTACACGCGCGCCGACGAGCGCGAGGCGGTCTGGTTCCTGGGCGGCCGGGTGGAGTTCATGCTCACCGACGAGATGACCGATGGCCGGATCATGCTCTATCACCACGTGGCGATCCCGGGAGCCCAGCCGCCGTTGCACGAGCACGAGGGCGAAGACGAGATCATGATCATCACCAAGGGCCGGATGATCTTCTGGGCCGCCGACCAAGAGGTGACGCTGGGGCCCGGCGACTGCATCGTCCTCCCCAAGGACCTGCCCCACACGTTCCGCTCCGAGGCGGGCATCGAGACCGAATATTTCGTGCTCACCAGTCCGGCCAAGTTCGAGGGGTTCGTCCGCGAGGCCAGCGAGCCGGCGACCCACCCGGGCGCCGACCTGGACTTCACGATGACCCCGGAGCGCGAGGCACGGCTGCACGCCGCGGCCAAGAAGCATGGAGTCACGCTCATGGCCCCGCCCGGCACGCTCCCCACCGACATCCCGAACGGCACGGAGCCGGTTCGATGACCGCCCCCCACGCCGACCCGGCCGAGGTGGTCCGTGACTTCTGGGCCGCTCAGATCGTCGGTGACCGCCCGGCTGCCGAGGCGCTGCTGGCGCCCGACCTCGACTGGCGCGTGATGGGCCGCACCCATTCGTGTGCCCGCACCTTCCGGGGCCCGGACGGCTTCTTCGGCGAGCTCATCGCCATGCTCGGGGCCGCCTTCGTCCCGGGGACCCGCACGATGGAAGTGACCAACGTCTTCGCCGACGGGGATCAGGTGCTCTCCGAGTTCAGTCAGAGCGCCACCTCCGTCACCGGACACGAGTTCGCCCTCGACATCGCCTGCATCATGCGCGTCGAAGACGGACTGATCACGACCTGCCGCGAATACATGGACCTCGCCGAGGTCACCGCCGCCATCCCCGACTGAGCCACCTGCGCCAACCCGCCCGAAAGGACCACCACCATGACCGTCAGCGTCGACCTGGCCAACACTCCCAGCACCACGTGGATCGATCCCGCCAACGACATCACGGCCAAGATCATCGACAAGATCCACGAGATCGGCCCGATGCTCCGCGAGCAGTCCGTCATCGCCGACGAGAAGCGCGTGATGGCCGATCATGCGATCGAGGCCATCAAGGAAACCGGCGCCTGGCAGATTTCCACGATGCAGCGGTACGGCGGTTTCGAGGGCGGCGCCCGGATGCTGTTCGAGGTCGCGCGGACCCTCGGCTACTACTGCCCGTCAGCCGGCTGGGTCACGGTCATCACCAATGGCTCGGTCATGCTGGCCAACCGTTTCTCCGATGCGGTTCTCGACCGGGTGTGGGGGGACGCCGCGCCGTCGATGGGCATGGCCTCGGTCTTCGCCAGCCCCTCCGGCAAAGCCGTCCGCGAGGGCGACGGGTGGCGCATCTCGGGCAAGTGGCCGTTCGGCTCCAATGTGATGCACTCGGAGTGGACCGTCAACATCATCAACACCGAGGAAGCCGACGGGACCTCGACCGGCGTCGGCTTCGCGCTGCTGTCCCGGGAGCAATATTCGGTCGAGGACACGTGGTATGTCCTTGGCATGCGGGGCACCGGCTCCAACACCATCGTGGTCGATGATGTCTGGATTCCCGAGGACCAGTTGATCCCCTTCGAGCGGATGCTCGGCCCGGAGTTCGAAGCGGACCCGAATGAGGGTTTTGCTCGCCACCAGACCCCCCATCTGTCGATGGCGACCACGATCGCGGCCCCCTCGGTCGGCGCGACGCAGGCGGCGCTGGACTTCGTGCGCTCCAAGGCGCCGAGTCGCGGTGTGACCTTCACGACCTATGCCACCCAGGCCGAGTCCGGCGCCTTCCGTCATGGCATCGGGGCGGCCAGCGCCAAGATCGACGGCGCGGTGCTGCTGCTCGAGCGATCGGCTGATGCCATTGATCAGTACGCGCGGGGCGCGGTGCCCATGCCGCGCGAGCTGCGGGCCCGTTATCGCGGTGGTCTGGGGCACGCCGTCCACTCGATCACCGACGCGATGAACGACCTGATGTGGCTGCACGGCACCGCCGCGTTCGCCGAGCGGAGCCCGCTCGGCAAGCTCTGGCGTGACGTCAACACCGGCACGCGCCACGCGACGATCACCGCGCCGGTGAACTATGAGGTGCACGGCTGTGGTCTGCTCGGCACCGAATACATCGCCACCAAGCTCTGACATGACGACCCCCGACGCGAACCCGCCGGTCGAGGCCCGCCTCGGCCTGCGATTCGCCCGGCATGTCGAACGCTTCGCGCCGGCCGAGGCGGCCGAGGGCGAACTGGGCGTCGACCGATTGACCGACGTGCCGGCCTTTCCGCAGCTGCCGGGTCGCCTGGACGCGGCGATGGGCGGCGGGCTCGCGGACAACCCGCGCGCCGAGGATGCCTATTTCCTCAACGTGTGGGCTCCGCGGGGCGCGGCGCAGCTGCCTGTGCTCGTGTTCCTGCACGGCGGCGCATGGTCCACGGGGGCGGGCAGCGCACGGTGGTATTCGGGGGAGACCCTCGCCGCGGCCGGCATGGTCGTGGTGACTCTGAACTATCGGATCGGCGCCCTGGCACACCTGACGCCGGATGCCGACAGCGATCCGACACCGCTCGCGATCGGCGACATCCTCCACGCCCTGCGCTGGGTGCAGCGCAACATCGGCGCCTTCGGGGGTGACCCCGACCGTGTCACGCTCGCCGGTCAATCCGCCGGGGGATGGTATTGCCATGTGCTCAACCTCCTCCCGGAAGCGGCCGGGCTGTTCGACGGCGTCGCGCTGTGGAGCATGGCCACCAGGCGACCGTGGCCGGTGGAGACCCTGCGCTTGATGAGCGCCCGGGCCGCCGAAGGAGTCGGTGGGGGCGACCTGCGTGGGGCTCCAATCGACGACCTCCTCACAGCGGGTGCTGCCGCACTGCGCAGCCAGCGGTTCCCGTTCGGCACCCCGGGATCTGCCTATCTTCCGGCAGTCAGCCCTGTCCTCCCTGCGGATCTGTATGCAGCGGAGCCCGCGGCGAACCGTTCGCACGCCAACCGGATCTGGGTCCGGACGACGGCGGGGGAGACGGCCGCGTTCTTCTTCGGCGCGCCCGAACGAGACATCACCACGGCCCAGTGGAAGGAACTGTGGGCGGGCCTCCCGGCCGAGGACCGGGCGCCCGGGATTCCGGAGTCGCCGGAGCCTTACCGCGCATTGATTGCCCAGACCACCTGGCAGCATTTCGAGCGCTTCCCGCTGGCGTTCGCCGGTGCTGCAGAAGCGGCCGGCCGGACGGTCACCGTCACCCAATTCGACACCGAGAGCGCGCTGCCGGGTTTTCTCAGCGGCCACACGCTCGACCTGCCCTATCAGTTCGGCGACCGGACGCAGTGGGCCGACGCCCCCATGCTCGCAGGCGAGCAGCCGGACCGGTTCGCGAGCGTCGCAGGGCAACTGTTTGCCGACACGATCCGATTCGTGCAGGCGATCCCGGTCGCCGCGAAAGGAGATTGAGCCGTGACGACCTTCGACCCGCAGCAGTTGCGTTCGGTCCTGGGCCACTATCCGACCGGAGTCACCATCGTCACGGGGATTGCCCCCGACGGTGAGGCGCTGGCCCTGGTGGTGGGCACCTTCACTTCGGTGTCCCTCGACCCACCGTTGGTGTCGTTCCTGCCCATGAAGGAGTCGAGCACGTTCGCGCGGTTGAGCGAGTGCGACGCGCTGTGCATCAACGTGCTGACCGCCGACCAAGAGGGTCTGTGCCGCACGATCGCGAGCCGGCGCAGCGACAAACTGGCCGAGGTCGGCTGGTCACCGGCTCCGTCCGGTGCGCCTGTCCTCGATGGGTGCCTGGCCTGGCTGGATGTCCGCCTCGAGCAGAGCATCGAGGCCGGTGACCATTGGATCGCGCTGTGCCGGGTGCTGGACCTCGCGGTCGTCAATCCGGTCGCGCCCTTGCTCTTCTTCCAGGGCGGCTATGGCTCGTTCGTGGTTCCGTCGTTGATCGCACGCATCGACGCCGACATCGAGGCGGGAGTCCACGAGGCCGTGGCGTCCCGCTCCGAATTGGAATCCCTCGCCGATGAGATCGGCGGCCATTGCACCCTGCTCAAGGTCGTCAATCGCGATGAGCTCACCGCGGTCGCGATGGCTGCGGGCCGGACCGGGACCCCCAACGCGGGGCTCGGCCGCAGGCTCCCGATCATTCCGCCCATCGCCGATGCCTGGGTGGCGATGCTGGGCGAGGAGGAGCAGGCGTACTGGCTGAGCAAAGCCGCCGGTGCGGACGAGGCTCGCTTGGAGACCTATCGGCGTCGGCTTGAGTTCTGCCGGGAGCATGGCTATCTGCTCAGCTTTGCGCGCCCGGACGAGGAAGTGGCTTTCGAGTCACTGCACGAGGCGACCACGACCTACGCCGAGCGCCGGCCCACGCCCGCGGAGATCCGTGAGATCCGCCAACGCATCACTGCAGCAACCCCTCCGGAGTCCTATGGGATGCGCCCCCTCGAGGAGGGCGGCCGCTATGACATCAGCTCGATCATCGTGCCGATCGGCGACGCCCGGGGCGCCGGCTCACTCATGCTGCGGGTCACAGGTCTGCCGCGCGAAGCCGATGCCGGGCAGGTGCGGATCTGGATTGCGCGGGTGCGCGCCACGGCGGCGGAGATCGAGGCGGGCCTCGCTCGCTAAAGTGGGCCGCATGGCTCAACCCGTGACGCTGGACCTGACCGGCGACGTCGTCGACCTCCTGCGCGATCTGGTCGACATCGAATCAGTCTCCGGCAACGAGGGTCCGATCACCGACGCCATCGAGGCGGCGCTGCGATCGTTTCCCCACCTGGAGGTCCTGCGCAATGGCGATGCGCTCATCGCCCGGACCAACCTGGGTCGCCCCACTCGTGTGGTGATCGCCGGTCACACCGACACGGTGCCGCTCACCGCCGAACCGAACCTGCCCTGTCGCATCGAGGGCGAGGGTGACAACAGGGTTCTCATCGGGCGGGGCACCTGCGACATGAAGGGCGGCGTGGCGGTCCAGTTGAGTGTTGCGGCGGCGTTGGCCGAGCCGCGCCACGACGTGACATGGATCTTCTATGACAACGAAGAGGTCGAAGCCGAACGAAACGGACTCCTCCGCATTTCCCGCGAGCAGCCCGACCTGATCGCCGGGGACTTCGCGGTGTTGTGCGAGCCGACGGGCGCGGTCGTCGAGGGCGGCTGTCAGGGCACCCTGCGGGTCCGGGCCACGCTGCGGGGCCGTGCCGCACATTCGGCCCGCACCTGGATGGGGCACAACGCCATCCACGACGCCGCCGAGTTGCTGACCCGCCTGCGGACCTATGAGCCGGCTCAGCCCTGGGTCGACGGACTGCAATACCACGAGGGTCTCAACGCCGTGTCGATCAGCGGCGGCATTGCCGGGAATGTCATCCCGGACCTCTGCACGATCGAGATCAACTATCGCTTCGCGCCGGACAAGAGCGCCGATGAGGCCGTCACGTGGATCCGGGACTACCTGTCCGGATTCGATCTCGAGCTCACCGACCTGGCCGCCGGCGCCAGGCCCGGGCTCGATCTGCCGGCGGCAGCGGAGTTTCTCGCCGCTGTCGGCGGAGAGGCACGCCCGAAGCACGGCTGGACTGACGTTGCGCGGTTCGCCGAGGTGGGCGTGCCGGCGGTGAACTTCGGGCCCGGCGACCCCGCCAAGGCCCACGCGGACGATGAATGTTGTCCGGCCTGGCAGGTTTATGCCTGCCGCGACGCGCTCGTGCGGTGGCTTCAGCCGGGGGAGGTGGCGCGATGAGCAGGAAGTTCGAACGGCGCCACACCGGACCTGTCGTCCGCTCCCGTGACATGGTGCTGCCGACCACGACCGACCAGCGGCTGCTGGCCTCCCGAGGGCCCAGCGACTGGGTCCATACCGACCCGTGGCGGGTCCTGCGGATCCAGTCCGAGTTCGTCGAAGGGTTCGGCACCCTCGCGGAACTCGGCCCGGCCGTCAGCGTGTTCGGGTCCGCGCGCACGTCGGCCGACCATCCGATGTACGCCGCAGCGGAAACGCTCGGGCGACGCCTGTCGGAGGCCAACTTTGCAGTCATGACCGGAGGCGGGCCCGGGATCATGGAGGCGGCGAACAAGGGCGCGTGCGAGGCCGGCGGGGTCTCCGTGGGACTCGGCATCGAACTGCCTTTCGAGACCGGCCTCAACGACTATGTGACGCTCGGCATCAACTTCCGCTATTTCTTCGCACGGAAGACGATGTTCCTGAAATATTCGCAGGGCTTCGTGGTCCTGCCCGGCGGTTACGGCACCTTCGACGAGCTGTTCGAGGCGTTGACGCTGGTGCAGACCCGCAAGGTCGTGGACTTCCCGGTCGTGCTGTTCGGTTCTGCGTACTGGCAGGGCCTGAAAGACTGGATCATCAACCAGCCCTTGGCCGACGGCTATATCCATGACGTCGATGTCGAACGTCTCGTCGTCACCGACGACATCGACCAGACGGTCGAGATCATGGTCAAGGCGAACACCCCGCCCGAGCGGCCCACTCCGGCGGTCGCGGACGGGCAATAGACGATCGGGAATCATGCAACTCATCATCGTGCTCATCGCGGTCGCCGTGATCGGTCTGGCGGCGTTCGTGGCCGCCGGGCGGTTCGGGGAGCAGGCCGATCCCGTCCGGGATGTCTATCGACCGCCCCTCGGCGACGACGAGCGGGTCACGGCCGACGACCTGAAGGACGTCCGGTTCGGGGTCACACCGATGGGCTATGAAATGGCGGAGGTCGACGAGTGGATGGCCCGGATGGCCAGAGAGCTCGAGCTCCGCGACGCGGCGCTGCACACCGCTGACCGGGCGCCAGCGGAACAAGCCGCGGAGCCGTCGGATGAGGGCACTCCACGCGGAGGCGCCCGCGATGCGGAATAATGGACGTCGGCTCACTTTGAGCGACAGTTCCGCCCGGCCCGGCCGGGATCGAACGGGGGACCGCGTGAGCGGTCCGAATGAGGAGAGATGAGGGTTACGCGATGGCAGCAATGAAACCGCGAACGGGCGATGGCCCCATGGAGGTCACCAAGGAGGGTCGCGGGATTGTCATGCGAGTCCCCCTGGAAGGTGGCGGCCGGTTGGTCGTCGAGATGAATGCGGACGAGGCCACAGAGCTTGCTGCGGCGCTCAAGGAAGTTGTCGGCTGAACCAAACCGACGTGACGAGAAAGGACGCGGGCCCGAATCCGGGACCCGCGTCCTGTGCCGTCGGGGCAAGGGTGGCGTACGCCCCGCTCAGCCCGCGTGCCGCGCGATCGCAGCCCGATAGACCTCGACGGTCTGCTCGGCGATCCGTGTCCACGAGAACTCGTCGATGCAGCGCTGGCGTCCGGCCCTGCCGAACGCCGCGGCGCGCTCGCGATCGCGGGTGAGAGCGTTGACCTGCTCGGCGAAACCCGCCTCGAAGCCCGCGATGAAGTCCGGGTCATCGGCGCGCTGCGGATCGTAGGGCACCAGCAATCCGGTCGTTCCATCCACCACGACCTCGGGAATGCCGCCCACCGCCGACGCCACGACCGCCGTCTCGCAGGCCATCGCCTCGAGATTCACGATGCCGAGGGGCTCATAGATGGATGGGCAGGCGAAGACCGTCGAGTGGGAGAGGACCTGACGCACGCTGGCGCGGGGGAGCATCTCCTGCACCCACGTCACGCCGCCCCGGGCCTTCTTCAGGTGCGCGAACGCATCATTGAACTCGGCCGCGATCTCGGGTGTGTCCGGGGCTCCGGCGAGAAGCACCAGCTGCGTGTCGGGGTCGAACTGTTCGGCCGCGCGGACCAGGTGGACCAAGCCCTTCTGGCGGGTGATCCGGCCCACGAACGACACGATCGGGCGGTCGAGATCGACGCCGAGTTCGGTCAGGATGTCGTTCTCCGCGACCGGATAGAACTCATCGGTGTCGATGCCGTTCTTGACGACATGGATCTTTTCCGGATCGAGCGCCGGATAGGCGTTGAGGATCGCGGGGCGCATGGCCTCGCTCACGGCGATGACTGCGCTCGAGCCTTCGTACGCCGTCCTCTCCGCCCAGGAACTGAGGCGATAACCACCGCCGAGTTGCTCCGCCTTCCACGGCCGGTCGGGCTCGAGGGAGTGGGCGGTGACCACGCTCGGGATGTCCTGGAACAGGCCTGTCAGGTGGGCGCCCAGACACGCGTACCAAGTGTGCGAATGCACCAAGTCGACCTCCGGGATCGCCGCGACCATGCTCAGGTCGGCACCGAAGACCCGCAGAGCTGCGTTCGCGCCGGGCGGAAAGTCCTCTGCGTGGGCCGTCGCTCCCTCGCGGGGCTCACCCATGCACTGCACATCCACGTCGATCAGCTTGCGCAGCTGGGGGACGAGCTGGGCGACATGGACGCCGGCGCCGCCATAGATGCTGGGCGGGTATTCCCTGGTCAGAAGCGAGATTCGCATGCTCATGGAGTGATCGTTTCACAACCTTCGACCGCCTTTGCGGGGGCCTCAGCCGGGCGCCGCTCGGAGGGATAAGGTGGGAACGTCTCCAGCACATCGATCACGAGGTGAGACCGTTGCGGCCCAAAGTTTTGTCAATCGTTCTGGCGGGTGGAGAAGGCAAGCGGCTGATGCCGCTCACGATGGACCGGGCAAAGCCCGCCGTCCCCTTCGGAGGCACCTATCGGCTGATCGACTTCGTGCTTTCCAACCTGGTCAACAGTGATATGCGTCAGATTGCGGTGCTGACGCAGTACAAGTCGCACTCCCTCGACCGCCACATCTCCGTCACGTGGCGCATGTCCACGATGTTGGGGAATTACGTGACCCCCGTGCCCGCGCAGCAGCGCCTCGGGCCGAGGTGGTATCAGGGGTCCGCCGACGCCATCTATCAGTCGATGAACCTGATCCGCGACGAGGACCCGGACTATGTCGTGGTCTTCGGGGCCGACAACATCTATCGGATGGATGTCAGCCAGATGCTCGACCAGCACATCCAGTCCGGCCTCGCCTGCACCGTCGCCGGCATCAGGGTGCCGCGCGCCGAGGCCAGTGCTTTCGGCATCATCGACGCCGACGCAGACTCGAAGATCCGCGAATTCCTCGAGAAGCCGGCAGATCCGCCGGGTCTGCCCGACAGCCCGAACGAGTCGTTCGCGTCGATGGGCAACTACATCTTCACGCGCTCCGCGCTCGTCGAGGCGCTGGAGGCGGACGCCGCTGACGCGACCGCGCGGCACGACATGGGCGGGGACATCATTCCGCGCTTCGTCGGTCAGAATCAGGCGCAGGTGCACGACTTCACCGTGAACACAGTGCCCGGTGCGACCGAGAAGGACCGCAACTATTGGCGGGACGTCGGGACCATCGATGCCTATCACGAGGCGCACATGGATCTGGTGTCGGTCGTGCCCAACTTCTCGCTCTACAACAACGACTGGCCGATCTGGACCTATCAGGCGCAGCGTCCGGGCGCGAAGTTCGTGCTCCGTGGCAACGCCGAGGATTCCATCGTGTCCTCCGGCTGCATCATCTCCGGCGGTGACGTCGATGCGTCCGTGCTGTCACCCAACGTCCGGGTCGACAAGTGGGCCAACGTCGAACACGCGGTGGTCATGGACAACGTGCGCATCGGCCGCAATGCGGTCGTGCGCAATGCGATCCTCGACAAGAACGTGGTCGTCGAGGACGGGTGCGAGGTCGGCGTGGACAAGGAGGAGGACCGCGCGCGCGGGTTCACGGTCTCGCCCGGTGGCATCACCGTGGTCGGGAAGGGGACCCGGGTCACCCGCGGCTGACGCGATCAGCCCTTGACCGCGACCACCAAGCCGTCACCGATGGGGGACAGCGCCGCGGTGAACTCCTCGATCTCCTGAATTGCGGAGAGCGACTCGCGGATGACGATGGTCTCGTCCTCCTGGTTGTCGGGATCGGCGATCTTGTTGGACCACAGCGCGTGGTTGACGAGCATGATGCCGCCGTGGCGCAGCAGCCGGAGCGCTTGGGCGACGTATTCCCCGAACTCCAGTTGGTCGCCGTTGATGAGGACCAGGTCGTAGGCGCCGTCGCTCAGCTTCGGCAGAACGTCGAGCGCCTGACCGGCGATGAGCCGGAACCGACGGTTGGGAATCTGGGAGGCGAGGAAGGCCCGTCGGGCGGCGGCCTGCACCTCGTGCTCGGTGTCGACACTGGTCAGCACGCCGGTGCTGTCCATCCCCTCGAACAGCGCCAGTCCGGAGACGCCGGCGCCCGTGCCGATCTCGACCACCGCCTTGGCCTCGATCATCCTGGCGACGACCGTCAGAAGCGACGCGGATCCGGGGCTCACAGGGGTGACGCCCAGCGCGGCGGCCTCCTTGCGCGCCGCCTGGATCGCCTCGGACTGCGGTCGGAAGCCCTCTGCGAAAGCCATCGACGCGCCGGTGGGGACTGGGTTGACCTGACCTTGTGCGCTCACGCGGTCAGCCTAGCGCCCTCTTCCGGAGCAGGCTCTAGCATGGCCACATGAGCTCACCGTCTGCCCGCAACGTGCACACCGTTCACGCCGAGCTCGTGGCGGCGGTGATGAGCGTGGACGTGGCCGTTGGCGACCGGGTCGCTCCGACGGACGCGGTGTGCCTGCTCGAATCGATGAAGATGGAGATTCCCGTGCTTGCCGAGGTCACGGGCACGGTCGCGGAGGTCGTCGTCCGGGTGGGTGATGTGGTCCATGACGGCGATCCGCTCGTGATTCTTTCGGTCGCGTGACACGCATGACCGAACAATCTGCACGGATTGGCCCTGGACACGCCCCCGTGCGTACGCTTTCTGTCATGTCGACCTCAGCCATGCCCTTCGGCCGCCTGCTGACCGCCATGGTCACGCCATTCACTGCCGACGGTGCTCTGGACCTCCCGGCTGCCGCCGAGTTGGCCACCTATCTCGTCGAGGAAATGGACAACGACGCGCTGGTGATCTCCGGCACCACCGGGGAAGCGCCGACCACCACCGACGAGGAGAAGACCGAGCTCCTGCATGCTGTTGTCGAGGCCGTCGGCGGCCGCGCCCAGATCATCGCGGGCGTGGGCACGTTCTCCACCCGGCACACCGTGCATCTCGCCGAGCAGGCTGCTGCCGCCGGCGCCGACGGGCTGCTCGTCGTCACGCCCTATTATTCGAAGCCCCCGCAGAGCGGGCTGCTCGAGCACTTCCGGACCGTCGCCGATGCGACGGACCTGCCGAACCTGCTCTATGACATCCCGCACCGGGCCGGCACCGAGATCGCCACGGACACGCTGCTGCGGCTCGCGGAACACCCCAGGATCCTCGGCGTCAAGGACGCCAAGGGCAACCTCATCGAGTCGGCGCGGGTGATGGCACAGACTGACCTTGCCTATTATTCGGGCGATGACGCCATCACGCTCCCGTTGATGTCCGTGGGCGGGGTCGGCCTGGTGGGCACGTCCACGCACTTCTCCGGCCGCGGCGCGAAGCAGATGATGACCGCGTTCGCCGAGGGCCGCGTCGATGAAGCGCTGGAGTGGCACCGTCGTCTCGAGCCCACGTTCACCGGAGTCTTCGCCACCCAGGGTTGCATCCTCGTCAAGGCCGGCCTTGCCCTCCTTGGTCGCCCGGTCGGTGGTCTGCGCGCACCCCAGGTCGAGGCGACGCCGGAACAGACCGAGGCGTTCGCGGCCTGCCTGCGCCGGTCCGGCCTGCTCTGAGGCGACTCCACGTCCGGTTCCGGTTCGCGCGATTCAGGGACGTTCCAGGGACTGCAGCGGCCCGGCGGCCGCCCGGCGCCGCCTAGACTGGAGGACCAGTCATTGTGCATGTCCCGTGAGGGGAGCCCCGGATGCCGATCAGCCGCAGGCGTGAGGAGCGCAATCCAGCGACGCTTCACGGTGCGGATGCGAGCGGTGACCCAGATGCCTGGGTGCCGCCGACCTGGGAACAGGTCGTCCGGGACCACTCGGCGAGGGTTTATCGACTGGCGTTGCGCCTGACCGGCGACGTCCACGACGCAGAGGATCTGACCCAAGACGTGTTCGTGCGGGTCTTCCGATCGCTGCACCGCTTCGAGCCTGGCACGTTCGAGGGCTGGTTGCACCGCATCACCACCAATCTCTTTCTCGACGGAGCCCGCCGTCGCCAGCGCATCCGCTTCGACGGACTGGCAGAAGGTGCGGACGAACGCCTGCCGGGTTCCGAACCTCCACCCGGTGACCACCTCGCGAATGCCGGGCTGGACCACGACGTCGCGGCCGCTCTGGCGGCCCTCTCGCCGGAGTTCCGGGCGTGTGTCGTGTTGTGCGATATCGAGGGCCTGTCCTATGAGGAGGTCGCGGCCGTGCTGGACGTCAAGCTCGGCACGGTTCGCAGCCGGATCCACCGAGGCCGTGCGCAACTCCGCGAGGCGCTCGCGCACCGTGAGCCCACAGCCGGCCGAGAGCGCTATCTCGGCATCGAGGCGGAGCGAGGTCCGGTGATGGAGGAAGTGCGGTGAGACCGTGTCCCTCCAGGCGCCGAGAGCTCGCAGAGTTGGTCGACGGCGCACTCGGTGGTCGTGACGCCGAGCGTTTGACGGCGCATCTGGTGGACTGTCCCGGCTGCCGGGCGGAAGCAGAATCGCTCCGCTTGGTGCGCGCGCGGTTGCGGGCGGCAACCCCGGATCCGGCTGCACCCACCGCGCTCACCGACCGGCTGGTGTCCATCGCCGGCACCGAGGCGGCCGCACCCCTCTATGCCCGACCTTTCGATCTCCATGAGCCGGGGGCGCTGCCCAGCCGGCGACAGCAGACCAGGCGCGCCTTGGTGGGCGCCGTCACCGTGACGTGCCTGCTGCTGGCCGGTCTGGTCGGTGCCGGGTGGGCGGCAGGGCCGCCGACGCACACACCCCAGGTCGACCCCGGGCCGATCGCCCGGGAGGAATTCGCCGCAGTGCTCGCGTCCGGGCCCCTGGTGAACCCGGCTGTCACCGGCCTGCGCGCGACCGGATATTCCGCCCGGAAAACATGGACCCCAACCGGTCCCGCGGGACCGCGAGGTCCCATGACCACGCGGGGCGCTCGGGAACTGCTCGATCGCGCCGATGCGGTTCCTTTCCGCACGCCGTTCTCCGGCCGACAGGTGGTGCAGGTGCGCCACCTCGCGGGCTTCTGGGTGACTCACGTGGACGTGGCGGTGCATCCCGGCCGCGGCACGCAGCTGACATTCCCGCAGCGCACCGGAGCTGATCGTTCGGCGATCCTGCCCGCTGGTCAGGCTCCCGGCGTGGCCTCCGTCGCGACCCTGCACCAGTTGGTGACCGGCAAGGGCCCTGCGGTAGCCGGCCGGAGTTCAACGATCGTCGAGGCCAGGCGCGACGACCGGCTCGTCGCGCGTTGGTGGCTGGACGAGGAAGCAGGCATGGTGTTGTGGCAGCAGACGTTCGACCGGACCGGTGAGATCACGATGAGCGCCGGCTTCCAGTCGTTCTCGCTGGGGCCGGCCGCGACGCCGCGGTCGCTGCCGCCCAGGCTCGCGCCCCGGGGCCACACGGCCACGCTGGCCCTGACCACCGTCGACGCCCTGCAGCGCGAGGGCTGGCAATGCAACCGAAGGGTCGCCGACCTCGAGTTGATCAAGGTGCGGCGGGACAAGCACGATCCGATGGTGCACTCGATGTATGGCGACGGGGTGTTCACCCTGAGCGTCTTCGAACAGAAGGGCGTCCTCACCGCGGCCCCGGCAGGATTCGTCTGGGACCCCGAGCTCCGCGCCTATCGCAATCTGGGCATGACCACCATGTATTCGTGGCAGTCCGGCGACAGCGTCTTCACCATCGCGACCGACGGCCCGGCGGAACTCGCCGAGCAGGCTCTGGCAGAGCTGCCCCACCACACGCCGACCCTGCGCACCGGTGCAGGTCGCGTGGTGGATGGCTGGCACCGTCTGTTGGGGGTGACCGGGTGACTCAGCCACCATCGCCCTGGGCGCGGCCGCAACCGCCTCCGGACCCGTCCGGCCCGCAGGGTTATGGGCATCCTGCACCCCCACCCGTCTTCGGTCGACCCCTTGGTGGCTCTCCGGAGAGCCAGTGGCGAGGTGACGGCCAGTGGGGGAGTGGCCCACCCGGCGCCCCGAGCGGGCCCGCTGGGGCGTACGGACCGATCAACCACCCACCCGGAGCGTTCGCCACGCCGCCCGGTCCACGACGGGAACTCACGCCCGACCCGGCGGGAAGCCGGCCGCCGAAAGCCCGGCTGTGGCCGGCGGTCGTCCTGGCCACCGTCCTCTCACTGGTCGCTGGCGGCGGCGCGGGATTCGGCGCCGCGCAGCTGGTCGCAACCCAACAGACCCCGGCGATGGTCGAGACCCAGGCGGTCGTCCCGCCCACGGGTGAGGACACCGTCGAAGTGGCGGAGCGCCTGCTGGAGAGCACGGTGACGATCGCATACCGGTCTGATACGACCGGTGGCACCGGATCAGGATTCGTGATCGACGCCGAGGGGCACATCATCACCAACAACCACGTGATCGCGGGTGCGGCCGACGGCGGAGCTCAGTTGATGGTCGAGTTCGCCGACGGCCAGCGAGTGGAGGCGCAGATCGTCGGCCGCAGCCCCAGCTACGACCTGGCGGTCATCCGGGTGGACCGGCATCAGGGAAAACCGGTCGAACTCGGCGACTCTGCGGCGGTCCGGCCGGGGCAGGGCGTGCTCGCCGTCGGCGCTCCGCTCGGTCTCGGCGGCTCGATCACCGCCGGCATCGTGTCAGCCGTCGACCGCCCGTTCGGGGTCGGTGACGACGCGACGTCGGACGACACGGTCCGGACCTATATCAACGGCATCCAGACCGATGCGTCGATCAATCCCGGCAACTCCGGCGGTCCGCTGGCGGACTCCGCAGGCCGCGTTGTCGGCGTGAACTCGGCGATTCTCACGTTGGGGGGCGGCGCCCCGGGCAACCGCGGCGGCAACATCGGCCTCGGCTTCGCGATTCCGATCAACCAGGCCAAGATCATCGCGGAGGAGATTCTTCGGGACGGACAGGCGACGTACCCGGTGATCGGCGCCGCGGTCGCACCGAACTCAGAAGGCGTCCGGCTGTCCGACGTGACCCCGGGCGGGCCGGCAGCCCTGGCCGGGCTTCGCAGCGGGGACGTGGTCGTGGCGGTCGGCGAGAAGCCGGTCGACACCCCGACCGACCTGATCGTCAGGGTCCGGAGTCACCGTCCAGGCGACCGGATCGACCTGATCATCAGGGACCGGGGTCCGGTCACTGTCACGCTCGACGGCAAGGTTGGTTAGCGGGCTAGTCTGGGCGCATGTTCGACGTCGGGCCTGCCGAAATCGCCGTCCTGGCTGTGTTGGCGGTGATCATCTTCGGGCCCGAGCGTCTCCCCGAACTTGCGCGGAAGGCAGCTCGGGTCGTGCGGTTTCTGCGCGGCATCGCCAACAACGCCCAGGAGTCCCTGTCGCGGGAGCTCGGCACCGAGGTGGACCTGAGCAACCCCAAGGCCTTCATCAAGTCCTATCTCCTCGACGATATCCAGCCCGTTCTCGACGACGTCAAGAAGGATCTGCAGGAGGTCGAGAGCGAGGTGCGCGCCGAGTTCGCCCAGGTGCGGAACAATATCGAGGCGCTCGATCAAGCGCGTCCCGTCGCGGCGGCCGGCGCAGCCCGCGCCGGCGCACCGTTCGACACGGAAGCGACCTGAGGGGCTCTATTTCCCCGTCGGCGTGAGGCCGAGCCGCAGCCCGACCAAGGATCGGCGTCGCTGGCCGATCCTGTCGGCGAGTTCTCGCAACACGACGGACGACGGATGATGCGGTGCCGACACCACGACCGGTGCACCCTCGTCTCCACCGCTGCGGAGCTCGAGATCCAGCGGCACCCGCCCCAGCAGCTCGACGTCATAACCGAGCCGCGCGGTCAGCACCTCCGCGACCTCGTCGCCGCCACCCGAGCCGAACACCTCGACCTGATGGTGCTCGGAGCAGTGTGGGCACTCGACCTCGAGATAGGCCATGTTCTCGACCACACCGATGACTTTCTGGTTCATCATCGACGCCATCGTGCCGGCACGCTCGGCCACCTCCGCGGCCGCGGCCTGGGGCGTCGTCACGACGATGACCTCGGCGTTGGGCAGCTTCTGACCGAGCGAGATCTGGACGTCGCCGGTGCCGGGCGGCATGTCGACGATGAGGAAGTCGGGATCCGACCAGTGCACGTCGGCCAGCATCTGGGTGAGCGCCCGATCGAGGATGGGACCGCGCCAGGCGACCACCTGGGACCGCTCGGGTTTGAGCATGCCGATCGACATGACCTGGATGCCGTTGGTCGGCACCGGCAGGATCATCGACTCGTTGTCGTCACCGATGGAGGTCGGCCGTGCATCTGCCACCCCCAGCATCGCGGGGATCGAATGGCCATAGATGTCGGCGTCGAGGACCCCGACGCTGTGGCCGGCCTGGGCGAGCGCCATCGCGAGGTTGACGGTCACCGAGGATTTGCCGACCCCGCCCTTGCCGGACGCGACGAGAATCACGCGCGTCGTGGAGTCGGGCCGGGCGAAGGGGATGCTGCGCTCGGCGCGGCCACCGTTCAGCCCGCGGCGGAGCTCGGAGCGTTGTTCATCCGTCATGACCCCGAGCTCGACCCGGACGTCGGTCACGCCCTGGACGGCGGCGACCGCAGCGGTGACGTCGCGCTCGATCGGACCCTTGAGCGGGCACCCGGAGATCGTCAGCAGCACCCGCACGAACACGGCGCCGGCCTCGTCGATGTCGACGCGTTCCACCATGCCGAGATCGGTGATCGGCTTGCGAATTTCCGGATCGTTCACCGTCGCCAGTGCTGCGGTGATCTTCGGCAGCAGGGCGTGCTCGGGGCTGTTGGTCTGGATTTCGGGCATGTGGGCCAGAGTACGCGAGCCGCCGGCCCCACCGCGTCCGGTGTCAGAGTCAGGTCTTGCGCTTCTCGCTGCGTTCGTCGCCGTCACCGCTCAGCGCCTCGCGGAGTTCGTTGCGGAGCTCATTGCGGATGAAGTCCCGCGTGGCGAGCTCGCCGACGTTCATGCGTACGCTCGCGATCTCGCGCGCCAAGAATTCCATGTCGGCCCGGCTCTGGGCCGCCACGCGCCGATCCTCCTCGACGCTGATCCGGTCCCGTGCCTCCTGGCGGTTCTGGGCCAGCAGGATCAGTGGGGCGGCATAGGACGCCTGCAGCGACAGGATCAGGGTCAAGAAAATGAACGGGTACTCATCGAACCGCAGGCTCGTCGGGCTGAGCACGTTCCAGACGATCCAGATGAGGATGAACACCGTCATGTACATCAGGAAACGGGCCGTGCCCATGAACCGTGCGAAGGCCTCGGCAAATGCGCCGAAGGTGTCGCCGTCCACCCGCAGTTTGGGGATCCGGCTGCGATCGCGGCCGGGTGTGTTCAGGCGGTCTTCACGGTCCGGGCGATCCCGGCCACGGTCTGGCGGGGCCATGGCTCACTGTCCTTCCATCTGCTCGCCGCGCCAGTCGTCGGGCAGCATGTGGTCGAGCACGTCATCGACCGTCACCGCACCCAACAGATGCTGGTCCGAATCGACGACGGCCGCGTTGACGAGGTTGTAGGTAGCGAAGTGTCGGCTCACCACCCCGATCGGAGCATCCGGAGGCAAGGGCTCCAGATCGGAGTCGATCAGGTGGGAGATCAGTGTCGACGGTGGTTCCCGCAGGAGACGCTGGATATGCACGCTGCCGAGATAACGGCCGGTCGGGGTCTCCAGCGGCGGGCGGCAGACATGGACCATGGCAGCCAGCGCCGGGGTCAGTTCCTGGATCCGCACCATCGCAAGCGCATCGGCGACGCGGGCATCCGGTGCCATGATCACCGGCTCCGGCGTCATGAGACCGCCTGCGGTGTATTCCTCGTAGACCAGCAGCCGCCGCACGTCCGAGGCATCTTCCGGTTGCATGCGGCTGAGGAGTTCCTCCGCTTTTTCCTCGGCGAGCTCGGCGATCAGGTCGGCGGCGTCGTCGGGGTCCATCTCCTCGAGGATGTCCGCTGCCCGCTCAACCTCCATCGCCGAAATGACCTCGATCTGCTCATCCTCCGGCAGTTCCTCGAGCGCGTCCGCCAGCTTGGCGTCGTCGAGGGCATCGACGACGCGTGCGCGCCGTTCGGGATCCATGTCATGAAGCTCGCGCGCCACGTCGGCGGCGTGCATGTCCTCCAACTCGGCCAGGACCTGTTCGTGATCCTGGATCTGGGCGATGGGCCGCAGCACGTCGACGTCGGACCAATCGACGATCGTGACGTGCGGCTTGCGCCGGAATCCACGGTTGCGGACCTCCGCCAGAGCCACCTCGGACAGCTCCCATTCCCGAGCGCGGACCTCCCGCATCGAGATGTCATAAACAGTCCACTCGTCGGGGGACCCGGCCCGGCGCACGCGTCGGTCGAAGAGCCCGTCGATGACCAGGGTCTCCGCATCGTGGCGGCTGAAGCGGCGGGTGTTGATGGTTCCCGAGATCACGACCTGCATGGCGTCGACCGAATAGACCCGCGCAGTGTTGACGAAGATCCGCTGCCGCGCGAACAGCTCGACGACCAAGCCCTTGGCGCGCGGCGCCCGCCCTTCGGTGCGCACCTGGATCACGACATCGCGCACCTTGCCGATCTGGTCGCCGCCGGATTCGACGACGGGCAGGCCGCGGAGCCGCGAGATGAAGATCGAGGTCGAGTGGGTCACGCGAAGAGGGTAGCGCGCGACCCGACCTGCGAAATGTCCTCGTTCGATGCTTGACTGGCGCCATGTCCAAGCTCACCGAAGCAGCTCCTCCGGAGCGCCACCGTCACGTCGCGGCCCAGTTCGCCGCTCTCATCGAGGGCACCACCGATTGGACCGCCCCCACCCCGGTCAAGGAATGGCAGGCGGGTGACATCGTCGACCACCTGACGACGTGGCCGCGCGAGATGCTCGGGGCGCATGGCGTCGAGATTCCCGAGGTCACGGGTGAGCGCGCCGAAGCGTTCCGCGCTCAGACCGATGTGATCCAGCAGATCCTGGAGGATCCCGAAGCCGCCGGCCATCCGCTCGATCTCGGCCCGATGGGGTTGGTTCCGTTGGCCGGGGTGATCGACGGCTTCTACAGCAGCGACCTGTTCATGCATGCGTGGGATCTCGCCAAGGCGACCGGCCAGGACGTGGAGCTCGACGCTGATTCGGCGGCGGCGATGCACGCCGGGCTCTCCTCAATGGGCCCGGGGCTGCAGGCGTCGGGCCAGTTCGGGGAGCCGGTGCCCGTCGCCGAGGACGCCCATCCGGTCGACCGGCTCATGGGCCTGATCGGGCGCGATCCCGACTGGCAACGTCCGGCCTGACACCTCGAGGCGGGTGTGCCGGGGCCGTTCGCCCCCGGCCACTCCGCCCGATCGATCGGTGGGAAACGGGTCGCGTCGCTAGGCTGCGGCTGTGACTGCTGCCGCGCCCGACATGTCCGCCGCCCAGGTCCGCCGCACCATCTTGGCCGTGCCCGGGTCGTCCGAGCGATTCCTGACGAAAGCCCGTGGCTTGGCTGCCGATGCCGTCTTTCTCGACCTCGAGGATGCCGTTGCGCCGGCCGCCAAGGTCGAGGCGCGCCGCCAAGTTGTGGCGGCGTTGGCGCAGGACTGGGCCGCCCCGCTCGTCACTGTCCGGGTCAACGACTGGACCACCCAGTGGACCTATGCCGACGTCGTGGACGTCGTCGGCGGGGCCGGGGCGCACATCGATGCGCTCGTCCTGCCCAAGGTCCAGTCGCGCGACCAGATCGTCGCGCTGGATCTGCTGCTGACGCAGGTGGAGCGTACGCACGGCCTCCCGGTCGGCAGGATCGGCATCGAGGCGCAGATCGAGGACGCGCCCGGTCTGCTGAACGTGAATAAGATCGCCGCCGCCAGCCCACGCATGCGCTCGCTGGTCTTCGGCCCCGGCGACTTCATGGCCTCGATCGGGATGGCCTCCACCAACGTCGGCGAACAGCCGGACGGTTATGACCGGGGCGATGCGTTCCACCACGTGCTCTTCTCGATCCTCGTCGCCGCACGCGCCCATGGTCTGGCCGCCGTCGACGGGCCCTATGTGGCGATTCGTGACCTGGACGGATTCCGGCGGTCCGCGCGGGCTGCGGCCGCGCTCGGCTATGACGGCAAGTGGGTCCTGCACCCGGACCAGATCGCCGCCGGCAACGAGATCTTCACACCCCGCCAAACCGACTTCGAGCGGGCGCTCCGGATGATCGATGCCTATGCGGCGGCGACTGCCGAAGCGGGCGGCGCGGTCGGCGCGATCGTCGTGGACGACGAGATGGTCGATGAAGCCGGCATGAAGGTCGCGCAGCGGATCGTGGCCAAGGGCAGAGCCGCGGGGCTGACCGCAGGGGAGACGGGGCTGACCGCAGGGGAAGCAACGCAGAAGTAGCCCGCGACAGCCCCAGTAGGCTGGAGGTTGTCGACAGGAAGGGGGCGCACATGGCTGCGCAGTTCCAGGGACTCAAGTTCGAGCTGGAATATCCGCACTCGGTCGGGGTCTATGACCAATACGAGGACGCTCAGAAGGCCGTGGACTTCCTCGCCGATCAGAAGTTCCCCGTGGAGAATCTCGCGATCGTCGGCACGGATCTCAAGCTGGTCGAACGCGTGACCGGACGCAAGAACTGGGGGTCGGTGCTGACGCAGTCCGTGCTCACCGGCATCAGCACCGGTCTGCTCGTCGGCATTCTCGTGGCGCTGTTCTCGCCCGAGGGGCAGTTCCTGCCGATGCTCCTGGTGGCGCTCGGCATCGCAATCGTCCTCAACGTCATCTTCGGGGCCGCCATCTATGCGATGTCGGGCGGGCGCCGCGACTTCAACTCGGTGCGCACGACGATCCCGAGCAAATACGAGATCCTCTGCGAGCACAAGCACGCTGCGCAGGCGCGCGAGAAACTGCTGGGCATGCCCGGCGCGCGAGCCACCTTGTTCGAGTGACCCGCTCGGTCAGGACGCCAGCAGTCGCCGGACGCCGGGGACGACGATGAAGGCGAGGAAGAGAACGCCCACGACGAACGCCCCGCCGAAGAGCCAGAACCGGGCAAAACCGTCGCCCCACAAAGGGGTTCCGAACGCGACCCCCAGGCCATAGAGCACAGCGAGCGCGGCCGTCAGGCCCGCCCCGGCCGTCGAGAACACCGACCGACTCATGAGCCCAGCCCCAGGCTCTCCGGCGACATCGCCAGGGGCACGACGAAGAGGCCGACGAAGGCGACGAGCAGAACCAACGCGCCCACGTTCTTGAACTGTTTCCAGAAGGCCGGGTTGGACCGGTGCAGGGCCTCGTTGCCGGCGAGCAGGCCATAGGTCAAGCCCAGAGCGCCGACGATCAGGCCGCCGATGACAGGATTCACGGTTGTCTCCTCGGTGGGGGATCCGGGAATACAAGTGTTGCATAGTGTCACACGAATCGGAACTGAAAAGAATCAATTCCTGTCTGGCTCCACGAGCCCGGCGTGCGGCGACCTCGCCAACACCGCTCGGACGTGGTTATCCAGGGGACCCGCCAGACGTGCCGTAGTGCGGCCGAGCGCATCCTGCAAAGCGGCCCCCGGCCAGTCCTCCGGCAGCAGCTCCGGTGGGAGATCGCCGTCGTTGAACCGGACGTCTGCGAAGGGCTGCACGACCTCGTGCCACAGCCGCATCAGCTCCGGGCCTGTGGGCAACTCGGTCGCGGCCGTCGTCGCCTCCAGACGGGCGAACGCCTGCCGGCGCAGCGCGCCGTGCCGGTCGAGTTCCCAGGCGATTGCGGCGATCCGCCGGGCGGTGGGCAAATCGACCTCGAGCCGTCCTCGCAGGAGAAGCAGACCGGGTTCGATGAGCGTCTCCAGTTCGAGGCTCTCGTCGGTGGGGGATATCAGCACGCCCGGTCGGAGCTGGCGATAGCCGAGTCGGAAGGCCGCGGCCCGCAGCCGGTCGCGGAGCGCGCGGCGGGTCTCGGGGATGTCATAGAGGATCGTGTGGAAGGCGCCGGTCCAGGGCTCGGGAGAACGCAGTCGAGCACCGTCGCGGAGCTTTTCGTACGCCACCAGCATCCGGCCCGCCAGCCGATAGACCCCGACGCGCCCCACGCGCTCGACGTCGAGCAGCCCGAAACCGACCATCCGGTGGAGGAGGGATTTCGTCGCGGCCTCGCTGGCGCCGTCCATGGCGCGGACGAGTTCGATCAGGATGGGACCGGGAAGGGCGCGCGCCTCGGCGGTGCCGAAGGCCAGCGGCACCTTGCCGAATGCCGGTGTGTATCGCTCGAGTTCCTCGGCCACGTGCTCACAGCCATTTATTGCGTCGGAACCCGATATAGAGGCCGGCCATGATCACCAGCATGATGGCGATCACCACGAAATAGCCGTAGTGGGTCCTGAGCTCGGGCATGTTGTCGAAGTTCATCCCATAGATGCCGGCGATCATCGTCGGGATCGCCACGATCGCCACGAACGCCGAGATCTTCCGCATGTCCTGGTTGTCCGCCACCGACGCCCTGGCGAGACCCGCCGACAGGATGGTCGACAGCACTTCGTCGAACGACTGGATCGCTTCCCGTGCCTCCAGATGATGGTCGGACAGCTCCCGGAAATAGGCCTGGGCGCCGTCCGGGATCGTGGCCAGTGGCCGGGTCGCCAGCGCGTGCAATGGCATGCCCAGCGGGATAACCGACCGTTTGAACTCGATCAATTCCCGCTTGAGTTGATAGACCCGGTCGACTTCGTTGGTGCCCTGTCGGGAGAAAACGGCCGTCTCGACCTCTTCGATGTCGGTCTCGAATTCCGACACCACCATGATGTAATCCTCGATGACCTTGTCGAGGACCGCGTACAACACCTCATAGGTGCCGTGCGCGAGCCGGTTGGGTTTCCGTTCCAGTTTCGCGCGCATCTCCTGCAACTGCGCGTGCTCGCCACGACGCACCGTCATGACGAAGTGCTCGCCGACGAACACCATGATCTGACCGGTGGACACGATCTCGGAGCTGTCGGTGAGCTCGGCGTGGTCGACGTAGGCCACCGTCGAGATCACACAGAACAGGGTGTCGCCGAACTGTTCGAGCTTCGAGCGCGTGTGGCCTTCGACGGCATCCTCGATGGCCAGCGGGTGCAGGTTGAACCGCGCGGCGAACCCGGCCATGTCCTCGTCCGAGGGATCCTTCAGACCGAGCCACACGAAGCCCTCGCCCGTGGTCGCACGCTGTGCGGCGTTGTCGAGGTCGGCGGTTTCCTGGCGTACACCATCCACATAGAGGCCCCAGGCCACCACGGAATCCGGAGGCTCGCCGTCGGCAGCCATCAACGTGTGTGGCCCCGGGCGACGCTGACCGGGGCCCTGTTGGGATTCAGTGCTCACGGTCGGAGGAGCGCTCGAACAGGACCGACATCCAGGCTTCGATCTCGTCCGGGTCCTTCGGCAGGGCCGCGGACAGGTTTTCGTTCCCGTCGGCGGTGATGAGGATGTCGTCCTCGATGCGTACGCCGATGCCCCGGAACTCCTCCGGCACCAGAAGATCCGTTTCCTTGAAATAGAGCCCCGGCTCGACGGTGATGACCATGCCCGGCTTGAGCGTGCCCTCACGGTAGTTCTCGGCGAGCGCCTGCGCACAGTCGTGGACGTCGATCCCGAGATGGTGGGACGTGCCATGCACCATCCAGCGGCGGTGCTGGCCACCCGTCTCCGGATCGACCGACTCCGCCGCGCTGACCGGGAGGATGCCCCAGTCCTCGAGCCGCTTGACCAGGACTACGACCGCGGCGAGGTGGGGGGCCAGGAAATCGGCGCCCGGCTGAGCGGCGTCGATCCCGGCCTGCTGCGCCTCGAGAACCGCCTCATAGACCTTGCGCTGGGCCTCGGAGAAGCGCCCGGAGACCGGCAGGGTTCGGGTGATGTCGGCGGTGTAGAGGGTGTCGAGCTCGATCCCGGCGTCGAGAAGCAGCAGTTCGTCCCCGCGCAGGTCACCGTCGTTGCGGATCCAGTGGAGCGTGCAGGCGTGGTCGCCGGCCGCCGCGATGGTGTCATAGCCAACCGCATTCCCCGCGTGGCGCGCGTGGAGCCCGAACACGCCCTCGACCCAGCGTTCCCCGCGGCCGCGGCGCACGGCCTCGGGCAGTGCCCGGACCACTTCCTCGAACGCGACTGCCGTCTTGGCGCAGGCCTCCCGCATCTGGTCGACCTCGAACTCGTCCTTGCACAGGCGCAACTCGGACAGCGCGGTCGACAGCTCTGCATCGGCCTCGGCGGATCCGAGGTGGTCCAGTGCGTCGACCTGGTCAGTGAGTGCTGCATCCGCTTCCCGGACGATTCGGACGCGCGTCGCCGACGCGTTCTTGGCGAGGGCGTCCTCGAGGTCGGCGATGTCCGCGACGGTGAGCCCGGTCAGGGCTGCCATCTCTGCCAGTGACTCCCGTTGGCCGACCCACATTTCGCCATAGCGCGCGTTGGCATAGAACTCCTCCGACGTCCTGGGCGCTCGGGGCCGGAAATAGAGGGTGGCGTCGTGGCCGCTGTCCGTGGGCTCGAGGACCAGCACGGCGTCGGGCTCGCGATCGGTGCCGAGACCGGTCAGGTGGGCAAATGCCGAGTGCGGACGGAACCGATAGTCGGTGTCGTTCGATCTCACCTTCAACCCGCCTGCCGGGACCACCAGACGGTCACCTGGGAACAGGGCACTGAGCGAGTCCCGGCGGGCCTGGGTCCACGCGGTGGCCGGCAGCGGTTCCGGCAGGTCAGGCGCGTATGGCGCCCAGCCCGTGGGGATGAAAGTCTTGAACGCCTCCGAATATGGGATTGCGCGGCTGCGGGTCTTGGGCTGTTCCTCACTCACCCTCGCCATGATAGGCGCCGTCGGTGACGGCGGGGGTCGCGCTAGGATCCGCGTACCGGCGCCGGCACGGGCGCCCGGGCTGAGACGAAGGGGGCCCCGTCATCAAAGCCGAACCGTCCGACCAGCAGAAGCTGTTGACCCTGCAGGGCATCGACACGGAGATCACCACGCTGAACAGCCGCAAGACCAACCTTCCCGAACGGGCGCGCATCGCGGCGCTGCTCACGGAACGCAAGCGGTTGCTGGAGAACTACACGCAGGCGGAGACCCAGGTTTCGGACCTGGAGCGGGCGCAGGCCAAAGCGGAGGCGGACCTGGAGCCGGTGCGTGCGCGGAAAGTCCGCAACCAGGAACGGGTGGATGCCGGCGCGGCGGACCCCAAGGCGCTGACCGGGTTGATCTCCGAGATCGAGCACCTGACCCGCCGGATCGGTGTCCTGGAGGACGCGCAACTCGAGGTGATGGATGAGCTCGAACAGGCCACGGCCCGATTCGCGGCGATCAGGGCGCGGCGCGCTGAGCTCGAGGACAGCATCCGGGCGCTGATGGTGGTTCGCGACAGCGAGCTGGCCGCGCTGGACAGCCGGCTGCAGCATGCCGCGGCCAAGCGCGAAACGGTGGTCGAAAAGATGCCGTCGGCGCTCGTCACCCAATACGAGCGCATCCGGGACAAGCGGGACGGAGTCGGAGCCGCCGAACTCGTGGAACGTCGTTGCGGCGGGTGTCGGCTCGACCTCAACTCGGCGGATGTCACGGCCTTCGCGGCTGCACCTGCCGACGAGGTGCTGATGTGCGAGGAGTGCGGTCGCATCCTCGTCCGCACCGCACGCTCCGGTCTGCCCGACTGACCTCGTCTCTGGAGGAACAATGCCGTTTCGTCCCGTACGCCTTCGCGAGGGTGTCCCAGCACCGCTGCAGGAAGGCCTCGAAAGACTGCGCCGTGAGCTGGAGGTGCCCGCGGAATTCCCTGCGGAGGTCCTCGCCGCGGCCGATCGGGCGGTTGCCGAGCCGCGGCTCCCGTCGCTGGATCGGACCGATCTCGAGTTCGTGACGATCGATCCACCCGGCGCGAAAGATCTCGACCAGGCGCTGTTCATCGAGCGCAGCGGTGATGGTTTCGTGGTGTGGTACGCGATTGCCGACGTAGCGGCCTTCGTCAGCCCGGGTGACCCGATCGACCTCGAGGCCCACAGCCGCGGGCAGACGTTCTATGCGCCGCATCGGCGTACGCCCCTGCACCCGCCCGCCATCTCCGAGAACGCCGCGAGCCTGCTCCCCGACCAGGTCCGGCCGGCGCTGGTGTGGCGGTTGCCCCTGGACGCCCACGGCGTCTTCGCCATGCCCCACGTCGAACGTGCGCTGGTCCGCAGCCGCGAACAGCTCACCTATGACGAGGTGCAGGACCAGCTCGACAACGGCACCGCGTCGGAGTCCCTGAAGCTGCTCCAGACGGTCGGCCTGCTGCGGGAACGGATCGAACGCGATCGCGGCGGGGTCAGCCTCAACATCCCCGAGCAGGAGATCAACGTCGACAACGGTCACTGGGAATTGGAGTTCCGCAGCACTCTTCCGGTGGAAGGCTGGAACGCGCAGATCTCCCTGATGACCGGCATGGCCGCAGCGCATTTGATGATGTATGCCGATATCGGCATTTTGCGCACCCTTCCGCCGGCCGACAACGGGTCGCTGCGGAGGCTGCGCAACGTCGCGCGGGCGTTGCAGATCCCGTGGCCGGCGGAGATGGACTATCCCGAGTTCGTGCGATCTCTGGACTCGCGTCGCGGAGACCACGCAGCGATGCTGTACGCCTGCACGACGCTGTTCCGAGGCGCCGGCTATCAGGCCTTCAACGGGGTCCTGCCCGCAGACGCTCTGCATGCTGCGCTGGCGATCGAATACGCCCATGCGACCGCGCCGCTGCGACGACTGGTCGACCGCTACGTGCTCGAGATCTGCGCGGCGATCTGTGCCGAGGTGGACGTTCCGGGCTGGGTTGTGAACGAGCTCGAGAACCTGCCCGAAACGATGGCCGACTCCAACCGCCGGGCCAAGAAATATGAGCGTGGCATCGTCGATCTCACCGAGGCACTGGTGCTGTCGGGCCGCGAGGGCGAGGTCTTCGTCGGGACCGTCGTCGACGTCGACAACAAGCGCGGTCGGGGCCGGTTCATGATCACCGAACCGGCTGTGGAAGCCTCTGTGAAGGGCAGCCAACTGCCGCTCGGTGAGGACATCGAAGCCCGGCTGACCTCCGTTGACCTCACCACCGGAGTGACCCAATTCGCAGACGTGACACCAAGGAGAGGCAGGCGCTGATGGCTCGCAAGATCGCGACGAACACGACAGTCGCACTCGGAGAGTTGCTCGACTTCGTCCGTCCACGCCACCGCATGATCCTGGTGACGAGCCGACGGGATGGCACTCCGCAACTGTCGCCCGTCACGGGCGGTGTGGACGATCAGGGACGGATCGTCATCTCCACCTATCCGGGCCGTGCCAAGACCAGGAACGCCGAACGAGACCCAGCCGTGAGCCTCTGCGTGATCTCCGACGAGTGGAACGACGCCTGGGTGCAGATCGACGGCACGGCCGAGGTGCTGCACCAGCCGGAGAGCGTCGAAGCGCTGGTCGACTATTTCCGCTGCATCAGCGGCGAGCATCCGGACTGGGATGAATATCGCGCGGCCATGCGGACCCAGGGCAAGTCACTGATTCGCGTCACGCCAGAGCGCTGGGGGCCCATCGCGACCGGCGGGTTTCCCGCGGACGTCGCGGCGCGCCTCGACGGCTGAGCCGGCACCTGTGGGGACGAGGTGACCGGTAAGCCGGATTCTGTCGTGGGCGATCATCCATCTGCGACCATCGTTGCCGACGGCCTGGTGCGACCTACCCGGGAACTCGGGCGAGCAGCCCTCAAGCGTTCCCTGTCTGGTCTTGCTCCGGGTGGGGTTTACCTGGCCATCCCAGTCACCTGGGATGCCGGTGGTCTCTTACACCACCTTTTCACCCTTACCTCCGACGATGCCGGAGGCGGTTTGTTTTCTGTGGCACTGGCCCGCGGGTCACCCCGGGTGGGTGTTGCCCACCACCCTGCTCTGTGGAGTCCGGACTTTCCTCGGCGCGCTCATCGAACGCTCCGCGATCGCCTGGTCACCTCGTCCGCCACGCCAGTCTAACCCTCAGCAGCGGGGTCGCTGGATATCTCCGCCCCGGGCCATGGCGCCGATCGCGCTGATCGGGGCGCGCGGTCCGGGGGTTTCGTTCTCATCACCGATTGCATAGAACACCAACTCGTGTTCACCCGACGGGACGAAGGGGACCACCACGGATCCGCCCACGCTGTCGCGTTGGTTGAATTCGAGACGGTCACCGTACACATAGGCAACTTCCTCGACCGCCATCCCGACTCGTGCGCCCTCGTCGGTCGGGTGGAGCGAGTTGCCCAGCCAGATCTCGGCCAGCTGATCCGAATCGTTGAACACGAGGTCGACCCCCTCGGCCCGGAGGTCCGGACTCGCGCCCCAGCGGTCGCAGTGATCGAGCCGCGCCACCCACCCGTGCGCCCGCCCCTCGTCCGCGTCGAGGCCCAACCGGATGGGGCCGAGTCCCGTGGCAGAGAGTCGCAGTTCTGCGTACTCACCCGAACCCGACGGGCCCGCATAGGGTGCCGGAGAAGCCGTGGGGTAGGCGGTCGGGGTCGGGGAGGGCGTCGTGGATTGGTCAGCCTGCGGGGAGCCACCACAGGCCGTGAGCAGCGTTGCGGCGGCGACGAGACCGACTGTGAGGCGTCGCACTCAGCAGCCTTCGATCACCGAGGTGCCGTGGTTGCGGGGCAAGATCGACTTGATGCGTTCGTCGCGCCCGGGGTCCTCCTCGACGAACAACAGTTCGTGGTCTCCCTCGACCACGAACCACGCCGGCAGGTTCCCGCCGCCACCTTCCCGCGACTCGGTCTGGAGTCGGGTGCCGTACGCCGCCTTGACCTGGGTCAGCGTGTCGCCGACCTTGATCCCCTCCGCGGTGGCGAACTCCGGCTTGTGCACCCAGATCTCATAGAGCTCGTCATCGACGAAAGTGAAGCTGAGACCACGTTCGATGAGCGCCGGTGACGCATCCCACTTGTCGCACACCTCGCTGCGCGCCGCCCACCCGTGGGCCCGCGCTTCCGACAGCGACATGCCGATCCGGATCGGGCCGACACCGTCGGACTCGATCACTGCATCGTCGAGGCTGGTGGACTCCTGCTCGTCGGTGGGCGTGGCCTCCGCCTCAGCGTCCGCGGTGGGTGTGGGAGTGGTCGGCGGTTCGCCGGCAGAGCTTGTGGGCGCGGCGGTGGGCACCGGCTCCGGTGTCGCTGCCGGCGTCGTGGAATTCGTCCCGCAGCCGGCCAGGACCAGCGTGGCCAGAACAGCGGCGGTGCTCATCCGGAATCGTCGGCCCGGGCGGGGGAGGGGCTGGCTCACGCGCGACATGTGGGACTCCTGTGGAAGTGATCGATTCACCTTAACCGAAGGTCACGGCCAAGGCCGGTCAGCCGAGTTTGCCTGGTTCAGGGGTCGGACGGCGTCGGGTTCCCGTCGCTGTCAGCGTCACCGCGCCGAGGAGCAGCGCAGCGCCGACCAGCGCGGGCGTTGTCAGCCATTCCCCGAGGAGGATCGCGGCCAGGAGCGCCGCGGTGAGCGGTTCGAGGAGGGAGACCAGCACGCCCGTCGTGGAACTGTGGGTGCGGAGTCCATGGAGATAGGCGAGGTACGCCACCGCGGTCGGAACCAGCCCCAGGGCGACGACCAACAGGAGCGACCTGGGGGTCGGCGTGAACGTCACCGGACCGACGACCGAAGCCAAGAGCAGCACCACCACGCCGCCGATCAGGAACGCGAGCGCAGTGCCGGTGAGGTTCTGGAAGTCGGGTTCGGGACGGCCGCCCAACAGGCTGATCCCGGCGAACCCGACACCGGCCAGCAACGCGAGACCGACCCCGCCCAGCAGCGCGTTCGGAGTGACGCCGAGCGGTGGCGTACCCACCAGGAGGACCAGTCCGCCCAAGGCCATCGCAACAGTGCCCACCGACCGAAGATCCAGCCGGTGCCGCCCGGTGGCGGCATCGACGAGCAGCACCAGGATCGGGGCCGATCCGATCGCCACCAGCGTCGACAACGCGACCCCGATCGACCCGATCGCGGTGAAGAACGCCACCTGATAGAGCGCTGAACAGCCGGCGATGCCGAACACCCGCACCCAACCGGCGCGACGGGTCGGCAGCCGCAGCTGTCGGGTGACCAGGACGAACGCCGCGACGAGCAAGCCACCCACCGCGATCCGATAGCCACCGGCAGCCATGAGCGACAGGCCCGAACTGCGAGTCAGGAGGGTTCCGAGCGTGCCCGAAGAGCCCCAGGCGATGCCGGCGATGACCAGGGCGCCGAGCCCTCGGCCCGGGTGGGGACCGATGGGCGCTCGACGCTCGCCGAGGGCGTCGGACATGGTCAGGGCTCGGTCATGGCAGGGTGAGGATCTCCGCGCCCTGGGGCGTGATGACGACCGTGTGCTCCCACTGGGCCACCCGCGAGAGGTCGTTGGTCACGACGGTCCAGCCGTCGTCCCACACGTGCCAGTCGATCCCGCCCAGGGCGATCATCGGCTCGACCGTGAACGTCATGCCGACCTCGATCACATCGTCGAACTGCTTCGCGTCGTAATGCGGGATGACCAAGCCGGAGTGGAAAGCAGTGTGGACGCCGTGACCCGTGTAGTCCTTGACCACCCCATAGCCGAAGCGCTTGCCGTAGGCCTCGATCACCTTGCCGATCACGTTGACCTCGCGGCCGGGCTTCGCTGCGCGGATGCCGCGCATCATCGCCTCGTGGGTGCGTTCGGACAGGAGACGGGACTCCTCGTCGACATCACCGGAGAAGAACGTGGCGCAGTTGTCGCCGTGCACGCCGTCATGGAAGGCCGTGAGGTCGATCTTCACGAGATCACCGTCCTCCAGCGGGCGGGCATCCGGGATGCCGTGGCAGATCACCTCGTTGACCGACGTGCAGATCGACTTGGTGAAGCCGCGATAGCCGACGGTGGACGGATAGGCACCGTGGTCGCAGATGAACTCGTGGGCCTTGCGGTCGATCTCATCGGTGGTCACTCCCGGCTCGACCAAGCTGCCGGCGTAGGCCAGGGCCTGCGCCGCGATCCTGCCCGCCACCCGCATCTTCTCGATGGTCTCGGCCGTCTGGACGTGCGGCCCGCGATAGGGCCGTGGCGCATCGCGTCCCACGTAATGCGGGCGCGGGATCTGCGTCGGCACAGGCAGCGGCGGCGAAACGGGATAGGGCTTGAGAGCGGTCACGACGCCACATCCTATGCTGGCAAGTCGAAGGCACAACCATTCTGGATCGGCCCGCGGGAGGACGCCATGGCTTCGGAGAACGAATACTACTTCTGTCTCAAGCACCATGCGGTCGAGACATGGGACGGCTGCAAGTCAACCGATCGGCTGGGGCCGTATGCGACGCGCGCCGAAGCGCAGGCAGCCCTCGACCGGGTGGCCGCGCGCAACGAAGCGTGGGAGAACGATCCCAAGTGGAACGACGACGAAGACGAGGAAGACGACTGAGCCCTCGTCAACGTTTGGCCAGATCCCGCTCCGCGTCCGCGAGGGCCGCTGCCCCAGCGCTGCCGGGGGTCCACACCCGCACATAGACGGCGAGTGATTCGGGGCTGTATGTGTCGGCGACAAGGACCCGGAATTCGCGCGCGCTGCCCTCGAGCGTCAGGCGGCCGGTCCGCTCGTGGGCCCGGCTGACGCCCGGAAGCTGCACGAATGCAGAGTCGGTGATCTCCGCGCGGGTGTCGGCGTACGCCCGGGCCAAGCAGGCGGTCACGGTGCTGCTCGCCTGTTCGGGGGTGTGGTAGGGCTCCTCGATCCGCAGCGCTCCCACGCCGGCCCACGACTCGTCCTCGGGTGAGTCGACGAGGGCGACGTCGAAGGCGTACGCCATCCGGGCCGGGTCGCCGAAAGCGAATCCGGCAGGCAACGGCATCGCCAGGCCACCGCCGTGAAGCTCGCCGTCGGCTGGACCACTGCCACGGAAATGGGGTTCGCCCACCTCACACGCGCCCGCCGGGATCCGGAGCGGTTCTTCGGCCGGGACATGGGTGGTCCGGTCCGGGTTCGGGGTGGTGGCCGGGCCCGCGAACAGCCAGAGGAAGGGCGCAACGAGCAGGCCCCCGACGAGGAGCGCGCCCAGCACGATGACGGGGACGAGCCAGCCCGGACGCCGTTTGGTCATCCGATTACCTTAGGCCCGGCGACGCGCCGGATGGGGTTGTAACTCGGCTGAAACACACGGCGGGGCAGACTTGGACCATGGACAAGCAGACCGAGTTCGTGTTGCGCACGATCGAGGAGCGGGACATCCGCTTCGTCCGCCTCTGGTTCACCGATGTGCTCGGATTCCTCAAGTCGGTCGCGATCGCGCCGGCCGAGTTGGAGGGGGCCTTCGCCGAGGGGCTGGGCTTCGACGGTTCCGCGATCGAGGGATTCGCGCGCATCTATGAATCGGACATGGTGGCGCATCCCGATCCGTCCACCTTCCAGGTGTTGCCCTGGCGGGAAACGGAGGACGAGGGTGGCACGGCCCGGATGTTCTGCGACATCAGTCTCCCGGACGGTTCGCCGTCCTATGCCGATCCGCGATACGTCCTCAAGCGGGCGCTGGGCAAGGCGGCGGATCTGGGGTTCACGTTCTATACGCATCCCGAGATCGAGTTCTTTCTCTTCGAGAAGACGTTGGCGCCGGACGGTCGGCCGGTGCCGATCGACTCGTCCGGATATTTCGACCACACCGTGAGCAACATGGGCTCCAACTTCCGTCGGCGCGCGATCTCGACCCTCGAGCAGATGGGCATCTCCGTCGAGTTCTCGCACCATGAGAACGGCCCCGGTCAGCAGGAGATCGACCTGCGCTATGCGGATGCGTTGTCGATGGCGGACAACATCATGACCTTCCGGACCGTGATCAAGGAGGTCGCCGAGCACGCAGGCATCCGGGCATCGTTCATGCCGAAGCCCCTGAGCGAACACCCCGGCTCGGGCATGCACACGCACATGTCGCTGTTCAGCGGCGACTCGAACGCGTTCTATGAGGCCGGCGCGGTCTATCACCTCTCTCGGACTGGCAAGCAGTTCATCGCCGGCGTCCTGCGCCATGCCGAGGAGATCTCGGCGGTCACCAACCAGTGGGTCAACTCCTACAAGCGACTGGCCTTCGGTGGGGAGGCGCCCAGCTATGTCTGTTGGGGACGCAACAACCGGTCGGCGCTGGTGCGCGTGCCGATGTACAAGCCGCACAAGAGCTCGTCCGCGCGCATCGAACTGCGCTCCATCGACAGCGCGGCCAATCCCTACCTCGCCTTCGCGCTCGTCCTGCACGCCGGACTGGCGGGCATCGAGGGTGATTACGAGCTGCCCGAGGAAGCCGAGAACGACGTCTGGTCGCTGACCGAGCGGGAGCGGCGTGCTCTGGGCATTCGTCCACTGCCGCGGAATCTCGACGAGGCGATCCGCGCGATGGAGTCCTCCGACCTGGCGGTGGAGGCGCTCGGTGAGCATGTGCACGAGTTCTTCCTGCGCAACAAGCGGGCGGAGTTCGACGAATATCGTGCGCAGGTCACGCCGATGGAGTTGCGCCGCTATCTGCCGGTGCTCTGACGGGGCGAGCGGTCAGTACAGGGGAAACCACTCGGACACGTTCGCGCGCGCGCCACTCGCGGTGATGTGGTTCTGCCGGACGGCTTCGGGCCAGCTTGTCCGTCCCCGGCAGAGCCGGACGAACGGGAGCGGCCGGCACTCGACGATATTCGGCGGGGTGCCGCGGGTGTGGCGCGGTTCGCCCGGATTGCCGCACTGCACCGCGGCGAACGGTGGGATGCGGACTTCGACCGAGCCCCCGGGCCGTCGACTGCGGAGGATGTCGGCGAGCAGCCGAACGGCATCGGCCAGCACTGCACGCGGGAGGTCCACCGGGGTGCGGTCGGGAACCGCGCGGGTGAGGTCATCGGAATGGACCACCCATTCGACGCTGATCAGCCTCAGCAGGTCGACTGTGCGCAGGGCGGCTCGGTCGACGGCGACCACATCCGGGGTGTCGCCGGTGAGCCGGGGGACGATCTCCTGGTGCAGTTGCTGGAACTCTGCGGCGAGCGCCGGGCCGGCATCGTGATCTGCGATCTCCCGGGCGAGGCTGGCGCGGCGGTGACGGAGGATGCTGATGCCGGCGCAATAGTCCGGCAGCGAACTGGGGCGCTGAGTGGTGGGCTGGTCGAGCGCGGCGAGGAGCGTGTTCTGGGTCACCAGCAACTGGGCGACCACGTCGTGCACAGCAAGGTCGGCACCCGGAACGCGGAGGTGGAACTCGGCAGGGCGAAGCGAGACGAGGAGGCCGCTCAGGTTGTTCCCCTGATCGATGATCCCTCGGACCGCGCTGCGCTGCTGCGTTGCAATACCCACTCATCCCACTCTAGGGGCCGATGGTGGACACCAGATTGCCCATCGCTTAACGGTGCATGTCACTGGGCTCGGTCGAAGGGCGCAGTCAGAGCGGAGACCCAAGAGGCGGACTAGTAATCTCGGTCCCGTGGCCAGATCGGAGTCGATGACGGGAACGTTGGCGCGACGGGGCTTCCAGTCGGCCAAAGTCGCCGCCGACCGTCTTGAATCGTGGGAGCTCCCGGAGGCGGACAGCGCCGTTCTGGTCGATCTGGCAGCAGCATCCTGTGATCCCGACCACGCGTTCGAGGGACTGGACAAGATCGCTCGGGACGACCGCGCCCTGCTGTCCCGGTTGGCCGGGAACCAGGTGTGGGCGAAACAGGTCATCGACGTGCTCGCCGCGAGCGCGACGCTGCAGCTCCATCTGGCGGCCCATCCAGCACGTCTGGAGGTCCTCAAGGAGCCCGCGGAGCGCGCGTCGGCGGCGGACCTGAGGACAAGGCTCCTGCGTTCCGTGGGTGCGGATCCGGATTCGGACCTGCCGGTCGGTGAGGTGAGTCGCAGCGATGACCTGCGGATGGCCTATCGCGATGAGGTCATGCGGATTGCCGCGCGGGACCTCGGCAGCGCGGAGCCGTTGGAGGTGATGGCGGATGTGGCGGCGGAGCTGGCGGATCTGGCCGACGGCACGGTTGAGGCCGCCTTGGCGATCGCGCGTGCGGAGGTCGATGTCGAGCAGGCGGTGAAGACCCGGCTTGCTGTCATCGCATTGGGCAAGTGCGGGGCACAGGAGCTCAATTACGTGTCCGATGTCGATGTGCTCTATGTGGCCGAGCCAGCGGTCGGCCCGGACGGCGAGCCACTCGTCAGCCCGGAACAGGCGGTGCAGATTGCTGCGCGGCTGGCGTCGAGCCTCACCCGGATCTGCTCCGCCCACACGGCGGCGGGCACGATCTGGCAGATCGACGCGGCGCTGCGTCCCGAGGGCAAAGCCGGCCCGCTGGTGCGGACGCTGACCAGCCACGACGCCTACTACGCGAAATGGGCGAAGGGCTGGGAGTTCCAGGCGATGCTGAAGGCCCGCGCGATGGCGGGCGACCTCGCGCTGGGCCAGAAGTTCGTCGACATGATCATGCCCCGGGTGTGGCAGGTCGCAGAGCGCGACAATTTCGTCCAGGACTGCCAGGCCATGCGCCGACGCGTGATCGACCACATTCCCGCCCGAGAGCAGGGTCGGGAGCTCAAGCTCGGCGAGGGCGGCCTGAGGGACGTCGAGTTCTCTGTCCAGCTTCTGCAGTTGGTGCACGGCCGCGCGGACGAAAGGATCCGCACGAGTTCGACGCTCCCCGGCTTGGCGGCGCTGGTGAGCGCGGGATACGTCGGCCGCGCCGATGGCCGTGAGATGGGCGATGCCTATCGGTTCATCCGCGTGCTGGAACACCGGACGCAACTCTTCCGGTTGCGGCGCACCCATGTGCTCCCCACCGCAGAGGCGGACCTTCGCCGCATCGGACGCGGGCTGGGGCTGTCTCCGGTCGAGGTCACCGAGGGCTGGCGCCGACGTTCCCGGCGGGTTCTCGCGCTGCACCGTCGGCTGTTCTATTCGCCGCTCCTCGAGGCGGTTGCTCGGATCCCCTCCGGCGAGGTCCACCTCACCACCGAGGCGGCTCGGACACGACTGCAGGCGCTGGGCTTCCTCGACCCGAGGGCCGCTCTCCAGCACATCCAAGCGCTCAGCCAGGGGATGACCCGGCAGGCGGAGATCCAGCGGCAGTTGCTGCCCGCGATGCTCGGCTGGTTCGCCGACGGTCCGAACCCCGACGGCGGACTGCTTGCGTTCCGCCAGGTGTCCGAGTCGCTGGGCTCGACGCCTTGGTATCTCCGGGCGCTCCGCGACGAAGGCGCCATGGCGCACTGGCTCGCGCTGATCCTGTCGTCCAGCCGCTATCTCACTGATCTGCTCACGCGATCTCCCGAGATCCTCCAGATGCTGTCCGACCGAAAGCACCTCAGGCCACGGCCCAAGGCTGCGCTCGTGCGGGAGATGACTCTGGTGGCAGAACGGCTCGATGACCCGATCCAGGCCATCGACGGTGTGCGCGCGGTGCGACGCAAGGAGCTCTTCCGCATCGGTGTCGGGGACGTGCTGGGCGTGCTCGATCTCGACCAGGTCGGTCAAGGCCTCAGCGATCTCGCATCGGCCACGATCGATGTGGCGCTCCTCGTCGCCGCCCGCCGGACCGAGCCGGTTTCGCTCGGGATCGTGGCAATGGGCCGCTGGGGCGGGGAAGAGCTGAACTATTCATCGGACGCAGATGCTCAGTTCGTGGTGGGGGAGGATTCCCGGGAGACGGTCGACAAGGCCACGAAACTGATCAAGGAAGTCCGCGCTCTGTTGTCGCGACCGGGTCCCGAGCCGAAGCTGGAAATCGACGCCGATCTGCGTCCGGAGGGCAAGGGCGGCCCGATCGTGCGCTCGCTGTCGTCGTACGCGGGCTACTACCAGCGCTGGTCCGCCACCTGGGAGGCGCAGGCGTTGGTCCGGGCCGGTCACGGAGCGGGCAGCGAAGAGCTCACCGGCCGGCTGCTGGCGCTCATGGATGTGCAGCGCTGGCCGGAAGGGGGCCTGACCGCGACCCAGCGCAGGGAGATCCGACGGCTCAAGGCCCGCATGGAGAGCGAGCGACTGCCCCGCGGGGCCGATCCGAAACGCCACCTCAAGCTCGGCCCCGGGGGGCTGTCCGACGTCGAGTGGACGATTCAGGTCCTCCAGATGGACAACGCGCACGACCACCCCGAACTGCGCACCGCCCGCACCCTGCCCGCGCTGGCGGCGGCGCAGTCCCTCGGGCTGATCGCCGAAGAGGATGCGGACGCGTTGCGGGAGGCCTGGATGATGGCTTCACGGCTGCGGAACCGGATCACGCTCGTCCGGTCGAAGCCCTCCGACTCGTTGCCGCCGGACGCCCGAGAGCTGGCGGCGGTAGCAGTGCTGATGGGCTATGGGACCGGTGAGGCTTCGCACCTGTTGGCCGATTGGCAGCGCGTAGCGCGTCGAGCCCGCAAGGTTGTCGACCAACTGTTCTGGGGAGATGAGTGATGGCTGCCGTTGAGACTGCAGGTGTGGTGCTGCCCGCCGATGAGGACGGGCGCCGCAGCAGCACGGGACTTGGGCGCGCTGTCGTCGCCGATGCGCTGGCACCGGTGGATCCGATCGGTGCCGAGGCAGCACGGCGTGCGAGTGAATGGCGCAGCGGTTATGTGCCACATCTCCGACGCCTCGTCGAGGCAGGACTGACGGATGGGTCCGCTGCGGTCGCTATCGCCGAAGCCGGCCTGAACAGCCTGCACCATCGGATGCGGGTCGTGACCGCCACGGGGGCCGAGGTGCCGCTCGCCGATGCTTTCGACCAGCCGGTGCATCAGCGGTTGACCACCCGGAGTGTCGTCGGCAGCGCACCCGTCGACACTTTCACGCTGCCAGTGTCCGGCCGGCGACTCGAGGATGAGACCCTCCTGCTGCAACTCGATCTGTGGGAGCAGCGCGGGGCGTTGGAGCCTTCGGCGGCGGAGGCGGTGCGGGAGCTGGCTCACCATCCCGACTGGTTGCCGCTTCAAGGCACGCGGGTCGTGGTGCTGGGCGCGGGCGCGGAGATGGGACCGTTGCAGGCATTGCTTTCCTGGGGCGCCGAAGTGATCGCCGTCGATCTGCCCCGCCCCGATCTGTGGCGGCGGCTGGAGAAGCTGGCGAGCGCGAGCGCCGGCGTACTCCACATTCCCGAAATCGATGGTCGCCCGGGCGCCGATCTCCTGCACGACCTGCCGGCGGTGGCCGAATGGCTGGAGACGTTCGAAGGGCCGCTGGTGGTGGGGAACTATGCGTACGCAGACGGCGCGGCCAACCTGCGCCTCTCGATGGCTACCGACGCGCTCGCCCTGAGGCTGACCGCTCGCCGCAATGACGTGTCGTTGGCCTACCTCGCCACGCCGACCGATGTGTTCGGCGTGCCCACCGATGTCATCGAGTTCTCGGCGGCTGCGTACGACCGGGCCCGCGTCAAAGGTGTTCGCTCGGTGCTCAAGGCCGCCAGCGGCGGGCGGCTGCTGCAGCGGAACTATCGACCGGGTCCGGAGCCGGGGGTCGCGGATGCCGTGATTCCCCAGCAGGGTCCGAACTATCTTCTCGCCAAGCGCGTGCAGCGCTGGCGGGCGACGGTGGCGCGGCGGGCCGGGGTGCCGGTGTCACTGCTGGTCGCGCCTCCCACTCGGACCCGTTCGGTGACGAAGAACCGGGCGCTCGCGGCGGCGTACGCTGGAGCGCACCACTTCGGTGTCGAGGTTTTCAACCCGTCCACGAGCAATGTGCTCATGGCAGGCCTCCTGGTCCACGACCTCCGGAACGGGGGAGCGCCGGTGACCGAGCCCTGGCGCGAAGAAGCGGCCAAGGCGGTGTCGGGCGGTCTGTGGCGGGGGCCCTATGCTCCCCGGAGCGCCCTCGGGTTGGCGTTCATGTTGGGCTGGGGTGTCAGCCGTGCTTAGCCACGCTGGCAGGAAGGGCAAACCATGAAGGTTCATGCGATTGAACGCCTGTGCATCGCCGCGGGGCGCTGCATGGCCGTGGCGGACGACATCTTCGAGCTCGACGAGGACGGGTTCGTGATCGAGGGCATCGTCGAGGTGCCGGAAGATCGCGAGGAGGCAGTGCGTCAGGCCGCGGTGTTGTGCCCCTCGAAAGCGCTGGTCATTCTGGAGGACGACGACTGATCCTTCTGTGGCTCATGTGACAGGTGAGGCAGAAGGGGGTCAAGTTGTGGTTGAGGTTCAGGTCACTTTTTGTGATGGGTCCGGCGGGCCGTTTGGCGTTTTGAGCCGCGCCACGCTTGGTCCTACATCGATGTGATTCACATCACCGCTGCTTTTCGGCCGGGAACCATTCAGGTGCCCGAAGCAGCAGTCTCGCTCTAGCGTCTCGACTGACCGACCCAAGGCGGCTTGCCGCCGTGGATCACCGCGTGCGAAAGAGACGTCAGATGAACTTACTCTCCGGTTTGAGCAGGGGGATGGTGGTTGTCACCGCAGCTGCTGTGCTCGGCTCCACCGCCGCAATGGCCGGCGCCGTGCTTGCTGGTCCGGCCCGCGCCGCGGCCGTGATCGACACGTCGAGCCAGTCCGCGTTCATCCGATCCGTTGCGCCGCTGGCGCAGGAGGGCCAGCGGGAATGGCGTGTTCCCGCCTCTGTTGCGATCGCGCAGGCCATCCTCGAGAGCGGCTGGGGTAAGTCGACGTTGACCACCCGAGGCAATGCGTTCTTCGGCATCAAGTGCTCTGCGAACATGGGCCCCTATGCGACGGGTTGCCTCAACATGCGCACGCGTGAGGTGTTCAACGGCACCCCGACTTTCATCGTCGACGGATTTCGCACATACGACGACCCGACCGATTCGTTCCGCGACCACGGGCGGTTCCTGAACGTCAACAGCCGTTATCGCGCAGCCTTCAACTATCCCAATGATCCGAAGCGCTTCATCGCGGAAGTGCACCGGGCAGGGTACGCCACCGATCCGACCTACACCTCGATGATCGTGCGGCTGATGGACCAATACGACCTCTATCGGTTTGACACCTTGCCCGCCGCGACCGCCACCGCGACGTCGAGCGCGACCCCGACCAGGAGCGTCACGCCGACCCCGACCACGAGTGCGACGCCCACGCCGAGTGCGACGCCCACGCCGAGTGCAACGCCTACGCCGAGCGCGACGCCTACGCCGAGTGCAACGCCTACGCCGAGCGCGACGCCCACCCGGAGTGCCACGCCGTCTCCGACTCCGAGTGCCACGGCGTCTCCGAGTGCGACGATGACTCCGCCGGTGACCCCAGCGCCGCCGACTGCCGTTCCGGACCGCACGCCTCTCGTTGTGGCGAGCCCGTCGTTCGGGGAGCCGACCTCGCGACACAGCGAGGTGCCGTACGCCATCCCGACCAGAACGGCCACGACGCCGACGGTCGCGGTGACGTCGACGCGCACAGCCGCCCCGACACCGTCAGCCACGGCCACCCCGACGCGTGCCGCAACCATGCGGCCGACCGGGGCTGCCACGGCCACGCCGGCTCGGACCATCACGGCCACTCCGGTCCGCACGGCCACTCCGGTCCGCACGGCCGCTTCGACCCAGCCGACCGCCTCGCGAACCACCGCGACCACGCCGGACGTGACGCGGAGCCCGGAGGTAACGCAGACCCCGGGCGCTACCACTGCGGCAGCCGTGCGTACCACCCCGTCCGCAACCGTCGCGCAGTCGTCGGCTGGGCTGAGCCCGAGCCACTCGATCGAGGCCGAGCAGCCTGCTGTCGGAGATGGTGTTGTGCCGGATGCCAGCGTCGCCCCTGCGACTCCCTCGGAGGCAAGCGTCGCCTCCGCGACTCCGTCGGTGGATGTGGGGAGCTCCATGGTCTCGGCCGATCCGTCGAACAGCGCCGCGCCGCTCGATCCGGCGACGGTCCGGCCGATCCTCCCGCAGGATCCGGCGAAGGTCGGCGCCCAGCACCCTGACGGCCGGCAGGTGGTCGTGACCGGGGTGCGGCCGAAGTACGAGCGTCACGGCGGCCTGGCGAAGACCGGCTGGAGGGGCTAGAGCCAGCCGATGCCCTCGGCGATCAGAACGAAACCGAACAGGGCGAAGAGGATCGCGGCGCCGTATTTGATGACGCGCTCCGGCAGCTTCTTCCCCAGCACGGCTCCGACAACGATCGCCAGGGCGTCGGCGAGCACCATGCCGACCGTGCTGCCGATCCAGGTGCCCACCCAGTTCTCCTGGGTGGCCAGCGTGATCGTGGCGAGCATAGTTTTGTCGCCGAGTTCGGCCAGGAAGAACGCGAGTCCGACGGCGATGATGGCTCGACCTTTGCTCCGGCGGGCCTTCTCGGCCTCGTCCTCGGTGAGTTCGTCGCCGCGCAGGGTCCAGAGCGCGAAACCGAGGAAGACGATGCCCGCGACGATGGCGATCCAATGTTGTTGGGCGGCGAACAGGTCTCCGATAAAGAAGCCGATCCCGACCGACGCCAGATGCACCAGCGCAGTGGCGACGGTAATCCCGATCAGCACGTCGCGCGCCCGATAGCGGCTCGCGAACGTCATCGCCATGAGTTGACTCTTGTCGCCGAGTTCGGCGACGAAGATGACGCCTGTGCTGAGCAGCAGTGCGTACCAGAATCCGTCCATCAGTCCCTGCTTCCCACCTGACCGAGGGATCCACTGCGGACACTTCATCGGCCAGGCACGCTTGCGTGGCCGAAAGTCTCGTCCGCCCTGGGTGGGGCCTGCCGCGCCGGGCCCGGGGGCCAGTATGTCGACGGCGGCTGTTGGGACTACTCCCTTTCGCGGGCTCAAAGCTAGCAGGCCCGGGGCATCGCCGCCAGGTTCAGTCCAGAGGGCCGCCGGGAACGCCTCCACGCGGTCACGAGTTCCAGCCAGCGGCGACCGAGGGCAGACTGAGACCAATCGGCCACGACCTGCGAGGAGAGATCTGATGTCCGAGCCCTCACCCGATCCCGATCGCCGCGGGACTCCGTTGCCCGCACCGGCGCCGCGCTCGCCGTGGATCGACGGGACGCTCGCGGCGTTGGTCGGCATCGGCTATGGGCTCGCGCTGTTCAACTCGCCGACCACCTGGCTGCTGGCCGTCGTGCTGCTGGTCATCGCCGTGGTGCTCTATGCCATCCTCACGTTCCGGTTCGTGCGGATCGGCCAACAGCGGCCGGACCCGGCCGCGCAGCGCGCCCACGGGATTCGGCTCATCGCGCTGTTCGCGATCGCCTATCTCCTCACCCGGATCGACCCTGCCCCCGAATGGCGCCTGTTGCACGCCTTGGCCGGAGGTGGCCTCATCGGTCTTGGTGGTTTCCTGGTGCTGCGGTGGGAGGAACGCGCCCGATCACGGGCGACGCTGTCGGAGTGAGGTGACAAGATCGGGTCATGATCGCAATCACCGTGAAGTTCCCTGTGAAGGATGAGTTCGTCGAGCAGTGGCCCGAGCTCGTGGCCGAGTTCACCGAGGCGACGCGGGCCGAGCCCGGCAACCTCTGGTTCGATTGGTCCCGAAGCCTCGAGGAGCCGAACACGTTCGTGCTGATCGAGGCCTTCACCGATGACGGCGCCGGCCCGCATGTGAACTCCGACCATTTCGCGAAGGCGATGGGGGAGCTGGGGCAATACCTCTCCGAGCGCCCCAAGATCGTCTCTGTTCAGGCGCCCGGCGAGGGTTGGTCGGAACTCGGCGAGATCCAGATGTGAGTGAGGTTGGTCCGGCCCGGCTGATTTAATACACTTGCTCCGTGATTAATAATCCCGCGAGCCGACGGTCGCTGTTCCTGCTGCCCTGCGGGGCAGCACTGTTGCTCGGGCTCGATGCCGGGCTGCTGCTGTTGGGGCTGCCAGCACCGTTGACGCTGGAGCGCTTACCAGACGTGCACGGGATGTTGATGGCCATCGGGTTCGTGGGGGCGTTGATCGCGCTCGAGCGGGCCGTCGCTCGGGGTGGGGGATGGGCGTACGCTGCGCCGCTCGGGATGGCTGTCGGCGCACTGCTCACGCTGTCGCCCGCGCCGCTGTGGCTAGGTGCTGTCCTGATGCTGCTGGGGGCCACCGTGCTTCTGGTGACCTATCGCCCCCTGTGGAACCGCAATCATGATCCAGCAGTGGCGATCCAGGCACTCGGCGCCTTTCTGGCCGTCGGCGCGTGCGCGCTGTGGGCTCGCGGAGTGGCCATGCCGATGGTGGTGCCATGGTTGACCGGCTTCTTCGTTCTGACGATCGCGGGCGAGCGGGTCGAGCTGGCCCGGGTCGGGCAGTTGTTCGACGCGAAGGAGGTCCGGGCCCGGCGGGAGGATCAGGCCCTTGGGCTGTCGATGATCCTGGTGATGGTCATCGCGCTGGCAACTATGGCGCCGCAATGGGGCCTGCCGACGTTCGGTGCGCTCCTGGTGCTCGTGGCGGTGCTGTTCGGGTGGCGGGACGTGGCCAGGAAAACGATTCGGTCGACCGGTCTGCCGCGTTTCAGCGCAGCCGGCTTGCTGGCGGCGTATTTCTGGTTGGCCGTCGCGGGTCTGCTCTGGCTTCGTCCGGCCATGGAGGGCTTCCGTTATGACGCCGTTCTGCACGCGACCTTCCTGGGTTTCGTCATGTCGATGGTGCTCGCTCATGCTCCGGTGATCCTGCCCGCCGTCATCCGGCGACCGCTGCCCTATGGGCCGGCGTTCTGGATGGTGCTGGTCGTGCTCCACGGGTCGCTGCTCGTGCGGGTGGGCGCGGACCTGCTTGCCGTGGAGAGGGTCCGCGCGGTCGCGGGGGTGCTGAACATCGTGGCGCTCCTGGCGCTGGTGGCCACCGCCCTGATCAGCGTGCTGACCGCCAAGCCTCCGGCCACGCCGGACCAGGCCGAACTCAGGTTGACCGGGAAGGCCTGACCCATGAACCTTGCTGTCTCCATGCCTCCCCGGGCCGCAGCCCGCAAACCCACCGGGCGACGGCGGACGATGCTGCTGCGCTCCCTGCCCATGCTGGCGTGGATCGTTGCCGACATCGTCCTGGTCGTCGCCCATCCGTTCTTGCCCGAAGCGAACTGGCTCATGGTGCATCTCCTGCTCCTGGGCGCGGTCTCGAACGCGATCGTGGTCTGGTCGACCTATTTCGCCGATGCCGTTCTGCGCGTGCCGGGCGGTCACGCCTGGCGCGACCGGATCGTCCTGGGAGCACTCAACATCGGCGGAATCGGTGTCGTTGCCGGGCTGCTGATGCATCCGGCGCGGGCCGGCGAAGGGACGCCGTGGGTGTTGTTCGCCGGCGCGACGCTCTTCGGTGCCGCCGCCGTGATCCACGCGGCCGGGCTTCTTCAGCAGCTGCGGGTCGGCCTGGCCGGTCAATTCGTGATCGCGGTCCGTTTCTATGTTGCTGCTGCGCTGGCCCTGCCGGTCGGAGCCTGGCTCGGCGTTCGGCTGGCCGATGCGACGCTCGAGCACTCCCGGCTGTTGCTCGCCCATCTGGGCGCCAACATCCTCGGCTGGGTCGGGCTCACGATCGCGGGGACCCTCATCACGCTGTGGCCCACCATCCTGCGCACCCGGGCATACGAAGGGGCAGTGCCGAGCGGCCGCCGCGGTTGGTGGGTGCTCGTCGTCGCGGTCGCCCTGGTGGTGGTCGGTGGTCTGGCGGGACTTCGGTGGCTGGCGGTGCTGGGGGTGTTGGCGTACATCCTGGGTCTCGCGCTGATCGCCGGGCCGCTGGTCCGCGTCGCCCTGATCAAGCGCCCGAACTCCTTCGCGCCGTGGTCGATCCTGGCTGGCTCACTGTGGTGGATCGGTTGCCTCGGTGCCGCCGCGCTCCACCTGGCCATGGCCCCCGACCTCGTTGGCGGGGTTGCCGGAGTGCGGGGACTCGTGGGCCCGTTCGCGGTCGGCTTCATCGCGCAGATACTGGTGGGTGCCCTGACCTATCTCCTGCCGGTCATCGTGGGTGGCGGACCATCCGTCGTGCGCCGATCGGTCGCGGTGGCGGAGCGGGGAGCAGTCCCTCGGCTGGGACTGGTCAACCTGAGCGCGCTGCTCTATCTCTTTCCCGTGCCAAGTCTGGTCAAGGTCACCCTGAGTCTCGCTGTCGTCGCGGGCCTGGTGTGGACCGTCGGCGTCCTCATCGCCACGGTGGTGATCGGTCTTCGCGCCGTCCGCTCCGCAACGCGACCCGCGACGCTCACCCGACTTCCTGGCAAGGACGACGAGGCCGACGCCGCCACCGAACGGCGCCGCCGCAGCGGGCAGGCGGCCGCAGTGGTGGGCGCCGTGGCACTGCTGATCGTCGCCGCCGCCATGGTCGATCCAGTGGCGGTGGTGGGTCGCTATGTCGCTCCGGCGGGTGCTGATCCGGCAGTGCCGGCGCAGGCGGGGACGACGCCGGTGGCCGCGACGGGGAACACAATCACCGTGCAGGTCGAGGCCATAGGGATGAGATTCGTGCCGGCGGAGATCGACGTGCCGGCAGGTGATCGGCTTGTTATTGAGCTCACCAATACCGATCCGGGCCAGGTCCACGACCTCGTCTTCGCCAACGGCGTCAACAGCGGACGGCTCGCACCCGGTGCAAGCGCAACGGTCGACGTGGGCATCATCGGTGCGGCCCTCGACGGCTGGTGTTCGATCGCCGGGCACCGGCAGATGGGCATGACCATGGTCATCAACGTCATCGGCCACGAAGCGGCTCACACGGGCCATGCCGCGCCCGCCGGTGCGCCTGATGCCCAGGCCGATCCACAGGCGGAACCGGGACCGGACCACCGGCCCCGCAGTCCCGTCCTTGCGCCCACTCCGTCGGGAACTGTGCATCGGCACACGTTCACCGTGCAGGAAAAGGTGACCGAGGTCGCGCCCGGAGTGCGCCAGTCGCTGTGGACCTTCAACGGAACTGCGCCCGGAACCACGCTGAGGGGGAAGGTTGGCGACGTCTTCGAGATCACGTTCGTCAACGACGGCACGATTGGACATGGCATCGACTTTCACGCGGGTGCGCTTGCCCCCGACCGTCCGATGCGTGTGATCGCGCCGGGGGAGCGGCTGACCTATCGGTTCACCGCCACCCGCGCAGGCATCTGGATGTATCACTGTTCAGCCCATCCCATGTCGCTCCACATCGCCAACGGAATGTTCGGCGCGGTCATCATCGATCCGCCTGATCTGCCTCGGGTGGACCGGGAGTTCATCCTGGTGCAGAGCGAGCAGTACTGGGGGCCGCAGGAAGCTGCCGGCAGCCCGGAGAAGATCGCGGCCCGCGCGCCGGATGCCGTCGTGTTCAACGGATACCCGGGGCAGTACGCGCGAGATCCCCTGGAAGCGCGGACGGGGGAACGGGTGCGGATCTGGTTGCTCAACGCCGGCCCCAACGAGTCGTTGGCCTTCCACGTCGTGGGCGGGCAATTCGACTCGGTCTGGCGTGAAGGCGGCTGGGACCTCCGCTGCGGGGAGCCGCCGGGGGCGGTCACCGGAGACTGTGTCGACACCGGGCCCGGCGGGAGCCAGACCCTTGGGCTGTTCGCGAGCCAGGGCGGCTTCGTCGAATTGGAGATGCCGGAGGCCGGGCACTATTCGCTGGTCAACCATCAGATGGCGCTTGCCGAACGAGGAGCCGCGGGCACACTCCGGGTCACGGACTGATCACGTGTCGACCGGAGCCGGGAGGGCGGGTTTCGTCGGCGTTGATCGGCTGGTTAGGGTCGTCGTGATCGCTCCGGGGTCGTGACGCGGACGCGTGCGTCAGCACACCTGGAGGACTAGCATCGAGATGTTCATTCGGCGCACAGGGCTGTTGCTCCGTGCGCTGCTGCACAAGGAGTTTGTCATGGCCGACGAGACCAACCGTTCTGTTGAATCCACCCTGAATGCGGCGGAGCATCTGACCGAGGAGATGGTGGCCGGCCTCGACCACACCATCGAGCGCATCCGTCAGATCAACGAGGAGATGATCGAGTCGGCGTCCGCCTCCGGCCATCGGGTCCTCGACACCTATGAGGACACCCTTCGCACGATGCTCGAATTCCAGCTGTCGCTCGCCGAGGCCACCCAGATCCAATGGGTCAACACGATGGCGCGTGCTCAGGCGCAGTTCATGCTCGAGGTGAGCAGCTACTACACGAAGGCTGCGCGCGACCTGCTCGGCTGAACGCGCTGGTCATCGCACCAGGGGCCCGTCCGCACGGACGGGCCCTCTTTGTCTGCCGTGCCTCAACGGCTTGCGCTTGACCACGATTGAACGTCGGTTCAGACTATTGAACATGGGTTCAGCAAGCGATGACCTGCGATCCGCGGCGCGGATCAGACGCGCTGCGCTCGAGCTCTTCGGGGAACACGGGGTCGACAGAACCACGGTCCGGCAGATCGCCGCGCGGGCGGACGTGTCCGCAGGCTTGGTGATCCACCATTTCGGCAGCAAGGACGGGCTCCGGCAGGCGGTCGACGACTGGATCCTGGCCAGGGCAAACGAAGACAAGGGCTGGTTCCGCACAGGGGTGATGCCGCAGCCGAGCGACGCACTCCCGGATCCGGAGTCCGCGGCGATGACGCGCTATCTCGTCCAGGTGCTCCGCCATGACGGACCGGCGGCTGCGCGGATCTTCGACCGATTGTGCGAGTTCACCGAGGAGATGTACGCCCAGGGTATTGCCGCCGGGCTCGTCCGCGAACCGGGGGACCGGGCGGCCGCCGTGGCCACGCTGGTGGCCTATTCCATGGGGGCCAGCATTCTGGGCCGTCACATCGCCCGGCACCTCGGCGGTGACGAGCTGATGGAACCCGCGGTCTTCCCCCGCTATGCCGAGGCCGCCCTCGAACTGTTCACCGATGGCTTCTTCCGTGACCGCACCTTCCTGAACGCCATGACTGCAACGAACCCGGCAAGGAACGAAAATGACCAACCCAGCGATCGAGATCACTGACCTCGTCAAGACCTTCGGGCGCGTGCGCGCGCTGGACGGCCTCACGATGACCGTCGACACCGGTCAGGTGCACGGTTTCCTCGGCCCGAACGGTTCGGGCAAATCCACGACCATCCGCGTCCTGCTCGGTCTCCTCCGTGCCGACAGCGGTTCGATCCGGCTGCTGGGTGGGGACCCCTGGAGTGAGGCACCCGAACTGCACCGCCGGCTGGCCTATGTCCCGGGCGACGTCAACCTGTGGCCGACGCTCACCGGCGGTGAGGCGATCGACCTGCTGTGCCGGGCCCGCGGCACGGTCGACCGGGCGCGGAGGGACTCGCTGATCGAGCGGTTCGACCTGGATCCGCGCAAGAAGGGGCGGGCCTATTCGAAGGGCAACCGGCAGAAGGTCGCCCTGATTGCCGCCCTGGCGAGCGACGTGGAGCTGTTGCTCCTCGACGAGCCGACCTCGGGTCTCGATCCGCTGATGGAGCGGGTGTTCACCGACGTCATCCGCGAGGGCCAGCGCGACGGCCGCACGGTCCTGCTCTCCAGCCACATCCTCTCCGAGGTCGAAGCGCTGTGCGATCGCGTGACGATCATCAAGGACGGTCGCGCGGTGGAGTCGGGGACCCTGGCGGATCTCCGCCACCTGCACCGCACGCGCGTGACCGCGGTCCTCGACGAGGAAGCGGCGCACGGGTTGACCCACGTCGAGGGTGTCCACGACGCGTCCTATGCGGGCGGACACTGGAGCGCGCACGTCGAGGAAGGGGCGATGCCGGGCGTGCTCGGACGCCTCGCCGACCTCGGGGTGGGGGCGGTTACGGCCAATCCGCCCACGCTCGAGGAACTGTTCCTCAGCCACTACGAGAAGGCCTGAACCATGTCGACGCTGGCTGGATTGGGCTCCGCGCTGCACCTGACGCTGCGGCGCAACTGGCTGTTCTGGCTGCTGTGGGCGGTCGGTCTGTCGTTGATGATGCCGGCGACGTTGAGCCAGTACGACACCGTCATCCCACCCGGCACCGATCCCCGCATCGTGATCGAGCCGCTGCGGATCAACCCCACGATGCTGGCGCTTCTCGGGCCGGCGTTCGATCTCTATGACAAGGGTGGCTTCGTCTTCTGGCGCTCCGGTGGTTTCACCTCGATGGTGGCGGGGCTGATCGGCGCCTTCGGCATCATCCGCGCGACGCGGGCCGAGGAGGACGAGGGCCGGGTGGAGCTGATCCGCTCCGGTCCGGTCGGTCGGCACGCGCCGCTGGCAGCGGCCGTGCTGGTGGCGCTGGCCGGCTGTGTCCTGATGGGCGCGGCCACGGCGGGTCTGCTCGTCGCGGGCGGGCTGCGCCCGGCCGGATCGGTGGCGGCGGGACTGGCGCTGACGGCCAACGGGTTCTTCTTCGTCGCGCTCGGAGCGGTGCTCGCCCAGGTCTTCGACAACGCCCGGGCCGCCCGCGCCTGGACCGCCGGCATCGGGGTCGGCGGCATGTTCCTGCTGCGCGCGCTGGTCGACGGGGCCGGCCCGGGCTCGGCGCTCGAGCCCGCGCGCTGGGCCATCCCGCTCGAGTGGCCGCTGCTGGCCCGGCCGTTCGCGGGCGAGCGGTGGTGGGTGTTCGGTCTGTCGTTCGGCGTGGCGCTGCTGCTGGTCGGGTTGGCGTTCGCACTGGAGTCCCGGCGCGATCACGGTGCGGGTCTGCGCCACGAGAGCCTCGGGCGGGCGTACGCGGGCCCGGGGCTGTCGGGCGCTTTCGGCCTCGCCGCCCGGTTGCAGCGCGGGGCGGCGATCGGCTGGACCGCGGGCCTGCTGGTGAGCGCGGTGGCGTTCGGGTCGATCGTGCTGCAGATCGATTCGGCCTTCACAGACAACGCCAACATCGCGGAGCTCGTCCGGCGCATGGGCGGCACGGGCGAGATCAAGATCGCCTTCCTGGTCGCGATACTGGGGATCCTGACCACGGTGGTCGCGTTCATGGCGGTGTCGATGCTCGGGCGCCTGCGGAGTGAGGAAGTCCGCGGTCACGCCGAGGCGATGCTGGCGACCGCGGTGTCGAGGTGGCGGTTCGCGGGCAGTCACCTCGTCTGGGCGCTCGGCCTGCCGATGCTCGTGCTCGTGCTCGTGGGGGCGGGGTTGCCCATCGCGCGTTCGATGGCGGGCGACGGCTGGGACCAGGTGTGGGACCTCGCCCGCGGAGCGGCCGGGCTGATCCCGGGGCTCGTGGCAGTCGTGGGATTCGCGATGTTGCTGATCGGATGGCTGCCCCGGGCGTACCCCCTCGTGTGGGTCGTGATCGGCTGGTCGATCTTCACGTCCTGGTTCGCGGCGCTGCTGAACTTCCCGGAGTGGGTCGTGAAGTTCCAACCGTGGGGACACTTGTCGGTCATCCCGCGGGATGCCATGGACTGGACGCCGTTCGCGATCGAGCTGGCGATCGGGGTGGCGCTGCTCGTTGTCGGGCTTGTCGGTTATCGGCGGCGAAGCATCGTGGGACGTTAACCGTGACTTCACGGTGGCCATGCACCACTTTAATGAATAAAGTGGTGTAAGATCAGTGGATGGACCACCCAAAAGCATCAGCGAGGCCGGGCTTCGCGGTGGATTGGGAAGAACGAGAGTGGGACCGCAGCCCAGACCGCGCGGCATCCCGTCGGCAACAGCTGGCTGCGCGAGGGCCCTATCGCGCGTCGATCCCGGTGCGCATCGCCAAGCTGCCCGTCAGGATCGGCGAAGGTCTTCAGGCCGAAGCCGAGGATGCGGTCCGCGCGATCACGCGATTCGACGCCGAAGTGACCGCCATGGCGGCCCGTCGGTCCCTGCGGGAAGGCGACGATTTCGCTGAAATCGCCCCGTTGTCATCAGTGCTCCTGCGAACCGAGTCCGCCTCGTCGTCGGAGATCGAAGGGATCACCGTCGGCGCACGTGCGCTTGCGCTGGCGGCCATCGACCACGGAACTGGGCCGAATGCAGAGCTCGTGACCCAGAATGCCGTGGCGATGCAGCGAGCAGTCGCTCTGGCCGACCGCATCAGCATCGAGTCGATTCTCGCGGCGCACGAAGCGCTTCTGGAAGGCCATGCGTACGCGGCCCCTGGACGCTTCCGGGTCTCTCAGGTGTGGATCGGCAGCGGTGCGATCAGCCCCCACACGGCGTCGTTCGTCCCCCCGCACCACGAGCGCATTGCGGACAGCATGGACGACCTGATCAGCTTCATGCGTCGGGTGGATCTTCCAGTCTTGGCCCTGGTCGCGATCGCACACGCGCAGTTCGAGACCATTCATCCGTTCAACGATGGCAACGGACGCGTGGGACGCATTCTGGTGCACGCGATGTTGCGGTACGCGGACGTCACGCGGCGCCTTACGGTGCCGGTGTCCGCGGGACTGCTCGCGGACACGGCGGCGTACTTTCGTGCCCTGACCGACTATCGCGCCGGAGACCCCGAGCCCATCATCCGGCAGATGGTCGACGCTTCGTTTCGCGGGATCGAGAACGGAAGACGCCTGGTTGATGACCTGGATGGGATCCACGCCGCATGGCTGGCGCGACTGCCCTCCCGCCGGGGCTCCGCCGCCAGGAGGGCGTTGGCGCGTCTGCTCAACCAGCCGGCGGTGACGGTCGACTCGGTGCAACGCGAGACGCGCGTTGCGCTGTCCGCTGCGCAGCGTGCTGTCGACCAACTGGAGAGCGCCGGAATCCTGACCAGAGTGGGGAGTGGCCGACGCAATCGGGCCTGGATCGCGCCCGAGGTGATCGACGCACTCGACCGTTTCGCCGAACGCGCGGGCCGCCGCGGTTGATTCGCCGGTGCCGCGCTGCCATCCCCTGGCAATGTTCCGGGTTATCGGCACAGAGACACCGTTAGCTAGAAATCCTGTTTAAGCTAACGCTTGTTGGTTGGACAGGAGGATCATGAATCGGACCACGAATGCGCACGATGCGCTGCTCGACGCTGCGGTGGAAAGGTTCACCGCTCAAGGTTTCGACGCCACGAGCGTCGGCGATCTCGCGTCCGAGGCCGGGATCACGGAGGATTCCTTCCACGACCACTTCGACGACAAGCAGGCCCTGTGGGACGCGGCGCTGGAGCGGCTGTCCGCCGGCTTCGACGTGGCGGCGCAGGGTTTGGAGATCGATGTTGTCGACCCAGTGGGTGCGGCGACGGCGTACCAGGACTTGGATGCCGAGCACCTCGCCGACGTCACCGAGACGTTGTTCAACTTCTATCTGCACGACCCGTCGGCCGTCGCGCTGTGCCGGTTGGTAAGTCTCGAACAATTCCGCGACCCGAAGGCTGCTGAGATGCACCGCCGCCGGTTCGTGCTGGAGCCGCTGCAATATCAGGCAACCCTTTTCATCCAGATGTTCGGCGTGTCGACCGAGGAGGCTGAGCATCTCGCCCTCTCGTTCTGGGGGCCGATTCATCTCCTGCTCAAGATCGCCCAGCAGGACGAGCTCCTGGCGCGCACGGTTCTGCGCACGCACACGAAGGCGTTCGTGTCCTACGTGTCGGGCTCGGAATAGAGCGAGGCCCGGGTCGGCCTTGGCCTTCCCGGACCTCTCCCGTCAGCCCCGAAGGGCGGCTGATGGATCAGATGTCGTAATACATCTCGAACTCGTGCGGATGCGGCCGCAGGCGGATGGCCTGGATGTCCTCACGCTTGATGTCGATCCAGGTCTCGATCAGGTCCTCGGTGAACACGTCGCCGGCGAGAAGGAACTCGTGGTTCGCCTCGAGTTCGTCGAGCACCTTGTCGAGGGTCGGCGGCACGGTGGCGATGTCCTCGTATTCATCCGGCGGCAGCTCATAGAGGTCCTTGTCGATCGGCTCCGGCGGCTCGATGCGGTTCTCGATCCCGTCCAGGCCGGCGAGGAGCATCGCGGAGAACGCCAGATAGGGGTTCGACGACGGGTCCGGGCAGCGGAACTCGACGCGCTTGGCCTTCGGATTGGCGCCGGTGATCGGGATCCGGATGCAGGCGGACCGGTTTCGGGAGCTGTAGACGAGGTTCACCGGAGCCTCGAAGCCCGGCACCAGGCGGTGGTAGGAGTTCACGGTCGGGTTGGTGAACGCCAGCAGCGAGGGGGCGTGACGCAGCAACCCGCCGATATACCACCGCGCCATGTCCGACAGTCCGCCATAGCCGGCCTCGTCATAGAACAGCGGCTGACCGTTCTCCCAGATCGATGAGTGCACGTGCATGCCGGAGCCGTTGTCACCGAAGATCGGCTTGGGCATGAAGGTCGCGGTCTTGCCGTTGACCCACGCGGTGTTCTTGACGATGTACTTGAACTTCATCACATCGTCCGCCGACTTCAGCAGCGTGTCGAAGCGCCAGTTGATCTCCGCCTGACCGGCGGTGCCGACCTCGTGGTGCGCCCGCTCGACCTGCAGCCCCAAGTCCTCCATGTGCAGCACGATCTCGTCGCGCAGGTCACCGAAGTGGTCGGTGGGGGCGACGGGGAAATAGCCGCCCTTGTATTTCACCTTGTAACCCCGGTTGCCGCCCTCCTCCTCGCGGCCGGTGTTCCAGGCACCCGCCTCGGAGTCGATGTGGTAGTAACCGGCGTTCTGTCGGGTCTCGAACCGCACGTCGTCGAAGACGTAGAACTCGGCCTCGGGCGCGAAGTACGCCGTGTCGCCCACGCCCGTCGACTGCAGATAGGCCTCGGCCTTGCGCGCGATGTTGCGCGGATCGCGGCTGTAGGGCTCCTTGGTGAGCGGGTCGTGCACGAAGAAGTTGACGCAGAGGGTCTTGGCCTTGCGGAAAGGATCGATGTACGCCGTCGTCGGGTCCGGCAGCAGGCTCATGTCCGACTCGTGGATCTTCTGGAACCCTCGCACCGAGGAACCATCGAAGGACAGGCCGTCCTCGAACACCGAGTCGTCGCACGCGTGCGCGGGGATGGTGAAGTGCTGCATCACGCCGGGCAGGTCGCAGAACCGGATGTCGACCATCTCGACGTTCTCGTCCTTCAGGTATTTCTGAAGGTCCTCGGGACCTTGGAACATGTTTCCTCCACTGGTTGGTCCGTGGCGCTGGATCGTCACTGACTCGTGTTGTTGACGTGCTCGACCTTAGGCGGCTGTCATTTCCGGACTTTTTCGCCTGTGTTTCGGGCGTGTAACAGCAGCCTATGAGGCGTCTCCCGTGGTCGTGGGAGGGGCCCCGGCGTGTGCTCGGTTACGCTCGAAGGCGTGGCTGAGACAGCGAATCGCACCGAAGAATGGCCCGGTCAGGGTTTGGGCCTGCCCGAGACCGGACGGGGCTCGTTGGCGTCGTGGACCTCGCGCATCACCGCGCTGGTGCTCGACTGGGCGATCTCCATGGTCATCGCGTCGGCCATTTTCGGGGTTGAACACGTCATTCGCGGCCAGGACTGGCGGGCCTTCACGATCCTCGGCGTCTTCTTCATCCAGACCAGCATCCTGACCGCTGTCGCCGGGGGCTCGTTCGGCAAGCTGCTCACCCGGATCGGCATCATCCGCCTTGACGGGAAGCACATCGGGGTTGTCCGTGCGGTCGCGCGTCAGTTCATGGTTTGCCTCGTGATCCCGGCGCTCGTGATCGGTGTCCACCGGCGCGGCCTCCACGACCTGGCCCTGGGCACGGTCGTGGTCAACCGCCGCTGAGGTACTGCGGGCTGCCTCAGCCCTCGACCAGTTCCGCCGCCTCCAGCCAGGCCAGCTCGAGCTCCTCGGTCTGATCGACCAGATCCGATTCGGTCTGCTGCAGTTCCGCGAGCCGCTGATAGTCGGTCGCCGCTGCCGCCATATCGGCGTGGATGCGGTCGACGCGTTGCCTGAGTTTGGCCAGTTGCGACTCGATGCGGGCCATGTCCTTGCGGGCCTGGCGTACGGCCGCCGGACTCGGGCCATCGGACCCTGCCGCGGCAGCGGGTGTCGCCGGGGCCGGGGGAGCGGTGGGTACGCGGGTCCGGCGGTGCTCGAGGTATTGCTCCACGCCACCCGGCAGCAGGACGCAGCGCCCGTCGCCCATGAGCGCGTACGTCACGTCGCACACCCGTTCCAGGAAGTACCGATCGTGCGACACCACGATCAGCGTCCCCGGCCAGCGGTCGAGGTAGTCCTCGATCACCGTCAGCGTGTCGATATCGAGATCGTTGGTCGGCTCGTCGAGCAGCAGGACGTTGGGCTCCTCCATCAGCAGCCGCAGGACCTGGAGACGGCGCCGCTCGCCACCGGACAACTCGCCGATGCGCGTCACGAGCTTGTCGCCCGTGAACCCGAACTCCTCCAGCAGCTGCCCAGCGGTCGCGTCCCGACCGGTCGCGAGCTTGGTCTCCTGCTTGAGCCGGTTCACCGACTCGAGCACCCGTTCGTCGTCATCCAACTCGGTCACGGCCTGGGAGAGATGCCCCAGGCGGAGGGTCTTGCCCTGCTTGACAGTGCCGCTGTCGGGGGCGAGCTCGTGGGCGAGGAGGCGGAGCAGGGTCGTCTTGCCGGCCCCGTTGACACCGACCAGCCCGATGCGGTCGCCCGGGCCGATCGACCAGGTCAGTCGATCGAACAGGACGCGGTCGTCGGGGAGCGCGAACGACACGTCCTTCAGGTCGAACACATCCTTGCCCAGCCGGGTCACCGAGAATTGCTGGAGGGCCAGCCGGTCACGCGGGGGCGGCTCGTTCTCGATGAGGCGGTTGGCGGCCTCGATGCGGAACTTCGGTTTGGAGGTCCGTGCGGGGGCGCCCCGGCGCAGCCACGCGAGCTCCTTGCGGACGAGGTTCTGGCGGCGGGCCTCGTTGGCAGCCGCCTGGCGGGCGCGTTCGGCGCGAGCAAGGACGTACGCCGCATAGCCGCCGTCATAGGCATCCACCACCCCGCTGTGCACCTCCCAGGCGCGGGTGCAGATCGCATCGAGGAACCAGCGGTCGTGGGACACCACGAGCATGGCGATGCTGCGTTCCTGCAGAGCGTTGAGGTGCTCCGCGAGCCAGGCCACCGCCTCGACATCGAGATGGTTGGTCGGCTCGTCGAGCACCAGCAGGTCGTGTTCGCCCAGCATCAGCGCGACCAACGCGGTGCGGCGGCGCTCTCCACCGGACAGCCGGCCGAGCTCGGCGTCGAGGTCGATGTCCGCCAGCAGGTGCTCGACAACTGCCCGCTTCTCGGAATCGGAGGCCCAGACGTGGTCGGGTTCGCCGCCGACGATCACGTCGCGGACCGTGGCGGTGGGCGGGAACTCGTCCGCCTGCTCGAGCGTGCCGATCGACACCGCACCGGTGTGCGTGATCCGGCCGGAATCCGGTTCGACCCGGCCGGTCAGCAGGCCGAGGAGCGTCGACTTGCCGTCGCCGTTGCGCCCGACGACGCCGATGACGTCGCCGCGGCCGAGGCCGAGGGTCTGTTCGTCGATGAGCGTCCGGGTGCCGTAGGTCTTGGTGAGCCGTTCGGCGTTGATCAGGTTGGGCGCGGGAGTGGACACAATTCAGGGAGTCTAGTCCGAGGATTCCGACAACAGGGTCGTGAGCAGACGGCGGAGTTCGGCGCGGTCGCTGGGGGACAGCGACGCCACCGCCGCCTCGCCTGCTGCTCGGCGCCGGTCCCGAACCTCAGCGACCACCTCCTTGCCCGTCGGTGTCAGTTGCAGGAGGACCGCACGCCGGTCGCTGGGATCCGGGGCGCGGGCGATCAACCCAACAGCTTCAAGAGCATCCGCCACCTCTGTCGCCGACCGTGGGGCGATGCCGAGTTGGTGGGCCAACCCGGACACGCGCACCCCACCACCCGCTCGCCGTGCCGTGCGCGCCAGCGCCAACAGGGCGCGCTGCTGGTGCGGGGCGAGGCCGTGGTTCCCCGCCTCTTCGGCGCCGAGGTGGCGCCAACGCCGTGCCAGACGCATGAGCAGATCCACCTCGGAGAGCTCGTGGTCAGGCCGCGCATGGTCACGATCGGGACGGACCGGGTCGGGGGCGTTTTCAGTGGGCATGGCCTCAGTTTAGCGAGGCGGGGGAATAAAGAGGTAGCCTCTGCATGTTGTGACAGATGGACATCCTCAGGCCGGCATCGATGACCGGCGCGGAACTCCACGGTTCCGAGATCCCTTCGAGGTGCCCCAGTGCACGTCACTCGGGTGTGCGCCTCGACCACAGACCTGAAAGGAGAAGCACATGAGTGACTTCTCGACTCTTGCGTCCGGACACGGGCTGGGCGACGGCGGTGGCCGCGGCGGAAACCGTGGCCCCGGGGCCGGTGCCCGCCCGGACCCCCGCGACCGCGCCCAGCTCGCGGCCCACCCGGTGAGCGCGCGCCGCATCCTGTCCCTCTTCACCCCACATCGCTGGACGATCGCCCTCGTGCTGCTGCTCATTGTGAGCAGCTCGGTCCTCGGCCTGGCCACGCCCTTCCTCACGAAGGAACTCGTGGACGTCGCGATCCCGCAGCAGAACGTGCGTCTGCTGCTCACGCTGGTCGGGCTCATGGTGGGTGTCGCCATCGTTGCCGGCGTGCTCGGCGTCCTCCAGACGTGGATCAGCACCACCGTCGGCCAGCGGATCATGCATCGGCTCCGCACCGACCTGTTCACCCATCTGCAGCGCCAGCCGATCAGCTTCTTCACCCGCACCCGTTCGGGCGAGGTGCAGTCGCGGCTGACGCATGACGTCTCCGGGCTGCAGAGCGTGGTCACCACGACCGCCACTTCGCTCGCCGGGAACATCGCCACCGTCGTCGGCACGCTGGTTGCGATGCTCGCTCTCAGCCCGACGCTCGCGCTCCTCTCCCTCGTGGTCATCCCGCCGGCCGTGCTCGTCACCCGCTCGGTCGCCCGGCTGCGCCGGGACGCGACCGACAAGCGGCAGAAGGCGCTGGCGGAGCTCCACGGCCAGGTCGAGGAGTCACTGTCGGTCAGCGGCGCTCGGCTGAGCAAGACGCTCGGTGCCGGTGAGCAGCTCGCGCGACGGTTTCACTCGTCGAGCGCAGGCCTGCTGGACCTCGAGGTCGCGGCTCAGATCGCCGGACGATGGCGGACCGCCACCATGGGCATCGTGTTCGCCATCGTCCCCGCCGCGCTCTATCTCGTCGCCGGCCTCCCGGTCACCGGAACCGGCATTTCCATCGGCACCCTGGTGGCGTTCGTCGCTCTCCAGGCCGGGATCTTCCGGCCGGTGATGGGTCTGCTCTCCATCGGTGTGCAGGTCACCGCGTCGCTGGCGCTGTTCAGCCGGATCTTTGAATATCTCGATCTTCCCGTCGACGTCGCCGAGCCCGAGCCCGGCACCGCGTCGCACCTCGACCCGGCCACCGCGCACGGGGCACTTCGCCTGGAGAACGTGACCTATCGACACCACGACTCCGATCGCAACGCCCTGACCGGGATCGATCTCACGATTCCTGCGGGCGCAACGGTGGCGCTGGTTGGTTCGACCGGGTCGGGCAAGTCGACCCTCGCCGCGCTGCTCGCTCGGCTCGATGATCCGACACTGGGTCGGGTCACCCTCGACGACGTGGACCTGCGCCGGCTGCCGGCCGCCGAACGGGCTGCGATCGTGGGCGTGGTGTCCCAGGAGACCTATCTGCTGCACGCGAGCGTGCGGGACAACCTCCGGTTCGCCAAGCCGGACGCGACCGACGAGGAGATCGAGCAGGCGGCCCGGGATGCCCAGGTCCATGAGTTGATCCGTTCGCTGCCAGAGGGCTACGACACCATGGTCGGCGCCCGCGGCCACCGCTTCTCCGGCGGTGAACAGCAGCGGCTCGCGCTCGCCCGAACGCTGTTGCGCGATCCCAAGGTGCTGATTCTCGACGAGGCCACCAGCGCCCTCGACACCCGCACCGAGGCACTGGTGCAGGCGGCGCTGGACCGCGTCGGCCGGGACCGGACCGTGGTCACGATCGCCCACCGACTGTCCACGGTGCGCAACGCCGACCTGATCGTCGTGCTCCACGAGGGCACGATCGTCGAGCAGGGGACACACGAACAGCTGCTGGCCCGGGGCGGGCGTTATGCCGCGCTGATCGCGGCCGGCGCTCGCGACAACCGCGAGGAGGTGGCGCTCGCCTCGTGACCGCGATCGGGCCGGGCCCGCGAGCCCGGACCGTCCCGCATGGGACATGCCAACGGGCGGAGGGTCATCCTCCGCCCGTTCGGTCTCACCGTCCGCGCATCCCCTTGCGCATGCCCTTCATGGACGTCGGGATGGGTCCCTTGGGCACGGGGACCTTCGGCCGCACGGCATCGATGGCGCGCAGCCGGTTGCGGACATCGGTCACCTGATGCGGCTGGAGCGTCTTCGGCAGTTTGCGCACGTGCTTCTCCAACTGCGGGAGCGGCACCTGTCCGTCCTTGTCGCCCATCTGGATCGAGTGCACCACGACGTTGTTGATGAACTTCTCGTGCTTGCGCTGCTCGGTGAGCAGCAGCTGGCGGGCGCGGTTGGGATCGCCCTCGGACACCAGCACGATGCCCGCGGGGCCGACGGCCCGGTGGACGACGTCCTTGTGCTTGGTGGCGGCGATGACAGGATCGTGAATCCAGTTCTTGCCGAGCATCTGCAGCGCGACCTCAGCCGAACCCACTTCGCCGGCATAGCGCTGATAGGTCGCCTTCTTGGTCTTCTGGACCAGCAGGAGCATCGCCAGCAGCAGCCCCGCCATGATGGCGGTGAGGACCATCATGATCCAGGTGAACCACGAGGCGTTCGTGAGCAGACCGATCACGACGACGATCGCGATCGGCACGACGAAGCAGAGAACCGTCAGCGGGGTCAGCGATTTGTCGTATTCGGCTGTGAGCTTGTACGACTCCCAGATCTGACGGAACCGCCCCATCTGATTCGGATCCCGGGAGTTCTTGCGGGCCTCCTTGGCCGCCTTCTTCGCGGCCTTCTGCTCGGCCACCGCCTTGGCGTACGCCTGCTTCGGCGTCAGTTGTTCAGCCATGACTGCTTTCTCGGTCGTCCGGTCGTGGTGCGTCAGGCCCGAGCCGAGGACTCGGACCCTGCAGTGGCGGCCACAGGAAGGGCATCCCGTGCGGCCATGGCTTCACGATAGAGCCGTCCGGCGCGATAGCTGGACCTGACCAGCGGGCCGCTCATCACACCCGGATAGCCGATCTCGCGTGCGAGGGCCGCCAGTTCGTCGAACTCCTGGGGCGTCACCCAGCGGTCGATGGGGTGGTGCTGCGGGGTGGGGCGCAGATATTGGGTGATCGTGATGATCTCCGCGCCGGCGTCGAACAACTCCCGCAGCGCGGTCTCGATCTCATCCCGGGTCTCGCCCATGCCCAGGATCAGGTTGGTCTTGGTGACCAGGCCGGCGGCGCGTGAGTCGGTCAGCACCTGCAGAGACCGGTCATAACGGAACCCCGGACGGATGCGCTTGAAGATGCGGGGGACCGTCTCGACGTTGTGTGCGAAGACCTCCGGCCGGGTCTCGAAGACCTGGTCGAGGAATTCCTTGCGCCCCGAGAAGTCGGGGGCGAGCATCTCGACGCCCACGCCCGGGTTGAGCTCATGAACCTTGCGGATCGTCTCCGAATAGAGCCACGCGCCCTCGTCGGGGAGGTCGTCGCGGCAGACACCCGTGATTGTCGCGTACTTCAACCCCATCTTCTGCACCGACTCCGCCACCCGCAGAGGCTCGGCGGTGTCATATTCGGTGGGCTTCTTCGACTCGATCTGGCAGAAATCACAACGACGCGTGCAGGAGTCGCCACCGATGAGGAACGTCGCCTCGCGGTCTTCCCAGCACTCGAAGATGTTGGGACAGCCGGCTTCCTGGCACACCGTGTGCAGGTCCTCGTCGTTGACGAGGCGCTTGAGGTCCCGATAGTCGGGGCCCATCTTGGCGGTCGTCTTGATCCAGGAGGGCTTCTTCTCGATCGGGGTCGCGGCGTTGCGGACCTCCACGCGAAGCAGCTTGCGGCCTTCAGGAGAAACAGTCACCACGCCATCCTACGCCCTGACGCCAGCCCGGGACTGCACGGTCGGTGGGCATCGGACAGCTCCGGCCCGGCCTCAATCGATGTCACGCCGTGCGAAGAGGAGGCCGCCCACCACCACGACGACCGCGATGAAGGTGAACCACACCAAGCCGGCGCTGCCGATGGCGAGCGGGTCGCTGTGCAGTTGTCCATAGGTCCGCCATTCCGAGTTGAGCAGAAACTCGCCGGCGGCCCATTCGAGACCGATCCACTGCCAATAGCCGCCCGCTGCGGAACCGAAAAGCAACTGCAGGACGAACAGCACCAACCAACCGACCAGCACCCCGAGCGCGCCGAGGGTGCTGCGGGTCACCAAGGCAAGCACGAAGCCGAGCGCAGCGATGCTCATCACCAGCAGCACCCCGCGCACCGCGGCGGCCAGCATCCAACCCACTGCCGTCGGGTGGCTGCTGGTGCTCACGAGCAACGACCAGCCGACAGCGGCGACCAGCGTGACCCCGGAGAGGATGGCCGCCGGCACGACCACGCTCACCAATTTGGCGCCATAGACGGGCCACCGACGCGGGTTGAACGTAAGCCAGGTGCCGAGCGCGCCCGAGCTCTGTTCCGACCCGATGGCCGACGCGGCGGTGAAATAGCTCCAGGCGCCGGTGAGCGCGACCGCCAGGACGATCATGCCCGGGCCGAATGACGCGAGCTCGACCTCGGACTGATAGGACGTCCGCGACTGCAGACCGGCGAACAGCGACGCGAGCGCGAGCAGGCCGAGCGTCGTCACACCTCCGATCCACGTCACCCGGCGCGTGAGATAGCGCTCCAGTTCGGGTGCAAGCAGGCTGGTCATGCGGTCCTCCGGGGAGCGAGTGCGAGTGGGGGCTGGGGAACGGGTGGCGCGTCGGTCAGCTGCAGGAAGCGCTGTTCGAGAGAGCCTCGGTGGGCGCTGATCCCGGTGGCCCAGAGACCGACCTCGGCGAGTTGGCGGTTGAGCACATCGCCCGGCCAGTCGCCGGTGACCTCCAAGTGCTTGGGGCGCCGATCGACCGACCAGCCGCGGGCCCGGAGCACAGCCGCGGCGCGGTCCGGCTCGGCGACGTGCACCTGAAGCACATTGCGGGCACCGAGGATCTCATCGAGGGGCCCCTCGGCGACCGACCGTCCCGCCCGGATGATCGTCACCGAATCGACGACCTGCTCCAGCTCGCCGATCAGGTGCGTCGACACGAGGACGGCCTTGCCGCGGTCGGCGAGCGTACGCATCATCTGGCGCATCTCCCGGATGCCACTCGGGTCGAGACCGTTGGTGGGCTCGTCGAAGATCACCACCTCCGGGTCCTTCAAGAGAGTCGCCGCAACTGCGAGGCGCTGCTTCATCCCGAGCGAATACTTCGCGTACCCCTCACTGGCCCGATCCTGCAGCCCCACCAGTTCGAGCACGTCCCCGACCACGCGTGGGGAAACCCCGATCGACCGCGCGAGCAGCAGCAGGTTCTTGCGGCCACTGAACTCAGGGAAAAAGCGCGGACGTTCGACGATCGCGCCCACACGGCTGATGACGTCGGGCAGCCGGGCGGGGACGGGCGCGCCGAGCAGGCGAATCGTGCCTCCGGACGGCTGGACGAGACCGAGCAGCATGCGGATGGTCGTCGACTTTCCGGAGCCGTTCGGGCCGAGGAACCCATGCACCCCGACCCGGGGGACCCGCATGGTCAGCCCGTCGACGGCGAGCCGCCCGCCCTGCCAGTTCTCGAAACGTTTGGTGAGCCCGTCAATCTCGATGGCCCAAGGATTGTCTGCCACGTGCATACCTTCTCGGACGCGGGGATCGTCCCGGAAGGTTCTGTGGTCCGGGCCATTCGTCGGTTCGGTCAGACCGTGAGCCCATAGCTGACGCCCTGGGGCACCGCCGTGGGCTCGGGGGCTGTCGGTTCCACGTCCGGGGATTGCTCGAACGGCCCCCACGCGAGCATCGCCTCGAGGTGCCGCTCCATCCCGTCTGCGGCCTCGCGCACGGTGGGCGGGTCGCTGAGCTCGAGCGCGAGCGAAGTCACCCCCGCGTCGGTGATGCCGCAGGGCACGATCGTTTGCGTCCACGACATGTCCGGTGCCACGTTGAGGGAAAAGCCGTGCATCGCGGCCTTGTGCGCGACCCGCACACCGATCTGGGCGATCTTGCGCTCCGGCTTGTCGGTGGCTGCAGCGAGCCAGACGCCCGCGCGGCCGCGTACCCTCCCCGTCACCAACCCGAGCTCCGCCAGATAGCGGATCACCGCCTCCTCGACGCGGCGGATGTAGTCGACGACGCCCACACTGTCCGGCAACCGCACGATCGGATAGCCGACCAACTGGCCCGGCCCGTGCCAAGTGATCAACCCGCCACGATCGACGTCGATCACCGGGGTCCCGTCGATCGGCCGATGCTCCGGAAGTGTCCGCCGACCTGCGGTGTAGACCGCGTGATGCTCCAGCATCAAGACGGTCTCGTCGCCCCCCTCGACGACCCTGGCATGCAGTTCGCGCTGCAGATCCCAGGTTTCCTGATAGTCGACCAGACCGAGCCAGCGATAGTGACGGGACATGCTGGGGATGATACGCCGCCGCCCGATCCCTGGCCCGGCGGACGCCTAGCCTGGGACCGCTGAGCCCGGGCGCCGGACTGCACGGAGCCCGCGGTGCGTCGAACGCCGCGGGCTCCGTTGCCGATCTGTTGTCAGACCCCGAGTTCAGCCCCGAAGTCGGCCTCCTCCAGGCGCTCCTTCATCGCTGCCAGGAAGCGTGATGCGTCGGCGCCGTCCACGAGGCGATGGTCGTAGGAGAGCGACAGATACATCACATCGCGAATCGCGATGACCTCGCCGAGATCCGCGTCCTGGATCACCAAAGGTCGCTTCACCAGCGCTCCGGTGCCCAGGATGCCCACCTGCGGCTGATTGATGATCGGGGTGTCGAACAGCGTCCCGGTCGAGCCGTAGTTGGTGATCGTGAAGGTGCCGCCCACCAGGTCGTCGGGAACCACCTGGCCGGTGCGGGCCTTGTCCGCTTGCTCCGCGATCCGCTTCGCCAGCCCCGACAGGTTGAGGTCGCCGGCGTTGTGGATGACCGGCACCATCAGCCCTCGTTCGGTGTCGACCGCGATGCCGATGTGCTCAGCGTCGGCATAGGTGACCGTCTTGGCCTCCGTGTCGATCGTCGCGTTGACCTTCGGGAAGTGCCGAAGCGCCTCGACGGCGGCGATGGTGATGAACGGCAGATAGGACAGGCTCGCGCCATGCTGGGCCTTGAAGGCTTCCTTCGCCGCGGCTCGCAGCCTTGAGATGCCGGTCAGGTCGACCTCGACCGTTGCCGTCAACTGCGCCGAGCCCTGCAGGGACTCCACCATGCGGCGAGCGATCGTCAGGCGCATGCGCGACAGCTTCTCGGTGGTGCCACGCTTGGCGAGCACTTCCGCCGACGGATCGGACTTGGTCCGGGCGGGCGACTTGGCCTTTGCGGCAGCAGGTGCCGCCGCGGGCGCGGCGGCGGCCTTCTTCGCCTCTTCAGCGGCCGCGAGAACGTCCTGCTTGCGGATGCGACCACCGACGCCGGTGCCCTTGAGCGACCCCAGATCGACCCCGTGTTCCGCGGCGAGTTTGCGGACGAGGGGAGTGACATAGGCACCCTCGTCCCCGCTCGAGCGGGGGGCCACCTTGTTCGCAGCCGGCGTCGGCTCCTGCTTCGTGGGCTCGGGCTCCTGTTTGGCCGCGGGCTCGGGCTGCTTCGGAGTTTCCTTCGGCTTCTCCGCGGCCTCGTCCTCTTCAGCCTCGTGTTCCTCGGCCGCCGGCTCCTCTGCTGCGTCATCGGCCTCATCAGCCGCGGGCTCGGGTTCCGCTTCGCCGTCCGACTCGGGCGCAGGAATCGGCTTCTGGCCACCCTCGTCGCCGGCCTCGGCCTGGTCCTCGACTTCCTCCACGCTCTGCGCGTCGCTCGTGTCGGACTCGTCCCCCGAATCGAGCGCGTCGGCGTCACCGATGATCGCGAGCACCGCGCCCACGTCGATCGTGTCGTCCTCTTGGGCCCGCAACTCGAGAACGGTGCCGGCCACCGGTGAAGGCACCTCGGTGTCGACCTTGTCGGTGGAGATCTCCACCAGCGGCTCGTCCACGTCGACGCTGTCGCCGACCTGCTTGAGCCAGCGCGACACGGTCCCCTCGGTCACGGACTCACCCAGAGCGGGCAGCGTCACCTCGGTCCCCTGGGCGGGGCCGGACGGCTTCTTCTTGGCCGTGCCCGTCTGCTGGGGCTCGGGTTCGGACTCCGGCTCGGCTTCCTCTTCCGGTTCCGGCTCATCCTGCTCCGGCTCCGGCTCCGGTTCGGACTGATCGTCCTGCTCTGGCTCGGCATCGTCGGAGCCGGAGTCGGCGGGCTGCTCGCCCTCCTCGCCGATGATGGCGAGCTCGGCGCCGACCTCCACGGTCTCGTCCTCCTGGGCCTTGATCTCCAGGAGCACACCTGCCGCGGGGCTCGGGATCTCGGTGTCGACCTTGTCGGTCGAGACCTCCAGCAGGGGTTCGTCCGCGGCCACAGTGTCGCCGACCTGCTTCAACCAACGGGAGACAGTTCCTTCTGTGACGCTTTCACCCAGCGCTGGGAGAGTTACTGAAGTCGGCATGAGAGTCGGAACTCCTAAATCAGGGACCTGTTGTGCGTGTCTTCACATTAGCCGGGCGGTTCAGCACCCCACCAGGGAGGCTGTGCGGTCAATGGAGCGCGGATTGTTCCGACGTCGCCATAATAAGGGCGTGAGTGAGTCCGGAACGCCGCGCCCGCGCCCCCGACGAGGGCAGCCGTGAACGCTGCTGCGCGTGCCCGGGACCTCATCCGCTTCCAGCCCGCGCGGCGCCGGTGGCCGATCGCACTCAAGGCCGCTGTGGCCATCAGCTTGCCCCTGCTGGTGACCACGCTGCTCGGCCATTCCGACCTCGGCCTGATCGCTGGCCTGGGTGCCTTTGCAGTCTTGTACGGCGCCGACACCCCGGGGCGATTCCGCATCAAACTGATGTCGGCGATGGCGGCGAGCTTCGTTATCTCGGTGGCAGTGGGGGTGGTGGCTGCCGCCATCCATCCGATCGTGCTCCTGGCGGTGATGGTCGTGCTCGCCGCGCTCGCGGCAGCGGTCTGCGTCATCCTCAAGATCGGTCCGCCCGGGTCCTATTTCCTGGTCCTCGTGTGCGGAGCCGGCAGTTTCCTGGTCGACCAGGGCGCGTCACCGGGCCGGGTCATCCTCATGACCGCCATCGGCGGTGCGGTCGCGGTCATCGTCGGAATGGCGGACCTCGTCGGTGACCCGCACCGGCCCGAGCGCGAGGCGGCAGACGCCGCGGAGAACGCCATCGAGGCCTTCGAACACGCGCAAGACCCCGGCGAGGTGCGGGCCGCGCGCGCGGCGGCATCGGCCACCCTGCATCTCGCCTGGACCAGTTTCCGCGACGGCATCGGGGAGCGACCGATTGACCAGCGCAACGCGGAACTGTTCGAGCGCATCGGGATTCTGCAGACGCGGTATACCCGTCGCAGCGCCGAACTCGCCGGCCGGACCACCGGCGCAGAGGCGCAACCCTGGGGCAACCCGGAAGGCGACCAGGTGGAGGCCCCCACCCTGGACCCGGAGTTCGAAGCCGAGCAGTTGAGGGACTCGTCGCTCGGCCGGCCGGACCCTGCGTACCTCATCAAACAGGCGCTGCGCTGGCCCAGCGAGATCCGCCTGATCGCGATTCGGGTCGGCTTGGCCGCGCTTGCGTCCGGGATCGTCGCGCTCGCCCTGGCGTTCGACCACAGCTATTGGGGTGTGGCGTTCGCGGCGCTCGTGCTCCATCAGGGCGGGAGTCGGTACGCCCAAACCCTGCGCGGTGTCCAACGCCTGCTCGGGACGATGGTCGGTCTCGGGGTCTATGCACTGATCGTCTGGTGGAGCCCGCACGGTCTCTGGCTGGTGCTGCTCGTGTTCGCCCTGCAATTCGCCATCGAGATGCTGATCGTGCGGAATTATGCGGCCGCGGTGGTGTTCATCACCCCGATCGCCCTCACGATCGCGCTGGCCGGGGCACCCGCCCTCGACCCGGGCCGGCTCATCCTGGAGCGGGGGATCGACACGCTCATCGCGGTCGTGCTCGCGCTGGCGGTCCTGTGGCTCGTGGGTGGTCGGACCAGTCTCCTGTTCGTCCGTGCGCACGCACGGCGGTCGATCCTCGCGACGGAGGATGTCATGCAGGACCTGGCGGAGAGCCGCTATGCCAGCGCGGAGGCACGGGAGAACCGGCGTCATCTCTATTACGAGCTTCTGGAGCTTGAGCGCGGCCTCGCCCAGTCGCTCGCCGACGACCCGCGGCGCGTCGAGCCCTATCGCGCGATGGTCGACCAAGTCGCCACGCTCGGCTATCTGGTGCTGGGCGCCTGCTGGCACCCCCAGGTGCGGCGGGCGCGGGAAGCGTTCGGCCGTGCGGTCGAGCCCTTGCAGATCATCAAGTCCCACCCCATCGACCGGCAGCGGGCGGCAGCCGACATCGAGGCCGACGTCCGCAGGGTGCAGCAGGTGATCACCGACTGGCGGTGACGTTCCCGGACCGTGTGCGCGATAGCGCGGGGTCAGGCCGAATCAGGCACCGATCAGGTCGTCGAGGCGGGCTGCCTCGACGGTCAGGTTGGTCCGCGCCGGAGCCGACCACAGCCCGGCGCCGGCCGGTGTGCGATAGAGCGGATCGAGCCCGAGCAGATGGGCGAGGACGCGCCGGCGGCCATGACGGAACTCCACCAGTGGCACCTCGGCGTATTCGACGCGCACGTCACGGGTGTAGCGGGCGTAGCGAGCGGGCTCGGCGCCGAGGATCGCCAGGTCGGCATCGCACAGCCGCGTGCCGTTGTCGTCGGTGTCCTGGGGACGATGACCGGCGGTGAGGCGCACGAGCCGCGCCACCTCGCCGATGTGACTGCGGGGGAGCAGGCCCTCCAGCGCGTGCTCCGCCAGTTGGGCGGAGGCCTCCTCGTCCTCCCCGGCGCGGCCCTCATAGACCGCGTCATGGAACCAGGCCGCCAACTCGACCACCTGTTCCGCGCCGCCGAGCGTGGCGAGGGAGTCGAGGCAGTGCTCGAGGTGCCGTGGATCGTGATAACGGCGATGTCGCTCGGACCACCGGTCCAGCAGGTCCTCAGCAAGCGCGCTACCCGTTGGAGGGGTGCTCGCCCGGCTCCCCGCGGACCGGGCCGTGGACAGCGGCCAACGCTCGAGCAAGCGTGCCCGCCGCGCCTCCCGGTCGGCCTTCGCGGCGGCCTTGGTCAGGCGCAACCCGGACTCGCGCAGCGCCTGCACCAGACGGCGGGTGGGCGCCTGGGTGGCTCCCGCGTCGATGCAGGCCGCGAGGAGCCGTTCGGGCACGTCGTAGTGGTCGCGGTCGAACGCCCGTGGATGCACCCCGGCGCGCTCGGCGACGTCGTGCAACTCCTCCAACTCGGTGTCGGAGACCATGTGCGCGAACAGTTGACCCCGATGGGGCCACGCCGGGGTGTCGATCCAGACGGTCACCGCAGGCTCAGGCCTGCAGGCTGCGGGCGATCTCGACGAGCGTGCGGACCGCCACTCCGGTGCCGCCCACGGGGGTCTCGCCGTCTGCGGAGCCCTCGTTGAAGCTGGCGGGGGCGATATCGAGATGGGCCCAGTCGATCTCCTCGTCCACGAACGAGCGCAGGAACGATGCGGCGATAGACGCGCCGCCCCAGCGGCCGCCGCCGGACTTGAGGTCGGCGACCTTCGACTCGAGCGCCTTGGCACTCCACTCGCCCATGGGCAGGCGCCATGCCTCTTCCCCTGCGGCCTCGGCGGCACCCAGGACGCGCTCCGCAACCTCGTCGGAATCGGAGAACACCCCGAAGATCTCGGTGCCGAGCGCGACCATCGCGGCACCCGTGAGGGTGGCCACGTCGACGATCAGGTCGGGATTGTCCTCCGCGCCGCGCGCCAATCCGTCCGCCAGCACCAGCCGGCCCTCGGCGTCGGTGTTGTAGTTCTCGACCGTCGTCCCGCCATAGATCGTCAACACGTCGGAGGGGCGGAAGGCGGTGTCGCTCGGCAGGTTCTCCGCCATGCAGCCATAGGTCGTGACCTGCACGTTGAGCCCCAACTGGGCGATCGCGTGCGTCGCCGCGATCACCGCCGCGGCCCCGGCCATGTCGCAGCGCATGGTCGACATGGACTCACCGGGCTTCAGGTTGAGGCCGCCGGAGTCGAACGTGATCCCCTTGCCCACCAGCACCAAGTGTGCTTTCGCGCGCGCTGGGGCGTACGAAAGGCGGACGAGGCGCGGATCCTGCGCCGAACCGCCGCCAACCGCCATGTGCCCACCGAACCCGCCGGAGGTCAGATCGCCCTCATCCAGCACCTGCACCTTGACCTTGGTGCCCTTGACCAGGTCCTCTGCGGCCCCCGCGAACGTTTCCGGATAGAGCAGGTTGGGCGGCAGATTCACCCACTCGCGAGCGACGAGTTGCGCCTCGGCGACCACGCGGGCCTGCTCGATGATCGACTTGTCGGCGACGGTCGACACCACGCTGAACTCCAGGGCGGGCTTGTCGGCCGGTTCAGCGGTGACGGGTGCATAGGCGTACTGCCCCAGCAGGGTCCCCTCGACCACCGCGCGCAGCAATTCGGGTTCGTCGGCAGGCAACGCCACGGCGATCGTCCGCACGTCCTTCATGCCCGCGACCGCGCGTGACGCCGCGCCGGCCGCCTTGCGCACTGTCTTCGGGGTCGGCTCGTCGGCGCCCATGCCGACCACCACAAGACGCTGCCCGTTCAACCCGGGCACGACCGTGGTCGCACCCGGTTTCGGCTTGGCCCCCAGCGCCTTCGCCATGTCGACGACCGACTGTCCGAACTTCCGCTCGTAGCCGCGTCCCACGCTGGTCGGCAGGTCGACCGCGGCGGGTTCGGAATCCCCGGTCAGGGGCACGACGACGACGTCGGCCTTGGCCGGGACAGTCTTGACGCGGACGAGTTCGGGCAGGGTGATCGGGTTCACCACGGTGGTCCTCCGGATCGGGTTCGAATGACTCCGCGGGGTCCGCGGAATTACCAGGCTTCGTCAGGTTACCCGCCGCGAACTGCGATAAGTTCGCAGGTATAAGGGCGACGGTGCTCGGCGAGGGTCGCGGACACCGCCCGGACCCTCGGAAGGAACACCGATGAGCGAGCTGAAGAAGTCCCCCCTGCACGCACGCCATGAAGCCGCAGGAGCAAAATTCGCCGAGTTCGGCGGCTGGTCGATGCCTTTGCAGTACGCAGGGATCGTGGCCGAGCACAAGGCGGTCCGGGCATCGGTCGGCGTGTTCGACGTCTCCCATCTGGGCAAGGCCACCGTCCGCGGCGAGGGGGCGGTCGACTTCCTGAACACGTGCCTGACCAACGACATGGGCAGGATCGGTGACGGGCAGGCGCAGTACACACTGCTGTGCAACGAGTCCGGCGGGGTCGTCGACGATCTCATCGTCTATCAGTTCGCTGCGAATGACCTCTTCCTGATTCCGAACGCGTCCAACAACGCCACCGTTGTCGAGACCCTGCGCTCCCGCGCTCCGGAAGGCATCGAAGTCGCCAACATCCATGACGACTATGCGGTGCTCGCCGTCCAAGGCCCGAAGTCCGACGAGACCCTCACCGCGATGGGCCTGCCGGTCGGCCATGACTACATGTCGTTCGACGTGGCCGAACTGGACGGCGTGCAGTTGACGGTGTGCCGGACCGGCTACACGGGCGAACGCGGATACGAACTCGTGGCGCCCACCGCCGATGCCCTGAAGGTATGGGACGCCGTCATGGCAGCCGGTGCCGAGTTCGACATCGTCCCGGCGGGACTCGGTGCCCGCGACACGCTGCGCACGGAGATGGGCTATCCGTTGCACGGCCAGGACCTGTCGCCGGAGATCTCCCCGGTGAAGGCGCGTGCCGGTTGGGCGGTCGGCTGGAAGAAGCCGGAGTTCATCGGTCACGAGGCGCTGCGCGCCGAGCGCGAGGCTGGTGCCGCGCGCAAGCTCTGGGGGCTCAAGGCGGTCGGGCGGGGCATCCCGCGGCCTCACATGGTGGTCGTGGACGGCGACGGCAACGAGATCGGCGAGGTGACGTCCGGGACCTTCTCGCCGAGCCTGCAGACCGGCATCGGTCTGGCGCTCGTCGACTCGGCTTTCGAACCGGGGATCAAGGTCGGTGTGAAGGTGCGCAATCGAGTCGAGGAGTTCGACCTGGTCAAGCCGCCGTTCCTGACCCCGGGCGTCCGGGAATCCTGATAGCGGCCGTGCGCCGTGATCGGGCCCGGGTGAACGAGCCGGGTCCGATCAGGCCGGGTCGAGGGACATCGGGCCATAGACGACCCGGTCTCCCTCGAAGAGGGTGACTTCGCGAACGCCGTTGTCCTGCAACTCCGGATAGTGCTCCGTCAGCCACTCCTCGGCCTCGGCCTGGGAATCAAAACGACCCTCGATCGCGCCGGTGTCCGGCTCCCAGCGCCACATCAGAACGTCCCACCCCGCTCGACGACCGGTCGAGGCATGCGCATGCGCCGGATCTGGATCGAGCGGTTGAAGCCGAACATCATGACGCCCTTGCCCTTGAGATCCAGGCCAGGGAAGCGCTGGGCGGCAACCCTCTTGTATTTGCGCCACAGCAGGAACAGATCCAGCAGGACCAGCAGGATGTAGCCATACATCAGACCCAGCGACATGAACGTCGCGCCGCCCCAGCTCTGCTGCAGGAAGCTCAGCGCGAGGAACAGCATCATCGCCGGGAGCAGGAATTCACCCAGGCTCCAGCGGGCGTCCACCATGTCCCGCATCAACTTGCGTTCGGGGGTGCCGTCCCGGGCCTCCATGTACGCCTCACGACGCTTGCGGTTCTCCTCGGCGTTGCGCCGACGGGCTTCCTTCTTGGACAGTTGCGGGTTGAGCCGCTGCATCCGCGCTGCCTCGGCCTGGCGGCGCGTCGGGGTGGGGCCGTCCTTCTTTCGGGGCCCCCTTTGCGCAGGAGTCGGGTCCGGCTCGGGTGCCGGGGTCGGCTCGGGGTCCTTCTTGGCGCGGAACAGGGCCATCGGTGCAGTCCTCGTCGTCGGTGCCCGCCTCGTCGGGAGGCTGGTTGATCCGGGCATTCTCCCAGCAGCGGGGCGGCGAAATCGAATCGGCGAAACGGTTCGACTGTGGACGGATCCCGCGGTTCGCGTCCTGTCCGACCTGCTCGGGTTGGCCCGCACCGCCTAGGCTAGTCGCACACGCGAATGGCGTCTGCCCTCAAGGGCGCCCATGTGACGAAGGTGATCGGAAGGACCTGGCCCCCTATGAGCGGATTTCTGAACCGGCTCTCCACTGTGTTCCGTGCCAAGGCTGACAAGGCGCTGGACAAGATGGAGGATCCCGGCGAGACGTTGGAATATTCGTACAAGAAGCAGCTCGAACTGCTGCAGAAGGTGCGTCGCGGTGTGGCGGACGTTGCCACGAGCCGCAAGAAGGTCGAGCTGCAGGCCACCCAGTTGAACACCCAGATCGACAAGCTCAACGCGCAGGCGCAGAAGGCCCTCGAGGTCGGTCGCGAAGACCTCGCCCGCGAGGCGCTGACCCGCAAGTCCGGCCTGCAGCAGCAACTCGGCGATCTGCAGACCCAGCACGCCCAGTTGCAGGCGGAGGAGGAGAAGCTCATCAGCGCGTCCCGCAGCCTCCAGGCCAAGGTGGACGCCTTCCGCACCCGCAAGGACACCCTCAAGGCCACCTATACCGCCGCCCAGGCGCAAGCACGCGTCAATGAGGCCTTCACCGGAATCGGTGAGGAGATGGGTGACGTCGGCCTCGCCATCCAGCGCGCGGAGGACAAGACCGCCGAGATGCAGGCCCGCGCCGGCGCGATGGACGAACTCCTGGCGTCGGGTGCCTTCGAGGACATCACCGGTTCCACGAAGGACGACATCACCCGCGAACTCGAGGCGTTGTCGTCGGACTCCCAGGTCGAGGATGAGCTGGCCCGCATGAAGGCCCAGCTCGGGAGCGGGCCGGCCGCCCAGCCGCAGGCGATCGAGGGTGGACCCGCCCACTACCAGCAGGATCCGCAGAGCCAGCAGGGCGGCCCGCAGTGGCAGCAGCCCCAGCAGGGCCACCAGCCCCAGCAGGGTGCGCCGGGTCAGCAGGGTGCGCCGGGTCAGCAGCAGGCTCAGGGGTACGCCCAGCCGTCCGGCCAGCAACCTCCCTTCCAGGCCTATCCGGTGAACGGTCAGCCCGATCAGGAGGACCTGCGATGATCATCCGCGTGCTCAACCTGGGCCAGTTCAGGTTCGACGAGTCCCACATGGATGACCTGAACGCGTGCGATGACGCGGTCGAGACAGCGATGGCGGCGCGTGATCAGGAACAGCTGACGGCGGCGTTGCGCACGCTGATCGATGAGATCCAAGCGCTGGGCCAGCCGCTGCCGCTCGACTCGCTGGAGGAATCCGATCTCATCGTGCCGGGCGCGGACGCGACCGTCGAGGAGGTCGAAGCGCTGCTCAACGGCTCGGACTCCGACGACGGCCTGATCCCCGGACGGGCACCCCAGGCCTGACGCTCTCGTGCACAGGGGCTCGACCGCTGTCGGTCGGGCCCCTTCGCGTTGTCCGGTGGTGGTGTGCCGGAGCGTGCGCTCGCCGTGCCTCAGGACAGGGCATAGATGCCGAGCTCGATCCACGCGCCCAGGGCAACGGCGAACCCGAGCAGCCCGAAAACCGCAGTGAGTGCCCAGAACCGGCCCCGCCACTCGCCGTGGGGCCGGCTGGCCAGCGCGGCCAGGCCAGGGCCCGATGCGGCGAGGATGCCGCACGTGACAAAGCTCGGCAGCGCCTGCCACGTGTCCGCTGGACGGCAGACCCCGTCGGCCTCACAGGCCAGCAACAGGGTCAGCAACCAGACCGCGACGGCGGCGACCAGCGCGAACAGCCCGACCAGGGGTGGAACGGTGAGGCCTGCCCAGCGGGGCACCGAGCGGGTTCGCAGGACCGGCACGGCGACGGTCAGCACAAGGCAGGCGAGAATCGCGCCCACGAATGGCCAGGCGAACGCCCGCGTGTCCGGCGCCTCCAGCATCGACACCAGCCACGTCACGGAGGCGCCGAGCGCGAACAGCGCCGCGAGGGCCACCACCGCCGACGGAAGGAACCAGCGGCGGGGGAGTCGGGATGCTGCCATGGCCCCAAACTAGTGGCCCGGGGATACTTGGAGGATGAGAGTCCTTGTCGCCACTGACCAGATCGGCGCGCTGTCCTCCGCCGAGGCGGGCCGCGCCATCGCCGCAGGCTGGCTGCAGGCCCAACCAGGTGCCCAACTCGCGGTCGCGCCGTTGGGCGAGGCCGGCAGCGGCTTCGCCCGCGCGATCGCCGATCAACTCCAGACCGACCTCGAGCTGATCAGCGAGCCCGATGGGCGAGTGATCTCACGGCTCTGCACTCCCGAGATCGCAGCAGTGGCCGCCGAACCGGTGGAAGCCGACAGCGCGGCACGCGGTCTCGACCCGACCGCCTCGTCGGTGACGATCGGCTTGGCGCTTGCAGAGGTGCTGCGCCTTCAACCGGTGCGTCGCGTCTTCGTGGACCTCAAGGGGGTCCACTGCCACGATGCCGGGGCTGGAATCCTGGGCGCCCTCGGGGCGCGTGGAGACCGTCCGTTGACGGAGGGGTACGCGGCGCTCTCCGGCATCACCGATCTCGATCTCGGTCCCGTCCGCGATCTCATCGGGGACACCGAACTGGTGGCAGTCGTGGGATCGGAGGAGGTGGAGCAGCATCTCCTCGGACTGCGCGGCGTGACCTCGCTGCGCGGGCGTGAGGTGAACGCCGACCCGGCCGACATGCTCGCGGCGGATGCGGCCCTCGAGCGGCTGGCGGCGCTCGCCAATCCGGAGGCGTCAGCCCTGCCCGGTGCTGGTGCGGCCGGTGGTGCGGCGTACGCGATCGCCGCGCTGGGGGGCACGATCGTCACCGGACCGGCCGCCTGCGCCGAACTGGTGGGGCTTTCGGAGACGATCAACGTGGCGGAACTCGTCGTCACCGGATCGTCGTCCTTCGATTTCGGTTCGCGGGGCGGCAGCGTCATGCAATTCGTCGCCGAGCAGGCCCAGCGCGCCATGCGACCGTGCATCGCGCTGGCCGGGACGGTCGTGATCGGCTCGCGGGAGATGCGGACGATGGGGGTGGAGTCGGCCTATCCGGTTTATCCGCCGGTGACACCCGACAGCATGTCGGATCGGCCCAGCGGTCGGGACGTCACGGCCGAAGCTTTGACGGAGGCCACTGCACGCATCGCTCGCACGTGGTCCTGGTGAGTTTTCATAGTGTTACCGTGACTATCGGATGGCCGGGAACAATTGTTGAGCCCCTGGTGTTGTGCACCACGCGGGTTAGGATTCCCCGCACGCTCTGAATCATTTCGACTGGAGGCAGATATGACCGAGGCGACCACCGCGACCACCGAAGGCGTCATCCTCACCGACGAGGCCGCGTCCAAGGTGCGCGACCTCCTCGAGCGGGAGGGCCGCGACGACATGGCGCTGCGGATCGCCGTGCAGCCGGGTGGCTGCTCCGGCCTGCGCTATGAACTGTATTTCGACGACCGTCAGCTCGACGGTGACGTCGTGCGGGACTACCACGGTGTGAACGTCGTGACCGACCGCATGAGCGCCCCCTATCTCGGCGGGGCTGTCATCGACTTCGTGGACACGATCGAGAAGCAGGGGTTCACCATCGACAACCCCAACGCGGGCGGCTCCTGCGCCTGCGGCGACTCGTTCCACTGAGCGCAATCCGGCCCGGGTGGTGACTGCCACCCGGGCCGTCGCATACTCGCTCCATGGACATTGCGAGCAGAACCGCGCTGGTGACCGGCGGCACGTCGGGTCTGGGTCTCGCCACTGTCCGTGCCTTGGCGGCTGCAGGGGCGCGCGTGGTCGTGATCGACCTGCCGTCGTCATCGGCGCAGGAAACCTTGGCCGAGTTCGGAGCCGCGGTGCGGTTCGTGGCCGGGGACGTCACCGATCCCGCGGATGTCCAGCAGGCGATCGATGAGGCAGTCGCCCTCGGCGACTTCGCCATCGTGGTCAACTGCGCCGGCATCGGCACCCCGGCCAGTCTGCTGGACAGACAGGGCCAACCGTTCCCGCTCGAACTGTTCACCACCATCATCCAGGTCAATCTGATCGGCACCTTCAACGTCGTGCGGCTCGCCGCCAAGGCGATCGCCGAGCACACCGACAGCGAGGCCGAGGACCGCGCGGTCATCATCAACACCGCCTCCATCGCCGCCTTCGATGGCCAGATCGGACAGGCTGCCTATGCCGCGTCCAAAGGCGGGGTCGCCGCGATGACTCTCCCGTTGGCCCGAGAGCTCGCTCGCCACCGGATCCGCGTCGTCACCATCGCCCCGGGGGTCTTCCGCACACCGATGCTGACCGGCTTTCCGCCCGACATCGTCGCTGCGCTCGGCGCCCAGGTGCCGCATCCATCACGCCTGGGGGAGCCGGGTGAGTTTGCTCTCCTCGCGACCCAGATCATGGCCAACCCGATGCTCAACGGCGAGACGATCCGGCTCGACGGCGCAATCCGCATGCCACCTCGATGACCCACCTAGGCTGAGAATGCGGCCGACGAATCGAGGAGGATCCGATGGCGCTGGTGGATTATGAGTGCAGAGATGCGGTCGGCTGGATCACGCTGGCCAACCCCGACGGTGGCAACGCGTTCAATTTCGAGGCCGCGGATGCGCTGGCGGCTGCTGTCCGGCGTGCGGTGCACGAGCGCGTGAAGGTGATCGTCCTGCGCGCCGAGGGCCGCTTTTTCTCCGTCGGCGGGGACCTCACCGGATTCACCGATGCGGCGTCCTTTCCCGATTATCTGAACGATCTCGCCACGGCCGGCCACCGCATCATCGCCGAGCTGACGCGCAGCGACGCGATCGTCGTGAGCGTCGTGCAGGGCACTGCGGCCGGGATCGGGTTTCCGATCGCCATGGCCGCCGATCTCGTGTTGGCGTCGGACGCGGCGAAGTTCACCCTCGGCTACACCAAGGTGGGCCTCACCGGTGACGGCGGCACCGGCCTCCTGGCCCGGAGCCTCGGTCTGCATCGCACGCTCCGCCTCGCCCTGCTCAACGACGTGCTGACGGCGGCAGAGGCCCATTCCGCGGGTCTGGTCGCGCGTGTGTTTCCCGCGGCCGAACTGGAGTCGGCGGCCACGGAAATCATCGCTGGCCTCGCAGCCGGTTCCCGCGGTGCTCAGGCCGGCATCAAACGCGTCATCCGGGCTGCCATGACCGACGACGTCGAGACCCAACTGGCGCGGGAGGCGCGCACCATGACGTCCGCTGCTCACGACCCGGACTCCGTGGAGGGGATCACCGCGTTCCTCGCCAAGCGGCCGGCCGAGTTCGCAGACTGATGGACGTTCGCGAGGCATTGCACGCGCGGCGTTCGGCCCGGGCGTTCACCGACCGCGAAGTGGCGCCCGAGCTGTTGACCCGGGCGCTGACCGACGCCGCGTACGCCCCGTCCGGCGGCAACATCCAGCCCTGGCACGCGGTCGTCCTGCGCGGACAGAGTCTGCGTACCCTCGTCGACCACGTCACCGCCCGCATCCATGATCCCGACGCGCCGCCGCCGACGCCCGTCTTCCCGGTCTATCCGAGCCCGCTGAAATCCCCCTATCGGGAGCGTCGGTTCAGCAACGGGGAGGAGCTGTACGCGCTGCTCGGCATCCCGCGCGACGACCGCCCGGCGCGGTTCCGGCAGTTCGACCGCAATTTCCGGTTCTTCGACGCGCCGGTCGCGCTGTTCCTCTATATCGACCGCTCGATGCACCAACCCCAGTGGGCCGACCTCGGCATGTTCCTCCAGTCGTTGCTGCTGCTGCTCACCGCTGAGGGGGTCGACACCTGTCCCCAAGCGGCTTGGGCGATCCATCACGAAGCGGTCGCCGAAGTCCTTCAGCCGCCGCCCGAGCTGATGCTGTTCTGTGGTCTGGCGATCGGGTACGCCGATTCCACCGCCGCCATCAATCGGCTCCGCACCGAACGTGCACCGCTGGCGGAGTGGTGCACGTTCCTCGACTGACCCGCTCCGCGCCGCTCCCCGCCGCTCTGAACGCTGCACTAGGGTGACGCGGGCAAAGGGGGAACGATGCGGTTCATGTTGGGGAAGCGGGCTTTCGACGAACGGGCCCGGTTGGTCATGGCCATCATCAACCGCACGCCCGACTCCTTCTATGACAAAGGGCTCACCTGGGCGGAGGATGCCGCGTTCGACAGGGTCGCGGAAGTGGTCGACCAAGGTGCCGATCTCGTCGACATCGGCGGCATCAAGGCCGCGCCCGGCGTGGAGATCGATGCGGTGGAGGAGGCCCGCCGAGTGGTGTCGTTCGTCGCGCGGGTCCGGGCTGCACATCCGGATCTCGTGATTTCCGTGGACACCTGGCGGGCCGAGGTCGGCCGGGCCGTGTGCGCGGAGGGCGCCGACCTCCTCAACGACGCCTGGGGCGGCGCCGACCCGGGTCTGGCCGAGGTTGCGGCCGAGTTCGGGGTGGGGATGGTCTGCACGCACACCAACTCCGTGACGCCACGCACGAGACCGCACCGCATTGAATACGACGACGTGGTTGCGGCCGCGATCTCCGCCACGGTCGCGCAGGCGGAGCGAGCAGTGTCGGTCGGCGTCGACCGGGAACGACTGTTCATCGACCCCGCGCACGACTTCGGGAAGAACTCGTTTCACTCGATCGAGCTGACCCGGCGCCTTGACGAACTAGTCGCGACCGGTTGGCCCGTGCTGGTGTCGTTGTCCAACAAGGATTTTGTGGGCGAGACGCTCGATCGACCGGTCAACGAGCGCGTGATCGGCACCTTGGCTACCACCGCCGTGTCGAGTTGGCACGGCGCGCACGTCTATCGGGTCCACGAGGTCGCCGAGACCCGGCAGGTGCTGGACATGGTGTCGACCATCGCCGGGCAGCGCCCGCTGGCGCGCGCCGTCCGGGGGCTCGCATGATTGCCGCCTGCTTCCTGCCGCACCCGCCGTTGTTGTTGGGAGAGTACGCCTCGTTGGCCGACCCGGGCGCTGCCCTGCGGGTGCGGTGCCGCGACATGGTGGCGCAGCTGGCGACAGGCGAGCCGGAGACGTTGGTGGTGGTTTCGGGTGCGCCGCGGCGGCCGCCGGCGATCGACAGCCGGCGGCCACTGGGGCTGCGTGTCGCCCGGGAGCTCCTGGCCGGACTGGGGCTGCCGGATCCGGTCGAGATCACCGTGGCGTTGGACGCGGGCCCCGACGAGGTCGCAGCGTGTGCCGAGCGGCTCAAAAGCATCAGCGCGGGCCGCAGCGCTGTGGTTGTGATGGGGGACGGTTCCGCGCGACGCGGCGAGAAGGCCCCCGGCCATCTCGACGAGCGTGCGTTCTCAGTCGATCAGCGGATCGCCGACGCGCTCTCCGCGGGAGATCCCGGGCCGCTGACGGAGTTGGATCCGGCGGTCGCGGAGGAACTGATCATTGCCGGTCGGGCCGCCTGGCAGGTGCTTGCCGCCATCGTCGATCGGCCGCCGGAGCGCAGTGTGGCGCACGCGGAAGATCCGTTCGGGGTTCTCTATCACCTCGCGCTCTGGACCTGGTCGGCACATGTCTGACCGGTTGGCGTTCCGCGTCCTCAGCGGACCCGAGGACCTGCCCCGAACGCTCGGTGTCGGGTCGCTCGGCCGGGCGTACGCGTGGCCCGCGCGCCCCACGGTCCGTGCCAACTTCATCACCACGCTCGACGGCTCGATCGCAGGACCCGACGGGCTCAGCGGCAGCCTCGGCACGGCGGCTGATCAGGCGGTGTTTCATCACCTGCGGGACACCTGCGAAGCGATCGTGGTTGGGGCGGGGACGGTGCGGGATGAGGGATACGGGCCGCCGCCGAGCGGCACCCCGCTCGTGATCGTCAGTCGCCAAGCAGCGATCCCGGCCGGGCTGATCACTTGTCCCGACGTCGTTCTGGCGACTTGCTCGGCCGCAGGGACCGCGCTGGACCGTGCGATTCGGGATCTGGGTGACGATCGCGTGTGGGTGCTGGGCGAGCAGGACGTCTCCGCGCGGCTGTTGCGCGACCAGCTGTTCGACCGAGGACACCGGCGGATCCTGCACGAGGGCGGTCCGTCGCTGGCGACGCAATGGCTGGGCGCCGAGTGCATCGACGAGCTGTGCCTGACCGTGGTTCCGCGACTCGGGGACAACGGGCCGCGTCTCGTCGCGTCCGCGGGGCGACCCGTCGAATTGACTTCTTTGGTGGTGTTGCAGGAGTCGGCCACGCTGCTGACGAGGTGGGCTGTTGTCCGGCGGGACTAGGCACGATGCGCTCTGCGCACGCGCGTGGTCACGGCTGATCAACAATTCTCCGACCTCGCCCGGGGGATTACGGATCAGCAGGACCGCAGGTTACATTTACGGTACTGTGAGCGCGTCTCTGCCGCCCCCGGGCGGTGGCGCGCAAACGAATCGAACCCCAGGAAGGGCGTGACGTGAGTCTGATGAGGATTCGTCGGCGTGGTGCCCGGCGGCTGACCGGAGTGGCTTTGCTCGGTCTGGCCGTCGCATCGTTGTCGGCATGCGGCGATCTCGGGCAGGGCCCGGGGAAGGCCCGGCTGTTCGGCCTCCCGGAGGCGGCAAGTGAGCAAGCGCCCCACATCGGCAACCTGTGGGTGGGGTCGTGGATCGCCAGCCTGATCATCGGTGTCCTCGTGTGGGGCTTGATGGGGTGGGCGTTCATCGTTTATCGCCGCAAGCACAGCGGCCAGGTCCCGAAGCAGACGCGCTACAACCTGCCGCTCGAGATTATGTACACGATTGTGCCCTTCCTGATCGTCGGCGTGCTGTTCTTCTACACCGTCCAGGCGCAGGACAGGGTTCTGGACACCAACCAGACCTCGCCGAACGCCCACACGGTCAACGTGGTGGGCCAGAAGTGGTCTTGGACGTTCAACTACATGGACAGCGCCGACGGCGAGACGGTGTGGGACGCCGGCACGGTCGAGCGCACCCCGGATCTCTATCTCCCGGTCGGCGAGACGGTGACGTTCAACCTGAACTCGCCGGACGTGATCCATTCGTTCTGGGTCCCGAGCTTCTATATGAAACTCGACGTGGTCCCGGGCAAGCAGAACACGTTCCAGGTCACCCCGAATCGTGAGGGCACGTTCGCCGGCAAGTGCGCCGAGCTGTGCGGCACCTATCACTCGGCGATGTTGTTCAACGTTCGCGTCGTCTCGCAGGCCGAGTTCGATCAGAAGATGGCCGAACTCCGCGACCGCGGCCAGGTGGGCGAAATCAAGGGTTCGATCGGCAACAACGATCTCGCGGGCTTCGAAATGAAGGAGGGTGAGTGATGACAACAGTCGAACGTGTCGCAGATGCAACGAGCACTGCTCCTCGGGAGCGTCGGCTCGGCGCGGTGGTCATGGAGTTCCTGACCACCACTGACCACAAGCTGCTCGGCAAGATGTACATGGTCACCGCGTTCATCTTCTTCCTGATTGCCGGCGTCATGGCTTTGGCGATCCGGGCCGAGTTGGCCTTCCCCGGCATGCAATACATGCAGCTGGAAACCTTCAACCAGATGTTCACGATGCACGGCACGATCATGCTGCTGATGTTCGCGACGCCCATGTTCGCCGGGTTCGCCAACGTCGTGATGCCGCTGCAGATCGGCGCCCCCGATGTCGCGTTCCCGCGGCTGAACTCGTTCTCCTACTGGCTGTTCGTGTTCGGCTCGTTGATCGTGATGTCGAGCTTCCTGACCCCGCAGGGTGCGGCATCCTTCGGCTGGTTTGCGTACACGCCGCTGTCGAACGAGGTGCACAGCCCCGGCGTCGGCGGTGACCTGTGGCTCATGGGTCTCTATCTCGTCGGCCTGTCCTCGATCTTGGGCGCCGTCAACTTCATCACGACCATCGCGACACTCCGCGCTCCCGGCATGACCATGTTCCGCATGCCGATCTTCGTGTGGAACGTGCTGGTCACGGCCTTGCTGATCCTGCTGGTCTTCCCGGTCCTGGCCGCCGGTCTGCTGGTGCTTGAGGCCGACCGTCGTCTCGGGACGCACGTGTTCGATCCCGCCAACGGTGGACCGATCCTGTGGCAGCACCTCTTCTGGTTCTTCGGTCACCCCGAGGTGTACGTGCTGGCGCTGCCGTTCTTCGGCATCATCACCGAGATCATCCCGGTGTTCAGCCGGAAGCCGATCTTCGGTTACATCGGTCTGGTCGGGGCCACGCTGACGATCGCCGCGCTGTCGATGGCGGTGTGGGCCCACCACATGTATGTGACCGGCTCCGTTTCGCTGCCGTTCTTCGCCTTCATGACGTTCCTGATCGCGATCCCGACCGGCGTGAAGTTCTTCAACTGGATCGGCACGATGTGGCGCGGATCCGTCAGTTTCGACACGCCGATGCTCTGGGCAGCGGGCTTCCTCACAACGTTCCTGTTCGGTGGACTGACGGGCGTCATTCTCGCCAGCCCGCCCATGGACTTCCAGGTGTCCGACACCTACTTCGTGGTGGCCCACTTCCACTACGTCCTCTTCGGCACCGTGGTGTTCGCAATGTTCGCGGGCTTCTATTTCTGGTGGCCCAAGATGACCGGTCGGATGCTCAACGAGACCTGGGGCAAGGTGCATTTCTGGCTGCTGTTCGTGGCTTTCCACACCACCTTCCTCGTCCAGCACTGGCTGGGTGTCGAGGGCATGCCGCGTCGGTACGCCGACTATCTGCCGGATGAGGGCTTCACGACGCTCAACCAGGTCTCCACTGTGGGTGCCTTCCTGCTGGGCATCTCGTTCCTGCCGTTCTTCTGGAACATGTGGATCAGCCGCAACGCGCCCAAGGTCACTGTGGATGATCCGTGGGGCTGGGGCCGCTCGCTCGAGTGGGCCACCTCCTGCCCGCCGCCCCCGAAGAACTTCGTCTCGTTGCCGAGGATCCGTTCCGAGGCGCCGGCCTTCGATCTGCACCATCCTGAGATCGCGTTGCTGGAATACCCGGACAACGTGGTCACCGACCACGGTCACCTCATCGATGCAGGCGAGGACACCGGACGCCAGCAGTTGCTCACGGAGCGCGCCGCAGAACTGGACGGAGACAAGTCGTGAAGCGTGAAGCCTGGATCTATTTCCCGCTCGCGGCGTTCTTCTTCCTCGCGACGGTCATCTATTTCTTCCTGGGCCGGGTGGACCTTCAGCCGAACATTGGCGGTGTGGTCCAGGACACCCATGTCAACCAGATCGAGTGGGCCGGCGTGGCCGCGCTGGCGCTGAGCGGGTTGATGATGCTCATGATCGCCGGTGTCTTCTATCTGACCGGCCGCAAGATGGACCCGCGGCCGGAGGACCGGACGGACGGCGAGGTCGTCGACGGTGCTGGTGACATCGGGTTCTTCCCCCCGAGCAGCATCTGGCCGTTCTGGACCGCGTTGACCGCAGGCCTGATCTTCCTCGGCCCGGTGTTCGGCTGGTGGCTGACGTTCCTCGGTGTCGGGTTCGGCATCTGGGCTCTGGCAGGCTGGTTGTTCCAGTACTACCGGGGCGACTATCAGCACTGATTCACCCCTTGGACACAAGCAGGGCCGCCGGGATTCCCGGCGGCCCTGCTGCGTTGTTCGTGCCTTCTAGACTCGTGTTCGAAACCAACGTCGTTCTGGGGGAGCTCCATGCGCAGCATCGTGGACCTGACATGGCCCGACACTTTCGGCCAGCGCTTCAAGCTGGCCCTGGTGACCAACCTGTTGGCAGTCTGCCTCGTGACATTCGTGGGGGCTCTGGTCTTCGGGCCGAGCTTCATCCCCGCCGTTCTGATCCTGATCGTCGTGTCGGTGCTCATGTCGCTGCTGACGGCCGCTATCGCCGAGCCGGGGCGGAAGTTCTGGAAACCGCTCGTGCGCTGAGCGGAAGCCCGCCCTGGCCTCACCAGCTCGCGTGGAGGGGACGGCCCTCCTCATATCCTGACGGTGACTGGATGCCGACGATTGCGAGCTCGGAGAACTTTTCCAGGCTCCGCGCACCGGCATAGGTGCAGGAGGAGCGCACGCCGGACACGATGAAGTCGATCAGGTCCTCCACACCGGGCCGGTCGGGGTCCAGGAACATCTTGGAACTGGAGATCCCCTCTTCGAACAGGCCGGCACGTGCGCGGTCGAAGCCGGACTGCTCGCGGGTCCGCATCCGGACGGCTCTCGCGGACGCCATGCCGAACGATTCCTTGTACATGCGCCCGTTCGGGTCCGTCAGCAGGGCACCGGTGGACTCGTGGGTCCCCGCGAACCAGGAACCGATCATCACCGACCCCGCCCCGGCAGCGAGGGCAAGGGCGACATCCCGTGGATGACGGACACCGCCATCCGCCCAGACAGACTTGCCGAGACTCCTGGCGGTCTCCGCACACTCGAGCACCGCGGAGAACTGCGGGCGGCCCACGCCGGTCTGCATGCGAGTGGTGCACATGGCGCCTGGGCCGACCCCCACCTTCAGCACGTCGGCACCGGCCTCGGCGAGGTCCCGCACGCCGTCGGGGGTCACGACATTGCCCGCGACGATCCGCACTTCGGGGCACAGTTCGTCCCGCACGCGACGGACGTGACCGAGGGCCTCGATCATCTTGTCCTGGTGGCCGTGGGCGGTGTCCACGACGAGCACATCCGCGCGAGCCGTCAGAAGCTGCTCCGTGCGTCCTGCCACGTCCCCGTTGACACCGACGGCAGCTCCCACCCGCAGTGAGCCCTGTGCGTCGATTGCGGGCGCATACAGCGCCGAACGGAGGGCACCCTTGCGGGTGACCACGCCGACGAGTTGTGCGCCGTCGACGGCGATTGCGTACTCCTGATGGTGCACGGCCAGGCTGTCGAAGATCTCCCGGGGCGACGCAGTCGGCTCCACCACCAGGAAATCCCTGTTCATGACCTCATGGACTTGAGCGAACCGGTCCTCGTCCACCACGTCGGCAGGGGTGACCACTCCGATCGGCGTCACGTTGCCCAGCTTGCGCTCGCCCTTGATCACGACGACGAAACCATGCGCGCGTTTGGGCAGCAGGCTCATGGCCTCACCCAGTGTCGTGTCCGGGCGCACCATGATCGGGGTATCGAAAGCCACATGCGCCTGCTTCACCTTGGCGATCGATTCGGCGACGATCGCGGTGGGGATGTCCTGCGGGATGATCGCGATTCCGCCGCGGCGGGCCACGGTCTCGGCCATGCGGCGACCGGAGATGGCCGTCATGTTGGCCACCACCAGCGGCAGGGGAGTCGTGAGACCGTCAGTGCTGGTGAGGTCCACGTCGAGCCGGGAACTGACAGCAGAGCGGCTCGGGACCATGAACACATCGTTGTAGGTCAGGTCGTGAGCGGGCTGCATGTTGTTGAGGAATCGCACCTGCCCATTATTGCCCCAGTCAGGAGGCCCGACCGATCGTCGTGAGGGGTGGTACGCGTGGCGCGGCGGAGTTCAAGAACGCAGGTCGGCCAGCGCGGTGGGGGAGCGGGGAAAGCAAGAGCGGCCCGGACCGCAGTGGGTCCGGGCCGCTCTCGGTTCGACGCTGTCAGTGCTTGTGGTCAGTCAGCTCCGGCGTGTCGTCGTGGTGGCCGTGGGAACGGGCCTCCTCGACCTCTGCGCGGGAAGGCTTGCGGACGTTGTCACCGAAATACCAGCGATGGAGACGAGCACGACGCTTGCTGACGCCGCCCTTGACCGCGACCCCGGCAGCATCCTCTGCCGCGCCCGGTTCGATGGGCACCACGTCGTTGTCGTAGGTCAGCGTGTATGCCTCGTCGTCCGAGATCGGCACGTGGTGTTCGAAGTACTCGCCGGTCGCCGACCGCTCCATGTTTCCGGACTCGGAGCCGTGGAGCAGACGCTCCTGGTGGCTGCGCTGGATGCCGATGCAGATCCGCTTCGTGATCATGAACGCGATGACCGGCACCACGAACACCGCGACCCGCAGGAAGTAGGTCACCGCGTTCAAGGACACGGAGAACATCACGGCGATGATGTCGTTGCCGCCTGCGATCAGGAAGAGCAGATAGCAGGTGATGGCGGCAACGCCGAAGGCCGTGCGGTTCGGGTTCTGCCACGGGTACTGCAGGATGTGGTGCTCGCGGTGATCCTTGGTGATCCACCGCTCGAAGAACGGATAGAGCGCCGCAGAGGTGAACAGCAGCCCGAGCAGACCGACGCCCGGAAGGAAGATGTTCCAGGACCACGTGGTGCCGAAGAGATGCCACTCCCAGCCCGGCATGATGCGGACCGCGCCTTCAGCCGGGCCCATGTACCAGTCGGGCTGCGAGCCCGCGGTCACCTGCGCCGGGTTGTACGGGCCGATCGTCCACACCGGGTTGATCTGGAGGAACGCGCCCATGAGGGTGATCACGCCCGCCACGATGAAGAAGAAGCCGCCCGCCTTGGCCATGTAGACCGGGAACAGGGGGTAGCCCACGACGTTGCGCTCGGTGCGTCCCGGACCGGGGTACTGGGTGTGCTTGTGATAGACGACCAGCGCCATGTGCGCTGCGATCAGACCGAGCAGGAGCCCGGGGATCAACAGAATGTGCGCCATGTAGAGCCGGGCGATGATGAGCTCACCGGGGAACTCGCCGGCGAAGACGAAGAACTCCAGCCAGGTGCCCACGATGGGGATCGAGCGGATCATGCCGTCGGCGAACCGCAGGCCGGTGCCCGAGAGCAGATCGTCCGGCAGCGAATAGCCGGCAAAGCCCTCGACCATGCCCATCGACAGAAGCCCCACACCGAGCAGCCAGTTGATCTCACGCGGCTTGCGGAAGGCGCCGGTGAAGAACACGCGGAGCATGTGGATGAACATCGCACCGATGAAGAGGTGCGCGGCCCAGTGGTGCATCTGGCGGATCAGCAGACCGCCCTTGATGTCGAAGGAGATGTCCAGGGTGGAGGCGAAGGCCTCCGACATGTGGAGACCACGCAGCAGCTGATAGCTGCCGTCGTATTCGATCTCCGCCATGGACGGCTTGAACCACAGGGTCAAAAAGACGCCGGTGATGAGCAGGATGATGAACGAATAGAGCGCCACCTCACCCAGCAGGAAGGACCAGTGGTCCGGGAAGACCTTCCGGAGGTTCTTCTTGCCGAGGGACGCCAAGCCGAGGCGGTCGTCCGCCCAAGTGGCGGCGGGCCCGAGCTTCTTGAGCGGGTGGGCGGCATCGGGCGACTGCGCCACAGCGCCACCGGTCTCGCTTACCTGTGCAGGCTTTGCCATTGGTGATCACTCGCCCTTGTCGTCGGGATAGAGGTCGCGCTCGAAATAGCTGGGACCGACCGGCGCCGTGAAGTCACTGCGCGCGATGAGGTAACCCTCGTCGTCAACGGTGATCGGCAGCTGGGGCAACGCCCGGGCGGCCGGCCCGAAGACGACCTTGCCGGCATCGCCGAGGTCGAACGTGGACTGATGGCAGGGACACAGCAGGTGGTGGGTCTGCTGCTCCCAGAGGGAGATCGGGCACCCGACGTGGGTGCAGATCTTGGAGTAGGCAAGGATGCCGCCGACGTGCCAGTCCTGGCGCCGGTCGGGCACCTTGATGGAGTTCGGGTCCATCCGCACGATGATGATGGCTGCCTTGGCCTTCTCCACCTGGAAGTCGGTGCCGTGGTGGTCCCAGAGGTTCTCGGGCTCGCCGTTGATCAGCTGCCCGATCTCCATGTCGGCGGCCCGGATGCGGGAGCGGGTCACGTCGTTGACGAGATAGATCGGCTCCTCGGGGGTGCCGGCATCCCAGATCGTGCGCTCGATGGTCTCGCGGCGCCGGGAAGGCAGAGGCCACGGACCGGCGTCCAGGAGCATCACCAGGGGAGCGAGGGCGGTGAGACCGATCGCGCCGACGAGGCTGGTGCCGAGCACCTTGCGGCGGCTGATGCCCGAATCCTCGATGCCCTTGTCGACCTCGGCGAGGGTGGCGGCGCGGTCCTCGGCGCTCGAGGCCGCGCCGTGGCGCTCCTCGACCATCTCGCCGTCGTACATGATCTCGCGGGCCCACTGAATGGCCCCGATGCCGATCAGGAGCACGGCGAACCCGAGGAATCCGCCCATCACCAAGTGCTGCGCGTTGGAATAGATCGGGCCGAAGTCCACGATCATCCGGTCGAATCCGGGCCAGAAATAGGCGATGACGAAGCCGAGAGCGAAGAGCGGCGCCAGCGCGAAGCAGGTCAGGACCTGCAGGGTCGCGCGCCTCCCGGCGCTGTCGTCCACATCGGCATGGCGCTCGATGTGCGCCTCGACGCCCGGGTCATCGATGGGGTGTTCTTCGATGATGCCGTTCGCGTCGGGGGCGGGTCGGGCGTCGAGCGCCCTCCCCGGGTTGTCGTTGTGCGTAGTGCTCACTTGGCCCGTGCTCCCTTCGAGGCGATCCAGGTCGCGAAGATGATGAGGACGGCGATGCCGCCGAAGAACACCCAGAAGCCGTCCTGGACCGGGCCCAGGCCGCCGAGGCTCCAACCACCGTGGTTGGGCTCGTTGTGGATGTTGTTCAGGTAACCGATGATCGACCGGACCTCATCGTCGGTCAGGCTCTGCTTGGAGAACACCGGCATCTGCTGAGGGCCGGTGCGCAGCGCCTCATAGATGTGCTTGTTGTCGACGCCCTTGAGAGTCGGTGCGTGACGGCCGTTGGGCAGCGCGCCGCTGAGGCCCTCCACGTTGTGGCAGGCAGAGCAGTTGGTGCGGAAGAGCTCGCCGCCGATGGCGATCTCACGCTCCGTGAGGCCGTCGGGGCTGTACGCCTCGGGGGCAGGAATCCCCGGGCCGGGACCCAGGCTGGACACGTATGCGGCCAGCTGCTCGATCTCGGCGTCCGTGTAGGTGTTGTCCTTGCGCGGGAACTGCTGACCCGGGGCGGCCATCGGCATGCGACCGGTGCCCACCTGGAAGTCCACCGCGGCGGCACCGACGCCGACCAGCGAAGGACCCTGGGAGGTGCCCTCGGCGTTCAGGCCGTGGCACGAGGAACAACCGACCGCAAAGAGTTCCTTGCCGGCCTGCACCGCGGTGGTGTTCGTCTGGTCTGCGTTGGATTTGCCGGCGGGAGCGAAACCCGCATACACGACGCCGAGCAGGAAGAGCGCCATGATGAGCAGCAGTGGCCGTGCTGCGCGATGCCGGCGCTTGGCTGACAGGAATCTCACTGAGGGGTTCCCTTCGTGATCGGGTTGTTTCGGTGGTGCGTCGTGCGAACCATGCCGGACGGGCAGATGCGGACGCGGAGGTGCACGGTGCTGGGGATGCTCGGGGTGGCTGTCATTTGATGATGTAGATGACGGCCCAGAGAACGATCCAGACCACGTCGACGAAGTGCCAGTAATAGGAGATCGCGACCGCCGACACAGCCTGCTCGTGCGTGAAGCGGCGCGCCATATAGGTGCGAGCCAAGACGAACAGGAAGGCGACCAGGCCGCCGATCACGTGCAGGCCGTGGAAACCCGTCGCGAGGAAGAAGAGCGAGCCCCAGACATTGGTCTGCGGGGACATGCCGTGGCCGAACAGCGACGCGTACTCCCACACCTGGCCGGCGATGAAGATCGAGCCCATGAGGAAGGTGATGATGTACCACATCCGCAGCTTCTTCACATCACCGCGCTCGGCCGCGAACACGCCCATCTGGCAGGTGACCGAGGAGGCGACCAGGATCGCGGAGATAGCCGCAGCGAAGGGGACGTTCAGCATCGCGGTGCCGCTGTTCCACAGTTCGCCCCCGGTGGCGGCGTTCGTGACGGAGCGGATCGTGAAGTACGCCGCGAACAGCGCGGCGAAGAACATCAACTCGGAGGCGAGCCAGATGATCACGCCGATCGAAACCATGTCCGGGCGGCCCTTGACGCCGCTCAGTCGGGTCCTGGCGATGGGATGCAGCGCGCCCGTCGGGAGCGAGTGAGTCGTATCGGATGAAGTAGCCACGCGCACATTATTGCCATACTTTGTGGCCCCGTCACCTCATTCGGGCGGTTCGGACCGGTTGCGACGTGATCGTTGCCATTGTCGCGTTGATAGGCCACGATGCCGCGCTGGCGACTCCGGGGAGTGTCGATATGCTGAGCGCGGCAGCACTGGGTGCGCGCGCGGCGTACAGTCGGAGCGCTGCCACCGGGCTTGCCGCCGCGCGACTTGCAGCCCGGGTGACCTGGCGGTGGCACCGCCGATCGAAACCCCGAGGGATAAGAAGAATGAGCGCACAGCAGCCCAGCGAGGCCGAGGCGACGGTCCTCGTCTATTCGGACGACCGCACGACGCGTGACCAGATCCGACTCGCCATGGGCACCACAGTGGCCGCTGACCTGCCGAAGGTCCGCGTCGTCGAATGTGCGACGCCACGTGCGGTGATCCAGGCCATGGACGCCGGTGGAATCGACACGGCGGTGTTGGACGGCGAGGCTGTCCCCGCTGGGGGGATGGGGATCTGCCGGCAGGTGAAGGACGAGATCGTGAACTGTCCGCCCATCCTCGTCGTGGTGGGCCGACTGGATGACGCGTGGCTGGCGACGTGGTCGCGGGCTGACGCGGTGGTTGCCCACCCGATCGATCCGGTGGCGCTGCCCGATGCCGTTGCGGGGCTCCTGCGCCAGCGGTTTGATGCGACCCCGGCTCGCGTCTGATGGCGACTCCGACGTGGCCCGACCTCACCACCCGGCTGATCAATGGCCTCGACCTCACCTCGGCTGAGGTCCAATGGGCGATGGGGGAGATCCTGCTCGGCGCGGCCAGCCCGGTGCAGGTGGCCGGCTTCTCGGTCGCGCTCCGGGCCAAGGGCGAGACCGTGGAGGAACTGTCGGCGATGGCCGACGTCATGCTTGAGTTCGCCACTCCGATCACCCTGGACCGCGAGGCAGTCGATGTCGTCGGCACCGGTGGCGATCGGGCGAACACGGTGAACGTTTCCACCATGGCTGCCATTACCGCCGCCGCGGCCGGTGCCAAGGTCGTGAAGCACGGCAACCGCGCAGCCTCGTCCGCGTGCGGAACCGCTGACGTGCTCGAGCACATCGGCGTGGTCCTCGATCTTCCGCCAACTGCTCAGCAGGGTGTGATGGACCGCGCGGGCCTCGTTTTCCTTTTCGCCGCCGGCTATCACGCGTCCCTGCGGCACGTCTCGCCGGTCCGTCGAGAGCTGGGCGTGTCCACCACGTTCAACTTCCTCGGTCCGATGGCCAATCCGGCCCGGCCGAACGCACAGGCCATCGGAGTGGCCGATCCGCGGATGGCGCCACTCATCGCCGGCGTGCTGGCCGGACGGGGCGCCCGAGGCCTCATCTTCCACGGTGGGGACGGGCTGGACGAACTGACGACCACCACCACGTCCCGGGTGTGGTTGATCCGGGACGGCGAGGTCCGGGAGACGGTGTTCGACCCGCTGCAGGTGGAACTCCCGAGAGCGGAGGTGGCGGACCTTGTCGGCGGACCGCCCGAGACCAATGCCTGGGTTCTGCACGAGACGCTTGCAGGGCGAAATGGTCCTGTGCAGGACATCGTGGTGCTGAACGCGGCGGCCGCCCTCCTGGCTTTCGAAGGGCCGGAGCTGGACGTGCCGGTCCACGAACAGTTGGCGGAGCGCATTCTCCGGGCCCGGACCGTCCTGACCGACGGAACCGCTGCGACGAAGCTCGAGGACTGGGTGAGCGCGACGCGAGCAGCGAAAAGCGCCACAGCCTGACGAGCGAGAGGCGATGGCCCTTCTGCGTCTCGGCCCGGTCTCACCGTGCGACCAGGACTCCGAGAAACGCACCCAGGGTGAGCGCGGGCCCATAGGGAAAGGGGCCGTGCCGACCGCGGGCATGCCGGACGACGCCGTGCAGTGCGCCTGCGATCGTGCCGAGGAGCAGCCCTGCGATCAGCGCCGACCACGACATCGAAGCGGTCACCGCACCCAACACCGGAGCCAACCGGACATCACCGAAGCCCAAGCTGCCGCTCATGCGCCAGAACACCCAGAAGAACAGGCCCACCGCTGCCGCCCCCAACGCCATGCGCACGGCCACCGGTCCGCGGTCAGCCGGTGGTGCGAGCGCGACGTGCGCGGCGCCGGCGACCAGAGTGGAGAGCCAGAGGGCTCGGCTGAGCGGCAACGGCATCCAGGTGGTCCGGGCGTCTATGGCCACGAGCAGCATGCCGACGGTGCTGAGCGGCAGCCACGTGACCCAGGCGGCCGGTGGCAGCCTCAGCGCGAGCACTGCGCCGGCGGCCATCGCGCACGCAGCTGTCGCGATCGCGAATCGGCTCGTCGCCAGCGTGCGATAAAGAGGTTTGTCCCGTGCGTCGTCGGAGACGGGCTCCGGGAGGGCGCGGAGAACCGGGGCCGTCGCCAAGCCCGTGAGCACGCCGAGCGCGGCGACGAGCGCCATCGTCCACATCGCAGCCACCCTAGGCCGCAGCAGGTTCGGCACAGTGGCTGCCCGTGTCGGGCGCATCTTCGTCATGACCGTGGGCGCGGGCCGCGGCTGTCACCAGGAGCTCGTTCCTGCGGGTGATGAGAAGATCCTGGCCATCGAGCAGCGCGCTGAGGCGTTCGAGCGGCAGCGATGCCACCGTCGCGATGTCGGCGACCGACCAGTTCGCGGCCAGCAGCGACCGGGCCGCGATGAGGGCGCCCTCCGGTGACACGGGGCGCAGCAGATCGGATCGGAGGGTTGCGGCGTCCACGGAGATCAGCGCGCGAGCGTAGTGGGGTGCGATGCGCTGCACGGGTCGTCTGCGCAGTCCGAGCAGGCCGCGCAACACGTTGTCCGGGACGCTGACGTGACCGGCGAACGCCCGCCAGGGCAGTGGGGTCACGGAGAGGATCTGCCGCACATGCGCGCGGAAGGGCGCCGCCGTCACCCACGTCCAGTCCTCCCTTGCCTGGTTCATTCCGTGGGCGAGGACTGCACGCTCGGTCGGCACGCGCGAGAGCAGGCCGGTGGCGCCGGTCAGCGTTGTCGGGGGATGGGTGCGGGTCATCTCGGGTCCTTTCGCAGGTCTCACCCTGGAAAGGCCGGGAACCGGCACTCTTTCGCACCGGATTTGCACTATTGCTTCCGGAATAGGAAGGTCAGGCTCGGTCCGGGCATGCGAAGGGCGGACCTCCCTTGGGAGGCCCGCCCCTCAGCGGTTCAGCTCGTCCAGGTCAGCGCTGGGCCTTCGCGAAGCCGGCGGCTTCGGCCGCCTCCTCGGACTGGAACCAGACATCGGCGATCGTGCGCTCATAACCGCCGGTCTCCGGCGTGTGGTATTTCTTCGAACGCTCGTTGCCCTTGATGGTGTAGCCCTCCGGCGGCTCAGCACCCACGTACGCTCCCTCGCCGTATTTCGGCGCGGTTGCGGTCGTGTCCGCGGCAGCAGCCGCTGCGGGCGAGCTCGCGGCCGGCTCCGTCACGGAGGTCGCAGGCGTGGGCTGGCCGGTCGACGACTGATAAGCGGACGCGGTGTGCGTCTGCCAGTCGGTCTCCTGGGCGCCGAAAAACTTCTTCCAGGCGACGAAAGCCAAGCCACCGAGTGCACCCAGCAACAGGAGCGGGAGGAACTTGCCCTTCTTCTTCCGCTTCGGGGTCGCGGTGTCCTTGAGCGACTGGATCTGCGCGAGGCTTTCCTGGTGCAGCCTCTTCCTGTCCTTCTTGGACAGCTGCAGGTCGCCGCGAAGCGCCTTGATGGCAGCAACACCCCGGAACTGCGCCTCCTGGGCATTCGGGTTGTTCGCCAAGTTCTCGAGGGCTTCCGTCACTTTCGGCAGCATGTCGTCATAACGCTCCCTGGCTGCTCCCTTGGCGGCAGCGAGGGCGGGGGCGACGGCAACGGCTGCCTGGTGCGCATATTCCGTGCCACGTGCGCGCGCCTCGTTGGCGAACGGGGCGAGCCTTTCCTTGCTCTGGTCCAGGAGCGGGGTGATCCTGTCCTTGCTCTGATCCAGCAACGGGCCGAGCTTGTCCTTGGCTTCGTTGAGGAGTGCCGCGGCGTTTTCCGCGGCCGTGTGAGTGGTCTCTGCGGCGGCGTTCTTCTTCTTCACGTGTCCTCCGTGGGTTGGTGCTCGGGTGGGAGGTGATCTCCGACCGGAGTTCCAGCCACGTTATCCGCTCGAGTCTTCGACGGAAGCGGCGGGGGACAATTTCAGGGTCCGGGCAGGGTCGGGCGGCGTACGCTCAACCGGTCCGCTGGCCTGAGCGTGCCAAGATGGAATCCGCGACCTGCCGGTCGCTGATCAAGCGAGCAACAGAAAGGGGCCGACGTGGCACCGACCGCGACCCTGCACACCAACCACGGCGACATCGTGGTGAACCTTCTCGACACCCATGCGCCCAAGACCGTGGCCAATTTCGTGGGGCTGGCGACCGGGCAGAAGGAGTACGCCGACCCCGAGACCGGGAAGCCCACGACGGGGAACTTCTATGACGGGCTGACCTTCCACCGGGTGATCGACGGCTTCATGATCCAGGGCGGTTGTCCGTTGGGGACGGGCACGGGCGGCCCGGGCTACAAGTTCGGGGACGAGTTTCACCCGGAGCTCGCGTTCAACAAGCCCTATCTGTTGGCGATGGCGAATGCCGGGCCCGGCACGAACGGGTCCCAGTTCTTCATCACCGTCACCCAGACGCCGCACCTCAACCGCCGCCACACGATCTTCGGCGAGGTCGCCGACCAGGCGAGCCGTGACGTCGTCGACGCCATTGCCAAGGTCCGCACCGGCCCGATGGACCGTCCGGCTGAGCCGGTTGTGATCAACTCGGTCGAGGTCACTGGGGCCTGATCCGATGAGCGACGACCGCCCTGACTTCACCTGGGACGAATTCGCCGGCAAGGACCGCGGCGAATCGGCCCCGCGCGATGCCGACCGCTTCAAACCCTGCTTCCGGCACTCCGAGCGCACGACCGGCATCAACTGCCAACGGTGCGACCGGCCCATCTGTGGCGAGTGCATGGTGCCTGCCTCGGTGGGTTTCCAGTGCCCGGTGTGCGTGGCGGAACAGCAGATGGCGGCCCGGCCGGTGACGAACCGGGTGGGCAAGCGGGTCGGCGGTGGGAGTCGGGGCGGGCGCTCGCTCGCGGGCATCAAACTCAGCGGCGGCCCGGCCAGCACCACGGTCGTGGTCATGATCCTGATCGGTGTGGTGGGTCTGGTCGACTTGGTCGCGCGCGGCGCCGGCGCCGGACTCCTGGGTTATGTCGGACCAGGGGTCATGGCCGGTCACCTGTGGCGACTGGTCACGGGCCTGCTGGTGAGCGGCAGCCTCTTCAACACTGCGATCTGTCTGTTGTTCCTCTGGCTGGTGGGACGCAGCGTGGAGGGCGAGTTGGGACGGGGCCGCATGCTGGCGGTGCTGGTGCTCGCGGGCCTTGGCGGGTCCACGGCCCTGATGCTGTTCATGCCGACCTATGAGTTCATCGTCCCCCTCGCCTATGCCTCCATTCTCGGGATGCTGGCCGCTGTGGCGGCCATGAAATATCGATTCGGTGAGGACATCAAGGGCGACCTGATCCTGCTCGGGCTGATGGTCGCATTCAGCGTGGTGATGGGATATGTGCCGGGCTGGATCAGCCAGCTGGGCGCCATCGCTGCCGGAGCGGGTGCGGGGGCCGTGCTGGCGTACGCACCGCGCGAGAATCGCGGGCGCTGGCAGACGATAGGTCTGGTAGGGATCGCTGCTGGGTGTCTGCTGCTCATCGGAGTGCGTTTCCTCCTCTGAGCAGCCTTGCTCAGGTGGGCTGCCCGGTCGGAACGGGGACTGCGTCCCAGGGCGGTTGCCGGGACAGGAGTGTGGTCGCGACGATGACGCCGAGCGCGATCACGGTGGTGACGACAGCCGCGACGACCCACCACCGCAGCGTCCGGGGCTCACGCCCCAGCACGGGATCCGCGTCAGCCGCCAAGGGAGAAGGCCGCTTCCAGGTCGTGCGAGGAATAGGCGCGGAAGGCGATGTGCGTTTCGGTGTTGAGGACCCCTGCCACCTTGCTGAGTTTGTCAGCGACCACCGACGCGACCCCGTCGTGGTCACGAACACGGATCATGGCGATCAGGTCGATCTGGCCGGTGACGGAATAGACCTCGGTGACACCGGGAAGCGAGGCGATCTGTTCGGCCACCTCTGGGATGCGCGCCACATCGGCATTCACGAAGACAATCGCAGTGATCATGCGGTGATCGTATCGTCCGGCCCGTCATCGTCGGGCCGCGGACCGAGCAGGATCTGCGCGAGCTCCCCTTCCGCGAGGCCCGCAAAGCGGGGCCAGGACCAGTCGCCGTCGATCTCGATCAGCCGCACGCCCGGACGTTCCAGCCACGCAGCAACGCGCTCCGCCTCCTCCACCGTCCCGGCTGGCTGCGGGCCGACGGGAGCAGGCACGGTTTCGGCCAGGGCGAGCGCTTCGCGCGCCACTGCTTGCGGCACCTCGCCGGGGCGTGCGACCGCCGCTCCGGCCAAGCGTCCGTGGCGGATGACATGAATCTCCCAACCTGCCTCGGTGCGTGCGGCGGCCACGATCTGTGCGCAACCGGCCAGACTGGCGACCCGGTGATGGCGCACGGACGCGTCCGTCCACGCTTCCAGTCGGCTCCGGAGTTCAGCAGCTTCTTCGAAGCGCTCCTGCACGATGAGCCGCTGCACGCGATCGCGTGCGGCCAACAGGACAGGGCGGACATCGCCGTCGAGAGCAGAACGCACCTGGTCGACCAGCGCTGCGTACTCCGCCTCGGAAACTGACCGATCGCACGGCGCGACACAGCGACCCAGCTCGGCCAGCGCGCAGGCGGTTCGCGGCCGCCGCGGGGACAGCCGATCCGTGCAGCGACGGATCGGATACGCATCGTGCAGAGCCGACGCGACCCGCTCGAGGCCGTCGCGCGTGCGGAAAGGCCCGAAGTATGCAGCGCCGTCCGCCGCCACCTTGCGCACGGCGGAGAGGCGGGGGAAAGCTTCCTGGGTGAGTTTGAGCCACTGCACCTTGTGTGGGTTCTTCGACCGCCGGTTGTAGCGCGGCGCATGCTGCGCAATCATCCGCAACTCCACGATCTCGGCCTGCAGCGGGGTCGCGCAGACCACCGCATCCACCCCGGCGGCGACGCGCACCATCTCGTCCATGCGCCGACGGGTCTCTGCCGCCGTGAAATAGCTGCGGACCCGACGCCGCACATTGACCGATTTGCCCACGTAGAGGATCCGCCGGTCGCGCCCCTCGTCCGTCTCGACATGGTCGTAGAAGTAGTAGACGCCGCAGGACTCGGGCAGACCGTCGGCCCAGGTCCGTTTGGCCCGTCGCTGCGCGGGGACACGCCGGGTGAACTCCTTCAGATCCTCAAGCGAATGAACACCGAGATTGCCGATGCGGGCAATCAGCCCGTGCAGCACGTCGACCGTCGCGCGAGCATCGGTGAGCGCACGGTGGTCGGGAGCCGTCGGAGACGAGAAATGACGAGCCAGCGTCGCGAGCTTGTGGTTGGGCACCTCGTCGCGCAGCAGCACGCTGCGGGCCAGCCCGACGGTGTCGATCACGGTGTTCCCGGGCCAGGGCGCGTCGTGGGCGGCGCACGCCCGCTTGAGGAAACCGATATCGAAACCGGCGTTGTGGGCGACCAGGACGGCATCGCCCACAAACTCGAGGAACCCGGGCAGCACCGCGCCGAGCCGCGGCGCGCCGGCCACCATGCGGTCCGTGATGCCGGTCAGGACCTGGATGAGCGCCGGAATGTGTGTCAGTGGATCCACCAGCGTCTGGAACTCTCCGACGACCTCGCCTCCGCGCACCTTCACGGCGCCGATCTCGGTGATCGACGCATCCGATCCGCTGCCGGTCGTTTCCAGGTCGACCACCACGAAGGTCGTGTCGATCAACGGGGTGCCCTCGTCGAGGGCGGGTTGGAATGCGTGCGCGCTCATGACCCGGACCGTAGGGAGCGGGTCCGACATTCAGTTTGCGAAAGTGGCCCTCTCCGCATCCGACCGGCGCGACAGCACCCGGCGCGACACAAACTGTCGGACGCTCTCGCCATGCTCTTGTCATGGAGATCTTGCGTGTGGACTGCAACGACTGTGTGGTGCGGGGGACCGGCTGCTCGGACTGCGTCATTTCCGTGTTGCTGGGGGTGCCGGAGGACAGCGGTGGCGCTTTGGAACTGGGGGATGACGAGCAGCAGGCCCTGGCCGCGCTTGCTGGTTCAGGGCTGGTCCCGCCACTGAGACTGGTGCGCGCGGTCGATCGGCCGCGGCACGGTGACGCTCAACCCTGGCTGGACGAGCGTTTCGCTGAGTGAATCGATCGTTTTGCGCGTGATCTAACCGTGACTTATGGTGATTCGCGGTGGTTCAGCCACTGCTGGTCTATTTCTGTTGGTCGACGAAGGGAACGGGCGTGGCTACACGCAGGCAGAAGGCGCTGCGAGCGGGGGTCCTCGGGGCCACGATCGCGACCTTGGTGGTCACCGGTTTTCCCGTCACAGGTCATGCGGATCCGGACACCGTTGCCAAGGCGAAGGCCGAGGTCGACAAGCTTGCGATGGAGGCGGCCGCGCTCGATCAGGACGCACTCGCCGCACAGGGCAAGCTGGACGAAGCCCAGAAGCGCCTCGCCACCCGCGAGGACGACGTCAAGAAGCAGACCGAGCGGGTTGCGGTGATGCGCTCCCAGGTCGGTCAGGTGGCGCTCGCGCAGTTCCAGAACCGGGACCTCGATCCGACCACTCAGCTCCTGCTGCGGGCGGATGCGGACACGTTCCTGAGCCAGTACGCGACTATTCAGCAGGTCACGGCGAATCAGAACGGCGCCCTCCAGGATTTCCAGGCCGAGCAGGCCAACCTCGCGGACATGAAGCGTGGCGCCGCCGCGGACGTCGAGACCATCAACAAGTCCACCGAAGAGATCAAGGCAGCACGTGCCGCGTCGGCCAGCAAGCTTGACGATGCGGAAAAGGTGCTGGCCCGGCTGACTGCCGAGGAGCGCGCCCGCCTGCAGGCGGAGGAAGAGCGTCAGGCCCGCGAGGCCGCCGCGGCAGCAGAGCGGGCCCAGGCCCAGCAGGCCGCACAGCGCGAGCAGTCCGCGTCCCGCGACCGGGAGCGCACGCCGGCCCCGACCCGGACGCCCGCCGCCCCGGAGCCCGCGCGGCCCGAGCCGCGTCCGGCACGTGCCGCGACGCAGCCCCCCGCCCCTGCAGCCCCGCCGGCTGCCACCTCCACCTCTCGGGGACTGGCGGCCCTTGCGTTCGCGCGTGCCCAGATCGGCAAGTCCTACATCTACGGCGGCACCGGCCCGTCGGGCTATGACTGCTCCGGCCTGACCGGCGCTGCGTGGCGCTCCGCAGGCGTGTCGCTGCCGCGCACGTCGCAGGCACAGTTCGGTGCCGGGCGTCCGGTGTCGATCGACCAGCTCGCGCCGGGTGACCTCGTGTTCTACTACTCCGGCATCAGCCACGTCGCCATCTATGCCGGCGGAGGCCAGATCGTCCACGCCTCCCGCCCGGGGAAGCCCATCGGCTATGACCCCCTGCGGTCCATGCCGATCGCCGGCGCCCGTCGGGTTGGCTGACGCGACCAGTCTCCGCGCGACCCCCAGCCGCATCCTCGTGATGTTGCTGGGGGTCGTCCCGTTGCTGGCCTGTGCCGGACCTGCGGACACGGCTCGGCCGCCCGAGCACGCTCCGCCCGGCCTCGTCACGACGCCAACCGCTGCTCAAGGTCCCGCCGGGCCTCTCACCGGGTCCCAGCTCCAGGATTTCCTGGGTGTGCTGGTCGCGAAGCGGGCGGATCCCGCCGCCTGGCAAGTCCTGCTCGACAGGCGCGATCCCGAGTTCGCGGCGAGGGCGGACCAACTGCGGGCGAACCTCGCCCAGCTCGAGGTGGCGATCACCCCGACCGGCCGGACGCACCCGCTTTCGGCGGCACGGCGTGAGCTCCTGGGGTCGAGCGCCACCGTGCAGGCCGCGCGGGTTGACTGGGCCGTCCCCGGGTTTCCCGCCGCTACCCACACGGTGTGGTTCACGGTGACAACCGACACCGGCAGCCCCCGGTTGGCGGGCCTGACCGATGGGCCTTCGGGTGCTGTCCCGCTGTGGCTCCTCCAGGAAACCCGCGTGGTGGTCGATGGATCGGATGCGGTTCTCGCCGCCGATGACCGCGACGCAGGGCCATGGCTCGCAGGGCTGGCCACCGCGCGTGCTGAGCTCCGCCAGCACAACTTGGACCCTTCGTCGCTCGTGGTCCAACTGCCCGATTCGCCCGCTGATTTCGAACGAGTTCTCGGAGTGCACGCCGACAGTCACCGCGCCGTCGCGGCCTCGACCTGGCCGTTCGGCGAAACGGCGCACATCGTCGTGAACCCGCTCGCGACGAGGTCGCTGCGGGCAGAGGCACGTCAGGTGCTGCTGACCCATGAGGCCGTTCATGTCGCGTCGGGGTCGGTGCAGCGTCGTGGTCTGTTGTGGTTGTCGGAGGGGTACGCAGATCTGGTCGCGCTCTCGGCTCATCCCGAGGTCCGGGCGGCGCACGAAGCGCACCTGGCGGCCGATCAGCGGCGGCACGGGATCGCCGATGCCTTGGTGAGTGACGCCGACCTCGACCCCGGCAATCCCCGCGTCGATGCCCATTATCAGCGGGCCTGGCTGACCGTGCGGGTGCTCGACCGCAACACCGGAACGGCCGATCGGATCCATGCGGCCGTCCAGTCGGGTGCCGCACTGGACCAGGCCCTGGAGGACGAAGGCTGGAACCGGGGCTCCCTTCAGTCCGAGGTGCACGCCGAACTGCGCCGCCTCACGGGCTGACAGGACCACGCCATGCCGACGACCCTGGTCATCACGAACGACTTCCCGCCCACCATCGGGGGCATCGAAGCGTTCGTCGCCCAGATCTGTGAGCTCCTCGGTGATGTGGTGGTGCTCACGCGCCGACACCCCGGTGCCCGCACCGCCGACGGGACCCTGCCATTCCCCGTGCACCGGCACGGCCGCCTCCTCCTGCCGGATCGCGGCACCCGCCGCGCAGCAGAGGCACTGATGATTCGTCATGGGGCGACCCGGATCATCTTCGGGGCAGCTGCGCCACTCGGTTTGCTGGCACCGGCGCTGCGCAGGGCCGGCGCCACTCACCTGCTCGCGATCACCCATGGACACGAGACGTGGTGGGCGCGGCTGCCGGTGAGCCGAGCGATGCTGCGGCGAATCGGTGACAACGTGGACGCGTTGTCCTATATCTCCGGCTTCACCCGCGCCGCGATCGCCCCGGCCCTCTCCCCGGAGGCACGCAGTGCGATGGTGCGACTGGCACCGCCGGTGGACATCACCCGATTCCGTCCGGCTGGCACCGGGGGAGCGGCGCGTCCGACAGTGGTCGCCGCCGGCCGGTTCATCCGTCAGAAGGGTTTCGACACACTTCTGGAAGCCTGGGACCTCGTGTTGGCTGCGTGGCCGGTCGAACGCCGGTCCCCCGAGCTGGTGCTCATCGGAGACGGACCACTGCGGCAGCGCCTGATGGCCAAGGCCGCGCGACTGACCCAATCGGACTGCGTGCGATTCGCAGGGCCGGTGCCGCATCGCCTCATGCCGGCACTGCTGGCCGAAGGGCATGTGTTCGCGCTGCCGGTCCGCACCAGGTTCCGGGGGCTGAACCCCGAGGGGCTGGGGATGGTGTTCGCCGAAGCCGCTGCTGCCGGCCTGGCGGTCATCGCGGGGGATTCCGGTGGGACCGGGGACACACTCGTGCCAGGAGCCTCCGGTCTTCTCGTGCAACCGGACGACCCGGCGGGCTTGGCTGCCGTCCTCCTCGAACTGCTGACGGATCTGCCACGCGCCCGCGCGATGGGTGAGGTCGGACGTGCCCACGTGGCCACGAGCTTTTCACCAACGACGACGGCGGCGGTCCTCCGCCAGGTGCTCGACCTGGGGTGACCGCCGCCGATTCAGCAGGGAGCGCTGGGATCAGGCTTCGCCGTAGATCTCCGTCTTGGCCCGCTCCGCACCGATCGTGGTGGACTCACCGTGGCCCGTGTGAACGATCGTCTCGTCGGGCAGGGTGAACAGGTATTTGTGGATCGAATCCAGCAGGACCTCCTTGTTGGAGAAACTGCCGCCGGTCGCTCCGGGCCCGTCCTTGAACAGGGTGTCCCCGGAGAACACGACGCCGAGATTCGGCACATACAGCGAGACGCCGCCCTCGGAGTGGCCCGGGGTGTGGAGGACCCGCACGCCCGTGCCGGCGATGTAGAAGACGTCGTTGTGGTTGATCTCGTTGTCGGGATTGACCTTCGGGTGCGTCTGCTTCCACAGCCGCAGGTCCCGCGGGTTGAGCAGGATCGGTGCGTTCGTCCTGATCCCAAGATCCACCGCCGCCCCCACATGGTCGTCGTGGGCGTGCGTGCACAAGATCGCCGCAACGTCCCGGTCACCCACCACCGCCATGATGTCGTCGACACTGTGGGGAGCGTCGAGCACGAAGCACTCCTTGTCGTCGCCGATGATCCAGACGTTGTTCTCCACCTCGTGGGTCTCGCCGTCCAGGCTGAAGGTGCCCTTGGTGACGCAGTGGTCGATGCGGACCTCGCCCATCAGATGCCTCTTTCCTCTTTTATAGTCACGTTTTCTAGTTTTTTTCCTGGCGATCGCGGTCAGTCAACCATGACCACGGAGCGCAGGACATCTCCGTGGTGCATCTTCTCGAATGCTGCCTCGACGTCGCCGATGCCGATTTTTTCGGTAACGAACGCCTCCAGCGGCAAGCGGCCCTGGAGATAGAGGTCCACCAACATCGGGAAGTCCCGGCTGGGCAGACAATCCCCGTACCACGACGACTTCAGGGCACCGCCGTGGCCGAAGACGTCCAGCAGTGGGACTTCCCAGGTCATCTCCGGTGTGGGCACGCCGACGAGGACTGCGGTCCCCGCGAGGTCCCGGGCCTGGAACGCCTGGGTGAAGGTCTCCGGCCGGCCGACCGCGTCGATGACACAATCCGCGCCGTGCCCACCGGTGAGCTTCTTGATCTCCTCGATCACATCGAGCTTGCCGTCGGCGTGGACCGAGTGGGTGGCCCCCAGCGCCATCGCTTGCTCGAGCTTGCGCGAGTCGGTGTCGACCGCGATGACCGTCGCCGCGCCGGCCAGCCTGGCGCCGACGACCGATGCCATGCCGACTCCGCCGCATCCGATGACCGCCACGGAGTCGCCCCGCCCGACGTTGCCCGTGTTGATGGCGGCACCCAGGCCTGCCATCACGCCGCAGCCCAGCAGGCCGGCGACTTCCGGCGCGGCGGCCGGGTCGACCTTCGTGCACTGTCCCGCCGCCACCAGCGTCTTCTCGGCGAATGCCCCGATGCCCAGCGCGGGTGAGAGTTCCTTGCCGGCATCGGGGTCGCCCTCGGCGAGTGTCATCTTCTGCTTGGCGTTGTGGGTGGCAAAGCAATACCACGGCTTGCCCTTGGCGCACGCCCGGCACTGGCCGCAGACGGCGCGCCAGTTCAGCACGACATAGTCGCCGGGTGCCACCTCTGTCACGCCCTCGCCGACCGACTCCACCACGCCGGCGGCCTCATGGCCCAGCAGGAAGGGGAACTCGTCGTTGATGCCGCCCTCGCGATAGTGCAGATCGGTGTGGCAGACCCCGCAGGCCTGGATCTTGACCACGGCCTCGCCGGGGCCCGGATCGGGGATCACGATGTCGACGACTTCCACGTCGGCGCCCTTGCTGCGGGCGATGACTGCTTTCACGGTCTGGCTCATCAGGGACTCCTTTGTGCGGTGCGACCTCGCATCGAATCTAGCAACGCGGCCTGATCGCGCGTCACATCGCTCTCGCTGAGCGCTTCACGCGGTCCGTGCGCGGCGGTGCGCGCTCCACGCCTCACCTGGATCGGATGGGCGGTGCACGGCAAGCGACTTGATCGCTGATACCCCCTAGGGTATAAAGGGGGAAGGATGATTCGAGATCCAGTGAAATGGAGGCAGGCATGTGCCGTGCGGTTAAGTGTCGGAAGTGTGGCAAGACGACGTGGGCCGGCTGCGGCATGCATGTCGACCAAGTGATGTCCGGGGTCGCTAAGGCGGACCGCTGCACCTGTGACCAGAACTCGGCGCCGGCAAGCTCCGGCGGTGGGTTCCTCGGCAAACTCTTGGGGCGCTGAGCCTCATCTGGACCAGTTCTTCTGCGTCACTGTCTCCTGGGGGAAGGCAGTGACGCAGTTCTGGATTCTGCCGGCGTACGCGCGGTCGTCTGGGCTTCAGACGACCGCCCCGTCGTCATCGGGGTCCCGATCCTTCGGCAGCGATCGCCAACCGATGAACACTGCGGCCACGAACGCGATGACTGCGAGCCAGCCGGCCCACCCAGGCAGGCGTACGCCCACGATCGTCAACAGGAGCGCAGCGAGGACGTAGGCCGCGCACGCCCACCCCAGAGCGGCCCATCCGCGCGGCGTGCGCAGCGGTGGCAGTGGCGGCGGGGTGTATTCCGAGGGATCCGGGTCGTCCGGCTCCGCCTCGGCCATCGCGGAATCGAAGCTGAAGGCCTTTGGTGGCTCGGCTGCGGGGCGGGGCGGACGAGGGGCCGAGTTTGCTGTGGGGCCGGACGGGTCGAAGGGCCGGGGTGAATCCCGGAGATCCGGCGGGTCGACGGGCCGCGTCGTGTGGGAGGCCTCCCCGAATCCCTCCATCGTGAGACCGGAGACCATCTCGGTGAAATCGCGATCGAAGTCTTCCTGGCGCCGGTCATTCATCGGGGACTCCGGTGCCGGCGGAAATCCCGTCCGGAGCATCGCCGTGAAACGCGCTGTGGCCGCGGATGAAGTCGACCGACTCGCTGAAGATGTCCTCGGCCTCGAAGTCCAGTGTCGCCACGTGGAACGAGCGGGTGAGCAGTCGCTCGGTGACCTCGGCGGAGGCCACCGAATGGTGGATGATCCTCGCCGAGGTGTCGTCCACGACGTGATCGGTTTCGGATCGGAACATCAGGATCGGCTGTTCAACCCGAGGCAGATCGGCCCGCACCGTCGTCCACAGGTCCATCATCGACACCACCGCCTTGAGCGGCACGCGGTCATAACCGTGCTCGGTCACATCGGGTTTGGCGATGTCGTCGGTGATCCCGGCCAGCGAGGGAACGAAGCGGCTGAGGAACGGCAGGAACAGATAGCGCTTGTCCGCGGTGCCCAGCGACGGGTTCACCAGAACGATCCCGCGCACATCGTCCGGATGGACCTGGGCCAGCCGAAGCGCGAGGGCCCCACCCATCGAAATCCCCATCACGAACACCTCGTCGCACTCCCGGCGCAGTGCACGCAGCGCCCCGTCGACCACGGCGAACCAGTCGTGCCACGACGTGCGGTTGAGTTGTTGCCACGACGTGCCGTGCCCGGGCAACAGCGGGAGCGCGACCCGATAACCCTCTGCCACCAAGTGATCGGCGAATGCGCGCAGCGAGAACGGCGATCCAGTGATGCCGTGGCACAGAACCACCCCGACGCGGCCGGAGCCGCCGGTGAACCCGACCGCGTTCTCGCGGACACCTGCCTTCGTTGTCGGGCGACTGCGCCATCTCACGGTTGTCATGCTACCCACCGCGCGCAGTCCGTGGCCCGCAAGAGGTGTACCGCTGTCGCCCTTGTGGCCTAGGGTTTCGACTGTGTACTACTGGCTTTTCAAGTGGTTTCTGTTCGCGCCGGTCCTGAAGGCCGTGTGCCGGCCGTGGCTAGAGGGTGCCGAGAACATCCCGAGCAAGGGCGCTGCGGTCCTCGTGAGCAACCACCTGTCCTACGGCGACACCGTGATCCTGCCCGCGATCGTCGAGCGCAAGATCACCTTTCCGGCCAAGGCTGAACTGTTCCGGGGCAAGTCCTTCGGCGGCAAGGTCGTGTCCTGGTTCCTCCGCAACGTGGGCATGTTGCCGATGGACCGCTCCGGCGGTCGCGCCTCCGCCGACTCGGTGGACCACGTCGGCGAGATTCTGCGGTCCCAGGAGATCGTCGGGATCTATGCAGAGGGCACGCGTTCCCCCGACGGCCGGCTCTACAAGGGCAAGACCGGGGTGGCCCGGCTGGTTCTCGCCCACCAGGTGCCGGTCTTGCCGGTCGGCACGGTGAGCACGCAGTTCGTCAAGGGTTGGTTCGGCATTCCTTATATGCGCCGCCCCGGGATTCGCATCGGCAAGCCGCTCGATTTCAGTCAGTACTTCGATCAACCCAACAATCGCGAGGTGTTGCGGTGGGTCACCGACGAGATCATGTCCGCCATCCAGGAACTGACCGGCCAGGAATACGTGGACGTGTACGCAACCTCCATCAAGTCCGGTGCCCTCGACGGCCGCAACATCGAGGAGAAGGTCATGGTCCGGCCAGGCGCAGGCAACCGTGTGCCGCCGACCACTGGTGAGCTGGCTGCTCAGGCCGAGCAGGACGCGGCGGAGCAGAAATGAAGAAGAGCCCTCGGCCGGACCCGACCGCGACCGATGCCGTGGTCCGGGTCGGCGAGGAAGGTGACGGCTCGGGCGGTGGGACCTACTGGCTCTTCAAGAACATTCTGCTCGGGCCGGGCATCAAGCGCATCTTCCGTCCGGTTGTCGAGGGCGCTGACAACGTCCCGGAGCAGGGCGCGGCGATCATCGCCAGCAACCACCTGTCGATCGCAGACTGGTTGTTCACGCCGCTCGCCCTGCGGCGGCGCATCACCTATGTGGCGAAGTCCGACTATTTCAACGGCACCGGCCTCAAAGGGCTGCTGCAACGCAAGTTCTTCGCCGGCACCGGACAGGTGCCCATCGACCGCTCCGGAGGCGAGGCGTCGAAGGGCGCACTGCGCGCCGGACTCCGCGTACTCAATCGTGGCGAACTCTTCGGCATCTTCCCCGAGGGAACGCGCAGTCACGACGGGCGGCTCTACAAGGGGCGCACCGGAGTCGCTCGGTTGGCGCTCGAGGCGGGCGTGAGCGTCATCCCCGCGGCGGTCATCAACACCGATCTCATCGCTCCCCGCGACAAACACTTCGGCCGGGTCGTGACGCCCATCGTCAAGTTCGGCAGGCCGTTGGATTTCTCCCGGTACGCAGACGTCAGCGAGGACCGGTTCATCCTGCGATCGATCACCGATGAGGTGATGTACGCGATCATGGAGCTCTCCGGGCAGGAATACGTCGACGAATATGCGACGGTGGCCCGCGAGAAGGCCAAGGAAACAGCCGGATGACCATGCCGATGTTCGGACGGGGCAGCGCCCATCCGGGCACCGAGGTCACCCCGCCGCTGTTCTCCGCGTTGGCCTCCATGCGTTATGTCCTCGTCCTGCTGACCGTTGTCGTCAACATGGCCCGCTTGGACCGCGCGCTGATGCCGGTGGCGGTCGTCATCTTCTGCCTGGTGATGATTGTGGTGTCGGTGCTGCTGCATCGGCTGTATGCAGGGAAGTGCCGCGTTCCGGGCTGGGTGCTCGGGCTCGACTTCGCGTGCACGTTCATCCTCCTGGCGCTCTCACCGGCGGTGTTGGGGCCGGGGGACACGGTGCCGATCACCGGGTTCTGGACTGCTGCCGCCCCACTGGCGATCGCGTTCGGTCGCGGCTGGCTGCCGGGCGGCAATGCGGCGCTTGCCATGTGTCTCATCACGTTCGCGCAGAATCCGGATCCCAACCCGGAGCGCTGGGGTCTGCTGGTCGTGTTGGTCATCGGCGCCGGCGGTCTTGGTTTCATGGTCGACCAGCTCCACCGGGTGACCGCGGAACACGAGCGGCTGAGTGCCGCCACCGCCCTCAGCACCGAGCGCCAACGACTCTCCCGGATCGTGCACGACGGAGTCCTGCAGGTGCTGGCGATGGTCGAACGGGAAGCGCCCGGGCTGGGCCCGCGGGGTCAGCGATTGGCCCGGCTGGCACGCGAACAGGAGAGCCAGCTGCGGGCGCTGATCCGGGACGAGACCGACGCAACCGCGGGGGATTCGCGCGAGGTGACCCATCGCAACTTCTGCGCCGCGCTCGACCGCCACGCGAGTGCAACCGTGACGGTCTCGACACCGGCTGAACCGCTGCTGATCGAGTCCCGCCGTTCGATGGAACTGGATGCGGCGATTGGTGAGGCGCTCGCGAACGTGGAGAAGCACGCCGGTCCGGATGCCCGGGCCTGGGTGCTTCTGGAGGTCGAGGGGACCGATGCGGTCGTCTCCATCCGGGACAACGGCGTGGGCGGCGAGCCTGAAGAGTTTGCCGCGGCAATGCGCGCTGGTCGCCTCGGCATGAAAGACTCGATTCACGGACGCATCCGCGATCTTGGCGGCACCGCGACCATGCGCACGGCGCCCGGACGGGGCGTCGAGTGGGAGTTCCGCGTGCCGATCGAAGCTGGGACCTGACGACGGGCGTCGACGGCACGAGCAACGCGGAGAGGACGATGAAGCAGGCCAAGGACATGCCACGACGGGTGATGCTGGTCGACGACCACCCCATGTGGCTGGAAGCGATGGGTGGCGACCTCGAGGACGACGGGTTCGAGATCGTCGCCACGGCTCGGGCGGGGGAGGAGTGCCTCATCCGCGCCCGGGCGACGCGCCCCGATGTCCTCGTCATGGACCTGCAGATCCCCGAACCCGACGGTGCGACCTGCACCGAGATCCTCATGCAGGAGTTTCCCGATCTGAAGGTGCTCGTCGTGTCCGCGTCGGGGGAGCGGGGTGACGTGCTGCGTGCCGTCAAGGCGGGTGCACGGGGTTATCTGCTCAAGTCCGCCACACCTCAGGAAATGCTGGACGGCGTGCGACAGACGGCCCTCGGTCAGGCCGTGTTCACCCCGAGCCTGGCGGGCCTGGTGCTCGGTGAGTTCCGCCGCATGGTCACGAATGCCGAGGCCCACAACGATCCGGGCCCGGCGCTCACCGCCCGCGAGATCGAGGTGCTGCGCTATGTCGCCAAGGGCATGGCCTATCGCGAGATCGCCGACGAACTCTTCGTCTCCCACCGCACCGTGCAGAACCACGTCCAGAACGTGCTCCGCAAGCTTCAACTCCACAACCGCGTCGAGTTGGCGCTGTACGCCGTGGAGCGCGGATACACCGTCTGAGCCGAGGGCTGACACCCAAGGCCGGCGCGCAGACTCTCACCACGACACCGGGCGCCCGCGTGCGCCACGGTCCGGTCTCTGGCATCACCGGTCGCGCTTGACAGCAGCGCCTATCCTTCACCTCGTGTCTTTCCCCAGCCTGGAGCAGTTGCACGCACTCAGCCCGCAGCAGCAGCCGGAATATCCCGATCCGGCAGCTGTCGATGCGGTGAGCCGCGACCTGTCCACCCGTCCGCCGTTGGTGTTCGCCGGAGAGTGCGACGATCTGCGCACCAAGCTCGCGTCCGTCGCCCGTGGCGAGGCCTTCCTCCTGCAGGGCGGTGACTGCGCGGAGACGTTCGCGGGAGTGACCGCGCAGAACGTGAAGAACAAGCTGCAGGTGCTCCTGGCGATGGCGGTCGTCATGACGTATGCCGCCCAGGTGCCGGTCGTGAAGGTCGGCCGGATCGCGGGTCAGTACGCCAAGCCCCGATCCTCGACCACCGAGACCCGCGGTGACGTGTCGCTGCCGAGCTTCCGCGGTGACGCCGTGAACGGCTTCGAGTTCACCCCCGAGTCCCGGATCCCGGATCCCGACCGGCTGCTCCGGGTCTACAACGCCTCCGCGGCCACCCTGAACCTGACGCGGGCGTTCGTCACCGGTGGTTTCGCGGACCTCCGGACGATCCACAACTGGAACTCGAACTTCGTGCGCAACTCGGGCGCGGTAGCCCGTTATGAGGCGCTCGCCGACGAGATCGAACGGGCGATGGCCTTCATGGTCGCCTGCGGCATCTCCGACGAGCACATGCGCACGGTCGATTTCTATGCGTCCCACGAGGCCCTGCTCCTCGAATACGAGCACGCTCTGACGCGCATCGACTCGCGCTCGCAGCAGCCCTACAACACCTCCGGTCACTTCATCTGGATCGGGGAGCGTACGCGGCAGTTGGACGGTGCTCACGTCGAGCTCCTGCGGCACGTCCGCAACCCCATCGGGGTGAAGCTCGGGCCTAAGGTCACCGGCGCGGATGCCCTGGCGATGGCCGAACGGCTGGATCCGGACAACGAGCCGGGCCGCCTGACGTTCATCACCCGCATGGGCGCCGACAACGTGAAGGACGCGCTGCCGCCGATCATCGAGACCCTGCACAACGCCGGCCGCACGCCGGTGTGGGTGTGCGACCCCATGCACGGCAACACCTTCTCGACGTCCAACGGCTTCAAGACCCGGGCCTTCGACCAGATCGTCGCGGAGCTCAACGGCTGGTTCGACGTCCACGACCAGATGGACTCGTGGCCCGGTGGCGTGCACATCGAACTCACCGGTGACGACGTGACCGAGTGCGTGGGCGGCGTGGGCGAGGTGAACGAGACGGATCTGGAGAACCGCTACGAGAGCGTCTGCGATCCGCGTCTCAACCGCAACCAGTCGCTGGAACTCGCGTTCACCGTGGCCGAGCGCCTGACCGACGGCCGCATCAAGCGCCCGAACCCGATCCAGGAGTTCGTGCCGGTCGACCTCTGACCGTGATCGCCCGGACGCTCTCTCAGCCGTCGACCAGCGAGCGCAGCACGAACTGCAGGATCCCGTCGTTGCGGTAGTAGTCCGCTTCACCGGGGGTGTCGATCCGCACGATCGCGTCGAACTCGACCGCTTGCCCGTCGTCCTTCGCCGCGACGACGTGCACGGTCTTCGGCGTCCGCCCCTCGTTCAGCTCCGTCACGCCCGTGATGGTGAACGTCTCAGTGCCGTCGAGACCCAGCGAGTCGGCGTTCTCGCCCTCGGGGAACTGCAGCGGCAACACGCCCATGCCGATGAGATTGGAGCGGTGGATCCGCTCATAGGACTCCGCGATGACCGCCCGCACACCCAGCAGCCGGGTGCCCTTCGCCGCCCAGTCACGGGAGGACCCGGAGCCGTACTCCTTGCCGGCCAGCAACACCAGCGGCGTGCCCGCCCGCGCGTACGCCTCGGCCGCCTCGAAGATCGTCGTCTGCGGCCCGTCCGGCTGGGTGAAGTCGCGGGTGAAGCCGCCCTCCACACCGTCCAGCAGCTGGTTGCGCAACCGAATGTTCGCGAACGTGCCGCGGATCATCACCTCGTGGTTGCCGCGCCGCGAGCCATAGGAGTTGAAGTCCTTGGGCTTGATGCCGCGCTCGGACAGATAGCGCCCCGCGGGACTGTCGGCCTTGATCGATCCCGCCGGGCTGATGTGGTCGGTGGTGACCGAGTCGCCCAGCTTGGCCAGCACCCGTGCGTCGGCGATGTCCGCGACCGGCTCGGGCCGGGCCTGCATGCCGTCGAAGTACGGCGGCTTGCGGACATAGGTCGAGTCGGTCGCCCACTCGAACGTGTCACCTTCCGGCGTCGGCAGCGACTGCCAGCGCTCATCCCCGGCAAAGACATCGGCATAGTCCGCGACGAACAACTCGCGACTGATCGACTCGGCGATCGTCCGTTCGACGGCCACCGGGTCGGGCCAGATCTCGGCGAGGAAGACGTCGTTGCCGTCGCTGTCCCGGCCGAGCGGTTCGCTCTCGAAGTCGAAGTCCATCGTCCCCGCCAAGGCGTACGCAATCACCAACGGCGGAGACGCCAGATAGTTCATCTTCACATCGGGATTGATCCGGCCCTCGAAGTTGCGGTTGCCGGACAGCACCGAGACCACCGCCAGATCAGCGGCGTTGACCGCCTCCGAAACTTCGTCGATCACCGGACCGGAGTTGCCGATGCAGGTGGTGCAGCCATAGCCGACCAGGTGGAACCCGAGCTTCTCCAGATAGGGCCACATGCCGGCGCTCTCGAAATAGCCGGTCACAACCTGCGAGCCGGGCGCCATCGAGGTTTTCACCCATGGCGGCACGCTCAGCCCCCGTTCGACGGCGTTCTTCGCCAGCATCGCCGCGGCCATCATCACCGAGGGGTTCGAGGTGTTGGTGCACGAGGTGATCGAGGCGATCGCCACGTGTCCGTGGTCGATCTCGACCTGTTCGGCGCCGATCTCGACCGGAGTGGGGGTGCTGGTTCGCTCACCGTTGAACGCCAACGAGTGGGACGGGTGTCCGGCGGCCTGCGATTGGTGGCGCGGATCGTGGGAGGGCGCGTCGGACGCCGGGAAGGTGTCGGCCAGTTCCTGATCGACCGCGCTCTTCTCGATGCCCTGGCCGTCGACGACATAGTTCTGCAGGTCCGCATGGAACTGCTGCTTGGCCTGGGCCAAGTCGATGCGGTCCTGCGGGCGCTTGGGTCCGGCGATCGAGGGCACGACTGTCGCCAGGTCGAGCTCGAGGCGTTCGCTGTAGCGGGCCTCGGCCTGCGGGTTCGCCCACATGCCCTGCTCCTTGGCGTACGCCTCCACCAGCGCCACCTGCTCCTCCGCACGGCCCGTGAGCCGCAGATAGTCGAGCGTGACGTCATCGATCGGGAAGATCGCACAGGTCGAGCCGAACTCGGGGCTCATGTTGCCGATCGTGGCGCGGTTGGCGAGCGGGACGGCAGCCACACCCTCGCCATAGAACTCGACGAACTTGCCCACGACACCGTGCTCGCGCAGCATTTCCGTGATCGTCAGCACCACGTCCGTGGCGGTGGCGCCGGGCGGCACAGCGCCCGTCAGCTTGAACCCGACGACGCGGGGGATCAACATCGACACCGGCTGGCCGAGCATCGCGGCCTCGGCCTCGATGCCGCCGACACCCCAGCCCAACACCCCGAGCCCGTTCACCATCGTGGTGTGGGAGTCCGTGCCGACGCAGGTGTCGGGGTACGCCTGCACAGTGCCCTCGACGTCGCGGGTCATGGTCACCTTGGCCAGGTGCTCGATGTTGACCTGATGGACGATGCCGGTGCCCGGAGGCACCACCTTGAAGTCCTCGAACGCGGTCTGCCCCCACCGCAGGAACTGATAGCGCTCACCATTGCGCTGATATTCGATCTCCACGTTGCGCTCGAACGCGTCCCGCCGGCCGAAGACATCGATGATCACGGAGTGGTCGATGACCAGTTCGGCGGGTGCGAGCGGGTTGATCCTCGTCGGGTCGCCGCCCAGATCGACCATCGCCTCGCGCATGGTGGCCAAGTCCACGATGCAGGGGACGCCGGTGAAGTCCTGCATGATCACCCGCGCCGGGGTGAACTGGATCTCCGTGTCCGGGTCGGCGTTCTCATCCCACCCGGCCAACGCGTTGACATGGTCGGCGGTGATGTTCGCACCGTCCTCGGTGCGCAGGAGATTCTCCAGCAGCACCTTCAGTGAATAGGGGAGCGAGGCGGCTCCCGGGAGTCCGCCGATGCGGTAGATCTCGTAGCTGCTCTCTCCGACCGTCAGGGTGCCCCTGGCGCCGAAGCTGTCCGGATTCGTGCTCACGTCTCGTCCTTCGCTCAGCTGATGTGTCTGACATCAGGGCAGTGCGGGCAGCGTCCGGCGACTCTGCCGGCGTACTGCTTCGCCCGAGGGTCCCGCCCGGACGCGCGCCGCTGTCCTTCCATCGTGCCTCACCGGTGCTCTCCCGGTTCGGGCGCCGTGGGCGACATGGGGTCGGTGGGCCGTATCGTGGCGCCGTGATCGACCTCCGCAGTGACACCCTGACCAAGCCCACGCCCGGCATGCGGGCCGCGATGGCGGCGGCGGAGGTGGGGGATGACGTGTACGCCGAAGACCCCTCCGTGCTCGCTCTCGAGGAGCGCGTCGCCGACCTGCTCGGCCACGAAGCCGCACTGTTCTGCGCCACCGGATCGCTGGCCAACCTGCTCGGCGTCCGGCTCCTCGTGGAGCCCGGACAGGAGGTCCTCTGCGATGCCCGCGCCCACATCGCCCGGGCCGAACTCGGGGCCCACGGCGCGGTGTTCGGAGTGACGATGCGGACATGGACGTCATCGCGCGGGGTGGCCGATGCGGCCGCCATCGAAGCGCTGCTCGAACCGGACGCCGGGCCCCATCTGGTGTCGACCGCCGCCGTTGCACTCGAGAACACGCACAACTTCGGCGGCGGCACGATCCAGCCGCTCGACCATCTGCAGGCTGTCCATGCACTGTGTCGCGACGCGGGCGTCGGACTCCATCTCGACGGCGCCCGACTGTGGAATGCCGCCGTCGCGACAGGGGTGGGAATGCGGGATTACGGCCGCCTGTTCGACACCGTCTCGGTCTGCTTCTCCAAGGGGCTCGGTGCGCCCGTCGGATCCATGCTCGTCGCCTCCCGGGAACGCATCGACACCGCCCGCATCCTCCGCAAGCGCCTCGGCGCCGGCTGGCGTCAAGCAGGTGTCCTGGCGGCCGCGGCCGCGTACGCCATCGACCACCACATCGACCGACTGGCCGACGACCACCAAGCGGCGCAGGCGTTCGCCGCAGCGGTTGCGGAGCGTACGCCCACCGCCGTCGACCCCGCCCAGGTGGAAACGAACATCGTCGTCCTCGACACCGGACACCACCGGGCAGCCGAGATCGCCGGCCGGGCACTGGAATCCGGTGTCGCGGTGTCCGCCTTGGGCGCCCGGATGATCCGTGCCGTCACCCACCTCGACGTCACCGTCAAGGAGGCCAGGAGCGCCGGCGAGACCCTCGGGGCGCTGCTCGCCTGATCCCGTGAGCTAGCGTGCTGTCATGGAGATCACACACTTGGGCCACTCCACGGTGCTCCTCGACGTCGACGGAGTCCGCATCCTCCTCGACCCGGGCAACTTCTCCGAGGACTGGCACGGACTCACCGAGCTTGACGCCATCGTCATCACGCACCTGCACCCCGACCACGTCGACCCCAAGCACGTCCCCGCGCTCGTCGCCGCCAATCCGGAGGCCCGACTCCTCGTGGAGCCCGGCGTGCCCGGCGAAGTCGATCTGCCCACCGCCGAGCGCATCCCGGCGGAAAGCAGCATCCGCATTGGCGCCGTCCTCCTGCACACCGTCGGCGGCCAGCACGCCGTCATCCACCGCGACATCCCGATGATCGGCAACGTCGGCGTCGTCGTCTCCGCCGAGGGCCACCCCACCCTGTTCCACCCAGGCGACTCACTCGCTGCCTGCCCGCCAGGCATCGATGTGCTCGCGCTCCCGGCCATGGGGCCCTGGGCAGCTATGAAAGAGCACATCGACTTCGCCCGCACCATCGGAGCCCCCCTCGGCTTCCCGATCCATGACGGTCTCATCAACGACCGCGGCTGGAACCTGGTCGTCAACCGCATCAACGACATGACCGAAACCCGCCTCAACGACTATCGGGACGGCCAGCCGCACGCTGTGTAGTGCGGCGCTGCCGCGCCGCGCGGGGGGCGACCCCCGGACCCCCGTGCTCGCTCTGCGCTCCTCACGTCGTCGCTCGCGGGGCTCGCTCTGCGCTCCTCACGTCGTCGCTCGCGGGTCGCGGAGTTAGTCCCTGCCTAGACCAAGAACAACGTGATCGTCGACCCCTCCGGGACCTCGTGGCCGGCCGGGGGATCGGTGCGCTGGGCGAAGCCGAGGTCGAGGAAGTTCTCGCCGTGCTTGGTCTCGACGCGGAAGCCCGCCTTCGTGAGCTGGTCCGCCGCCTCCTGAACAGGAAGCGCCCGGACGTCCGGCACCTTGACCATCGCCGGGCCGAGCGAGCGGACGATCGTGACAGTGCGGCCGCGATGGGTGGTGCCGCTCGCCGGATCCTGGGACACGACATGGCCCGCGGGCACCGACGGTGAATGGGCGGTCTTCACGACGACGTTGAAACCGGCGTTCTCGAGTGTGGCCTGCGCCTGATCCGCCGGGCGCCCCGACTGGTTGACGATCCGGATCGGACGGGGGCCCTTCGACAGCGTCAGGTCGATCCGGGCATCCCGGCGCATCGGGGTGCCGGACTCCGCGGAGGTCTCGGTGACCAGCCCCGGCGCGAGCTCCTCGTGCCAGTCCTCGTTGACCGTGCCGACCGCGAGGTTCGCCTGCTCAAGCATCTTCTCGGCATCATCCTTGGTCAGGCCGATCACCCGTGGCATTGAGAACCGCTCCGGCCCCTTGGACACCACCATCGCCACGCTGCCCCCGCGTGGGACGTCCGCACCGGCGACCGGTTCGGTCGAGATGACCGTGCCGGCCGGGACATTCTCGTTGAAGTCCTGGGTGGTCTCGGTCGTGAGACCCCTCTCCTCGGCGACTCGCGTGGCGTCCGCCTGGGTGAGCCCCGCCATCTCGGGAGCCTCGACGAAACGGCCGTCGAGCATCCACCACGCGCCCGTCCCGCCGATCGTGAGAGCGATCAACAGCAGCAGCGTCACGAAACGACGACGGCGAACCGCGACAGGCGAGGGCCGAGCAGCCTGCTTCCGCACGCTCTCGGAGCGCTGATCGCGCTGCGTCCGGTGCTTCTGTTTCCGGACCGCAGGCTGCCGCACCGTCGGTGGGAGCGCGGGCTCGGGTCGCGACGGCGACATTGGCGATCCGGCCGCCTGCCGGGATGCCTCTCGCGCCTCGGCAACGACAGGGAGGGCGGGCAGATCAACCTCGTCGACGCTCCCGCGGATATGGGTCTGGGTGTCTTCCTGATCGACGAACCGTGCGGTGAAGGCGGCCGTGAGCGCGGGATCATCCATGATCCCCTTCGACAGCGCCTCCCTGGCGCGCCCGACCATCGTGCGGAGTTCGCGGGCGTCCCGCGGCCGCCGATCGGGCTCGCGCTGGGTCGCCGCACGGACCAGCGCGTCAAGATAAGGCGGAATCCCGTTCCGAGACACCTGCCAATGCGTATCCAGCCGCGTGGAGGGCGCCGGGATCCGGTTGTGCACGTGCGCATAAGCCACCTGGATCGGCGTTTCACCCGTATAGGGCTTCGTGCCCGTCAGCAGTTCAAACAGCACGACCCCGGTCGAATAGACATCCGACCGGGTATCGGCCTTCCCGTGCAGCACCAATTCGGGCGGCAGATAGGAAACGGTTCCGATCAGCACGCCCTGCGTCGCGGTCGTGTGGGCGCTGACCGCCCGAGCCAACCCGAAGTCGGCGACCTTGAGGTGGTTCTTGGCCGAGATCAGCACGTTCTCCGGCTTGATGTCGCGGTGCACGAGACCGTTCTCATGGGCCGCGCAGAGTGCCGCGAGGATCAGATCGATCAGCTCGAGGGCCTTCAGCGGCTCCATGGGGGTGTCGGCGCTGATGACATTGCGCAGCGTGCACCCCTCCACATATTCCATGACGATGTAAGGCCGCCCGGCATCGTGCCCCTGATCGAACACCGACACGACGTTGGGGTGGCACAGTTTCGCCGCAGAACGCGCTTCGCGGTCGAACTTCCGGGTGAAGTCGTCGTCCTCGCCGAGTCCCTCGTGCATCACCTTGACGGCAACGACCCGTCCGAGCCGCATATCGGTGGCCCGATAGACGGTCGCCATGCCGCCTCGGGCGAGACGCTGCAGAACTTGGTACCGACCGTCCAGCACAACGCCGACCAAGGGGTCACCGATGCTGGTTGTCGTCACGTCACGCTCCGAACACAAGTAGAGGAAGGTGGCACTCGTGCAAAGCCTGCCCCGCAGTCTAGGCAGGGAATCCGGTGGACATGTCCAACCGATGCGGGGTGTCGGACACCCGTTGGCTGTCCTAGGCTGACTCCCGTGACAGCACTCATGGGACTCGATGTCCGGCTGAAAACTGCGCGACTCTATCTGAGCACCGATCTGCGCGCGGAGACCGGGGACTTCGTGAGCTTCGTGGAGAAGGCATTCGCGGGCGGGGTGGACGTTCTTCAGGTACGCCAGGACGACGCCTCCGACGAGCAACTGCTCGATGCCCTCGATCTTGCCCGGACGGTGGCTTACCACTACCAGGGTCTGGTCGTGGTGAACGGGTCCCCGGCACTGGCCAAGCAGTTCAACGGTGACGTGCTGCATCTCTCACAGATCGACACCACGCCCAAGGTCGCCCGGCCCCAGCTCCACCAGTGGGCGCTCATCGGCCAGTCGGCGCACGACGAGGACCAGGTCAACGCCGCCGTGCGCGACCAGGAGGTCAACTATCTGTCGATCGGGCCGGTCTATCTGTCCCAGTCCCACCCGCAGTTCCGGGCACCGGGACATGACCTCGTGCGGTTCACCGCGACCGTGCAGCCCCCGGGGGACCCGGAATCGAAGCCGTGGTTCGCCAGCGGAGGCATCGACGAGGAGACGATCGACGACGTCCTCGCCGCGGGGGCCCGCCGGGTCTGGGTGACCAGGGCGATCACCCGCGCACCCGACGCAGAGGCCGCGGCCGGCCGCCTGTCCCGCAAGCTCCGGGAAGCCTGGAACAACGATCCCCACATGCAGGAGTTCCTGGGCTCGGTCTTCAAACAGGGCCTGCAGGCCGATCCGTTCATTCCCGTGCAGGAGAAGCCTCCGGCCGACGGCTCACCGACGATCCAGTGACCGCCGGCACACCGTCGCCCGGCACCCGTCGAGGGCCCCGTTCGTGGGCCCTCGTCGCTGTCCTGCTGGTGGTTGCGCTGGGCGCGTGGTGGTTGTTGGGCGGGGGCGGGGGCGAGGACCCGCGTACGCAGACGACACCCGCACCCACGTCCATCTCGTCGCCGCCCACCACGACACCGGGCCAACCCGCAACGGACGCGCAGACCGGTCGGCCCACCCCGCCGAGGCGTACGCAGGCTTCCCGCGCCGAAACCATCGACCCAGTCTCCGGATTGCCGTGGATAGCCGTGGCGGACCTGCCGCGGGAGGCCCGGCAGACGCTGACGCTGATCGACCGGGGTGGCCCGTTCCCCTACGACAAGGACGGCTCGACGTTCGGCAACTTCGAGGGGATCCTGCCGCAGGAGCGGCGCGGATATTACCGGGAGTATACGGTCGACACCCCCGGTTCACGCAATCGCGGGGCACGCCGCATCGTCACGGGCGACAATGATCGCATCCATTACTGGACCGACGATCACTACGAAACGTTCAAGAGGATTCGACGATGAGCCCCCTCGACATCCCGGCCGGCCTCGTCCGGGGCACGCCCGGCGTCTATCGGATGAGCCGGCCGCCCAACGACCTGATTCGCCGGCTGCGAGGTCACGGCTGGGCCGTCGGCCAACTCGCCCGCGTGACCGACCGCGCCGGGGTGCTCGAGGGGATCGGGCGGGCTCTCGGATTTCCGGACTACTACGGGCAGAACCTCGATGCCCTGTGGGACTGCCTCACCGATCTGACGCGTCCGACCGTGCTGATCTGGGAAGGCTGGCAGGACTTCGCCGTCTATCACGCCGACGACTGGGCACGTCTCCGGCACGTCCTCGGCGATCGGGTCACCCAGGAACCGCCGTTCGCGGTCGTCCTCGTCTGACCCGCCGCACGAGCAACAGCCGCACGAAATCAGTCGCCCAACGCCTTCCGCATCGACTCGAGCCGTTCCTCGAGTTCGGCGACCCTCCCCTCGAGCGTCGCGTCACCCGGACCCCCAGCCGTCGCCGCGACCCTGTCCGCGGCCTCCACCGAAGGACCGGTGCGGAACTTCATCCAGCCGACCACGATCGTCACCGCCAAGGCCACCGCGATGACGCCGAAACGCAGCAGGTTCTGGCTGTTCGAGAACGAGTTCGCAACGGCATAGAGAAGGGTGAACAGGCCGCCCATGAGCATGCCGTTGCTGAGCACCACCAGACGTTCCCCCAGCACCAGAGCCACGACGAGGATGACCGTCGCGAGGACCAACAGGACGATGCTCGTGTTCAGGCTCCACGTGTCGAGCACGGCCGCATAGGCCTCTGACTCGGCGCGATAGGCTTCCATCTCGGCCGGAGACTTCTCCTCGACCGGATAGTCGAAATTCGCCTCCGGCCGGGGATAGAAGGTTGCCATGCCGATGCCGACAAACGTGGCCAGGGCAAGCCCCAGAAAGAACGAATAGATGACCTGCAATGCCTTCATGCACCAAACGTTAGGCCTGTCCGCGGCGGTGGCCAAACGCCCAGCGGCGGGGGTCAGGCGGTGCGCTGTGTCGCCGCCCGTGCCAGCGTGACCAGCGCAGTGCGACCGTCATCGGTCATCGGGACGTCGAGGGCGGCGAGCGCTCCTTCGAAGCCCTCGCTGATCATCGCCTCCACCAACTCGGGCGCACCCGATTCCACGATGAGCGCGCGGAGTTCCGCGATCTGGTCGTCGTCGAGGTCCGGGTCGCCGAGCAGCCGCGTGAGGAGCGTGCGGCCGGCGTCGGAGGTGCCCGAAAAGGCATGCGCGACGAGCACGGTCCGCTTGCCCTCCCGCAGATCGTCCCCCGCCGGCTTGCCGGTCGTCGCCTCATCGCCGAACACGCCGAGGAGGTCGTCGCGGAACTGGAAAGCCCGGCCGAGTGCGGACCCATAGGCCTCGAGACCGCCCAGCAACTCGTCGGTGCCGCCGGCGAGCAGCGCACCGAACTGGACCGGCCGCTGGACCGTATATTTCGCGGTCTTGTATTCCACGACCCGCGCGGCGGCCAACAACGCGTGTTGGCCATCGGTGATCGGCTCGTGCTGCAGGTGGACATCGAGGAACTGCCCGCAGGTCACCTCGGTCCGCATGCGGGCCAGAGCGGGTCGGGCCCGGGCCAGATCCGACGCGGGGAGCCCCGAGGTGTCGAGCATCTCGATCGACCACAACTGCAGAAGATCGCCGAGGATGATCGCGCCGGCCTGGCCGAACTCGTCGGCCGCGCCGAGCAGCTGCTCGTCGGCGTGCCGTGCCGCCAACTGGCGATGCGCGGCCGGCAGACCACGGCGGGTGTCCGACGAGTCCATTACGTCGTCGTGGACGAGGATGCCGGTGTGAAGCAGGTCGATGCTGGCGGCGGCACGGATCGCCGGCGCGGGGTCCCGCGGCAGTCCGCCGGCGGCGACCGCACCCCACACCGCGAAGGCGGGTCGCATGCGCTTGCCCCCGGCAGTGAAAGCCCTGGCCAGTTCGCCGAGCACCAGCGCCTCGGAACCGACATCGGTGAGCAGGCCACGGCGGTCGTCGATGAACTGGGCGATCTCGGCGCCGATCTGATCCCGCAGGGCGGTGGACAGGGGGTCGCGGGGATCCAGGAGAGTGCTCACAGCTTGAGCCTAGGGGGCTCGGGCCATGATCACTGACTTAGGGTGTCGCGCATGCCAAGCATCTCCGCCGCAGGCGGCTCCGCCGGTGGGCGCAGCCGGCCTTACCCGTTCCCGTCGATCATCCCGAAGATCGACGAGATGCTGGCGTACGCCGAACGACCGCTCTTCTCCTTCGAGTTCTTCCCGCCGGCGACCGCCGAGGCGGAGACGATCCTCTGGCGCACGATCCGCGAGCTCGAGGCACTGGCCCCGGACTTCATCTCGGTGACCTATGGGGCCAACGGCTCGACCCGGGATCGCACGATCAACGTCACCCGCAGGATCTCGCAGGAGACCACCCTGCGCACCATGGGCCACCTCACCTGTGTGAGCCAGTCCCGCCAGGATGTCCGCCGCGTCGTGGGGGCGTACGCGGACGCCGGGGTGCGGCACATCCTCGCAGTCCGCGGCGACCCTCCGGGTGGTCCGACCGCCCCGTGGGTCCAGCACCCGGACGGTCTGCGCAATGCGACCGAACTGGTGCGGCTTGTCGCGTCCCTCGGTGATTTCTGCATCGGTGTCGCGGCGTTCCCCGACATCCACCCCGAGCGGATGGACCCCGAGCTCGACGCCCGCATCCTCGTCGACAAGGCCGAGGCCGGCGCGAGCTTCGCGATCACCCAGCTGTTCTTCGATGCGGATGCCTATTTCGAACTCGTGGAACGGGTGCGCGCCCACGGGTGTGACCTCCCGATCATTCCGGGCATCCAGCCGGTCACCAACGTGAAGCAGATCGAGCGGTTCGCCGAGTTGTCGGGTGCCGAACTGCCGGCCTCCCTGGTGGCCCGGCTGCGGGCGCACGCGGACGATCCAGCGAGCATTCGTGCGATCGGCATCGAGGTGGCGACGGAACTCTGCGAGAAACTGCTCGACGGCGGGGCGCCGGGGCTGCACTATTTCACCCTGAACCGGTCGACGGCGACGCGCGCGATCTATGCCAACCTCCAGGCGTCGCGGCCGCTCAGCCGCAAGCTGGTCGGCTGACGGTCAATCGAGAGTTCCGCGCCACTCCCCGGCGCGTCCGTCGGAGGTGACGTCGAGGGTGACCAGCCGCTGCGTGGGACGGGTGAGGGCCACATAGAGCACCCGGACCCCGCCGGGTGACTCGGCCACGATCTCGTCCGGCGACAGCACGAACACCGCGTCGTATTCCAGGCCCTTGGACTCCAGCGGCGTCACGACGCTGATGCGGTCCGCGTGTTCGGTCAGCGCGGATCGATTGAGAACCCTGTTGACGTGGCCGATGCGCGAGGGCGGGGCAATGACGCCGATCGTGCCCTCCACCTGACCGACCAGCACGCGGAGCTCGTCGACGAGCGCCCCGTCCTGGTCGAGGAGCGTGGTGGCCAACAGCCGCGGCTCGATGTCGGTGTGGCGCACGGCGCGCGGCAGATCGGCGTGGGGGGCGACGGTCTGCACCACCTTCGCCGCGAGCTCGAACACCTCGGCGGGAGAGCGATAGTTGGTGCTCATCCGGAAGTTCCGGTGCGGTGCTCGGCCGATGAGGTCGTTCAGCACCCGGCCGCTCTCCTCCTGGTCCGGCCAGGAACTCTGGGCCGGGTCGCCGACGATCGTCCAGCTGGCCTGCGCACCGCGGCGGCGCAGCATGCGCCACTGCATGGGGGTGATGTCCTGGGCCTCGTCCACGAGCACGTGGGCGAAGGTCTCGTGGGCGTCGGCGAACGGGTCGACCTCGCGGCGCTGGGCGGCGCGGTCGGCGGTGGTCACCACCTCAGCGACATCGGCGCCGTCGGCGAGGAACAGCAGAGGGTCCGCCTCGGCCTCCTCGACGACCGGGCCCAGGATCGCGCCGAGTTCGTCGAGCAGTGCCACGTCGGCGACCGACCAGTCGGCCGCCTCGACATAGCTGGCGGCCAGTCGCTCGGCTTCCTCCCGCGACAGGATGTCGTGCGCGAGCCGCGCGGTGAGACGGGCATCGCCGAGACGGACGAGCACCTGGACCGGGCTCAGGCTCGGCCACCACGACTGCATGAACATGCGATAGGCCGCCTGATCGGTGACGAGATCGTCGAACTCGTCGCGCTCGATCTCGATCTCGTCGGGCTTCAGCTCCCAGAGGGCCGCGAGTGCGCCCTGCTCGGCAGCGCCGCGACCCTGGTTGAGCTTGTGGTGCCGGAGCACGTTCTCGCGGATGCTCGCCAGCCGGTCGGCCGACAGGGTGAGCACCTCTCCCTTGATCACGACCCGCAGCCGGGCCTGGTCGGCCGACTGCGCCACGAGCGGCTCGTTGACCAGCCGGCGCAGCAGCGGCAGCATCCGGGTGGAGCCCTTGATCACGTGCAGCGCAGCGGAATCGACCCGCTCCGCACGGAAACCGAGCACATCGGACGCCACCGAGCCGATCGCGCGCAGGGTGACGGAGTCCTCACCGAGGCTCGGCAGCACCCGCTCGATGTAGTTCATGAACACCCGCGACGGGCCCACCACCAGCACGCCGCCGTTCTCGAACCGGCGACGGTGCGAATAGAGCAGATAGGCCGCCCGGTGCAGCGCCACGACGGTCTTTCCGGTGCCGGGGCCGCCCGAGATGATCGTGAAGCCCTGATAGGGCGCACGGATGGCCTCGTCCTGCTCGGACTGGATGGTCGCCACGATGTCGCGCATCTGCGGACCACGCGCCCGGGAGAGGGCCGCCATCAGCGCGCCCTCACCCACGATGACCAGATCCGTGTCGGTGCTCGTGGAGTCGAGCAGATCGTCCTCGATCCCGATGACCTTGTCGCCGCGACACCGCAGCACCCGACGCCGCACGACCTCCATCGGCTCGGTCGGGGTCGCCCGATAGAACGGTTCCGCGGCCCGGGCGCGCCAGTCGATCACCAGCGGTTCGTAGTCCTCGTCCCGCACCCCGATCCGCCCGATATAACGGATCTCGCCGTCGGTGCGGTCCAGCCGGCCGAACACCAGCCCCTCGTGCTCCGCGTCGAGGACCGCGAGCCGCTTCGCCGCCTGGAAGGCGAAGACGTCGCGCTCGAACAGTCCGGTGCCGTCCTCCTCGCGGACGAAACTCGAGCGGTCGGTCTGGAACAGGGATCGGCCCTCGGTCGCCACCTGTTCGGCGGATCTGGTCGCCTCCTCCAACCGCGCGTACACCGCATCGATATGCGCCTGCTCAACGGCCAACTCGCGCTCGATCACGGCGCTGTCGGGAGTCGGGTCTGCAGTCAAGTCGGGCCAGTCCTTCCCCGGAAAAAACGGACACCTGAGTCTACCCCTCTCCCGGTGGGCCCGTGGGTCCATGATGAGGCTGCTCACCGGGTGGACCGGGACGAGTCCGCTTTCCCCGCCGGCGGTCCTTGTTGGTCGGGTGGATGTTCTCCCCGGTGAGGTCCAGATGCACGGCATAGGCGGCCAGCGCGGCCGACAGCAGCTGGCCGGCCACGGTGCGACCGGCGTGCGTGTGGTCCCCGCAGGTGTACCGTCCCGGACCCACCCGGCTGCCCGTCCGCCGCGGCCACGGGTGCGGGCCCCGCCAGCCGCGGGGCAGCGGTCCGTGGGCGGTGACGACGGCGTCGCAGGACGCGGGTTCGCGGTCGGTCACCGTGACCTTCCGGGTGCGGAGTCGTTCGGTGAGGGCGGTGACGAGTACGCCGCTGCCCGCCGGCTCACCGGCGGTGGTGGTGACCTGCCACAGGCCGAACGTCCGCTCGACCGCGAGCCACATCGCCTCGTCGGCGGGGGACCGGCGTGGCTCGCCCTCCGCGGACTGCCGGATCACCTGGGCGAGCACCGGATGACCGAACCGGCGGGCGAGCCGCTCCACCGATGTGCCCCACCAGAGTTCCTTGCGGGCGGCCCGGAAGCGCGCCGCATCGAACTCCTGTTCCAGACCCAACGGGCGACGGGCCTGCCACACGTCGTCCAGGGCATCCAGCAGGTCCCGCCAGCGCTCGGCGACCGCGGTGCCGAAGGCCTCGCTGAGAACGGCGAACTGTCCGCCGCGCTCGGCGGGCAGCAGGAGCCCGTCGCCGACCGGCCGGGCCGCGACGGCGGTGAGCTCATGCCCCGTGCGGGCCAACTCGGCGGCCAGCGTGCGCCCGGACTTGGTGAACAGGTCCCGCCAGGGCGCGGGAAACGTGAACACGTCCGGGAGGTTCTCCGGGCCGAGCGGTCCGTCGTCGTGCACGAGGGTCACGTCGTGACCGACCTTGGCCAGCCGGGCAGCGACCGCCATCCCCGCGAGCGTGCCGCCGCGGACGGTGACGGCGGGCATCAGTTGGCCGGCATCTCGGCATCGGCGGTGCGTTTGGCGTACCACCTGTGGAAAGCCGCCCACCCGCGCCGCACCCGGTTGAGCGCCCACACCGCCACGACGATGCCGGCCAGCAGCAGGATTCCGGCGATGATCGCCGCCGGGATCGGGAAGAGGACGGCGAAGGTCGTGACCCCGACCGCTGCGGTGTCCTCGGCGACGGAGGCGCCGATGTTCGTCACCGGCTCCGGTGACGTGTTGATCGCCATGCGCAGCGACGCCTTGACCAGATGGGACACCAGCGCGGTCACTCCACCGACCGCCGCCAGGGTGACGGTCACGAGGTCGCCCTGGGAACCGGCGAGCAGTGCGCCGATGGTGGCCCCGGCGACCGGGCGCAGGACCGTCGAAAGCCCGTCCCAGATCGTGTCCACATAGGGGACCTTGTCCGCGACGAACTCGATCAGCGCCAGCACTCCGGCGACGATCAGCACATCGGTGCGCTGCAGGCCGTCGGGCACCGCATCGAGGTCGGCGAAACGACCCAGCAGACCGAGCGCCAGCACGGTGGCATAAGCGTTCAGCCCGGAGGCCCAGCCCGACGTGAAGGCCAGCGGCAACACTTCCATGGGCGAAGATTAGCCGCGTTGGGACGGATGTCCGATCGCAGTCTGCCCGGCCTTCCTGTCGACCCCGGCTGGTGCACCCGCTAGGGTGGCCGCAACGTGCTCCGGGGTCGGTGAAAATCCGAACCGGCGGTGAGAGTCCGCGACCCGGACGCCGCGCGTGCCAGCCAGGCACGATGTTGCGTCCGGTTGACCTGGTGAAATTCCAGGACCGACGGTGAAAGTCCGGATGGGAGGCAGCACGAGCCGACGGGTCCATGGCCCGCAGGGTGGTTGGTCCGTCGGTCGGCGTCAGCGTCGGTGGTCGTTCAGGCGAGGCCGGGCCGTCGCGCCGGTGTGTCCGGCGTGGGTCGCGGTGATCGGTGGGCGATCCGCTGGGTTGCACGCCCGTCCGCCCGGAGTTCGCAGGAGCGAACGGAGGGCGATGATGCACCCACGAACAACCGATGATCCGGTGACCTCTGCCGGCAGCGTTGCACGCGCTCCGGTGCTGTCCCTCGCCGACCGCGTCCACCTCGAGCAGGCCGTCGCCCTTGCTGCGCACGGTCCGGCTGCCGATCCGAACCCGCGAGTCGGAGCGGTGATCGTGGACGCCACCGGCGACGTGGTGGGGGAGGGTTGGCATCGCGGCGCCGGGACAGCCCATGCCGAAACCGTGGCGCTGGCGGAGGCGGGGGTGCGGGCGTCGGGCGGGACCGCGTACGTTTCCCTCGAACCGTGCCGCCACACCGGCCGCACCGGCCCCTGCACCCGCGCGCTGATCCAGGCCGGCATCGCCCGCGTGGTGTTCGCCCAGCCGGACCCCGATCCGCGAGCGGGCGGTGGCGCAGCCGAACTCGGCGCGGCCGGGGTGGCGGTTGCCTCGCCCGCGGCGGGAGATCCCGTCATCGCGCGGGCCGCCGCGCTCAACGAGGCGTGGGCGTTCGCGCTGCGCCACGGCCGCCCCCGGGTGGTGTGGAAGACCGCCACCACGCTGGACGGTCGCAGCGCTGCCGCCGACGGCTCGAGCCAGTGGATCACCGCCCCGAACACCCGCGCCCGGGGCCACCGGTTGCGTGCGGAATGCGGTGCGATTTTGGTCGGCACCGGCACGGCGCTCGCCGACAACCCCTCGCTCACCGTCCGCCTGGCCGACGAGCCCGGCGGGGCAATGCCCGACGGGCGGGCACGGCCGCCGCTGCGGGTCGTGCTGGGCCGGCGGGCCCTGCCCCCGGCCGCGGCACTCCACGACGACTCGGCGCCCACGCTTCACCTTCGGCATCGCGATCCGGCCCGTGCGCTGGCCGAGTTGCAGGACAGAGGCGTACGCCAAGTTCTGCTCGAAGGCGGCCCCACGCTCGCCGCAGCCTTTCTGCGTGCCGGACTCGTGGACCGCATCGAACTCCATCTCGCCCCCGCGCTGTTCGGCGCCGGAACGACCCTCGGCGACTTCGGCATCGGGACCCTCGCCGATGCCTGCCGCCTCACGATCCGCACGGTGGAGCACCTCGACCCGGATGTCGTCATCGTCGCCGACGTCCGCCGACGACCATCCGGCCCCGACCCCATCTCGGACACGACACCAAACAGCAAGGAGACCTGCACATGTTCACCGGCATAGTCGAAGAGCTCGGCGAGGTCCGCGCGCTCACTCTGGGCGCCGAGTCGGCGACCCTCACGCTGCACGGCCCGACCGTGGTCAGTGACGCCCGGCACGGCGCGTCGATCAGCGTCAACGGCGTCTGCCTGACCGTTGTCGCGCATGATGCCGAGACGTTCACGGTCGACGTCATGGCCGAAACCCTGAAGCGCTCGAGCCTGGGCGCGCTCCGGGTCGGCGACCCGGTGAACCTCGAACGGGCCATGCGCGCCGACGGTCGGTTCGGCGGCCATCTGGTCCAGGGACATGTCGATGGGGTCGCCGAGATCGTCTCCCGCACGCCGGGGGAGAACTGGGAGGTCGTGCGCATCGCCCTGCCCGAGAGCCTTGCCCGCTATGTCGTGGAAAAGGGGTCCATCGCCGTCGACGGGGTGTCCCTCACCGTCTCGGACCTGGGCCGCGACGACAGCGACCATGTCTATTTCGAGGTCTCGCTCATCCCGACCACCCTGGAGCTCACCACGCTCGGCCGAAAGCAGCCCGGCGAGATGGTGAATCTGGAGGTGGATGTGCTGGCGAAGTACGTCGAGCGCCTCACCGGTCCGAGGGACAACCGGTGAACATCGCACCGATCGAGGACGCTCTCTCTGCGCTCCGCACCGGCCGCCCGGTCCTGGTCCTCGACGATGCCGACCGGGAGAACGAGGGCGACGTCATCCTCGCCGCCGAGACCCTGACCGATGCCTGGGTGGCCTGGACGATCCGCCACACGTCCGGCTATCTGTGCGCGCCCCTGCCGGAGGCCACCGCCGACGTTCTCCGACTGCCTCTCATGGTCACCGACAACGAGGACCGCCTCCGGACCGCCTACACCATCACCGTCGACGCCGCCGCAGGGATCACCACCGGCATCTCGGCCGCGGACCGTGCCCGGACGCTGCGCGTCCTGGCCGATCCCACGACCACGCCGGGCGACTTGATCCGCCCCGGTCATGTCGTCCCTCTCCGGGCCCGCGGGGGTGGCGTCTTCACGCGCCGCGGTCACACCGAGGCAGCCGTCGACCTCTGTCGCCTGGCCGGGCTGGCCCCGGTCGGCGCGATCGCGGAACTGGTGTCCGAGGACGGGTCGATGCTGCGCACCCCGGGCGTGCTGGCGCTCGGTGCCGAGCACGATCTCCCGGTCATCACCATCGCCGACCTGGTCTCCTGGCGGGACCGCCATGACCGGGTGCGCCGCGGCGCATCCGGTTCGCTTCCGACGCGGGCGGGTGAGTTCAGCGCGACCGCGTACGCCGATCTCCGCACCGGCGCCGACCATCTCGTGCTCGTCTCGCCCCATGGCCTGACCGGCGACCCAGTGGTGCGGGTGCACTCGGAGTGCCTCACCGGTGACGCGTTCGGTTCCGCGCGCTGCGACTGCGGCCCCCAGCTCGACGACGCCCTGGAGCGGATCGCGCGCGAGCCGGGAGCGGTGATCTATCTGCGGGGCCATGAGGGGCGCGGCGTCGGTCTCGCCAACAAACTCGCCGCCTACGAACGCCAGGACTCCGGACTGGACACGATCGACGCGCAGCTGGCACTCGGTCTGCCGGTGGACGCGCGGGAGTACGCCGCGGCTGTCGCGATCCTCGACGACCTCGGCATCGACCGATTGCGGCTGCTCACCAACAACCCGTCGAAGCTCACCACCCTGGCTGAGGCGGGATTCGCGGTGACACGGATGCCGAGCCAGGTCGGTGCGACCGCGCACAATCGGGCGTACCTCGACACCAAACGAGACCGACTCGGCCACTTGCTGGCCATCCCCGACAACGGCCTCCGGGCCCGGAAAGGAGCCTGACATGGCCGGCCACGGAGCACCCACCCTCTCGCCGCAGGGCAGCGGTCTGCGCGTCGCGATCGTTGCCGCGAGCTGGCACACCACGGTCATGGACGGACTGCTCGGCGGCGCACGCCGCGCGCTGTCCGAGGCCGGCGTGAGCGAGGTGACCGAGGTGCGCGTCCCGGGCTCCTTCGAGCTCCCGGTCGCGGCTGCCCGGCTCGCGGCCGCCCACGATGCCGTGGTGGCGCTCGGTGTGGTGATCCGTGGTGGGACGCCGCATTTCGAATATGTGTGCTCGGCCGCCACCAACGGGCTCTGCGAGGTCAGCGTGCGCACGGGCGTACCCGTCGGGTTCGGCGTCCTCACCTGCGACAACGAGGAGCAGGCTCTCGACCGGGCGGGCCTGAACGGCTCGGCCGAGGACAAGGGTCACGAGGCCGCCACCGCCGCGGTCGCGACGGCGGTGACGCTCCGTGCGGTCAGCGCGGGGTGAGCAGAAGGTTGTCGATCAGGCGCGGCTTGCCGACCCTGACCGCCAGCGAGGCCAGCGCACCCCGGGCCGGGTCGATCGCATCGATCTCCCGGAGGTCGTCCGTGTCGGCGATGCTCACATAGCCGACTTGCGCGAGTGGCTCCGCGGCCAGCACCGTCTGCATCCGCGACCGCAGCGCGTCGGCATCGGTCTCGCCCGCAGCCCAGGCCGACTCGGCCGCGCGCAGGGCGCGGATGAGGACGGTCGCCGCCGCGCGGTGGGTTTCGTCGAGATAGGCGTTCCGACTGCTCATCGCGAGTCCGTCGGCCTCTCGGACGGTCGGGCAGATGACCACGTCGACGTCCATCGCGAGGTCGCGCACCATCTTGCGGAGCACGACGCACTGCTGGGCGTCCTTCTGGCCGAAGTACGCCGCCACCGGTCGCACCGCGTTGAACAGGATGTTCACGACCGTCGCGACACCCCGGAAATGCCCGGGCCGTTCGGCGCCTTCGAGGACGTCGGTGACCCCCTCGACGTCGACATAGGTCGAGAATCCTCCGGGATAGATGTCCTCGACCCGAGGAGTCCACACGAGGTCGACGCCGGCGTCGGCGAGCAGGTCGAGATCACGCGCGAGGTCCCGGGGATAGGTCGAAAGATCCTCCGACGGCCCGAACTGGGTCGGATTGACGAAGACGGAGACAGCCACGGTCCCGTGGTCGGCCTTCGCCCGACGCACGAGGCTCAGATGGCCCTCGTGCAGAAAGCCCATAGTGGGCACGAGGGCGAGCGGAGTTGCCTCCGCCCGCGCAGCGGCCAACTCGGCCCGGGTGGTGACGATCCTCATCGGTGCTCCTCGGCGTCCGACCCGCCACCGGTGGCCGAAAGCGCCTCGGTCAGGACGGCGGCATCGAGCCGCGCGGCGTTCTCGGGGCCCGGGAAGGTCCGTGCCCGCACTGCGTTGTCATAGTCCTGCAACGCCTGCACCGCTGCCCGGCCCAGGGTCGCGAACCGGTGCGTGTGCCGAGGCCGGACCTCTTCATAGAGACCGAGGATGTCGTGCCAGACCTGCACCTCGCCGTCGCAGTCGACCCCGGCCCCGATGCCGATCGTGGGAATGGACAGGCGTCGGGTGATCTCCGCGGCGAGCGGGGCCGGGATGAGCTCGAGCACCACCGCCCAGGCGCCGGCCTCCTGGACGGCCTCGGCATCGGCCAGGAGTTGTCGGGCCCGGTCGACGCTCTTGCCCTGCACCTGGAGGCCGATCTGGTGCACCGACTGCGGAGTGAAGCCGAGGTGCGCCATGAGGGGGATTCCGGCGTCGACCAGCGTGCGGATCGTCGCCGCCTGCGCCACCCCGCCCTCGAGCTTCACCGACTGGGCTCCGCCCTCGGCCATGAGCCGGCCGGCGGACCTCAGCGCTTCCTGCGGTGTCGCATAGGTGAGGAACGGCAGGTCCGCGACGACCAGTGGCCGCTGGGCCCCGCGCAGCACCATCCGGGTGTGATAGACGATCTCGTCCAACGTGACCGGCAGCGTCGAGTCGCGTCCCTGCATGACCATGCCGAGCGAGTCACCGACGAGGATCATCGGGATGGTTGTCTCGTCGATCAGCCGGGCGCTGGTGTAGTCGTAGGCCGTCACCATGCTCAGCCGCTCGCCCGCCGCGCTCTGCGCGACGATGTCGCGGATGCTCACCCTCATCGGGTCACCGCCGGCTCGTCGATCTCCGCTTCGTCCAACCGGGGCATCAGCGTGGCGCCCCGCAGTGCGTGCGGGTCGTCGCGGCTGGTGATGATCTCGGCGATGCTGTTGTCGGTCGGGTCGACCAGGACCACCTTGGGGTGCCAGTCCGCGGGGACCGGGGTCAACACCTGCTGATAGGCCATGATGATGACGAGATCCCCGGGCTGAACCAGGCGCGCGGCAGCGCCGTTGAGTTGGATCTCGCCGGAGCCCCGGGCGCCGGGGATGGTGTAGGTCTCGAGCCGGGCGCCGTTGTCGATGTCGACGACTTGGACGCGTTCGTAGACCTCGATGCCTGCTGCGTCGAGCAGGTCCTCGTCCACGGTGATCGACCCCACGTAGTGGAGGTCTGCTGCTGTCACGCGGGCGCGGTGGATCTTGCCGCTGACCATGGTCTTGAACTGCATGTGATCCTCTCGGGATTCACGGCGCGGGGGGCGCCAGTTCAGGTCTGCCAACCCGGAGTGGGCATGGCAGCGTCCGCCGCACGGGATGCCGTGGGGGCGGCCATCCTAAACCAACGCCATCGGCGGAGCGGCCCTTCCCAAGTCAGGGTCCGTTCAGGGTCCTGCTCAGGAGTGCGCCTCCAGGAAGCGATAGACCTCGGTCTCGTCGACGCCCGGGAATGCGCCGGGCGGCAGGGCGGCGAGGAGGTGTGAATGGGCCCGGGCGGACGGCCACGCATTGCCGGCCCAGGACTCGGCCAGCGCGCGCGGGGGACGGCGGCAGCACGACTCGTCGGGACAGCCCGACTTCGAGCGCTCCCGGGTGTCGCGCCCGCGGAACCACTTCGCCTGGACATAGGGGATGCCGATGCTGGTCGAGAACGTGCCCGACGGTCCCGATTCAACCCGCGCGGTGCACCAGAAGGTGCCGGAGGGGGTGTCGGTGTACTGGTTGAACGCGTTGAACTTGTCCTCGACGTCGAAGACCTGGCGCGAGGTCCAATACCGACAGACCGGCTGGCCTTCGATAGCGCCCGTGTGGTCGGTGGGAAAGGAAACCCCGTCGTTCTCGTAGGCCTTGTAGATGATTCCGGACTCGTGCACCTTCTGGAAGTGCAACTGGATGTCCAGGTGCTTGGTCGCGAGGTTGGTGAACCGGTGGGCAGCCGACTCAAAGGACACCGCGAACCGGTCGCGCAGGTCCTCGACGGCCAGTTCCTTGTCCTGTTTGGCCTTGCGGAGGAACTCCACCGTGGTCGACTCCGGCATCAGCAGCGCCGCTGCCAGATAGTTGGTCTCCACCCGCTGGCGCAGGAATTCGCCGTAGTTGCGGGGCGTGCCGTGCTCGAGCACATAGTGGCCGAGCGCCTGCAACAGCACCGAGCGGGGATCATGCTCCCCCGGCGACTGGGGGAGATAGATGCGCATCTGTTTCAGATCGGTCACCGACCGCGTGGAGTGCGGCAGGTCCGAGACGTGGTGCAGGGTGAATCCGAGGTGGGCGGTGATGGCCGAGATCTCGTGCTGGGACACCGGCCCGCGCTGATAGCCGACCCGTTTCAGCAGGCTCGCCGCGGCTGTCTCGAGCTCGGCGAAGTAGTTGTTGCGATCCTTCATCATCGCGCGCAGCTCGACGTTGGCCCGCCGCGCTTCCTCGGGGGTGGCGATGTGCTCCTCCGCGGTGCGGGCGAGTTCCCGGTGCAACGCGACCAAGGCCTCGAGCACGTCCATCGGCATGCGCGGGGAAATGCGGGCCGTCGGCAGCCCCCGCTGCCGGGCGAGCGGCGAGCTCATCGCCCGCTCCAACTCGATCTCCAACTGAGCGCGCCGACTCGGGACCTCGGAGGCCAGATCCGCCATGGATGCCTGATAACAGGTCGCCAGCTTCTGCAACGTCGAGACCTTGGCCTCGCGCTTGCCGTTCTCGAGCAGGGAGAGTTGCGAGACGGCGATGCCGGTGGCGTCCGCCACCTGGGCCAGCGTCAATCGGCGCTCCTTGCGGAGATGACGCAGACGTCGCCCCAGAGCAAAACTGTCGAAAACAGGGGTTGACGCGGCGGTTACGGGCGCTCTTCGCCACTCGGTTTGGCTCACTTTTTCAGAATAGAGAAATTTCGCGTTTTTTTCATCATGAAACTGGCCACTTCCGTGCCGTTCTTGGCGCAATGTGTACTCATCAGCCCCGTCCGCAGCGATGTGGACACCGGAACATGACAGGAGTCATCTATGACTGAGCCGTTGAGCGCCGCCGATCTCCAGAAGGAATGGGACACCAACCCCCGCTGGGCCGGCGTCAAGCGCGACTACACCGCGGAGGAAGTCGTCAAGCTCCGCGGCAGCGTCCAGGAGGAGCACACCCTCGCCCGTCGTGGGTCCGAGCGTCTCTGGGAGAAGCTCCACAGCGAGCCCTTCGTCAACTCGCTCGGCGCACTGACCGGCAACATGGCCGTTCAGCAGGTCAAGGCGGGCCTCAAGGCCATCTATCTCTCCGGCTGGCAGGTCGCCGGTGACGCCAACCTCTCCGGTCACACCTATCCCGACCAGTCGCTGTACCCGGCCAACTCGGTCCCGGCCGTCGTCCGCCGCATCAACAACGCGCTGCTCCGCGCCGATCAGATCGAGCACCTCGAGGGCACCAAGTCCGTCGAGGACTGGCTCGTGCCGATCGTCGCCGACGCCGAGGCCGGCTTCGGTGGCCCGCTCAATGCCTATGAGCTGATGAAGGCCATGATCGCCGCCGGCGCCTCGGGCGTGCACTGGGAGGACCAGCTCGCGTCCGAGAAGAAGTGCGGCCACCTCGGTGGCAAGGTGCTCATCCCCACCAAGCAGCACGAGCGCACCCTGAACGCGGCCCGTCTCGCCGCCGACGTTGCCGGTGTCCCGTCGATCGTCATCGCCCGCACCGACGCCGAGGCCGCCACCCTGATCACCTCCGACGTCGACGAGCGCGACCACGAGTTCATCACCGGTGAGCGCACGTCCGAGGGCTTCTACAAGGTCAAGAACGGCCTCGAGCCGTCGATCGCCCGCTCGCTCGCCTACGCCGAGTACGCCGACCTCCTCTGGATGGAGACCGGCACCCCGGACCTGGAGCAGGCCAAGGTCTTCGCTGAGGCCATCAAGGCGAAGTTCCCGGATCAGATGCTGGCGTACAACTGCTCGCCTTCCTTCAACTGGAAGAAGCACCTGGACGACGACACCATCGCCAAGTTCCAGCGCGAGCTGGGCGCGATGGGCTACAAGTTCCAGTTCATCACGCTGGCCGGCTTCCACATGCTCAACTACGGCATGTTCGATCTGGCCCACGGCTATGCCCGCGAGCAGATGACCGCCTACGTGAAGCTGCAGGAGGAGGAGTTCGCTGCTGAGGAGCGTGGCTACACCGCCACGAAGCACCAGCGCGAGGTCGGCACCGGCTATTTCGATGCCATCGCCACCACCCTGAACCCGGACTCGTCCACCACGGCTCTCGCCGACTCCACCGAGGCGGCGCAGTTCCACTGAGTTGACCTGCGGCGCAATCCGCGTCGCGCACGCTGCGCGGGCTTGGGTTCGGTCCATGCCCCAAGCTCGCACTGCAGCAGTTGGAGACAACACTGATCTCCGGTCCCGCCTCGAGGGCTGACGAGGCGGGGCCGGTCCAATTCCGGGGCGGCTCCCTCAGGGCAGGCCGGCTGCCAGGCCGTCGATGACCTCGGCGGCGGGCACCGCCAGCGCCCGCCGATAGTTCGTGCCGGCCCACAGGTGCAGGGTCTCGACATCACCGGCGGCCGCGGCGGCCTTCCGCAGCGGACCGGTCAATTGGTTCACCTGGGGATATGCCGCCGGTGCGTGCGCGTCGTGCGCTTCGATGAATCGGTTCTGCAGCCCGCGCGCCGGGCGCCCTGAGTACGCCCTGGTCACCACGGTGTCGCGCCCGCCCGCGAATGCGGCCCGATGCGTGGGGTTGGTCCCCGCCTCGGGGCACAGCAGGAACAGGGTGCCGACCTGCACAGCCGTGGCGCCGATCTCCAGCAGTTCCCGGACCTGACCGGCCGTGCCGATGCCGCCGGCGGCGACCAGCGGGACGTCGACCGCCGCTCGCGTCGCGGCCAGCAACTCCGGCAACGGGGTCGCCTCCGGTTGGTCGGCAATCCGATGGGTCGCTCTGTGCCCCCCGGCTTCCGGGCCCTGGACGCACAGCGCATCCAGGCCACGCTCGACGGCGGTGCGGGCCTCGGCGACCGTGGTCACGGTGCCGATCAATGCCGTTCCCGCGTTGTGCAGCCGCTCCACTGTCGCCGGCGTGGGCAACCCGAACGTGAACGACACCACGGCGACCGGGTCGGCACACAGCAGGTCGATCTTCTCCGCCCAGTGATCGTCGTCCGTCCAATCCGGCACGGGCACGGTCGCGCCCAGACGCTCGGCCGCGGGGCGCAGACGATCCGCGTACCCCGAAATGTCCACCGGCGGCAGGACCTCCGGGACGAACAGATTCACCCCGAACGGCCGGTCGGTCAGCTCGCGTGTCCGGCGGATCAGGTCGGCGAGCGCTTCCGGAGTCAGATAGCCGGCCGCCACATAACCGAAACCGCCGGCCGCGCTGACGGCGGCGACCAACTCGGGCGTACTCGGGCCACCGGCCATCGGGGCGCAGACGACTGGGCGGTTCTGGGCAGGAAGTGCAGGCATGGGCCCACTGTGTCACTCGCCGTGGGGTGGCGTCCGGTCGAGCAGGCCATGGATGCGGATGAGCAGGCGTTCGGTGTCCCAGGTGGTCAGTCCCTGGTGCTTCTCCACCTGTTCGGCGAGAGCTCGGAGCTGCCGCTGGATCTCCGCGGCGACCGCCGGCGCGGCATCGTGCAGCAACACCTCGCAGAGGTCGAGCACCGCGCCCAGGACCAGCGGGGAATCGGCGACCCATGGTCGAAGTTGATCGAGCGCTTCGCCGATCAGTGCGGCGGGGCTGTGGGTCACGCGCACCAGCACGGGGGTGGGATCGCCCGGCTCGGCGGCCACGCCGGGCCACGGATCCGGCCGCCGGCTGAGGTCATGCAGGCCGGTCGTCAGTTCGCGGATCGCCTGCACCGCGGTGTAGGGGTCGTTGGTGCCCGGCGACATCGCCCGCACCGCCATCTCGGTGATCCTCGCGAGGCTGTAGCGGATGTCCTGCTCCGGCGTCCGGGATCGTCGGATCTCGACCAGCCTGCGCACGGATCGCGCGAAATCGTCCGGATCGGTGAGCCGCATTCGATCGGCCAGCGCGATCGGCATTCCGGGCACCACATGATCGCCTGCGCTCACCAGCAGCACGATGGGGCTGCCCGCCGATTCCGCGAGCTGCCGCAGGCTGACGTAGTAGACCGTCGACACGAATCCCGCTCGCTCGGCCCGCACCCGCGCAACCTCGTTCAACGGCACCTTGCTGCTCTGCAGGGCCCTTTCGTCGTGCTCCTTCGGATAGAGCCGGTCGATCGCGCGCGACAGGTCGTCGCGCACCGTGTCGGTGAGCGTGGACACCTCGATCGAGCTCGCGATGTGATGGATGAAATAGATCAGCAGCCCGACGCAGACCAAGGCCAGCACCAAGGTGAAGTTGACCGCCAGTTGCGGCACGAAGGCCTCGACCCCGAACTCGTCATCGCCGCGACGGATGCGGCGCAGCACCATCAGGCAATAGACGAACGTGGCGCCATAGGTGCCCAACACGATCTGATTGCCCCGGTCGGCCATGAAGTTGCGGACCAGGCGCGGGCCATAGCTGGAACTCGCGGTCGCGATGACCGACATGGTGATCGAGAAGGCCGTGCCCGCCACACCGAAAACGGCCGTGCCGACCGTCGTGACCATCGAACTCGCTCCGGTCGGTCCGCTGGCGAACAGCAGCGACTCCGCAGCCGTGGGCAACAAGCTGGGCAACCGGGACCGGTCGAGGGCCACCAAGGCCTCGCCCAGCACGGCACCGGTCAGGACGAGGAGAGCCGGGACGAACCAGATCGTCGTCGGCAAGGCCTTGACGCGGGTGACGAGCGCCTCCATGGAGAACCTCCTTCATCCGCGTTCGACGATGTCCTGCACGATCCGCCGCGCCCACTGGCCGACGCCGATGAGCGTGGCGGAGGCCGGGCCGCACCAGTCGCCGTAGCCGAGGAGATAGAGCCCGGGCGCACCGGTGACCTGCGGGGTGCCGTCGGTGACGACCTGCCGACCGTGGCGGGTGAGGTCCAGTCCGGTGAGGTGGCTGAGTGCCGGACGGAAACCGGTGCACCAGATGACATCGTCGATCGGTTGTTCGGTGCCGTCGTCGAACGCGATCCCCGTGGCGGTGAAGCGCTCGAACATCCGCACGGCCTGCAGTTTTCCCGCGTCGCGGGCCCGCTTCACCGGTGGGAGAACGACGATGTCACCGAGGTGGGAGATGGGCGCGCCGGATCCGCGCACCCGGGCGCTGGCGATCTGGAACAACTCCCGGCCGTCCACGTCGTCCGGGAGATAGCGCGGCGGCCCGAGCGTGCACCAGGTCAGGTCGGACACCCAGGACAGTTCGGCGGCGATCTGGGCGCCGGAGTTGGCGCCACCGACGACCAGGACCCGGCGGCCGGCGTACGCCTCCGGGCCGGCATAGAACGCGCTGTGTGTCTGCGTGCCGACGAACCGGTCCATGCCGGGATAGAACGGCACGAACTGACGGGACCACGTGCCGGTGGCGCTGACGACGCTCTCCGCCTGCCAGGTGTCCACGTCGGTCTCGACGCGGAAGGCCCCGGTGCCGCCGGACACCCCACGGACGGTCACCGGGCGGTGGACCGGGATGTCGTAGCGCTGCTCATAGCGGGTCAGATAGTCGATCACGTGGGCGGCGTCCGGATTGCCGGGGCTGTGTGCCGGCATGCGCCAACCGGGCAGGGACGAGAACTCGGCCGGGGAAAACAGCCGCAGCGACGGCCAAGTGTGCCGCCAGGCGCCACCGGGGGCGGCTTGGTCGTCCAGAACGACATAGTCGATCTGGGCGCGGCGCAGAAAGTACGCCACCGCCAGTCCCGCTTGGCCGCCACCGATGACAACGACTCCGGTCCGCTGGTCCATGGCCCGATCATTCCACGGGTGCCCCTAGGGTTGACGAAGGACCGACCCGGAGGAGAAACGCATGAGTGATCCCATCCGCTGCACCGTCATCGGCCTTGGTGCCACCGGGCTGCCCATCGCGCTGCGGCTCGCCGACTCGGGGTGTGTGGTGACGGGCGTGGAGATCAGCGCCGACCGGCGGCGGGCGGCGGCCGATGCCGGGCTCGCCGTCGAGGAACGACCGGAGTCCGCGACGCACGCCGACGTCGTGCTCCTCCAGGTCACCACGCCCGAGCAGGTCGACCGGCTCCTGGCCGACGGGCTCACCTCGGGGATGCCGCGGGGATCCGTTCTGCTCCTGATGTCGACCGTCGGTCCCGAGGCTGCCCGTGCATATGCGACCGCCGTGCGCGGGGAGGGCGTGCGATTCGTCGACGTCCCGTTCACCGGCGGGGTCGACCGGGCGCGTGCGGGGGAACTGAACCTCTTCGTGTCGGGCGACCCGGCCGACCTGGCCCCGATCCGGTCGGTTCTGACGGCGCTGGGCACCCGGATCGAGTGCGGGGACGAGCCGGGTGACGGCCAGAGCTACAAGATGGTGAACCAGCTGCTGACGTCGGTGCACATCTGCGCGGCCGCGGAGGCGCTCGCGCTCGCCGATCGGCTGGGTCTCGATCCGGCGAAGGCGTTCGAGGCGGTCGCCTCCGGCGCCGGTCGATCGTGGCTGTTGTCGGACCGCGGCCCGCGGATGCTGCTCGGCGAGGACGCGCCGAATGTCTCGAGCCTGGCGATCTTCATCAAGGACTCCGCGCTGGTCGCAGACGTGGCCGCGCGGGCAGGGCTCGACGCCCGGCTGATCCGAGCCGCCGCCGAGATGTACGCTCGCGCTGCCGATTTGGGCCTCGCGGACGGGGACGACTCTCAGGTGATCCGGGCGTACGACTGAGTCGCCCTCAGCGTGCCCTGCGCGCGGCCGGGCTGTCCGCGTTCTCCCCGGAGGCGAGCTGGCGGGGCCCGCCGACGGAGTCGAGGTTGTATCCCGTCAGCTGCCACCCCCGCGCCGGATGCTCGTGCAGGATTGCCCACGCACAGTTGTCCATGCCGGCGAACATCTCCCGCAGCGCCGACGGCGCATCGAAGAATCCCAGCAATCCGGCGGTGAGCGAAGCTCCGTGACCGACGATGATCGCGGTCTCCCCGGGCGTGAGCGCACCCGCGATGTCCCACAGAGCCGCGGCCATCCGGGCGCGCACCTCCGGCATCTCCTCCGCCCCCGGGACGTGATAGTCGGGATCGGAAAAGAACCGACGGTGGACCTCGGGATGGGCGGCCTTGAACTCGTTGAACGTGTAGCCCTGCCGCAACCCCACCGCATATTCCCGCAGCCGGGTATCGGTCTGCACCGGCAGGCCGGTCGCCTCGACCAGATAGGCGGCCGTTTCGGTCGCGCGCCGGAGGTCTGAGGACCAGAGCGCGACCGGTTCGAACTTCGCGAGGATCGGGGCGGCTGCGCGCGCCTGCTCGTGACCGAACTCGTCCATCGGCACGTCGCTCTGGCCCTGCGCGCGGTTCTCGACGTTCCAGGCCGTCCGGCCGTGCCGCCAGAGAACGATCCGCCGTCCTGCTGCCACCTGACCCATGGGGGCTCCCTTCCTTCTTGCTGGCATTGTGTCCGGCATGCCCGCTGACTCCAAACGAACTGTTGTCGAACAACCGCAGCCGGAAGAGGGCCACGCGCGCCGCGGGCAGCCGGCCGTCGACGACTGGTTCCGGGAGCGGACCTATCGGGGTGCGGACTATTCGGCGGAGCACCTGGTCGGGGCCAAGGCGGGTCGGCGGGTGAGCCTCGTGCTGCCGGCGCGCAACGAACAGGCGACCGTGGGCGTGATGGTGACAGCGATTCGGGCGGCGCTGGTCGAGCGAGTGCCGCTCATCGACGAACTCGTGGTGATCGACTCGGATTCGACCGACGACACGGCGGCGGTGGCGAGGGCAGCGGGAGCGGAGGTGCACGCGCAGGCGGCTGTTCTCCCCGAGTTGGGTGCCGTGCCCGGCAAGGGCGAGGCGCTGTGGAAGTCGCTCGCGGTGACGACCGGCGACATCGTCGGCTTCGTGGATTCGGATCTGCACGATTTCGATCCCCAGCTCGTTGTCGGTTTGCTCGGGCCGATCCTCACCGAGGATCTCGCGTTCGTGAAGGGCTGCTACGAGCGGCCGCTGTCGGTGGTCGGTGGGGTCGTGCCGGGCGGTGGCGGGCGCGTCACCGAGCTCGTCGCCCGACCGCTGATCAACCTCTATTGGCCGGATCTGGCGGGCTTCGTGCAGCCGTTGGCAGGGGAGTACGCAGGCCGTCGAGACGTGCTGGAATCGGTGCCGTTCGTCGGGGGGTACGGCGTCGAGATCGGCCTCCTCATCGATGTGCTCGAGCGCTGCGGACTGGATGCGATGGGCCAGGTCGATCTCGCCGTGCGCAAGCACCGCAATACCCCCGACGCCGCGCTGGCCAAGATGGCGATGCAGATCCAGCGGGCCGTTCACGAGCGGCTCGTGCGGCAGGGGCGCATCGTCGTGCGGGAGGAGCCCGGCGTGTCGTTCGTGCAGTACGCCCGAGACGATGCCGGGGGATTCCTGCCCCTGCGGAGCGATCTCGCCCATCATGAGCGCCCGCCCATGTGCGACGTGCGTGCCGGCGGCGGACCGATTCGTCCCTGATGCGCGCTCGCATTTTCCGGAGCAGGCTCGACGCGGCTTGCGCTTTTGTCGGTGGGGCCGCCTATAATTGTTCCTGTTCGAATAGGTGTTCGATAATGCTCGGGGAAGGGCATCGACTCCGGTTCGGACGAGTCGGGCAGGCCCGGCGGCGAGGGAAGGCGTCGCCGGGCTCCGGCGGGCAATTGCTGGCTGGCGCGGGGCGGGGGAGACATGCGGATCTACGAGGAAGCGATCGAGGTTCGGCGGGGCGAGGTGCAGGGGACGGAAGCACCGGCACAGTTCCTCTGGCGCAATCGGTTGTGGTCGGTGCGTTCGGTCGAAACGCGGTGGGTGGTCACCGGTCCGTGGTGGGATTCCGCAGCGGCCAGGGCGGTCCGTGATGGGTCGGTCGACGTCGCAGCCGCTGATGAAGTCCTCACCGAGGAGGAAGTCTGGCGGGTCGTCGCGGCCAACGGCCGGAACGGGACCCGCGGGGTCTATGAGCTGACCAACGTCGTCTCCACCGGCGAGTGGCGTCTCAGCCGCATCGTTGACTGAGGGGTGTCCCGGATGAGTGATCTGCGCAGGGAATTGGCTCGCGCTCGGGCCACCGTCGTCAGGGCGGAGCTCACCGACCGCCCGGCTGAGCGCTATCTCACCGCGCTGCTCGCCGTCGGGCAGGTGGCCGCTGTGATCATCGGCGCCCGGTTGGACCGGGCCAAACCGCAACGTCGCAATCTGTGGCAGGTGGTGGTCGAGATCGCGCCCGAGTTGGGCGAATGGGCCGCCTATTTCCACGCCCTGCAGGGCAAGCGTGACGCCGTGCGGGCCGGGGCGATCTCGCTCGTGACCAGTCGTGAGGCGGACGACCTCGTGCGCGATGCGCATGCGTTCGCCGATCTGGTCGAACAACGCCTGGGCGTCGCCGCCTGCCGACGTGCCGGTTGAGGCGGGGTGCCATGACCGATCCATTCGTCCACCTGCGGGTGGCGTCGGGCTATTCGCTGCGCTTCGGCGCTGCTCAGCCGGCGATGCTTGTGGAACGCGCGGCGGGACACGGGATGGATACGCTCGCGCTCACCGACCGCGACGGGCTTTATGGGGCGATCCGGTTCGCCAAGGCCTGCGACCGGGCTGGAATCGCCCCAGTGCTCGGCGTCGATCTCGCGGTCCTCCCCGAATCGGCCGAGATCCTGCCGGTCGACCGTCCCCGCCACAAACCGGTTCGGGGCGGGGAGATCCGCGACCCCGGCCTTCCCCGAGTGGTCGTGCTGGCGACGTCCAGGGCGGGGTGGGCCTCCTTGTGTCGTCTGGTCTCGGAGATGCATCTGGCGGGTGCGCGGGGGCGTCCCGTCGCCACCGTCGATCTCATCGCACGTTTCGCGGCCGCCGGCGAGCTCGTGGTGCTGCTGGGCGCCGACTCCGAGCTGGGCGCCGCGGTCCACCTCCGCCGCGATCTGGCAGAAGCGACGCTGCAGTCCTGGCGGGCACGATTCCCACTCGACTCCGTCGTCGTGGCCGTCACCGATCACCGGGTCCCCGGCGACGGGCCCGGTTCGGGAGTTCACGCTGCCCGGATGCTGGCACTCGCCGACGCCACGAACACCACCACGGTCCTCACCAACGCCGTGCGGATGGCGGACCGCAGCCAGGCGCCGACGGTCGATGTCCTCGACTGCGCGCGCCGGTTGGTGCCGCTGTCCGGCCGCAACGTCGACCGCCGCAATGCCGAGGGCTGGCTGAAATCCGGCAAGGAAATGCTCGAGATCGCCGATCGGCTTGCCCAGCGCGGCGGACGCGGCCCACACGGCGCCGAATGGCTTCTCGGGGACACCCGCCGGCTGGCTCTGCGCTGCCGTCTCGATCCTCGCCAAGATCTCGGGCTGGGTGAAATCCACCTGCCTGAACTGGAGCTGCTCGATGGTGGTCGAGGGGTCAGCGACGCACAGACCTTGCTCGCGCAACGCTGCGAGGCGGGCCTCGCGCACCGCTATGGTCCGGCCGATCTGGCCACGCGAGACCGGCTCGACGACGAGCTTGCCGTGATCCGCCACCTGGGCTTCGCGTCCTATTTCCTGACCGTGGCGGACGTGGTCGGGATGGTCCGGGCGATGGGGTGCAGGGTCGCTGCTCGGGGGTCCGGTGCAGGGTCGTTGGTGAACTATCTGCTGGGTGTCTCCGGCGTCGACCCGATCCGTCACGGTTTGATCATGGAGCGGTTTCTCTCGCCGTTGCGCCGGGCGCTGCCCGACATCGATCTCGATGTGGAGTCCCATCGCCGTGAGGAGATCTATCAGGTCATCCTCGACACGTTCGGCGGCGAACGGGTGGCCTGCGTGGCAATGCTCGAGACTTATCGGGTGCGCCATGCGGTCCGCGACGCCGGCGCCGCCCTCAGCCTGCCGCCGGGTGAGATCGACGCGATCGCCAAGGCGTTCCCGCACATCCGAGCCCGAGACGCCCGGGCCGCGCTGCGGGACCTGCCCGAGCTGCGCGCGGCGGGGCTCGCCGAGCGTCGCCTGGATCTGTTGTTCGAGCTGGTTGAGTCCCTTGACGGGTTGCCCCGGCACATCGCGCTGCACCCGTGCGGTGTGCTGCTGTCCGACGCGACACTCCTCGACCGCACGCCCGTTGAAGCAAGTTTCGCGGGATTTCCGATGAGCCAGTTCGACAAGGACGACGTCGAGGACATCGGGCTGCTCAAGCTCGACGTGCTGGGCATCCGGATGCAGTCGTCGATGTCGCACGCGGTCGCCGAGATCGAGCGGACGGTGGGGGAACGGATCGACCTCGAGGCACTGGCTGTGGACGGGTTCGCCGACCCGGCGACCTATGAGCTGATCGGCGAGGCCCGGACGCTCGGCTGTTTCCAGATCGAGTCACCCGGCCAGCGCGAGCTGATCGGCAAGTTCGGCCCCAGCGACTTCACCGACATCATCATTGACATCTCGCTGTTCCGCCCCGGACCGGTGAAGAGCGACATGGTGCGTCCGTTCCTGAACGCCCGGCAGGGCTGGGACGTCCCGCGCTATCTGCACTCCGACCTCGAGCCGGTCCTCCGGGAAACCTGCGGTGTGGTGGTCTTCCACGAGCAGGTCATCCGAATTATCTCGATCCTCACCGGGTGCACGCTCGCCGAGGGCGACGAGGCCCGTCGTGCGCTCGGCGACCGGGAGGCGAAGGCGGACGTGCAGGCCTGGTTCTATCCGGCGGTGCGGAAACGGGGATACGCGGAGCCGGTCGTCGAGTCGGCGTGGAAGGTCCTCGAAGCTTTTGCCTCGTTCGGGTTCTGCAAGGCGCATGCCGCCGCGTTCGCGCTGCCGACTTATCAGTCCGCGTGGCTGAAGACTCACTGGCCGGCGCACTTCTTCGCCGGGGTGCTCACACATGACCCGGGGATGTATCCGAAGCGGCTCATCCTCGACGAAGCTCGCCGCAGCGGCATCGACGTGCTGGGGCTGGACGTGAATCTGTCGCACGAGGCCTATCGCGTGGAGCCGGTCGCCGCGAGCGGCGCGGGGTGGGGGATCCGGCTCGCGTTGGCGGATGTGAAGGGGATCTCGGGCGCCGAGCTCGCGCGGATCATCGCCGGCCAGCCCTATCGCTCGATTGCCGACTTCTGGAACCGCGCCACTGTGTCCACTCCGGTCGTCGAGCGGCTCGTCCTGGCCGGGGCCTTCGATCAGCTCCACCGCATACGGCCGGCAGATGCCGTGCAGCGTCGCGATCAACTCACCCGACGAGACTTGCTGCTCGCGATCACCGATCTCGACCGGGACAGCCGCGCGGCCGAGCGGGCGATCCGCGCACGGGGCCGTGGCCTGTTGCGTCCCGGCCCCCGGCCCAGCCAGGCCGACGAGCGAGCCGCCCATCTCGCTGCGCAGTCGGCCGACCCCCGCGACCGGGCCAAGGCCCAATCCCGGCGTCCCGCAGAGGTACGCCCCCAGGAGAGCCAGCTGCCACTGGACTTCGATGCCGGCGACGAGATCGTGCCCTCTGGGCTGCCGGAGATGACCGACACCGAGCGTGTCCGCGCCGAGTTGGATGTGCTCGGCATGGACGCCAGTCGGCATGTCGTCGACTTCTATCGGCCCCTCCTGGATGCTCTCGAAGTCACTTGGTCGAAGGATCTGCTGCAGGTGCGTCACCGGGAGAACGTCCTCGTCGCCGGGGTCAAAGTCGCCACGCAGACACCGCCGGTGCGCTCGGGGCGCCGGGTGGTGTTCCTCACCCTCGACGACACCACCGGACCGGTCGACGCAACGTTCTTCGAGGAAGCCCAGGGTCCGTACGCGAAGACCCTGTTCGACTCGTGGCTGCTGATCGTCCACGGGGATCTCCGCCGCACCGGCCCGCGCGGCGTCTCCCTGCTCGCCCACGCTTGCTGGGACCTCGGCATGCTGTTCGAGACCTGGCGCCGCGAGCTCGAGCTCACCGGCGACCCGGCGAGGGCGCTGGCGGTGGTCCGAGACCTCATGGCCGAGGGCCCCGAGGGATTCGGCGGCGGAGGCCGGCGGATGCTGGTGCATCCGAGCGGCTTCCGGCAGTCGGCCTATGCGGACGTGGTCCCGGCGGGTACGCCGGCAGCCTCGGCCCCCAGGAAGCTGTGGCACTCCAGTCCCGGAAGTTCAGGCCGATGAGACCGGCACGACACTGCCCCGACCGCCCGATGCGGTCGGCACGCACTAGGCTCGACAAGCGAAGGAGGACGAGATGAGCGAGTTCCAGCAGGTGGGTTCGGGCAACCGCCGGTCGACCGGGCGGCGTCGCCGATCGATCGCGCAGCAGTGGCTCAACGAGCTGCTGGTCACCCAGCTCGATCTCCGTGGAACAGGACTCAACGTGGTCGATCTGGGGGGCGGCACGGGAGGCATCGCGGCGGCCCTGGCCGAAGCCGGTCACACCGTGCTGGTGATCGATCCCTCGCCCGACGCGCTCGCGGCCACCCAGCGCAGGGCAGCCGAGCAGGAGCTGTCCGACCGGGTCACCGCTGTCCAGGGAGACACGGGGACGCTGGCGGAGGTCGTGCCGGCGGGATCGGCGGACGTCATCACGTTCCACCTCGTGCTGGAGCGGCAGGACGGGGCTGCCGACGCGCTGGCCGCGATGGCTACCGCCCTCAAGCCGGGCGGCCTGCTCAGCATCGTCATCAACCAGCGGCTGCACCGGGTGTGGCACCAGGCCGAGGCGGGTCACTTCGACGCGGCCCGCGAAATCCTGCAGGACACCGGCCTGCTCGATCGGGCCGGTCTGCTCGACCTGCTCGCTGCCGGCGGCTGGGAGGTGCTCGCCGAGCACGGCGTCGGGGTGATCACCGATCACGTGCCTGAGGCGTCCGCCGAGGGTTACTCCGACGAACTGCTGGAGCTCGAGGCGGCTGCGGCCGGCAACCCCGCCTATCTGGAGTCGGCCACCCGGCTGCACGTGCTCGCCACCCACGTCGGCGCCTCCGACGACTGACCCATGATTTCCCGACCCGGGCCGCGACCGCGGCGCCGGGCGGCTCGGCCCACCCCGGACGTTCCCGACCGCGGGGAGCGGGATCGGTCGACCCCGCCCACGATCATGCACGTCGACATGGACGCCTTCTATGCCTCGGTGGAACTCCGTCGGCGGCCGGAGCTCATCGGCAAGCCGGTGCTGGTCGGCGGAGCGACTCGTGGGGTCGTTCTGTCGGCTACCTATCCCGCTCGTGCGCACGGCATCTCCGGGGGCATGCCGATGACCCGCGCCCGCCGCCTCTGTCCGGAGGCCATCGTCGTCCCGCCGGATTTCGACAGTTATGCCGAGACGTCGCGGGGCATCCGGGCCATCTTCGAATCGTTCACCGCCGTGGTTGAATCCGCCTCCATCGACGAAGCCTTCCTCGACCTCACCGGAGCACTCCACGGTTGCCGGACCGCAAGCAGTCCGGCCGTGCTCATCGGCGAGTTGATCCGGGCCAAGGTCCACGACGAGCAGGGCATCACCTGCTCGGTCGGAATCGGTCCCACCAAGTTCGTGGCCAAACTCGCCTCAACTGCCGCCAAGCCCGACGGCCTTCGCGAGGTCCCTCCGGCCGACGTCGTCCCCTTCTTGCACCAACTCCCGGTCGAAGCCATGTGGGGCGTGGGCGAGGCGACGGCCGCGAAATTGCATCGCCTGGGTCTGCACAAAGTAGCGGAGCTTGCGCACGCACCCCGGGCCACCCTCCAACGCGCCTTCGGGATCCACCAGGGCGCCCATCTCCACGATCTTTCCTGGGGCCGGGACGCCAGGCCCGTGGTGGGACGACCACCGGAGCGCAGCATCGGCTCGGAGGAAACTTTCGGTCGCGACACCGACGACGAAGAGGTCGTGCGGCGAGAGCTGCTGCGCATGGCCGACCGCACCGCCGCCCGCATGCGCAAATCCGAGGTGCTTGGGCGCACGGTCGTGATCACCGTGCGGTTTGCGGATTACACCCAAATCACGCGGTCCGGCACGATGCGTGGCCTGAGTGATTCGGGCGGGGAGATCCACGCCCAAGCGCTGGCGCTGTGGACGGCGCTCGGTTTGCGGCGCGCACGGATCCGCAAGGTCTACGTGCGCGTGGAAGGCCTCGTGGACCGGGCCGAAGCCCATGTGCAGCCCGAACTGGGAGAACCGGAGCACGGCTGGCGAGAGGCGGAGCGGGCCATGGACGCGGCCGTGGCGAAATTTGGCCCGCAGGCAGTGCGGCGTGCTTCTCTCACTCGTCCCACACGGCCGGATCGTCTGTCCAGCCCTGAGCCGGGTTTCCTTGGGCCCTATTAGAATCTACACTTGAGAAGTCGTCCCGGAGCGGGGCGAGAAGTCCTTTCGGAACGGGTGGGAGGTGGCGCGGGTGGCACTGTCCGATGAAGAACAGAAACTCCTTGAACAAATGGAGGCAGCGCTCGCGGCGGAGGACCCTAAGTTGGCCCATACGCTGCGCGGCACCAAGACCCCTCGCACACTCCAACGCAAACGGGCGGCGATAGCCGGTCTCGCGTTCATCGCGGGCTGCGGCATGCTGGTTGCCGGCATGCGATCCCACTGGTCGCTGTCGGTCATCGGGTTCGTGGTCATGTTGACCGCCACCGTGATCGCCGTGACCGCTTATCGACGGGTGGAACCAACTCCGACCGGGCCTTCGAAGGTGCAGGCCGGACAGCGGTCAGGGTCGGGCGACACCTCCTTCATGGACAAGATGGAGGAGCGCTGGCGGCGACGTCAGGACGAGGGGTTCTGAGTTCAGTGAACCAATGAAGAAGGGATCCGACTTGGTCGGATCCCTTCTCAATTGGTTGGGGAGCTGGGTCAGCTGGAGCCGACCAGTTTCGTGCCCAACTGGTTCCACAGCGAACGGGGCCACCACGTGGCTGCCAGCTGGTCTTGGCGTCGACTGCGGTCCGCGAGCCCTCTGCGCACCTGATGGGTGATCGCGCTGAGGTCGGCATTGATCGGGTGGTGGCGCGAATAGCGTGCCCGTTCCACCATGAGTGACAACGACGTCATTGCCTTTGCGGACTGGGCGTCCAGATCGTGGGCAACCTGGGTTCCAATGACGCGGGGCGAACCGGCCGGCCAGCGGCCGCCGTAGTCGACGACCGAATCACGGATCTCCGCCCATGCGTTTTCCACCTGATGCCCGGGCGGTCCCACCCCGGACAGGCGCCGACTGCGCCGCCGGCTCCGGAACAGCATCGGCAGGGAGGCCACCGCCGCCACCAGTGCGGCGATGCCGGCGGAGGTGCCGCCGACCTTGAGGATCTGTTGCCACAGCGGCGGCTCGCCGACGCCGGGCGGGATCACCTCGGGGGTGGGCTCGGGAGTCGGGCCTTCCTCCTCGGCCGGGGGGACCGGTGCGGGCTCCTCGGGCTGCTGATCTTCGCCGTCGGGGCCGGTTTCGCTCGTGCCGGACACCACGGTCCACGGCGGCGGCGAGGCGATGGTCGGAGTCGGTTCGAACCGCACCCAGCCATAGCCCTCGAACCACAGTTCGGGCCATGCGTGCATGTCCCGGATGGACACCGACCACTCCTCACCCTGCCGTTCGCCCGGGAGGAAGCCGACCGCGACCCGGGACGGAATGCCGGAGACTCGGGCCATCGCCGCCATCGCGCCGGCGAACTGTTCGCAATAGCCCTTCTTGTCATCGAACAGGAAGTTCTGCAGCGCTTCGTAGCCGGAGCCGGGCAGCGGTTCAGTGGAGTAGGTGAAGCCGCCCTCGTTGCGCAGGAAGTTCTGGATCGCCGCCGCCTGCAGGGCAGGCGCGTCGATGCCCCTCGTGACCTCGAGTGTGAGGTTGACGATGTCGTCGGGGATGTCCTGCGGAATCGGCACCGTCAGTTGGCTGTCCGGCGGGTTCCCAGTCGCCATTGCGCGCGACAGTCCCGGTCCGTCGGGTTTGATGTCCAGGCTGCGCACGGAATAGGTCAGATCCCGGATTGCGTCCTGATAGTTCTCACCGGTGGCGAGGACGACCAGCGAGTCGCGGTCGTAAGCCCACTGACCGTCGGCGGAGAAGGCCGCAGGGGCGAACGGCAGCGGCAGATATTGCGATCTGAAGTCCGTCACCTGGATGGTCGTGTTGCGCGCCACTTCGCCGGGTTGGGCCCGATGCCCGGGGGGCGGCGGAAGGGACGTTCCGGTGGTGAGCTGCATGCCGGCGTTCTGCCACCCGGTCGCGTTGAAGACCGGCAGCGAGGCCATGCGCAGATAGACACCATCAGGCTGATCTGTCGTGTAGCGCATGACCACCCGGTTCGTCGGCTGGTTGATATTGCGCCGGAGGTCGAGGGTGGGGTCGGCCATCTGCAGCGGGCCCTCGTCCCCCTGCGGCCGGGTGAGCCCCCACCCCTGGGAGGTCAGCGTCGGGATCACCAGACCCAGCGCAAGCGTCAGGACGATGGCCGGCACCCCGACCAAGGCCGCCATGCGCACCGCCAGCGGTGCCGATCCGCGGTCGTGCTGGCTGCGCCGCACACCTCGCGGCCAACGCTCCGACGTGTTGATGCCCTCCGCGAGGAGGATGCCGAGATAGCCCAGCGCGATCACCACGAAGCACCACCACGGCACATCATCCTGCAGCGCCAGGGCCGGCACCAGGAAGAGCGAGGCGAGCGGCGCCAGCGACCACATCGGGCGGTCGACGCCCTGCACCATCACATCGGTGAGGATCATGATCACGCCGATAGCGGTGACGAACAGCAACCGGACGCCGGGGTTCGGCTCCATGGGCGCGGACTGCGTCTGGAGGTGGTTGGTCGCCTCGCCGAACAGTCCGACGAAGCGCGAGAACGGGTTGCCGTCATCACCGCCGAGCCCGAGCGATACCGCGAACGCGAACCCGACCAGCGCGAGCGACTGGAACCCCAGCACGGCGAGATCGCCGAGGCGGAACCGGCGCAGGACCAGGGAGATCGCCCCGAGAATGAGCACCAACACCGACGAGAGTGCGAGATAGCCGCCGTCCTGGGTGAGGGGCAGCAGCGTGAGGCTCGCGAGCAGCACCGCAACGGTCACCGCGATGGCGAACCGGTCCGAGACCATCAGTGCGAGCTTCTCTTTGGCGGCCATCAGGCGATTTCTCCCAACCGTTCGAGTGACTTCCAGGCGTCGGCGATCGCGGTCACCCGCGTCACCTCGGCGACCCGCCACATCTGGTTGCGCAACATCTGGACCGCGACGCGGTGCTGTTCCTTCACCTCATCGTTCGCGCGCTGGCTGCGCGTCACGAAGGTGTCGACATCGATCACAACGGCCAAGCCCTGGGAACGGTTCCGGCGCGTCCGGATCAGGGCCTCGGCGTCCTCGGGTGTGAGTCGTCCGGTGACCGCGACCAGGACACGACCCTGACGACTGATCAGCGGTGAATCGAGGGTCTGGGAGAGCCGGTCGATCGGGACGGGCTGGGTATCGGTATAGCAGTGCAGGATGTGCTGCCGGTTCGTGCTGAAGGCCCGGTCGACGTCCCGCGGGAGCATCGGCCCGTTGCCGTCATAGAGATCGACGGTGAAGCCATTCTCCAAGAAGTGCATCGCGATGGAGGCCGCGCAGGACACTGCGTACTCGAAACTCGACTCACGCCCCGGACCGCCGTGCGCACTTGCGCGGGAGTCGAGAACAAGGGTCACGCTGGGGTCCCAAGCCTGTTCCTCGCGGCGGACCATCAACTCACCGCGTCGGGCGGTGGAGCGCCAGTGGATGCGGCGCACGTCGTCGCCCTGACGATATTCGCGGATCAGGACATCGTCGGACCCGATGACACCGAGCCGCTGGGGCCGGGTCTCACCCGACGAGCCACCCCCGGAGACGTTGCCCATGGCGCCGAGCGTGTGGATCCGTGGGGTGACCAGCATCTCGGAGGTCGCCGTGAACTGGCGGTCGAACTTCACCAAGTTGAAGGCGTCCCGGGATCGCACCAGGAGCGGGCCGATCTGATAGCGGCCGCGCTGTTTGCCCTCCAGCGGATAGCTCACCTCGCGGCGCCATGAACCCGACACGTTGTTCACGCCGAAACGTGGTCGGCGGCCGAGCGAAGCGGGCACGTGCTCCTCGAACAGGAGCAGGCCGGCGGGCAGGTTGCCGCGCTTCTCCAGGGCGAGCTTCGCCTCCATCGTCTCGCCGATCGGCAACTCGCTGTGGTCGAAGCCCCGCTCGCACGTCAGCCGCAACTTCGTCCGGGCGATGAAGAGCAACGCGACCGCGGGCATCAGGATGAGCAGCAGACCGAGCCACAACACATCACGCTGGCCGAGCAGCATGCTGATGATCACAGTGGCCAGCCCCGCGACGAGCAACATCTTGCCGCGTGGGGTCAGCAGGCTCCAGGGATTGCGTTTCACCAGCTCGATCCGTCTCTGATCACTTGTCCGGCACCGGGACGGAGCGGACGATCGCGTCGATGATGTCCGACACGGAATGCCGGGCCAACTGGGCCTCGGTCGACGGCAGGACGCGGTGGGACAGAACGGATCCGGCAAGGGCGGCCACGTCGTCGGGGCTCACATAGTCGCGTCCCCCCATCGCGGCGTGCGCCCGTGACGCCCGGAGCAGTTGCAGCGAGGACCGCGGGGATGCGCCGAGACGCAGGTCCGGACTGGTTCGTGTGGCCGTCACGACCGAGACCAGATATTCCTTCACCGCCGGCGCGACATAGACCTGCTTGACGGCTTGGATCAAGCCCATGATCGTGGCCGCATCGGTGACCGGTTGCAGTGCGCCGAGCGGATCGAGCGAACCGTGATGCTCGAGCATGTCCATCTCGGCGCTCTTGGTGGGATAGCCCATCGTGATGCGGGCTGTGAAGCGGTCGCGCTGTGCCTCGGGGAGGGGATAGGTGCCCTCCATCTCGATCGGGTTCTGAGTCGCGACGACCATGAACGGCAACTCCAGTTCATAGGTCACGCCGTCGACTGAGACCTGACGCTCCTCCATGGATTCGAGCAGCGCTGATTGGGTCTTGGGCGAGGCGCGGTTGATCTCGTCGCCGACGACGATGTTGGCGAACACGCCACCGGGCTTGAACTCGAAGTCTCGGCGTTCTTGGTTATAGACGGAGACGCCGGTGATATCGGACGGGAGCAGGTCCGGAGTGAACTGAATGCGGCGCACCGAGCAGGCGATCGAACGACCGATTGCCTTCGCGAGCATCGTCTTGCCGACGCCAGGCACGTCCTCCAGCAGGAGGTGGCCTTCGGCGAGCAGCACGACCAGGGCGATGTCGATGGGTTCACGCTTGCCCTCGATGACGGACTCAATCGCGCCACGGACCTTGCCCATGATGTCGACGACGTCCTCGACGCCGAACTGCCTGGACAGGCCGGTCTTCCTGCGCCCGATGATCGGGTTGGAGCCGGTCAGGGGACCGTCGCGGGTGTCGTCGTAGTAGGAGCTCAACTCGTCCTCCGTCGTTAGCGAACTTCGTCACCGGCCCACCTGGATGAACCGCTGAGGCCCGCCCCCGATCGCCATGCCGCGCCACGAACGACGGCACGCGCCGCAGGCGCCCGGTTCTCCACCTTACGCGGTCTGCGCCGCAAGGACATCGCCGCAGGGCGCCGTGCCGCGCAGGTTCGTGGCCGAAGCTGTCGGACCGGCCCCGGATGATGCGGATGCGCTCGCGTGTTCGCGCGCCATCGACTCGGCACTTCGCGCCGCGTCGTCCCGTGTGCGGGGTCTCCACCACCCTCCACCACCCACCGCCAGGGGTTCCTCCACTTTGCACCACCCTGCGCTCCTGCCGCGTTCCATTGATCCGCGCCACCGCCAGAGAATTTTGAGAAATCGCTTGTCAGAGCGCTATTGGCGGCGACAAGGGTCGCGGCCGGCATCCACCCCGAGCCCCAGCTGGTCCGCACCCTTGCGGGACCCGGCCGGCGTGGCGCCACTTCGCTCCACGTTCCGCCATTGATTCGCAGGCCCGCGTCCGGACTGGGTTTGGTCACGAAATCGCATCAGAACATGGGCGCGTCGAGGAGGGTTTCGGTGGCGTGTGAGGTGAAAAGTGGAGTAATGTGGAGCCAGGTGGAGCGAAAAGGTTCCAACTCGGTGCGCTGAGGAGGTGGCCCAGCATGTTTCTGGGTACCCACTATCCGAAGCTCGACGAGAAGGGCCGTTTCTTTCTGCCGGCGAAATTCCGCGAGGAGCTCGCCGAGGGATTGGTGATCAGCCCGGGCCAGGAGCGCTGTCTGACCATCTGGACCTTGGAAGCTTTCAAGGAGTTCGCCCGATCGGCGTCAGGCCCGGCGACCGTGAAGCACGTGCGGGACTTCCAGCGAATGCTGTCCGCAAATGCCTCGGACGAAGTGCCTGACAAACAGGGCCGGATCACGATCCCCGCCCGACTCCGCAGCTATGCGGGGCTCGAGGGGGAGATCGCGGTCGTGGGCGCTTTCGATCGGGTCGAGGTGTGGAACCCGGCGGCCTGGGAGCAATACCAGGCGGCACAGGAACCAGCCTTCGTCGTCATGGACAACATCCCGGGTCAGGGCTTGTGAGTCACGAGCCCGGGAGCCTCGTGCATCGAGGTTTCGGCCCGAGAGGCGGGTCGACTGGCACACCTTCCCCGGTGCCAGACGACACTTCCCAACGCCTTTCGGTCCGAAACCCCGGTGCACGATCAAATTCCAGCCTGTCCTGGGGTCGGCGGCCACGGGCAGGGGAGACCACCTGACACCGCAGGGAGGGCGCGGATGAGCGAACAGCAGCCGGCGCGGCATGTGCCCGTCATGTTGTCGCGGATCGTCGAACTGCTGGCGCCAGCCCTCGCGGCACCCGGTGCGGTCTACGTCGATTGCACGCTCGGCCTCGGTGGCCATGCGGAGGCCATTCTGACCCGCTGCCCAAATGCCCACCTCATCGGAATCGACCGGGACCCGCAGGCGTTGGCGCACACCAGGGAGCGGCTGGCACCGTTCGCCGAACGCGTGACGCTGGTGCCGGCGGTGTATGACGAATTGCCGCACGTGCTGGCCGAGCACGGCAGGCCCCGGGTGCAGGCGATCCTCGCGGACCTCGGCCTGTCGTCCCTCCAGATCGATCGCACCGACCGGGGGTTCGCCTACGCCGTGGACGCTCCGCTCGACATGCGCATGGACGGGGCGCAGCCGCTGACGGCGGCGAGCGTGGTGAATACCTATCCCGTGGCCGACCTGCAGCGCATTCTCAGCCGGTTCGGTGAGGAGCGCTTCGCGCCGCGCGTCGCGCGGGCGATCGTCGCAGCTCGCGAAACCGAACCGTTCACCACCTCCGCACGGCTCGTCCGGGTGGTGGCCGACGCCATCCCCATGGCAGCGCGCAAGACCGGCGGCCACCCCGCGAAGCGCACGTTCCAGGCACTCAGGATCGAGGTCAACCGGGAACTCGCAGCGCTGGACGCGATGCTGCCGGCAGCGGTTGCCGCGCTCGCTGTCGGCGGTCGGCTGGCCGTGTTGTCCTATCACTCGCTCGAAGACCGTGCGGTCAAGCAGGTCCTTCGCACGGCCGCCGAGGACCGCGCTCCACGTGACCTGCCCATTGTCCCGCCCGGGTTCGGCCCTGAGGTGAAGTTGCTGACCCGCGGCGCCGAGAAGCCGTCCACCGACGAGATCGCCATGAACCCCCGCGCTGCCTCCGCCCGGCTGCGCGCCGCCGAAAGGATCGAGGAAGCCGCATGAGCGCCCTGCCCGTTGCCACCCCCGACGCCCCTCGGCACAAGCCGCAACCGGAACGCTCCCGCCCCGGCCGCAACGGGCAGCGTCGGTTGCGTCTGGTCCCACAGCCGCGGCCGCGCATGGCGCGCCTGCCCTTCCTCACGCTGCTGATCGCGCTCGTCGGCGCCGGCATGGTCGGGCTCCTGCTGCTGAACACCTCGTTGCAGAACCAGGCGTTCAAGGCCAGCGAACTGCGTCGGACCGCGGCCGAGATGGCCTATTCGGTCGGTGAGCTCGAACAATTGCTGACCGAAGCCGAATCGACGCGCGAGTTGAGCCGCAGGGCGACCGCGCTCGGCATGCGACCCAACCGCGACATCGCGTTCGTCCAGGTCCCGGATGGTCTTGTCTCGGGTGAACCAAGGGCGTCGGACGGCCTCTATCTCCCCAGCGCGCTGACCAAGAGCCCTGAAGAACTGGCGAAGGAACGTGCCGAACGGGCGCTCAAGCGTGCCGACGAGCGCCGGACGCTCGAACAGGGCATCCTCGACGAACACCGTGCGCGCATCCTCGATGCCCGCGCCAAAGAGATGGAGGAGCGCCGCAGGGCCGCGGAGGTTGCCGACGCGCAGAACCGCCCGCAGAGCGAAGGCGAGACCAGCACCTCGCCGTCCGTCGGCCCGGCCGCGGCGGTCCCCGCGCCCGCCCAGAACGCGACCGATTCGGAGAACCGTTGAGATGAGCGAGGATCACCGGCGTCCACGCCCGACCAACCGCGCCAGGGGTCAGCAGGGGAGCGGACGTCCCCGAACCTCCGCCGCCCCCGGGTCGCGCCGACCCGCCACGGGCCGGTCGACCTCGACCCGGGCCACTTCGCGCAACCATCGCTCGCGCACCCGACGTGCGGGAGCGCTCCGCATGCCGCTCGCCAATTCGACCCAGCGGCTTCGAGTGATGCTGCTGGTGCTCGGGATCGTGGCATCGGTGTGCGCGGGCCGACTGGTCCAGATCCAGGGACTGGATGCGCCGGCGTACGCGGCGACCGCGTCCAAGCAACTCACCCGCAGCGTCCCCATCGCCGCGACGCGCGGAACGATCACCGATCGTGACGGTGTGGTCCTGGCGGTCACGTCGCCCGCGGTGATGATCACCGCGGACCCGACTCTCATCAACAATCCCGAGCCCGACAAGAACCGGGTCGAGCAGGTCACGCAGTTGCTCATGAAGCATGTGGGTGGTGACCGGGATGCCTATGTCAAAGCACTGACCAGGCCCAACACGCGCTATTCGATCGTGGCGCGCAAGGTGCCGGCGGCGGCGTACCACCGTTTTGCCCAGGAACTGAGCAGCGAGAGCATCTATGGCGTCTTCCGCGAGTCCGATCCGATCCGGACCTATCCCGAGCGGGAGTCGGCGGCTGCGCTGGTCGGATTCGTGGGGGCCGACTCCAACGGTCAGGGCGGGCTGGAGTTCACGCTGAACAAGCAACTTGCGGGCACGGCGGGTCGGGAGATGTACGAGGCGTCCCCAGCCGGCTATCGCATCCCCTTGGGGTCGAACGTGATCGAGCACCCGAGCGACGGGGTGAGCTATCAGCTGACCATCGATGCCGACCTGCAGGCGATGACGGAGCGCAAGCTGGCCGAGACCGTGGCGGAATCCGAGGCTCGCTCCGGCATGGCGATCGCCATGGACATCAAGACCGGCGAGGTGCTGGCGATGGCCAATGCCCCGAGCTTCGACCCGAACAACGTCGCCACCGCGCGCAGCGAGGATCTCTTCAATCGGGCGGTGACGCAGGCCTACGAGCCCGGCTCGGTGCAGAAAGTGATCACGATGGCGGCGCTCATGGACGCCGGGCTGATCACGCCCGACACTCGGCTCATCGTGCCGCCGAACATCCAGTCGGGCGGGAGCGTGGTGCGGGACGTGTGGAAGCACGGGTACGCGAACGTCACCGCGCGCGGCGTGCTGGCGTACTCGTCCAACATCGGCACCATCATGATGACCCGCCAGATGGACACGGCCGAATATCGTGAGTCCTTGGTCCGGATGGGACTCGGCCAGCGGACCGGCATCGAGCTGCCCGGTGAAGCCACCGGGTTCATCCCGCCGGCCGACATGCCGGGTTATACCCGCGACCAGATCTCGTTCGGACAGGGCCTGTCGGTGACCGCGATTCAGAACGCCGCGGCCGTGGCCGGCATCCTGAACGGCGGCGTATACAACCCACCGACGGTCCTGCGATCCGCGACCGATGTCGATGGCAACCCCGTGCCGATCGAACGTCGCGAATCGCGCCGTGTCGTGTCGCCCGAGACCTCACGTGGGGTGGCGAGCATGATGGAGTCCGTCGTGGGCCCGGGTGCATTCGCCGGGTCGATGGCCATGGACGAATATCGGGTCGGTGGCAAGACCGGAACGTCGGAGAACTTCGACGTGGAACTGGGTGCCTATTCGGGCTATACGTCGTCGTTCGTCGGCATGGCGCCAGCTGAGGACCCCCGGATCCTGACCTATGTCGTCGTCGAAGACCCGCAGAACGGTCACACCGGTGGAGCCGTGGCCGGCCCCGTCGCCTGGGACATGCTGCGGGTGGCGCTGCCACGGTATGGCGTGCCCGCCTCCACCGGCAGCCGGCCCACCGAAGAGATGCTGAAGTGGTGATTCGGCAGCCCCAATCCGCAGTGCTGCCGGGGTGACTGATGTGGCATTCGATAGCGTCGTCGACGTGACCGATCAGCACAACGACCGTCGCCACCGGGCGCCGCAGCCCTTCTCGGCCGTTCTCGGGCCGTGGGCCAACGTGCTGTCCGGCGGCGACAGCGACGTGCTGGGGATCAGTCTCGACTCACGGTTGGTGGAGCAGGGCGATCTCTATGTCGCGCTGCCCGGCGCCCGCGCACACGGGGCGACCTTCGCCGACCGAGCGGTCGCGGCCGGCGCGACCGCTGTGCTGACGGACGCCGAGGGCAGCACGCTTCTGCCGGCCGATCTGGGTGTGCCGGTCGCGGTGGCCGACGACGTGCGAGGGGCGATGGCACGGGTCGCCGAGCGCTTGTTCGAGGCGCCCGCGACGCAACTCCAGATGTTCGCCGTCACCGGGACCAACGGCAAGACCACGACGATCTATCTGCTCGCCGCGGCGCTGCGGGGGCTGGGCCTGCACGTCGGCACGATCGGCACCCTCGGGTTCCAACTCGACGGGCAGATGCTGCCCGTGGCCCGGACGACCGTGACCACGCCGGAATCTGTGGACCTGCATGCGCTGCTGGCCCGCATGCGGGACGGGGGCGCTGACGCCGTCGCGATGGAGGTGTCATCACACGCGATGGCACTGAGGCGGACCGAACCCGTGCGGTTCGACGTGTCCGGTTTCACCAATCTGAGCCCCGAGCACCTCGACTTCCATGCCGACATGGACGACTATTTCGAAGCAAAAGCCCTGCTCTTCGAGCCCGACCGCACCCGGGCGGCGGTCGTGTTCGTCGATGATCCCGCCGGCGCCCGCTTGGCGCAGCGTCTCCGGAACACCGACGTCAGGCTGAGGACGCTGGCGTGGGAAGCCGAGGCGGACTATCGGATCAGCGATGTCGCCGGCACTCGGATCCGCGTGCGGACACCGGCCGGACCATTGGAATTCGATCTCGGTCTGCCGGGCGATTTCAACGTCAGCAACGCGGTGCTCGCTCTCGCGATGATCGAACTCGCCGGCTTGGACGTGCAGCGCGCAGCGGCGGCACTGGGCGATGTGACGGTGCCCGGGCGCATGCAGCCGGTCGAACTGCCCGCCGGCGCGCCCGCCGTCTTCGTGGACTTTGCACACACCCCGGAGGCCGTGCGATCCGCGCTGGGCACCTTCGCGCGGGACCGGGCCCAGGGTCGACGCGTGATCGCCGTCCTCGGCTGTGGGGGCGACCGCGACCGCGTGAAGCGGGCACCCATGGGTCGGGTGGCGGTCGAGAACGCAGACCTCCTCGTGGTGACCGACGACAATCCGCGCGGTGAGGACCCGGCGGCCATCCGCGCCAGCATCGTGGCGGGCGCGAAGTCGGTCGAGGCCGCGGCCGACCGCGTCGTCGACGGTGGCGAGCGCCGGTCCGCGATTGGGTTCGCGCTGCGCACAGCACGGGCGGATGACGTGGTCGTGGTGCTCGGCAAAGGTCACGAACAGGGCCAGGAGATTGCTGGCAGGATCCATCCCTTCGACGACAGCACTGTGGTCGGCGAGGAATGGCGCAAGGTGGGGCAGTGAAGGGGGCACGGGCATGGACCGGCTGACGCTGGGGCAGATAGCCGAGGTGGTCGGGGGCCAGTTGGCCGACCCGGACGCAGGCGTTGGAGCCGTTGGGCCCGATGTCGTCATCGACTCACGAAAGGTGACGCCGGGCGCGCTCTTCGTCGCCTTTGCCGGTGACCACGTCGACGGACACGATTTCATCGGCAAGGCGCACGAGCTCGGCGCGGGGGGTGCGCTGTGCCAGCGCGTCCCGACAGACCTGCCCGCGGCCGCGGCCGCCCGCTGCGTGGTCGTCGAGGACCCGACCATTGCGCTGGGCCGCCTCGCCCGCCGGATCATCGACGATCACCCCGACGTCGCGGTCATCGGCGTGACGGGCTCCCAGGGCAAGACCTCGACCAAGGATCTGCTCGCCCAGGTGCTCGGCCAGGCAGGACCCACCGTCGCCCCCGAGGGCTCGTTCAACAACGAGATCGGCGTCCCCCTGACCGCCACCCGCGTGGATGCCGGCACCCGTCACCTCGTGAGCGAGATGGGCGCCCGCGGCCGCCACCACATTGAATATCTGTGTTCCCTGACGCCGCCCCGCATCGGCATCGTGCTCAACGTCGGGCAGGCCCATGTCGGTGAGTTCGGCAGTCGGGAGGCCATCGCCGCAGCCAAGGGCGAACTGGTCGAGCAGCTCCCCTCCGACGGCTGGGCCGTCCTCAACGGCACCGATCGGCGGGTGGTCGAGATGGCCGCGCGAACCCGGGCTCGCGTAGCCCTCTTCAGCGGCGCCGGCCGACCGGACACGCCGGCGGACCTTCTGGTGTGGGCCGACGACGTCAGCGCTGATGATCTCGACCGCCACAGCTTCACCCTGCAGTTGGAGCACTTGGACGGGGCGACCGACCGGGCGCCTGTCACGCTGCGGCTGGTCGGACGCCACCACGTCGCCAACGCGGCCGCCGCCGCGGCCGCGGCCGTGTGCATCGGCGTGCCGTTGGCCACCGTGGCCGACTCCTTGTCCGCAGCAACCCCGCTGTCGCGCTGGCGCATGGAAGTGTCGGAGCGTCCGGACGGTGTGGTCGTCGTCAATGATGCCTACAACGCGAACCCCGACTCCATGCTCGCCGCCTGCGACACGCTCGCCCGCATGACCCGGCGACGACGGACAGCGCGACCGCAAGTGCGGAGCTGGGCGATACTGGGACAGATGTTCGAGTTGGGTGAGGCGTCCGCCGAGGAACACGAGGCGATCGGGCGGGCCGTGGGCTCGCTCCAGATCGACCACCTCATTTCTATGGGCGCCGACGCACGCCGGATGGTCGAGGCCGCCCGCGCCGCCGGGTGCGAGAATGCGACGGTGGCGGCTGACATCGCTGCAGCGGTGGAATTGGTCCGACCCGCCCCGGGAGACATCGTCTTGGTCAAGGCGTCTCGTGCCATGGGCCTGGAGAAAGTGGCCGAAGCTCTGGTGGCGCAGGGCAGCGAGGCAAGTGGAGAGGTGCAGTGAAGACGATCCTTTTTGCGGCCGCCGCCGCGATGGTCTTCACCCTGTTGGGGACTCGGGTCGCCATCGGGATCCTGGTGAAGCAGGGCTACGGCCAATTCATCAGGGACGACGGACCGACCGGCCATCACACCAAACGCGGGACGCCCACCATGGGCGGCATCGTCATCATGATCTCGGTCGTGGCGGCCTATTTCCTCGCGCATCTGTTCACGTGGCGGCCGCCGACGGCCTCCAGCGTCCTGGCCCTCTTCCTGTTCCTCGGCGCGGGCCTGATCGGTTTCCTCGACGACTGGACGAAGATCTCGAAGCAGCGCTCGCTGGGGCTGGACTCCAAGGGCAAGATGATCGGCCTCTCCGTCGTGGCCATCATCTTCGGTGTCCTGTCCTTCCAGTTCGCGAACCATCGCGACGTGACGCCTGCGTCGTCGGCGATCTCGTTCCTGCGCGACATCCCATGGCTCGTGCTGCCGATCCCGCTGGCGATCCTCTGGATCGTCCTGCTGGTCGCCGGCACGACGAACGCGGTCAACCTGACCGATGGCCTCGACGGCCTCGCGACCGGGGCGGCGACAATGGTGTTCGGCGCCTACGTGTTGATCAACATCTGGCAATACAACCAGTCCTGCGCCGCGCTCTCCAGCGCCGGTCCCCGTTGCTATGAGGTGCGGGACCCCCACGACCTCGCGGTGGTCGCCGCGGCGATGTGCGCGGCCTGTTTCGCTTTCCTGTGGTGGAACACCAAACCGGCCAAGATCTTCATGGGCGACTCCGGCTCGCTCTCGCTCGGCGGCGGGCTCGCCGCGCTCGCGATCTTCACACGCACCGAGCTGCTGCTCGTCATCCTCGGCGGCCTGTTCGTCATCATCACCATGTCGGTGATCCTCCAGGTCGGCTATTTCAAGGCGACCAAGGGCAAGCGCCTGTTCAAGATGGCTCCCCTGCAACACCACTTCGAGTTGATGGGCTGGGGCGAGTCGACGATCGTGGTGCGGTTCTGGATCGTGTGCGGCATCTGCGTGAGCCTTGGGCTCGGCATCTTCTATGCGGAGTGGGTGGCTGGTCTGTGAGCGAGCTCTTCGGCCCAGGACCCGACCTGAACACCGAACCGGTCCGTGGCCGACACGTCCTGGTGGCCGGTCTCGGCCGGTCCGGGATGGCGGCAGCCGATGGCCTGATGACGGCCGGTGCCCGCGTCACGGTGATCGAAGACCGGGACAACGACACCAGCCGCGACTCGGCCAATCTGCTGCGCACGCTCGGTGCCGAGGTCGTGCTCGGCCCGGGGTCGACCGACCATCTCCCCGCGGACGTCGACCTCGTGGTCACCTCACCCGGTCTCCGGCCCGCCGTGGGCGTGTTGGCGGAGGCGAGCAGAGCCGGCGTACCCATCTGGTCCGAGATCGAACTCGCCTGGCAGCTCTCGGCCGCCCACCTGCCGGCCGCGGAACGCACACCCTGGCTCGCCGTCACCGGCACCAACGGCAAGACAACGACGGTCCAGATGCTGGCGGCCATCCTGGCCGCGGACGGCAAGTCGGTCGCCCTCGTCGGCAACGTCGGACGGCCCGTAATGGAGGCCGTGCTCGACACGGACACGCGCTATGACGTGTTCGTGGTCGAGCTGTCCAGCTTCCAATTGCATTTCTCGCACTCACTGCAACTCCACTCCGCCGCCGTGCTCAACCTCGAGCCCGATCACCTGGAATGGCATGCGGACCTCGAGGAGTACGCGGCCGACAAGGCCCGCATCTATGAGCGCGTCACCCACTCGTGCGTCTACAACGTTGAGGATCCGGCGACCGAGCGCATGGTCGAGGAGGCCGATGTCACCGAGGGGGCCCGCGCGATCGGTTTCACTCTCGGCATGCCCGGCATGTCCATGCTCGGCGTCGTCGACGACCTCCTCGTGGATCGGGCCTTCGTCGAGCAGCGTCGGACCTCGGCGCTGGAGCTGGCGCAGGTGTCGGATGTGCAGCCGTACGCCCCCCACAACGTTGCGAACGCACTCGCAGCGGCAGCCCTGGCGCGCAGTCTCGGCGTACGCGCGACAGCGGTGCGCGACGGTCTCCGGGCCCTGAAACTGGGCGGCCACCGCATCGAGACCGTCGCGGAGGTTGCCGGGGTCACCTGGGTCGACGACTCCAAGGCGACCAATCCCGCGGCGGCTGCCTCCAGCATGCAGGCCTTCGAGTCGATCGTCTGGATCGCCGGTGGCCAGGCGAAGGGCACCTCGTTCGACGAACTCGTGCCGGCGATGGCGGAGCGACTCCGCGGCGCCGTCCTGCTCGGTGTCGACCGGGAGGTCATTCGGGCAGCACTTGCGCAACACGCGCCCGAGGTCCCGGTCATCGTGGTCGATTCGGCTGAGACTGGAGCCATGGCCGAGGTGGTCGAGGCGGCAGCCTCGATGGCCCAGCCGGGTGACACCGTCCTGTTGGCGCCGGGTTGTGCGAGCCTCGACATGTTCAGCTCATACGGCGCACGTGGTGACGCATTCGCCGAAGAGGTCCGCAAGCGCACTGCGCAATAGGAGGGAGGCACGGGTGGCGATCCTTTCTTCCCCGGGTTCGTCGTCCGCACCGGACAAGGACAAGGAGCAGTCGGAGCCGACCAGCATCCTGCGGTCGCTCTCACAGAGCACCAGCAGCCGTTTCCAGCAGGTGCTGAGCGCCCCGTTGGCGAACTTCTATCTGGTGCTCGTCTCGTCAGGTCTGCTCATCGCGCTCGGTGTGATGATGGTGCTGTCGGCGTCGAGTGTGTACGCGTACATGAACTTCGATGGAGACTCCTACTTCTTCGTGAAGCGCCAGGCGGCCTTTGCGGTCGTCGGCCTCATCTCGGCGATCGTGCTCTCGCGTCTCGATTTCGTGAAGCTCCGGTTGCTGGCGTGGCCCGCGATGATCGGCTCGGTCGTGCTGCTGATCCTGACGTACACCCCCCTCGGCGTGAGCGTGAACGGCAACCAGAACTGGGTCGAGTTCGGTTTCGCTGCCTTGCGCATCCAGCCGTCGGAGTACGCCAAGCTGGCGATCATCGTCTTCGCCGCCCACGTGCTGACCATGAACGAGAAACGACTGGATCGCCCCCGCTATCTGTTGAGCCCGCTGCTGCCCGGGGTGGGACTGATCATTCTGCTCGTCGTGTTCCAGGGGGACATGGGCACGGCCGTCATCCTGATCGGCATCCTCGCGGGCATCCTCTGGGTGATCGGCACACCGCTGCGGATTCTCCTCGGCATGGGTGTCCTCGGCGTCGTGAGCGTCGCGGCACTGACCGTGACCAGCCCGAACCGGATGCGTCGGCTCATGGCGTTCCTCAACCCCGGCCAGGACACCGAGGGCGCGAACATGCAGGCCACCGTCGGCGTGTTTGCGTTGGCGACCGGCGGCTGGTGGGGAGTTCAACTCGGCGCGTCGCGGCAGAAGTGGGGGAGCCTGCCCGAGGCCCACACCGACTTCATCTTTGCCGTGATCGGCGAGGAACTCGGTCTGATCGGGACACTCGGCGTCCTCGTCCTGTTCCTGGCGTTCGGCATCGCCGGACTGCGCATCGCCATCCGCTCCGACACGGTCTTCGGCCGCGTCGTCGCCAGCGGAATCACCACGTGGTTCATGTTCCAGGCCATGGTGAACCTGGGCGTGGTGCTGCGGTTGCTTCCGGTGATGGGTGTCCCGCTACCGTTGGTGTCCTATGGCGGCAACGCGCTGTTGGCCAACATGATGGCCATTGGTGTGCTGTTGGCCTGTGCACGCCAGGAACCCGAGGCCCGGGCCGCCCTGGCGGGGAAGCGACGCAAACGGCAACCGCGGATGACGACCGTGGTCGGCACCCGCAGGGGCTGACCGGCCCACCGAGACGGAGACACGAATGGTGAATATTGTCCTGGCCGGCGGTGGCACAGCCGGTCACACGTCCCCTCTGATCGCGACCGCGGACGCGATTCGCGAGCGCGTGCCCGACGCGAACCTGGTGGTGATCGGCACGGCCAAGGGACTGGAGACCCGTGTCATCCCCGCCGCGGGGCTGCGTTTGGAGCTCATCCCGCCCGTGCCGCTGCCGCGGAAGCTCTCACCTGAGCTGGCCAAGGTCCCGTTCCGCGTGGTCGGGGCGGTCCGAGCGGCCAAGCAGGTCCTGACGGATGCCCGCGCAGACGTTCTGGTGGGCTTCGGCGGCTATGTGTCGCTGCCTGCCTATCTGGCCGCGCGCCAGCTCAAGATCCCGGTCGTGGTCCATGAACAGAACTCGGTGCCCGGACTGGCCAACAAGGTTGCCGGCAAATTCGCGGCCGAGGTATGCACCGCTTTCCCCGACACCGAGCTGCCGCGCAGTGAGTTCATTGGGCTCCCGCTCCGACCCGCGATCGCGGGCCTGGACCGGGCCGCGGAGCACGACCGTGCGTGCCGGGTGTTCGAGCTCAACCCGACCATGCCGGTTCTGTTGGTCTCCGGTGGCTCCCAGGGGGCGCGCTCCATCAACAACGCGGTCGTCGACGCCTTCCCGAAACTGTTGGCCGAGGGCATCCAGGTCCTGCACGTGCTGGGGCAGAAGAACTTCACCAACGAGACCGTTGAGGTCACCGATGCGGAGACCGGGGCCGTCTATCGTCCCGTCGCCTATGTGGATGCGATGGAGGATGCGTACGCCGCAGCCGACCTGATGCTCGGCCGCTCCGGGGCCGGCACCGTGGTGGAGACGGCTGTCGTCGGCCTGCCCAGCGTGCTGGTGCCCCTTCCGCACGGCAACGGTGAACAGGCGCGCAACGCGGAATCGCTGGTGCAGGCCGGGGGTGCCCGTCTGCTCGCGGATTCCGCCTGCACCGGTGCCTGGCTGACCGCCGAGATCCCGCGGATGATCAACGACAAGGACAAACTGGCGGCGATGTCGCAGGCCGGACGTGAGCTCATGCCCAACGACGCCGCGGGCGTTCTGGCGGACCGAGTGCTGGCGCTCGCCGGAGGTGGCGGGCACACACGATGAGCAGCATTTTCGGAGCGCTGATCGAGCCCGTCGAGCTCATCCGGCCGAGTGAGTTGGGCCCCGTGCACTTCATCGCGATCGGTGGTGCCGGGATGAGTGGAGTCGCGGCGTTGTACGCCGAACTCGGCATCGAGGTGTCCGGGTCCGACCAAGCGGACTCCCCGGTCCTCGCGGATCTGGCCGCCCGGGGGATCAGGGTCCACGTCGGGCACGCGGCCGAGCAGCTCGGCAGGGCCGGAACCATCGTGGTGTCCTCCGCCATCCGCGCGGACAACCCTGAGCTCGTCGAGGCCCGGGCCCGTGGCTTGCGCGTGTGGCATCGCAGTGCCGCCCTCGGGGCGTTGATGCTGGGCCGGCCCGGTGTCTCCGTGACCGGCACCCACGGCAAGACCACGACGTCCGGAATGTTGGCCCACCTGCTGACCGAATGCGGCGCCGACCCGGGATATGTCATCGGTGCTGCGCTGGCCACGAGCGGCACCTCGTTCCGCCTCGGCAGCGGGCCGTTCGTGGTCGAGGCCGATGAGTCCGACGGGTCGTTCCGCCAATATCCGGCGGACATCGCCGTGATCACCAATGTCGAGGCGGACCACTTGGACAACTGGGGCACCCCGGCGGCCTATCTGGACGGTTTCCGGGCTTTTGCCGCCGAGGCCCGCCATGTGGTCGCGCACCTGGACGACCCCGGGGTTCGGGCGGTGCTGGGCGACCGGTCCGCCGAGGACGCCGGTTGGATCACCTTCGGTGAAGAAGAAGGTGCCCGCGTCCGAATCGACGGGATCGAACAGGTCGGGTTCCGTGCACGGGCTCGCCTGGGTGGGGAGCCACTCGAGTTGGCCGTCCCCGGCCGGTTCAACGTCGGCAACGCGGCGGCGGCTGTTCTGGCGGCGCACGCCTTGGGGGTCGATCTCCAGTCGGCGCTGGCTGCGATCAAGACCTTCCGTGGCACGGCGCGGCGCTTCACGCCGGTCGGCACGGTCGACGAGGTCGATGTGGTCGACGACTACGCACACCATCCGACGGAGGTTGCGGCCACTCTCGAGGCAGCACGCGATGGCGTCGAGGGCAGGGGTGGGCGCGTCATCGCCTGCTTCCAGCCGCACCTGTTCAGCCGCACGAGAGATTTCGCCGATGAGTTCGGCGCCGCGTTGGCGCTGGCGGACGAGGTCGTGCTCATGGACATTTATCCGGCGCGGGAGGATCCGATCCCGGGTGTCACCAGCGACCTGTTGGTGACCAGCTGTGCTGCCCACGGACGGACGGCGCACTTGGTGTCGGATCGCACGGCGGTGCCGAGGGCCGTGGCGGACCTGGCGCAGCCCGGGGATGTCGTGCTCACCCTGGGTGCCGGCGACGTCACGCGGGTCGGTCCGCAGATCGTCGAGGAGCTCCGCGCCCGGAGCAGGCGGTGAAACTGCAGGATTTGCGGGGGCGGATCGCGTCCCGTTCGCCTGAGGTGACGCGGCGACGGAGATTGCTGCTGCTCATCGCGCTCCCGCTTGTCGTGGTCGTGACCGGGGTGCTGGTGTGGCTGTTCGCCTTCTCCTCGGTCTTCGTCCTTCGGGACGTGACGGTGGAGGGCACCGCGGTGTTGACCCCGGAAGAGGTGTTGGACCGAGCGGAGGCGCCGGTCGGCCTGCCGCTGGCTCGGGTCGACGAGCGAGCGGTGGGGGAGCGCGTTGCCCAACTGCCGGCCGTCCGGGAGGTGAACGTGCGTCGGAACTGGCCGAACACATTGGACATCCGGGTGACCGAGCGCGCCCCCGTGTTTGCGGTCGGCAGCGGTGACTCGGTGTTGCTCGTGGATGAGGCAGGGGCGGTGTTTCCCGGGCCGCACACCGCGGACGTTCCCGAGGGCGACGGGCCGATCGAGGACCCGCGCCTGTTGTCCGAAGTAGCCACAGTCGTGCAGGCATTGCCGCCGGACCTGCGGGCTCGAGCGGAGCGGGTGAGCTTCTCCTCCCACGACTCGATCAGCGTGCACCTGAGTGAGGAGATCGAGGTATTTTTCGGCTCCGCGGAGCAGGCCGAACTCAAGGGAGAGGTCGCTCTGGCGCTGATCCGGGGGACCCAGGCGAAGCACATCGACGTCAGTGCGCCGACTCGCCCGAGCACCCGTTGAACGGCCGGAAAACGTCCCGAGCCTGAGGGTGAAGTAGAGCTTGAGGTCAACACGCGCCCTCGTCGTCCATTTGTTGCTCGGGGGATGAGCTGTCTCATAGCCTGAGGGCTGCCGGTCGGACCGTGACTTCCCTTCACAGCGGAACAGACTCGGCGTGCAGCTGTCCGCAAGCAGGAGAAAGAGACGGAGCCTCCGTGGTCAATCCTTCCCAGAACTACCTCGCCGTCATCAAGGTCGTGGGGGTCGGCGGAGGTGGTGTCAACGCCGTCAACCGCATGATCGAGTCCGGTCTGCGCGGCGTGGAGTTCATCGCCGTCAACACTGACGCCCAGGCTTTGCTCATGAGCGACGCGGACGTGAAGCTCGACATCGGGCGTGAGCTCACCCGGGGGCTCGGCGCAGGCGCCGACCCGGAGAAGGGCCGCCAAGCCGCGGAGGACAACTCCGAAGACATCGAGGACGCGCTGAAGGGCGCCGACATGGTGTTCGTCACCGCTGGTGAGGGCGGCGGCACGGGCACCGGTGGCGCGCCTGTCGTCGCCCGGATCGCCCGCTCGCTGGGCGCACTGACGATCGGTGTCGTCACCCGCCCGTTCGGGTTCGAGGGCCGCCGCCGCGCCACCCAGGCGGAGACCGGCATCTCCGCCCTGCGGGAAGAGGTCGACACCCTCATCGTGATCCCCAACGACAAGCTGCTGCAGATGACCGACCACCAGGTCGCGATCCTGGACGCCTTCAAGCAGGCCGACCAGGTGCTCATGCAGGGTGTGTCCGGCATCACGGACCTGATCACGACCCCCGGCCTGATCAACCTGGACTTCGCGGACGTCAAGTCGATCATGTCGAACGCCGGTTCGGCGCTCATGGGCATCGGATCGGCGCGCGGTGAGGACCGCGCCCGCGCGGCCGCCGAGATGGCCGTCTCCTCGCCGCTGCTGGAATCCTCGATCGATGGCGCCCAGGGCGTGCTGCTTGCGATCGCGGGCGGATCCGACATGGGTCTGTTCGAGGTTTCCGCCGCCGCCAACCTGATCCAGGAAGCTGCGCACGACGACGCGAACATCATCTTCGGCACCGTCATCGACGACGCTCTTGGCGATGAGGTGCGCGTCACCGTCATCGCGGCGGGGTTCGCCGGCGGCGAACCCCCGCGCAAGAACGATCCGCGCAGCGCACGCCAGGCCGCCGATCCGCGGCAGGCCGCCTCGCTGTCGCCGTTCGCGACCAATCGTCCGGCGCAACAGCCGCGGGCCAACGAGCCGACCACCCGTCCCGAGACCCGTCGACCGGTGGAGCAGGAGCGACCTGAGCCGGCGCGCTCGGAGTTCCGGCCGACCCCGGCGCGTCCGGAGCCGGTGCGCCCCGAGCCTGTCCGACCGGAACCGGTGCGACAGGACCCGCCGAGCCGTCCGGCGCCGCCGCCTGCTGATGATGACCTGGACATCCCGGACTTCCTGAAATAGGCAGTGTTCTTTTTCCATCGGCCGCCCGACTCCGGAGACGGGGTCGGGCTTGCCTTTACCGACCGCGCCGGAGGCGTTTCGGAGGGCGCCTTCGGACCGCTGAACCTCGGCCGCACCGACGTTGACGACTTGGCTCATGTCCGGGAGAACTTCGCCCGCGTCGGCGCCGCGCTCGGCGTCGAGCGCTTCGTGACGCTGGCGCAGGTGCATGGCCCGGACGTCGTGGTGCTGGACGCCGAAACCATCGCAGCCTGGGGTCCCGAGCAGCATCTCGGATCGGAGGCGACGGGCGTGCCGCTGCGACGGGCCGACGCCCTGGTCACGGATCAACCTGGGACCGCCCTGTGCATCCGGGTCGCCGATTGTCTGCCGGTGCTGTTCGCGGACCCTGCTCGTGGGGTGATCGGTGCCGCCCATGCCGGACGCGTCGGCTTGGCGGCCGGCGTGCTCACCCGCACGGTCGAGGCGCTCCGTGATCTGGGTGCGCGCGACATCGAGGCCTGGCTCGGCCCGCACATCTGTGGCGACTGCTATGAAGTGCCGGCTGAGATGCGTGAGGAGGTCGCCGCGCAGCTCCCGGGAGCGTACGCCGAAACCTCCTGGGGGACGCCGGCCCTGGACCTCGGCGCCGCTGCCGAACGACAGCTGCGCGACCTCGACTGCACGGTCGAGCGCCGAGACCGCTGCACCCGCACGAGCCTCGACCTGCACAGTCACCGCAGGGACGGGGCCACCGCCGGACGGCTCGGTGCCCTGATCTGGCGCACCGCCTGAGACTTTCGTCGCCACCCGCACACCGTCACGCGGGCGTGTCGAAATCCGGTCGCTTCGGTGCGGACGAGTACTGTTGCTCGCGAAACGCGTCGGCCAGGAGCCGGCGCAACCTGTTCGGCGACGATTCCTCGCCGCGGGTGGGACAGTCGGGTGGAGGAACCATGATGGCCGGGAAACTGCGGAGCGCCGCGGAGTGGTTCGGATTGACCACGTCCGCCGATCGCTATGAGAACTCCTACGACTACGAGTCGGACGTGGAGTTGACGGAAAACGTCGACCATGAGCCGGAGACCGAGGATTCCGCCAGCGTGCACGAGTTGGAGCCGCGACGCACCGGACGAACGGTCGAGCCCACCCCGCGAGCGGCGACGCCCGCCGCCCCCAAGCCGAGGATTGCTGACATGTCGCGGATCATCACCGTGCACCCCCGCACCTACAACGAAGCGCGCACCATCGGTGAGCACTTCCGCGATGGTGTCCCGGTCATCATGAACCTGACCGAGATGGAAGACGCGGACGCCAAGCGTCTCGTGGATTTCGCAGCGGGCCTCATTTTTGGTCTTCGTGGCACTATTGAACGCGTCACAAGCAAGGTGTTCCTGCTCTCCCCCCAGAACGTCAATGTCACGGCGGAGGACAAGGAGCGCATCGCCGGCGGGTTCTTCAACCAGAGCTGATGTCGGCCCCCGGAGGGCTCTCGGAGGGAGACCATGCACCTCATCGGCAGCATCATCGATGTCGCACTCTGGCTCTATCTGGCAATCCTCTTTGCTCGCATGATCCTCAGTTGGGTTCCCATGTTCTCGCCGAACTGGCAGCCCCGGGGAGCGATGTTGGTCGTCGCGGAGGGGATCTACACGCTCACGGATCCGCCGCTCCGCTTCCTGCGGAAATTCATCCCGGCTGTCCGGGTCGGCAACGTGATGCTCGATCTGGGTTTCATGGTTCTGTGGCTGTTGGTCCTGGTTCTGCGCCAGGTCAATATCAGTCTGCTCCTGACCTGACGGTGCGTGCCGCACGCTTATGACTTGATGTGCGGGATGATGTTGCTGATACTCTCGTGCAGAGAGGTACCTGTGTGTCCCTGTGCTGATATTCGCGACCGGTGAAGCGGAGCTTCCCGACAACCCGAGGTGAACGATGACCCTTACCCTGGACGAAGTCCGCAAGACGAAGTTCCACATGGCGCGGCGCACTGGCTATGAGGTCTCCGAGGTCGATCTTTTCGTTGATCGCGTCGAGGCGTCCTTCGCCCAGCTCACCGAAGAGAACCAGATGCTGAAGCAGCAGGTCGAGGCTCTGAAGCAGGCCCAGACCCAGTCGCGTCAGCGCGAGGACCGGCAGGAGCCCAGCAACGCTGAGGTGCAGGCACAGCAGCAGCGGCAGCCCGAGCCGCCGCGCCCCCAGCCGCAGCAGCAGCCGCAGCAGCCGCAGCAGGTCGCTCGTGCCGCCGGTGGGACCGAGAAGCTCGTCGTCACGACCTCGGCCGAGGCCAGCCCGGCCGTCGTCCGGCTCGTCCAGATGGCCACGGAGCAGTCGGAGCAGTTGGTGAACGAGGCCAACTCGGAGGCCAAGCGCAAGATCGAGGAGGCCAACCAGAAGGCCAACCAGATCACCACCGACGCCCGCACCAAGTCCGAGCGCCTCGAATCCGAGGCCCGCACCAAGTCCGAACGTCTCGAGTCCGAAGCCCGCACCAACGCGGAGCGCATGACCAACGAGGCGCAGGGTCGCGCAAACGACCTGGATCGTCAGGTGGGTCTCCGCCGCGCCGAGCTGTTCAGCGCCCTCGAGGAGGAGCGCGACCAGTTGCAGGACGCGGTCGGCCAGTTGCGGTCGTTCGAGGCCAACTATCGCCAGTCGTTCGCGAGCCACCTGAAGCAGCAGTTGCAGTCCGTCGAGAGCATCAGCTTCGAGCCGAGCCAGAAGCCGGCGCTTGCCGATGGTCAGGGCAACACCGACGGCCGTCGGGCGCGTCAGGGCTCCGAGGGTGGACAGAGCGGCACGCCGCGGTTGGACGCACTCCTGGGCGAGAACCAGCGCAACTCCTGATCGCGCGACTCACCGAAAACCTCTTCCGAAGGGGCCCCGCTCAGCGGGGCCCCTTCGTGTACGCTTCACCGGACCACACACCAGTCCGGCCAGTCGGACCCAACCCGGCAAAAGGAGCTCTCGATGCCCACTGCCAGTGATTCCACGCCCGCCGAGCACGATCACGACGAGGTGATCGTTGGCATTACGGCGGCAGACCTGCCCTATCGGGAGGGGGAGGAGCCGTGGACGGCAGAGGAGGTCGACGAGGTCGTGGAGGAGCTCAAGGATGAGATCCGCAAGCACCACCGGGCGATCGAGCAGGCTGAGACCGAGTTGCAGAACTTGCTGCGGGACACCACGGAAGGCGCCGGCCGCGATCCCGCCGATGTGGGGTCCGCGAACTTCGAGCGGGACCAGGAGATGTCGCTCGCGGCCAACGCGCGGGACATGCTGCAGCAAAGTGAACTGGCCCTTCGGATGATCGAGCGGGGCACCTATGGGCGCTGCGAGGCTTGTGGTGAGCCCATCGGCAAGGGACGGCTCCAGGTCTATCCCCGAGCGACGATGTGCATGTCCTGCAAACAGCGTCAAGAACGGCGGTGACCGACTCCGTGCTGCCCCGACGGTCCGCGTGGACCAGATTCGCGCTCGTGGCCGTCAGCATTCTCGTTCTGGATGTCGTCACCAAGGTCGCAGCCGTCGCGTGGTTGCGCCCCGGTGAACCGGTGCCGGTCCTCGGGGACCTGTTGCGCCTCTATCTGATTCGCAATCCCGGCGCGGCCTTCTCCATCGGGGAGGGCATGACGTGGATCTTCACGTTGCTCGCCGTGGTGGTGCTCGGGTTCTTGCTCGCCGTTGTCGTTCCGGGCCTGCGGCACGGCGGGTGGTCGGTCGGGCTGGGTTTGGTGGCTGCGGGCATCACGGGCAATCTCATCGATCGGCTGTTTCGCGAGCCTGGCTTCGCGCGGGGCCATGTCGTCGATTTCTTGCAGTTGCCCTATTGGCCGATCTTCAACGTCGCCGACATGGGGGTGGTCTTCGGCGCCATCACCATCGTCTTCTTCTGGTTGGTCAAGGGCGTCGGCCATGACGGGGTGCTCGAGAAGGACCGTGAGGAAGCCCGCCGATCGTCCCGGGACGTGTCGAGGGAGGCCACCGGTGAGTGACCAGACAAGGATCCTGCTCGTGCCGGACGGACTCGAGGGGGAGCGTGCCGACGCGGGCGGCGCCCGCATGCTCGGCTTGTCCCGCAGCCGGGTGGCGGAGCTTGCGGAACAGGGGCTGGTGCGCCAGGACGGCGTGGCGCTCGCCAAGTCCGACCGGCTGCGCGGGGGCGCCCTGCTCGAGGTGGAGTTGCCCGCGGTCGAGCGAGCCGTCCAGGTGACGCCTGCCGTGGTTGCTGGCGTCGGCATCGTCCACGATGACGAGGACATCGTCGTGGTGGACAAACCGGTCGGCGTGGCCGCCCATCCGAGCCTGGGCTGGGAGGGACCGTCGGTCGTCGAACATCTCGCGGGCGCCGGATTCCGGATCTCCACGTCGGGCGCGCCCGAGCGCCAGGGCATCGTCCAGCGGCTCGACGTCGGGACGTCCGGGTTGATGGTCGTGGCCAAGAGCGAGCGGGCGTACACACTGCTCAAACGCGCCTTCCGCGACCGCACCGTCGAGAAGATCTATCACGCGGTCGTTCAGGGCCACCCCGACCCGTTCACCGGCACCATCGATGCGCCGATCGCCCGGCACCCCGGCGCCGAATGGAAGATGGCGATCGTCGACGGGGGCCGGCACTCGGTGACCCACTACGACACCATCGAAGCCATGGTCGGGACCACGTTGCTGGAGATCCAGCTCGAGACCGGACGCACCCACCAGATCCGGGTTCACATGGCTGCCATCAGGCACCCGTGTGTCGGAGACCCCACCTACGGCGGTGATCCCGTCCTCGCCGCCCGCCTCGGGCTCGAGCGGCAGTGGCTCCACGCGGTCCGGCTGGGGTTCGTGCATCCGGGCACCGGTGAGCCGGTGACGTTCACCTCCGACTATCCGGAGGATCTGCGGCACGCGCTGGAACTGCTCCGCTCCGCCTGAGTCAGTACGCCCCAGTGCCTCCGTTGGGCGGCACTGGTCCGGGGCCGGCCGCCGGCGCCCGGGGCGACAGGCCGACCGGACTGCGTGTCACCGAGGCGTCATGTGGCCCGAGTAGGGTCGTGCCCGTGCGGAGAGCCAAAATTGTGTGCACCTTGGGACCATCCACTCAGGGAGTCCAACGACTGACCGACCTCATCGAGGCCGGCATGAACGTGGCGCGCTTCAACATGAGCCACGGGGACCACGCGGAACACGAGCGCAGACTTGCCGACCTGCGCGGAGCCGCGGAACACACCGGCAGCCCGGTCGGCGTGCTGGCCGATCTGCAGGGACCGAAGATCCGCTTGGGTGTCTTCGAGGACGGACCGGTGCGGCTGCGTTTCGGCGATCGATTCGTCATCACGACGGATCCGATCCTGGGCGACGTGTCCCGCTGTTCCACGACCTATTCGGGGCTCCCGGCAGATGTCCGTCCCGGCGACCCCATCCTGCTCGACGATGGCCGGGTGCAACTGGTGGCCGAGAAGGTCACCGAGACCGAGGTGGTCACGCGGGTGACCGTCGGCGGCTCCCTGAACAACCACAAGGGGATCAACCTTCCCGGGGTGGCCGTGAACGTGCCGGCACTTACCGAGAAGGACATCGCCGACCTCCGTTGGGCGTTGCGCAACGATTTCGACATGATCGCCCTGTCCTTCGTGCGGTCGGCCGACGACGTCCGGGTCGTGCACGAGGTCATGGCGGAGGAACGCCGCCGGGTCCCGGTGATCGCGAAGATCGAGAAGCCGCAGGCGGTCGACAACATCGAGGCGATCGTCGATGCGTTCGACGCGATCATGGTCGCGCGGGGAGACCTCGGGGTCGAGTTGCCGCTCGAGGAGGTGCCGATCGCGCAGAAGCGGATCATCTCCGCCGCGCGGCTCTGGGCGAAGCCGGTCATCGTGGCGACCCAGATGCTCGAGTCGATGATCACCGCCCCCCGTCCGACCCGCGCAGAAGCCTCGGACGTCGCGAATGCGGTCCTGGACGGCGCCGACGCGGTCATGCTGTCGGGGGAGACCTCGATCGGGCAATACCCGGTGCAGGCGGTCAGCACCATGGCCCGCATCGTCGCGAAGACGGAGTCGCACGGTTTGGACCGCATCGCGCGGATCGACTGGGACCCGCGGACCACCGGCGGCGTGATCGCCAAGGCCGCGGCGGACGTGGGGGAGCGGCTCGAGGCGAGATTTCTCGTCGCCTTCACCAAATCCGGGGACACGGCGCGGCGGCTGGCCCGGTTGCGCGGACCGATTCCGATCCTGGTGTTCACCCCCGACGAGCGCACACGCAAGATCCTGACGCTCGTGTGGGGCATCACCTCGTTCAAGATCCCCCAGGTGGATACGACCGACGAGATGGTCCAACTCGTCGACCGGGCCCTGACCTCGTCCGGTCATGTGAACATCGGCGAGCGTGTCGTCATCGTGTCCGGGTCGCCGGTCGGGGTGCCGGGCAAGACCAACGCGTTGCGCGTGCACAAGATCCAGCCCCACCTGGGTGCGGCCGAGATCGCCGAGTGGCCGGTGGCCGGTCTGCAGTGACGGGCCGTGCCGTCGCGGCTCATCTGGAAAGAACTCGGGCCCCGGATCGTTGATCCGGGGCCCGTTGCGTACCGGGAAGGGGACTCGAACCCCTACAGCCCGCTAAGGCCAGACGGGTTTGAGCCGTCCGCGTCTACCATTCCGCCACCCCGGCGTGACCGGTTCATGATACCCGGTCCACACCGCGCGCGCATCTTGCCGAGTGGCTCGGTCCCGCCTGACGGCAGGGGGTTTGGCAATCAGGACAGAAGACCGACACAATTGCGAACGTGACTGACCAAACTGTGCCCGCTGCCCCCAATGACGCCGAGCAGCCCGCCGACGGCACCCGCCCCCGTGTGGTGGTGGCCGAGGACGAGGCCTTGATCAGGCTGGATCTCGTGGAACTGCTCACCGAGCAGGGTTATGACGTGGTTGGCGAAGCCGCCGACGGCGAGGCAGCTGTGACGCTGGCCCGTGACCTCGAACCGGACCTTGTCGTCATGGACGTCAAGATGCCGAAACAGGACGGGATCACCGCGGCGCAGATCATCGCCGAGGAACGGATCGCGCCCGTGGTCATGCTGACCGCCTTCAGCCAGCGTGAGCTGGTCGAGCGGGCACGCGAGGCCGGCGCGATGGCTTATGTCGTCAAGCCCTTCGATGCCTCCGACGTCGTGCCGGCGATCGAGATCGCCATCGCGCGCTATCAGGAGATCCGGGCCGTCGAGGCCGAGGTGTCGGACCTGGAAGAGCGGCTGGCCTCCCGCAAGGCCGTCGATCAGGCCAAGGGCCTCCTGCAGCAGCAGTTCGGCATGTCCGAACCGGAAGCCTTCCGCTGGATCCAGAAGTCCGCGATGGACATGCGCAAGTCCATGCGCGAAGTTGCTGAGGGCGTCATCGATCTGGCCAAGAAGAACAAGAAGAAATAGGCCGGCTGGCCCCGTTCAGGCCCGCCGAGGGAGATTGGTTGTAACGGTCTCGTATCAACCGCGTGTCTGACCTCGACGTCACCATGTCCCTGCGTCGTACTGTGTCTCAGCCCCCACCGTGGGCTCCCGCAAAGTCGCGGGTTAACAGGGAGGACTGACGTGGATCGTCGCAGGTTTATTATCGCGGGGGCATCCCTCGTTACGGCAGCTCTTGCGGTCAGCGCATGCGGAACCCGCACCGAGCCGGGCACCGGCACGGGCACTGGTGGCAGTGGCGGCGGCACCGGTGGTGGCGACAAGGTCGCCAAGATCGGTGTGATCGCCCCGATCACCGGTGACCTCTCGGCCATGGGCATCGGCATCCGCAACTCGGTCGAGCTCGCCATCCGGCAGGCCAACGAGAAGGGCGACCTGAACGGTTGGACCCTCGAAATGGCCGCCGAGGACGACCAGGCCCAGCCCGACGCCGGCCGCAACGCCGCGACGAAGCTGGCGGGCGACAGCGATGTCATCGCTGTGGTCGGCCCGCTCAACTCGTCGGTCGGCCAGGCGCTCCAGCCGGTCCTGAGCCAGGCCGGCATCGCGCTGGTCTCCCCGGCGAACACCAACCCGAGCCTCACCAAGGGCCCGGACCTCGCCAATCCCAAGCGGACCTACGACAACTACTACCGGACCTGCACGACCGACGACGTCCAGGGCCCGTTCGCCGCGAAATACCTGCTGGACAACGACATCAAGGAAGTCGCGACCATCCACGACAAGAAGGCTTATGGCCAGGGTCTGGTCACCGCCTTCACCGAATACTTCACCGCCAACGGCGGCACCATCGTGGCCGCCGAGACGATCAACCCGGAGGACAAGGACTTCTCCGCCGTGATCTCGAAGGCCAAGGAAGCCAACCCGAAGGCCGTCTACTACGGCGGTGAATATCCGGTGGCCGGCCCGATGTCGCAGCAGATGAAGGGTGCCGGGCTCAACGTGCCGCTCATGGGCGGCGACGGCATCTATGACGGCAAGTTCATCGAGCTGGCGGGACCGAACTCCAACGGTGACCTGGCGACGTCCGTGGGCGCCCCGGTCGAGGACCTGGACTCGGCGAAGGCATTCGTCGACGCCTATGAGGCGGGTGGCTTCGCGGACGGCTACTCCGCATACGGCGCCTATGCCTATGACGCCGCCAACGCGATCATCGCGGCGCTCAAGACGGCGCTCCAGGACGCGCAGGACGTGAGCTCGGCGCGCAAGACCACGATCGAGGAGATCGGCAAGGTCGACTTCGACGGCGCGACCGGCAAGGTTGCCTTCGACGAATATGGCGACTCCAAGGCCCGCGTGCTGACCGCGTACAAGGTCGAGGACGGCAAGTGGGCCGCGGCCAAGACCGAGGACTTCCAGTAATACCCCCGCACGGGCTCCTCACCGGAACTGATCCGGCGGGGAGCCCGTGTCCGTGCCGCCCTGCTGCGGCAGGGGTTCCCCCTCCCTGTCCGCGCCTCACTGAGAGGCTCCCATGGACCTGTTCTTCCAGCAGCTCGTGAACGGGCTGTCCCTCGGCTCCCTCTATGGACTGATCGCCGTCGGCTACACCGTCGTCTACGGCATCGTCCAGCTGATCAACTTCGCTCACGGCGAGGTGTTCATGATCGGCGCGTTCGGCTCCTTCACCACGTGGATGGCCCTCGGCGCCCCGCGTGACTGGTCCTGGCCGATGGCCATCTTCGTCCTGCTGCCGCTCATGATGCTCGGCGGCATGGTCGCGTCCGTCGGCACCGCGGTGCTGATGGAGCGCTTCGCCTATCGGCCGCTGCGGGGAGCACCACGACTGGCCCCCCTCATCTCTGCGATCGGCATCTCGATCGCGCTCCAGGAGATCGTCCGACTCTTCTATGGCGAGATCCCTGGCTTCCCCAGCGCCAAGGCGGCCATCCCGTTTCCCCACGTGCAGGGCATCACCGGTGAGGCGGTCAACCTCGGCGGCATCCACGTCCAGAAGTCGGCGCTGTTCACCATCGGGGCACTGATCGTCTGCACCGCCTTTCTCGGCTGGTTCGTGAACCGGACCCGCATGGGCCGCGCGATGCAGGCCACGTCGCAGGACCCGGACACCGCGCGCCTCATGGGCATCAACGTGGACCGAGTGATCATGGTGGCTTTCGCCGTCGGTGCGGCCCTTGCGGCGGTGGCGGGCATGGCCCATGGCCTCCGCTACAACAACATCGACTTCCGCATGGGCTTCCTGTCCGGGCTCAAGGCGTTCGCGGCCGCGGTCCTCGGCGGCATCGGCAACATCAACGGTGCCGTCGTCGGCGGCCTGGTGCTCGGTCTGGTCGAGGTGTTCGCGACCACCTATATCCCCGGCCAGTTCGGGTCCTCGGCGTGGAAGGACGTCTGGGCCTTCGTCATCCTCATCCTGGTGCTGGTCTTCCGGCCCCAGGGTCTCCTCGGCGCCCGGGTGGTGGATCGCGCATGAACATCTTCACGGAAGAACAGCAGCAGCGGCTGCAGGGCACGGGCCGCATCCTCGCGCTCGTCGGGGCAGCCATCATGGCGGTGTCGGCGTACCTCGCTTGGTCCTATGGACCCCGGGTCCTCGACAACATGACGTTCTGGTTCGGTCCTTCGCCGCTCCAGTTCGCCTTCCTCGCCTTCGCGGTGTTCCTGGCCGTGCTTGTGGTCGCGGGCACGTTCGGCCAACGCAAGGGCACCCTCGCCCGGGTCGGCTGGAAGCGTGCGGCGAAGACCGCCGCCACGACGGCGGTGTTGTTCGTGCTGGGCTGTCTGTTCGCCATCACCCTCGCGCTGGGTGGGCTGATCAACATCGAGGCCGGCGGCTGGGTCGCGCTCGCCGGTGCCCTCATCGCCTGGCTCGGCACCCGCATGCTCCCGGCCGGCCCCGAGGCGAGCCTCGAGCGCGCAGCCGGCAAGTCGTGGTTGCAGATCCTCGCGATCGTCGTGGTCATGGCGGCGGCGCTGTTCGCCGCGGCGTACATCCTCGAGGTCGAGGATTCCGGCGCGTTCCTCGTCGTCATCATCGGCGTGTTCGGTCTCGTCATGACGCTCAACAAGCTCGGTCTCGCGACGTGGTTCCGGACCGCGGCGAACCACAACCGGCAGGCCCTGATCCTCGCCGCGTTCGTGGTCGCCTTCGCCTTCCCGTTCACCCAGGGGGGCTCCGACGCCAACATGTCGATCGCGGTCCAGGTGCTGATCTTCGCGGGCACCGCGCTCGGGCTGAACATCGTGGTCGGTCTGGCGGGCCTGCTGGACCTCGGCTATATCGCCTTCCTCGGGGCGGGCGCGTTCACGGCGGCCGTGCTCTCGAAGTCGGCGTTCGCCACGTTCCTGCCCAACTTCAAGCCGCCGTTCATCCTGGTCATGCTCATCTCGGGCTGCATCGCGGGCATCTTCGGCCTCATCATCGGCTCGCCCACCCTCCGGGTCTCCGGCGACTATCTGGCGATCGTGACGCTGGCGTTCGGGGAGATCTTCCGGATCGGCATGAACAACCTGGACGGCTCCGACGGGCCGGACATCACCCACGGCTCGAACGGCATCCCCGGCATCCCCAACCTCAACCTGTTCGGGTTCGACTTCGGGGAGAGCCACACGATCCTGGGCGTCCTGATCGGGCGGTTCGCGAACTACTACTGGCTGATGCTGCTGGTGATCGGCCTCATCATCCTGGTGTTCGTCAACCTCAACAACTCGCGCATCGGCCGCGGCTGGGTCGCGATCCGGGAGGACGAGAAAGCCGCCGAGGCGATGGGCGTCAACACCTTCGGCCTCAAGCTGCTCGCCTTCGCCGGTGGTGCCTTCCTCGCCGGCCTGGCGGGGACGGTCAAGGCCCATGTCGATGTGTCGGTGACTCCGGACCAGTACATCTTCCTCGAGTCCGCCTTCCTCCTCGCCGCTGTTGTGCTCGGCGGCATGGGGACGGTTCTCGGCGTACTCGTCGGCGCCACGATCCTCAAACTCCTCCCCGAGAAACTCCGCATCATCAGCGACGCCCGCCTGCTCGCGTTCGGTCTGCTGCTCGTGCTCATGATGCGGTTCCGACCGGAGGGCCTGATCGCCAGCGAGCGACGTCAGCTCGAGTTCCACGAGGAGGACCAGGAACTGGCCGACCAAGTGGAGGAGACGATCGATCTGTTCCATCCCGAGGTGACGGCTGATGCGCAGGAGAAATCGTGAGTACGCAGGGAGTCAACGTGGCTGAGTCCGCGCACAAGATCGGGGACGTCCTCCTGGACGCCCGCGCGGTCACCATGCAATTCGGTGGTCTCACCGCCGTCAACGAGGTCGACCTCCAGGTGCATACCGGCGAGATCATGGGCCTCATCGGGCCCAACGGGGCGGGGAAAACAACGTTCTTCAACTGCCTCACCGGCCTTTATCAGCCGACGAGCGGCGAGGTGCGGTTCGCCGGCGAGATCCTGCCGCCCAAGCCGGTCAAGGTCGTCAAGGCCGGCATGGCCCGGACGTTCCAGAACATCCGGCTGTTCGCGAACATGACCGCGTTGGAGAACGTCATGGTCGGTGCGTTCTCCCGGACCCGGACCAACGCGTTCGACGCGATCTTCCGGCTGCCCCGGCACCGGCGCGAGGAGCGGGAGACGAGAGCCCGCGCCCAGGAACTGCTCGAGTTCGTCGGTCTCGGCAAGGCCGCCGACCGCCTCTCCCGCAACCTGCCCTATGGCGACCAGCGTCGCCTCGAGATCGCCCGCGCCCTGGCCACCGACCCCAAGCTGCTGCTCCTCGACGAGCCCACGGCGGGCATGAATCCGCAGGAGACCCGGCAGGCCGAGGAGCTGATCTTCCGGATCCGCGACCTCGGTCTCGCCATCCTCGTCATCGAGCACGACATGCGGTTCATCTTCAACCTGTGCGATCGGGTCTGTTGTCTCGTCGGCGGAAAGGTGCTCGTGGAAGGCACGGCCCACGAGGTGCAGAGCGACGAGCGAGTGATCGCGGCCTATATCGGGGTGCCGCAGGAACTCGATCTGGGCAACGGGGATGATCCGGACGAGGACGGGAACAACGATGCTTGAGGTCAAGGACCTGGTGGTCGCCTACGGCCGTGTGAAGGCAGTGAAAGGCATCTCGTTCAACGTGGACGAGGGCCAGATCGTGTGTCTGCTCGGCACGAACGGCGCCGGCAAATCCACCACGCTGCGCACCATCTCCGGGCTCCTCAAGCCTGTTTCCGGGTCGATCACCTTCGAGGGCAAACGCATCGACGGCGTCCCGGCCCACCAGATCGTCACCCGCGGCATCGCCCAGTCGCCCGAGGGGCGCCGGCTCTTTCCCAAGATGAGCGTCGAGGACAACCTCATGCTCGGGGCGTTCGCCCGCCACGACCGCAGCGGCCTCCGGCAGGACATCCAGCGGGTCTATGACCTCTTCGAGGTGCTGGGCCAACGCCGCCACCAGCCGGCGGGCCTGTTCTCGGGCGGCGAGCAGCAGATGCTCGCCATCGGCCGGGCCATGATGAGCCGCCCGCGATTGCTGATGCTCGACGAACCGTCCATGGGCCTGTCGCCGATCATGACCCAGACGATCATGCGAACGATCCGCGAGCTCCAGTCCGAGGGCGTGACGATCCTGCTGGTGGAGCAGAACGCCCAGGCCGCGCTGACGCTGTCCGATGTGGGCTATGTCCTCGAGGTCGGCCGCATCATGTTCTCGGACAGGGGCAAGGCGCTGCTGGGCGATGACCGGGTGAAGCGGGCGTATTTGGGCGCCGACTGACCTTCGCCAGCTCGTGCCGTGGCGCTAGCTTCTGCGCAGATCGGCCAGCACCCGGAACAGCCACGTCTCCGGGCGGACTTCGCCGGTGGCCACATAATGCACTGTGTGGTCATAGACGAGCGTCCGGTCGAGTTCGTCCAAAGCCTCGGACCGGGCGGCGATGACGAGCAGGTCTCCCGGCTGCAGCTCGGTGTCCTCGTCGGGCAGGAAGGTCGTGTCGTCGCCACGGATCAGTGACACGACGAGCATCGGCAGTGGGTTGAGCCAGTCCTCGGGATCGGCGATGAGCTGTTCGATCGTGAGTCGCCTGCCGGTGTTCAGCCAGCGGGCCACAGCGGGTGCAGCATCGGCGTCGAGGGCGAACTCGGTGCTGGTCGGCGTACCCCCGCCGACCCGACCGAGGAACCGTGCCAACACGTCTTCCGACCACTGGTCCTCGGCGTGCAGCACATGGTCGATGAACGCCCAGTAGTCGGGGGAGATGATGTGCGCGAGCACCTCGCGCGCGACCAACTCGCTGGGCACGAACAGGGAGTCCGCGGCGAACGCCCGCATGGTCGCCGCCTGCAGGTTCGACCGCTGCCGCACGGCCAGGAAGATGTCCGGGTTCTCCAACCGCGCGTGCGCCGCGAGCGCGAGATTCTCGACGTCGCTCTCCGCGCCCGCGACCATGCCGACGATGTCGGTGACGTCGGGATTGCCGTACGCGGGATCAGCCACCGAAACGTCCAGGCCGATCGCCGTCAGATCGCGGGTGACCTCGTCGCTGAACTTGCCGTCCCCGACGACGATCCAGCGGCCGTCGGTGAGGCTCCCCAGCCGCTCCAGCAGCGGGCTGCCCACCGGGTCCATGAGCCAGGTCGCCAGCTGGAAGGTCGCGGGCCGCTTCAGCGCGAGGCCTAGGTAATGCCCGTAGCGGTCATAGGGGTTGATGACGGCGCGGGGGTCGAAATCCGTCATCCGCTTCGCAGTGCGTCGGTCGTCGCAGCGGGCGATCACGGGCACCTCGGGGCGCAACAGGTGAACGTTCATGACCACCGCGAGGTTGTCCGCATCGTTGGTCAGCGCGAGCACGCCCTCGCACAACGGATGCCCGAGACCGGCGAGACCCAACAGGGCCGGGTTGTCCACCGCGCCCTCGATGCCGGGGACGTCCTCCCGGTGTTGGTCGACCGCCAGCGCATCGACCTTGGAGTGGCTGTGGTCGATGACCACGAACCGACGTCCGTGCTCGTCGAGGACGCGCGCGACCGCGCGTCCGGCCTGGCCATAACCGGCAATGATGAGGAACGGTTCCGCCATGGACTGGACCCGGCGGCGCAGGCGCTGCACTCTGATCGCCTCGCGAAAGGCACTCTCCTGGACGAGCGCGAAGAGTGCGGAGATGGCATACGCCCACCCGATGACCGTGAGATAGATCGAGATCGTGACCCACATCCGCTGGGGATAGCTGAACGAATAGGGGATCTCACCGAATCCGATCGTCGTGGCCGTATAGCTCATGACGTAGAACGCGTCGAACATCGTGAGCCGGTGCGGGTTGCCGTCGCCATCCTGGCCGGGCATGAGGCTGAGCCCGACGACCGAAATCGTGAAGATGACGATGAGCACGATCAGCGGGGCACGCATGCGCCGCAGGACCAGAAAGATCGCGTCCGTCCCCGGCACGTCCGTGGGCACGGCCACTGCCCGGCGCCGCAGCACTTGGCGGCGGACCCGGTCGCGGGTCGTCAGCAGCAGCAGCGGATTGCCCATGATCGCCTCAGCGTCGGCGGTGGCTCAGGGTCTCGGCGACGAGCAGAACGATCGACACCATGTTGGCGAGGCACGCGCCGATCGCGAGCGACACCACCGAGGACAGGTGGTGCGTGTCCATGTTGTCGAGCACCTGGTCGGCGTACACCCACAGCCCCGCGGCCAGAATCAACTGGATGCTGGCCACGAGGCTGGTCGCCAGATGGATGGCGCCGATCTGGGTGCGGTCACCGAACTTGAGGATCGTGGCGATCACGTTGACGACCACGGCTGCGTACAACTCATAGACGTTGTGCTGGGCTGGATCGGTGAGGTCGCCGATCACGTAACCGAAATTCAACGTCGCCGCCAGCAGCACGAAGAAGCCGAAGACCACCTTCTCGAGGTTCACGCTTCTGACGATAGTCCCGGGCGCCCGCGCTGGGGAACAAACGCCGCGCCAGTCGCGGGGCAGTGAGCCGGCGTACTCACTCGGGGGAGAAGATCTCCTCGATCCGCAGGTCGAAGACCCGGGCGATCGTGAAGGCGAGGGGCAGGGACGGGTCATAGCGTCCGGACTCGAGCGCGTTGACTGTCTGCCGCGAGACATCGAGCTCCCGGGCGAGATCGGCCTGGGTCCAACGGCGTTCGGTGCGGAGCTCCTTGAGCTTGTTCTTCATCGATGCTTCCATCCCGTCCAGGCCGAGCCCGCTCCGAAGAAGACCGCCCACACCGGGATCACCCAGACCCAGGGGAGCGCGGGTCCGCCGGCTGTCTGGATCATGCCGATGCAGAACGTGACGAGGATGGTGCCGGCGACGGAGATGGCCAGCGAGTCGAGCAGTTTGCGCGCCTGGAACTCATCGGCCTCGCGGATATAGCGCCACAGCGCCCAGATGCCGACCGCCACGCCGACGACGGGGAGGCAGGCGAGCACGTAGCGCAGGACCGAACCCTCCGGCTGGCGCTGCGAGAGAGGAAGGCTGATGAGGATGAGGACGGTATAGAGGACGGCTGCGGTGAGGAAGCGAATGAGGTACGCGCGACTGGAGCGCTGCTGGGTGGTCATGGTCGTTCTCCCTTCTGGGTGCTGCGAAAAGCGAGGTAGGGCGGTCAGGACAGGGCGGCGAGGAGGGCCGGCAGCCCGAGGCCGACGACATCGACGAACCAATGCGCGACGATGAGGGGCCACAGGCGCTTGCGCCACAGGTACAGGGCACCGAACATCAAGCCGGCCAGGAAGGTCGTCACGAAGCGCGCGAGCTGCGCCTGCGCGTCGAGCGGTGTGAGCGCGGCATGCTGCAGCCCGAAGAAGAAGGCCATGATGACCAGACCCGCGAGCTGGTTGGTGCGCCGGGCGAGTTCGGGCTGCGCCCAGCCGCGATAGAGGAGTTCTTCGGCGACGGCGACCGTGATCGGCAGGACAAGCAGGCTCCACAGGCCTAGCCAGAGCGGCGGGGTGAAGGTTGCGGTGGGTGCCGGGGGCGGGCCCTGATAGGCGACGAGATTGCCGATGAAGGAGCAGGCGAAGAAGCCGATCGAGACGATCAGGCAGAGCAGCGCGGCCCAGCCCGTGTCGCGGAGGCGGAATTGGACCAGGTCGCGGAGGGTGCGTCCTTGGCGTCGGGCGAGGTGGGCGATGAGCCCGATGCAGATGACGTCGACGGCAACGATCGTCACGTTCGCCCACAGAAGGCCTTGCCCGTAGTCGCCCGTCACAAGCGTGAACACGCCGTTCGCGGCAAAGAGGAGGGCGGTGCGGACGAGGAGCACGCCGATGATGACCGGCCATGCAACAGGTCGTGCGGGACCGGTGCCAGCGGGCGCACCAGGGGTGGGCGAGCTCGAGATGGCCAAGCCAGGGGCGGGGGTGGGTCCAAGTCGGAGGGGTGAGGTGCTCATGCATCAAATGTAAAGCGCGCTTGACGTGAAGGTCAAGGAAACTTGACACAAAATGTCAAGGTTTCTTGACTTCTGCGGCTGGTGTTGCTGAGGTTGGCATTGACCCATCGCACGGTCCACCGGCCATGGGTCTTCAGCAGTTCCTCCCGCTGTTTCTCGAACACAACCACCTTGTCGACGGTTTCGCCGGGTGCGAGGAGGCGGCCATATTTCACCTCCCCGTCGAACTCACCGCTCACCCCGTATTCCTCCCAGTCGAAATCCACCCGCGCGTCCACCTCCCCGTTGTGGTCGCGGAACTCTCGCTGCAATTGCGGCATCGGCAACCCGACAACAGCCATGAGCACCCGGGACCGGGATTCGCCCGGGCTTTCGGCGCGCGCATCACCGAAGGCAACGGCCCGCCGTGCTCGCTCGTTGAACCGGCGCCGTCTGGCCAGTTCGATCTCGGCCTCGAGCGCAGCTCTCTCCACGCCACGATGCAGCGCGGCGTCGACGACGGCGACGGCATCGGCAAAGGGCAGCCAACGGGCAAGGTCCACCACGGTTCGTTCGATCGTGGTCACCGGGACGCCCGATGCTTCGGTCACGGCGCTGTCCGGCAGCGGTGCCGAATGGCGCCAGACGTTCTTGGTGATGCGTCCACTGGTGTCCGGTCGGGTGATGTGGACCCTGGTCAGGTCCGTGATCCGCACGGGCAGGTCATGCAGCACAGCCGCCGAACCGTGGGTGAACACGGTGCCGACCCCCAAGGTCGGACGCGTCGCCTCCAGCAGGAGCAGGTGTCGTGCCTCAGGCGTGAGGTCGTCACGCCGCCACGCATAGCAGCCCCGTCGGATGGGGATCAGGTCGCCGGAGCGAACGAGGCGCCTGACATCTGCGGCAGTCAGGCCTCGTTCCAGCAACTCGCCGTATCGAACCACGCCACCATTGGACCGGAAGTACGCAGGCGCGCGGCCGCCCGAACGTCGGTTGTCCACAGCCCAAGGTGTTGTCCGTCCAGAGACCGGTCGTGAGCGCCCGGGTGGTCACACTGCCGGGTGTCGCCCGCTCACTGTGCACACCGTCCCTGACTTCACACCCGAAACGGACGTGAGCGAAGTCATCGGCGGGGTGCATAGTCGGCCTGCGGCATCGACTTCATCGAGGCGACCCTGCCCCGGAGAGAGGCCAGCACCTCCGCGGGCGCCTGCGCCGCCAGGGTCAGGCGTACACCTCGACAAAATTCTTCAGGATCTGTTGCGGGTGCACGACCTCGGACGCGAGAGCCTCGCGCGTGAGGCGGTCGAGTTCATCGGGATGGAAATAACCCGCGTGCCGATATTCCTGCAACCGCTCGATCAACCCGGTCGAGTCGAGCTCGGGATGGAACTGCGTGGCATAGAGGTTCTTCTTGACCCGGAACATCTGCACGGGACACGGCCCGGAGGTGGCCAGCAGCACCGCGTGCGACGGCAGTTCCCGGACCGCCTCCTTGTGACCGAGGAACGCATCGAACTTGTCCGGCAGGCCCACGCACAGCGGATCCGCACGACCGGCATCGGTGAGCTCGATGTGTCCGGTCCCGGGCGGCTCGCCGAACGTCCGGTCGACCACAGCGCCCTGGTGCGTCCCGAGGGTGCCGACGCCATAGCAGGCGCCCAGGAACGGCATGTCCCGCGCGACGATCTCGTCGAGGATCTTGCTCATGTCGGCTTCGACCCGCTGTTGCACGACCGACTTCTCGGTGATCGGGTCGGAGGAGTTGAACGGGCTGCCGCCGGTGATGACCCCCGCATAGCGGTCGAGGTCGATCTGCGGCATCGGTCCCTCCTCGAGCCGGACGCGGTCCATGCGGCTCGTCGGCAGGCCGGCATAGTGGCAGATCGCCTCATATTCGGCATCGGCGATCGAGTGCCCGGCGCGGGTGCCCAGAAACAGAAATCGGCTGGCCGGGACGCCGCCGCCGGTGGATGTGCTCATTTCTTTTCCTCGACCAGTTGGCAGGTCAGCCGGGCGGTGGCGATGCGCCGGCCGTCGTCGTCGACGAGTTCGATCTGGTACGCCGCGATGCGGCTGCCCAAGGACAGGGCCGTGGCGGTGCCGGTCACCCACCCGGACCTGGCGGAGCGATGATGGGTGGCGTTGAGCTCGAGGCCGACCGCGATCTTGCCGTGGGCAAACGCATGCGCGTTGGCGGCCAGAGAGCCAAGTGTTTCGGCGATCACTCCCGTGGCGCCGCCGTGCCACAGTCCGAACGGCTGGGTGTTGCCCTCGACCGGCATGCGCCCCACGGCCTTCTCGGCGGACAACTCCAACAGCTCGAAGCCCATCTTGGCGTCGAGGGGGCTGTGCATGTCGGCGAACTCCGGGGGCACGGTCATGAGCGAACACTAGCGCCGTGGTTCGGCGGCGCACGAAAGTGTCCGACCGGCTGGGTAGGCTCCCGTTCGTGGTCACCAACAACGCGGACGAGACGACCGAGCAGCGCCCGAAACTGCTCCTGATCGATGGCCATTCAGTGGCCTATCGGGCGTTCTTCGCGCTGCCGGTGGAGAACTTCGCGACCCGGACCGGGCAGCACACGAACGCGGTGTTCGGGTTCACCTCGATGCTGATCAACGTCCTGCGGGATGAGCAGCCGACCCATCTCGCAGTGGCCTTCGACGTGTCGCGGCAGACGTTCCGGCAGGAGGTCTATGCGGAATACAAGGCGAACAGGTCCGCATCCCCCGACGAATTCAAGGGTCAGGTTCAGCTCATCAAAGAGGTGCTCGATGCGCTGAACGTCGTGCACGTCGAGGTCGACGGCTATGAGGCCGACGACGTGATCGCGACGATCGCCACGGCTGCCCCCGGGGCCGGCATGGACGTGCTCATCTGCACCGGCGACCGGGATGCGATGCAGCTCGTGAACGACGCGGTCACCGTGCTCTATCCGCGCAAGGGCGTGTCGGATCTGATGCGGATGACCCCGGCGGCGGTGGAGGAGCGCTATCTGGTGCCGCCCGCGCGCTATCCGGAGCTGGCCGCGCTGGTGGGGGAGAACTCGGACAACCTCCCCGGTGTTCCCAAGGTGGGTCCCAAGACGGCGGCGAAGTGGCTGACGGAGTGGGACGGGCTGGAGAACATCCTCGCCCACGCCGACCAGATCAAGGGCGTCGCGGGGCAGAACCTTCGGGACCATATCGAGCAGGTCCGCATCAACCGACAGGTCAACGCGCTCCTCACGGACCTGGAGCTCCCGGTGGGGCTGCACGATTTCGTCCGCCGGACGTGGGATCGCGAGGCCACCCACCGGCTGTTCGACTCCCTGGAGTTCCGGGTGCTGCGGGACCGGCTTCTCGAGACCCTGCCGCCGGAGGAGAGCGAGCCGGAGGGCGGGTTCGAGATCGAGGTCGAGGTGCTCGGTGCGGGCGACCTGAAGCCCTGGCTCGACCGCCACGCATCGGGAGCCAGCCATGCCGGGGTGGAGGTCACCGGGCACTGGGCGCGCGGCGCGGGGGACGTGTTCGCGCTGTCGCTCGCGGCATCTGACGGCGCTGCCGGGTGGCTCGATGTCGCTGCGCTCGAGCCTGCTGATGAACAGGTGCTGGCCGAGTGGCTTGCCGACCCCAGTCGGATCAAGATGATGCACGACGCCAAGGGCCCGCTCCTGGCCCTGTGGTCCCGAGGGTGGGACCTCGCCGGACTTGCGTGTGACACGCAGTTGGCTGCATACATTCTGCGGCCGGACCAGCGCACCTTCGACCTCGGCGATCTCAGCATCCGCCACCTCAAGCGCGAGCTCAAGGTGGACGAACCGGACGCCGGCGCGCCGGCCGACCAGGGCGCGCTGTTCGATGACGTGGACGGCGACGAGGCCGCCCGGCAGGCGGCGATGGTCCGAGCGCGCGCGGTCATCGACCTGGCCGAGGCGCTCGACGCCGAGCTCGCCGAGCGGTCCCAGACCCACCTGCTCACCGAGGTCGAGCTGCCCCTCCAGCGGACGCTGGCCCGGATGGAACAGGTCGGCATCGCAGTCGACGTGGATTATCTGGAGGAGCTCGAGTCACACTTCGATGTGCAGGTCACGACCGCCGCGGACGCCGCCTATGAGGTGTTGGGCAAGCAGATCAACCTGGGTTCGCCCAAGCAGCTCCAGGGGGTGCTGTTCGACGAGCTGGGCATGCCGAAGACGCGGCGGACGAAGTCGGGATATACGACGGATGCCGACGCCCTCCAGGGCTTGTTCGCGAAGACCGAGCACCCGTTCCTGGCGCACCTGCTGGCACATCGCGATTCCATCCGGCTGCGCCAAACCGTCGAGGGTCTGCTCAAGTCGGTCGCCGACGACGGGCGCATCCACACCACCTATCTCCAGACGATCGCCGCGACGGGCCGCCTGTCGTCGACCGAGCCGAACCTCCAGAACATCCCGATCCGCACCGAGGAGGGCCGTCGGATCCGGGAGGCTTTTGTCGTCGGCCAGGGCTTCGAGTCGCTGATGACCGCGGACTATTCGCAGATCGAGATGCGCATCATGGCGCACGTCTCCGAGGACGCCCAACTGGTGGAGGCGTTCCGGTCCGGCATCGACTTCCACACGGTGACCGCCGCGAAGGTGTTCGAGGTCGAGCCGGATGCGGTGACCTTGGAGATGCGGGCCAAGATCAAGGCGATGAACTACGGACTGGCCTACGGCCTCAGCGCGTTCGGCCTGTCCAATCAGCTCAAGATCGAAACCTCCGAGGCGAGGGCGCTGATGGACGACTACTTCGAAGTGTTCGGAGGCGTCCGGGATTATCTGCAGGGGATTGTGGCAGAGGCGCGGCGAACGGAATACACGGAGACAATCCTGGGTCGGCGCCGCTATCTGCCGGACCTCATGAGTTCCAATCGACAGCGCCGCGAGATGGCCGAGCGGATGGCGCTCAACGCACCCATCCAGGGTTCGGCCGCAGACATCATCAAGGTGGCCATGCTCGACATCGAGTCCGGCCTCGTCGCCGAGGGACTCACCTCCAGGATGCTGTTGCAGGTGCATGACGAACTCGTCTTCGAGGTGGCACCGGGCGAGCGGGAGGCACTCGAGGCACTCGTCCGCGACCGGATGGGAAATGCCGTCGCCCTGACGGTGCCGCTGGACGTGTCCGTCGGTGTCGGTTCCTCGTGGCACGAAGCCGCGCACTGAGGACCAGCGATGGCCGGGGAGCGCCGGAGGCGTGTCTCGAATCCGCGCAGAACCTCGTGGTCCGTCCCGAGACCGGTGCGGCGAATCGAGGCGCGGACGGACTTCGCCGGTGACCTCGACCGATGGCCGTTCACGATCCCGGCCGTGGCTCAGCTGATGTCGGAAGGGCTCGACCTCGGTGCAGCGACCATTTTGGTCGGCGAGAACGGGTCGGGGAAATCCACGGTGCTCGAGGGCTTAGCAGAGGCGTACGGCTTCAACGCCGAAGGCGGCTCCACCGGAGCCATGCACACGACGCGACGTTCGGAATCCCCCCTCGGTGACGCGATCACGCTCGTCCGCGGCGCAGGCGCACCGAAGGGTGGCTATTTCCTGCGGGCGGAGACGATGCATGGGTTGTACACGTATCTGGAGGAGATCGGCGGGGGCTTCTTCCACGAACAAAGCCACGGGGAGTCCTTCCTCGACGTGATCGAGTCGCGGGGTTTCCGGAGGACCGGCGAGCCGTGGCCGGGCCTCTATCTGTTCGACGAGGTCGAGTCCGCGCTGTCCTTCAACTCCAGCCTGCGGGTGCTTGCGCTGCTGCGTGACCTGCTGGCGGAAGAGCAGGTCCAGATCGTGCTCGCCACCCACTCGCCGGTGCTGGCCGCGCTCCCCGGTGCGACCATCGTCGAGCTGACCGGCGACGGCTTCCGCGAGACTGCCTGGGAGGATCTGGAACTGGTCCTGAACGAGCGCTATTTCCTCGCCGATCCCCAACGGTTCTTGCGACATCTCGCGCCGTGACTTGCAGGGACTCGACCCACTGCGGCACGCTCGCCGACGGCACGCGAATCCACCACGGCAGCCAGCAATGGACGTGCTGTAGGCGCCGGCGTCGCTTTCTTCCAAGAATTCCGGGAATCTGAGCCTGGGGGGCTTGAACGTTCCCGAAGACCACCACGTCGACGGGTGATGAATGTCACGATGGATCCATGGCACTCAGCGTGTTTGACGTTTTCAAGGTGGGAATCGGGCCCTCGAGTTCGCACACCGTGGGGCCGATGCGTGCGGCCGTGGAGTTCTGCAACTTCTTGGCGGGCAAGGGCCTGCTCGACCGCGTCGAGCGGATGCAGGTGGGCTTGTTCGGCAGTCTCGGAGCGACCGGCAAAGGGCATGCGAGTGACACCGCGGTGATCCTGGGTCTGCTCGGCGAGGAGCCCGACAAGGTCGATCCCCGCGCGGTGGCCGACAAGGTCGAGCGGGTCCGCACGGAGCATCGGCTGTCGCTCGCGGGCAAGCGGGAGATCGTGTTCGAGCCGGACACCGACCTGGTCCTCGATGGCCGGGTGTCGCTGCCGTTCCATCCGAACGGGATGACGTTCACCGCGCTGGATGATGCTGGCGCCGAGCTGGCGAAGGAGTCCTACTATTCGATCGGCGGCGGCTTCGTCGTCGACGAGGCGACCGCAGCAGCCGATCAGCTCGTCGCGGAGGGACCGGAGGTGCCCTTCCCGTTCACGACGGCTGAGGAACTGATGGACCACTGCAGGACGTCGGGCCTGTCGTTCTCCGGGCTCGTGCTCGCGAACGAGGCGGTGTTTCGTCCGGAGGAGGAGACCAGGGCCGGTCTGCTGCACATCTGGTCGGTGATGAACCAGTGCATCGAACACGGATTGAGCACGGAGGGGATCCTGCCGGGTGGGCTCAACGTGCGACGCAGAGCTCCCGAGCTCTGGCGCAAGCTCCGCATCGACTCGCAAGGGGCCGAGGATCCGATGCGTGGCATGGACTGGGTGACGCTGTGGGCGTTGGCCGTCAACGAAGAGAACGCAGCGGGCGGCCGTGTGGTGACCGCGCCGACCAACGGGGCCTCCGGGGTGATCCCGGCGGTGTTGAAGTACTACACGGAGTTCATCCCCGGCGCCAGCGAGGACGGCATCGTGCGCTTCCTCCTGATTGCCGGCGCGATCGGCATCATCATCAAGGAATCCGCCTCGATCTCGGGTGCCGAGGTCGGCTGCCAGGGCGAGGTCGGTTCCGCCTGCTCGATGGCTGCGGGCGCCCTCTGCGGTGTGCTCGGCGGTTATACCCACCACATCGAGAACGCCGCCGAGATCGGCATGGAGCACAACCTCGGGCTCACCTGTGACCCGATCGCCGGGCTTGTCCAGATCCCGTGCATCGAGCGCAATGCGATCGGAGCGGTCAAGGCGGTCGCGGCGGCACGGACAGCCCTGCACGGTGACGGCATGCACAAGGTGACCCTCGATGAGGTCATCAAGACCATGCGGGACACGGGCAGGGACATGCAAGCGAAATACAAGGAAACGTCGCTCGGTGGTCTGGCGGTGAACGTCATCGAGTGTTGACCAGCCTCCCGCCGAGGGAGTGACCGCGGCGGGAGGGAAAAGCTGAGTCCGTCAGTCCACGCTGCGGCCACTCCGGACCCCGCGAGCGACCGTTCAGTTCTTCCCGTGGACGTCGACGACCAGATGCACTCGCTCGCGATCCTTGGCGTTGACCACGGCGGCCACCGGAGCGCCGGGTTCCCGCGCGAACGCGATGGTGGTCGGCAACAGGATTGGTTTGCGGAACCAGACCCGGTTGGTGTGGGGGCCCTGTGCGTCCTGCCCGAAGGCCGCAAGAGTCCGGGCGAGGCTCCACATGCCGTGGGCGATCGCGCGGGGGAACCCGAACGCCCGGGCGGCCAAGGGATGCAGATGGATCGGGTTGACGTCCCCGGAGATCGCCGCATAACGGCGGCCGAGATCAGCTGGCAGCCGCCAACGTGCCGACGGAAAGCTCGTCGGCGCCTCGGGCGCAGCCGGTCCGGTCTCTGACCCCGGGTTCTCGCGACCGCGGTGCAGATAGGTGCTGCGCGAGGACCAGGCGACGGCACCGAGGACGTGGAGTTCGGTGATGAGATCGACCGCCGTGCCCTTCGGGTGGGGTCTGAGGTTCTCGGCGCGGACGGTGACGTCGGGCTGGTCGTCGGCGAACAGCGGGTCGCGCTGCGTGATTTCGTTGGCGATGTGGACCAGACCGGCGAGCGGCAGCGGGAAGTCGGGTCCCGCCAGCAGCCGCGCCTGCAGGGGGAAACCCAGCAGGTGCGGATAGGTGGGCGGGAGCAGCTCGTTGGCGGTGAAGCCCGTTAGCTTCTGGTACGCAAACAGATGCTGCCGCTCGATTCGCGCTCGCGGCAACCGCAGGACCGTGTCCGGGAGATCCTTGCCGGGGCGAGCCCGCAGGGGGGTCCGCAGCATGCCGCGGACGAACTCGCGGAGCACCGTCGGCGGTGCGGCCAGGTTGACCGGTTCGGGCAGATTGGTCATCGGTCAGGCTCCGATCAGGCTCTGGCCGCAGATGCGCAGCACCTGACCGCTGACGGCCTGGCTGCCGGGCTGGGCGAGGAAAGCGATTGTCTCGGCGACATCGACCGGCAGACCACCCTGCTGCAAAGAGTTGAGCCGGCGGCCGATCTCGCGCGGGGCGAGTGGCATCCGGGCTGTCATCTCGGTCTCGATGAACCCCGGCGCGACCGCATTGATCGTGATTCCCCGATCGGCGACCAGTGGGGCGGTCGCCTCGACGAGACCGATCACGCCGGCCTTGGAGGCGGCATAGTTCGTCTGGCCGCGGGCACCGGCAATGCCGTTCTGCGAGGAGAGGCAGATGATCCGGCCGCCGTCGGAGAGGCCGCCGTCGGCCTCCGCCAACAGGGCCTCGTTGATCGCAAGCATCGCGCGCAGGTTGACGTCGATCACTTGGTCCCAACCCTCGGGCTTCATGTTGACGAGCAGCTTGTCCCGGGTGATGCCGGCGTTGTGAATCACGATGTCGAGTCGGCCATGGCGCTCCCGGCAGTGCTCGAGGATGCGTTGTCCGGCGTCGGCTTGGGTGATGTCGAGCGGCAGCGCGGTGCCGTGCACCGCATTGACGACCTGGGCGAGCGATTCACCAGCGCCCGGGACATCGACGCCGACCACGGTGGCACCGTCGCGGGCCAGAACCTCGACGATCGCCGCACCGATGCCGCGGGCCGCGCCGGTGACCAGGGCGACCTTCCCGGTCAGCGGCCGACCGCGGTCCTGCGAGCGCGGCTCTGCGGCGCCGAGGGTCAGCACTTGGCCGGCCACATAGGCCGACCGGCCGGACAGGAAGAACTCCACAGTGTTGGCGACCGAAGCGGCGTGACCGCCGGCAGCGGGGGCGTACACCAAATTGGCCGTCGCGCCCGCCCGCAGCTCCTTGCCCAGTGATCGGACGATGCCACTGAGCGCCTGCTGGGTGGCGACCTCCCCCGGGTCGGTGAGGTCGGCGGGATCGGTGCCGATCAGCACAACGCGGGCGTTGGCCTGCAGCCGTTTGACCGCGGGGCCCGCGATCGCCCGGAAACCGGCGAGTGCGGCCGGGGCCCGCAGCCCACTGAGGTCGATCACGATGCCGCCGAGGCGTGGCTGGTCTGCTCCGGTGGGGGCCTCGACCGGTCCCTCGACCTCGATCTCGAGATGGTGCAGGCGATCGAGGAGAGCCGGGAGATGGCCGCCGTCGGCGCTCGCCTCGCCCGCCGTCCCGATGGCGGCGACCAGGACAGGTTCATCGCACAGCGGTTCACGAAGGTCGAACCGGCGGAGCGCGACCGGACGGGGGAGCCCGAGGCGTTTGGCGACCGCCTGGCCGACGCCGGTGGCGATCAACTGGGCATAGGCGTCCGGCTGGCCGTCCCGGGACCGGTCCGTGCTGGTGCGGCGCACACGCTTGCCGCGTGTCTCGCTCATCGGGCCGCCTCCAGGATCGCCGCGACACCGAGACCACCGGCCGCGCACACGCTGATCAGGGCCCGACCGCCGGTGCGTTCGAGCGTCTTGGCCGTGGTCGCCAGGATGCGTGCGCCGGTTGCCGCGAACGGATGACCGGCCGCCACGGAACCACCGTGGGGGTTGAGCTTGGTCCGGTCGATGGTGCCGAGCGGCTGATCGAGGCCGAGCTTCTCGGCGCACCAGTCCGCGGACTCCCACGCCTGCAACAGTGCGAGCGGGGTCGAGGCGAACGCCTCGTGGATCTCGTAGAGATCGAAATCCTGCAGGGTCAGGCCATTGCGTTCGAGCAGGCGGGGAACGGCGTACGCAGGCGCCAGCAACATGCCCTCCTTGCCACCCACGAAGTCGACGGCAGCGGTCTCGGCGTCGACGAACCAGGCCTGCGGGCGGATCCGGTGCTCGTCCGCCCACTCCTCCGCGGCCAGGAGCAAGGTCGCCGCGCCGTCGGTCAGCGGGGTCGAGTTGCCGGCAGTGAGCGTCGGGTCGCCCAAGTCTTTGCCGAAGACCGGCTTGAGCTCGGCCAGTTTCTCCACCGAGGTGTCCGGTCGGAGGTTGGTGTCCTTGGTGACGCCGAGGAACGGCGTGACGAGATCGTTGAAGAAGCCGTCGTCCCAGGCCTTGGCCAAGTTGTGGTGGCTGGCGGCCGCGAACTCGTCCTGTTCCCGGCGGGTGATGGCCCAGTGTTTGTTGATGAGCGCCATGTGCTCGCCCATGCTCAGGCCGGTGCGCGCTTCGGCGGCCGCCGGCACGACCGGGACGAGGTGTTCCGGACGGAACCGGGCGAGGATCTGCAGGCGCTGGAGCGGGGTCTTGGCGCGGTTCAGGTCCAGGAGGATCTTGCGCAGCCCCTCGCCGACCGCGATCGGGGCGTCGGAGGCGGAGTCCGCCCCGCCCGCGATGCCGACGTCGATCGTGCCGAGCGCGATCTTGTTCGCAACGGCGATCGTCGACTGCATCCCGGTGGCACACGCTTGCTGAATGTCGTACGCCGGCGTGTGCGGATCCAAGGTCGTCCCCAGGACGGCCTCGCGAGTGAGGTTGAAGTCGCGCGTGTGTTTCATCACCGACCCGGCGACGACCTCGCCGATGCGCTGACCGCCCAGGCCGAAACGGGCGATCAGGCCGTCGAGGGCGGCGGTGAGCAGGTCCTGCGTCGAGGCTTGGGCATATTTCCCGCCCGCACGGACGAACGGCGTGCGGTTGCCGCCGAGAACGGCGACGCGGCGAACGGCTTTGGTCATGGTCGCTCCGGAATCGTGACTCGGGGCGAGGCTCGCCCGCGGACTTCCAATGTATCCGATACTTCCAGTATCTGAAACGGTGGGTACCTGATAGTTTCGTCCCCATGACCCGAGGCGACGAAGCCGTCGGCGGTGAGGAGCGCGACGCTGCCGCCGAGATGGCTGATGGCCGGACGCTGCGCTGGCAGCAACACAACGCCGAGCGTCGTGCGGCCCTCGTGGATGCGTGCCTGCGGGCAATCCGCAGTCACGGCGCCGGCGTGTCGATGGATGCCATCGCGGCCGAGGCCGGCACGTCGAAGACGGTCATCTATCGACACTTCACGGATCGGGCGGGGCTCTATCGTGCCGTCGCCGACAAGGTAGGTCGCCGCATCGAGCGGGCGCTGCGCGAGGTCATCGGGGTGCCTGCCACCGTGCCCGAAGCGGCTGGGCCGGCGTCGCGACCCGAATCGCCTGCCCGGGCATCCGTGGCCCGCGTCATCGACACCTATTTGGCCCTGATGGAGGCCGACCCCGACGTCTATCGCTTCGTCGTTCGCCCCCCGGCACTGGAGGGCGCGGTGGCCGAACGTGAAGTTCTCACCATCACCGATCGTGCGGCGGAGGTGCTGGCCACCTGGTTGGCGGAGGAGGTGGGGGAGCGGCGGGCCCGGGTCTGGTCGGTGGCGATCGTCGGAGCCGTGCATGCGTGCGCCGACCGGTGGTTCGCCGAGCCCGCGCCGTTGGACAGGGTGGATTTGGTGGAGGAGCTGACCGCGCTTGCCTGGTCGGGGCTGGGGCGGTCGGACATACGCAGTCAGTGAGCGCCCGTCAGGTCCCGCGGCCGGGGTCGGGTCAGTCGTGCGGTGCCGGGATGCCGGCGCGCTCGGCGACCCGGGCGTACGCCAGCCCCAGCGAGGCCACCGTCTCGTGCGCGTTCAGCCCGGAAGGGTTGGGCAGCACCCACCACTCGGTCGGCCCCGCGGCGCCCGGAGGTGCTTCCTGGAGCCCTTGCCGGGCCTTCGGGTCGAACGCCTGGCGATAGGCGGTGACACCGAGCACGGCCACGACCCGCGGCCGCAACTCGGCCACGCGCTCCATCACGCGTACCCCACCTGCCCGCAACTCAGCCCGATCCAACTCGTCCGCCCGAGCCGTTGCCCGCGCGACGATGTTGGTGATGCCCACCCCGCGCGCGATCAGGGCGGCGGTGTCGGCAGGCGACATGCCGGCCGAGCAGTCCACGACCGCGGGCGTGATGCGGGCGGCGGCGAGCGCCGGCCAGAACCGGTTGCCCGGTCGCGCGAAATGGGCGCCCACCGCGGCCGTCCACAGTGACGGGTTGATGCCGACGAACAAAAGCTTGACGCCTGGGCCGACGAGGTCCGGAACCGCCGAGCCGTGGAACAGCGGGAGTTCATCGCGCCGCGGCCGGCGTCCGGTGATGATCGCCGGCGGTGCGTCGTCGCTCGCGGCAACAGATCCGGGACGATTCGGAGGCGTGGGCATGGACAATCGATTACTGCTAGGTGACATAATGACGCTCAGGACTCGCGGAGCTTGGGTGTTCTCTGGCAAAGTGTCTCGGTTTCGGGTTTTGACCCGCCCTCAGATTGACCGGGGCCCGACCTCCGCTTAGGCTGGTCGTGCGCTGTTGCCTGCGTGCTCCTCGGACGGAGCAGGGGTGCGCTCGTCGGGTCGGAACGCTTGAGGTCTCTTGAGGTTGTGATTGCTGCGGGGGCAGCGGTGCGCCACAACACCCATATCCATCCATCGGAGCCCTAACTACATGACGTCCTCCCTCGAGGCCACCCCGCAGGTCGCTGTCGACGACCTCGGTTCGCCCGAAGCCTTCCTCCAGGCCATCGACCAGACTATTAAGTACTTCAACGACGGTGACATCGTCACCGGCACCGTTGTGAAAGTCGACCGTGACGAGGTCCTCCTCGACATCGGTTACAAGACCGAAGGTGTCATCCCTTCCAAGGAACTCTCCATCAAGCATGACGTGGACCCGTTCGACGTGGTCCAGGTCGGCGATGAGATCGAGGCCCTGGTCCAGCAGAAGGAAGACAAGGAAGGTCGTCTGATCCTGTCCAAGAAGCGTGCTCAGTATGAGCGCGCCTGGGGCACGATCGAGAAGATCAAGGAAGAGGACGGCGTCGTCACGGGCAAGGTCATCGAGGTGGTCAAGGGTGGCCTGATCATCGACATCGGTCTCCGCGGCTTCCTCCCGGCTTCCTTGGTCGAGATGCGTCGTGTGCGTGATCTCCAGCCTTACGTGGGCCAGGAGCTCGAGGCGAAGATCATCGAGCTGGACAAGAACCGCAACAACGTGGTGCTGTCCCGTCGCGCGTGGCTCGAGCAGACCCAGTCCGAGGTGCGCCACAACTTCCTCACCCAGCTGCAGAAGGGCCAGATCCGCAAGGGTGTCGTGTCCTCCATCGTCAACTTCGGCGCGTTCGTCGATCTCGGCGGTGTCGACGGTCTGGTGCACGTCTCCGAGCTGTCCTGGAAGCACATCGACCACCCGTCCGAGGTGGTCGAGGTCGGCCAGGAGGTCACTGTCGAGGTGCTCTCGGTCGAGATGGATCGCGAACGCGTCTCGCTGTCGCTGAAGGCGACCCAGGAGGACCCGTGGCAGGCGTTTGCGCGCCTGCACCAGATCGGTCAGATCGTGCCCGGCAAGGTCACCAAGCTGGTTCCGTTCGGCGCGTTCGTGCGCGTCGAGGAGGGCATCGAGGGCCTGGTGCACGTCTCCGAGCTGGCCGAGCGCCACGTCGAGATCCCCGAGCAGGTCGTCGCGGTCAACGACGAGGTCATGGTCAAGATCATCGACATCGACCTCGACCGTCGCCGCATCTCGCTGTCGCTCAAGCAGGCCAACGAGGGTGTCGACGTCGCGGCCGACGACTTCGATCCGACGCTCTACGGCATGACCGCCTCCTACGACGACCAGGGCAACTACCTCTATCCCGAGGGCTTCGATCCGGAGACCCAGGAATGGAAGGAAGGCTACGACGAGCAGCGTCTGGCCTGGGAGCAGCAGTACGCCGAGGCCCACGCCCGCTGGGAGGCCCACAAGAAGCAGGTCGAGGAGGCCGAGGCTGCCGATCAGCAGGCCGGCATGGAGCCCGCCGCGGCGACCTCCTATTCCTCGCCGGCCACCGAGGGCTCGCTCGCCTCTGACGAGGCACTGCAGGCTCTTCGTGACAAGCTCACCGGTGGCGCCTGAGCCACTGCGCTGAACTGAGCGCGAGCGCCCGCTCCCCGATTCCGGTCGGTGGGGCGGGCGCTTTCGCGTTCCCGCTGGGTCACCGATGGGGACGCACCGCTAGAGTCCGCGCTTGTGCGAGTGGCATTGACGGGCGGGATCGCCTCCGGGAAAACGACCGTGTCGGACCGCTGGGCGGAGTTGGGTGCGGTGATCGTCGACTCCGACGTGTTGGCGCGTGAGGTGGTGGAGCGGGGTACGCCGGGTCTCGCCGCGGTTGCGGAGCGCTTCGGGCGGGACGTGTTGGCAGCCGACGGGACCCTCGACCGCAAGGCGCTCGCGGGCAAGGTCTTCGGGGACGATGCGGCGCGGCAGGACCTGGAAGGTATCCTGCACCCGCTGATTCGGGCCCGCGGGGCCGAGCTCGAGGAGTCTGCCCCTGCGGACGCCTTGGTCGTCCACGTGATCCCGCTGCTCGTCGAGGTCGGTCGGGTGGGCGAGTTCGACACGATCGTGGTCGTCGATGTGCCGGAGGACGTGCAGTTGAAGCGTGCGATGAGCCGCGACGGAGCCACTTCGGAGCAGGTGCGGGCGCGGATCGCGGCCCAGGCGTCGAGAGAGCAGCGCCTCGAGGTAGCGACCCATGTCATCGACAACTCGGCGGACCTGGCGCATCTCGTCGCCGAGGCTGACCGGGTGTGGGCGGTGCTGAACGGCGACTCCCCGGCGCCCTGCGAGTGAAGGCCTCGCGTGCCGGATTCTTGCGGACCGTTATGAAATCGCGAGCGCTCCCATGGTGCGGGTGAGCCCCTGATGGGCGACGCTGGTGGATGTCGGCAATTCCGGCGCGCGCGCCGAGAAGCCGACGTTCGTCCCTCAAGCCCTGTTTGACTGGGCCCGCTGTTTCGGCCCGAATCGGGCCAGAATCAAGAAAGGTCAAGCCCATGGAGTGCCCACGCTGTGGGGCCCATCTCCCGGAGGTTGCGCACTTCTGTCACCGTTGCGGACAGGACATGCGCACCCCGGATGTGGCCAGGCGGAAATCCTTCGCCGTCAAACCCGACGAACCGGTCGCGTCCTTCGCGCTGGTCTCGACGATCATGCCTCGCGGCGCGAGCGGTCATCCCCAGACCTATCGTCTGGCCCTGGTGATCGCCCTGCTCGCTGCGCTCATCAGCGCAATTTTCGGCCTCCTGCCGATCGCGGTCCTCATCGCTGCGTTCGCGGTGCCGATCGTTTACATCGTGTACGTCTATGACGTCAACCAGTGGGAGGACCAGCCGGTCCCGGTCACGGCCCTCGCGTTCGTCCTGACCGGCCTGTTGGCCGCAGCATTCCTCGGTCTGCTCAAGTTCTTCGGTCTGCTCGACCCGCCGTTGCCGAGCAACGACGTGGGGGGCTTCGCGATTGGCGGCCCCAGCGTGGCCGGCATCCTCGTGTGGGCCCTCGTCGTGCCAGTCGTCGGCGAGCTGATCCGTCAGATCGGACCCGTCATCCTCGCCAGCCGGCCCGCGTTCGACGACCTCATGGACGGCCTCACGTTCGGCATCATCTCGGGTGTGGCCTTCGCCACGGCCGACACCTTGGTCCGGCACTGGTCGCTGCTCACCGGCGGGTTCGTCGGGGCGAGTGACCCGGGGACGTGGGCGTCCCTCATCTTCCTCGAAGGTTTCGTCAAGCCGCTCGTGATCGGCACCGCGTCGGGCATTGCCTGCGCCGAGTTCTCCGGTCTGGGCGAGGGCTATGACGGCTTTACCGGTCGCTATGTCCGTGGCCTGCTCGAGGCGATCGCCGCGAACATCGCTTTCGCGGGCGGCGTCTATCTGCTCGGGTTCCTCAGCAATCCGACCCTCCGCGTCATGCTCCAGGTCGCGTGGGCGCTCATCGTGCTCGCGGTGCTCATCATCCGCGTCCGCAACGTGCTGCATCACGGACTGATGGAGGCGGCACTCGAGTCGTCGGCCAGGCAAGGGGTCGGCGGGAGCAGTGGAGCCGGCCAGGGTCGCCTCTCCTTCTGCACCGCGTGCGAGATGCCGTTGCTGCAGGACTCGCTGTTCTGCACGGCCTGTGGCACGAACACCTTGGTCGGTGCGCACGCCCGCACCGGCGAACTCGCGGGCGTCGGTGCGCCCTCTGCGGGGACCGGTGCTGCTGCGAGCACGGGTGCCGCTGCTGGGGCGGGTGCCGCTGCTGGGGCGAATGCTGCTGATGGCACGGGTGCTGCCGGACAGCAGACCCCGCCGGCAGCTGAGGTCTCGGCCCATCCGGGCGCCCAGGCGGGCGAGTCCGAGGGTTCGCCGGACCGTCCGGCTGACCCGCGGGACGCCTTCTTCGATGAGGAGGAGGGACGATGAGCTGGAATCAGCCGCCGCAGGGTGGTCAGCCCGGTCAACCGGGCTTCGGAGGACAGCCGGGCGGCCAGCCCGGCTATGGAGGCCAGCCCGGTGGTCAGCCGGGATTCGGCGGCCAGCCCGGTTATGGAGGCCAGCCCGGTGGTCAGCCGGGATTCGGCGGCCAGCCCGGATATGGCGGCCAGCCGGGCGCGCCCGGATTCGGGGGCTCGGGCTATCCGGGTCAGCAGGGCTTCGGTGACCAGCAGGCTTCCGGCGGTCAGTTCGGTGGCTTCCCGCCGGCAGGCCCGCCGCCCAAGAAGAAGTCCAACGCGATGCTCATCGGCATCGTCGTCGCGGCGGTTGCCGTCCTCGGGCTCGGCGGTCTGTTGATCGGATTGCTGTCCAAGAAGGATGACACGGTGCTGCCGCCTCCGCCGCCGCCCCCGACGGCCGCACCGACAACGACGGGTCCGACCCAGACCACGGGGCCGACGACGGGTCCGACCACCAACCCGACCACCGGCCCCACTACCGGACCGACCCAGACTCAGGCCCCTGCCGGTGAGCAGGTCGAGGTGGGCCACGGCATCGCCATCACCTTGCAGCCCGGTTGGTCGGTCGAGGACCGGGCGGAGAATGCCGTCCGGCTCCAGGACGGAAGCGGTCGGCAGTTCATCATCCAGGCCGGTCCGATCTCCGACCCGAGGACCGAACTGCCTGCGTTCCTCGACCGCTTGACCGAAGGTGGCACGGACGTGCGCAAGAGCGAAGTGCGCACCCCCGAGCTCCACCCGAACCTCGACGTCGCCCAGGGGGCCGCCGCGATGACAGCAACCAGCGGTGGCTCGACCGCCCGGTTGACCTTCTTCGCGGTGATCTCGGCGAACAAGTCGGACCAGACCGGATTCCGGGCGGTCTCACTCGCGCGATCCGCCGACTATGAGAACAAGGAGTTCACCGACGGGGTGGACCGGATGGTCATCTCCGCCCTGGAGAGCCAGCTGCGCTGAGCCTCCGACTGCGTACCCCCTGCGAGGCGCCCGATCGGTCCGGGCGCACTGGTGGCCCTCACCCCCGTGCTGGGTGAGGGCCACCGGCCATTTCCGGTGCCGGTGCGATCCTTCGACTGCAGAATTGTCGGTGGGGGTGCGTACTCTCGTGCTCATGCGACCGGTTGAAGATGTGCAGCGCACCCTGGCCCCTTTCCGCGTGGAGGCCGACTTCGAACCCAGCGGCGATCAGCCGGCGGCCATCGACGAGCTCGAGCGCCGGATCAGGGCGGGGGAACAGGATGTCGTGCTCCTGGGTGCGACCGGCACGGGCAAGACGGCGACGGTCGCGTGGCTGGCCGAGCGGCTGCAGCGCCCGATGCTCGTCATGCAGCCCAACAAGACCTTGGCGGCCCAGTTCGCCAACGAGCTTCGGCACTTCTTCCCGAAGAACGCGGTCGAATACTTCGTGTCCTACTACGACTACTACCAGCCCGAGGCCTATGTGCCGCAGACGGACACCTACATCGAAAAGGACTCCTCGCTCAACGAGGAGGTCGAGCGTCTTCGCCACCGGGCGACCTATTCGCTGCTCACACGCCGCGACGTGATCGTCGTGGGGACCGTCTCGGCGATCTATGGTCTCGGCACGCCCACCGAGTGGGTGGATCAAATGATCAAGCTGCGGGTGGGCGACACCATGGATCGGGATGTGCTGCTGCGGCGACTGGTGGATATTCAGTACGCACGAAACGACCTCTCCGGTGATCGCGGCACGTTCCGGGTGCGGGGCGACACGCTCGAGGTCTATCCGATGTACGAGGAACTGGCCTGGCGCGTCGAGTTCTTCGGGGATGAGATCGAGGCGCTATCGACACTCCAGCCGCTGACGGGCGAGGTGGTGTCGGAGGACGATGAGATGTACATCTTTCCCGCCTCCCACTACGCCGCCGGCGCCGATCGGATGGACAAGGCGATCCACGGGATCGAGCTCGAGCTCGAGGAGCGCTTGGCGGAGCTGGAATCACAGAACAAACTCCTGGAAGCCCAGCGGCTGCGGATGCGGACCAGCTACGACCTGGAGATGATGCGTCAGATCGGCACCTGTTCCGGGATCGAGAACTACTCGCGGCACATCGACGGCCGCGGCGAGGGGTCGCCGCCGAACTGTCTGCTCGACTATTTCCCCGAGGACTTCGTGCTCGTCCTCGACGAATCCCATGTGTCGGTGCCGCAGATCGGTGGCATGTACGAGGGGGACATGTCCCGGAAGCGCACCCTCGTCGAGCATGGGTTCCGATTGCCCAGCGCGATGGACAATCGGCCGTTGCGCTTCGAGGAGTTCGTCGACCGGATCGGTCAGACCGTCTATCTTTCGGCCACCCCCGGCAGCTATGAGATGGCTCGTGCCGATGGCGTCGTCGAGCAGATCATCCGCCCGACCGGGCTGGTCGACCCGGAGATCGTCGTCAAGCAGACCAAGGGCCAGATCGATGACCTGATGGCGGAGATCCGGGTGCGTGCCGAGCGGGACGAGAGAGTGCTCGTCACGACGCTGACCAAGAAGATGGCCGAGGACCTCACCGACTATCTGCTGGAGAACGGCGTACGGACCCGCTATCTGCACTCGGAGGTGGACACGCTGAAGCGGGTCGAACTGCTGCGGGAGTTGCGGATGGGGGAATACGACGTGCTCGTCGGCATCAACCTCCTCCGGGAGGGCCTGGACCTGCCGGAAGTGTCGCTCGTGGCGATCCTGGACGCGGACAAGGCGGGCTTCCTGCGGTCGGACCGGTCGTTGATCCAGACGATCGGGCGTGCGGCTCGCAACGTGGCCGGTCAGGTTCATATGTACGCCGACACGATCACCCCGCAGATGGCCGCTGCCATCGACGAGACGAACCGCCGTCGGGACATCCAGATCGCCTACAACACCGAGCACGGCATCGACCCGCAGCCGCTGCGCAAGCGGATCGCGGACATCACCGACATGCTGGCGCGTGAGGAGGCGGACACGGCGGAGCTCATGGCGGACAGTCGCCTGTCGGGAAAGCGGGGTCGCGCGCCCGTGCCGGAGCAGGAGGCGGCACGCAGCAAGCGGGCAACGACGGATCTGCCCGCCGCCGAGCTTGCGGACCTGGTGCAGGAGTTGACCGAGCAGATGAAGGCCGCGGCCGCAGAGCTGCAGTTCGAGGTGGCCGCGCGGCTGCGTGACGAGATCCACGAGCTCAAGCGAGAGCTGCGCCAGATGGTCGAGGCAACGCGCTGACGTCACGCGTCAGCGGCGGAAGCCCTCCGTCAGCGTGAAGAACTGAGGATCGAGTTCCTCCATGGGCTGTCTGAGCAACGCGATCTGATCGTCCGGGGCATGAACTTCGAAACGCACCATCTCGGAGATGCGCAGGACGCGTTGGAGAAGGTCACCGACGTTGTCCAGATGGGCAAGCAGCGCGGTGGCGTCGGCGTACCCCTCACGGCAGTGCGCGTTCACGCCGTCGAAACTGAAGGCATAGTGCAGGCAGCCGGGCTCGGTCCTGGCGCGCTCCACGAACTGCGGTGCGAGTTCGCGCCACTGCTCGACCTTGTCCTGTCGGATGCGGAAATAGGGAGCGAGGGTGCAGACGGTGTCGACGTTCATGGTGTCCTCCGGTGAGGGTTGGGGCTGCACCCGTTCTATCGCGCGCCGAGTCGTGCGCGCTGGGGATTCAGGCCATCAACCGCGATCGGCGATCGTGGCGGTCGTCGTGTCGGTCCTGGAACGCTTTGGTCGCGAGGATCGACACCAGGAGCACCAGCTCGAAGGCGTTGGTGATGGCGCCGCTGTCGATCGGCAGCTCGATGCCGCTGCCGATGGTCATGATGACCGCGCCGACGAACAACCAAGGCCACTTCTGCCGTTTCCAGATCATCGCGCCGGCGATCACGAGCACGCCGGCCACGATCAGCACCATGAGTGGCGGGCCCGAGGCCGGTTCGACATTGCCGTAGGACAGCACGCCGAACTCCTCCTGGGGTGCCAGCCGCAGGCCTCGGACCTCGAGAAAGTACTCGACGACGGTCAGGGCCAGCGCAGCTCCGATGGAGGCAACCTGGTACCAGCGTGCCTGCGCCCAACCGAATCCCGCCCTGCGCAAGGTGTGCAGCGCCCACGCCACGAGCACCGGTGTGATCGCGGCGTGGATGTAGTAGCGGGCGTAGTTCAGGAACTCGAGCAGGGGCCCCTCTCCGATGAACCGACCGGCGCCGAGCACCGCGTTGTCATAGACCAGCGCTGCGACCACGAGCAGCGGAAAATTGGCCGGTGTCCACCACCCGTGGCGACTCGCGAGGACGATGCCCCACCCGAGAAGAACGAGATATGCCCCGGCGAAGCCCAGAAAGAGGATGGTGTCCATCGGTCAAGTATGAGCGCCAGGTCGACTTGCCCCGGGTCGCTCGTTCACCACCCGCGTTCCCGCCACTCCGGCAGGCTCGGGCGCTCGGCGCCGAGGGTCGAGCACAGTCCATGGCCCGGATGGAAGACGGTTTCATCCGGATAGACCTCGAACAGCCGCGTCTCGACGTCGTTCATGAGCGATGCAAAATCTTCGGGGCTGTTGGTTTTTCCGACCCCACCGGGGAACAAACTGTCCCCGACGAACAGGTGGACCGGACCGCTTTCCGGGGCGTACGCCAACGTGATCGCCCCCGGCGTGTGGCCCACGAGTCCGATGACCTCGAGTTCCTCACCGCCCGGCAGCCGCACGCTGTCGCCCGTCCAGACCGTCTCGTTGCGTACCCCCGTCGACTTCTCGATCGCCGCCGCATCCGGAACGCCACAGATCAGGCGGGCACCGGTCCGCTCCGCCATCTCCGCCAGACCCTTGATGTGGTCCGGATGGCGGTGGGTGGTGACGATCGTCGCGACCTCGCGGCCGTCGAGCACTTCCTCGATCCGCTCCGGCTTGTTCGCCGCGTCGATCAGCAGAGTCCCGGCCTCGTCGGTGAGCAGATAGATGTTGTTGTCGGTCGGTCCGACCGAGAACTTGGTCATGGTGACGGTGTCCGACAGCGCCTGCTCGAGGGCGGCGCCGTCCTGCTCGACGTGATTCATGCCGCCCACCTTAGACAGTTCGAAAACTGTCGGACGAGCGACGTAGGCTCGCTGATTGTGATGGAACAGCTAATAGTGCGGGGTGCCCGCGTCCACAATCTGCGCAACGTGTCGGTCGATCTGCCGCGCGATTCGCTGATTGTGTTCACGGGTCTGTCGGGATCCGGCAAGTCCAGCCTCGCCTTCGACACCATTTTCGCCGAGGGCCAGCGGCGTTATGTGGAGTCGCTGTCGGCGTACGCACGGATGTTCCTCGACCAAGCGGACAAGCCCGACGTCGACTTCATCGAGGGACTGTCCCCGGCGGTGTCGATCGACCAGAAATCGACCTCCCGCAACCCGCGCTCGACCGTCGGCACCATCACCGAGATCTACGACTACCTGAGGTTGTTGTACGCGCGGGCCGGGCGCCCCCACTGTCCCGAGTGCGGCGAACCGGTCAGCCGGCAGACGCCGCAGCAGATCGTGGACCAACTGCTGGAACTGGCGGAGGGGACCCGGTTCCAGGTGCTTGCGCCCGTCGTGCGTGGCCGCAAGGGCGAATACGTGGACCTGTTTCGGCAGTTGGCGGCGGATGGGTACGCGCGGGCGCGCGTCGACGGGCAGACCCACCAGCTCGCCAACCCGCCCACGATGAACAAGCAGCAGAAGCACTCCATCGAGGTCGTGGTCGACCGCATCGCGATCAAGGAGAGCGCCAAACAACGGCTGACCGACTCCATCGAGACCGCGCTGCGGCTGGCCGATGGGCTGGTGACGATCGACTTTGTCGATCTGGACCCCGAGGACCCCCAGCGGGAGCGCACCTTCTCCGAAAGGATGGCGTGCCCCAACCAGCACGAACTACAGATGGACGAGCTCGAGCCGCGGCAGTTCTCGTTCAACGCCCCGTGGGGGGCCTGCCCCGAGTGTTCGGGGCTGGGCACGCGCATGGAGGTGGATCCCGAGCTCGTCGTCCCCGATGATTCCAAGTCCATCGACGACGGTGCGCTCGCGCCGTGGTCGAGCGCGCACGTCGCGGACTATTTCACCCGCCTGCTCGGTTCGCTCGCGCAGGAGGAGGGGTTCCGCACGGACACACCGTGGCGCGAGCTCACTCCCAAGGCGCGTCGCATCGTGCTGCACGGCATCGGCGATCCGGTGTTGGTGCGTTATCGCAACCGCTATGGGCGGGAACGGTCCTACTCGGCGAAATACGAGGGGCTGGTGCCCTACATCGTGCGACGGCACGCGGAGGCCGAGACCGACACGACCCGGGACCGGTTCGCGGGCTATATGCGGGAGGTGCCGTGCACCGCCTGCCACGGTGCGCGACTCAAGCCGAGTTCGCTCGCGGTGACGGTCGGGGGCCGCAACATCGCGGAGTTGGTGGACCTGTCGATCGGTGATGCCGTCGACTTCCTCAAGGGGCTGGAGCTGTCGCAGCGCGAGGCTCAGATCGCCGAGCGGGTGCTCAAGGAGATCAACCAGCGCCTGACGTTCCTGCTCGACGTCGGGCTCGACTATCTGACCCTGTCCCGCGCGGCGGGCTCACTGTCCGGCGGTGAGGCTCAACGCATCCGGCTGGCGACCCAGATCGGCGCCGGCCTGGTGGGCGTTCTCTATGTGCTCGACGAACCGAGCATCGGTCTCCACCAGCGCGACAACCAGCGTCTGATCGAGACCCTGCTGAAGCTGCGTGACATGGGCAACACGCTCATCGTGGTCGAGCACGACGAGGACACGATCCGTGTCGCCGACTGGGCCGTCGACATCGGCCCCGGGGCGGGTGAGCACGGTGGCGAGGTGGTGGTCTCGGGTCCCGTGCACGAGCTTGTGGAGCACCCGACCTCCATCACCGGTCACTATCTTTCCGGTCGTCGGGCGATCCCCTTGCCTGCCACGCGGCGACCCCGCGTGCCGGGCCGTGATGTCACCGTCCACGAAGCCACCGAGAACAACCTCGCCAATGTCACCGTCCCCTTCCCGCTCGGCCAGTTCGTGGCGGTGACGGGTGTTTCGGGATCCGGCAAGTCGACGCTGGTCAACCAGATCCTCTATACGGCGCTGGCCAAGCGGATCTACAACGCAAAGGCTGTGCCGGGCAAGCACCGGTCGATCTCGGGCGCGGAGCGCATCGACAAGATCATCCACGTCGACCAATCGCCGATCGGGCGGACGCCGCGATCGAATCCGGCGACGTACACGGGGGTGTTCGACAACATTCGCAAGCTCTTCGCGGAGACCCCGGAGGCCAAGGTCCGCGGCTATCTGCCAGGCCGGTTCTCCTTCAACACCAAGGGCGGCCGCTGCGAGCACTGTGCCGGTGACGGCACGATCCGCATCGAGATGAACTTCCTGCCCGATGTCTATGTGCCGTGCGAGGTGTGCAAGGGGGCGCGCTACAACCGCGAGACCCTCGAGGTGCACTACAAGGGCAAGACCATCGCCGAGGTTCTCGACATGCCCATCGAGGAGGCGGCGGAGTTCTTCGCCCCGATTTCGCGCATCAGCCGCTATCTGACCACGCTCAACGAGGTCGGTCTGGGTTATGTCCGCCTCGGACAGCCCGCGACGACGCTTTCCGGCGGTGAGGCTCAGCGGGTGAAGCTGGCCACCGAGCTGCAGAAGCGGTCGACGGGCCGGACGATGTATATCCTCGACGAGCCCACGACCGGCCTCCACTTCGAGGACATCCGCAAACTCCTCGGTGTGCTGGACCGACTCGTTGACACCGGCAACTCGGTGATCGTCATCGAGCACAACCTCGACGTCATCAAGACCGCCGACTGGATCATCGACATGGGCCCCGAGGGTGGCTCGCGGGGTGGCCAGGTGGTGGTGACGGGAACCCCGGAGGAGGTCGCCGCACATCCCGACTCGCACACCGGGCGCTATCTGCAGCCGATCCTCGCCGGCAAAAATGTGCCGGTGGCCGAGCTGCCGCCCGAGGCGCTGATCGACGTGCCCGCGGGTGCCGCGAAGAAGGCGCCGGCGAAGAAGGCATCCGCCCGAAAGTCGACGGCCAAGAAGACGACGACCAGGAAGGCGCCCGCCAAGAAGACAACGGTCAAGAAGACCGCCGTCAAGAAGACCGCGTCCGCCCGCACGGCGTCGAGTCCGGCGGCCTCCTAACCGGCCACCTCCTCGACCCGGGTCAGGTCCTGCTCGAAGAGTTCCCGCATCCGGTCGCGCTGGGCCACGCTGTCCCACCGGGTGCGCTCGAAACCACCGACCGCTTCCCGGGCGACCTCCAGCAGCCCCGCTCGGGAGATGAGACCGTGCTCGAAGGCGGTGACGGCGGCGCCGACGTAGGTGTCGTGGAAGTGGATGCCCCGAGCGGCGTGGGCTGCCCGCACGCTCTGCGGCGTACCCACGACGTCATGGATCAGCACCAATCGCACCGCGGCGCCTTCGACACCCACCAACCGGTCCGCGACGATGACGTCCCCCTGGCCGGAATCACCGAGGAACACGAGCTCGTATTCGGGGAACAACCGGCGATAGTGGGAGATGTTCTCCATCTTCCGGGTCGCCATGGCCTCTTTGGAGACGAGGGCGCGCAGGGTTCCGGAGAGGACGGACAGTCGGGAGACACCCGCATTGCGGAGCGCCGTCCGGCTCCAGTTCTCGACGAGTCCCCAGGCATCCGCCGGCCGCGCCGTCACGAACGTGAGGTCGCCCATGTCGAACGGATCGTCGTCCGAGCCGATGTCCAGCGCCTCGAACAGCGCCAGCACCCCCGGATAAATCATTCCGCGCGGCCACCGCCGGTCGTGCAACTTGCAGAACACCGTGTCGTCGATGTCGGACAGGACCTTCGGGTCCTTGACGACCCGGCCCTGGGCTTCCGCGGCGATATGCGCGAGCACTCGGTCCCGGTCGTGCTCGTGGAGATCGACATAGACGAGATCCTCGAGATCCTGATGGTCCTCGGCCGTGTTGATGAAGTTCTTCAAGCGGGTGAGCTCCGTGCCGCTGCGGCTCAGCAGGATCTCGACCAGCACGGCGTCCCGAAGCGTCGTCCGCCGTTGGGACTGCAGGCCGTGCACGACGCGGGCGAGGGTGTCGGGAGCCAACTCGTCCCGCCGGCGGCGACCGAGCAGCTCACTCAGTTCGGTCCGGGTGCCGGGGTCGACGCCCGCGAACAGCGCCGGTCCGCTCACCTCGCGGAGAAACCGGTTGAGGTCTTCGCTATCGGCACTGCGGAGCAGATCGAGCACGGCCTCGCCCTCGACCGGGTCGGGCCGTCCGGCCAACAGCGCGGCGAGAACTCCGAAATCCGTCACGATCGGATCCTCCCGGGTGGCAGGCGGAGCAGCAGGGCTCGGGGCCAGACCCGGAACCGGGCCTCGCCGACCGGAAGATAGGCGTCCCCGTCGAGTTGGATGGGCACTGCCACCTCCGGGATCACGGTCACTTCGGCAGCCGGATGGTAATGCAGACCGGAGACGTTGTTCCGCAACTTGAACAGCCCCTGGGCTGCGACGCCGACCCAGCGCAGGGGCGAATCGATCCGCGCCTGCAGGATGTCGAGTTGGCCGTCGTCGACGACAGCGTCCGGGAACACTTCGATGCCGGCCGGGATGCGGCCGCAGTTGCCGGCGAGCACGGTCCAGGCGGTGATCTCCTCCGGCGCGGCGTCGTCGGTGCTGACCCGCATCCGGATGGAGGAGCTGAGCATGTGACGGGCGCCCGACTCCATGTATGCAAGCCAACCCAACCGGCCCTTCAGCCCGTCCCGGGTCTCGACCACCGTCCGTGCATCTTGGCCGATGCCGGCCATGACGAGGAACGGCAGGTCGCCCGACCACGGCCCGACTCCGGCGAACTCCCGGAACGTCGCCAAGCCGAGATCGACGCGGGCCAGCATGCCGTGCAGTGCCATGCGGACCGTCACGCCGAGCCTGTTCGGCAGGATCCCCATGTTGCGGGCGAACAGATTGGCGGTGCCCAGTGGGACTACCCCGAACTGGACGCCGGTGCCGGCCACCCCGTGCGCGACCTCTCGCACAGTGCCGTCGCCGCCCATCGCGATCACGAGCTCGGCACCATCCTCGACGGCTTCCTGCGCCTGTGGTCCGCCCGGTCGGTCGATCGTGGTTTCCACGATCACGGGCGCGGGCCAGTCGGCTTCGGAACAGGCCGTCTGCAGTTCGGTGCGGGCTTCCCGCGCCTGTGGCTTGATCGGGTTGAGCACCGCCGTGACCCGCATGGGTCGGGTCGGCGGCGCGAACGGTGGGGTGTGGAGGGGTAGCACGGGGCCCGGCGAACGTGGCACGGCAGGTCCGCGCCGTGTTGTCCGGTTGCCCACCAGACCGGCTGTCACCCGACGCGGACGTTGTCGCCGTCGTCGGTCACCTTGAGGGCCGGCAAACCAGTCTGGGCAGGTCCGGAGACGCGGCTGCCGTCGGTGAGCGCGAACAGCGACGTGTGGCAGGCGCACACGATCGAGTCGTTCCGGATCAGGGACACGAGGCAGCCCTGATGGGGACACACCGCGGAGAATGCGTGGAACTCGCCCTCGGCCGGCTGGGTCACCACCAACCGTTCGTCGGGCTTGATCACGCCACTGCCCACGGGCACCTCGGTCTTGGGGACGGTGACAGGATTGTCCAGCGTGCGGGGGCCCTCCGCCGTGGCCCCGCCCGCCGAGCCGCCTGCGCAGGCGCTCAGCGTCGCAGCGGCACCGACCCCAGCGACGACCGCGGCGCCACCGCGCAGCACCTGCCGGCGGGACGGGCCGGACGACGTCGGCGTGGTGGGGCTGGACTCGGTCATGGCGGCACTCCTCAAGGCACGTGGTCGGCTGGTGCCCAGCGTACTTCCAAGGCCGGCCCGTGCGACGGAGGACCACTGTCGGTGCGGGTGATTACTGTGGGGCGCATGGCCGATCCGTCCACTTATCGCCCCGATCCCGGGTCCATCCCCATCGGTCCCGGTGTCTATCGCTTCCGGGACGAGGCGGGCACCGTGCTTTACGTCGGCAAGGCAAAGAACCTGCGGAATCGGCTCAACTCCTATTTCGCGGATCCGGCGAACCTCCACGAGCGCACCCGGCGCATGGTCACCACTGCGGCGCGCGTCGAATGGACCGTCGTGCAGACCGAGGTCGAGGCGCTGCAACTCGAATACTCGTGGATCAAGGAGTTCGACCCGCGGTTCAACGTGAAATACCGCGATGACAAGTCCTATCCCTGGCTGGCCGTCACCTGGTCGGAGGAGTTCCCCCGCGTTTTCGTCGGGCGCGGCGCCCGGCGCAGGGGGACCCGCTATTTCGGTCCCTATTCCCATGCATGGGCGATTCGCGAGACCGTCGACCTTCTGCTGCGGGTCTTCCCGATGCGCTCGTGCTCCAACGGCACGTTCCGCAGTGCGCAGGCGTCCGGGCGGCCGTGTCTGCTGGGCTACATCGACAAATGCGCGGCGCCCTGCGTCGGGCGGGTCAACGCCGAGGAGCACCGCGAAATCGTCGCCGACTTCTGCCAGTTCATGGCGGGGCAGTCGACGGCGATGATGAAGCGGCTGGAGAAGCGGATGCTGGAGGCAGCGGAGGCGGAGGAGTTCGAGCTCGCGGCGCGGCTGCGCGACGACATTTTGGCTCTGCGCAAGGCGACCGAGGCGAACGCGATCGTGCTCGGCGACGGCACGGACGCCGATGTCATCGCGCTCGCCGAGGACCCCCTCGAGGTCTCGGTCCGCATCTTCCACGTCCGTGGCGGCCGGGTCCGCGGCGAACGCGGCTGGGTCGCCGACCGTGTGGACGACGCGGAGACCCCGGAGCTGGTGGAAACGTTCCTGCAGCAGCTCTATAACGACGAGATCCGCGAGGGCGCGGGCCAGGCCATCCCGCGGGAGGTGCTGGTGCCGCAGCTCCCGCCGTCGGCGCAGGCGGTCGAGGAGGTCCTGTCCAGCCGCCGCGGTGCCCGGGTCCGGATCCGTGTCCCGCAACGGGGCGACAAGCGTACGCTCCTGGACACCGTTGCCCAGAACGCCCGGGAGGCGCTCGTCCGGCACAAGACCAAACGGGCCTCCGATCTGACCACCCGCAACCGGGCACTGGAGGAACTCGCCGACGCGCTGGGACTCGACGAGCCGCCCCTGCGCATCGAGTGCTTCGACATCTCCAACCTGCAGGGGACTGAGGTGGTCGGATCGATGGTCGTGTTCGAGGACGGGCTGCCGCGCAAGAGCGAATATCGCCGGTTCATCGTTCGCGGGGTCGAGGGACAAAACGATGTCGCCTCCATGCATGAGGTGGTCACCCGGCGCTTTCGGCGGTTTCTCGATGACCGCGCCACGATCGCGGCCGCCGACAGCGGCTCGCTGATCGATCCGTCGACCGGCAAGGCGCTGAAATTTGCGTACGCTCCAGCGCTCGTCGTGGTCGATGGCGGCCCGCCCCAGGTGAAGGCCGCGGCCGACGCACTGACTGAACTCGGGATCACCGGTGTCGCGCTGTGCGGGTTGGCGAAACGACTCGAGGAGGTCTGGCTCCCGGGGGAGGAGTGGCCGGTGATCCTGCCCCGCACGAGCGAGGGCCTCTATCTGCTGCAGCGACTGCGTGATGAAGCGCATCGCTTCGCCATCACCCATCACCGCGGCCGCCGGACCCGCTCCATGGTCGAGTCGGCGCTGGACGACGTGCCCGGCCTCGGCGAGGTGCGGCGGCGGACCCTGCTCAAACACTTCGGCTCACTGCGCAAGCTGCGGGCGGCCGAGGTCGCCGAGATTGCGGCCTTGCCCGGCTTCGGCGAACGCACCGCGGAGGCGGTCAAGGCAGCGCTCGGCGGCACTTCGGAACCGGTTGCCATCAACGTCACGACAGGCGAGGTGATCGACTCGACGACGCTCCCGAGTGCGGGTGCCGAGGTGGAATGAGGCGGCTTGGCCCATAATGGGCCCCGTGTCGAGCGCCCCTGATCCCACTCCGGCGACCGGTCCGGTGCATCCCGCGGAGGATGTCCGGCTGGTCATCGTGACCGGCATGTCCGGGGCCGGCCGCCGCACCGCCGCTCATGCGCTGGAGGATTTGGGGTGGTATGTCGTGGACAACCTCCCGCCCGTCATGGTGTCCCGGCTGCATGACACGGTCCGTGCGGAAGGCATCACCCGCCTCGCAGTCGTGCTGGACGTCCGTGGGCGGACGCTGTTCGAGGAACTGCCCGGCGTGTTCGCGGAACTGGAGGTCGCCGGCACGACGCCCGAGATTCTGTTCGTGGAGGCGTCCGACGACGTGATCGTCGCCCGGCAGGAGTCGTCGCGCAGGCCGCACCCGCTCCAAGGGGATGGCCGGTTGTTGGACGGTGTCCGGCGGGAACGGGAACTGCTCGCGACCCTCCGCGCGGCCGCAGACCTCGTCATCGATACCAGTCGCATGAACGTGCATCAGCTGACGTCCCGCGTGACCCATGCGTACGCGGGGGAGAGCTCGGACCGGTTGCGCGTCACGATCATGTCCTTCGGGTTCAAGAACGGGCTCCCCGTGGATGCCGACATGGTGATCGACGTCCGGTTCCTGCCCAACCCGCATTGGGTCCCGGAGCTGCGGCCCCAGACGGGTCTGTCCCAGCCGGTGAGTGAATATGTGCTGCGACAGCCTGCAGCCGGCCCGTTCCTGCAGCAGTTGGAGGAACTCATGGTGACGGTGGCGGAGGGCTACCTGAACGAGAACAAACGGTTCGCAACGGTGGCGATCGGCTGCACCGGCGGCAAACACCGGTCGACGGCCATGGCCGAGGAATTCGGTCGCAGGCTGCGCGCGATCGGGATGCCGACGAAGGTCCTGCACCGGGATGTGGGCAAGGAATGAGGCATCGGTTCGATCTGGCGTTCGACCGTCTCCCCGGGGTCACCGCGTTCGGCGGCGGCCACGGTCTGGCGGCATCGCTCTCGGCGCTCCGCAGAGTGACCGACAGGCTCACCGCAGTGGTCACCGTGGCCGACGACGGTGGCTCCTCCGGCCGGCTGCGCGCGGAATTCGATTGTCTCCCGCCCGGTGATCTCCGGATGGCCTTGGCGGCTTTGTGCGGTGACGACCACTGGGGCCGGACGTGGGCGGACGTGCTCCAGTCCCGGTTCGGCGGCGAGGGCGCGCTCGGCGGCCATGCGATCGGCAATCTGCTGATCGCGGGACTCTGGGAGAAACTCGGTGACGCCGTCGCGGGGCTCGACCTGGTGGGGGAGTTGCTGAATGCCAAGGGCAGGGTGCTGCCGATGTCCTCGGTGCCGCTCGACATCGTGGCCGAGGTGATCGGCCTCGACCCGATGCAACCCGACGAGATCTCGGAGATCCGCGGTCAGTCCCAGGCCGCCAAGACGAGCGGCGAAGTCCGGGGGGTGCGGCTCGAGCCCGCCGATCCACCGGCCCGGCCGGAAGTGCTCGAGGTGATCGCGGCATCGGACTTCGTCGTCCTGGGGCCCGGCTCCTGGTTCACGTCCGTGATCCCGCACCTGCTGGTCCCCGAGATCGCGGAGGCGCTGGTGCAGACCCCCGCCAAACGCATCCTCACCCTCAACCTCCGGCCGGCCGACGAGACCGACGGCTATTCGGCATCCCAGCACGTCGAGATCCTGGCTGATCACGCGCCTCGTCTGCGCCTGGACACGATCGTCGCGGACGCCTCGTTCGCGCGGGACGACCGGCACCTGCCGGCGTACGCCCAGTCGCTCGGCGCTCGCCTCGTCCTCGCGGACTTGGCCCTGCGCGACGGCACCCCACGGCACGACCCGCTGCGCCTGGCGTCGATTTATGCCGAAGTCATGGGGGTCTGACCATTGGTCAACAAGAGTTTCTGTGAGGTTGGGTAGGCTTCACGGGCGCAGATCTGCGTGCCCCGGACGAGCTGGAGGAGAGACATGGCGCTGACCCAGCAGGTGAAGGCCGAGTTGGCGACGGTCCCCGTGACCAAGCCGTGCTGCCGGCGTGCGGAGGTCGCGGCGACACTGCGGTTCGCGGGTGGACTGCACCTGGCCGGCGGTCGCATCGTCATCGAAGCCGAACTCGACACCGGGGTCGCGGCAAGGCGCCTGCGCACGGCCATCCTCGATGTGTTCGGCCACGAGTCGGACATGGTGGTGGTCAACGGTTCCGGAATCCGGCGGGGCACCCGCTATGTCGTCCGGGTCTTCCGTGACGGTGAGGCCTTGGCGCGCCAGACCGGGCTGATCGACAGCAACGGCCGGCCCGCCCGCGGTCTGCCCGCCCAAGTGGTCAGCGGCGGCACCTGCGACTGCATCGCCGCGTGGCGGGGCGCATTCCTCGCCCATGGCTCGCTGACCGAGCCCGGCCGCTCGATGTCGCTCGAGGTCACCTGTCCGGGGCCGGAGGCCGCACTCGCCCTGGTCGGGGCCGCTCGTCGGCTGGAGATCCCTGCGAAGGCCCGCGAGGTCCGCAACGTCGACCGGGTGGTGATCCGGGACGGCGACGCGATTGCGTCGATGCTGACGGGCTTGGGGGCGGTGGAATGCCTCAAGATCTGGGAGGAGCGCCGCAAGCGACGTGAGGTGCGTGCCTCGGCGAACCGGCTTGCGAACTTCGACGACGCCAACCTGCGGCGTTCGGCCCGGGCGGCCGTCGCGGCCGCCGCGCGCGTGGAGCGTGCGCTGGAGATCCTCGGCGCGGACGTGCCCGAACACCTGCGGGCGGCGGGCGTGCTGCGCATCGAGCACAAGCAGGCATCGCTCGAGGAACTGGGCCAGCTCCATGAGCCGCCACTGACGAAGGATGCCGTGGCCGGGAGGATCCGACGGCTGCTTGCCACCGCGGACAAGCGGGCGGTCGATCTGGGCATTCCGACCACGGAGGCCAGCCTCTCCCCGGACATGCTCGACGAGTGAGGCTCCGGTGGATCGCCGGTTTCCCGCCCGTCCGGCAGGGAACGAACCGGCGATATCACATCGCGGATCTTCTCCAACTCCCGGTGCGCTAGCTCCGGAAGTGCTTCGATAGGGTGACAGTGTCCGAGCACCCACCTGGTCGAATGGTGGCGTGCGCAGCAGCCCCGAAGGAGCAGCAAGCACATGACCGTCAAGGTTGGAATCAACGGCTTCGGCCGCATCGGCCGAAACTTCTATCGCGCCCTGGTCGAGACCGGTGCCGACATTGAGGTCGTCGGCGTCAATGACCTGACCGACAACAAGACCCTTGCCCACCTGCTCAAATACGACTCCATCCTGGGTCGCTTCGACGGCGACGTCACCTATGACGACGAGTCCATCACTGCAGGTGGCAAGACCTTCAAGGCGTTCGCAGAGCGCGATCCGGCCAAGCTGCCGTGGGGCGACCTCGGTGCGGACATCGTGATCGAGTCGACCGGCATCTTCACCGACGCGACCAAGGCCCAGGCCCACATCGACGCCGGTGCCAAGAAGGTCATCATCTCCGCTCCGGCGAAGAACGAAGACATCACGATCGTCATGGGCGTCAACGACGACAAATACGATCCGGCCAACCACACGATCATCTCCAACGCCTCCTGCACCACCAACTGCCTGGCGCCGATGGCGAAGGCCCTCAACGACGAGATCGGCATCGTCAAGGGCCTGATGACCACCATCCACGCCTACACGCAGGATCAGAACCTCCAGGACGGTCCGCACAAGGATCTCCGTCGTTCCCGCGCCGCCGCCCTGAACATGGTCCCGACCACCACGGGTGCCGCCAAGGCTGTGTCGCTGGTGCTCCCGGAGCTCAAGGGCAAGCTCGACGGTTATGCCATGCGTGTGCCGACCCCCACCGGTTCTGCCACCGACCTCACCTTCGAGGCCAGCCGCGAGGTCAGCGTCGACGAGGTCAACGCCGCGATCAAGAAGGCCGCCGAAGGCCCGATGAAGGGCGTCCTCGTCTACACCGAGGACCCGATCGTCTCCAAGGACATCGAGACCGATCCGGCGTCGTGCATCTTCGACGCCCAGTTGACCAAGGTCTCCGGCAACCTGGTGAAGGTGCTGGGGTGGTATGACAATGAGTGGGGCTATTCCTGCCGCCTCGTCGACCTGACCAACCTGGTCGGCTCCAAGCTCTGAGCGTGACCCGTGTGACCCACTGACCGACGGGGCCGTTCGCACCAGCGGCGGCCCCGTCGGCGTCCCGGCGCACGCCCGAAAGACCACTGATTGATCACCACTCGAAGGAAAGGCTCAAAGGTGAAGTCGATCTCCGACCTCGGCAATTTGTCCGGCAAGAAGGTCCTCATCCGTTGCGACCTCAACGTCCCGCTGGACGGCGACAAGATCACCGACGACGGTCGCATCCGCGCGTCGGTCCCGACGCTCAACGCGCTGCGGGAGGCCGGTGCCGCTGTCATCGTGCTGGCCCACCTCGGCCGCCCCAAGGGTCAGGTCAAGCCCGAGTTCTCGCTCGCGCCCGCGGCGAAGCGGCTCGGTGAACTCCTCGGCCAGGACGTCCAACTTGCCACCGATGTGGTGGGGGAGTCCGCTCAGCAGCTTGCCGCTGGCCTGAGCGACGGCGACGTGATGATGTGCGAGAACGTCCGTTATGAGCCCGCCGAGGAGTCGAAGGACGAAGCGGAGCGGGTGGAGCTCGCGAATAAGTACGCCGGCCTGGGTGCCGACGTGTTCGTCTCCGACGGTTTCGGTGTGGTGCACCGCAAGCAGGCGTCGGTCTATGACGTCGCCAAGTTGCTCCCCAACGCCGCGGGCAAGCTGGTCGAGAAGGAGGTCGAGGTCCTCAAGCAGCTGACCACCGAGACCAAGAGCCCCTATGTCGTGGTGCTCGGCGGATCCAAGGTCTCCGACAAGCTGAAGGTCATCGACAACCTCCTCAAGACCGCGGACACTCTCGTCATCGGCGGCGGCATGCTGTTCACGTTCCTCAAGGCGAAGGGCCACGAAGTCGGCACCTCCCTGCTCGAGGAGGACCAGGTCGAGACCTGCAAGAACTATCTGGCCGAGGCGGACAAGCTCGGCAAGGAGATCATCCTGCCGACCGACGTCGTCGTCGCGCCCGAGTTCAAGGCGGACGCCCCGGCCACCGTGGTGGCTGCCGACGAGATGCCCGCCGACCAGATGGGCCTTGACATCGGCCCCGAATCCGCCCAGGCCTTCGCCAACGTCATCCGCAGCGCCCACACGGTGTTCTGGAACGGCCCGATGGGCGTGTTCGAGATGGCGGCGTTCGCCAACGGCACCCGTGAGGTCGCCGAGGCACTCACCAAGGTCGACGGACTGTCCGTCGTGGGCGGCGGCGACTCCGCCTCCGCGGTGCGCGCGCTCGGGTTCGCCGACGACGACTTCGGCCATATCTCCACCGGCGGTGGCGCCTCCCTCGAATACCTCGAGGGCAAGGAACTGCCCGGCCTGGCCGCCCTGGCCGACAACTGATCCCGAAGAAGGACGTGAACGTGACGCAGAAGATGCGCCTGCCGCTGATGGCGGGCAACTGGAAGATGAACCTCGACCATGTCGAGGCCAACGGTCTGGTCCAGAAGTTGGCCTGGACGCTCAAGGATCTCGACCACGACGCTGAGCGGTCGGAGGTCGTGGTGCTCCCCCCGTTCACCGACCTCCGGACGGTGCAGACGCTCGTCGAAGGGGACAAGCTGCCCATCGGCTACGGCGCCCAGGATGTCTCCACGCACGACTCCGGTGCCTACACCGGTGAGGTGTCCGCGGCGATGCTGGCCAAGCTCAACTGCAAGTACGTGGTCGTCGGTCACTCCGAGCGGCGTCAGTACCACGCCGAGAGCGACGCGATCGTGCGCGAGAAGGTCACCAAGGTCCTGGACCACGGCATGATCCCGATCGTGTGCGTGGGGGAGGGGCTCGACATCCGCAAGGAGGGCGCCCACGTGCCCTACACCCTGGAGCAGGTGCAGGGGTCCCTGCGGGGTCTGCCGTCGGAGCAATTGGCCACGATCGTGATCGCCTATGAGCCCGTCTGGGCGATCGGCACCGGTGAGGTCGCGACCCCTGACGACGCTCAGGAGGTGTGCGGGGCCATCCGTCGGTTCATCGCTGAGGAGCGGCATATCGATGTCGCGGACGCTGTCCGGATCCAGTACGGCGGTTCGGTCAAGGGCGACAACGTCGCCGACATCATGGCCATGCCCGATGTCGACGGCTGCCTGGTCGGCGGCGCGAGCCTGAAGGCCGACGAGTTCGCGAAGATCGCCATGTTCTACGCCTGACCGCACTCGCACGAGCCGCGGTGATCGCCGGCGGGGTTTCTCCAAGGGAGAATCCAGCGCGACACCGCGGCTCTGTCATGTGCGGACAACTCGACCCGTCCGACGCTTGGCGCATGTTTGGGAATCGGGGGCCCGGGGGTTAAAGTTGCGCCGTGATTCTTGCGCCCCTGGCCATGTCGTGGCCCATCGTGACGCTGTCCGTGCTGCTGGTTATCACCAGCCTCATGCTCGCGCTGACGGTGTTGTTGCACAAGGGTCGCGGCGGTGGCATGTCCGATCTCTTCGGCGGCGGCATGTCGACCGCGTTGGGCGGGACCTCGATCGCGGAGCGCAACCTCGACCGGTTGACGATCATCGTCGGGTTGATCTGGCTGGCCTGCATTCTCGGCCTGCTGGCGCTCTATCGCTTCACCACCTGACCCGGAAGGTCCATCCGCGAGCAGGCCACAACATCGTCCCGAGGGCCTCGGGGCAACACAAGCCCGGCAGTGCGGCCGGGACAAAAGACCGGCTGGTGCCGGCCCAACCATCGAGGGAGATCAACTGTGGTAGGTGGGAGTGCCATTCGTGGCAGCCGTGTCGGAGCCGGCCCCATGGGCGAAGCCGAACGGGGAGATGCCGCGCCGCGGCTGTATGTCTCCTACTTCTGCTCCAACCGGCACGAGACGCGGCCGGCGTTCGCGGCTGACGCCCAGGTGCCGGAGCAGTGGGACTGCCCGCGCTGCGGCCTCCCCGCCAACCTGGATTCGGAGAACCCGCCGCCTCCGCCGAAGATCCAGCCCTACAAGACCCACCTGGCCTATGTGAAGGAGCGGCGCTCCGACTCGGAGGCGGACGCGATTCTGACAGAGGCCCTCGAGATGCTGCGCCAGCGGCGCGCACGAGGCGAAGTCATCTACTGACCTCACGAGTCGGCCTCACGAGTCGGCGATCTCGGCAGCAGCCTCCTGGTCGAGAAACCAGACCGTGCGCTCGCGGCCTGCGACATGGCCGGCCGGGAGGGTGGCGTCCCCGTTGATGGCCCGGGCGGCCGCCGCTGCCTTTTCCCGGCCGGCGACCAGCAGCCAGACCTCACGGCTGGCGTTGATGACGGGCAGCGTCAGGGAGATCCGTTCCGGTGGTGGCTTCGGGGAGTCTGTGACCCCCACGACCCGTCTCGTCGTCTGCGGGCTGAAGGCCGGGTGCCCAGGGAAGAGAGACGCCACATGGCCGTCCTCGCCCATGCCCAGGAGACACAGGTCGAACTCGGTGTCACCCAACTCGCTTGCATAGTGCTGTGCAGCGCCGGCGAGATCGTCGGATCCTGCGCCCGCCGACGGCATGGGATGCACCCGGGTGCGGTCGAGCGGGATGGTGCGTGCCAGCACCGAAAGACTCTGACCCGCATTGCGGTCGGGGCTGCCGGCCGGCACGAATCGCTCATCGCCCCACCACAACGCCAACCGGGACCAGTCGATCCCGCAGGGTTCCTCGTGCGCGATCGCGCCATAGACGTCGTTGGCGATCCGCCCGCCGGTGAGGCACAGCTGCACGACGTGGCGCGGGTCGATCTGACGGCGTTCCACGAATGCCGCCAGCCGCCGCGCGACGGTCTGTGCGACTCCAGCCCGGTCCTGGCAGGTCACGATGGTGGCCATCGACGTCCTTCCTGTCAGCTCGCCGGTCCTGGTCCGTTCACAGACGGTCCAGCGCACCTCGGACCGTGACGACCAGCTCGTCCCAGCTCACCACGAACTTGTCGACGCCTTCGTCCTCCAGGACCTGCACGACATCTGCCATGTCGACCCCCGCCGATGCGAGCGCAGCCATGGTGGCACGGGCATCGTCGAGGTTGCCCGAGATCGTGTCGCCGGCAACCTCGCCGTGGTCGGCGAACGCCTGCATCGTCTTCTCCGGCATGGTGTTCACGCAGGGCGCGGCGATGAGGTCCGCGACATACATCGTGTCGGGATAGGCGGGATCCTTGACACCCGTCGAAGCCCACAGCGGGCGCTGTTGGTTCGCGCTCTTGGCCTTGAGCGCCTCAAAGCGGGGTTCGGCGAACCGGTTCGCATAGAGCTCGTACGCCAACCGCGCGTTGGCGACTCCCGCCTTGCCCTTGAGACCCCGTGCCTCGTCGGTGCCGATGGCCTCGAGGCGCTTGTCGACCTCGCTGTCCACGCGGGAGACGAAGAACGAGGCAACGGAATGGATCGTGGAGAGATCCACGCCGTTCTCGGCCGCCTGCTCCAAACCGGTGAGGTAGGCATCGATCACCGCGTCATAGCGGTCCAGAGCGAAGATGAGCGTCACGTTGACGGAGATGCCCTTGGCGATCGTCGCGGTGATCGCGGGCAGCCCTTCGACGGTCGCGGGGATCTTGATGAGCACGTTGTCCCGGCCCACCATCCCGGCCAGTTCCTCGGCTTGAGCCACTGTCGCAGCGGTGTCCCGTGCAAGGCCCGGCTCGACCTCGATCGACACCCGACCGTCGTAACCACCGGAGTTCGCATAGATGTCGGCGAACAGATCGCAGGCATCCCGAACATCAGTCGTGGTGAGTGCCTTGATGGTCGCATCGAGGTCGGCGCCGGAAGCCTTCAGCTCGCGCGCCTGCTCGTCATAGGAGTCGCCCTGGGCGAGCGCGGCCGCAAAGATGGTCGGGTTGGTGGTGACGCCGCTCACCGAGCTCTCGGTGACCATCCTGGCCAGGTTGCCTGAGGTCAGCCGCTGACGGGACAGGTCGTCCAGCCAGATCGAGACACCGGCGTCGGCAAGGTTCTTGAGGCGCGGGTTCATGGTTCTCCTCACGGAATCCGATGGATGGGTGTGCGTGGGCTCGGGATCAGTCCACCACGTGTCGGTCCGCGGTCCCGACCCGCCCCGCGGCACGGCGGGGGAGGGCACCGGTGGGCGTGCGGGCGGCAGCAATGGATGCCTCCGCGGCCGCCACGACCGCGTCAGCAGTGAAGCCGAGCTTCTCGAACAGGAGGCTCCCCGCCGCCGAAGCACCGTAGTGCTCGAGGCTCACGCTGCGCCCGGCATCGCCGAGCAGGTCCTGCCAGGACATCGCGATGCCGGCCTCGACGCTGACCCGGGCCTTGACGTTCGGCGGGATGACCGACTCGCGATAGGCGTCATCCTGTTCGTCGAACCACTCCCGGCACGGCATGGACACCACCCGGGCCAGCGTGCCCTTGGCCGTGAGTCGTTCGGCGGCGGCGACCGCGTACTGCACCTCCGAACCCGTCGCGATCAGGACGACGTCGGGGGTCCCGGCACAGTCCTTCAGGACATACCCACCCCTGGCGACGCCGGCCACGTCGGCGAAACCGTCGGTGCCACGCGGGAACGTCGGCACGTTCTGCCGGGTGAGGGCCAGCGCTGCCGGTCGGTCGGTGTGGTCCAGAATCGTGCGCCACGCGGCCACTGTCTCATTGCCGTCAGCGGGACGGACCACATCGAGCCCGGGAATCGCGCGCAGAGCGCTGAGGTGCTCGACCGGCTGGTGAGTGGGGCCGTCCTCGCCGACGCCGACGGAGTCGTGGGTCCAGACATACGTCACCGGGAGACCCATCAGCGCCGCGAGCCGGACCGGCGGGCGCATGTAGTCCGAGAACACCATGAATGTGCCGCCATACACGCGCGTGCTGCCGTGCTGGGCAATGCCGTTCATGATCGCGCCCATGGCGTGCTCGCGGATGCCGAAGTGGAGGACGCGGCCGTATTCGTTGCCGGAGAACATCTCCGACTGACGGTCCTCGGGCAGGAAGCTCGGCTCGCCCTTCGGCGAGGTGTTGTTGGAGCCGGCGAGGTCGGCCGAACCGCCCCACAGCTCCGGCAACGTCTTCGCTGCAGCGGTCAGGAACTCGCCCGAGGCCGCCCGCGTCGCCACGCCTTTTTCGCTGGCCTCGAAGACCGGCAGGTCGGCGTCCCAGCCCTCCGGCAACGTGCGGCCGCCAAGCCGGTCGAAGAGTTCGGCGCGCTCGGGGTTCGCCGCGCGCCACGCGTCGAACTGCTGCTGCCATTCCGCCTGCGCCTGCTTGCCCCGCTCGATCAGCCCGCGCGTGTGCTTGATGACCTCGTCGCTGACCTCGAAGCTCTGGTCGGGGTCGAAGCCGAGAATCTTCTTCGTCGCAGCGACCTCCTCGTCGCCGAGGGCCGCGCCGTGGGATTTTCCGGTGCCCTGTAGCTTCGGGGCGGGCCACGCGATGATCGTGCGGAGCTGGATGAAGCTGGGACGGTCGGTCACCTGCTTGGCGGCCTCCAGCGCGTCGTTGAGGGCAGCGAGATCCTCGGCGTACTCCCCGTCACCGACCCAGTCGACCGTCTGGACATGCCAGCCATAGGCGGCGTAACGGGCGGACACGTTCTCGGTGAAGGCGATCTGGGTGTCGTCCTCAATCGAGATGCGGTTGTCGTCCCAGATAAGGGTCAGGTTGCCGAGGCGTTGGGTGGCCGCTAGCGAGGAAGCCTCGCTGGACACGCCCTCCTGCAGATCACCGTCGGACGCCAGGCAATAGACCTCGTGGTCAAAAATGGACTGGCCGGGGGCGGCGTCCGGGTCGAACATGCCGCGCTTGCGCCGGGCGGCCATGGCCATGCCGACCGCGTTGGCGACGCCCGTGCCCAAGGGGCCCGTGGTGGTCTCGACGCCCGCGGTGTGCTGATATTCCGGGTGCCCCGGGGTCTGCGAACCCCAAGTACGCAGCGCCTTCAGGTCGTCCAGCTCCAGGCCGAAGCCGCCGAGATACAGCTGGTTGTACAGCGTCAGCGACGAGTGGCCACAGGACAGCACGAACCGGTCGCGGCCGGGCCATTCGGTGTCGCTCGGGTTGTGGCGCATCACCTTCTGAAACAGCAAGTACGCAGCGGGCGCGAGACTCATCGCGGTGCCGGGGTGGCCGTTGCCGACCTTCTGCACTGCATCCGCTGCCAGGAGGCGGGCGGTGTCAACGGCCCGGGTGTCGAGCTCGGTCCAGCCGGCCGGGTAGGTGCTTGCAGTCACGCGAATTCCTCTCGATTGCGGCGCCATGCGGTTCACCCCGCGCTTGGCCGGGTGCACCAAGTCACACCCTACTGCCACGGCCTTTCCGGTGGGGCTCCGCCTGAATGCCCGATCGGTGACATGAATTCCCCTGTCAGGGGGCGGGCTGGCGTAGACTGCCACGGTCACCCGGGATCGCTCTGCGCCCGGAGATCCCGTGTCGCCGGAAGTCGAAGAAGGTCTTGTGTCCCGCTTGCAGGTCGAAACCACTCCGCTGACTGCATCGACCCCGGCTGAGGCCGCCACGTGGGTCGACGTCGTCAAGGCCTACGTGGCCCTCACCAAGCCTCGGATCATCGAGCTTCTCCTGGTCACCACAGCGCCGGCGATGTTCCTCGCGGCCGGCGGGGTGCCCAACCTCATGCTGGTTCTCTGGACCCTTGTCGCCGGCACGCTCGCCGCAGGCAGCGCCAACGTCTTCAATTGCGTGCTGGATCGCGACATCGACGAGAAAATGCGGCGCACGCGTCGCCGTCCGATGCCGCGCCACCAAGTGCAGCCGTTGCACGGCACGATGTTCGGGATCGTGCTCGGCGTCGCCGCGACGCTGCTCTTCGGGTTCTTCGTCAACTGGCTGTCGGCGTTCCTGGCTCTCGCGGCGAACGCGTTCTACGTGCTCGTCTACACCATGTGGCTCAAGCGGAACATGTCCCAGAACATTGTCTGGGGCGGCATCGCGGGCTGCTTCCCGCCGCTGATCGGCTGGACGGCGGTGACCGGGTCGATCGGTCTGCCGCCGCTGATCCTGTTCCTGATCGTCTTCCTGTGGACCCCGCCGCACACGTGGGCGCTGGCGTTCCGCTATCGGGAGGACTACGCCAACGCCGGTGTGCCGATGCTCCCGGTGGTGATGTCCGCACCGCGGGTTGCGCTGCGGATCCTGATCTATTCGGTGCTTATGGTCGCGGTGTCGTTGACGCTGTGGCCGGCAGCCGGCACCGGCTGGCTCTATCCGGCCGTCGCCGGCCTCAGCGGTGCCGTCTTCCTCGTCGAGGCCGTGAACCTGCTGCGACGGGCTCGCGCCGGTGCCACGGATGCGGCGCTCAAGCCCATGCGGCTGTTCCACTGGTCCAACAGCTATCTCGCGCTGGTCTTCCTGGCCGCCGCGATCGATCCGCTGATCTTCTGATTCAGGACCCGCCAGCGGTCCGGTTCACGCGCTGCTGCGGGCGATCACCACGGTGTTGCCGTTCCAGTCATCGCCGTTCCAGTCGTAACAGGTGATCAGGACCAGCCGCGGCGTGTCGTCGGTGCGGAAGAGATCATCCGCCTTCTCGGCGAACTCGTCCCGGTCGTAGTTGGCGATGCTCACGACCTCGTAGTTCTGGACCCCCGCCTGGGTGTCGACGGTGACCAGCGCGCCGCGTTTGACTTTGGCCAGGGTGTCGAACGCGCCGCCGCCGCCATGCAACTTGTGCGCGGTGATCACGACGCTGCCCTCCTTCGAGCCCGGCAGCGCCCCGCTGGCCCACCACCCCGCACGCTGCGGATCGGCTGGGGGATCGAGCACCGCGCCCTGCTCCACGATGGGTGAGGTCGGCACGCTCAGACCGAGGCTGGGGATCCGCGTGACCGTCGGTGCGCTGGGGCCGCCCGCATTGTCCGGGATCCGGCGCGCCTGGGCGTACGACGTCAACACGATCGACGAGATGACGACCACGACGATCGTGACGAGGACCGCGCTGATCCGATAGCTGTAAGGGCTGGGCTGAGCGCGGCGAGTGGAGGGCTTCTTCACGCTGGGCACGGACCAAGTGTGACGCCGGCCTCACCGTATGGCGTGGAGCGCCACGGAGCGTCGCGGAATTGTTGCCGCACGGTGACTCGCCGGGGTACTGCCCGGGAAGACGCCGACGGCCCGGGTGCCCCCTTTGCAGGAGCGCCCGGGCCGTCGTGGCGGGTCAGTTGTGATGCCTCAGGGCGTCACTTCTTGGCGCGGTTGCGCCCGTAGAGCGCGAGGCCACCGATGGCGCTCGCACCGAGGGCGATCGCAGCGAGTCCGCTCGCGCCCGTTTCGACACCACCGGAGTTGACCTTCTTCGGCGGCTTCGGCGAGGCGGGCGGCTCGGTGGCGGCATCCTCGACCTCGCAGCTGGCGAACACCGAGGCAGTAGCACTCAGCGAGTCGCCGTCGGACACGTCACCGACCGGGGTGCCGGTGAGGGTGAGGTTGAAGTACTCATCCTTGGCCATGCTGTCGACGTCGATATTGATGTAGTCGCCGGCGCGGGTCACGTGCACCCGCTCTGCCTGGCCCGTCATGTAGCTGTACTGGCGGTTGGTGTCGTCGTACAGGTCAAACGTGGGGTCGGTGTTCATCCGGGACGGGTTCGTGCCGGCGGCCCCATAGCCGGCGAAGTCGCCCTCCCATTCGTCGATGGTCCAGTTGCTGCTGCTCGCGGGGATCGACACCAGGAAGCCGTCGGGCATGTCATAGGCGGCACCGAACGCGAGACGCCACTGCGGGTTCCCTGCGGTGGACCAGCCGTCGATCCGGGCCAGGCCACAGGACCAAGGTCCTGAGCCGCGGGTGTCGCCACCGCTCGGGAAGGTGTAGCGCATGTCAAGCGCGTGGAAGCCCTGCGGATCCACGGTCACGTTTTCGCTGGTGCCGAGCGGATCGGCAGGGGCGGCGAGGGCGGGGGCCGCGACGCCGGCGGTCAGGATGAACGCCGCGCCAGTTGCGGCGACGAGGGACTTCAGGGGCTTGCGCATCGTGATCTCTTTTCGTCGAGTCCGGGGAAGGAGACGCGGCGGAGCTTTCCGCCTGTGTTTGATCCTGTCGGTTCAAACAGGTTTTTTCAGCACATAACTCTCGACCTTGACTCAAGAGTTATGTGTCACGGTTGGGTTACTTCTTAGCGCGGTTCCGGCCATAGAGGGCCAGACCGCCGAGGGCCGTAGCACCCAACGCCATGGCAGCGATGCCACTGGCGCCGGTTTCGACCCCGCCGGAGTTGACGTGCTTCACCGGAGGCTTGGCGGGCTTGTGCGTGACGTCGGGGGTCGGCCCGGTCGTCGGAATAGACGGTTCGGGCGTCGGGGTCGGTGTCGGTGTCGGAGTCGGCTCGGGCTCCGGCGTTTCGCAGGTGACATTCGTGGTCACAAGGTTGCGCAGCGTCACGGGCGCATCGGCCGAGTGCGCCGGGTCGATGGCGGTCGTGAAGGCGAGATTGAAGTACTCATTGGCGGCCATGCCCTCGGTCAGCTGGACGAGAATGGCGCTGGGCCCGCCTTCCTCGGCCGGGAAGTAGGTGACGTCGACCGAGTCCTGATCAGCGATCCAGGTGTAGGCAGGATGGCTGCCGTCCTCGGGTGCCGCCATATCGGCGACGGAGACGTTGGCGCCCGGGGTGCCGAACCTCTCGAACTCCTCGAACGGTGCAACGGACCAACCCTCACCTTCGGCGAGGAGCACGAAGTTCGTGCCGACCGGCAGGGCATAGCTGGCGCCCACTGCGACGCGCCACTGGCCGGCGCTGGCCGTATCCGCCCATCCGTCCATGCGCAGCTTGCCGCAGGACCACGGGGAGGTCTGGGTGCGGGTCCCGGCGTTGCCCGGAGCGGTGACCATCATGTCGGTCCAGTAAGGAGCAACATCGCCATCCTCGACGGTGTGCAGGACCGCTTCCGCGCCGGCTGTGGTGCCGTCGGGATTGGCCGGGGCGGCGTACGCGGTGGTCGCAGCACCGGCCGCCAGGATGAATGCCGCGCCGGTGGCAGCAGCAAGGGACTTCAGGGGCTTGCGCATCGTGATCTCTTTTCGTCGAGTCCGGGGAAGGAGACGCGGCGGGGCCGTCGATCACGATCTTGTCGGCCCGAGTCGACTTTTCGGTCGAGAAACTCTCGACCTTGACTCAAGAGTTATGTGTCACGGCGAGGTCACGACGTGTTCGCGGGGCCTGGTGCCCAGCGCCCAATACATGTTTCCGGCGATGGCAGCAATGACCGCCACGCCGATCATGTGGAACGCGACGATCCAGATGGGAAGACCGTTGAAGTACTGCAAATAGCCCACCAGCCCCTGGAACAGGGACGCGATGATCAGCCACCCGACCTGACGCGCGCGGGTCACCCACCACGCGGCGGCGGTGACGGCGAGCGTCGCCCAGAGCACCCAGGCGTGGATCTTGGCCACGGTCTCCACGTCGAAGCCCGTGCGGATCGCGGCATCATCACCCGCGTGCGGGGCCGAGCCGGTCACGAGCACGCCGAGCACGATCACGACCATCATCAGCCAGAAACTCGCGGTGACCAGGCGTCGGCCCAGTGGCGTTGCAGGCCGCGGCCCGATCCGGCGGGCGCGCCGCACGAGGAGAGTGAGGATCACGATGAGGGCCACCGACACGACCAGGTGCAGGCCCACGACATAGGGATTGAGTTGGGTCAGCACCGTGATGCCGCCGATGATCGCCTGGGCGGGGATGCCGAGCGCGGCGATCACCGACAGGCGCACGATGTCCGGCCGGCGTTGCCCGTTGTGCCGCACCCACAGGGCAGCGATGAACGTGCCGATCGCCAGCGCCACCAGAAGGAACGTCAGCAGCCGGTTGCCGAACTCGATGGCCCCGTGGAGCCCCATCCCCACCGGAATGAACGACTCGTCGGTGCACTTCGGCCAAGTGGGGCAGCCGAGCCCGGACTTCGTGAGGCGCACCAAGGCACCCGTGAGGATGAGCGCCATGTTGCCGACGAGCGAGGCGATGGACCATGCCGTGAGCGTCTTCCAGCCTTTGTCGCCGCGATCGACCGTGGAGTCGGGGGCAACGGAGGAACCTCCGGTCGTCAGGACATCCATCGGAACACCTTTCGTGCAAGCACCAGTCCGAGCGCTGCCCAGACGAGGAGGACGAACAGGGTCCACCAGTGCGGTGTCCCTGTGGAGGCCCCGCGCAGCGCCTCGCCGAGCGCCGCGGTCGGCACCAGTTCGACGGTCGCCCGCAGCGGGCCCGGATAGTTGGCGACCGGCACCAGCACGGCACCGGCCGCCAGCAGCGTGAGATAGACGAGGTTGGCGAGCGCAAGCGTGATCTCGGCGCGCAGCGTTCCGGCGAGCACGAGTCCCCACGCTGCGTACGCCACCAGTCCCAGCCCGATCGCGATGATCGCCACGAGTGCGGCGAGCGGGTGGAAGACCGGCCGCCAGCCCAGCGCGAGCGCCACCACGGCGAGGATCACCAGTTGGCCACCTGTCACCCAGAGGAGGGCGACCGCCTTCCCGACCAGCAGGCCGGTGCGGGTGAGGGGGGTGGCTGCGAGTCGCTCGAGCACGCCATAGCGCCTCTCGAAGCCTGTGCTGATCGCCAGGGAGGTGAAGCCAGAGGAAAGAACGGCCAAGCCGAGGACCGACGGGGCCGTCACGCTGAGGTCCAGGCCGAGGCGGCTGCCGAAGAACCGGCCGCCGATGAGGATGCCGATCGGGATGACCAGCGCCAGCAACAACTGCTCGCCATTGCGAATCAGCAGGGTTGCCTCGGTGCGGGCGTGGGTCAGGATGCGCCGGGCGGCCGGAGCGGCGCCCGGCGCGGGGGAGAAGTCGAGCGTCGTGCTCATGGGGCATCTCCGGAGGTGACCTCGAGGAACAGATCCTCCAGCGACTGGGTCGCCGTCAGTTCACCGACGGTGCCGGACGCCGTGACCCGGCCGCGATCGATGATCCACACGTGGTCTGCGAGCGCTTCCGCCTCGCTCATCGAATGTGTCGTCAACAGGATCGACAGGCCGGCCGCCCGCAGGCGACCCAGCAGGTCCCACACGCGGCGGCGAACATGGGGATCAAGGCCTGCGCTGGGTTCGTCGAGAAAGATGAGGGCGGGCCGCCCGATCAGTGCGCCGGCGAGGTTGACGAGCTGTTGCTGGCCCCCTGACAAGCGGCGATACGGCGTACTCGCGAAGGAATCCAACCCCAGCTCCGCCGCCAGCTCGTCCACCGGAAGTGCGTGGGCGTGCAGGCCGGCGAGATAGCGCAACAACTCCAGCGGGCGGATCCCGGACCAGGCGCCGGTGTGCTGGGGCATGACGCCGACCAGGCCTTGGGCGGCGGCGGCCGACGGGTCCTTGCCGAGGATCCGGATCGTCCCGGCATCGGGGGTGAGCAGGCTCGTGCAGCAGCGGATCGTGGTGGTCTTGCCGGCGCCGTTGGGGCCGAGGAGAGCGGTGATCCGGCCGGTTTCGCCGGTCAGGCTGAGCTCGTTCAGGATCGCTCGACCGCCGCGGCTGAGGGAGATCCGATCGATCTCCAGAGCTGGCTCGGACACCCCGACAGTCTATGTGGCCAATCTCCGGAGTTCCGTGAGAATCTCGCGGCCGTGCACGGTGAGCAAGGTCACGTGGCCGGCCTCGGGGAGGTACGTCGCCTGGGCTCCCGGGATCCGCGCCGCCAGCGTCCGCGCGTGCCGCGTCGAGATCAGTGCGTCGTCGAGCCCGTGCCAGAACCGCACCGGCACTCCCGCGATGTCCGCCGGGTCGAAGTCCCAGTCGCGGGAGAGGAGACGGAGTTCGTGGAGCACGCCGACCGTGCTCTCCCGCACCCCTTCCCGGATTCCCGCCGCGATCGTCGAGGCGGCGGCCTGGGTCGCCTCGATGCTGCTCCCGGCGGCCTTCTTGGTCCGGACCCACGCCCGGGAGACGGCATCGGACCACCGGTCCGGGTTCCCGCCGACGACGCGGAGGCTCAGCAGGTTCTTGACGAGCCTGGGATGGAGATGGCGCAGTTTGTCCACTCCGGCCAGCACCCCGACGGCGCTCACCCGGTCGGGGTGCACGGCGGCGCAGGCGAGTGCGTACGGCCCGCCGGCCGACCACCCCAGGGCGATGAATCGCTCGATGCCCAACTCATCGGCGAGCTCCACCACGTCCAGGGGCCACTCGAGGCGTCCGTGGCCCTGCTGGAAGCTGGAGAGACCGAACCCGGGGCGATCGGGTGCGAGCAGGCGTACGCCCGCGGCCTCGGCATGGTCGGCCAGCAACGCGCCCGACAACCGCGACCCCGGCGTGCCGTGGAAGAAAAGGACGGGCACGCCGTTCGGGTCGCCGAACTCCGCGTACCCCATCCGCCGACCGTCCGCCAACCACACCGAGCGGGCCGCGGGGTCCTCGGCGGCGTGCGGGTGGCCATCGGAACGTGGGACCGGGCTCTCGGAGGATGTCACGGCGCCCATTCAAGCGCTCTCCGGCCACGGAATCGCTCTCCGGTGTCCAAAACGGACCCCCTCGGGTTTGACCCCGGAACAAATAACGCAACAATAGTGTTGTGAAATTCATGCAGGAGCGAACGGACGCGATCATGCCACGTCCCGCCGCCGCAATGGAAGCGGGGGCGGCAGACGATGACGCCTCCACGCGCCAGCGCGTCCTGCAGTCGATCATGGAGCACGGTCCGTCGACGGCTGTTCAACTGGCCGATCGGCTCGAGCTCACCCCGGCCGCCATCCGTCGGCACCTGTCGGCGCTGGTCGAGCGGGGAGATCTGGTGGCGCAGGATCAGCGCGTCCGCGGTCAGCGCGGACGCGGACGACCGGCCAAGGAGTTCGCGCTGACGACAGCGGGGCGAGCGTCGTTCCACCAGGCATATGACGACCTCGCGATCGCCGCGCTGGCGCAGCTCACCCGTGCGATGGGCACGGATGCGCTGGATCAGTTGGCCCGCACGCGAATCGCGCAGGTCGAGAAGCGCTATCGCGAGCTGCGGACCGTCGATCCCGACGGCAGCCCGGTCGATGCGTTGGCCGAAGCCCTCAGCGATGACGGCTATGTGGCCTCGACCAAGCCGGCCCTGGCCGGTGAACAGCTGTGCCAGCACCACTGTCCGATCTCGCACGTCGCGCAGGCATTTCCGCAGCTGTGCGAGGCGGAGACCGAGCTGTTCTCGCAGCTGCTCGGAGTCCACGTGCAACGATTGGCGACCATCGCCCACGGTGACGGGGTGTGCACAACGCACGTGCCGCATCCGGATCGCCGCCACGTCTTTGTCCCGACCGACACCATCCGAAAGAAGGCCTGACATGACTCAGCTCGACCAGAACCGGCCCCTCAGCCAGGAAGAGCAGCTCGAGGCGCTCGGCCGCTACGAATACGGGTGGGCCGATCCCGATGTCGCCGGCGCCACCGCGAAGCGCGGCCTCAATGAGGCCGTCGTCAAGGAGATCTCCCAGCTCAAGGGCGAGCCGAAGTGGATGCTCGACCTGCGCCTGAAGGGCCTGAAGCTCTTCGAGCGCAAGCCGATGCCGACCTGGGGTTCCGACCTCAGCGAGATCGACTTCGACAACATCAAATACTTCGTGCGCTCCACCGAGAAGCAGGCCCAGACGTGGGAGGACCTGCCGGAGGACATCAAGAACACCTACGACAAGCTCGGCATCCCCGAGGCGGAGAAGGCCCGGCTGGTGGCCGGCGTCGCGGCGCAATACGAGTCCGAGGTCGTCTATCACAAGATCAACGAGGAACTCGAGGCCCAGGGCGTCATCTTCCTCGACACCGACACCGCGCTGCGTGAGCACCCGGAGCTGTTCCAGGAATACTTCGCGACCGTGATCCCGGCCGGTGACAACAAGTTCTCAGCGCTCAACACGTCCGTCTGGTCGGGTGGCTCGTTCATCTATGTGCCCAAGGGCGTTCACGTCGAGATCCCGCTGCAGGCCTATTTCCGGATCAACACCGAGAACATGGGCCAGTTCGAGCGGACGCTGATCATCGTCGACGAGGGTGCCTATGTGCACTACGTCGAGGGCTGCACCGCCCCGATCTACAAGTCCGACTCGCTGCACTCCGCGGTCGTCGAGATCATCGTGAAGAAGGGCGGCCGCTGCCGCTACACGACCATCCAGAACTGGTCGACCAACGTCTACAACCTCGTCACCAAGCGCGCCATGTGCGAGGAGGGCGCGACCATGGAATGGGTCGACGGCAACCTCGGCTCCAAGGTGACGATGAAATATCCGGCGGTGTGGCTCATGGGCGAGCACGCCCGCGGCGAGACCCTGTCGATCGCGTTCGCCGGCCCGGGCCAGCACCAAGACGCGGGCTCCAAGATGGTCCACGCCGCCCCGCACACGTCGAGCTCGATCATCTCGAAGTCCGTCGCCCGCGGTGGCGGCCGATCGTCCTATCGCGGTCTCGTCCAGGTCCAGCCCGGTGCCCACCACTCCGCCTCGTCGGTGAAGTGCGACGCGCTCCTGGTCGACCAGATCTCGCGCTCCGACACCTATCCCTATGTGGACGTCCGCGAGGACGACGTGTCGATGGCGCACGAGGCCACGGTCTCCAAGGTGTCCGACGACCAGCTGTTCTATCTGATGTCGCGCGGCATGGAGGAGGACGAGGCCATGGCCATGATCGTCCGCGGCTTCATCGAGCCCATCGCCAAGGAACTGCCGATGGAATATGCGCTCGAGCTGAACCGTCTCATCGAACTGCAGATGGAGGGCGCGGTCGGCTGACGCCGGACTGCCGCGTACTTCACACACTTCCGACAGAAAGCGACAACCGACTGTGTCCGTGGACACCCGACCGAACGTGGCAGGTGCGGTGGAGACCATCGAGTCCCATCTGCATCCGATTCCGTCCTATGACCTCACCGACCATCCGGTCCCGCAGGGCCGCGAGGAGGTGTGGCGGTTCACTCCGCTGCGCCGTCTGCGCGGTCTGCTGGAAGCGGAGGGGACCGGAGCGCACCTGCGCTCGGAGCTCGCCACGCCGGAGGGGGTGCGGCATTCGGAGATCTCGCGCGATGAGGCGCGGGCGATCGGTGGACACGCGCCCGGCGACCGGGTCGCCGCGATGGCGGCCGAGCACGCCGGGGGAGCGGTGCTGTTCGACGTGCCTGCGAACCTCGAGCTCGACGAGCCAGTGATCGTCGACCTGACCGGTGACTCGGCGGATTCCGTCGTCCACGGACATCTGGTGTTCCGGGTCGGCCATCACGCCCGGGTGCGGATCGTGATCCGGCACCGCGGTTCGGCGACCTATGCCGCGCTCGTCCAGGTCGTCGTCGGCGATGGCGCGGACGTGACGTTCGTGTCGATCGCCGACTGGGCGGACGACGCGGTCCACGCGGGACAGAACAGCTTCACCGTCGGCCGGGACGCGCAGGTCCGCAGCGTCGCAGTGTCCCTGGGCGGCGATCTGGTGCGGATTGCGGAGACGGCGGAGTACGCAGGCCCGGGCGGTTCCATCGACCAGTTCGGCCTCTATTTCGCGGACACCGGGCAGCACATCGAGCACCGGCTCTTCGTTGACCACAATGCCCCGCACACCAAGTCCAACGTGGACTATCGCGGTGCCCTCCAGGGCAAGGGTGCCCACACCGTGTGGGTCGGCGACGTGCTGATCCGCAAGGTCGCCGAGGGCATCGAGACCTATGAGTCCAACAAGAACTTGCTGCTCACCGATGGCTGCAAGGCCGACTCGGTGCCCAACCTGGAGATCGAAACCGGCGAGATCGAGGGCGCGGGACACGCCTCGACGACCGGCCGGTTCGACGACGAGCAGCTGTTCTATCTGCGTTCGCGCGGAATCGACGAAGCCGAGGCCCGACGCCTCGTGGTGCACGGCTTCTTTGCCGACATCATCCGCCGCATCGGGGTGCCCGAGGTCGAGGAGCGTCTGCTCGAGGCCATCGAGGATGAGCTCGCCGCGCATGTCGGCGTGCCCGAGAACGTCGAACCCCTTCCCACTGACCCCACCACCGACGAGAACAAGGAATTCTGACGCCCATGAGCACTCTTGCCATCACCGACCTGCACGTCTCCGTCGAGACCGAATCGGGGCCCAAGGAGATCCTCAAGGGCGTCGATCTGACCATCAACTCCGGCGAGGTCCACGCGATCATGGGCCCGAACGGGTCCGGCAAGTCGACGCTGGCCTATTCCGTGGCCGGCCATCCCAAGTACGCCGTGACCAGCGGTTCCGTCACCCTGGACGGTGAAGATCTGCTCGCCATGTCCGTCGACGAGCGCGCGCGGGCCGGGCTCTTCCTGGGGATGCAATATCCCGTCGAGGTGCCGGGCGTCTCGGTGTCGAACTTTCTCCGCACCGCCAAGACCGCCATCGAGGGCGAGGCGCCCAAGCTGCGCCACTGGGTGAAGGCCGTCAACGAGACGATGGAACGCGTCAACCTCGACAAGTCGTTCGCGCAGCGCTCGGTCAACGAGGGCTTCTCGGGCGGTGAGAAGAAGCGTCACGAGATCGCTCAACTCGAGCTGCTCAACCCGCGGTTCGCGATCCTCGACGAGCTCGACTCCGGTCTTGATATCGATGCGCTCCGGGTTGCCGCTGATGGCGTGAACCGGTTCACCGCCCAGGGCGATCGCGGCCTGCTGCTGATCACTCACTACACGCGGATCCTCAACTACATCAAGCCCGACCATGTGCACGTGTTCGTGGACGGCCGCGTCGCCGCCCAGGGTGGCGCGGAGCTCGCGAACGAGCTGGAGGCCGAGGGCTACGACAAGTACCTCCGGGCGGCGAAGGCCTGATGACCCACGCCGACACCACCGAGGCCGCCGACCTCCAGCCGGCCGCCGCGCAACCCGCTCACCCCGGATCGTGGGCGGCGCGGTCGCGCACCAATGACGAGATCCCCGAGGTCGAGCCGATCTCCGGTGCGCAGTTGCCGTTGCCCTATCCGATCAACACCGAGATGGTGCGCGCCGATTTTCCGATCCTGAGTCGGGAGATCGACGGCAAGCCGCTCGTCTATCTGGATTCGGCGAACACGTCGCAGAAGCCGTATGCGGTCATCGACAGGATCAACCAGCACTATCGCTGGCACAACGCCAACGTCGCGCGGGCCATGCACGTGCTCGGCGCCGAGGCGACTGATGCCTTCGAGGGGGCACGTGCCAAGGTCGCCGCGTTCATCGGCGCCTCGCGGTCCGAGGAAGTCATCTTCACCAAGAACGCCTCGGAGGCGTTGAACCTGTGCGCGCACTCGCTCGGCGCGCGGCTCAAGCCCGGTGACGAGGTCGTGGTGTCGGTGATGGAGCACCACTCCAACATCGTGCCGTGGCAGATGCTGTGCGAGCGGACCGGCGCGGTGCTGCGCTGGTTCGACATCACCGAAGAGGGCCGGCTCGATCTGGAGGCGGCCGAGCGGGACAACCTGATCAACGAGAAGACCAAGATCGTCTCGGTGACCTGGGTGTCGAACGTGCTCGGCACCGTGAACCCGGTCCGGAAGATCGCCGACTGGGCTCATGCCCACGGTGCGTTGATGGTGCTCGACGGGTCGCAGGGTGTCCCGCAGATCCTCACGCGTGTGCGGGATCTGGGCATCGACCTCATGGCGTTCACCGGTCACAAGATGGTCGGCCCGACGGGCATCGGTGTCCTCTGGGGGCGCTATGACCTCCTCGCGGAGATGCCGCCCTTCCTGGGTGGCGGCGAAATGATCGAGATCGTCCGGATGACCGGGTCGACCTATGCGCCGCCGCCGCACCGGTTCGAAGCGGGTACGCCGCCCATCGCCCAGGCCGCCGGTCTGGGTGCTGCCGTGGACTATCTCGCCCGGATCGGCATGGGGTCGATCGCGCGTCACGAGCGGGAGATCACCGCTTATGCGCTCGAGGGCCTCAAGACGCTCCCCGGCCTGACGATTCTGGGCCCGACCGAGGCTGTTGCCCGAGGCGGTGCGATCTCGTTCAAGCTCGACGACATCCACCCGCACGACGTGTCGCAGCTGATGGACTCGCGGCTGATCGCGGTGCGCGGGGGACACCACTGTGCGCGGCCGCTGCACGAGCGGCTGGGCATCCAGTCGTCGACGCGGGCAAGCTTCTATCTCTACACGACCAGAGCCGAGGTCGACGCCTTGATCGACGGCCTCGACCACACGATCTCGTTCTTCAGGGGGCGCTGACATGGATGTCGAAGAGCTCTATCAGGAGATCATCCTCGACCACTATCGGGCGAAGCATCACAGCGGGCTGCGCGAGCCCTATGGCGCCGAGGTGCACCACGTCAATCCGAGCTGCGGTGACGAGCTGACCCTGCGGGTCGAGCTGGATGGCGACAAGGTCGCGGATGTGTCGTATGCCGGGGAGGGCTGCTCCATCTCCCAGGCCTCGACCTCGATCATGACCGACCTGGTGATCGGGAAGTCCCTCGAGGAGGCGTTCGCCCTCCACGAGGAGTTCAAGGTGATGATGGACAGCCGCGGCAACTATGAGCCGGACGAGGAGCAGTTCGAGGACGCGATCGCGTTCGTCGGCGTTGCCCGGTTCCCCGCGCGGATCAAGTGTGCGCTGCTCGGCTGGGAGGCGTTTCGGGACGCGGCCCTGCAGTCCAGCGCGAGTGAGAACTGACGGCTCCGCAGCGGCCGAGGAATTGCCCCGCACGCGCGAGCAGACCAGACGAACGGAGAAAGCGATGACTGACTTTACTGAGACCGACGAGCCGAACATCCCGGGCGCGGGTTCTGCCAGCGATGCGCCCAAGGGCGCTCCGGAAGAGGTGGGCGCCCGCCGGGCCGCGGATCCTGCCGCCGCGAACATGGAATCCGGCGCGGTGACCCAGCCGGAGATCAGTGGCGAAGCCGAGGGCGCCGCGGCGCGGCCGTCCGATCTCGTTGAGGACACCCTGCCGGGTGAGGGCGAGGAGCTCGGTGCCGGCGACGCCGCCGCCGCCGCGGATGAGGAACAACTCCTCGAGGCGTTGAAGGACGTCGTCGACCCGGAGCTCGGGATCAACGTCGTCGACCTGGGCTTGGTCTATGGCGTCCATGTCGACGACGATTCCGCGGTGACCGTGGACATGACGCTCACCTCGGCTGCCTGCCCGTTGACCGACGTCATCGAGGCCCAGACCGAGACCGCGCTCGACGGCCTGTCCACCCGCACGACGATCAACTGGGTCTGGATGCCGCCGTGGACGCCGGAGAAGATCACCGACGACGGCAAGGAGCAGCTCCGGGCACTGGGGTTCAACGTCTGAGGTTCTCGCAGGCCCGGAGACTAGCCGTTTGGGCTGGTGAGTGATTTAAGTGGGGGTATGCCCCCACCAAATTCACTCGCCAGTTGAACGGCATCTCCCGGGAGCTCTAGCGTCGGCTGCGTGACCACGTTCCTTGCAGGCCTGTCGGGCCTCGGCTTCGGTCTCTCCCTCATCATTGCGATCGGGGCGCAGAACGCGTACGTCCTTCGCCAAGGACTCCGCCGCGAGCACGTCGCGCCTGTCGTGATCGTGTGCGCGGTCTCGGACTTGGTGCTCATCTGCGCCGGCGTCGCCGGGATGGGCGCGCTGGTCACGCAGGTGCCGGGCCTGCTTGCGTTGATCCGGTGGGGTGGGGCGGCGTTCCTGTTGGGGTACGCAATCCTCGCTGCCCGTCGAGCACTCCGCCCGGGTGCACTCTCGACCGACTCGACTGGCGCTTCCGCGGGCTGGCTCAAGGTCGTCGGCACGGCCGCCGCGCTTACCTGGCTCAATCCCCACGTCTATCTCGACACCGTCATCCTCCTCGGCTCCGTCGCCAGCTCCCACGCCCCGCACCAGTGGCCGTTCGCCGCCGGCGCGAGCTTGGGGAGCATCGTGTGGTTCACGGCGCTGGGGTTCGGTTCCCGCCACCTGCGGCGGTTCTTTGCCAAACCAGCCGCCTGGCGGGTCCTTGACGCTGTCATCGCCGTGGTCATGGCAGTCCTCGGCGTTCGCCTCCTGCTGGGGTAACCGGCTGCGTCACGCGACCGTTGACTGTCAGCATGGCCGCATGCGCCGCATCTTGCAGGGTCGTGGGCTGGGGTTGGGTGCTGTCGTTGCCACCGTTTTAGGGCTCGTCGCCGGCGCGGCCCTCGCGGGACAACTCAGCAATGCCCTTGCCATTCGCTTCGAGAACAAGACCGTGCCGGCGGAGGAGCCGGCCAACGCCGACCACCTCGACGTCCAACCGCTCGCGGCCTTGGGCCGGATCACCGCGCCGGCAGCCTTCCTCGATCATCCCCGGACCCAGCTCGCGGAGCGACTGCTCCGGGCAGCCGTCGACAACCGGGAGCCGCTGACCACAGCCGCCCCGGTCGACATCGAGGTCGTGATCGAGTCCACCGAGGGCATCAGTCCCGGCGGCGATGAGGCGTACTCCCTCCACGTCACCGACTCCACCCTCACCATTCGCGCCGCCTCCGGGCTCGGCGCGACCAACGGCCTGTTCCGCGTGGCCGACCAGCTGGCGGCGGGCCACGACTGGCGGGAGCTCGACACCGACGGCGAGGTGCGACCCGCGCTGGGGGAGCGGTTCGTGGACACGGGTGCGGTGGGGGTACGCCCCAACCCCGACGCCTATCGCGCCCAGGATGACTATCAGCACTCCTCGGGGGCGCTGGAGGATGTGGTGCTGGCGGATGCGCCGTACGTCGATCCGGCCGCCCTCGACCGTGTCGCCGCCGAGTGGCGGGAACACGTGGACCATGCGGTGGCGTATGGATACAACGGCGTCATCATCAACGGCTTCCTCGAATATGTGAACTTCGACCGCCTCGGCGACGGGTTCGAGGTCTATCCCGCCGACAGCCCCTATCGCGCGCGGCACGACGCGATGAAGCGGGAGGTCGGCGGCATGTGGCGCTACGCGCACGACATGGGGATGCACGTCGTGTTCAAGTCGGACATGCTCGCGCTGACCGGGCCGCTGGAGGCGTACCTCGACCGCGAGACCGGCCTCGACCCCACCGACCCGCGCCTGTGGGAGGTCTATCGCGCGGGGTTCGACGAGTTCTTCGGCGACTTCGACTGGGTCGACGGCTTCATGATCCGGATCGGGGAGGGTGGCTCGATCTACAACCACCGGGGCTGGGACTACTACTCAGCGTTGAAGGTCACCGATGCGGCGGGCGTGCGGACGATGCTCGACGTGACGACCTCCATCGCAGCCGAGCACGACGCGACGATCTATTTCCGCACGTGGTCCGTGGGCGTCGGCGACGTGGGGGACATGCACACGAACCCGGAGACGTACGACCGACTGCTCGGCGACTTCTCACGGCCCAACCTCGTCGTGTCCACCAAGTTCGTCATGGGCGACTTCGACTCCTGGCTGCCGCTGAACCCGACGCTCAGCACCGGGTCTCAACGCCGGCTGGTGGAGATGCAGGGGCGGCGTGAGTTCGAGGCGTTCAGCTCGATCCCCAACGATGTGGGGCCGCTGCATCAGACGGCCCTGCAGACGTTCCGTCGGGACAATCCGAACGTGGACGCGCTCTGGATGTGGACGCAGGACGGCGGGCCGTGGCGGGCCGGGCCGATGTCGCTCTATCTCAAAGCCGGCAACTGGAAGCTCTATGACCTCAACGTCTATGCCGGCGCCCGGCTCGCGTGGGATCCCGAGGCCGATCTCGATCGGGTGAACGGGGACTGGATCCGGCGGGCCTATTCGAGGGATCCGGACGTCGTTGCCGCAGTCGGTGCTGTGCTCGCCGAGTCGCGGGCGGCGGTGCTGGACGGGCTCTATATCGGCCCGTATGCCGAGCAACAGGTCTTCGCCCTCGGCCTCGAGCCACCGCCGATGATGTGGATCTTCAAGTGGGACATCGTGTCCGGCGACTCCGCCGCGCTGTCGGCGGTCTATGTCGCGACGCGCGGGCGGGTCGACGAGGCGATCGCGGCGGGAGAGCGGGCCGTCGGGACGGCCGAACGGATGCGGGCCGAGCTGGCGCGGGTGGACCGGGCGGCGTTCTCCGATCCGGCGGACTATGACCGGCTCGTCGAGTCCGTCGACTATGAGGTCGACCTGCTGCGGACGCTGCAGGCGTATCGGGTGCTGGTGCTGCGGTACTACGAATGGCTCGACACCGGGAACGCCGAGGCCGAGCAGGCGTGGCGGGCGGCGCTGCCCGTGTGGCAGTCCGCCGTGGCGGAGCACGAGCGGCGCTGGACCGGGAACCTGGATCTCCCGCCGTTCAACTTCTTCGCCGCGGAGGCGGGGATGGCGTACGCCGAGCGCGTCGATGTGATGCGTCTCGCTGCGGGTGCGCTGTTGCTGTTGGCGTTGCTGGGCATCGCGTTCGTCCCCGGTCTGCGCCGCGGGGCGTTCACGCCGTGGGCCGGATCCCTGAGGCGGGCCGAAGGCTCGCGTCGGGTCGGTTCCCTGAGGGCTGAATCTTGGTTCCGTTCCCTGAGGAGGGCCGAAGGCTCGCGGGTCCGTTCCCTGAGGAGGGCCGAAGGCCCGTCTCGAAGGGAAAAATTCCCCCACTACCTCACCCTCGCCCTGCCGGCAGTCGTGGCCATCGGCAGCCAGGTGCTGTTCACCGCGGGCCGAGCGCCGTGGTACCTCCTCCTCAGCCTCGGTTTCCTCGGCCTCTTTGCGCTGACGGCACGTGGTGTGCTGGCGTGGCTGAAACCCGGGGCCGATGGCTCGGCGTTATGGAGCGCGATGGGCGGTTCGTGGCTGCTGGGAGCAATCCTGTTCCTGGGCGCCGTGGCCGTGCGCGGACCGGGGGCGTACTGGTTCAGGTTCTGGACCGATGACACGACCCGTGGGTGGTATCTGACCGCGGCAGTCGGCCTCGCGGTGTGGTGGCTCGCGGCCGTCGTGACGGGTGTGGCGTCGGGCTATGGCGTGAAGGTACGCCAGGGCGTCGGCGCGGTGCTGCTCGGTCTCGGGGTTCCGCTTGCCGTCGTCGGCGCCGGTCTCGGGATCGCCGGCCTCGAGCGCGGGCTGACGACGCTGAACGACGAGCTCGCGTTGCTGCCGTTGGGGCTGTCCCGGATCCTCGGGCTGACCGTGCACCTCGGCATCCCGCAGTCGCTGCCCGCCTGGCTCGGTGGGCTCGGGATGTGGCTGTCACCGCTGGGGCAGCCTTGGCCACCCGGCCTGGTCGTTCGTTCAATTCTCAGGCTAGGCGCCCAAGCAAATCCCAGATATAAGAGCATCGGGCTTTCGATGAGCACTGGAGAAGCCTCGGTTGTGGTTTGGGTCGCCGCCTTGAAGAACCTTCCGTAATGGCCGCATCAAGCGGGATCCTCTCCTCGGCTGCTGCATGGGTCGCTCCGGCGGTAGCGAGTGTTTCCCCTAGAAAGGGCAAAGGATCAATGCCCTGAAAACTAATGGCAAAGAACTGTGGGCTGGTGGCGCGGAGGGTAGGTGATTGCGCTCAAGGCGACCGGCTGTGACCGGTGTGACGCCAGGTTAGCTCTGGGCGAGTGTGAGTGAAATCGCACCGCACAGTCTGAGATTCACCAAGGCTGAATTGGGTTAAACCCTAAATATTGTGTCAACTTCCTGATGGTGCAGCCGGTGGGCTGCTGAGAGTTCAGGGGTTCGAGCCATGGGTACCGATCGCACAGGCGCAGGACGAGAGTCCGCCCCGCAGCGCAGGTTGCGGCGAGCGGTGCTGCTCCCCGTCCGCCGTGCAACGCCATGGCGATTGGCTGGAAGATTCGCGACGCTCTTCGTCGTGCTTGCCCTGCTGTCCGGGCTACTGTCTTGGCCGTCCGGACTCGTTGAACAGGCGCAGGCCGGGGATGTGGTTACGAGTACCGGCAACTGGAGTCTCCAGCTGACAGCCAGCCCCAATCCTGCGCAACAGGGCGATACGGTCACTTGGACCGTTGTGGTGAAGAACCTTCGGTCGAGTGGGGCCGCGCGACCTGTCATGTACTGGCGGCCAACCACCACTTGGTCAGGTCAGGTGGGTCCTACTATGTCGGGAAGTAGCGTTTGCACGCCTCAGCCGGTGCTCGAAGCCGGGGGCTGGGTAGCGCGACCCGGTGGATACGACGGCACGGTGTACTCCTACCACTTGAGTCTGGCGCCGGGTGCGACGGGTCGGTTCACATGTACCACCACCGCGCCCGCTCCTGGTTCATACCTCAGTTCGGTAGACATGAACACACGATTCGGAGCTACCAACTTCGGCACGATCGACGCTGCGTGGACTTCGACTCTTCGCGCCAGCGAGACCTTGGTGGTCAATTCTCCGCCGGGCCCTGACCTGAAGCTGACCAAGACAGCGTCTCCGGCCGATGTGACCTCTGGGTCAGACGTGAATTTTGATCTGAAGGTGGACAACACCGGTGCCGCAAGCGGTGCCTTCACGGTCACCGACACGATCCCTGCGGGATTCACCGTGAAGACACTACCCACCGGATGCACGCAATCCGGGAGCACTGTGACCTGCGCGAACATCGGGCTGGCGACCTCGGGACCGTGACCTACAGGATTGGTGCGACCGCGACGGGCACAACGCCGGGCAAGGTGACCAACACGGCCACGGTCAAGCTGGACAGCGGGACTGCAGACACCAACACCGCCAACGACACCAGTTCCGTCGACGTCACGATCCAGACAGCGGACCTGACCGTCACGAAGACTGCATCGAAAGCGGTTTATCTAACCGGTGAGCAAGCGTCTTGGACCGTTACGGTGAGCAATACCAATGCCCTGAACAGCACGACGAGCAGCACCTATACGTTGCGCGATGTCGTTCCGAGCACCTTCACGGATGTGGTTGTCATCGGTGGCTCGCCGGCGTGTGCTGCGGTGACGAACAACACGGTCACCTGTGACAACCAAGCCGGGCTCGTGACTGGGGGGACGCGCACCTACACGATCACCGCCACGGCAAGGACCGCGACGACGGCGTACACGAACACGGCAGAGCTCCTCAACACGAGCTTCGAGCGGTCGACGGACAACAACACGGCGAGCGCGACTGGCCAGATCCAGGCCACGGAGGCTGACCTAGCGGTCACCAAAACGGCAACGCCGCTGGACCCAATCGCGGGCCAGACCGTGACGTTCGACATCAAGGTCTCGAACGTGGGCAACGCCACGTCGAGCACTTATACCCTCACTGACGCGGTCCCCTCGCAGTTCACCAACGTGAACTTCAGTGGTACGCCGCCTGGAGGCTGCTCCATAACCGGCAACGCCGTGAACTGCACCAGTCAGGCCACCCTGGCCGCTGGCGCCAGCCGGGACTACAAGGTCACCGCCGTCGCCACCACCGCTGGGGCGTACACGAACAAGGCCGAACTGACCGGCACCACGGACAAAAACACCGCCAACAACACTTCGAGCGTAACCGGCACCATCGCGGCTGCCACCTCCGACCTCACCATCAGCAAAACGGCCACCCCGACGACGGGTGTGAAGAAGGGTGCGACGGTCACCTATACCGTCGAGGTCGCGAACAGCGGAAACGTGCCCAGCAGCACCTATACGCTGACGGACCCCGTGCCAGCCGCGTTCACCAACGTGACCGTCGCCACCGTCGCGCCGGCCACCACCGCGTGCACGGTCACCAATAACACCGTCACCTGCCTCAATCAGGCCGCGCTGGCACCCAACGCCAAACGCACCTATACGATCACCGCGGTCGCCAACGAGACCGTGGCCGGGACGCACACTAACACCGCCACCATCGCCGACACGACCGGCGAGGCCAGCACCACCAACAACTCTGCAAGCGTCGACGTCGGGATCATCGCATCGGCCCCCGACCTGCTCGTCACCAAGACGGCTCCGACGGACAAGATCTCGATCAATCAACCGGTTGAGTACACGGTGACTGTGACGAACGTCGGAGACCAGGCCAGCGGTGCCTACACCCTGTCCGACAAGGTCCCGGGCGGGTTCGGTTTGGCCGTCACGGCGGAATTCGGCTGCAGTCTGGACCAAGCCACCAGGACCGTCAACTGCCCCAATCGCACGAGCCTAGCTGCCGGCGAGAGCCGTACCTACAAGTTCACCATGACGGCCGGCGATATGCCGCAGCCCACCCTGAACAAGGCTTTTGTGACCCCGGTCGCCGGTGAGGTCGTCACAACCAACAACGAAGCGACTGCACCGGTCGAGATCATCGCCGAGTCCCTCTATGACCTCTCGGTCAGCAAAGGCGCATCGCAGGGCATCGTCCAGGTCGGTGAGACGGTGGACTTCACGATCACGGTCACCAATGCCGGTGTGGGTCCCAGCGATGTGTACAGCCTGAGAGATGAAGTCCCTTCAGCGTTCGCATCAGTGGATTTCGTCGGTGTGCGTCCCGATGAATGCTCGGTCCTTGGCAACATTGTGACCTGTACCAATCTGCCGTCTCTAGCGGCTGGCGCTACCAGGACCTTTACGATCAAGGCGAACGCAGTCAACGCCGGCACTGCCACGAATACCGCAAGCGCAAGCACGGTTGGGGAAACGAACACCACCAACAACAGCGGCAGCGCGCCGGTCACCATCCAGGAGGCCGGTGGGCCACTCGTCGGCACGGCGGATTCGAATGGCGGAGCGTTCACCCTAGACAAAAGCACTTAACAAAGTATGAAGAGGTTTGGCGTTTGCTGCCTGCAGCGCAGTGCCGTTCCACCGCGCTCATGCTCTGAGGAGCAGCCCGGGAAGACGCGACCGGGTTCGTGAGCGGCCCGGATCGAGTGGGTGGGCTAGAGGAAGATCATTTTCTCGCCGGGGAGGATGTTCGTGGCTGCCGGTGGGGTATGGCTGATCAGGATGGGGTAACCGATGAGGGCGGTGAGTTGTCGATCGAGCCGGGCGAGGTCGTTGGCTGCCCAGTCGTGGGGGCCGTGGACGGTGACGAAGAGTTCGATGGGAACACCGTTCGGCATGGGACGGTTGCCGGCAGCCCAGCCAGCGAGTCGGATATCGCTGCAGCCGGCTTCGGTGAGTAGATCGAGATCTGCTCGCGATGACGTTGGATGAGGTCCGCGGCGCAGGGCTCACTCATCGGCGTCGTTGTGCGGGTCGACCGGGATGAGGTGGCCGTTGTCGTCGAAGTCGTAGACGGTGATGGGTTCCTGTGCCGCCTGTGTGTTGCTGCGCTTGTTGGGCGCGGGGTACAGGCCGAGAAGGCGGGCGCGTTGGTCCATGATGCGTAGCACGATGCGGGCGGCCTTGTAGTCACCTTTCATGGCTTGGTCCCAGTATGCGGCTTGCACGGCATCCAGGCGTTGGGCTTCGAGGAAGCGGAGTTCGTCGATGCTGTCGACCTCGTGCTCGGTGAGGGCGTTGGTGAGGATGCGGTGGACGGTGCCCTTGTTGGCGTAGCCGAGGAGGTCGGCGATCTGCTGGTAGGTTTTGCCGGCCATGCGCAGCTCGACGGCTTTGGCGCGTCGGGCTTGGGCGAGGGCACGATTGTGGTGTCGTCCGGTGACGCGGGGCACATTGTCCAGCAGCGTGTCGGTCATAGGCATACTCTAACAAGTAATGCAGAAATAGCTCATTTATGGTATAATTAAGGCAGTTGTTGGGATAACCATATCCACCATCCGGGTGGCTGGAAACCCGAGACTGCTCAGGATTGATCCAGGCTCGTCACAGTCAGTGGCGGGCCTTTCTTTATGCCCGGACACAGTTCCGGGAGAGTGAAAGGAGTGAGAATGTGAGAGGCAGTGTCTATCGTAAACGCCGTCCGAACGGGTCGTGGTCGCGCTGGTATGCGGTGATCGATCTGCCCAAGACTCCGGACGGCAAGCGCAGGCAGCAGACCAGCACCCATGACACCCGCGCGGAGGCGTCGGCGTGGTTGGCGCAGCGGGTGATCGAGCTGCGCGCGGGTGAGGTGTACGACGCGAAGGTCACGGTGGCGGACTATCTGGGGCAGTGGCTGGCGGGCAAGGCCGCGGTGAAGGAGTCCACTCGGGCGTCGTACGCCGGGCATGTGGAGCAGCACCTGGTGCCGCGGTTGGGGCATCTGAAGCTGAGGGATCTGCGGGCGCATCATGTGGAGCAGGCCTACCGCGACATTCTTGCGCAGCGCGCGGAGCGGCCGGTCGGTGCGAGCGGGCTGCGGCGGGTGCACGCCACGGTGATGTCGGCGCTGAATGCTGCGGTCCGGCGGGGGTTGATCCGGCGCAACCCGGCCGCCGGGGTCGAGCTTCCGCGACCGGTCGAGACCGAACGCACGGTGTGGAGCGTGGCGGAGGCCACCCGGTTCCTGCAGGCCATTCGAGACGACCGCTGGTATCTGATCTACCGGCTGTTGTTGATCGGTGGCCTGCGGCGGGGGGAAGCGCTCGGGGTGCGGTGGGACGACCTGGACTGGGACGCCCATACCCTGACGGTCCGCCGGCAGTTGACCGTCGTGCGCGGCCGGCTGATCGACACGACTCCGAAGTCCCGGGCCGGCGTCCGCACGATTGCCCTGGACGAGATCACGATGGCGGGCTTGCGGGCGCTGCGGCGCGAGCGGCCCACCCCGATCGTGGGCGCGTCCGGCGGGGTGTTCGTCACCGACACCGGGGACCCGATTCATCCGGCGGCGGTGTCCCGGCATTTCAGCGTGCTGGTCCGCCGGGCCGGGTTGCCGATGATCCGGCTGCACGATCTGCGCCACACCTCGGCCACCTTGGGTCTCGCGGGCGGGGAGACATTGTTGGAGGTGTCGCGCCGGTTGGGGCATTCCTCGATCACCGTCACCGCCGATATTTACGCCCACCCGACCGGGGACCAGGCCCGGACCGCGGTCACCCGCCTCGCCGCCCAACTCCACCCGTGAGCAGCCGATCCTGTGTGTGTGCCCGGTCCCTGAGGGGTCCGGGCTGTGTCCTGTCGTGCGAGGTGGAAGGGGATTGTTCATGAGTGATCGACTCTGGCGCTGGCTGGGTCGGCTGGGCTGCCGAGTCTGGGGTGCCCACCGGCGCTGCTGGCACACCAGTCCGACGTATCGGCGGGTGTGGCTGGTCGTTCTCATGATCGTGGCCGAGCGATGTGACGGCACGCTCGCCGACCTGGTGCGGGCGGTTATCGAGGTCCTGTTCGGCACCGACCTCGACTGATCTCCACGGGCCCGGATTTCGTTCCGGTCCCTTTCATGCGGGCTTCGCCATCCGGCGGGGCCCTTGTTCTGTTTCTGGAAGGAACTGTTATGTCTGACATCTCACCCTCGGGCGTGCACGACACCCCGGAGGATCGGGTCACGATCCGTCCGCAGGGCCTGCAGGGCCTGCTGGCCCTGGTGCCGTACCTGCTCGGGTTTCATCCCGAGGACTCGCTGGTCGCGGTCCTGCTCGACCAGGGCCGGGTCTGTCTGACCTTGCGGCTGGATCTCCGCGCGCTGCGTGAGGACCCGGACGAGGTCGCCCGGATCATCGCCACCCAACAACGCCGCCTCGACGCCAGCCACCTCCTGCTGGTCGCCTACACAAACGACGTCGTCGGTAACGACGGTGATGGCGGCGTGATGACCGTGCTGACCGACCTGGCGCTGACCCTCGAATTCGAGGCGTTGACCCGCGGGGACCAGGCGCCGGTGCTGGATGCGGTCCAGGTGGCCGGTGGACGGTACCGATCCTTGGGGTGTGCCGAGTCCGGCTGTTGTGCCGGGGCGGGCCACGACTATCAGGCGGTGCTGAACGACCCCGCCGCCGCCCAGGCCGTCGTGCACGGGATCCAGGCCCGCGGGCACCGTGACGACCTGCGGGCCCTGATCGCCCCCGGCAGCGAGCGTGGGGACGACGCGTACCAACGCGTGGTCGCGGAGACCGCCTCCACGGCGCAGGGCCTGTCCGGGCGGGCGGTGGCGTACGCGATGGACGCGCTGCTGCAGCAGATCGCGGACGCTGACCGGGTGCCCGCGCCGGCGGTGTTGGCCGAACTCACCGGGCTGGTTTGTCACCCCGCGGCGCGGGATGTCGCGAGCCTGCGGATCGACCACGCCAGCGCGCCGTTGTGGATCGAGGTCTGGGCCGCTGCCGCCCGAGCCACCGACGGTCCCGCCGCGGTCGGACCGCTCGCGCTGACGGGTCTGGCCGCCTGGGCACGCGGGAACGGGGCATTGGTCAACGTGTGCGTGGAGCAGGCCGAGCAGCGCGGCCCTGACCACGGACTCGTCCGCATCCTGTCCGATGTCGTCGAGCGCGGTCTGCACCCCGACACCTGGACCCGGATGCGCGAGCACAGCCTGGCCGAGTTCGGCCCGCTCGGCCCGTCCGCCCGCACCCCCTGACCATCAGCACGACCGGTGTCACGTCCTGGCCTCCGCGATTGCGGGGGCCTTTTGCAATTCACCACCCGAAAGGAAACATCCTCATGTCCAAGGAAACCCTCGCCGATCTCAACCTGAACACGTTGATCGGCAACACCGACCACCGCGGCACCGCCTGGCACTACCGGGCCGAACACCAGGGTGTGGAGTCCAACCACTATCCCGGACCTGTCCCCGTCGGCGATGTCGAACGCCGGCTGTTTCACTGGCAGGCCGAATCCCGCCGGCTCGCGGTCGAAGTGCCCGCCGAGTTCGACACGATGACTCATCTCAGCGAGACCGGCATCCCGGCCCGCTGGGTCATGGTGGAGGACCGGCAGGCGATCTGCCGTTCCGACGATGCCACCGGGCAGGTGATGGGGATCTTCAAGCCCGGCTACGTGATGCACCAGTACCGGGAGTGGCTGCTCACCACTGTCGCGAACATTCTCGATGACGATCTCGCGATCTCCTCCGCCGGACTGCTCAAAGGCGGGGCGATCGCCTGGGTCGAAGTCTCGGTCCCCGAATCCCTCACGACCCCGGAGGGGTTCGAGTTCCGGCCGAACCTGCTGGCGACCACCAGTTTCGATGGTTCCATCGCGACCACCTTCAAGCGGACCGTGACCGCGACCGTGTGTGACAACACCCGCGCCCTCGCCCTGGCGGAGAAGGGGCAGGCGTACAAGGTCAAACACTCCCGCTATTCGGCGATGAAGCTCGGTGAGGCCCGTCAAGCGCTGGCGATGGTGCACACCCTCGCTGAGGAGTTCGAGGCCGAGATCGCACATCTGGCGGCCACCAGGGTCTCCCCGCGGGTGTGGGGCGCGTTCCTCGACGCCCACGTGCCCACCCGTGACCCGAAGACCGGGCAGCCGGTCACCGGGAAGGCGCTGACGATGGCCACCCGCAAGCGGGACGCCCTGGACGGGCTGTGGCGTCACGACACCCGGGTCAGCCCGTGGCAGGGCACCGCGCTCGGGGTAGTGCAGGCGGTCAACACCTACGAGCACCACCACGCCACCGTCCGCGGCGCCACCCGGGCCGAACGCAACATGCTGCGCACGGTCACCGGGGACTTCACCCAACTCGATCAGACGACCTGGACGACTCTCGACCAGATTCTCCAGACGGTGTGATCCATCACCCAACGGACGGGGCTCCTGCTCAGCGCGGGAGCCCCGTCCTGGCCTTGTCCCATGTCCAATTCATTCAAGGAGTCGTCGAGATGTCTATCCGCACGGTCACCTACTATCAGATCGCCTGCGACTACCCCGGCTGCACCGTCCATACCGATCCGCACCCGACCAAGCACCAGGCCTGGATCCAGTTCTGGGCCGCCGACGGCATGAACTTTCTCAACCTCCACCCCAAGCCGTACCGCTGCAAGAACCATTTCCACCACTGCGTCGACGGCTGGTACCACCCCATCCCGGCCGCGCTGTGCCCGCGGTGTCAGAAGGCGAACACCGCATCACCGACAACGACCGGCACTGACCGGCAGGTGAACCCTCCACATAGATCAACAACGTGACCTCACGCTCTTGGCGGGGACCCTTCGGGGTCCCCGCCCTTCGCCTTTTTTGCGTTCAGGCATCTATTGCCGGGTGTACCCAGAAGGCCGGTGCGGCCACGTTTCAGATTGAGCCTTCGCCAGTGGCGAAAGCTAACACTCGTTCGCGCACGTTCGCATCTACGAAACCCTTGGACCGATGAACCCTCAACCAAACTCTTCTATTCGCTATTTGGGGATCAGTGCATGGCGATGGGTGCATCTGCACAGCCGCAAGCTGCGGCTGGGAAAGTGGGATTGCGAAGTTTCTATTCGCTGTTTGGCGATGGGTGCAACTGCACGCGGGGGCTTCTTACGAGCAGGCCACGAGAGCATACGAGCTGTTTCTATTCGCTGTTTGGCGATGGGGCAACTGCACACGTGCTCATGCACGCCGTGATCTCCGACGGGCAATCGTTTCTATTCGCTGTTTGGCGATGGGTGCAACTGCACGTACAGAAAGGCTCGATACGTAATGTGTCAAGAGTTTCTATTCGCTGTTTGGCGATGGGTGCAACTGCACCTGCTTCAAGTCGAAGTTCGGTTTCTCGACTGCCGGTTTCTATTCGCTGTTTGGCGATGGGTGCATCTGCACGGAAGGAACCAGTGAAGTGTTGGCCTCAGAAGTTTCTATTCGCTGTTTGGCGATGGGGGCATCTGCACATCAGTTCCTGGAGGAGGAGCTACCCGACTCTGTTTCTATTCGCTGTTTGGCGATGGGGGCATCTGCACCGCGTCGACAGAGTGACCAGAGGAACAAGGAGGTTTCTATTCGCTGTTTGGCGATGGGGGCATCTGCACGTTCAGTGGAAAGGCGCGTCACATGTGCACAAGTTTCTATTCGCTGTTTGGCGATGGGGGCATCTGCACCCTAGTCCGGTCGAGGGCCGTCTGACAAGCCTCGACGCCATGGGTCTGCACACTTGTCTCGGGGGCGACTCGCCGAGGGGCCACCGCGGACGTTCCTTTTGTGCGTTTCGGCTTGTCAGAGCAGGCACACACATGTCCACACTCAAGCGCGCTCGCCCGCCGGTCATTTCCCTCATTTCACGATCCAGAGTTTTGGTTCGTTGCGGTGGCTTGGTTTGCCCTGCAACGATTGCGGCACGTCCCCGAGGTCATACTGACGCCAGAATCATGGCCAGGGCGGCGGGGGCGTCATGCGGCAGGTGAGCGGGTTTGGTGCGTTTCGGTCATTGGTTGTTCTGCTGAGTCATGGCCCCGGGGGGTTCCACGGGAGTGCTTGGTTGGTGTCCCAAAGTGGTGGGAGCGGGTTAGCGCGTCCTGGGGGAATGCGCAGTCCTTTGTGGGGTTGGTATTGGACGCGTTCGTTCCAGGTGAACCAAGGGATGACGGTGCCGACTTTTCCGCCTGTGTCTTTGTGGGGGTAGCGCACGGGTACACGGTCGTCGTCAGGGTAACCGCTGGCGGCTCTGCGGACAGCCTGCACGGCCTGGGTGAGGGGTGGGTAGGCCGCCTGCTGGACGTAGGCGTCGAACTCGGCAGCCCGGTCGGTGGGATTGTCCTTCGTTTCGGCCGTCCCCAGGCATCCGGTGAGCGTCGTATAGGCATCGGCGAGATCGGCGCCGGTCACCGTTCGGAGCGCGGTGACATCGAGACGCACGGAACCGAGGCCGAGGGGTCGACCATGGCCGAGACGGTGGTAGCCGGCATCCGCGTCGGCGGTAGCAAGGCTCGTCGAGTCGAGTACCCATACCAAGGCCGCGAGTTGCAGGCGGTTGAGGTTGCAGAAGTCGACGCGGAAGGTGAAACGGCTGCCGGGTCGGATATGGGACTTGATGGTGACGTTGCGTTCGCCGGGTTCGCCTGCGGTGTCGATGGCGCTTTCGGGAAAGGCCGTGTGTCCGGTGAGGGAGCGGTGATGCGGGTACACCTTGCGAGGAAGAGAGTCACCGACTCCGAAAAACTCTTCCTTTAGGCCCAAGCGGTCCCCGTCGAAGTCGGTCGAATACACCCCGGTGACGGGCTCGATGGGTCGGCCTTGGGGATCGTAGACATAGAACCGGGCGGCGGAGGGCTTGGGCGCGGCAAGTTCGCGCAGGAGATAAGCGCCGGGATCCAAGGTGGCATCAAGGGGGGTGATGGGGCCGAGCGTGATGAGTCCGCGGTGAGCATCGGCACGGTCGCCGAGTCGGTGGGCCAGGTCTGCCGATGGGGCATGGGGCCGTTCGTGCGCGAATCCCCAGGCTTGGTCGGCCATGCTCGCGTGCCCGCGGGATTCGGCTGGGTCCATGCCCCGAGACCGGGCCAGCTGGCCGGGTGAACACTGGAAGGCACGGCGGCCGATCATGGTGGGAACCAACTCGAGCAGGGTTCCCTTTTCGTCGAGGATGGCGTAGGCGAGGTCTCCAGGTTGTAGCGGTGCCTGCGGATCGAAGCGTTGGACCGGGAGCGGTTGGAGATCCTGGTAGCTAGTCATGACCGTGCGATATCGCTCGATGACAACCGGGTCGATAGGCACAGTTTCGGGTTCGGCGGAGTGGAAGAAGATTCGTTCACTGTGCTTGGTGGCGATCAGGTCGGTGCCGGTACAGTGCAGCCAGCCCGGGGTTTCGGGAGTGAGCCGGTGGGTGATCGGGTAGGCAAGCGCCGTGGGATCGATGGCCACAACGCGGTTGCCGTTGAGATGGGTGAGCACCCACTCGTCACGCTGAAGGGCGGTCCCCGGGTTCCGGGTCACCAGGGTCAGTTCGGCGTCGTCGATGCGGGCACCAGTGTTGAGCGCGTGCATTTGTGCGCGCGCGTCGCTGCTTATGTAACGGTCGCCGGCGCGATCGGAGGCCAGCCAGAGAGCCGCTGGCGCGATGTCCGGGTGCCCGGGGCTAGGCGCGCCTCGCAGCAGGATCGCCACCAGGGCGTCGCTGTGACGGTCGACGCGGGCCGGCACGAGCCCAAGGGCGTTGGCGGCCCGCGCCCGGTAGGTCAGTGGTGTTTGGTCCGTTGGGCCCAGGTGTCCGAATCGGGACAACGTGACCGCTTCGTAGGTGGAGCGCAGCATGCCTTTCACGCTCGTGACAGGGATGGCTGCGTCGGCACCGTTGTGAGCGGAGTGCGCGCCGCTGCGGGAGGGGACGTAGATGGCGCGATGCTCGCTGCCGCGGATCGGGGCTGGGTCGCCCACGACGAGGGGGGTGACCACTTCCAGGGCGACCTCCAAGGTCCCGTTGTAGAGCTCGGGTGCTAGGTGATCGTGCATGACCGGTGTGTGGTCGGCGAGTTCGCCGGGCAGGGCGAGATCGTTGCGATCGGGGGTGGGAACGAAATTGTAGGCGTGGTGGAAGCGGTCGGGCATGGTCACTCCAGACCTGTGAGAAAGAGCTGGTCGTGTGGCATGGCGTTGCCGTATCGGTCAAATACGAAGATTTCCAAGGCGTAGACGGGAGTGTCAGCGCTGAGGTAGGTTCGACGGACTGCGACGCATGGTCGAGCACCTTCGGTGCTGGTCGAGACGATCTCGACTTGCGCGCTGCCGGTGGCGTGGGCCCAGCGGATCTCACACGCATCGATGGCGCTGCTGTCTCGGAGGTCCCACAAGCGGAGTTCGAATACCGTGCCCAGATCGAGTGGCTTTCCACGGCTGGCAAGGCCGGGTTGTTGGTGGTCGAGGCTGATGCGGCGCGGCCCAGTGGTGGTCAGGGCGTACCCGGCCATCGGTGTCCGCCGGGTTTGTGCGTGGGAGATGACCCCCTCGAGAGTGCCAGTGTCGAGTGTTGTGGCCACATACCAGGTGTCGAGCAGGGACATCATGTGGTGTGTTCCTGATCGAGCACGTCGGCCCAGGAGCGCCCTGGGGCGCTTTCGGCTGGGTGGCAGAGCCGAGCGAGTTGGGCGAGGATCTGGCGACTCATCTGTTCATGGGCGTCCTGGCCGGGGGAGACGACCCGGAAGGTTCCGACAGGGGAGTCCAGAGCGACGTCGATCACCCGTACTTGTCCCAGGCCGCGGTTTCCGTGCCCGCCCAGTCGAAGGGTGCCGTTCGCGAGTTCGCTGAGGGTGAGTCCGAGCAGGGCGAGCACGGCGCGCTGGCGCGTGTCATCTAGGCCGGAGGCGTCAAGGTCGAGGACGAGCGGCTCCCATTGACGGTCGACGGCCGGGGCGGTCCGCCATAGATGACCCTCAGTGGTCGCGCCAGACCAGCGATCGATGCTGTTGTGGTGCTGTTCACGGGTTTTCCCGCCCTGGGCCCGGGCATCGGAGACGGTGAGCCGTCCTCGATGCTGTGTGGAGCCGAAGATGAGGCGGACCAGCGGCGGATCGGTGGCCACTTGGTCGACCAGCGTCGAGCCGGTCCAGTCCGGCAGCGCTCGGCCGCGGGCGGCCAAGATGGTCCGGGCGATGCGAGAGGCGCGGCTGCGTAACGCTCCTCGAATAGCGGTGCCGGGCAGCACGTGCTGAGTGCCGGCTTTGCGGGAGGCGACTAGATTCCCATCGGCTTCATCAGCTACCAGCAGACCGGTGATCGGGCGCCAGGCAACGGTGAATCGGATCCGTGGCGGGCCGGTGACCCATGGCCGGGGCGGGGGCTTCCCAACGTCGGTCCACCAGGCATCGGTGCTGGGATCCTTGGGCCTTCGCTGGCCGGCGGGCCAGTCGAATCGGTGCTCCACATAGTGGCCCAAGGCTGCCAGGTTGGCAGTGTCCCAGCGGCTCACCTGCAACGTGGTGAGGGTACTGTCGATTCGGCCCCAGCCGATGTTAGAGCGCGCGCCAAGAGTGAATCGCGGGTCGCGCAGGGCGCGGGCAATCTGGCCGATCTGGTCGTGGACGCGACTGGCCCATGCTGCCGATGCGGTGGCGGTGAACGTCAGGGTGCACCGAGTGCCTGCTTCCACGACCTCGTGACGAAACAAAGATCCGGGCGCAGCGGTTCCGGTGGTGCGGTTGATGCCGTTGCCCTGGATGGTGGTTATCGCCTGGGCAGGAAGGACGACGTCGTCCACCTGGATCGCCGAAGCGCGATCCACCGATCCCCACACCTCGGTGTCCCAGCAGTTCGTCGCTACGCCGAGTGATTCGGCGTCCCGGGCCTTCAGGAAGGCCGCGATCGCTCCGGCGATGCTGCTGCCCGGAATCAGGGGCAGCCCGCCGCCAGCGCTGCGGGTCTGAGACACCACCTGGCAGTCTGGGTCAGTGTCCTGAGCGCCGACCACTGCCCGGTCGTCGAGGCCGCCGATGTGTAACGCGGTGGCCAGGGTGATTGTGGCCTGCAGACGGTAGCGGATCACCGGACTGCTCCCACGGGGGCGGCGGGGGGGCGGAAAGCGCGGGTGGCGTCGCGGGTCAAAGGATGCTGCAGGCTCAGGCGGCCGTACCCTTCGGCGCGGCGCTCGCCCAGGCCGGTGGCCGCTATTTGGGCCAGTTCTTCGGTTCCTGCCCCGTTCCATGGGATGGACACCACGCTGCCGGCGGCGAGGGTAGTGAGGGTGGGGCGTGGGGCGTTCGCAGTCCAGCTGTCGATCCTTCGGTAGCGGATCGTGCCCATGGGCCACATGTCGGGGTCCGCGGGAGTGCTGACGCCAACGCCCTGCACGGCAAGTGCGCTGACCAGGTCGTCTACGGTCGCATGAGCGAAACCGAGCCCGCGCAGGTAGAGGTCACTGAGCAGCCAGACGTGCAGCAGGCCCTCATCGGGGGTCAGGGGCGGCGGCGGTGCGGGATCGGGCAGGGTCACAGTCATGGTGCAGCGGCCGTAGGCTGCCCCCGGTTTGCCACCCAAGTCCGCGTCGCCACTGAGCGTCAGCCACCACTGTGGGGGCAGCCGCTCGGCCACCTGTTCGGCAATGCGAATTTCGGCGAGGAACGTGGTGTGGGGAGTGAGGGCCATGACGGCGTAGAAGCCTGCTTCTGTCAATGTGCGCCCTGTCGCGGGGTCGATCCGGTTGTGCGGGATCAGCGCAGTGGTGACCGGCTCGTGCACCGTGAACGGCTGGGTGTGGCGAACCCAATGATGGTACGGGTCGGTGGCGGCAGGAGTGAGCGGGGCTGGCCAGCACTGCTCGCCGTCGACCGTTGGGTAGCCGTTGCCGGCGAGCAGGGCGCCTGAAACCACCGCATCCCGGACGATCTCGTCCGTGGCGGCCAGGTCGCGCATCCGCCAGTGGAGCCACTTCAACACGGCCGTGCCGGTCAGGTAGGGGTGACTGAGCAGCACGTTCGAGCGGACCCCTGCGTTCAGCGTCAACGGCTGATGGGGGACTACTGCGACGTGCGCGACGATATAGGAGAGCGGTTCGGCGCTGGCGATAAGTCGCGGGGTCTGCCGTGGGCGCGGGACGGGGGGCGGGACCGGCTTCTTGGCCAGATCCGCCAGACGCCGGCCCAAAGGGCGGCCCGGGCGGTCGCGCTGCAACTCCAAGTGGGTCTGGCCGGCCCCCCGGCGACGGTTCCCACCGACATACTCGACCAAACCGAGGGCGGTCTCTGTGATCAGCCAGGCGGCTTCCAGCGCTACCGGCTGCCACACCCAATCCCGGTCGAGAGAGTCGCGGTCACGCAGCACTACTCGGGAAATCAACTCGGTGGCTCCGGCCCGTTCGATGTGGCGAAGGTGGTCATCGGCTGCCGTCCCGGTGATCGGGTCAATCCGAATCCCCGGGCGAAGGACCGAGGTCACCGCGTCCGCGGTGGCTGCGGTGGCGGTGCGCATCACCAGCAGCCCCTGCTGGGTCGCGGTGCCGCACAAGACCTGGCGCCAGGCCTGCCAGATCGGGGCCGCGGCGGGCGCATTCACAGTCAGCGCGTCGAGCACCTCACCGACAGCTTCGCGGAGCAACCCGGTCAGGTGAGTTCCGCGCAGCAACACCCGCCCAGCTTGGTCCCGCTGGGTGGCGACATCGGCACCCTCCCCCCGGTGACCGGCGCCATGCGTCCAGTCCGACAACAGGCGTACGTACACCTTAAGTTCAGGCATGATCCGCACCGCCCCCGGTCATCGCGCGCAGTACCGCCGGAGGGGTCACGTCAAGGATCGCTTTGACATCGAACAGAGTGCTGCGGCGGATTGTCCGATCGGACCAGAGTGGTTCACCCTCGGGCCCGCCCAACAACGCGGTCTGCGTCGGCCATGTGGTCCGCAGTCGTTGCCACCGTGCCGCTGCGGCCGGTCCCAGATCGTCGGTATCGTCCTCATCGCGGCTCCTGTGGTGGCGCTGTACCTCTGCCATCAGCTGGATGAGTTGGCCCCGGGGCACCGCAGTTTTCCCACTCACCACGCTGGCGGCTGCCGTCAACAGCCCTGGCAGGGTCCCGAGGCCGGTCCCAGCAGCGCGCAACGGGCCTTGGCGCGGGACCTGATGGCGGCGCCGGAGCTGATCCAGGCGGATGTCGAGACTGTCATGCACGACCTCGAACTCGACCCGGCTGTCCGCCCGTCCTCCACGCTTGGCCTCATCGCACAGCTCCTGGGCCAACTCGACGCCGAAATGGTACGGGAAGGTCGGCTTCACCAGGGCCACCCCGGCCGCGGCGCGAAAGCCACCCGTAGTCGTCAAGTTCACCAGATCTGGATGATTGGCTGAGAGTTGCTCCAGAGCAGCCAGATAGGCTCCGACGAACGCGAACGCGTAATTGCCGTGCACGACCACGGTTAAATCGTCACCGCCGAGCATGATCGGAAAAAGCGGCAGCACCCGCGGAGGAGGACCGTCCGAGGCCGTGTGCGCGACCCTCAACACTTCCCGCGCCGCCTCTACATAGGCCGCTTCGATCACCACCGCGATCGCAGCAGTAAGGACCTGTTGCCGGTCGCACAAGGCCTGACCGGTCTCCGGCAAGCCAGCCAAAGCCGATCCCAAATGGTTCACATCCGCATAGACAATCCCCAGCCACGAAAGATCTCCCAACTCTCCAGGCTCGTCCGTCAGAGCCACTTCGAGCTCTCGCAGGTGCGGAACCAAGCGGACCCGGTCCTCCTCGCCCACCCCACCCGCGGCGAGCACAGCCAGCAGATGGTCCCGGAATCGTGGTGCCACCAGCCGTTTGGCGCGCGAGGGCAGCGACAGCCCCGCCTCCCGGTCGCGTCGCCACTCCGCGGCGTGACCCAGGGGCGTGACCACCGGCTGATTACTCACCCGGCATACATCCAAGAAGGGAATCACCGGTGAGCACTGGTCCATCGAGACCCGCCCACTGTGCGCCCGTTCGAGCGCGCGGTAACCCTTTCGGAGATCGTCTTGCGTTAAGTCCCTGTCGCCCAACGGCACCCACGCGCCGCAAACGTCCAGACCCGGCGCTTCGGCCAGGGCCGTGCGGGACACCCGCTCGAGCAGACCTCGGGCAAGCTCCGGTGAGTCGACCACCGCGCTGACCATCCCGGACCGGGAACTGACTGGGCTGACGCGAGCACCAGCCCCCGCGTCCAAAACAGCGGTGTCGAACCAGTCTGGCAGCCGACTCACCAACCACGACGCGCCGATTTGTTCCCGCTGAACATTGGTCGCGAACAGATACGGCACGATGCCCATGATTTCCAGATGCACGAGTACCCGGTCGAGGTTCGAAATCACACCCGTGCCCCGTCACCGATGTCTTTCGTGACCTCGTCGGGGTCTTGACCACCGCGAGCGATATTCCGCTTTGCCAGCTTGTAGGCGATCGCAGAGATCGGGGTGGCGGTGGCATTGATGACAGCCAGTTCGTCAGCGAACGTCTCCAACACCTCGCGGGCCTCAACGGCGGACATGAAGTCAAGGTCGGTGGTACGAAAACGCCGGATCTTGCCCTCAGCCGCCAGATACCGGTTTCCAGCCGACGTACAGGCCTGCGCCGCGCCATCGGCCTTCAGCGTAGTGTGAACAGCCGTCAAGATGGCAGCGGCACCAGCACACAGTCCCGCCACCAGTTGCAAATCTCCCGACAAAAAAGTCGTCACCGCCGCCGTGGCCGACGAGGCCGCGGCAAGTAGGCCGGTCACCAAGTGAACAGCCCGCCACTGTTTCGCCATCTCGAACTGACCCTGATGACAGTATCGCGCGCTCTCTTCCAGAATCGCAGCTTGAGCGCGGACCTGCTGCGAGCGGTCGTCACTCATATGATGCTCGACTGATTCGACCGCGAGTACCTTCGTGTCCCCGTCACGAGATTGGAACCAACTGCGGAGGCGGTCGCCCACGGTTACCGTCATGAATCTGACGTTATAGCCGCGCAGCCGCCCTACTGGCACGACACGCCCCCGCCGTCCTGACCGCCTGAAACAACGGCCTACCGGTATCTCGCGTTGACTGCGTGTCGCAGGCCGGCCAAGAGGGGTAGCCCAGCCTACGCTGCAGTCGTGCCGACCCGCTGGTGGATTCCCCTGGACGACGTAACCGACCCAGCAGCAATTCGCTTGGACCACACGCACGCAGCACTCGCTAGCTGGCTGGATCCATTGACTGCTGACCACAAAGGCGTTCCCTTCGACGAGGAACACGCACAAAGGCTCAAGCCTTGGTTCAACGCACCATTAAGCCGCAACGGCGACGGCCAACTAGGACTCGAGGTCAGCACCCTCACCGACCACCTCACCCGGTGCCTCCACAAGGGCCCGCCCCAAGCCACCCTCCGACTCGGTCGGCAGCACGCCCGGACCGTGGCCCCGTCCCCGATCAAACACGCCAGCTGGACCGACATCGACCAATCAGACTTCACCAGCACTTGGACCCTGGCATTCCTCACCCCAACATGCTTCCGCCGACGCGGGAGTTCCAGGGTGTCGGCCCTTCCGTCACCCGAGCCCATTCTTCGCCAACTCAACACCTACTGGACGGCCTATAGCGGACTCAAGTCCCGCCTCGGCGATCATCAAACCCCGGACCTCGTCGTGACAAGCTGCCACATTCGCACCCACCATGTGCAGCTGGCCCCTGCCCGGACCGTGCCACACAACCAGCGATTCCCCAGCAAGGTCCCCGGCTTCACAGGTCACCTGACCCTCGAAGCCTCACCTCGCGACGCATCAAGCATCGCCCCGCTCATGCAACTCATCGATTACGTGAACATCGGCAGTTTCGCAAGGCGTGGGCTCGGAGTGACCCGACTGGTACAGATCAACGAAATGTAACTTGTCAGGGAAAGGTAAACCGCCTCCCCCGCGCCACTGCAACCTTGCCCCCGACACATACTGCCTGCCCGCATCGGATCCGGTATCCGATGCCGTTGCGTTGACAAGGGCTGATACGACGGGGTTCACGAATGTCTAACGCGAGGAGTCTGTTGCGCTCACTCGTGCGCGCTCGGTCATCCTCCACCAAGGGTGGTTGGCTAGGCAGAATCTTTATTTCGGGCAGTGTGCCGCTGGAACAGGGCTTGAATTTCGGCGATCGTGCTGCCGGTGTCTAGCATCATGCCGATCGTTGGGCTGTCTCCGATTCGATCCTGGAGATGAACCGCCCCAGGTTTCCTGCCGCTGCTATGCGGGTTGTGGCTCTCGGGTGAGGGCCGTGTAGTGGGCTTGCTCGTACTCGGCGGGGCTAACCATGCCAAGGGTGGAGTGGAGCCTGCGATTGTTGTACCACTCGACCCAACCGGCTGTCGCGTATTCGACATCGGCAAGGGTCTTGAACGGGCCGGAATGGAAGATCGTGGTGCGGATGCACTCGGTCTTGTAAAGACCGTTGATCGTCTCCATCAACGCGTTGTCATACGCATCGCCGACCGACCCGATCGACGGGGCGATGCCTTCAATCTCCAGATGCTCGGTGAAATGAATCGAGGTGTACTGAGATCCGGCATCCGAGTGGCAAATCAGCTGCCCAGGCACGGTCGGATGACCCTCATGAGCCCGCTGCCACAGCGCCATCCGCAACGGGATCATGACCAGATCGGTGGCCTTCGACGTGGCGGCATGCCACGCCACAATCCGCTGAGCGAACACGTCGACGATGAACGCGACATAGACGAACCCCGCCCACGTCCGCACATACGTAAAGTCGGTCACCCACACCCGGTCCGGGGCGTCGGCGGTGAAGTTGCGATCCAGCAAGTCACCGGCCCGGTTGCCGCTGGCGGCGGGGATCGTGGTGCGGATCCCTTTGGCCCGGCGCACCCCCTGCAGTCCCAGGGTCCGCATGGCCCGATCGACCGCACCGGCCGAGGCATCGGGGATCGCCGTGCGGCGCACGTAGGCGATCATCTTGCGTCGACCGTAGAGCCCTTCGGGGGTCATCACCCGCATCCCGCGGGCGTTGGTGGTCCACACGACATCGCGGACCGCGTCGACGACGTGGGCATCGCTGACCGTCCGGGCCGCCACCACCCGACCGGGCTGCTTCCACGACCGGTAGGTGCGCGCGGCGATCTGTAAGCCCTGCTCGCGCAGGACCCGACAGACCGACTCGACCGCGTGCCCCTCGGCGCGCTGAGCATCGATGAAGGCCATGATCAACGATTGCGGGGGTCGAGCTCCCCCGCGAAGAAAGTGGCGGCCGCTTTCAGCACGGCCACGTCCTCACGCAGCCGGCGGTTCTCGGCCTTGAGCCGCTTGATCTCCGCCGACTCCTCCGAGGTGACCCCGTCGCGCTGGCCGGCATCGACCTGGGCCTGGATCACCCAGCGACGCACGGTCTCTTTACCGACCCCCAGCTGCTGGGCTACCGCTGTCGCCGCGGCGGTCAGTGATGGGTACTCCTGCTGGTGCTCGGTCACCAGGCGCACCGCCCGCTCACGCAGAGCAGGATCAATCTTCTTCGGCATGCTGTCCATCCTTCCGGACTCAAACAGCAGCGGCATCAAACCTGGGGCGGTTCAAGATCCGCTTGCGTGAGACCCGCGGCTCGGGCCAACTTGATCACGCGCACGGACCAAGAACCCCATAGCCTCCGATCGTCAGGGGTGATCCCAGCGATCAAAAATTCCTCCGCCTCTCTGGGGTCATGAATGCCGACCGCTTCCCAAGCCTGGCGATCCTGACTGTCAAACAGCCTCATCACCCACGGATCGGGAGGCTGGCGTCGTGCTCTGGGCGCGCGACTGTCTCCAAATCGGCCTTGAGATGGTGGGAACGATCGTGCCCGATTTGCTCTCGAGACCCTCGTGGGGAGGTGGTCGACGCCCAGGTTTTGCCGGATAGCCTCCTCTATTGGGTCAGGTGCCTCGGCGGGAATCGGTGCAGATGCTTGCCTCAAAGTGCTGCGCTTCTTCAGACTTTCGCGCACTCTGAGCACATCTGCCGGTTCAAGCGTCGAGGATGCGGATCGAACGAATATGCCTAACGCATTTAACCGTCTTAGCAGTTCCTGAGATCCAATTTCGAGTTTTGTAGCGACCTCGTACACCTTGGCCTTGGACAAGGGCCCACCTTCCGCGGGACAGTGATCAAACGATCGGGCGAAAGTTTACAGCGTGATGGGTAGGTTACGAGCGATGGGCCGTCCTCGTTACCACAAACCACGGGCACGCCTTTCCCGCACTGGGCTGTGGACCAGTTGAACGAGGGCTGGGTGATTCAGGGTGGGTCGGACCGGATGCCGGTGGCGCGTTCGTAGTGTCCATCAGGACAACCCCAACGTATCCGACGACGTCGGCCAGCGCGTCCGGCGACCAGGCATGAGCAGGTTGACACCAGACCTCGACGCTCTTGGTGGATGCCACCTGCTCCGCTGTACAGCCTGGTTATGCATTGGAGCAATACTCACCGTGCACCAGCGTAGAGCCAACCCGGTTTGCCTTCCGAGCAGTGTTTTGACAACTGGCCAGGCCCCCCCGGATACTAAATCGAAAATGCCGCTACTGCGGTTTGTCTCTTCATCGGAAGATGCCCGCGAGACTAACCTCATCTCGGTCGGCATACGTGCATGTGTGCCTCGATAGGGTTGAGACCATGAGGAACACTGTGCCGCCGTATCAGGATTTCTTGTGGCCATCCGTGGTCGCGGTGCGCGAGCTGGGATCTTCGGCTTCAATTGAGGAGATGCTCCAACAAGTCATCACGGTCATGGGCTTCTCGGAAGAACAGCAGGCGGTGCTGCACGGCGACGGGCCGGGCTCGGAGATCGCGTATCGACTGGCGTGGGCGAGGACCTATCTGAAAAAGATGGGCCTGATGACGAACTCCAGCCGCGGTGTCTGGGCACTGACGGACCAGGGGAAAAGCGTTCAGGAGCACGAGATCTTGCCGCTGCGGGCGGACGCTCTGCGTCGCTGGCGCGAAGAGAGCCGAAGGGAGAAACCTGCGACCGATCGGGCAGCCAAGGATTTCGCCGAGGCGGACGACGAGCAGTCTGTCGAGGAACAGGACGATGAGCTTGCGACGTGGCGCGACCAACTGCTCGACACCTTGATGAGGATGGATCCGGTCTCGTTCGAACACCTCGCCGTCCGACTTCTCAGGGAAGCTGGGTTCACCAGCACCAGCGTCACCGGCCGCAGCCATGACGGAGGGATCGACGGCGTCGGAACCTATCGGATGTCGCTGTTGTCATTCCCGGTGTATTTCCAGTGCAAGCGCTACCAAGGGTCGGTCGGCGCCCCCGCGGTGCGCGACTTCCGTGGCGCCATGGCTGGACGAGGCGACAAGGGTTTATTGATCACCACCGGGTCGTTCTCCTCGGAGGCCCGCAAGGAAGCGACCCGCGACGGGGCACAGCCGATCGACCTGATCGAGGGCAACCGTCTGTGTGACCTGCTCAAGGAGTACAAGATCGGGGTCACCACCACCGTTCGTCGGATCGAGGATGTCCGGATTGACGCCGACTACTTTGACGGCATCTGACCGAAGTCGTCGCGGAACCCGATCTTCGGGGGTGATCAGCTGCGGACCTGGAGCGCAGGGGAGACCCTCGACGTTCCGCTAGGTGTTCCACACCGACCGTGGTGACAACTAGGTCAGTTCAAGAAGGCACGCTGTGTCATGTCTGGCTTCGCAGGCTGCGACCGTAGCCACTTGATGGAATGGAAGAAGGGTCTGCTGCACGATCAGGTGACAGTGATTAGTCACGCAGCCTGAAGGGCTGGTGTGGTCATGATCGTCTCGTACT
>NZ_JBNZCI010000004.1:0-459277 GCF_050880385.1 Ammonicoccus luteus
GAACGAGGCCACAGCGCACTCAACGGGCTCCCACCCATCAGCCGACTGTCACCAACCTGATGGCCGGGTACACCTAGAGTGTCCGGGACCCGGCGAAGGAGGACACAGGCATGGTGGCAATCGGCGCGCACGTCGACCAGACCGACCCGGTCGCGGAGGCGGTGGCCCGCGGCGCGGATGTGGCCCAGTTCTTCCTCGGCAATCCGCAGGGCTGGAAGGGCCCCGAGATCGCGTTCGAAGGCGGCGCGGCAGCGCTGAAGGCCAAATCCGCGGAGGCCGGCGTGCGCCTCTATGTCCACGCACCCTATGTGCTCAACGTCGCCTCGATGAACAACCGCGTCCGCATCCCGTCCCGCAAGCAACTCCAGGCCCAGCTGCACGCCGCCGCCGAGATCGGGGCTGCCGGGGTCATCGTCCACGGTGGACACGTCACCGCCAAGGACGACCCCGAGAAGGGCTTCGACAACTGGCGCAAATGCATCGACGGGCTCGAGATGCCGGTGCCGCTGCTGATCGAGAACACCGCGGGCGGCGACAACGCCATGGCCCGTCACCTCGACCGGATCGGGCGCCTGTGGGAAGCCGTGCACGATGCCGAGGGCGGCGACACGGTCGGGTTCTGCCTCGACACCTGCCACGCCCACGCAGGCGGCATCGAGCTGCCCGGGGTGGTCGAGAAAGTCCGATCGCTGACCGGTCGCATCGACCTGATCCATTTGAACGACTCCCGCGACGCGTTCGATTCCGGCGCCGACCGCCACGCCAACCTCGGGACCGGCAACTGCGACCCGGACGGTCTGGTCGAAGTCGTCGCCACGGCGGATGCGCCGATCATGCTCGAGACGCCGGGTGGCGTGGCTGAGCACGTTGCCGACATGAGGTGGTTGCTCGAGCGGCTGTGACGGCCCGGGACGATCGGGGACCTGCGCACCGCTCCGGAACGCGCCGCCCGGATATCGGGCAGGCGTCGCTAAGCTCACGCGCATGCCTACAGCCCTGATCACCGGCGCGACCGCCGGCATCGGCGCCGAGTTCGCGCGCCAGCTCGCCGACCGTGGTTATGACCTCGTGCTGGTCGCCCGCGATGAGGGGCGGCTCAAGGAGTACGCAGAGGAACTGCACCACGAGACCGCCGTCGACGTCGAGATCCTCTCGGCCGACCTCGCCGACCGCGATCAGACGCTGCAGGTGGCCGCCCGCCTGGAGGACCAGGCCCGGCCGATCCATCTTCTCGTCAACAACGCCGGTTTCGGTCTGCGCTCGACGATGCTCGAGCCCGACACGACGCTCGAGGAGCGCGCTCTCGACGTCATGTGTCGAGCCGTCATGATCCTGGGCGGTGCTGCAGCCCGCGCGATGAAGGAACGCGGCCGCGGCATCATCATCAACACCTCCTCCGTCGCCGGCGTGATGGCGATGGGCAACTATTCGGCCGTCAAGGCCTTCGTGACCGCTTATTCGGAGTCGCTCGCCACGCAACTCCGGCAGACCGGTGTCACGGTCACGGCCCTGTGCCCGGGCTGGGTGCGCACCGAGTTCCACGACCGCGCCCAGATCAACGCTTCCTCGATCCCCACTTGGGCCTGGATCGACAAGACCGTCCTCGTCCGCGAGGCGCTGGCCGACGCCGAGAAGGGCAAGGTCATCTCGATCCCCACACTCGGCTGGAAGGTCGCCATGACCGCGGCCCGGCTTATTCCCCGGTCGACCGCACGGTGGATTTCCGCCATGATCACGTCGAAACGGCACTGACCGGAGGCGGCCTTGGAGGGGTTCCACAACGAATTCACCCCCTTCGTCGTGCGGTCCCCACAAGCGTGGACCGGAAGGCGACAACGCTGTGAGGGAGGCTTAGTCTGTGGCGGTGAGTGAACGAGGGCGATATCGGTCGAAGAGCCACCGCGCGGCCCGTTTCGTCGCCCAACAACTTCTGCTCAAACCGACGGTGTGGGCACTGGTCGACGTCACAGTGCACGGCAAGGAGCGGCTCCGCCACCTCGAGGACCCCTATATCGTGGTGGCCAACCACTCGAGCCACCTCGATAGCCCCCTGATCATCGGCGCCCTTCCGCGTCGGCTGTCCCGCCAGCTCGCGACGGGCGCGGCGGCGGATTACTGGTATGGCAAGTTCTGGAAGTCGGCCTCCACCGGACTGTTCTTCAACACCTTTCCCGTCGAGCGCGGCCGCGGGCTGCGCGGTCGCGGTTCGAAAGCCCGAGGTCTGGCCGGCCATCTGCTCAACGACGGCGTACCCCTCCTCATCTTCCCCGAGGGAACCCGCTCCCGCACGGGCGCCATGGGCTCGTTCAAGCCCGGCACCGCCGCGCTCTGCATCTCCCGCAACGTGCCCTGCCTCCCGATCGCGCTCGTCGGCGCATCGTTGGCGATGCCGACCGGCAAAACGCTGCCCGTCAAGGGGCGGCCCAAGGTGCATGTGGTGTTCGGCGAGCCCATGTGGGCGACGCCCGGCGAATCGGCCCACGAATTCTCCGATCGCATCGCCGCGCGGATCCGGGAATTGCACGATGAGGTGGCCGCGCAGAGCGAACTGCCCCTGATGAGCGATTATGAACAGGCGGCGATCGCTGCCAAGGCAGCTGACCAGACCGCACCAGCGAATCCGGCTGAACCAACCGACGACGAACCGACACAGCAGTCGGACGAGGAGAAGGGGCCACAGCAGTGACCAATGGCGTGAAGCACATGAAGTGGTGGGGCTGGGGTGTCGAGGGCATCGCGTTCCACCACGAGGACAAGCCCCGATTCGCGCCGTTCGTGCTCGACAAGGTCGGCCTCGACGTGAACGCGCCGACGGAGAAGCCGCCGGCATTCGACGAGATCGAGGTCCCCGCCTCCCGCCTGACCGACGGCCTCAAGACCACGCTGACCGAGGTCCTGGGCGAGAAATATGTGGTCACCGAGGACATGGACCGCGTCGTCCACACGTTCGGAAAGTCGGTCCGCGACCTGATCCGCATGCGCCGCAATTTGCTCCAGCGCATCCCGGACGCGGTGCTCTATCCGGCCGACGAGGACCAGGTCCGGGCCGTCATGGACGCGGTCGTCGCGGCGGACGCCGTGCTGATTCCGTTCGGTGGCGGCTCCAACATCGTCGGTGCCCTCGAGCCGCGCGCCCGCGAGGAGCGCGTCGTGCTCTCGCTCGACCTCGGCCGCATGAACCGCGTGATCGACATCGACGACGAGGCCGGCCTGGCCCGCATCGAGGCCGGCGCCCTCGGCCCGGCGCTGGAGGAGCAGCTCAACCGCCGCGGCTGGACCATGGGCCACTTCCCCGACTCGTTCACCCACTCCACCCTCGGCGGCTGGATCGCGACCCGGTCGTCGGGCATGCAGTCCGACGTCTACGGCGATATCGCGGACATCACGCGGGGCGTCCGGGTCGTTCAGCCGGGCCGTACGCTGGTTCTGCGCCCCCTCCCGTCGACCTCCACCGGCCCGTCGGTGCGGGAGATGATCCTGGGCTCCGAGGGCCGGCTCGGCGTGATCACCGAAGCGACGGTGAACGTCCACCGGTTGCCCGAGGAGCGGGTGATTTTGGCGTACTTCTTCCCCGACTGGCCCACCGGCCTCAAGGCCATGCAGGCCGTCTCGAAGTCCGAGGCCGACGTGCTCGTCGCGCGCTGCTCCGACGACCGGGAGACCGCGTTCTCGTTCTCGACGCAGAAGAAGCAGAAGGGCCTGAAGAAGGTCGTCACCGAGGGCGTGTTCAAGGTGCTGGAACGCCGCGGGTGGGACATGGACAAGCTGTGCATGTCGTTCATCGGCTTCGAGGGCTCGAAGGAGCACGTGAAGCGCCAGAAGGAGATCGTCAAGAAGGTCGTCACGGCCCACGGCGGCATGGTCGTCGGCAAGGGTCCGGGCGCGCTCTATGACCAGAAGAAGTTCGACACCCCGTATCTGCGCGACTTCCTGCTCGACCGCGGTGCGGCCGCGGACGTGTCCGAGACCGCGGCGCCTTATTCGAAGCTGCAGACCCTCTATGACAACACGATCGCCGCCGCGGAAAAGGCGATGGCGGAGGTCGATTGCCGGGGGTACATCATGTGCCACCTCTCCCACAACTATCACTCGGGCGCGTGCCTCTATTTCACGTTCGCGATCGCCGACATGTCGGCTGACGTGCTGGTGAAATACGATCACGTGAAGCGCGCGATCCAGCAGTCGTTCATCGACAACGGCGGCACGCTGTCCCACCACCACGGTGTCGGCCGGGAGCATGCGCCGTGGATGGCGCAGGACATCTCGCCCGCGGGCGAGGCGATGATCTCCGACCTGATCGCGTCCGTTGACCCGAAGGACAACCTCAATCCCGGCGTCATCGTGCACACGGGCAAACCGGGCATCACCGTGATCTCGGCGGATCATTCCGATCCCGACGAAATTGCGTGACCGGACTCGCGGACGGGCGATTCTGGCGGATTCTTCCGTGATGGTCGACCAGGGCTCACACTTGGTGCCATGTCGCACGAGGTAGCCGTCAGTCGGACCATCGCCGCCGCCCCCGACGACGTCTGGGCTGTCCTGACCGATGTGGCCCGGTGGTCGTCTCTGCTGCGTCAGGTTGTGAGCGTCCAGGTCCTGACGCCCGGGGAGTACGCGGTCGGCACGCGGTGGCGCGAGACCCGCTCGATGTTCGGCCGGGACGCCACGCAGGAGCTGTGGGTCACCGAGGTCGAGGCGCCTCGGCGGACGGTGCTGGGCTCCGAATTCGGCGGCATGACCTATCGGATGGAGCATCTTCTCGAGCCATCCGGCGACCACACCGACAGCCGCCCCCGCACCCGGGTGACCGTGCGGCTGCAGTCGGACGAGTCCGAGGATGAGACCCTGTGGCTCTGGCGGGTGCTCGGCGCCCTCGGCTCGCGCGCGACGCAGGAGTCGATCGCCCAGGACCTGGCCGACCTTGCGGGCGCGGTCGAGCGACCGGAAACCCGCGACATGCTCGTGATCCATCGCCTGTTCACGCGCGAGCTCGCGGCGGGCCCGGACCTGGTCCGGGGGGTGCCGGCGGGTGACCTGCATCGCGCGGGAGTCGTGGCCGACCATCTGGCGGTCGTCCTCAACACCCTCGTCGATCACCACCACGGCGAGGATGTGCTGATCTGGCCGCTGCTGGCCGAGCGGACCACGATCGCACCGGACCTGAGCGCACGGCTCGATGAGCAGCACGAGCAGATCCACGCGGACATCATCGAGGCACGCATCCTGATGACGCGGTGGCTCGAGGCCGCCGACGGTGGCGTGCGCGACCAGCTGGCCGAACTCGTCACCAGCCTCGGCGCGGAGATCCGCGATCACCTGGAGACCGAGGAGAACGAGATCCTCCCGCTGATCGAGCAGCATCTGACCCGCGTGGAATACGAGCGACTCGTCGCCCACGGCCGGGAAAGTCTGCCGCGGGACAAGGCGGCCATGATCGTGCAGTTGTTTCTGGAGGGTGCGAACCGCAGCGAACGCACCCTGCTGCTCAACGACTATCCCCCGGCGATGCAGTTGTTCATCCGGACCGTCGGTGCCCGGCAATATCGGCGTTATGTGCGGCGACTCCGCGCGCGGGGCCAATAGACGCCAGCCGGGCGGGAACTAGCTCTCCAGTGTCCATTCCCCGCGCGCCCAGATGAGCAGAATCTCGCCGCCGTTGAGGTCGAGCACCTGCGACTCGAACCGACCGATGCACAGGTTTGCGGTGAAGCCGCGATCGTCCAGGCGATAGGCATAGGCGTTGAGCGTGTCCCGGGAATTCAGCGGCGCGAACGACAACCGCACGCTTGGGCTGTCGACTCGCACCACCTGGGCACCCTGACCCTTCAGCGGTCCTTGCTGGACGGGCAGGTCGTGCCAGGAGCGGAGGGTGAGCGTCCAGTTGCCGTGCGCGGTGATCAGCAACGAGTTGTGTGGCCCGTCGCTCATCTCGTGAATGGTGTCGATGAGCCACACCACATCGAAGCCCTCCCCGGCCGCCTCCCCACTGACGATCGGGAGCGCCGCTCCGGTATTGAACAACGACAGGTGGCCGACGCAGTCGTCGCACTGGAACTCGACGACCGTCGCGAAGTCCCCCAGTCGCTCGTAGGCGACTTCGGCATTGCCGGTCCCGTGCGCCTCCACCGGCATCCCGGTGTTGAGTCGGTGCTCCTGGCGGGGGAACTCCGGCCCGGGCTGGGGATCGGGTTCGCTCGTGCCCCCGGCGCCGTCACGGATGAGGCACGCGTCGGCCGGGGCGACGCCCGGCTCGCCGGCCGGGTCGGCGGGCCGGAAGGCAGCCACGTCCTGGGCCGCGCGTACGCCCACCAACAGCAGCAACGCGAGCACGCCACCGACGGCGACGGCGATAATTCCGTCGCGGACGGGGTGGCGGTTCGCGGGCACGGTGCGAGCCTACGCGCACACGCCTACGCTGGAGGCGATGAATGCACGTCCCCGGCTGAACCCCGGTCTGTCGTTCGCCGATCGCCGTGACGGCTGGGTCGGCGATATCGCGCTGACCGGACTGTTGCTCGCGCTCGCGGCCGTGTTCCCCTACCTGATCGGCTTCCGCTATCTCGTCAGCCCGATCGAGCTCCAGTTCCTCGTCTCGGTCCTGCTCATCGCCCCCTTGGCGCTGCGGAGCCACTATCCCCAAGTCATGCTCCTGTTGAGCGGATTGGCCGGGGTTGCCCACCTTTTTGTGGCCAACGGCCCGCTGCCCGCGCTCGTCGTGGTGCCGGTCGTCGTCTATTCGGTGGCTCGGGAAGTCGACGCCGTCAGCTCCCGCAGTGCGGTGCTCATCGGCTTGATCGGGGCAGTCGTGGGCCCGATGCACTGGTATCTCGCGAACAATTGGGAGATCAACTTCCTCGTCGTGGTGATGCTGGTGTGCACCGGGATGGTGCTGACCCCCTATGTCATCGGCCGCCGCCTGCAGGAATCCGCCAAGGCCAAGGACGCCGCCGAACGACTCGAGCACGAGCGGGTCCAGACGATGCTCGCGGAACGCGACCAGCGCGCTCGGATGGCCGAGATCAGCGCCCGCCAACAGATCGCCCGCGAACTCCACGACATCGTCGCCCACTCACTGTCGGTCATGGTCGTGCAGGCCGAGGGCGGTCGGGCTCTCGCCGCCAAGAAGCCCGAGAAAGCCACCGAGGTCCTCGAGACGATCGCCGGCACGGGGCGCGAGGCGCTCGTCGAGATGCGGCGGATCGTCGGGGTGCTCCGCAACACACCGGATGAGGAGTCGACCTATGCGCCGATGCCTGGGCTGGGCGACATCGGCGAGATGGTGCACCGGACCGGCGATCGCGTGACACTTCGAACGACCGGGCACCAGCCGGCCTGCGGCCCGGCGACCCAGCTGACGGTCTATCGGATCGTGCAGGAGGCGTTGACGAATTTCCTCAAACACGCCGGCGCCCGGGCCCGGGGCGAGGTGGAGCTGGACTTCGGCGCCGATCGCATCACCATCGAGGTCACCGATGACGGCTTGGGCTCCGCCGCCCAATCGGACGGCATGGGCAATGGCCTGAAGGGCATGCGGGAACGGGTGTCGGCCATGGGTGGCACACTCGAAGCCGGGCCCCGCCCCGAGGGGGGCTTCCGGGTGTGCGCTGTCGTGCCGCTCGCCGCGACGGGCAGCCATCGCTGGGCGGGCGGGGTGGCGTACGCCCGCGAACGACCGAAAGGACACCAGTGATCCGCGTATTCCTCGTCGACGACCAGTCCCTTGTCCGCAGTGGCTTCCGGATGCTCATCGAGGCGGAGGACGACATCGAGGTCGTCGGCGAGGCATCCGACGGTGCCGAGGCCGTCGCGGCGCTGACCGCCGACCCGGCCGACGTCGTGCTCATGGACATCCGCATGCCGGTTATGGACGGCGTCGAAGCCACCCGGCGGATCGTGCGGGCCGACCTCGGCACGCGCGTGCTGGTGCTGACGACCTTCGATCTCGACGAATATGTGTTTGCCGCGTTGAAGGCCGGTGCCTCCGGGTTCATGCTCAAGGACGCGCGGCCCGAGGAACTGTTGTCGGCCATCCGGGACGTCGCGGCCGGTGACGCGGTGGTCGCGCCGAGCGCGACCCGGCGGCTGCTGGATCACGTTGTGCCAACGCTGCCCGCCAATCCCGCAACCGGACCTGATCCGCGCCTGGACGTGCTGACCGACCGTGAGCTCGAGGTGCTCACGGAGATCGCCAATGGCGCGACGAACTCGGAGATCGGTGCGCGGCTCTATATGGCCGAGGGCACGGTCAAGACTCATATCGGTCGCCTCCTGTCGAAGCTCCAGGCCCGGGATCGGGTGAGTCTGGTGCTCTTCGCCTATGAAACCGGTGTCGCCGGCCGCTGAACGGCGCCTGATCGACCGGGACAACACTTCGGCGACCTCGGACAACACCTGAGCGACCTCGGACAACACCGGGGAGCCCTCGGGCAACACCGTGCACAACAGCCGCTGGAGAGGCTCATGGCATCACCTGCTGAGGGAGAAATGCCATGGGAGTCGCCGAACTGGTGCGGGAGTTCGAGTGGTTGTCGGAGACCGGTGCGCCGCGGGTCGCGGCCTGGGTTGATCGGCACCCGGCACTGGCCGGGTGCGTGAACCTGGCCGACGTGGTCGAGGCCGTCCGGACCGATCCCGACCCGGTCCTGCAGGCCTTGTTGCGTGAGGTGGGAGCCGGTTGCCTCTTGGCCGCCCGCGTGGTGCTGCAAACGATGCTGCCGAAGATGATCGTCATGTCCCGGAGTGACCGGGGCGCCTTCGTCATGGACTACGTGGCCCAGCTGTGGCTGCGGATCCTGGCCTATCCGCTGGATCGGCGGCCTCGGCGGATTGCAGCGAACCTGGCGCTCGACACGCTGAAGGCGGTCCAGGCCGAGCGCCGGCCGGGCGTCGTGCTGCTGGAGCCGCATCGGTTCGCCGAGCTGCCCGGGATGGTCGCTCCTGATCCTCCGCGGGAAACCCGAGGACTGCTGCGCACGGCTCTGGACCGCGGGTTGGTGGATCCGCACACACACGCCGTCCTCACCAGCGTCTATGCCGAAGGGTGCAGCGACAAAGAGGCCGCCGGGCGCTACGGGGTCTCGCCGGTCACGATTCAGCGTCGGTGCCAGCGCGGAGTGCGGATCCTCTCGGCCCACGCGGTCGAGTTGGCGGACGCGCTGTGAGCCGGTGCCGCTGCTCAGGTCATCGGTCGGGCCACCCTTGGCCATCACGGCCGACGCCGTCGTTGAGGTCGCGCGTTCCCCGGGCTGTGCGTTAGCCGATCAGAGCCCGCAACGCCTCGGTGTAGTCCTCGAACGCCCGGCGGCCCCGCTTGGTGAGCCCCAGGTAGGTGACCGGGGTGCGATTGTCGAAGGTCTTCTCCACTGCGATGTACTCGGCGTCCTCCAGTTTGCGCAGGTGCGTCGAGAGGTTCCCTGCGGTCATGTCGAGCAACTCCCGAAGACGCGGGAACGTGATCTGTTCGTCGACCTCAAGGGTGGCAAGCGTGGCCATGATCCGCAGTCGCGCAGCCGCGTGGATGACCGGATCGAGCTCAGTCATAACACCCGCCCCGGCGCGGAGCGTCGTCCGCGCCGGATCCACACGAGGCTGATGATGGCGGCGATCAGGAACCCGCCGCCGCCGGCGATCGCATAGACCAGATAGTGGGTGGGCACCCGGAAGAACGGCGCAACGGTGCCGACGACGACGGACCAAGCGCCGAGATAGAGCATCGGAACCGCGCGCCACAGGATTCCGGCGAAGACATACATGAGGCCGGCGAAGAAGACGTACATCGTCGGGTAGTACACCGCGAGGAGTTCGGCGGACATGCCGTTGGCGACCAGGCCGCCGCCGATGATGTAGATGGCAATGGGGCCGAGCCACCAGACCTGGCCATAGGCGACGCCGGTGAACACGGCATCCTTGCCACCGCGCGTACCACGCCCGACACGCGCCCCGAGCACGGCAGACAGGATGATCGCGGCGATGAGCAGCACGATGAAGATCGTGGCGGCGACCTCGATGGGCAGGGCGAAGCCGGGCCGGAGCCCCTCGGTGAGCCACAGGGCGGCGAAGCCGACGAGCCATGCTGTCCCCCACGCGAAAAGGATGAGCGGCACGAATCCGCCGCGCTTGCCGGCCACGCTGCGCTGCTGATCCTCGACGAGCGCGAGCATTTCAGCTGGCCCGAGAGCGCGGTCGTCGTCCAGAGGTGCGTCCGGTCTCATGATCAGGCTCCGTTCAGCGGCTGCAGGAAGGGGATGGCCAGTGCTGGCAGCGTGAACAGCAGATTGACCAAGCCGTGTGCGAAGACCAGCGGCATCAGTCGGCGCTGCCGGAGATAGATGACGCCCGAGCCCAGTCCCCAGACGAAGAAGGCCGCGGCGAAAACGAGCGCCGCTTCGGGTGTCGGGGCGTACAACAAATGCTGCAGGCCGAACAGCACCGCGGGCACGAGCAGAGCGAGAATCGGCGGCCAGACCCGGGCGAGTCGGCCCTGACTGAAACCCCGATAGACCAACTCCTCGGCGGGTGCGTTCAGCGGGGCGAACGTCAGCACGGCGACGATTCCGATCACGAGCCACACCATTGCGGGCAGGTCCGGCACGGCCGCCGGGTCAAAGAACACCACTTCGAAGCGCTCGAACGTCTCGCCACCGTGCAGCGCGAACATGACCAGCATGATCGTGCCGACGAACGGCAGATAGAGCACGACGATCCACAACAGGCCCCACAGCGCATCGCGCAGAAGTCGACCCCGCTGCAGCCCGAGGACGGCTCGCACGGTCATGCCGTCGCGGTGCAGCAGCCTGGCGACCAGCAGGAGACAGACGATGTTCACCGGGAGCATGGCCACGCTGGCGAGCACGGCGGGTGGCGGGAAGGCGACACCGGGCGCCACAGCCCTGACCAGCGACCAGGTCAATCCGCTGGCCGCAGCCACCAGAACGATGCGCAGCACGGGCAAACCCAGGGCCCAGCCGGTGTGCTTTTGACGATCACCGCTCCGAGCATCCGCGGAGGTCTCCTGTGTCAGGGTCATGTCAAGTTTGTAGTACAAACTACTTTTCACGTCAAGGGTCTTTGGGCTCGCTCGCCGGCCTGTGACAACTGTCATCCGGACTCCGTGACATCACCCCCTCATCAGGTGCACGCGTTTTCGCGACCCTTGATGCATGCCCAACCAAGCGGCGATCACGCTCACCGGACTCACCAAGACCTACGGCTCCCTCACCGCGGTCGACCAACTCGATCTCGAGGTGCCCGCCGGCCAGATCCTGGCCCTGCTCGGCCCGAACGGTGCCGGCAAATCGACGGCGACCGAAATGATCCTCGGACTCACCCAGCCCGACGCCGGGACGGCTCACGTCTTCGGCAACGATCCGACGACCGCCGTGCGCCGTGGCGACACCGGCGCGATGCTCCAGAACGGCACGCTCCTCTGGGACACGTCGGTGCTCCGACTGCTGAAGATGATGCGCGGCCTGCACGTTCGCCCGCTCCCGCTGAGCGAGATCATCGAACGCGCCGACCTCGGCTCGATCCTCAAGTCCAACACCAGCAAGCTGTCCGGCGGTCAGGCGCAACGGGTGCGCTTCGCACTCGCGATCATGGCCGATCCCCAACTGCTGCTGCTCGACGAACCCACAGTCGGCATGGACGTCGATGCCCGCAGGCGGTTCTGGTCGACGATGACCGATTTCACGGCCAGCGGCCGCACGGTGGTCTTCGCCACCCACTATCTCGACGAGGCCGACGAGTTCGCCGACCGCATCGTGGTGCTCAACCACGGCAGGCTCGCCGTGGACGGGACCGGCGATGAGATCAAGCGCATCGTCGGCGGCCGCCAGGTCAGCTTCATCGGGCCCGACCGCGACTGGGCCACCGTGCCCGGCGTCATCACCGCCGACCGGCACCGCGACCGCGTCGTCCTGCAGTGCGCCGATGCGGACACCACCCTTCGTGCCCTGCTGACCGGCGCGGACGCCGAGGCGCTCCGCGACATCGAGGTCACCGCGCCGTCCCTCGAGGATGCCTTCCTCAGCGTCGTCGCCTGACCGTTTCGCCCTCACGCACAAGGAGCCAGCACCATGACCACCACCGCCCTCACCCCGGGTCGCACGACCGAGGCGACCGCCCGATCTACCTCGCGTACCCCCCGATTCCTCCACTACTTCGTCCACAGCGTCAGCCACCTGGTCCGCGACTGGTCGTTCCTGGCCTTCCTGATCGCGATGCCCGTGACCATGTATCTCTTCTTCTCCGCCATCTACGGCGATCAGTACACCGAGGGCGGCGTCACCGTCGCGGCGGTCATGATGGTCACGATGGCCACCTATGGCGGGCTCGGCGCGGCCATGAGCGCCGGCGCCAGCATCCAGTCGGAGCGCTCGTCCGGCTGGTTCCGTCAGCTCATGCTCACCCCGCTCACCCCCGCGGAGTTCGTCCTGGCCAAGGTGCTGACGGCGCTCGCCGCGGTCCTGCCCGCGCTGACGGCGGTGGGGATCGCAGGAATAGTGCGGGGGGTACGCCTCCCGCTCGCCACGTGGGCCGGCGTCCTCGGGCTGCTCATGCTCGCCCTGCTGCCGATGGTGATCCTCGGACTCGTGATCGGCCTCTGGTTCAAGCAGCAGACTGCCAGCGCGGTGACCACGCTCACGATGCTCGCGCTGTCCATGGTCGGCGGCCTGTGGTTCCCGCTGGACATGATGCCGTCGGTGATGCAGACGATCGGCAAGCTGCTCCCGTCCTATTGGGCCGGCCAGATCGGCGTCTGGCCCATCGTCGGAGGTGGCTTCCCCTGGCAAGGGGTCCTGGTCCTCGGCTGCTGGGTCCTGGTGCTCATCGGGCTCGGGGCACTCGGCTATGGTCGCGCCGTCCGCAGCTCGCGGCGGTGACTCCAGGGAGGATGCCCGTGACGATGGCCGGCGGGGCAGGAGAGACCGGGTCGACCGACACCGCCGATCTCCTGGCGCCAGGATTCGATCCCGACGCCCAGGAACTGCCGTGGTGGCGGCGCATGATCGCGCAGGGGGTCGGGTACTTCGCGCCCAGCACCGTGTTCGTGGCGATCCCCGTCGTCTTCAGCATCGGCCAGCCGTTGCCCCGCGTGGTGGCGGTCAGCCTCGCGTCGCTGGTCATCGGTGCGCTGTTCATCGGCGCGACGCTGATCATGCACTGGTCGGAACGTGGCCGCTGGGGTTGGCTGGGCGCCATGGTGGTGGCGATTGCCGCGCTCGGTGTGTCGAGCACCGGGGACGCGCGACCCACCTACTTCGCGACCTATGTGAGCGCCGCCGGCGCTGTGCTCATCCCCTGGCGACGCGCGCGAATCCTGATCATGGCGGTTACCCTCGTCGTCCTCATCACCGCGTTGGTGCAACGTGATCTGTTCGGGGTCGTCATGGCGGCCATGGCCCTGGCGATCGGCCTGTCGGTCGGCCTGGGCTTGGAAACCGAGCGTACGCGCCGAGCCCTGCGCGTCGCCGAGGAACGGACCGCCGTCCTGGCAGTCACCGCCGAACGCGAACGCATCGGCCGGGACCTGCACGACATCCTGGGCCACTCCCTCACCACGATCGCCGTCAAGGCCGACTTGGCAGGTCGACTCGTGGGCCGCGACGACGAGGCAGCGCGGGCGGAGGTCGACAGCCTCGCCACCATCGCCCGTCAGGCGCTGGGCGACGTCCGGGCCACCGCCTCGGGCATGCGGGAGGTGCGGCTCGCCACGGAGATCGCCTCCGCACGGTCGGTGCTGGCCGCGGCCGGTGTCGAGGCCATCACCCCGAGCGCGATGCCCCTCCTGGAGGACGGCCGCTCCGAGCTCTTCGGCTATGTGCTCCGCGAAGCAGTCACCAATGTCGTCCGCCACGCGGAGGCCACCACCTGCACGATCACCTGCGACAGTGAGCAGGTGACGATCACCGATGACGGGCGTGGGCTGACCGGACGAGTGCCCGGTTCGGGCAGTGGGCTCGCGGGGCTGCGGGCACGGATCGAGGAGGCCGGGGGGTCGCTCCTCGTGGAGTCGGGCGGACGCGGGACGACCGTGACAGCCCGTCTGGAGCCGGTGGCATGACCCGCGTGCTGATCGCCGACGACCAAACCCTCATCCGGACCGCGCTGGCCACCATGCTCGGGCTGGAAGACGATCTCGAGGTGGTCGCGCAGGCGGACACGTGTGCGGCCACGGTGCGGCAGGCCGCGGAGAGCCGACCGGATGTCGTGCTGCTCGACGTCCAGATGCCCGCCGGCGGTCTCGGGGTGGAGGACGGAATCGACGCCCTCCCCCACCTGCTCGCGGCGGCGCCGGAGGCGAAGATCATCGTCGTGACCACGTTCGGCCGCCCGGGTTATCTGCGCCGCGCGCTGGAAGCCGGCGCCGTCGGGTTCCTGGTCAAGGACACCCCCGTGGATCGGCTGATCGAGGGCATCCGGAAAGCCGCCGCGGGCTTGCGCGTCGTCGACCCCGAGCTCGCTGCAGCGTCGCTGTCGATCGGCGCCTCGCCGCTCAGCGAGAAGGAAGCGCTGGTGTTGGCGGCGTCCACCGGCGGGGCCAGCACCGGCGAGATCGCCCGGGCGGTGCACCTGTCCGAGGGCACGGTCCGCAACTATCTCAGCTCCGCGATCGGGAAGCTCGGCGCCCGCAACCGGGCCGAGGCGCTGCGCCTGGCCACCGACAACGGCTGGGTATGATCAGCGTCGGCGGACCGGCCCGGCCGGCTGAATTCGTGGCATGTCCTTCCTCTTCCCCGGGACTAAACTGAGAAGTTGTGAACACTCCCCCGAGCCAATGGGCCCAGATCATCGCGGCCGACCCGCAGCACTCGCACCGCTATGCCGAGCGATTCCGTGCCCTCGAGGCGCGTGGTCAGGACATTTACGGCGAGGCCCGGCTCCTCGACTCCATGGTTGACCGCGGCGCGCATGTCCTCGACGCCGGGTGCGGCGCCGGGCGTACTGGCGGCTATCTCGCCCGGCAGGGCCACCGCGTCGTCGGGGTCGATCTGGATCCCGTCCTCATCGAGGCCGCTGCGGCGGACTTTCCGGGACCGACCTGGCTCGTCGGTGACCTGGCGGAACTCGACCTGCCGAGCCGGGGCGTGGCCGATCCGTTCGACGCCATCATCTCCGCAGGCAACGTGATGACGTTCCTCCATCCCGCCACCCGCCTTGCCGTGCTCAGGAACTTCGCTGCGCACCTCGCGCCCGAGGGTCGAGCGGTGATCGGCTTCGGGGCCGAGCGGGGCTATTCGTTCGACGCGTACGCCGCAGACGTCGCCCGAGCCGGCCTCCGGATCGATGCCCGCTTCGCAACCTGGGACCTCCGGCCCTTCACGGGCACGTCGGACTTCCTGGTGAGCATCCTCTCCAGAGCGTGAGGCTCCCCCAGCGTCAACTCCGCTGGGCCAGATAGTTGCTATTTCAACTGATCATGTCGCGAGGGCCGTTCACGAGACGCCCACGGACCGGACCAGCACGCCGGTCGCAGTCAACGGCCACCGGGTGGCAGACTGACTCGCTGAATGGATCACCAGGAGGTGCGGTGAGCGACGAACCACGGGCCGAGCCGCGAGACCCCGCGCTGGGCAGCGAAGAGGGCCTCGTGCCCCCTCGCGAGGGCCCGCGCGCCGCCACGGGTTCGGCGGCGGATCCGCATCCGACCGTCTACAACCACTACGGCCCGCACCGGAACGGCCTGCCGCCGATGCGGAAATACATCCGCGAGCTGTGGCAGCGCCGCGAGTTCGCCGTGGAGCTCTCCCGCTCGAACATGCGGGCCTCCAGCTCCGACACCTTCTTCGGCCAGCTCTGGCTGGTGCTCAACCCGCTGCTCATGGCGGCGGTCTATTTTCTGCTCGTCGCCATCCTGACCAGCCGGGCCTCGGCGAACCCGAGCTATTTCGCCCACCTGACCACGAACCTGTTCGTCTTCACCTTCATCACCACGTGCGCCAACGCCGGTGCGACCTCGGTCACCACAGCCGGCAAGATGATCCTGAACACCGCGTTCCCGCGCCTGTTGATCCCGCTCGGCGCCGTCCACACGGCCTTCTTCCGGTTCCTCCCGACCATCATCGTCACGATCGTCATCTTCGTCATCACCACCCTGCTCGGCGGAGACATCGGGTGGGGTCCCAAGCAGCTCCTCGCCCTCTATTTCCTGGTGATGATGATCCTGTTCGGCGCCGGCCTCGCGTCGCTGTTCTCGACGCTGCAGGTCTATTTCCGGGACACGAACAACTTCCTGCCCTATTTCGTGCGGATCTGGACCTATCTGTCTCCGATCCTTTGGACCGTCGACATGGTCCGGGAGCGAGCCGGGGCGCTGCACTCGCTCGCCCAGCTCAACCCCGCCTACCATCTGCTCGGCGGCTACAACGACCTGCTGCTGAGCGGCGAGATCCCACCCCTGAGCACGTGGTTGATCGCGACCGCGTGGGGCGTGGGCACGTTCCTCGTCGGCGCGCTGATCTTCATGACGAGGGAGCGTGAGTTCGCTGTCCGCATCTTCTGACCAGCCCGACGGGCGCCGCAACGGCTCCGAACGCACCCGGACGACCCGGGACGGCTATGTGCTCGAGCCCAACCGCACCGACCTCGCGGTGCGCGTGAGCGATCTCCGGATCACCTACAAGACCACCTTCGAAAAGCGCCCCACCCTCAAACAGGCGGTGGTCCGTCTCGGGCGCGGCACCCGACAGGTGCACACGGTCGAAGCGCTCAAGGGTGTGTCGTTCGACGTCAAGAACGGCACCACGATGGGAGTCATCGGCGCCAACGGCGCCGGCAAGTCCACCCTCCTGCGGGCGCTCGCCGGCATCCTGCCGCCCACCTCCGGCCATGTCGAGACCTGGGGCAAGGCGTCGACCATGCTCGCGCTGGGTGTCGGGTTCAACAACGCCCTCACCGGCCGGGAGAACATCATTCTCGGCGGGCTCGCGACCGGGCTGTCGCGCAAGGAAGTACGCCTGCGCGCCCAGGAGGTCGGCGAATGGGCCGAGGGCGGCACCGACCCCTTCATCGACCGCCCCATGCGGACCTATTCCTCCGGCCAGTCCGCCCGCGTCGGATTCTCCGTCGGCGTCCACATGGACCCCGACATCCTCATGGTCGACGAGGCCCTGTCGACCGGTGACGCCGGTTTCCGGGAGCGCGCGGCCGCCAAGCTCGAGGAGCTCCGGGCCCGCTCGCGGGCCATGTTCTTCGTGTCCCACGGCCTCGCCTCGGTCCGAGAACTGTGCGACGAGTGCATCTGGCTCGATCACGGTCGGCTGATGATGAGAGGCCACCCCGACGAGGTCACGGCGGCCTATCTCGAGTTCCTGCACGTCAAGAACTCCGAGCAGAACTCCGAAGAGGTCTGAGCCGCCGTTTTCCTATGGTGATCAGGTGCTGAGGACCTGGAACCGCTGGATTGCGTATCCCCTCGTCCTGCTCGCCGTCCTCGTCATCGCGACCATCCCGCACTGGATCGCGCGGTCGAACCAAGCCAACGCGCCGACCAACCAGTTCACGATCACCCACTTCACCGGTGACTACGTTCTCGAGCAACAGCCCGACGGGACCACGGACGTGTTGGTGACCGAGCGCATCGAGGCCTTTTTCCCCGCCGCAGGCACCAACCGCGGCATTGTGCGAGCGATCCCGCTGCACTATCAGGACCACACGAACACCCTGACCGAGCTCACGGTGACGGGGGACGTGCGCACCCGGTCCCCGCGCTCCGGACGGGGCGAGGAATCCGACGCAGCGGGCGCTCCGCAACCCTTCACGCGCACGGAGACCAAGGGCGTGGTGCTGCTGCGGATCGGCGACGCGAACCGTTCCCTGCAGCGGGGCCGGCAGGTGTGGGAGATCCGATATCGGCTCGGTGATGTGGCGCTGAACACCCCCGATCTCAGGGCACAGGAGATCTATCTCGACGCGAACGGTTCGGGGTGGGAGGTTCCGTTCAACCGGGTCACCGCCAATCTCCACGTGCCGGGCGAGCTGGCCGCACGGCTCAACGGGAACGCGGCCTGCTATTGGGGTCCCGAGGGTGCGACGAATACCTGCCAGGTCACCACCCGGACCAACGGAGGCGGGACGGTGGTCACCGGCACGGTGCAGAACCTGGACCGGCGCTCGGGGCTGACCCTCGCCGTGGGCTTCGAGAACGGCACGTTCCCGGTCGCCTATACCCCGACCCGCGAGCCGTGGCCCTGGTGGCTGTTCGTGCTCCCGGCGATCGGTCTGGTCTTCTATCTGGTCAGCCTCATCCGCTATCTCCGTGCCCGTGGGCTCGGCAAACCGCAGGTCCTGGTGACTGAATACTCGCCGCCGAAAGGGGTCCCGGCGCTCGCCGCCGCGGACATCATCGGTCGACCCGAGAAGGGCCCGACCGCCCAGTTGCTGGAGTTCGCCGAGGCCGGCGTACTCCACCTCGAAACGAGCCACCCACCCGAGCCGCGCCCGGACGGCCCGCCCACGTCCCTCGGGTTCCGCGCGCGACGCAGGCTGCGCGACTCACTCAGGATCCCGTCGGAGGACTTCGCCGCGATCGAGGATGAGACGGTGCGGGAGGTGCTGGTGGGCTACTTCCGCTATGGGTTCGACGCGCCCCATCCCGAGGTGACCGCGGAGCTCGCGGAGAAGCAGCAGGAGCTCGTGGTGCGCGGCGGCTGGCGTGAGTGGGGCCCCGAGCGCCCGGGTTGGTTCGGGTTCACCGTCTTCTGTTTTCTGGTGATCGGTGGGATCGGGATGTACGCGGTCCATCCGCGGGGCCAGGACTTCTGGTGGGCACTGCTGTCCGGGTTGATCGGGATGCTGCTGCTGATCGCCGCGCTCTATCGGGCTCCGTCCATCGGCCCGCTGACCGCCGAGGGGCGCCGGGTTCGCGACCACCTGCTCGGCCTCCGGCACTTCATCCGCATGTCCGAGGCCAACCGGATCGCGTGGCTCCAGGGCGTCGAGAGCTCTCCCGTGGCAAGCGCGGACGATCACGCCGGGCTGATCAGGATCTATGAGCCTCTGCTGCCCTATGCGGTCATCTTCGGGCTCGAGAAGTCGTGGACCGCCGTGCTCGGCGAACACCACCGGGTGGTCCCGGCGACAGGCCAGTGGCTCGGCGCGCTGCAGTCGCTGCCGTTGGGGGATGTGATGCGGACGCTCGACCACGGCTCCCGGCACCGCGGCCATCGGAACGCCGGTGGTTTCCGGTTCATCAGTGCCACCAACCAGTCGATCGGTGACGGATTCCGCGGATTCGGGGAGATCCTGGGTGACGGGATCGCCGCGATGTCCGAGGGGCGCAACGACGGTGGCGGGTCCCGGTGGGGCGGTGGCGGAGGGGGCAGCAGCTGGCGGTCCGGTGGCTCCCGCGGGGGCGGGCGGTCCGGCGGCGGCATGGGCGGCGGTGGCGGCGGCGGTTGGTGATGGCCGGGAGGTGACGCCGTGGCCCTGGCGTCGGGTTCGGTCCGCACGGGGCGACCATTCGCGCTGATGAGGCAACGGGTCGACTAGGCTGGTGGAGTCCTAGCCAGGGGAGTCAGATGGAGTTCTTCCGCGGCCTGAAGCGCCTCTGGCGCCACAAGCTGTTCCGCCAGCTCGTCGCGGTCCGCATCGGCACCCAGGCGTCCGACGGCATCCTGCAGGTGGGGATGGCGGCGTATGTCCTTTTCTCCCCCCAGGAACAGCCCGACGCGCAGTCGATCGCCCTCGTGCTCGCGATCACCCTGCTGCCGTTCTCGATCGTCGGACCGTTCGTATCCTTCACTCTCGATCATTTCAACCGGCGCCAGGTCGCCGTGGTCACCGACATCATCCGCGTGCTGATCGCCCTGATGCTCGGGGCCCTGGTCCTCAATCCCGACCTGCGCGACCACTGGACGATGTGGCTGTTCTATGGCGGCGTGCTGGTCGCGATGAGCCTCAACCGCTATCTGATGGCGGGGCTCTCCGCTGCCCTGCCCCACACCGTGGCCAAGAACGAATATCTGATCGCATCCTCCGTGATGCCGACGATCGGACCGGCTGGCGTGCTGATCGGGGCCGCGACCGCCACCGGCATCCGGTTCGGAGCGAGCACCCGGATGGAGACCTATCAGGCCGACGCGCTGATCTTCCTGGCTGCCGCGATCGGGTTCGCGATCACCGTGGGGCTCTCGCTCGCGATCCCTGTGCGGTCCCTGGGCCCGGATCGCGAGGAAGCCTCAGCGCCCGTGCCGTCACCGCGGGACGTGTTCGTCGGCCTGGCCGCTGCCATGGGCCATTTGCGGGAGCGTACGCCGGCGGCGATCGGCCTCACCACGATCGGCGCCCAGCGCATTGTCTATGGCATGACCCAGGTCGCCACGATCCTGCTGTTCCGCAACTGGTTCCACGAGGTCGAGGACATCGAGTCCGCGATGGCGGACATCGCGCTCTGGGCCGGTGCGACGGGTGCGGGGTTCATCGCCTCCGCCGTGGCGGTGCCGCCGCTGGCGCGGCGGATGGGCGTACGCCGCACCATGATCACGCTGTTGCTCGGCGCCGGGATCCTGCAGATCATTCCTGGTTCGATCTTCACTCTCCCGACGCTCGTCGCTGCCGGATTCGGGCTGGGTCTCGGCTCGCAGGCGCTGAAGATCTGCGTCGACACACTGGTCCAGGCCCACGTGGACGGGAACTTCAAGGGCCGAGTGTTCACGATCTACGACATGATCTTCAACGCCTGCTTCGTCGCCGCCGCCTGTCTGGTGGCGCTGCTGTTCCCGCACGACGGACACACGCTGCTCGGATTTGTCACCCTCGGCTGCCTGCTGCTCGTGGTCGGCCTCGCGTTCTGGATCCGCACCAAACCGATCGGTTCCCCGGCGTTCGACCGTGGCACGGAGTTCAACCCGCACGCCCAGCAGACCGCCGGCGCTCAGACGTGAACGCCGGGGCCTGAGGAGCCCGCTTCCCGGTCAGGTCACTCGTGATCGTGGCCCGCGTGGTCGTCGTGGTGATCATCGTGGGAATCGCTGCCCAACCCGACGTCCTGGATCTCGTTGGGCACGTGCGGCAGCGTGACGCTGTCGACGACCTTGGCCGACGGGAGATGCACCGCGTGCAACTGTGCGGTGGCCGGTTCGGTGACATAGGCAATGTTGCCCACGACCCGGAGGGTCGGGCGCGGGTTCTGCCAGGTCTCGGACTCCTCCCACGGTGCGGTCACCTTGATCGACTCGGTGATCGTGCCGTGCTCCGGATCGATCACGGTGAGATTGCCGTCAGTGGTGAGCACCAGGGCCTCGCCGTCGGGGCCGCGGCCCAGGGAACGGAACGAATAGCTGGCCGGGAGGTCGACCACCCGCAGCGAGTTCGCCTCGGTGTCGATCAGTGCTATCCGGGTCGGTCGCTCCAGCTTGGCGTCCTTGTCGGTCTTGTAATCCGCGAGCACATAGTCACTCGACCCGCTGCCCGCCTGGTTGCCGAGACGGCCATAGGCGTCGGGCGCTGCCACCTTGGTGATCTGCGTGCCCTTGATCACCAGGGTTCCGTCAGCGCAGCCGAGGGTGATTGCCTCGTGTGCGGCGGCTTCACCATGAAGGCCCGGGCACTCGTTGGTCGTGGCGAGCACCTGGCCGGACTTGTCGAGGACGTTCACGCCCGTGCGATCCGGGAGTGACACGATCATGCCGCCGCCCTGGATCGGAATCGCGACGCCATGGTGAGCCTCGAAGGTGGTCTTGATCGCAGCGTCGGGGCCCTTGGTCACGTCCGCCGGGTCCAGCACCTGGATGGTCCCGGCCTCGTCGCTGAAGAGCGCGAGGCGACCTGCGTGGAGAACCGCATGCCCGGGCTTGGGCGCAGGGAAAACGGTGTCTGTCAGCTTGGGCTCATGGCTGTAGAGGTGGAAGTGATCGTCGTGTCCGCGGACTTCGACACCGGTGTCGAGCACGTGGAAGCCCTGCGCCGTCGACACCAGCAGGTGCCGCTGATCGCCTGCCGCGTTGAGACGCAGGAAGCCATCGAGCGGAAGGTCAGCCACGTGCTGCATCGACTCTTCCTCGACGATCATGATGCCGCCGTCGTACGTGATGCCCAAGCGGGCATTCGCCACCTCCGGCGCTGCGGCCTGTTGCGTGACGTCGGGAGAGGCAGCAGGAGACATGAACGCTCCGGAGCTGGTGCATGCCGAGAGTGCCAACGCGATGGCAGCCGCCAGTGCCGCACCACGGAGTCGTTGTGGGGTGGGGAAATGCATGAATACCCTTTCTGCAAATGACAACGGTTTGCATTAGAGCACAGGGGGGTGTCTTGTATCAACGTTGGGCTCTCGCGGCGCGAGACCTGCCACCTCGCAGCATCAAGTGCCACACCTCGCACCATCGGCTGCCACGAATCATCAGGTGCCACCTCGCACCATCGGGTGCCACGCAACACCAGGTGCCACCTCGCACCATCGGGTGCCTCGCAACATCAGGTGCCACCTCGCAACATCAGGTGCCACCTCGCATCACGATCGCGACTTAGTGACGCGCATGCGTGCAGCGGAGTGAGTTTGGTGATGCAGAGTCGACACTGGTGTTGCAGAGTCGGCGGACTGAGGCCGCAAAGCCTGGCTGCACGGTGCGAACCGGGGCTGCCACACCAGTTCTTGGGGCGTGCCGAACCGGGGCTGCCACACCAGTTCTTGGGGCGTGCCGGAGCGGGTCTGCCAGACAAGTTCTTGGGGCGTGCCGAACCGGGGCTGCCAGACCAGTTCTTGGGGCGTGCCGGAGCGCGGCTGCTCAGCCCAGGTCGAGCCAGGAATCCCCCGAGTTCGGCCTCTGCTCCTCGGGGCGGTCGGTGCGCCACCGCGGGTCAGGGCCCGCTGGCCCGCGGCGCGAATGATCGTCCGCGCCTGCGTGTCCCGATTCCCCCATCTGCCCTGGCTGGGCCGATTCCCCCGCCGTCCCTGCCGATTGCACCGTCTGCTCGGGGATGTCCTCCGCGCCGGCGACATCGCGCGAAGCATCCGCCTGCTGCCCAGCGCCGGGGCGGTGACCATCACCGAGGTCCGGCGCCGGCACCGGGGCTCCCACGCCCTGTTCCATCCGCGGCCAATTCCCGGGCCCGGGATTCGCCGCGGCCGCGCGCGCGATCGACTGCGGCGTCGCGCCGGGCTCGCCTTCGGGGATCGGTGTCACGACGACGGCCGTGCCATAGGCGCACACCTCGGTGAAGCTCTTGCCGAGGTCGCTGGTGTCGAACACCATGCCCACCACGGCGTTGCCGCCGCGGCGCACGCACTCTCCCCACATTCGGCTCATGACCTCGTTGCGGCTGTCATAGACGACTTTGGTCAGCTCGGGCATTTCTCCGCCGCCGAGGCTCCGGAGACCGGCAGCGATGTTGGAGCCCAGGTTGGCGCTCCGCACGGTCATGCCCATGACCTCCCCGAGGACGGCCTCAATGCGATATCCGGGGATGCCGTTGGTGGTGACGATCAGCATGCGGCCCATTCAACCGGGCGCTCGGGTCGTGACCCGCACGACCCCGGCGCATCAGTTCTGCGCGGCCCACCACTCCCGCAACATCTCGGTCGCGCGCTCCTCCCCGAGCGGTCCGTGTTCGAGGCGGGCGTCGAGGAGAAACTTGTACGCCTGCCCCACCACCGGCCCCGGCCGCACGCCGAGCAAAGTCATGATCTGCTCGCCGTTGAGGTCGGGCCGGATGGCGTCCAGCTCCTCCTGTTCGGCGAGGGCCGCGATCCGCTTCTCCAAGTCGTCGTAGGCCCGGCGCAACCGCGCGGCCTTGCGCTGGTTGCGGGTCGTGCAGTCCGCGCGGGTGAGAATGTGCAGCCGTTCGAGCTGGTCGCCGGCGTCGCGCACATAACGTCGCACCGCCGAATCGGTCCATCCCCGCGCGTCATCGAACATGCCGTCCGAATAGCCGTGGAACCGCAGGTGCAACTCGACCAGGTGCGCGATGTCCGTGATCTCCTCCTTGGAGAACCGCAGTGCCCGCAACCGCTTCTTCACCATCTTGGCCCCGACCACGTCGTGGTGGTGGAAGGTGACCCGGTTGTCCTCGACGAACTTCCGCGTCGGCGGCTTGCCGATGTCGTGCAACAGCGCGGCGAGTCGGCCGACCAGGTCGGGTTCGGAGCCGCGCACCTTCTCGAGTGCGATGGACTGCTCCAGGACGGTCATCGAATGCTCGTACACGTCCTTGTGCCGATGATGCTCATCCACCTCCAGTCGCAGCGCGGGCAACTCGGGCACCACCCGGGCGGCCAAGCCGGTCTCGACCAGGAGGTTGAGGCCGGGCCGCGGGTTCTCGGTCAGGACCAGCTTCGACAGCTCGTCCCGCACGCGTTCTGCCGAGATGATGTCGATGCGTTCCGCCATGCCGATCATCGCGGCGATCACCTCGGGAGCCGGCGCGAACCGCGCCTCCGGCGTCGACAGTTGCGAGGTGAAACGCGCGGCGCGCATCATGCGCAGCGGATCGTCGGAGAACGACTGCTCCGGCGTCCCGGGCGTCCGCAACACCCCACTCGCCAGGTCCCGCAGCCCTCGGTGCGGGTCCACGAACTTGCGTTCGGGCAGTTTGATCGCCATCGCGTTGACGGTGAAATCACGACGCACCAGATCGCCTTCGATGGTGTCGCCATAGGTGACCTCGGGCTTCCGCGAGTCCTCGCGATAGATCTCGGCGCGGAAGGTGGTCACTTCGATGAGCCAGTACGCCTCCGTCTCGCTCTCCTCGGCTCCCGCGGCGGCCATCGGCACCCGCGCACCGATCGTGCCGAATGCCTTGCCGATGTCCCACACCGCGCCGCCGGGCACGCCGCGGGTGAACTCCCGCAACAGCGCCTCGACGTCGTCCGGCCTGGCCGAGGTGGTGAAGTCGAGATCGTGTCCGAGCCGGCCCATCAGGGCGTCGCGCACGGAACCACCGACGAGATAGAGCTCGTGCCCGGCGGTCGCGAAGAGTTCGCCGAGCCGGTCGACGACCGGGGCGATCCGCAGCAGTTCGGCGACCGCGTTGGCCTGGGCCTCGCTCAGGGCATGGGAAGGGGTTTTCGGCACGACAGATCAGTCTAACCGGCCGCCCGGAAGGTGTGTGCCACCCACACAGCAGGTTCCACGGTTGACGGGACCCCGGCGACTACGATGACCAAGTGAGCAGTCTGGGCCGGGACACGTGGCCGGGGGGCCGTGTTCGACGGGTCGCCGGCGTTCTCGGCACCCGCGCGGGACTGCTCGTGCTCACCTTCCTGCTGGTGGTCGCGGGGGCTCTCGGGGCGCCGCAGCCGGCGTACGCCCAAGACGATCTCCCGCCGGTCGACGTGCACCTGACCGGGCTCGATCCGGCGCTGCCGAGCCGATCCGACACTCTGACGATCCGCGGGACGGCCCGCAACACGTCGAGCGAACCGATCGATTCCGCCCAGGTGGTCCTGTGGCGGCACCGCTCAAGCCTCACCGACCTCGAGGATCTGCGGACGGTCGCCGGCCAGACGCCGGAGAGCGTGAACGGATATCAGCTGTGGACCGAGGGCGCCTACAGACGCCTCGCGCCGGAACAGCAGACCTGGGCTCCCGGCGAAACCCGGACCTTCGAGCTGTCGGTCCCCATGTCCGCCTTCTCCTTCGTGCGCACGTCCGGTGCCTATCTCATCGGCGCCCAGGTCGTCGGCCGCCATGGCGGCCGCACGCTCTCGACCCTCGGACAGGCCAGGGTCCTGCTGCCGCTCGGCCCGGTCGGTTCGGCGGCCACCGAGGGCACGAACACGGTCGCGAGCGCCGTGTTGCTGTCGAGCCAGCCCTCGATGATCGAGCCCGGCGTGTTCGCCGACCACCACCTCGCCGACGAACTCGCCCCGGACGGGCGGCTCACGGTGCTGCTGCGCTCGGCCCAGCGGGATCAGGTGTCCTGGCTCGTCGACCCCTCGTTGCTCGATGAACTGAGGGCGATGGCGGATGGTTACGTGGTCCGCACCCCCGACGGCGACCAGGAGGGCCCGGGTTCGGACGCTGCGGGCCGGTGGCTGGAGGCATACGGTCGCCTCGACCCCGCCCGCGGATTCCGTCTGCCCTTCGCGATCCCCGACCTCACGCTGCTCCAGCGGATCGGGCTGGCCGATGTCGTGAGGCGCGCGGCCACGACCACCGACAATCAGGCCGCAGACGGTCTGCCGCTGCTGGTCTATTCCGCCGGCGGCGCCCTCGACAACGAAGCCGTCGCCCTGGCGGAGTCCCTTGGCCCGGCCGCGATCCTGGCCTCCGGCGCGGACGCGCGGGGCGCTCTCATCGCCCCCGTCGGCACCGCCCCGATCATCAACTTCTCGCCCGGCAGCACGTCCGGGGGGCCCGGCCCCGAGCCCGCCCAGTCGCTGGTGCAGACCCGTCAACGGATGCTCGCCGAGAGCTTCCTCGCGGCCAACACCGAGTCGGGTTCGACGACCGTCCGGGTCATCACCAACGCCGAGGCGGCGGAGGCCGACGTGGCCGCCCAGGCGCCCTGGCTGCGACGCACCACCCTTACCAACCTGCTCACGGAGACCCCCGTGGACTGGGATCGCCAGCTGGCCTATGGCGACGCCGACCGCGTGGCGGAACTCACCGAACCACAGGTGGCCGCGCTTCAGGAGATCGTGAAGGGCTATGGGCCCTTCATCGAGATGCTCGCCGAGGGCGAGGACACCTCTCGGATGGCCGCCGCGACCATGGCCCGGGCGGCCAGCAGTTGGTGGCGGGATGACCGGCAGGGTTTCGATCGGTACGCAGCCCCGCAGCTCCAGGCTGCTCGGCAGCTCTGGAATGGTCAATCGGTGGAGCTGACCGCTCAGCGATCGGTCATCATGTCGGGTCAGTCGGGGTCGTTCCCGATGACGGTGACGAACAACCTTGATCAACCCATCCGGGTCACGCTCACCTTTGAATCGTTCCAGCCCCAACGACTGTCGATCCCGGCGATGCCCGACCTCATCATCCCCGCCAACCAGGGCGTGACCGTCAACGTGCAGCCCAAGGCAGTGGGCAACGGGCCGGTCCGGATCTCGGCCCAGGTGACCACGCCGGGCGGGACTCCGGTGAGCAAGCGCGTCTGGCTCACTGTCGAGGCCACCAACTTCGGCCGAGTCGGCTGGATCATCGTTGTCGCCTCCGGCATCGTGCTGATCGCCACCAGCGCCCTCCGGATCCGCCAGGTCCGTCGCGAGCGCCAGGCGGGCCGCCGAGTGGCACCCGATGTGCACACGACGCCTCCCGTCGTCACGATAGATCGATCAGACCCGCCGCCGGTCGGACCGGACGCTGCCGAGGAGCAGCCCGTGGTGCAGGATCGGTCCCCGGAAGGCGCAGCCCCCCACGAGCGGACCCCAGCGAGGTCCGACGGAGGAGAAAAACGGTGAACGAGAGCCCTCGTCAGGGTGGCCCGGCAGAGCTCGACTCCGACGCCGAAACTGCGCCGGTGCCCGCCGGCTCGCCCGCCCGCGATGCGGTGGAGGCCGACCGACCCGCGGCGGAAGCCGACCGGGCCGCTGCGGAGGCCGACGGACGCGCGGTGGAAGCCGACCGGTCCGCTGCGGACGTCGGCCAGAGCGCCGGGGGTGGCGCCACGCGCCGTCTGCTCAAGGCCCTGGCCGTCATGGGCTCCGGCACGATGGTCTCGCGGGTGTTGGGGCTGGCGCGGGTGGCGCTGGCGGCGTACGTCATCGGCAACGGAACCGCCCAAGCCGACATCTATGCGGTGGCGATCACCGTGCCGACGGCTCTCTACATCCTGTTCGCCGGCGGTGCGCTGAACAGCGTGCTCGTTCCGCAGCTCACCCGTGCGGCGAAACACGACGAGGACGGCGGTGAGGCCTACACGAACCGGATCACCACGGCCTTCTTGCTGATCCTGCTCATCGTCACCGTCACGGTGACGCTGGCCGCCCCGCTGATCACCCGGATCTATTCGTCGGACCGGTGGCGAAGTCCGGAGATGGCCGACCACTACCAGGCCATGGTGTTCCTCACGATGATCACCCTGCCCGAGGTGTTCTTCTATGGCGCCTTCGTCGTCCTCGGGCAGATCCTCAACGCCCGCGACCGGTTCGGTCCGATGATGTGGGCACCGGTGGCGAGCAACGTCATCCAGGTCCTCTCGTTCGTGGTGTTCCTGACCGCGTGGGGCAAGACCGACGGCGAGGATCCCTTCAGCCCCGCCCAGATCTGGGTGCTGGGCGGCGGCTATCTGTTGGGCTCGATCCTCCAGGCCGTCGTGATGGTGATCTTCCTGCGCCGGATGGGTTATCGGTTCCGTCCCCGCTTCGATCTCAAGGGCACCGGTCTGGGCAAGACGTTCAAGCTCGCCGGCTGGGCCGTGGGCTTCGTGCTGGTGAACCAGGTGGCGCTGGCGGTCGTCAGCCGACTCGCCACCTCGGCCACCGCCGGCGGAACAGGCGCGGGTCTCACCGTCTACAACAACGCCTATCTGGTCTTCCTGCTGCCGCACTCCCTGATCACCGTGTCCCTGGCGACCGCGATGGTGACCTCGGCCTCCCGACTTGCCGCCGCAGGCGACACCGCCGGCACCGCGGCCGAGGTCATGCGCACCATGCGGCTGGTCGCGACCGCACTCGTGCCCGCTGCGCTGCTGCTGGTCGCACTGGGCCATCCGATCGCCCGGCTGCTGTTCGGCAACGGCACGGGTGCGCGGGACGCTCCCCTGATCGGCTGGACGATCATGGCGTTCGCCGCCGGGCTCGTGCCGTTCACCATTCAGCACGTGTGCCTGCGCACCTATTACGCACTCGAGCGCAACCGGGACACGTTCTTCATCCAGGTCGTCATCGCCGCGGTCCAGATCGGCCTGTCGCTCGCGTTCGTCCTGCGCGCTGACCGGCCCTCGACGGTCGCCCCGATGTTGGCGCTCGCGCTGTCGCTCGCCTATCTGATCGGTCTGTTCATCTCCTTCCGACACCTGCGCAGGTTCCTGCCGGAATTGCACGCGGCCGAGTTGGTGCGCCACGTGGTGCGGGTCACGGTCGCCATCGCGCCGGGCGCCGCCCTGGCCGGTCTCCTCGCCGACCGGCTCGGCGAGACCCCGGGGCAGACTCTCCTGGGACTGGCCCTGGGCGGCATCGTGGCCGTCGGCTCCTATTTGGTGCTGGGGCGGGTCTTCCACATCACCGAACTCACCCAGATGCTGTCCCGCCTCCGACGCCGCAACCGCGGCGGGAGCGCAGCCGCACCGGACGCCGAAGCCGGCGTACCCCCCACGAACGACGACCCCACACAGGACGAATCCGACATCGCCACGCGAGTTCAGGCCGCGATCCGCGAGCCGCTGGCGGAGGATCTCGAGCCGCCGCTGGATCCCGATGCCCCGACGACGGCATTGCCGACGGGGGATGATGAGAACACAGATGATCTCGGGGGGACCGTGGACGACGAGGACCAGCACGACACTGCGGAGGAGGTGCACCCGATCCGGGTGCGGCCGGGCCGGGTGCTGGGTGGGCGATACAAGCTCGAGGAAATCCTCGTGCGCCGCACCGAGACCCAGACGTGGCGCGCCACCGACCGGGTGCTGTCCCGACCCGTCCTCATCCACCTCTTGCCGCCCGGCGAGGACGATGAACAGTTGCTGACCGCTGCCCGACGAGCGGCGGTCGCGACCGACTCCCGCTTCCTGCGGGTCCTCGACGCCCAGCCCGGGGACGAACCGCTGCGGCTGACCGGACCCGGCTCGGAGCACTGGGAGCCGGAGCCGGAGGATCCGGTGGGGCCATACATCGTGTGTGAGTACGCCCCCGGCGTGTCGCTCGAACAGCTCCTCGCCTCCGGACCGCTGAGCGCGCTCGAAGCGGCCTGGGTCGTCCGCGAGGTGGCCGACGGACTGGCGGGCATGCACGAGCAAGGGCTCTATCACGAGCGCATCAACCCCGACACGGTGGTGATCACCGCAACCGGCAACGTCAAGATCGTCGGTTTCCTGCTGGAGTCGGAGCTCTCTCCGCTCCGCCACCACCCCCTGATCCCGAGCACCGATCCCGAACGGGTCGACATCGCCGACCTCGGCCGGCTGCTCTATTGCACGCTGGTGTCGCGCTGGCCCGGTGGCCACGCGCACGGAATGGCTGCCGCCCCCGTCGACGCAGAGGGCCAGTTGCTCACGCCACGCCAGGTGCGGGCCGGCGTATCGCCCGCGCTGGACACGATCTGCGACCGCATCCTGTCGCCGGTGCCGCGGCAGCGTGAGGAGCCGTTGCACACGGCTCAGGACATCGTTCGATCGCTCAACCAGGTGCTCGGCACCGCCAATGCCGCGCAGGACCTCGAACGCCGCCTGCGCTATCCCGTGCCGGTCGTCCACATGCCTGAAGATCCGGAGCACGTGCCGGACAAGGACTTCTCCGATTTCGACACGGCCGCCGGGCTGCCGCTTGCTCCGCTGGCCGACCCCGATGCGCCGACAGGCCGCATTCCCGCCATCCGGGACGAGGAGCCGACCGACGAGTTCGCAGCGATCCGTGAGGAGTCCCCGTCCCATCAGTGGACGCCGTCGGACGCGCCTGAAACGAGCTACAGCCGATCCACGAGCTATCCCCGATCCGCGCTGGACGAGGAATTGCCCGGAGATCCGCCCCGACGCTGGATCCGCTGGCTGATCGCGCTCACGCTCATCGTGCTGTTCGGCAGCCTGATCGCCGTGGGGATGAGGTTCGGACAGGACCGTGCCGGCGACGGCGCCCCGCCGACGCAGTGGCCGATCGTGGGGGCGATCGACTTCGATCCCCAGGGCAACGACCGCCAGGAGAACCCGGACCAGGTGGCCCAGGCGCATGACGGGAACCAGGAAACAGCCTGGGAGACCGTCCCCTATCGGGCAGCGGGAATGAACAAGGCCGACGGCATTGGCGTGGTGTTCGATCTCGGCGAGGTACGCGAGGTCTCGCGGGCGGACCTGGTGCTGGCGGGCTACGGATCCAGCGTGGAACTCCGGATTCCGGAGGCCGGCGCCGAGGCAGCCGGGAACCTCGACAGCATCAAGCAGTCCGGGGTCTTCGCCGACTGGCGCCAGGTCCAGGCGACCGCGTCGCCGCGTCAGCCGGCGGCGGCGAGCGCCGAGCGCGAGGCCGTCACCTTCACGACGGACCAGCCGGTCCAAACGCGATTCGTCCTGGTCGTGCTCAGGGAATTGCCGCCCCCCGGGCCGCCATTCACCGGAGGCATCGCGGAAGCGGTGTTCTGGGGCTGACTTCGTGGCGTACGGTGAGATGGCAACATCTGCACCCGCAGCCGCGGAGGCAGCGGCACCACTTCCTGGGAGGTTCGCGCCGTGATCGATGATCGCTCCGACAGCGAACTCCTGAGCGACCACGTCGCCGGTGACCCCCTCGCGTTCGAAGTGCTCGTGACCCGCCACGCCAACCGCCTGTGGGCGGTGGCCCTGCGGACCATGCGCAACCCCGAGGAGGCGGCGGATGCGCTTCAGGACGCCTATATCTCCGCCTTCCGCCGTGCCGACACCTTCCGTGGCGACGCAGCGGTCACCACGTGGCTCCATCGCATCGTGGTCAACGCCTGCCTCGACCGCATCCGGCGCAACAAGGTGCGCCGGGCCGACCCGCTGCCGGAGGACCCGGATCGGGCCATGGAACTCGGCATCATCCCGGAGAGCGATGATCTGGAGGTCAAGGAGCGCCGGACCGACGTGGCGAACGCGCTGAGCCAGATCAACGCCGACCAGCGGGCCGCCTTGGTCCTGGTCGATATGGAGGGTTATTCGGTCGAGGAAGCGGCGCAAATTCTGGGCTGTGCGGTGGGTACCATCAAGAGTCGTTGTTCCCGGGGCCGGGCCAAGCTCGTGCCGCTGCTGGCGCACCTGCGCGAAACGCGCGGCACCGAAGCCGCTCGGGGATGATGGGAACCAACCGAAGCAGGACGACCGTCCAACCGGAGTCGCCCCGCCCTGTCCCCCACGGGGTGTCGAGCCGCCAAGTGGAGTCCTCGGACTGCACAGCACGAACCGCCCGACCGAATGTGAGGATCCAGTGACCGATCAAGTGCCCGGGCAGCGCAGATGCGAGCACATCGCGCTCGAAGTCCTCGCGGACGCCGCTGAGCACCTGCTGACTCCCGACGAGCAGCAGCGCGTCGAGACGCACCTGCAGATGTGTCCCGAGTGCACTGAACTCGCCGAGGCCTTGTCCGAGGCTGGCGCCGCCGTGCGGGAACTTCCGGCCCCGCCGATGCCGGCCGACGTGCTGGACCGACTCACCGGACTGGTCCGGAATGAGTCTGAGCGGCGGGCCAGTGGTGTCGCGGAGGCCGAAGCGGAATCCGGGTTGGTCGAAGCCGCCAAACGCACGGATCTGGGCAGCTTCCGACAGAACCCGATCGTCGGCAAGACGGTGTCACCTCATCAGGCCCATCTTGTCGGTCGCAAACTGCCCCGCGAGCAGCGATCGGAGCACTGACCGCCGGATGTCCCACCTCCCCCATCTCAACTCACCGCCATCCCGCAGGGGTGGCGGTCTTGTGGTCTGGGTGGCGACGGGCGTGGTGGTGTTCTCCGTCCTCTCCGCGCTCACGCTGGTGGTGCTCGTCCGATCCGCTCCACCCTCCACGTCGGCCTCCGTCCCGGTGAGCACCGCCGCGCCGGCGCCGGACCGCTCGGTCTCCCCGGCCCCACATTCGAGTCCGGCGCCGACGGCCAGCACGAGCGGGCGCGATCGGCTGAGCCGCAACGTCCTCACGCGGGTCCAACTCGGCGAGACGACCTGTCCGGACGTGCGTCTGCAGCGCGGTTCGGTGCAGGAGGACGCTCTGGCCGGCTATCTGCAGTCACTCGTCGACTGCCTGATGGCCGTCCACGAAGCACCGTTCGGGGCCGCCGGCGTCAACCTCCAGCCCCCGGCGCTCGCGACGGCATCGGAGATGGAGCGGTCCAGCTGCGTTCTGAGCACGGAGGAGCCGGGCGACTGGGCAGGGCTCTATTGCGGAGCGAACAACACCATCTATTACCGGACCGACTTGGCCCCGGATGACCCCCTGCATTATGTGGAGGTCATCGCTCACGAGTTCGGCCACCACCTGCAACACCAGACCGGGATGCTGGCCATCGTCGCCCGGGAACAGCGGGCGACGCGAACCGAACCGAACGGAGGTGCTCGAGCCCAGGAGTTGTCGCGGCGTCTCGAGCTCCAAGCCGAATGCCTGACCGGCCTTCTGGTGGGGCCGGAAGGGCCACTCGCCGTGCGGGCCCCGGAGTTCGGCGACTTCCTCGCGAGCAGAGCCGCCGTGCCGCCTGACTGGGCCGCCACCCACGGCACTGGCCGCGCTCAGACACGGTGGTTCAAGGCCGGTGCTGGGGCCAGCGGCTCGGATCGCCTCAGTGCGTGCAACACGTTCTCGGCGCCCGCCGATCTGGTCGACTAGTCGGACTGCGTCAGAGCCAGCGCGTCAGCACCGGCAGCTCACCGGGGCCCAAGACCTTGACCTTCGCCCCTTCGCGCCCCGCCAACCACGCGGCCATGTCCGCAGCCCGCGCCATCACCCGCAGGGGTTCACCCGGACCGTCCAGGCGCCACGCCTCCCCGGTGTCCTGGGAGAGGACCTCCAGGGCCGGGGTTCCGTCGTTCGTCCGGTGCCGGACCATGTCGTCGATCAAGGCGGCGAGGAACCCCGGGGGCAGATCGGTGAAATAGACCTCGTCGCCCAAGTCGGTCGCGTGGATCAAGAGCTCTCGGGCGAGGAGCCACGGCAGGTCACCGGAGGTCTGCTCGGCGCCATCGACGGTGACGGTGTCCGTCCAATCGGCACGCTTGGGTCGTTCGCCCAACACTTCCCGCAGGGCCAATGCGGTCTTCCGATAGGACTCGCGCAGTTCGGTCGGCGCCGTGGTGGAGGCCGCGGCCGGAACCGTGGCGCCCAGCGCTGCCGCGTACGTCCCCACCCGTTCCACCACATGCGCAACCAAGTCTGCCTCGGTCCAGCCGGGCAGGCTCGACTCCTGCGCGAGACGATCGTCGTCCTGCGCCGCCAGCGCCTTGGCGAACAGGTCCACGCCGAGGCGCACCCACTGCAACGATTCCGCCAGATCAGGCATTCAGATCTCCTCCGCGACGGCCCTGTTGATGCACCGTCCGAGATGCTCGATCTCGGTGATCACCTCGGCGCCGTCGGTCAGATAGCGAGGTGGCTTGCGGGCATGACCAACCCCGCCCGACGTCCCGGAAGCGATGACGTCGCCGGGTTTGAGGGTGAGGATGGTCGAGACATACTGCACCAGCGCAACCGGATCGAACACCAGATCCCTCGTGTTGTCCGACTGCATGACCTCGCCGTCGACGAGACAGCGGACCTCCAACGCCGGCCGGGTGCCGCCGGGGAGCTCATCCGGAGTGACCAGCCAGGGGCCGAACGGTGCCGAGTGCTCCCAGGTCTTGCCCTGATCCCACATCAGCGTGCGGTTCTGCCAGTCACGCATCGAGATGTCATTGATGATCGTGAAGCCGGCAATCGCGGCGTCCGCCTCGGCCTCCGTCGCCCGGCGGACCGGTCGCCCGATCACGATCGCGAGCTCACATTCCCAGTCGCCCTTGTCCGACTCGGGCGGCAACTGGATGTCGTCGCGGGCGCCGATAAGGGCCTCGGGGAACTTGGTGAAGAGCGTCGGATAGTCCGGCGCCTCGCGCCCCATCTCGAGGATGTGGTTGAGGTAGTTCTGCCCGACGCAGATGATCTTCCCGGGCCACGTCACCACGGGCGCATAATCGGGATCGCTCAGGGGAATCGCCGGACCGCTCGCGCGTCCCGCCTCCGCAAACCGCGCAGGATCGGCCAACAGTGCCTCGACGGTGGGCGCGCCCAGAGCGGTCGCGCTGTCGCCGTCGATTCGCACGGCGATCGTGCCGGTGTCGTGGCGCAGGGTGGCGAGCTTCATGGCGGACCTCCTCGGGACGCCGTCGATCCTAGCGCCGCTCGCTCATGACGGCGGCTACTCGGGGGTTCGGTCAGAAACCGCAACGGGAGGGGGGTCGACGACAACTATCTCCGTCGACCCCCCTCTCCGCGCGGTTTGTGACGTCAGAGCCACGTACCGCCCTGGCGGTCGCTCGGCTCCTCCTCATCCGCCTTGAAGGAGTGGATCCAGTCCAGGTGACGATCCCAGGAGGACGGATCAGCGAGGCGGGCGTTGCGCTCGTCCGCACGCTGACCCGGCGGCAGATGGAGGACGTCGGCGTTGGTGATGGAGGCGTACTGGATCTTGCGGGTCCGGCCCCGACGAACGCGTTCGAAATCGGCACGCGCCTCATCGAGGTCGTTTGTGGCGGCGAGCTTGTCGGCCAGCACGATCGCGTCCTCGATGGACGTGTTCGCGCCCTGACCGTGGTGGGGGACCAGAGCGTGCGCGGCATCACCGATCAGCGTGATGCGGCCCTTCGTCCAGCGGCTCAACGGGGGCCGGTGAAACAGCGCCCAGCGCTCGGTGCACGTCACCGCGGACACCATCTCGATAATCGCTGGGTGCCAGTCACCAAAGCCGGCGAGCTTCTCCGCGTCGTCCGTCGGGGCGATCCACGCCTTGTGCGGCCAGGGAGAGGGATTGCGTTCGACAAGGAAGAAGTTGTGGTCGCCGTCGGCACCGATCGGATAGTGCAGGCAGTGGCGGCCGTCACCCATCCAGAACTGGATGGCCTCCGGGTCGGGCATGGACGGCATCTTGTCCGGGGTAACGACGCCGCGAAAGGCGCTGGCGCCCGAATAGAGCGCGTCGTCATAGCCGAGCATCAGGCGGCGGACGGTGGAGCGGGCACCGTCGGCGCCGATGACCAAATCGGCCGTCGCGGTGGACCCGTCCGCGAACTTCAACACGGCCTCATTGCCGGAATCGTCGATCTCGAGCAGGCGCTTGCTCAACTCGATCCTGTCGAGGCCGACCGCCTGCGAGAGGACAACCTGGAGGTCGGCGCGATGAATGCCGACATACGGTGCGCCATAGCGGGCCTTGTAGTCGAAGCGATGCTCCGCGATCTTGTCGCCGCTGCGTCCGTCACGATAGATGAGGGCCTGGACCTCGTACCAGACCTTCGAAATCGCGTCCGCCAACTCCAGCCGCCCCGTATAGAACCGCGTCGCGTTCGCCGACAACGCCACCGCAGCACCGACCTCGCGGAGTTCGTCCGCCTGCTCATAGATGGTGGCGTCGAAGCCCTTCTGTCGCAGTGCCAGGGCGAGCGTCAGGCCGCCGATGCCGCCGCCGACGATGGCGATCCGCAAATCCTTCATGGGTGTCCTCCGCGTTGAGTTGCTGTGATGGCACCAGCCTAGGAGGCAGCACTATGTCGTGTCGTAGAGCAAAATTTAGGAATTTCCCTCGCACAATTCCGACACTCCGTCGGAACTACCCGTCTAGAGAGGGCGCTTCGCCGATTGGGCGCCGAGCCCGGACGTCAGCACGGGATGATCCCCGCAAGCTCGGCGATCCGGAGGCCCGTGTGGAGTTCTCGTCGGATCCGACCGTCCGCGAGGTCGACGCCGGTGACGGCGCGGACGCGGTCGAGGCGGTAATAGAGCGTGGAACGGTGGACGTGCAGCGCGCGTGCAGTGGCCGCCGCATCGCCACCGTGGGCGAGGTATTCCTCCAACGTGCCCAGCACCTCTGTCCCCAAGCCGGCGCTGAGCAGCGTCCGCACTGGAGGCGGCAGGTCGTCGAGCGTCAATTCGTCAAGCGGCAATCGCACGAGCAAGCGGTCCAGACCAAGGTCGGACCATGCGAGGACCCGTGCCTCGGCTCCCGTGGCCACGCCGACTCGCCAGGCATCGCGCGCCCGTCGAAACGAACCGCCCACCTCCGTGAGGTCGCCCACGAGCGGACCCAGCCCGGCGCGGACGCCGGCGTACTCCTCCTCCAGAATCCGCGCCAACCGCTCCGCGACGACTGGGCGCGGGAAGACGAGAATGCCCAGGCCGCCGCCGATGCCGGCGCCGGCCACCGAGGCGGTCGACGTGCGCCCCACGAAGTCGATCGTCGCCTCGACCGCGAGCCGGGCAATGGCATCGGCCTGAGCCGGATCGTGGGCGGGGTCACGGGGGTCGGGCCCGAGGGCTACGGCGGAGTACTGGCGCGCAGCTCCCAGCATCTCCTCCTCCACGAGCGCCGCCGCAGCCGAATCCCGAGCGGCCGAATCGGAGCCCAGCAGGCTGTCCAGCAGAGCGCGGACGCGGTGGCGGTCCCGCTCGGCATAGAGGGTGCGGAGGGACAGCAACAGACCCAGTTCGCCGGCGTGCTCCGCAAGCGTGGCGACGGTGGCGGACGGGAGCACGCCCTCATCCGGATCGAGAGCGAGCAACAGGAAACCCACGCGATGACGATGGTCGCGCAGGGGTGTGAACAGGACCGGCCCGATCCCGGCGACCTCCTGCAGCTGTGGTCCGGCGCCTGCCGGCGGGACGTGCCACGAATCGCTGTGGGCGAGCACGATCGAGAGCCGGGCGCGGTCGAGCTCGGATTCGTGGATGGAGTACGCCACCACCCGCAACCACTCATCGGTGATCACCAAACGGCGGTTGATCAGCTCCGACAAGTCCTGCAGCGAGTCGTGCAGGTCGGCGATGGGCGGCACGGGCACAGGGTACGCCGCCCATCGGTAGCATGGACATCCCTCGATGCCCCGGGAGGCATGCGCACATGGATGTGTTGATGGTCCTGAGCCTGATCGTCGCGGCCGGCATCATCGTGTGGATCGCCCAGCGGACCCGGAGGTCCGGCCCGACCCCGAGTCCGGGTTTCCTTCCGTTGCTGGAGGGCCGGTTGATGCAGACGGACGCCGAGCCGGGGGCGGTGCGGGATGCCCTCGAGGACGTGCTGCGCACATATCGCGAGCCGGTCCATCCCAGCGTTCCGCTCCTCACCCGGGCGGGATTTCGCTGGACGGGGGTGGCGGCGGAAAAACCGCGGGCGGCGTACCTCTGCCTCGACGACGACCAACGCACCCTCATGGTCACCCTCCGCCCGGTCGCGACCGGCACCGAGATCGGGATGATCCCCCTCCACAACCGCCCTGACCGCCTGCTCATCGCCATGGCGGGCCACCTGCACGCCCGGATCCCCGTCCGCTCGACAGGAACCGTGCCGAGCAATGTGATCGCGTTGACCGCACCGCGCGTGCCGAAGGACTTGGTCGACAGCACGCTGGTGCGCAGTGGCTATCCGGTCACGGCCGGAAACGTGGAGATCGTGGGGCAGCGTGCCGTGGCCGAGAGCGAGCGTCGGGCTCGGGAGATCGTCGCGAAACGCGATGGCGAATCCGCGGCGGACGACTGGCTGGCGGAGTGGCGCGCCCGGGACCAGCCCTCGGGTCCCGCGGAAGCGCATATTGCGCGGCTGCTCCAGCGGCTGGTGTCCTGGGATTCCAGCCTGCTCACGCAGATCCAAGGGTTCGCCCTGCACGTCCGAGCCAGTCTGTTGGACTCGATCGCCCACCGCGAGCCCGGCTCCGATTGGAGCGACCTCGCAGACGATGTGTCCGAATGATCCTGATCTGGGAGGCGTCATGATGAAGTTGCCCAACCTCGGCCCGATCGGGGAACTAGAAGCATCAGAGTGGATCGGCACGCCCCCGGCGCCCACCCTGGCAGAACTGCGCGGGCGGGTGATCGCCATCGAAGCGTTCCAGATGCTGTGTCCGGGGTGCGTCGCCCACGGTCTGCCCCAGGCCACGAGGATTCATCAAGGGTTCGGCGACGAGTTGGTGGTCCTCGGGTTGCACACGGTGTTCGAGCACCACGAGGTGATGACCCCTGCCGCGCTGAAGGTCTTCCTCAGTGAATATCGGATCCCGTTCCCCGTGGCGATCGACGAGCCAAGGGGAACCGGCACACCGGCGACGATGACGCGTCTCGGACTTCGGGGTACGCCGAGTCTGCTGCTCGTCGACAAACACGGCGACGTGCGTCTGCACCATTTCGGGCAGGCCGACGATCTGCTGCTCGGCGGAGTGATCGGCCGGTTGCTGGCCGAGTGAGCGCCGCCAACAGCAGCGTGCCGCACCAAGGACTGAACCATGGCCCGGCCGGCCTCCGAGGCTCTCAACGCTCCTCGAAGACCGGCCGGAACCGCTTCTGTCAGCCCAGGCCCAGCGCTGACAGCATGTTGATAAAGTTGATAAATCCGTAGAAGGTGATCGCAAGCATGATGGTGCCCTTCGTGGAGGCTCCGGGTCCAGCCCGGCTTGCCCTGCTTTCCACTTCCGGATCGTCGGATGCAGCGGACCTTCCGGCATGGGCACCCACGCGTTGCGTCGCTCCCGCTTCTGGCTATCGAAGTGCCCGCGGTTGTACCAGTTTCTGATGACATGACACGGCGCCCTCCTTGCGTTTGCATGGCGGTGACCACAGCACTCCGATCGGCGGGGCTGCTAGGTCACGCGACAGAGCTGCGATCCGTTGGGGGCAATCATGAGTGCGTCTGGTTCTGCTGTTGATCCACAGGCAACGGCTGCCGAAGCCGACTTCTATGAGGCAATCCCCCTCGATCGGGACGCCACGACCGAGGAGATTCGACAACGACTGCACACACTGAAACTGCAGTGGGGTGCCCGTGCCGGGAAGGCGGGCCAGACCGGCGAGCAGGCCCGCACCAAACTGGCGCTCATCGAGCGTGCGCTGGACGTCTTCGCCAACGAGGATGCGCGCGAGCTCTATGACCTGAGCCTGCGCCGGAAACCTGACGCAGGTCAGCCGGAAGAGCTGGTCATCGACTGGTTGGCGCGGGCCTGGACCTACTATTTCATCGAGGACGAGGGCGCCGCCGGGGTCGCTGCTCGGAAGGCGAAGGAGCAGGCACCGGATAATCCGCTGACCTATGTGGTCTCGGCGTGGGTCAACCTGATGCGGGATGAGATCCGCGACGCCAAGCGGGACGCCGACGAGGCCTTCGTGCTCGACGAGCTCGGTGAGGACACGGTGGATGTCCATCACGTGCGCGGGGTGGTCTTCTTCCAGCAGAAGATCTATGACAAAGCCCACCAGAGTTTCGACCGCGCGCTCGCGAAAGCGGTGCCGTTCGAGCAGGTCACCCTGCACCTCCGAAAGGCATGGGCGTTCGAGCAGGAGCACAAGGCCAGCCAGATGTTCGATGCGCTGGAACGCGCGCTGTCCATCCCCGTCGATATCGACTCGGCGCAACGTGACCGGCTCCACCGCACCACCTATTTCGCCGTAGAGCACCTGATCGCCGGAGAGCACGGAACTGTCGCACGGAGGACCCTCCAGCGACTGTCCCAGCGAGTCAAGAACAGCAAGATCAATGAGCGGTCCAAGACGGACATCCTGCGATTCATCGATCTCGCAGTGCAGCGAGCCGACTTGGAGGCACAAGCAGCCGAACTGGCCTCGGTCGCAGCGCCGGAGGGGCTGCCGGCAGACATTCCGTTCAAGTCACTCGGGGTTGCCCTTGTGGCTTTCTTCCTCGCCTTCGAACTGAGCTTCTTCTGGCTGGTTTTCCTCGGCGCAGCAGGATTCGCCGGCTTCATGATCTATCACCGGGTGCAGTGGAGCCAGACCAAGAAGGCCTTCGAAAGTGCTCAGGCCGAACTTGCCTCCATCCACGAACAGATCATGCGCAAAACGACCGTGATCGAACGCACGAAGAGCCAGGACGCGCTCACCGCGCGGTAGGCGATTTTAGTCCGGTCCCAGCCAGCCGCGGCTCAGCGGGAACGTCAGCTGAGGGTCAAACAACCAAGGAGAAGTGCCACCGTGCTGGACACCGCCACGCAGGTGCTTGTGGGCCGTTTCGAGCTTCCCCTGCTCGCGCACGGGAACATCTGGATCGAGGACTCGATCGAGAACCGGGACTCGATCGGCCTCACCCAGATGATCATCCAGCAAGCGTTGGCGCGGACGCACCCGGGACAGCTGGAAGTGATCGTCTTCGACGAGGGACTCAGCGGCTTGGGTGCGCCGTTCGCGCGGCTCAACAACGGCGGCGAACAACTCCTGCAAACCATCTTCGACACCCAGGACCTGACGGAGACCCTGACGTTTCTGCGGCAGCACGTCCAAGGCGTCAACGGCGTGATCCAAGGCCTGGAAAAGAACCTGTTCGACTATCGCGCACGGGTCAACTTCGCTGTCGAGAACTTCAAGCTGGTGGTGATTTCCACCGACGTCTCGATCCTGAACGAGGAGACCCAGAACAGCCTGAGCACGCTGCTCAAGGCCGGGCCACCGGCGGGAGTGAGCTTTCTCATCCACTCGATGACGCTGGGTGTCAACCCGTTTCTGGTCAGCCGTTGTCTAACGCTGTCGGTGCAGAACGGGGGGATCTATCTGGGCCCGGACTTCCTCGACGACTTCCGGGCTCCCTCAGCACAGGACCTCATCGGGCAAGCAGAACGCGTCGCCCGCACGTTGGCCCGAACTGCGGTGACGCCGATCGCTTTCGAATCGGTGCAACCCCTGACGGCCCCGTGGACGAAATCGAGCGCCGAGGGCATCACATTCTCCTTGGGCAGATTCGGCGAGGACGTCATCGAGGCGACCCTCGGCGACGAGTTGAACCAGCGCCACAACGTGTTGATCACCGGCGCCGTGGGCCAGGGCAAGTCCAATGCGATCTCCGTGATGCTGCACAGCCTGTGCCACCGCTATTCTCCAGCGGAATTGCACCTCTATTTGCTGGACTTCAAAGAAGGGGTGACGCTCCAACCGTTCTTCAATGCCGAGACCGGTGAGTTCCTTCCCCACGCTCGAGTCCTCGGGCTCGAGGCCGACCGCGAATTCGGGCTCAACGTCTTCCGGCACCTTTTCGAGGTCTATCGCGAGCGGATGGCCACGTTCAAAGCCGCTGGCGTGCAGAGCCTTCAGCAATATCGGCAACAGACTCCGCACATTGCGATGCCCCGGATCCTCCTGGTGATCGACGAATTCCAGATGATGTTCGCAGAACGCGACCGCATCTCCGATGAGATTGGCGACCTCCTGGTCAAGGGCGTACGCCTCTTTCGTGCCGCCGGAATCCACATCGTCCTGGCCTCACAGACGATCGGGGGCAACCTGACCCTGATGGGTTCGGCGGGCGAAGGCCTGTTCGGCCAGGTGCCGATCCGCATCGCCCTCAAGAACTCGCTGTCGGAGTCGTTCGCGACGCTCGGTCCCAACAACAGCGCCGCCGCCCATCTTCGGGCCCGTCAGGCAATCGTGAATCTCGACTACGGCAACCCCAGCAGCAACAAGAAGTCCACCATCGCCTTTGCCGACGAAAGTGTGCTGGCCCCGGCACGCACACACTGGTGGCAGCTCAGCGGACCGGACGCCCTGCCGCCCTATGTGTTCGAGGGACAACGCCGTCGCAGCCTCGCAGAGGATCGGCAACGGCTGCGGGACCTGGCGGCGAGTGCCACACCGACGGCCCTGCTCGGGATGCGCATCGAGGTCCATGGCCGCCCCTTGGAGATCCCTCTCCCCCGCGATCTCGGGCGGCACATCGCGATCGTCGGATCCGGCCGTGGCGCGACGTTGGTGTCCAGTGCGGGGGCGTCGCTCGCGGTTCAAGTGCGCGGGGCCCGGTTTGTCGTGCTCGATGGTCTGGATGGCGGGCCGGATGAGTACGCCGGCCTCGCGCAGGTCGTCTCCGCGTCCGGCAACAGCTTTGTTCATGTCCCCAAGGATCGGGTCGCGTCGACCGTCCAGGACCTTCACGACGGGATCGTCGCGACCGGCCAAGCCTCGGATCAGCCGGTGTTCGTGCTCGGCTATGCGTTGGATCGCTGCCGGGGGCTGCCGATGGAGTTCCAGTCCCTGTGCCAGGACGGCGCGGCGTTGGGCGTACACATCCTGGGGTGGTGGACCAAACTCGAACTCTTCCGCAACCAGGTCGGCTTCGGCGGGGAGAGCTTCTTCGACACCAAGGTCGCCCTCCGCCTCGATGCCCAGTCGGCCAAGCAGTTCCTCGGCGATCCCCTGCTCGAATGGGCGGCCCAGGACAACCGGGCGCTGGTCGTCGACACCGTCGCGCTGGACCGCCCAGTGCGGATCGTGCCCTATTCGCTGCCGGACTTTCCGGTCCTGACCCATTAAGTCCTCACCCACCGATCTGATCGGACCCACGGAAAGGCGTACCCCATGTCTCTCGGCCAAGTGATCGCGCTCGTTGCGGATCTGCAGCGCAGCATCGATCAACAAATGACCCAGATCACGGAATTTCAGCGGAACAACCGCGACAACATTGCGCTAGTGACCCAGGAACTCCAAGGCAGCCGCCGCGGTCACGACAAGCGCATGACAGCCCAACTGACGCGAGTCGAGGACTCGCTGTCCCGCTCGGCCACTTCTCTTCGCCAAGCCTCGCAGGCCCTGGCCCGGATTCAGCTCGTCTGAGGGAGACACCATGGCATCGCTCGATGAGGTCCGCGTTGCGGCCTATCGCATCCAACAGTCCGGGGACGAACTGTCGATGCGCCTCAAGGCTGCGGCCAACCACCTCAACCAGAAACGAAACGAGCTCGCGCGGGTCGTCGGCGCCCAGAGCCGGTCCGGTCAGGAGGCGCTGTCGCAGGTCTCGACGGCAGAGCGCCACGTCCTCGATTCCGCGGCCCAACTCCTCGGGCTCCAATGGCACATCGACGAACTCCTCACCGATCTGGCGAACTGAGGATGGCGCGCAAGGTTGACCCGGGCCTGGTGAAGCAGCGGCGGACAGCGCTCGACCTCCTCGCGATGGCAAGGCTGGAAGTCTCCACGATGGCAGAGAAGTCCGAGGAGATCCGGGCGCTCACCGAGGCGCAGGTGCGTGGTCACGCTGGCGGTGAGCGGGTCGCCCACCAGGCGGGTCGGGCTGCGGAGTTGCTGCACACGGCGCATCAGGCGCTGCTCTCGGCGTCGTCCGCCGCCCAGGACATCGATGTGACCGTCGAAGTGCCGGACGAGCCGCGCTATGACTGATCTGGCCACGATTGCCCGGGCGCTCGAGGCGCTCTGCACGGTCGTCCACGGGGATGTCTATCGGGTGCTGAGCAGGGCGGAGTCGTTGATCGCCGAGGCGCGCGAGGTGTTGGCGGAGTTCGACGACCCCGCCGCCCGCACCGCCCACCAGCACGCCACGACTGCGCTGGATCAGGTCCGCAACGCGCGATATGGCTTCCTCGATCAGTTCGTCAGACAGGGCACTGCGCTGTCGACCCGTCTGGACCAATTCTGAGGCTCGGCCGCACCGTGAGATCACAGGGATCTTTCCCGTGCTCCAGCGGGCGGACTGCCAGAGTAGGAACCAACTCATCGCATCACCGGGGGGACTGCCATGACGGACCATGTCGATGTCTTGTTGTCTTATGCCCACAAAGACAACGAGCAGGACTGGGATCTGCGGGTCAAGGACTGGTGCCGGACGCAACAACAGGCCGACGAGTGAGCGAGGGATCGATGTCCACGCCAGCAGCACCCAAGCCCCCGCGCAAGCGGAAGATCACGCCCTTTCTCCTGGTGAGCCTCGGATCGATGATCCTCGGCCTGATCGCGGGCCTCGTGCTGGGCGGCGTACTCCCCTCCCTCCGTCCACAGCCCGCGCCGATCGTCGTGACGCTTGAGCCGGAGACGCAGCAGGCGACGACACAGGAACGGGTGATGCCGGACATTCGAGGGCTGAGCGAGAAGGACGCCCAGCAAACGCTGGCGGACTATGGCGTCAACGCCGAAGACGTGAGCCTGACGCGGATCCCGCACCTGTCGCCCGCGGGGTTCGTGGTCGCGCAGGACCCGATCGGCGGGACGAAGAACCCGGGCAAGGTCACACTGTCGCTCCCCGAGCCGGCGCAGGTGCCGGATCTCGCGGGACGAGGCGAGGAGACCGCGCGAACAGCGCTGTTGGAGATGGGGGCGACGGCGACGGTGACACGGAGGTACGCGCCGGGGGCTCAGCCCGGTCAGGTCGTCGAGTCGTCGCCCAAGGCGGGCGAACCGCTGGTGGAGACGGTGGCGCTGGTGGTGGCGGCGACGCCACAGACGGCGTACCTCGGCAACATCCGCGCCTCCGGCTCCTGCTCCCGGGGCAGTGTGTCGGTGAACGGCGTACGTCACGAGAACTCCGCCACCTGCTCCGCCAGCCGCGGCCGGCAGACGGAGACCTATTGGCTGCTGAACCGGCGCACCGCCACCCTCACCGGCACCCTCGGCCTCGACGACCGCTCCGACCCGGACGCACGCGTGCGGATCGTCATCGCCGGGGACGGCCGGGAGCTCTTCGCGGGTGAGTTCCGCTATGGCGAAAGCCGCTCCATCGACGTCCCGACCCTCAACGTCCTGCGCTTCACCGTCACGACCGAACGGCTCGACGAGGGCCGCAACAACGCGACGATGGTCCTCGGGGAAGCGGTCGTGAGCGGATCGGTGGACGACCTGGCGTCGTTGGAGCAACGATGAAACGGGTGGGGTACGCCGTCGTCGCGCTCCTGATCATCCTCGCGTCGACGCTGTTCGGGCGTGGGCCGGGGGCGTACGCAGCAGTCACCGCCCCGGACAGCGTGCTGTTGCTGATGGACCTGTCGGGATCGATGTCCATGCGTGACCGGGCGCAGCGGATCAAGATCGAGGGCGCGAAGACCGGTGTCATCTCGCTGCTCGAATCACTGCCGAGCACCGCACGGGTGGGGTTGATGACCTATCCCGGGAGCGGTGGCTGCACCGCGCCGCAGCAGGTCCGTGGCATCACCCCACTCGCCCAGGGCAACCTCGGTGCGCAGGTGTCCTCGCTGCCCGCACCCGCCGGCGAAACGCCCACGGCGCTCGCTTTGCGTACCGCTGCGGAAACCGTCCGCGAATCGGGCGGCAACGCAACGATCGTGCTGGTCTCCGACGGGCTCGCCAACTGCGGCGAACCAGCCTGTCCGGTCGCCAAGGAGATCGTCGCGTCGGGGGTGCCGATCACGATCAACACGGTCGGGTTCGACATCGATGACCAGGGCCGCGCGGAGCTGCAGTGCATTGCCGATGCGACAGACGGCAGCCATGTCGACGTCACCGACGGTGGCGAGCTCGGCACGCAGATCGCGAACCAGATGTCCCCCACCCTGGAGATCTGGGCCAACTATCCGTCCGCGCCCGTGCCGGTGTCGTCGACCGGTGGGGTCGTCCGGGCCAAGATCACCAACAGCGCCGCGGTGACGGCCCAGAACGTGCGCGTCGCGCTGACGCCCCGGGATGGCGCCGCGTTCATCGGCATCCTGCGACCCGTCATGTCTCTCGGCAACATCGCCGGCGGGGAGAGCCGGGACGTCGCCTGGACGATCCCGACCTCCCCGGAGCTCGCCGGCAAACAGGTGGAGCTGCGGATCACCGTCACCAGCGCGAACGCCGCCATGGCGCAGGCTGACGGAATCGTGCGGTTCGGTGAGGGGGCGCTCGTCGGGCCGAACAGTCAGTTCGCCGACTTTGAGCGCGTCGCGGTGTTGGGTGACTCGTTCTCCGCCGGCGATGGCGCCCACCGCAAGGAACGCGACTATCGCGACCAGCCGACCGGGGGCCGGATCTGTCGGCAGTCGGACAAGGCGTACGCCGAGCAGCTCTTCCCCGGCAAGGTCGACAACTTCGCGTGCACGGGCGCGGAAACCGCGAATGTCACGGACAGCGCGCAACACCCGGGCGTCCCATCTCAGGTGCAGCAGTTGGCGAGCGCATTGAAGGGCGGCAAGCGCTATGACGCCGTCTTTCTCACCATCGGCGGGAACGACGCAATGTTCGGGGATATCGCCACGAACTGCATTGCACACCAAATGCTATCTCCGCTGTCCCGGGGAGCTGGCTATATCCTCAATCCGTGCGGCGTCGATCCGGCGTCTCTGCTTTATGGCGTGCAACAGGACCAATTCAATGGCGTTGCACCGCTGCTGAGCATGACCTATGAGGACATCGCCAAGACATTTGCCGCACAAGGTCTCGATGTGCCACCGATCATCGTGTCGCCCTATCCCTTGATGTTTCCCTCAGACCGCGGCCTCCGATCGAGTTGTGGACTCATTGACTTGGGTGTCAGCGCGCAGAGGGTCGAACAATTCTTGGTCTTCCAGCGAAAGCTCAACCGGATGGTTGAAGAAGCCGTCCATCAGGCTCGCACGACCAACGGCATCCCGATCTATTTCGCGAGCGGCGCTGAATTCGCCTGGCAACCGTCACACACCATGTGTGGGTCCAGCTCGTGGATCAACCTCCCCCGACCGGACAATGCCTTCACCTGGACGCGCCTGACCCATGACACGCCCTTCCATCCCAACACTGACGGACATGCGGCGTGGGCGCTCGCGCTCGCCCGCTGGTCCGAGACACCCGGGCTGGAACTGCAGCAGGGCACCAAGCCGGCTGGTTCACGGCTGCTGCCGTGGGTCTTCCAGCTCGCCCCGCGCGGGGCGATCAATGGTGATGCGGGCAGCAACGTGGTCACCACCGGGCTGGCTGATCTTTCGGTGAGCGGGTTGAAGCCGGGCACGCAGGTCATCGCGCTGGTCGCATCCCATCCCGTGCCCTTGGGGCATAGCATCGCCGACGACCAAGGCCGGGTAGCGCACTCCGTATCCCTCGACGACCGCATCATCCCGCCCGGACCCCACACGCTGAAGCTCGCCGTCACCGAAGGCGACGGCCGCGAGCACGTTCGCGAATCGCGGCTCTATGTGACCCGGCCAATGCCTTATGCGTACGCGGGTCTCGCTGGCCTCGGGCTTGTGCTCGTCGTCGCTGGCCTGATCACCCGGCTCGTTGGCAGGCGGGGGTAGGCCGTTTGGCTCACCCAAGCCTCGGTCGCTCCTCGCTAGATCGCGACAAAAGGTCGGACCGGATAGATTTCCACGTCCTCGCCCTCGTGGCCTGACGGGAGCTCTCCCACCCGCCAGCCTTCGCCGGTCGTCTCGCAGTAGTAGTAGCGCTGCCCCTCATGCTCCACGAAATGACCAGGAATCCCGTCGGGCACGGCGACGCCGAGCGCGGCATGGCTCGGCAAGAAGAGCACAACGACATCGTGGCCCAGTCGTCGCAGCAGTGAACCGGCAAGGAACGTGGTGTCCTCGCAGTCGCCGGTCTCGTCATGCATGGTTTCCACGGGATAGCGCCAATACTCCTCGTGCCCGGTCGAGTCGATGTCGAAGGAATAGGTGATGGATTGCACCATCGCCAGCACCGAGGAAATCTGTTCATAGGTCGAATAGCGAGAGTCCGTCGAGAGGTCCCGGAGGCGCACCGCGAGCCGCTCGACGTCGGCGGTGGTGCCGCGGACGACATAGCGTTCGATCTGCGGCACGCCGCCAACCCAGTCCACGCCCGGGTTCGACTCCTTCAACCGTTCGTAGGTGGGCAGGTGAACAGCCACCTTGACGGTGTGGTCATCGACCCCGAACACGTGCCGGACCTGCCAACTGAAGGTCCGAAAAACGAAGTCGGGGTGGGCCCCGTCGCCATCTCCGTCGGCATCTGGGTCCGGGGGCTCTGGAGGATCCAGGGTGGGCACGGGGGGTACGCCGATCAGCTCCCGCTCCTCGATGGGTTGCCCGCGCAGCACACCAAACCCGATCACAGCGCCCAGCGATAAGGGCAAGAGGGTGGGTTGAGTGAGGGATGCGAGCGACGCGAGGATAGCGAGCACCAGGCCCACGCCCTCCCAGCGGGCGAGTCCCACTCGCCGCTCGGACTCCCGGAGCCACCGTTCGAAGCGACTGCCCGAGCCCCGGCGACTGAGCTTCCCCGTGCTCGCCAGGAGGACCAACCACACCGCGATGCCGCCTGGGATGAACAGCCACCACGGAAGCATGTCCCGCAAGGGAACGCTGCCATAAACGAGCAGCGCCATGAGGGCGGTCGCCAGCAGTGCAGCGCTCTTCACCGCGGGCGTGGCGGCCCGCTTCCCCTCATCGGGTGCCCCGGTGAACAGCCGCTCCCAGAACAGCAGGATCCGGTCGAGCCACCGCAGAAACTTGCCGCCGAGTTCCTGCAATGCACGGGCGGGGGGCCCGAAGATGCGCGCCCAGATCCCCGGCGGCGTCCCCGGAGGGGTCTGCTCTGTGGGATCGGGGTCGGGTGGGCTCGACTGTGGAACGGGATCCACCGGGGGGTCAACAGGTGACGGAACCGGTTCGACAGGGTCGGTCATTGCTGTTTCCGTTCGAGCGTGGCGGCCGGCACGGCCCGCACCCCGATGTGCACCACCGAGTCGGCGTCGCTCGTGGCGATCCGGCCGGACACCCCTGCTCGGTTCAGGAGATCGTCGAGGGCGGACGGTGTGTTGAGCGTCGCGAAACGGTGCACACTGTGGGCCTCCACCAACTCGTCGACGCGCAGCAGCGGGGTCATCACCGCGCCCAGCACGTTCCTTGCCCGGTCTTGTGCGGATGAGCTGTCAGCGATCAAAGCGGAGAGGTTCGGCCACATCTGCGGGAGGAGAACGGTGTGCACCATCGTCACCAAGGCCTCATCGAGCTGGGTCGCGGAGCCCTGTGGATCGGCCAACACTTGCTGCAGCAGCCGACGCGGCAGGTCGAACTGTTCCGGGAGCGGCAGAGAGCGTGCGAGGTCAGCGGTGGAGAGGTCCTCCGGCGTCGGGACGAACACGGAGAAGTCTGTGGTCGACAGCTCACCCAGGACCCGGTCCTCGATCCGCTGCGCGCACAATGCGCGGAGCTCCTCGAGCGACGTCCGCAACGTAGCCAATTGGCCAGCCAGGGATCCTCTTGCTCCCACAGCCATTTCCCGCAACTCAGTCACGGACCGAGCAGCAGCATCGAGCACCGCCAGGGCCACCAGGCAACGGACCCGGCGCTCGGCCAACCGCAGATAGCGACGGCGCAGACCGTCGATCCGGGATCTCGCCCGGGCGTACCCCCACACCACCATCCCAACGCCCACCAACCCCACCACGATCGACAGCACGGTGAAGTTGGGATCCCAGCCGAACTGGCGTTGGAGAAAGAGGTACGCCCACACTCCGAGGGCCCCAAGTCCCAACCCGCGGACCACCACGGCGGCGGGATAGGGCAGCTTCCGCAGGCACACCGCCAAGTCCTCCTCGATCGCCGCCATCTCGTCCGCCTCGGCCGCACACGTCCCCTGCGCGTCACCGATCGCGAGAGCGACCCGCTCGGCAACCTCCTCCAGTTCCTCGCCGACGCACTCGACAAACCGCGCCGCACGCGCGACATTGACACGGCTGCGCAGCACGTCCCATGTCCGGTGCTCGAGATCCGCCTTGACGGGGTCCAGGTGCTCCGCACGATTGCGCTCGATCTGGATCCTCGCCTCGCGCACCAGATCATCCGCCTTCTGTTGCACGAAAGATCGAAGGGCATCCAGCAGCAGCTCCGGGCGCACATCGGTGAACAACGATTCGTCGATCTGAATCTCGCTCTGGATCGATGATCCCCGAGGCGAGCGGCTGAGTCGGTCGAGATGGCTGGCCCGGGCCAGACTCTGATCGACCACCCACTGCCGGCCCTCGTCGCACTCGGTGTGCTGGGCGGGCAGCGGGGCCAGCAGGGCGTCGTCCAACGCTTGGTGGACATGCAACGCCGCGATCGCTGCGGACAACACCCGCGGCCGGTAATGGACCGCCGACGCGCCCGCCAGCCAATGCATCCCTGGTTCGAGTGATTGGGGCAAGTTGGCGACGATGAGCGCGTACGCCAGGTCCGACGCAATCCCGATCTCCTCGTCCTCACTTGTCAGTGCCCGAGCATGGCTGGCGCGGCTGACCACGAGTTCAGCGGCTGGGGCGGCGTCTTCGGCGACCAGGCCGTCGCCGCCGCGATGATCGACCGCGTCGTCCACCACGCCGACGTCCTCACCCTCAAGGGCGCCAGCTACCGACTACGAAACCGCGGGATCGACACCCTGCCCAGCATCAAGACCCAAGACACGGCAGACTAAGCAACTACGAACCGGTGGCCTCGTTTTCGACCGGGTGGTTTCCAGCGATCATCGCAACGAGGACTACTCGTAAAGGGGTTCTCGCATGTCGTCTCGTCGTGTTCCGAAGGGTCCGGGTCGCCGACCAAGCTGGACACCGACCCCGTGCTGCGGGCCTATGTGCTCCACCGGCTACAACAACGCTGGAGTCCGCAGCAGATCAGCCGCGCCCTGCGTCTGGCACACCCGAGCGAGCCCGCCCGACGCATCGCCACCGAGACGATCTATCAAGCGATCTACCGCCCGAACTCGGGAATACTCGGCGAACCAGCGTGCTCACCGTTGCGCACCGGGCGTGATCACCGCCGTGGGCACACCCGCCAGATACGCGCCCGACGCCGGTTCGCCCAGCCCATGCTGTCCATCCACGACCGCGGCTTCGAGCCCACCGACCGATCCGAAGCGGGCCACTGGGAGGGCGACCTCATCGTCGGTCCCCACAACCGTTCCGCGATCGCCACGCTCGTGGAACGTCAAACCCGCTACCTGAAGCTGGTCCACCTGCCGGCCCACGACTCCACCGAACTGCACCGCGCGCTCGTCCAGGTGCTCCGACACCTGCCGCTGCGGCTCCGCCAGACGCTGACCTGGGACCAGGGGACCGAGATGGCCCGGCACCTCGATATCACGGCCGACACCGGCACACGGATCTTCTTCTGCGACGCTGGCAGCCCCTGGCAACGCGGCAGCAACGAAAACGCTAACGGGCTCCTGCGCCAGTACTTCCCCAAGTCGACCGACCTCTCGGTGCATACCGCCGGTGATCTCGCTCGAGTCGAGTCCCAACTCAACACCCGACCCCGCATCGTTCTTCAAGACCGCACGCCTGCAGCACTCTTCACCGCCTTGCTAGGCTCCGAAAACCACCCCTCGTTGCGATGACCACTGGAATACAAGCCGTCGGATCGACCCCATTTTCGAGCGTTGCCGACAAGATCGTGGTACTGGCCCTCCTCGTCCACGTCCGGGCTCATCTCGATCACGTTGAGCGGCCAGTTCCTGAAGGACCCACACAGCAAACTGAATTGACTCAGTGTGTCCTGCACGCGCCTTGCGGCAGCCGAATCGCCGAGGCGATTTGCGAACTTGCCCGGGGTCAGGCATGACGGCCGGAGTGAAGATGTCGGGCACGCGACTCGTTCCACGACGGCACGTCCATGCAGCCCGCCCGCAGGTGGCGTACTCATCGCATGCTGAGATGTACCGCCAGACCAGCCGGCATGGGCGGTGGGTGGATACCGGTGGTTGGGCGGGTGCTTCTCAGCATGCCGACGGGGCACGCCGCCAAGAGCGGGACGACGCCGTGCACGATCGAGGTCCGGTTCACGATCGGCTTCGTTCAGGTTGCTCGTTGCCATACCCGCGCACATCCCCCGGGCAGGCACCGGCCCGATGGCCGATCGCGAGAGCACGAACCTCGTTGTTCACCCGTGCGGAGTCAGCGGCCACAGGATCGAGGATCACGACGAGCACACGGCTGGCGATCAGCGGTTCGATCGCCCGGGCGTCGAGTTCGCCGGCTTTCACCGCCAGCGATCCACGGGGATCCGACGCTCCCACTGAGGCCGATGCCGCTTGCCGAGCCCCAGCAACCCGGCTCGCACGAGCAGAGCAGCCTGCTCAGCCCGATCCCGCTATAGGACACGAAGACGTCTTGCTCCCATGCCTCTATGGCACCGGGCAGCGCTCGCGTACCGTTTTCGACGCCCACGCCATCCGCCTTCCGTGACGCGCAGGGAACCACCCCGCGAGATTCACCCTAGGAAGGATGGGCGCGCCATACCTGTCCTGATTTGAGCGGACAGCCGGTCCCCCCCAGCCCCCGAGCTCTAACGCCGATATCTTTCGGCAAACCGGCTCTTCGTATTTGAGGGTGTAGCCCGCGCTGGGAATGGATCCGGCTTGGTCGGCGCGTCGGTGGCTGGGTAGGGGTCGAGGTCTTTCGATGATGAAGGTTCCTACACGCCTCATCAGAAAGACCTCGACGTGTCCGACGTTACCTTCAGCAGTGCTGACTTGACCACATTCACCGGCCTTGACGAGTTCGGCCTCGAAGTCACCGGACAACTGCTGAAGCAGGATCGGGCCGTGCTGGCGTGCCGGGTGGTTGAGCCGGATGAGTGGTGCCGTCGCTGCGGTTGTCAGGGCGCTCCGCGGGACACTCTTACCCGGCGGTTGGCGCACGAGCCGTTCGGCTGGCGCCCCACGATGTTGCTGGTCCGGCTCCGCCGGTACCGCTGCACCGAATGTGGCCATGTGTGGCGCCAAGACATGACCGCCGCGGCCGCGCCACGGGCCAAGATCTCCCGGGGCGGGCTGCGCTGGGCGTTGGTCGGGCTGGTCTGTCAGCACCTGTCGGTCGCCCGGGTCGCCGAAGGCCTCGCGGTGTCGTGGCACACCGCCAACAACGCGGTGCTGGCCGAGGGTCGCCGGCTGCTGATCAACGATCCCACCAGGTTCGACGGCGTCCAGGTGATCGGGGTCGATGAGCATGTCGTGCGCCACGAGGCGCTGTTGTTTCGGATGGAGGTGAGAGACCTGCATCGCACTGCTGTCGTAGCAGCGGGGTGAAGCTGGCGGCAGCCTGCCCTTGGGGAACGCCGGGGCCGGTGGGAGCAGCCGCGACAAAGTCAGGACGGTCCAGCACTGCCGGATGGACCGGGTCTGGTGAGCAAGACGGGAAGGTGTACGAGAGGAACCGGTGTCGTAACGCCTCTTGATCGTCGACCAGCTCGAACCCGGTGGATGCGGGCTGGAGCGCGGTGCAGAACCGCTTGGGGGCCGTCACCCAGATGGCCACCGGGGCGGGGAACTGTCAGAACGGCGAGCGTGTCGGGTCTGGCAGGTCGTGGTGAAGGTCTACGGCGTAGCCACGACGAGACCGCAGGGGCAAAGCCGGGCACCTCGCCCGTCGACCGAACAACAGTGAACGTGGGAACCACCCGCGGCCATTCCCCGAGTTGGGGGATAGGTGCGTTGCCTGCCGAAGGGCGCGGGTGGGGCGGAGCCGTCGTAGTACTCCGAGGCCGGGAGAGCCGGCCACTTGGGAAAGGACGGCAGCAAGAGAAGCAAGGGAGGGGCTGTGATGTCCGAAGATGCGCCGGTGAATACCGGCGCCGTCAGCTGGCCGAGCGATGCCCGGGCCTATCTGGCGGTACGGAGGATGCAGACCAAACTGCATGGTTGGGCGGCCGCTGACCGCGGCCGCCGGTTTGATGATTTGTACAACCTGGTCTGTGACCCGGCGTTCTTGACGATCGCGTGGGAACGCGTCGCCTCGAACAAGGGGGCACGGACCCCGGGAGTGGATCGCGCCACGGTGGCGCACATCACTGCCCGGGTGGGGGTAACGGCGTTCCTGCAAGACCTTCGGGACCAGTTGCGGTCCCGGACGTTTCGGCCGGTCGAGGTACGGCAGGTGATGATCCCGAAAGCGAGCGGCAAGCTCCGCAAGCTCGGCATCCCGACCGTGGCGGACCGGGTCGTGCAGGCCGCGCTCAAGCTGGTGCTGGAACCCATCTTCGAGGCCGATTTTCAGCCGATGTCGTATGGGTTTCGTCCGAACCGGCGCGCCCACGATGCGATCGCGGAGATCCACCACTTCACCAGCAAACGGTATGAGTGGGTGCTGGAGGCCGACATCGAGGCGTGTTTCGACATGATCGACCACACCGCCTTGATGGACCGGCTCCGGCGCAGGATCGGCGACAAACGCGTGCTGGCGCTGGTGAAGGCGTTCCTGAAAGCGGGGGTGCTCACCACGGTGGGCACCACCGAGGGAACGATCACCGGCACTCCCCAGGGCGGGATCTTATCCCCGCTACTGGCCAATATTGCTCTATCGGCGCTGGACGATCATTTCGCCCGGCAATGGCAGCAATCGATGGCCACCCACAGTAAGCGGCAATATCGTCGCCGAAAGGGCAAGGCAAATGTCCGGTTGATCCGGTATGCCGACGACTTCGTGGTCGTGGTAGCCGGAGACCGGCAGCACGCCGAAGACCTCCGCGACGAGGTGAGCGCCGTGTTGGCCCCGATGGGGCTGCGGCTATCACCGCACAAGACCCGCGTGGTCCATATCGACGACGGCTTCGACTTCCTCGGGTTCCACATCCGACGGATGCGCAAACGCGGAAGCCGCAAGTCGTTCGTCTACACCCGGCCCTCGACCAAGGCGATCGCCTCGATCAAGGCACGGGTGAAGATTATGACCTACAGATCAACCCTGCACCGCGAGCCGGGGTACCTGATGGACTACCTGGGCCGGGTGCTGCGTGGATGGGCACACTACTTCCGGCACGCTGCTGCGAAACGCAGCTTCAACGCGATCGATTCCTACACCTGGGAACGGATCACAGCGTGGCTACGGAAGAAGCACCGCATCGGATGGCCAGAACTCCGGCGCAGATACTGCCTGCCCGGAACCTGGCGACTCACCCACGACGGGGTCAGGTTCCGGGGCGCAGCCAGCGTCCCGGTCGTCCGGTACCGCTACCGCGGCTACCAAATCCCGACCCCGTGGACACCGACAGCTGCCACCATCAGCTGACCAACCACTACTCATGCGGAGAGCCCGGTGCGGTGAAAATCGCACGCCGGGTTCGGCGGGCGGGCTGTGGAAACCCACCCGGGGCAACCCGAGCAGGGCGCCACAGCCCGACCCAACTGGCGCCACACCCGTCGCGGGGACAAATACGTCACCGTCATCATCGACCTCACCCCAGTCCGCGACGGCACTGGGCCAGCGCGGCTGCTCGACATGATCGAAGGCCGCTCCAAGCAGGCCTTCAAGACCTGGCTGAGCGAGCGCGACGAGGGTTGGCGCCAAGGCCTGGACGTGGTGGCGATGGACGGGTTCACCGGGTTCAAGACCGCCACCACCGAGGAGCTTCCCGAGGCCTCCACCGTGCTGGACCCGTTCCACGTAGTCCGGTTGGCCGGGGATGCGCTAGATCGCTGCCGCCGCCGGGTCCAGCAGCAACTGCACGGCCACCGCGGCCGCAAGGCCGATCCGCTCTATCGGGCCCGGCGCACCCTGCACACCGGTGCCGATCTGCTCACCGATCAACAACAGGCCCGGCTGGAGACGCTATTCACCACCGATGAGCACGTTGAGGTACAAGCCACGTGGGGCATCTACCAGCGCATGATCGCCGCCTACCGCGAACCCGATCGCGCGCTGGGCCGGTTCCTGATGCAACAACTAATCGACAACCTCAGCTCCGACGTCCCCGACGCTCTCGTGGAGATCATCAGCCTCGGCCGGACGCTGACCAAACGCGCCGAGGACGTGCTCGCCTACTTCGACCGACCCGGCACCAGCAACGGACCCACCGAGGCCATCAACGGCCGACTCGAACACCTACGCGGCTTGGCCCTCGGATTCCGGAACCTCACCCACTACATCGCCCGCGCACTGCTCGAGACCGGCGGATTCCGACCTCGATTACACCGTGGATTGTGATGAGCCGGCAAACCCCTCGCCCGGCACGACCCAGATTGCTGCGGTCTCAGGCCGGCGTACCACCCAATCCCCCGAACGCACGACCACGTCACCTTCAAGCGTCTCGATCACTTCACCGGCCACCCCGCGCCGCGCTTCGACCGTGCCGGTCCGCTCATAAACATCGCCGTGCACCCACGCATAGGTCGCCCGGAACTCGTCATCGGTGATTGTCCAGTCACCATCGGCGGCGTGGCGGACGGGCAGGTGGGTGCTGTCGGGAGAATGAGTGCGTAGCGCCCAGTCGCCCGCACGCCCGCGCAGGAGGTCACCGCCCTGGGTCCGCCAGGCCAAGTCCTCGGCCAGTCGCCGCGCCCTCACCTGCCCACAGCGTCTAAAGCGCTGCCAATCGGCTCGACGGCTCCCAGCTACGTCCGCATCACCATCGGCTTCGTTCATCCCACTCACCTCTCCAGTCTCCCCCGGTCCGATGCGGCCACCAAGGCATGCGTACGGTTTGTTCCTCCGCCAGTCCTAAGCTGTCGTCACATTTACCCGCCACTGAGGCTCACGCAGCACACGTGTCAGCCAAAGTTGGGACTAGTCCACCCTCCAGCGTCGCGGCATGATGCGAGTAGTCAGACGTTTGACACCACCGGCATTGGACTTGAACTGGGAGAGTGCGCATCTATGGCAAGCATCGATGAGATCCCTGTCGCAGTCGCTGCTTTTCAGCGCTCCTCGGTCGGGAAGGAAACACCTTTGAACGGCATGTCCCACGGACCGACCACAGAGGTGTTCCGGCAGTGAAGCTCCGCGTCGGTCCCAATCTCCCGATAGTGCTCGGCACCGTCGGCGCCGCCAGTGCAGGTGCGTTGCTGCTGGAAAAGGGTATTGAAGTGCTCGCCGAACGCACTCAGTCCACCCTGCTCAAGAACGCAGCCGGTCTGGGACCCTGGGTGATCATCGCTATTGCTGCCCTCATCCTGGTAGTCAGCGGCATGCTGTTCTTCATCGGGACCACATGGAACAAGCGACGCTCCGCGCGTTTGGGCATCTTCCTCGCAGCTTTCGCCACCAGCCCGGTCTATGGAGACGATCGTGTGGATCACGAGATCTCCTTGTTCGAGGAATGGGCGCGCGACACCAACCCTGAAGTTCAACTGCTGCAGGCAGTCAAAGTCACGGTGACCGACCGCGACAGCATGACCCGCTTCCGTGATCGCGTCGAGAACAGCCTCACCCAGGGACGACGACTCACACCGAGTGGCCATGACACAACATTGCGGGTGAGCGGCCGCTTGGATGCATGCTTCCTGCTGGGCACAGCCCTGCGCAGCACGACGGGAATGGCCGGCCCGGTCTGGGTCGTTAGCGATAGTGCTACCAACTATGCAGACGGTTTCACTCCCGTCGCTGTGTTCCGCCCCGACGGCGAGGCCACGGATGAGCTGCAGCCGACGGATCATCCCGCAGATCTGCCCGCCTCCGAGTTGCGGGAGACCCCGGCCTATCTGCATGACCTTGAGCACAAGGCCGTATTGCCGCTGATGCGCTTCGATGACTCAGAACCAGTCAACGCGCTGTTCTGCCTCAACAACGGCACCTGGGAGACCTGCACACATCAGGCCCGTCATGGCGCCGTGGTTCTGGGCTTCGACTCCCTCAACGAGCCCAGCCCGCAGGGCCGCGTGCCCAGCACGCTCCTCGACCACCCCTCCACACTGGAAGATCCCGTGCTCGCGATCACCGGCATGAAAGGCATCGGGTCAACGTGGGACGCCTATCAGCGTGTCCTGGACCGCATCGTCGAGAACGCTGCAACCGCAATCTCCGCCGCCCACCCTGGAGCGCCTCGATTCGTAACCCTCGTCGGCCCCTCCGCGTTAGCCACTGCTTTGGGCGCGCGCTTGGGGTCGCCCGATGCGACGTGGGTGCCGCTGGCGTTCGTGAAGGAAAGGGGGTACGCCCCCAGCCCTCTCATCTAGGCAATGCTGAAGAAGCACGCCTTTTGGTCGACATCGACATTCCTCTATCAATGTGCGGGCGTTGCGAAGCCCGCTCGACACTGAACGGCTTAATCCATGGTCATCACGCTCATCAATCTGACCCCTCACCACGTCACCGTCTTCACTGATGCCGGAGAGGTGACGTTCGCGGCAACCGGCACATTCGCACGTCTGGCCGAGACGAAGACCTCAGCCGCCGACTTGACCACCGCCCAGGGGGACGTGCCCACCGAAGTGGTGACATACCACGGCCTCACCGACCTCCCAGACCCACAGCCAGGGATGGCCTATCTGGTCTCTCGGGTCGTCGCGGCGGAATCCGATCGGACCGATCTATACTTCCCCTCCGGTGAGGTCCGCGATAAGGATGGCCGGATCATTGGCTGCCGCACTCTGGGTCGGTTCGAGCATGCAGACAACCGCTGACCACGCCTTCGACGGGATGTGCGCGATCGGCCTCGCAGCGAAGTCAGCGGGAAGATCGCCCACTTCCAAGCCGAACTCCTGGGTGACCATTATGACCAGCGATACCCGGCGGGAAGTGCGCCCAACAAGGGAACAAGTGTGCAACCCCCCTGACAAGGGGAAACGCTCGATTGAAGGCTTTCGGAGAGCCCAGCCGCCACCCAGTCCAGGACAAGTGTGCAGAGCCCTCGTGTTTCCCCTTGTCAAAGATCCATCCCCGACGGTAGGGTCCTGAAGAACTCATCGCCAAACAGCGAATAGAAACGCGGCCGCCTTGGCGGACTTCTTCGCCGCCTGCTTGTCCTGAAGAACTCATCGCCAAACAGCGAATAGAAACGCGACTGCGGCGCTCGTGCAGAAGCTCACGGTTACAGTCCTGAAGAACTCATCGCCAAACAGCGAATAGAAACCCACGCGCCTCCATCGCTGGCCTGTTTGCGCCCGCTCGTCCTGAAGAACTCATCGCCAAACAGCGAATACCGACTGGGTGTTAGGCATTGGGGTCTTCATCGAGCTTGATACGCCATACGTGACGCTGGCACGTCGGTCTGCGCAACACAACCAAAGGGGCGCCGTGCTCAAGCGCCTGCTGAGATATACCGCCAAGCAGGCCGGAAAAGTCGATGGAGGGATGCCGGTGGGAATGGGCGGCGGTACCTCATTTTGCTTCGTTAGGTACCCCATTAGTTCAAGCGTTCCGGCAGATGCCCTGGCGCGAGGCTCGAGTTTGGGGATGCTGCGTCCGCCAACGCCTATCGCGCAGCGACGAACCCGAGAACGGCGAGCAAAATGACAAGTCCAAGGGCGAGCAGCCGCACAAGATCTCCTCGCCTGTGTCGGCGGCGTTGGAATCGGCGCTCATCGGCTTCCAGTTCCGTGAGATCGATGTGGGCGATGGCGGCATAGAGGGCGAGGCGTTCCCGATCGGCCGGACCGCCTTCCATCGACAGATCAAAGACCGAGGGGGCGCTAGCGAACGCCTGCTGCAGCACGGGCGGGACGTGGTCAGCGCGAACGAAGGAGCCCTGCCGCCACGTGAGATCCAGCTCCGGTGAGCAGGACACGAGAAGCAGCCGATCGGTCGAGCCGGTGGTGGCCAACCACGTCTCGATCTCGCTGTTCGCCCACGTGGAACCCGCGGTCTCGCGATCAAGGACGACGACAAGCACACGGCTGGCGACCAATGGCTCGATGGCCCGGGCGTCCGGTTCACCCGCCTTCAGCGCCAAACGATCGATGAAGATTCGGCGCTCCCACTGTGGTCGGTGCCGTTTGCCGAACTCAATCAGCGCGGCACGGACCAGGACAGCGGCCTGCTCAGCCCGTTCGCCACAGCACGACAGAAAGACGTCATGCTCCCAGGCGTCGACGGAGCTGGGCTGCCCTCCACCTCTTCGTTCGACCCCCACGCCATCCGCCTTCCGTGGGCCCACAAGGGACTACACAACTCACTCTAGGAAGCATCGACGCGGCATGCCTGTCCTGATTTGGTGGGACATCCGGGGCGCCCTCTTCCGGCCAAGGCCGCTATCTCTCGGCGAGCCCGTCGCGCCGGTCCCACCTGCGGGAAGAACCCTTCCGGAAGTGGACAGTGCGGCATGAGGCTCTTGATGTCGTACGCCGGTCCTATGCTGTGGCCACGTCCCGCCGCGAGTGCGGTCGGTGCGTGGGCATCGGGGGTTGCACGTGAAAACAACGAGAGAGCTGTGGGTCGACGCGTGGGGGACTCTGGACCTCCGGATCCGCGAGGGCGGTCTCACCAACGCCGAGACTGGTGGTCCGAATGCCGCCGCGGCGAAGCATCTCTTCCCGACCGTGTTCGGTGGGGACCTGGCGGCGGCCCATTATGCCTCCCGATCTGTGACCAGCACCAGCGCGGTGGTGGACGAGACCCTGTCGGGCACCCTCCTCCTTCAGGCGGTCAAGGCCAAGGAGGCCGAGCTGTTGCGGCTCACGCTGCTGCTCGCCAGGCTCGACAGGATCCGAAAGGCCAATGCTGCCGGCCGGCCACCGGAGGAGAACCCGAAAGATCTGCTGATGCCCGTCGCCCGCGAGGCATTCGAGTCGACCGCATCACGCCCGACCGATTCGGAGTTGCGCAGTCGGCTGCTCGCCGTTTGGCCCCATGTCGACGATGGCTGGGAGCACTGGCGGGTCCACAAGGTGAAGGTCGCCAACTGGGCTCTGGCTCGCGCCGAGATCGCCGCGGAAATGCAGCAGCAGATCGATCGGGCTTGGGCCAACCGGCCCATCTCACCATCAACGCCGGAACTCTCCACACCCATCGTCGAGGTGCTGAATCGGTGGCGCGAAAAGAAGTCTGCCCCCGGCCTGTCCCTCCACTGGGCGGCTCTGACAGAAGCCCTCACCGACACCAACACCGACGTCTGGGCACAAGCAATGCATGTCACGGGCACCCCCACACCCAAGCCCCACGTCGTTCACACGGTGAGCCCCTATCTGCTCGACTGCTCGCTGAAGAATCGTCTGGCGGGCGGTTTCAAGACCCAGGGCGGCACACTGCCGCCCCTGGGCCAGCTGTTGCGCGAGGCCGCCGGCCGCACGACCCTGCCCCTCGGTCTCGCTCAGCCCGAGGCTCGCGCGACGTTTGCGCTCGGGGCCATGGCCGTCCAGATGCTCCCGGTTTCCAGCCAGCCGGCGCAGGTGCGACAGGCGCTGCAACGCGACCGAGATCAGTTCGGCGGCACCGGGACGGACTTGCTGTCTGTCATGATCGAAACCCTGGACCGCAAGGGGTTGCTGCGCGACCACGTGGGTGGCGGAGAAGCGCCGCTCGACGAAGACCGCACAGACCAGCAGCCCGGCGCAACGGCTAGGCCGAACAACCGGGCGCGTCGCCAGCGGCGAGCGAATCGCTTCCCGCCAAGGCTCGCACTGCTCGCCGGCTATCCCGAGGTCTCGGGTGCGCTGCAGGATCCCTGGATCGGACCGCCCACCCGCCTGTGGCCACGGCTCTTGGGCCGCGAAGTCCGCGGGCTGCCGATCACCGACATCGATGATGCAATCGAGCTGATCCGATCGGCTTTCCTTTCGTGGGTGAACGACACCCTGAGCGGGAGGCTTGAGGGGCGCAGCCGTCGGCGAAAGCCGACCGCCCCCGATGACAGACTGATGTCGGACGACGTGCTCGCGCTCATCAGCGCTTGGCCGGACGCCGATCGAGCCCGCATCCGCGAGGCCATCGCCTGGGCTGATCCCAATGGGGAGTTGCCGGACGCCGAACCGTTCAAGAAGCTCTGGGAGAAGCTGGTGCCGTCTAAAGAGCCCGGCGCGATCCCCTGGCAGCACGCGCTCATCAACCTCCTCAACCATCGCCGAGGCCGATCATGACTACCCTTATCCTCCATCGCTCGGGCCCGGACTCCTGGGTCGTCACGTCCGACCCGAACCAGCTGACGATGCCCGAGATGCCAGCCATGCTGTCGCTGCGGGGCGGCCTATTCGCGGCCGATGCGCGACGCCCCGATCTGGTGCCTTGGGCTGATATCGACAACGTCGAGGCGGCAGCGGACTGGATCCTTGTCTTTTATGGCTCCGAAGTTCTCGCCGCGCTCGAGACTGAAGCAGCTGTGGGCGACCACATCGCGGTGGAGATCACCGATCCGCCGACGAACCACCCACTGGCCCGGCTGGCGCTCGCCCGCTGGCTGCACCGTTGGTGGCCCTCGGCACATGCGGGGGTGGCCCGCCTCGACCAACGCCTGCTGCGCGCCGAGATCGGAGCACTCACTTGGGCGATGCAGGACTGGCTCGACGAGGCCGACGGCCCCGAAGCGTGGCTAGGAACCCACGAGTGGGCCGCCGTCGAGACCGCAGTGGCGCAGGCACCAGGCTTTGCCTCCGGGGCCGAGCTCGCACTCGAACCCACCGCCTCGGGGGGCACAGCGGGTCGGCGTACCTCTTTCACCGCCTCCCTCCATCTCCTCATCGACGCCGCCGACGACTTGGCCCCGGACTCGCCCGTCGCGACCGCGGATCTGCCGTGGCCCGAAGAGCTGATCGAGCCGGCGCTCGTCCCAAGCGAGCAGGACGACTATGCGTTGACAGCGGGCGGCACGACGACCGCCGCACCCGACTGGTGGCTCGTCCCGCCGCGGAGCGTGGGGGGCGGGGAGGACGCGTTGCGCTGGACCGAAGATGCCGGCGATCTGACCGTCGAGGTGACCGTCGGGGACGAGCCAGCCGACGGGCTGCGGTTGCGGGCCTATGCGGAGGGTGACGATTTCCCGGTCGCCGCCGGTCCTCTGGTGCGGGAGGGGGCGGTCTATCGGGGCCGTGCCCGATCGACGGCTGTCGAACCTATCGACCTGGTCGAGGTCTATCACCCCGACCAGGTCCGACCGCCGGTGCCGAGCGGGATGGCGGAGAGTTGGCGGCGGGGAGTCCGCGGCATCGTCAACCTCAGGACCCATGCCGCCGCCACCGGTCAGGCACTGGGCGGGATCTGGCCCTTTGCCGCCGAGATTCTCGCCACCACCCCATTGACCCCGCAATGACCGCACGCCCGCTCAGGCGTCGGTGCCGCGCATCTGGAGCTCCGCGAGCCACCTTTCCAGGTCCGGGTCGTCCCGGCGCGGGGCTTCCTTGCCATAGGCCGCCTGCCGGATCTCCTCGGGGGTAATGGGCTGACGGTGCGCGAACGAACGGGCCCACCGCTGTGACCGGAGGATGATCCGCTGGGCGGAATCCGACGTGAGCGGCGGTCGACCGACCCGTTCGTTGTGGTCGACAACGAGGGTGAAGGCCTCGCTCGGGACCGCACCGCACGTCAACGTGGCGGCAGCTCGCTGAGCCGGGATGCGCGTCAGTTCCCCGGGCTGCCACCCGCCGAGGCGCGCACTGAGCCGAGCGGCGTCGTCGAGGGCACATCGGAACGCCAGCAGGCTTGCCGAGTTGGCTTCCAACGCCTGATGCAGCCCGGACGAGAGCTGGCCCTGGTGTTGGTGCGCGATGACCGCCCCGATCCCGAACTTGCGTCCCTCCGCGAGGATGCTGGGCAGCACGCCATGCTGGAAGAGGTGGGCCTCATCGATGACCAGGAGATGCGGATCCTCCCGGTCCTGCCGCTGCAGAATCGCCGCCCACAGCTGTTGCAGCACGAACATGCCGATCACCTGCGCGCCCGACGTTCCGAGCCGAGGCATGCCCAGATCGACGAGCGTGATCTCGCGCTCCGCCACCCCGAGCGGCAGCGCCAGTCCGTCCGCGCCACTGCCGAGCAGGGCTCGCAACTCGGGTGTCGCGAGCAGCCGCTGCATCTTCGAATGGACCCATCCGTCGAAGTCGGCTGTGTCCGAGCCGCCCTTCTGCGCCACGACCTCACGCAGCACCTGGGCCGACAGGTCCGGGTGGGACCGGGCGATCCGCTTCGCCGCGGCCGCGAGCACGTCCCGGTCGCGCCCCAGGAGGGTCATCGCCAGGAGGCTCGCGCGCGGCCCGAGCAGCGCCCGGCTCAGCGCGGCCATCTGACTGAACCACCGTTCGAACCGCGGCCCCACGATGCCTTGGCGGGTGGGATCGAAGATCTCTGACAACAGTTCGAGCGTCGCGGCGACCTCCGCCTCCATGGCACCCTCGCTGCGACCCGCCCACGGGTTGATCGGAATCACGTGCTCGAGGTCGGCACACCGGATCACGCGGATGCGGCCCGCGTACTCCCCCTCCGCCTCCGCAACAACCCGATCCACCGTCGTCCCGTGCGGGTCGATCAGGGTGACCCCGCTGCCGTTGCGCGCGGCTTCCTGGACAAGGGCCGCGAGCGCGGTCGACTTCCCGGTGCCCGTCTGTCCGATGATCTGCAGATGCCGCAGCAGATCGGTCATCCCCAGCCGAGCCTCTGCGGTCTGTCCGGTGGAAAGGGTGAGGGTGCCGAGACGTACGCTGGGTCCGCTCGGTGCCAGCTCGCTCGACAGCGCGCGGTCGCGTGCGGGGCGCTCCCCCGTGCGTACGCCGCGCAACGGCTCCGGTCCACAGGTGGGGATTTGCAGGAGCGCCGCGACCGCACCTTGGGGAAGCGCGGCCCCCGACAGGTCGTCGCCCTTCCACCGGGCAGCGTTCGACGGGAGCCCCAACGAGCCGTGCTCGATCAGGTGGAGGGCGCGGGTGGCCTGCCGGAGCAGGCTCCGAACCCGGGGCGGGAGCGCACCGCCGGACGCCACGAGCAGTCGCATGCGCAGGGGACGACCGAGATAGCCGGCCAACTCGGTCGACGCACCCTGCCACGTGTCGGTCAACAGATCCTCGACCGACTGCTCGTCTCCCACCGGGCAGGGCTGCAGGTGCCAGCGGATTCGCAGGCCGGGAGTGTCGGCGACGGCTTCGAGAAGGTCGGCGCCCACGCGGAGGCCGGTCGGCCAGCCGACCGGGGCGCTGACGGGGACCGGCTGGACCCCGAATCCGATAGCGGCACTGATCCGGTGCGGGATCGCCGCGGCGCAGACGATCTCGGACAGAACATCCGAATCGAGGGCCTGCGGCGACGGTGGCACGGTCGACTCGACCAGTTCCATGCCGGTGCCGAAGATCCATTCCAGGTCGGGAGCGGGAAGTGCCGTGGGGTCGGTCAGTCGCAGCGTGGTGCCACCGGTGCCGTTGTTCGCCATCTCCCAGGTCAGCACCGATTCCGCCGGGAGCTCGGCAGCAACGGTCAGGAGGCGGGCGGCGATCAAGCCGGCGACACGGTGGGGATCGTCCAGTCGATAGAGCTGTTCAACGCGATAGGTCTTCATGCCCCGACAACCCGCGGCCGGGTCGGCGCGTGCGAAAATTTCCGCTGGCGATCGCGGGTCGACGGGCGCACTCCTTGAGGTCGGTCAGTCGTCGGTCGTGCGCGGCAAGGTAATCCCGAGCGTGCCGGACTGATCGTTCCAGTCGAGCAACTCGGCGAGGAACGGCAGCTCGGGGTCATCGACGTCGGGGGGGCAGGAGGTGAGTACGCCAACCCCGACAGCCCACCGCGCCGCCAATATGCGTGCGGGTTGCACGGCCGCAGGATCCCAGCGTGCATCGGTCACCGCAGCGTTCGATCCCCCACCAGCGGTGAGCGCATAGTCCGATTGCTCCGCCGAAACGAGCGGTGCACCTGCCGCGACGCGGGCAGCGAGTGCTGCGTACTCCCCCCACAACGGGTCATCCACTCCCAACGACCGCACCATCAGTTCCACTGCTTGGGCCAGGACGTGCTCGATCCGTGGTGGCGGATCGGTGAGTTGGGGCAGCGCCGCGATGAGGTCGAGGAGGCCTGTGGCGTGGCGGGTGGGATCGACCTCGGGCGGAGCAAGCGCAGCGCACGTGGTGGCCAGGACGGCCAACTCGATGTCGGCCAGCAGGATCGCGGTTCTCGGGATGGGTTCGGTCCGGGGCCACCAGTGCCGGACCCACGCACCGACGGCCAGCCGCGAAGCAGCAAGCCGCAACTCGGTGGGCTCCAGCAGCTCCTCGGGAATCGCGTCAGCGCGCTGCGCGATCAGCGCGGCGGCTTCCTCACCGAGCAACTCGACCAGCCAGGACGCGGCGCCGTCAGCGGCGATGCGTGGCGGAGCCCAGGGGTCGTCGGCCAGGAAGGCGAGAACCCCACTGGCGACCGGCAACTCGGCTCGCGCCGACTCGGGCGCGTCGGCCCACCAGGCGGGTCTCAGCTCCCAGGCGTCGCCGTCCCAGAGGACGGGAATCATCGGGCGTTGCTCACTGTGCGCGGGGTCGTTCTCGAAGAGACCCAGCAGGCGGTCCAAGTCGGCGCGGAGCCCAGGATGGCGGTCGAGGATGCCCGAGACGTCGAGGTCGAGTTCGTCAGCTGGGTCGTTGAAGTGGTTGTTCGGCATATCAGACCTCGATGATGGGTCGGGAGGCGCGGGTGTGATGGGGGCAGCCGGGCAGGCAGCAGTGGTAACCGAGTTCGGCGGCTGTCCCGCCCTGGAGGGCGAGGGCGACGCGGGCTTCCAGGACGTGGAACTCGACCAGCACGGTCGGGAAGTGCTCGCGGGCAAGCAGATTCCAACGGCTGGGGTTTGCCTTGTCGACGTCCGCCGCGAGGGCTTCGAACTGGTCGGGATCCACGCTGAAGAACCCCGCATCGTCGGACTTGAGGGAGAGGGCGGCGAGGGTGAGACGTTTGTATTCCGTCTTGGTCACGCCATCCCGCCGGCCCACCATGTCGTCAACTGTGTCCAGGACTCCCGCCAGCGCTCCGGCCGTGACCTTCAGCATGTTCCGGCCGGCGAGGACTTGGAAGAAATACAACGTCCTGACGAGGCCTACCCGCAGCGCGTCCCGTTCACGGCTGAGACCGGAGGGATCCTTGCCATAGAGTGCGGCGACTTCCTTGCCGGTGCGCTGGTCCACCCCGGCGAACACGTGCGCCATGTCCACGGCGCGAGCACCCAGGTGACTGGGCGGAACGGGATTCTGGTGGCCGCGGTCGGCCAGCACCTGCAGCATCGTCGACACGCTTTCCGGTGGGACGGGCCCCGGCGACTCATCGGCCCAGAAGCGACCCATCCCCGGGTTCCACTCCCGCCTCGAAGCCGGCTGGGTACGCTCCCCGGAGAGCGGCAGCTCGGACACGTCCGGGCCCGTCTGCTGTCCCGCCTCCTTCTTGAGCAGAAGGCGAGCGGAGTTCTTGAGCGCCTTGTAGACATATCCGGGTTCGGTCAGCGTCGACAGGCGGTCGGGTTCGGTGCGGCTCCACAGCTCGTGCGACCGGAGAAACTTCCTCCAGGTCAGCGCCATGGCTGCTTCGGCGACGTCCTTGGAGAATCGGCTGTCCTGTCTCAGGGCGACGCAACGCTCAAGGAGCGTGGCCTTGAGCCGCTCACGGAACTCAGCGGACGGACTGGGGATCTCTGACATTCGTGCGGCCTTCCCTGTGCGCGGACATCATGACATGGGGTGCTGAATTCCGACGCTGCGGAGCATCCGAAACGGCGTCACAAGCACGGCAGACCCTGCACCGGCCTGCCCGTGCGCAGTTCCAGAGCGAGGGCGAGGTTCGCCTGACGCACGACAATCGGATAGCGAGGCACGTTGAGCAACAGGAACCGCTGAGCGCCGCCGTCGTCATCCGAGTCTGCCAGGGCACCGAACTCATCCAGCTGATCATCGGTGAGCCCGGCGCAGAGGGCCTCCCCCACCCGGAACTCGAGGCTGCGGAACCAGCGACGGTGCAGTTCCGCATTCTGGTCCTCGCAGCACTCCTGGCGGCCGGCGTCGAACAGCATGCGAGCGAAGGCCGGGTCGCCGCACGCGCCCGGGATTCTGCCGTTCTTCCAGGCGACCTCAAAAGCGGTCGGGCAGTGCAGATCGTCCAGCGCGCCGAGGCAGGCCCCGTCGGCATAGAAGCCCGGGCCGGGTGCTCCCCACGCGGGTCGGTCCTCCGGGCGCCAACTCGTCCGGCCCTCGGCCGCGATCACGTTGGCGCTGTCCGGCCCGGCCAACTCACAGACCAGTTTGGTCAGGGTGCCGCGCACGTCCCGAATCAAGTCGGCATCAACTGCCTCCGGTGCCTCGACGACCTGCTCATAGAGCCGCAGCGCGTGGCCCGCTGCGACCGCGAACTCGCCCCGAATGATCCCGATGTGGATCTGGACGAGTTGGACGATCACGTCGACATCGTCGGTGCCGAAAACGTGCGGCCGGTTCAACGCCTGCTCCCCGGCGGTCAGCTCCAGTTGTCGGATCAGCCCCATCGCCTGCGCGAGAGACTGCTTGCTCTGTTCGGTCGGAAATCTCATGCCCCGCTGTCCACTTCCGGAAGGCGCACCCAGGCCGGCGTGATCGGTGGCTGCTGAGCACTCGACGGCTGCGGTCTTGGTCAGCCCGCTGGATCAAAGTGCGGAAGACATGGAGGAGGCGATTCGGACAGCAGACGGAGCACGTCCACTCGAGGTCACGGTCGTTCGAACCCGTTGACCTTGTGAGTGCCGTCGCAGAAAGGCTTGGTGGCGGACCCACCGCAGCGGCACAGCGCGATGGTGCGGCGCTTGTCCAAGCGGTTGCCCTCGACGTCCACGACCTCGAAGTCGCCGCGCACGAGCAGCGGCCCTTCCGGACAGACCGTGATCCGCACCGCCGGTTCGCTCACGCGACGACCTCGTCGCGGGCTGAGGAAGGCAAGGGCTTGCGCAACGACGTACGCCCCCCGGTCCAGCTCTCCAAATAGTGCTCACCGGCCAACCGGTCGAGCTGGAGGGCACAATCGGCACCGAAGAGGACGTTCGGCCACTCGTCCGGATGGTCTTCCACCAACCGGCCGGCAAGCTCGCGGCCGGCGATCTGCTCGTGCACGGCGTCGGCTTCCACATGTTCGTCGAAATAGGCAGCAGCAGGTTCGGGCCAGTTCAGTCGGCGAAGGCCGCGCGCATAGTTGCGGTTCGGCTGGGACGAGGTCATCTCGAACATCGCGAGGTGCCCGGCGACCGCACCCCGCAGGCGTCTGTTGAGCCCGAACAGAGTCATCGCGTTGACCCCGGCGAGGGTGATGGCGGGAATGTGGTCGAGATACGCCCCATAGTTCGTTCTCAACCCCGCTGTCGCCATCGTCGTGCGGAACATCTCCGCGTGCATTCTCCCCGGAATCCCGCCACCGTATTCATCGGACTGGATCTCCACCAGCGCCGCCTTCGCTGGCCCGGTCAGGCGCGGAATCGCCCAGGTGTGAGGGTCCGCTTCCATCAGCTGATAGGGCGACTTCTGCACCAGCCACTCCAGGACCTGTTCCTGTGTCGCGCGCCGAGCCACGAAGCGGGACACGGAAGGTCCGGGTGCGTTCCGGGCGCGCTCGAACAGGACTTGGGCGACGTCTTCCGCCGTGCGGATCGGCGGTGCCTCCTCGTCGACCAGTTCGCGCAACGAGGTCTCGAAGCGATCCTCCAGAACCTGTCGCACCCGCAGCAGATCGGGGTCCCACTCCCAGCGGTCGTCGACCCCGGCGATGCGCCGATAGTGCAACGCATGCAGGAGAAAGAGCGTGATCTGGAAATCCTCGTCGTGCAGCAGATCACGCTGGGAACCGTCTTGCCGGAGCAGTTCCGCCGCGGCCACCACGCCGTCCCGACCGTCGCCGGGTGACTCCAGCAGCACCTCGCGGATCGCTGCACTCAGTGGCCCTCGGGGCGATGGGAGAAGCATCTTCTGTCCTCGTCGAACAGTTGCGCGTGACCCCGGTGTCTCGAGGTACCTGAACAGACCCAGCCTAGTCTGAGTCGCCAAAAGTCGACATCCGCTCGGAATTGGCGAACCCCCCGGCCGGTGTAGTCACGGTCGGGGGGTTCTGAATCTGCTGCTTACGCTATGCCAAGTCCTCGCGCCCGGGCATTCGCCGTGCCGTGGGTTGGAACGAAATCATCGGTCTTCTCCTAGGACGCACGTCGGTCCCTGGTCGCTCAGTCCGGAACCGCCGTGAGAATCGTCGCCAACAGGCGGCGGAGGGCTTGGCGCCCCTCGGGCCCGAGCAATGCATCCAGTTGGTCCTCGATGCCTTGGATGGTCGCCATGCCGGCCCGCACCGAGTCCTGCCCGCGAGCCGTGAGGGTGACCAGCTTGGCTCGGCCGTCGTCGGGATCCCGGGTGCGCACGACATAGCCGAGTTCGACCAGTTCGTCGACGAGTTCGCCCATGGCTTGGGGGGTCATGTTGGCCCCCCGCGCGAGATCGGTGACGCGGGATCCTTCCGGGCGGATCTGCGCGAAAACGGCGGAGTGCTTGGGCTTCTGCGGATAGCCCGCGCCCACGACACCGTCCACGATCTTGAAGCCCAACAGGCTGTACGCCTGCCCCAGCATCGCCACGGTATTCGGCAGATTCTCCTCGTCGCCCATGGACTCGATGATATTAGGAAGGCTACCTTTGTATCCTCCGCATCCATCCGTGCGATTCCCTGGAGGTCGACGATGACCACACCATCCACTGCTGAGCCTTTCTTGGCGCCCGAGGCCCCCGCCGAGATGGCACTGGTCCATCGCATCGCTCGGAGGGCCTTTCGGGATGTCGCACGGTGGATCGACCAGATTCCGCCGGAAGGCACGAAGCGCTCCCGGTCCGTTGGGGCTTTCCTGACGTCGATGCTCGATATGGTCCACGATCATCACGACCACGAGGACACGCTGATCTGGCCGAAACTGCGCGAGCGTGTCGACCCGAGCCTCGTCGATTCGATGGAAAAGGCGCACCAGGGCATCGCGGTGGCAGCCGCGGATGTTCGGCACCTGGCTTCCGCCTGGGAACGGGATCCCTCCCGCGCCCATCAGATGGCCTTGCTGGCTGCTCTCGCGAAGTTCCGCGAGCTGTTCACAACTCATTTGGACGAAGAGGAGCGGGAGGTCGTCCCGCTGATCGCCCGACACCTCACGCGTGCCGAATGGGCAGCCGTCGGGCAAGCCGGCTTCGAGAAGATCCCGAAGTCGTTCCGGTTCACGGCGACCGGTCTGCTCCTGGATGCGGCGACGCCGTCCGAGGCGGCCCGGCGGCTGGGTGATCTGCCCAGGCCGGTGCAGATTCTGTGGTCCCTCGTCGGCCGGCATCTCTATCGGCGGACCCTCAACCAGCTGCGCGGCGCCCCCATGCCGCCCCCGCTGCGTCTCTTCATGCGCGTCGGGGTCCAACGCAGCATCGAGGGCTATCGGCGCACCGGCGGCCGCACGGGAGCATCCGTCAAGGGGCTACCGGTCCTGCTGCTCACCGTCGTCGGGCGGCGGAGCGGCTTGGACCGGACTGTCCCGGTTGCCTATTTCGATCGGGGCCCGGATCGCCTCGTGGTCGGCTCCATGGGTGGCGCTCAGCGCGAACCGGACTGGTTCCGCAACCTCCGCGCCACAGACACCGCCACCATCCAGATCGGCGCAACCGTCCAGCAGGTCAGCGTACGCATCCCCGAGCGGGAGGAGCGCGACCAACTCTGGGAAAGCATCATCACCGAGGCGCCGTTCTTCATCGCCTATCAGCGCCGGGCGCAGCGCTTGATCCCCATCGCCGTGCTGACGTCCGTCGGCGACAGTTGAGCCGACTATTGAGCGCGCGAAGCAGGGCGGCCGGTCGGCGCTCATCGATTTGGCGAACCAAGAACGTTGTAGTAGCTTTCTTCAGCGGTGCTAACGCACTCAAGCGCCTATAGCTCAGACGGTTAGAGCGCTGCCCTGATAAGGCAGAGGTCACTGGTTCAAGTCCAGTTAGGCGCACCATACCTTTCCCTAATCAGGGCATGTTTTCCGCTGTCACAGGCAGAGCCCGTGCCCACCTATGCACCCGATTCCAAATGGAAATCTCAGGCAGCGTGAGTCAGGGAAGGACCAACGGCGGCCTGCAGAACCGGCATATCCAATTGATCGCCATCGGTGGCACCGGGCTCTTCATGGGCTCGGGCGGTTGGCTGAACTGGATCGCCAGGGGCATGGCGGACATGATGGCCGTCGCGGGCTAGGACTTATGACGGCGCAACACCAGGTGCCAATGTCCCCCATTTTGGGGACACCTGTGCGAGCGGGGTGGGCTTGTGCTGACCTGGCCCGCACAAGAGAATGCCGACGTGGGTGCGTTGTTGCTGTTCATCGGCCTACTCCTGCTCGCGCGAATCATCACGGCGCTGCGCGACACCGGCACTCGGGTCGGGGTGCCCCTGAGACTGATCTTCAGAGTGGGGGCGATCCTCGACTTCACCACCGTCCAGGACTTGGAGAGGGCCCTCGGCCAAGTGACGGCCCGGGGAGACATCGTGATGGACGCGCGTCGGAATGCGGTCTTCGCCCGGCGAATGTTCCGCCGACTGGATGTGTTCCGAGGGCTGGCACTGGCGACAGCAGCGGCGTTGATCTTGTTCACCGGGATTCCGGACGCTGTCGTCGCTGTCGTCGCGGCAGTCCTGCTGTGCGTCCACGGCAGCCGCTTGGTGAGCATTCTCTCACTGGGGCGGTCGGCCGGCCCGGGAGGTGCAACAGACAGATTCAGCACCTGGGTCGGGTACCTCACGAAGGCCGGACTGCTTGTTGCCGGACTGATGATGGTCGGCGTTGCGGGCGAGCGGTTCGAGGATGGTGCGGGATGGGTTGCGGCTCTCCTTGTCGTGCTCGCCACATGCGCGGTAGGTGGGAGCCATGTGCCGGCTCGCTGGTTGTCGCGGGCGAGGCAGAAACACGTGGCCGCCAGCGGGTTCGGCCGTGACGCCGATCGGGATTCGGTGCTGCTGCTGAGGTCGTTCGGTGACGACGGAATCATGATCCGGACACCGCTCGCCGGTCTCGGCCCGACCAACCCAGCGATCCCATTCGTCGTCCGGGAGCGATTCGAGGAGTTCCTGGGCAACACCCTGATGACCCGAACGGATCGCCTGGTGGCCATCGGCCGACCGGGGGAGCGGCTGCCGGAACTGGGCGCTGTTCGGACGTACTATCCCGATGACCAATGGCAGGAGGCCGTGCAGGTAACGGCCACGCGGTGCGCAATGATCATGATCATCGCCGGGAGCACCGACGGGCTGGCCTGGGAACTCGAGCAGCTCCGGAACTGGGAACTCCTCAACAAGACCTTGGTCCTGCTTCCTCCGGAATCAAACACGCAGCGGGCGTACACGCGATTCGAACGTGTCTATCAGCAGCTGTCGGAGGGTCAGGAACCCCCGACCGAGGAATGGAACCGGGCTATGTGGGTGGGCCTTTCGGTCCGCAGAGGCCGCGTTCGGCACCTGGTCGGCGAGGGTCAGGACTGGGCGTCCTATCTCACGGCTATCAGTTTGTTTCTGTCGGAGCGGGATGGCGATCTCGCGGCAAAGGGAGATCCCGACGCAGTCCGCAATACGGTTGCTCAGCCGGGCAGTGAACCCACCGCTCGCGACCGGCGCAGGATTCTCGCTCTGCTGGCCTCCGGTCAGGGCCAGCCTCCGTCGCTCGCGATAGAGACCTATCGGAAGGTCTCGGAGCGTGCCGAGCAAGCAGGCGCGGTGGCGCTGGCTGCCTATGCGAAGTACGCGTACGCCACCGCTCTCACTGCTGCGGGGGGGCACGGGTCTGCCTGGAACGCCTGCCTCGAGATCATCGCTGCCTGCCGCAGTGGATTTGCTCGATACCCCATCGGCTCGGGGCAGGTCATCAGCGATCTGGACCTGCACGTGCAGGCCCGCGAACTGATGCTGGCCCTGGCCGCCGAGCATGGTGTAGCCGATGTCAGTCAAGCTCTTAGGGACCTGTACGCGGCACTGGTCACCGCTCGTTCCTGGAAGCGCGCTGCCGAGGTGGCGGCCGAGATCGGCAGCGCGGAGGGAGCCATCGATGGAATCAATCACTGGTTCAGGTTGGCTGTCACCGCCGAACACCGCGCGGGGAACCAGGTGGGTGCCGCCCGAACGGAGGTCGAGTGGGCGCGCCTGCTGATCAGCCGGGACTGGAGTCATGAAGCCGAACCCCTCATCGCGCGGGCCATCGAGGTTCTTGATCGGGCGCACCTCGATGAGGATGTGAAGCGGGCCCGAGCGCTGTTGACCCGCGTTCCCAGCCAGGCAGTCTCCAATGAGGACGTCGAACACCAGGCGTTGCGGCGTCGGTGCCAGCAGATCGTCGAGGATGACTTCACGGAGGCGGCGGCAGATGACGTTGCCTGGGATATCCCTGCCCTCGTCCCCGATGGGTCCCTCGGCGATGATTCCCGCAAAGCTATTGGCGACCCAACCGCGATCGAGTGGGATTTCGGCGAGTGTGAGTCGCCCGCGGTCCCGGACTATGGGGAGCGCCCGCCCGGGCTGGCCGATGAGCCCTTGTCCCCGAGATCCGCACGGATTCTGGAGTGGCTTCTCGTTCTCGGCAACAGTTCGCGGTTCCTGCCGCTGCGCATGAGCGTCTGGCGGGTGGGAGTTTTCCTGGCCCGTCGGGCGGGAGCCTCTGGGGCCGAGGGCCTGTTCCGGGTCTTTATGGGCGAGCAACTGTCCGTCCGCCACCCCAAGAGAGCCGAGCGAATTCTGAAGAACGTCTTGGCGGCGCGGGAGGCCGGATGGATCAGACTCGGTGACATCACGTTGACCGGTGCCGAGTTGGTCGACGTCGCCTTGGGAAGCCTTGTGGGCGTCAAGATTCTTCAGTGTGACCTCGCCGCGGTGGCCGAAATCGAGCGACGGCGGCTTGAGAAGGTGCATCTGCTCCGGGCATCAGATGCCCCCGAGCTCGCCGCGAAAAGGCTCGCCCGCGCACTCGCGTATGTCGGGGGGTTCGAGGAGGCCGACAACCTATTCGCGCAGGCAGCGGAGCGGCGACCTGATGACCACCAGCTGCATTTCATGTGGGCGGCGAATTCCGTGGCCCGCGGCGATGGACCAGCTGCACAACGACAGCTCTTGCGGGCTATGGCTCTTCGCGGAGGGGCGACCCCCACTCCGGCCACCCTCGGGTTGGAGGGCGACGTGGCACGTCTGCTGGGTGATGACGAGGGCGCGCTGCAGGCGTACCGTGCAGGAGTCCTGAACGAGTACGCGACCAGCTACGACCAGCGCCGATTCGACCAACGCTTCACAGCTCTCGGGGCCGTGCGGTCGAGGGATTACTACGGGTAAGGCCAACCCAGACGCCTTGGCCCCGTGTATCTGCCTGTCAACCCTCTTGTAGTCGCGGCGAATCAGGACCGAGCGATATGGATGCCAGCAGGGCTCGGCGTCGTCTTCTTGCTCACAACAAGGCGATCGGCACTCCCGAGAACGGCGACGATCGCCATCGTGACGCCGATGATTTCCAACACTTCCTCCAAGTGGTACGCGAGCGCGAAGTGCCACGTCACGACCTGGAAGTGCTGCAACAAGAGGCTGCCGATGACCTCGAGCACGACGGCGCCGAGAAGGAACACCGCACCTGCCCACACGAGGCCGCTGCGGGTCTGGGCTGTTTCCGACCTCGCGAGGAGTACGCCCGCGATGCCAACGATCGCGGCCAGGAGGCTCCCCGGGATTACCCAGGCGTACGCAAGTTCCCAGCCCATGTACTGCTGCATCGCGGCGCCCAGGCTGTCGAGTCGTTCGTGCAACTCCGCGTACTCATCAACGGAAGCGCCCCAAGCCAGCACCCCCAGGGCATACCAACGACGCCGCCCGGAGGACCAGCCGACTGCGGCGGCGGCCAGTCCGAGCAGCAACCAGAGCATGGAGCTCCACCAGGCCGGGATCGTCTGCTCCCGGCCGAGGTCCACGGTCATGGAGACCGCCAGCCAGATCGGGCTTTCCGGCGCTGGTCGCCGCAACACGCCCCAGACATAGACCGCCCAGGAGATCGCGGCGAGTCCGAGAGCCACCCCCACACTCACACGGAGGAGGCGTCGCAAAGGGATTCTGACGCCGCGCCACCAGGATCGAGGAGTGAGCAAGGACATCATGCGCAGACACTAGGTCCCGAAGATGAGTTGAAGATGAAGCTGCTAATCGACAAGATCACGTGTCTCGCCGAACGATCCATCGACTCCAACGACCCGATCGGTTCCAAGAGCGGACCGGCACGATGCAGGATGAGCCCATGAACCCCACGATCGACGCTTGGGTGTCCGCCGACCGCCGCTTGGAGCTGTCCGCCATGCACGCGTGCTTGGCCCCCGGTGCTGTGCTGGTCTCGCCGCTGACCGATGCATTCACGTTCAATGGCCCGGACGAGGTAATCAAGGTGTTCGGCTCGGCGTTCGAGTTGCTGCGCGACATCGAGATCCAAGGCGTCACGGGCGCGGACAAGGATTGGGTCGTGCACGGCACGAACACACTCAACGGTCACAACCTCGAAGAGATCCAATGGCTCCGTCTGGACGAGCACGGGCTCATCGAAAGGATCACGCTGTTCATCCGGCCGCTGCCGGCGGCGTTGGATCTCCTTGCCAGGATCGGTCCGCCCATGGCACGCCGTGGCCTGTTCGGTCGAGCGGGTGCGGCCGCGTCCAAGGCGGCGCTGCCGCTGGCCGCGGCACTGCGCCTCACCGAGCGCACGGTGATGCCACGGCTGCGTTAGGGCGTGGCCATTCTCGGACCGATCACCGGGAGGGCTCTCAGTCCTCCGCGAGCGTGAGCTCGAGGCCGCCGATCATTGCGGAGGCGAGGTTGTAGAGGAAGGCGCCCAGCGTCGCCAACGCAGTGAAGATAACGACATCGATGACCGCGATCAGTGCCGCGGTGCCCATCACCTTGCTGGTGTTGATGTAGTCCTGAATCCGGAACGGGGTGTCATCACCGGGGGTCTGGATGATGTCGCCGACGATCTTGTTGATCTCCTCGAACATGCCGGATGAGGAGATCACCGCCCAGATCGTTCCTGTCGCGACCCAGAGCACGATGCCCGCCGCCACGGAGAACAGGAACGCCGTCTTCATGACCGACCACGGATCCACTTGCGAGAGCCGCAGGCGCGCCTTGCGGGTGCGGCGCGCCACGCCTGCCCGCCGGATCGACCCGGTGTCCTCGCTGGTGTCCGGGGCGGGAACCGCTGCCGCGGTGGATCCGGTGGCCTCCCGGGTTCCCATCGCTCCGGCGGCCGCACCGGCCACACCGGTGGACACGGTCCGGGCCCGGTCCTTCATCTTGTTCATGAAGCCGCCGCTCTGACGCGCTTCAGTCGCCTTGTCGGCCTGGGCGTCACCGCCCGGGCGCTTCAGCACAGTCGTGTCGGAGTCGCCGCCGTGGTCACTCTGATCACCGGATCGATAGATCTGCTGGCCCGGTGCACCCGGACCGGCGGACGGCCGGGATGCGCTTGGGGCTGACTGCGGAGCGCTGGCTGCAGAACGCGCTGCGCCCGCCTGCTGCAGGGGATCGGTGTGCTCCGTGGCCGGAGCGCCGGTCGGCGGGGTGTCACCCGGCGCGGCGCCCGTTTGCTCGGCCCCGGGCTGTTCGGCACCGGGCAGCCGCCCGCGGGACGAGGGATTGTTGCGCCGCACCCACTCCCGGACACGATCCGCGCGATTCCCGGTCTGGCCCTTGTCGTTGCCGCGGATATCGCCGGCTGGACGGATCATGGTCGTGTCGGGCTCCGCACCCGGCGGGGTCATGCCGGGTTTGTTCGGATCACTCACGGTTGTCCTCCTCCGCCTCGGCGGCATCGTCATCACCTGCGTCGCCTGCCCCCGACGTCACGTCGTTCGGATCGGAGTCGTGTCGCGACGCTCCATCATGCCCCCCGGACCCGGCCTCGGTCGATTCCGACGTTCCGTTATCGCCGTTCTCGTCACCGTTGCTGCCGTTGTTGCCATTTTCATCCGTCACCACCGAGTTCTCGGGATTGAGTGCGATGAGTGAGACGAGATCGTCCGCACGAACCCCCACGAACTTCACTCCCATGGTGTCCCGGCCCTTCACGGGCACCTCGGACACGGGGCTGCGCGTGATCTGGCCGCTGTTCTTGATCGCGATGACCTCATCGGACTCCTGGACCACCAGGCCACCGACAAGCTGCCCGCGTTCGTCGTTCAACCGCATGGCTTTCACACCAAAACCGCCGCGGCCCTGCTCGCGATATTCGCTGACGCGTGTCCGCTTGGCGAAACCCTCGTCGGTGACGGTGAACACGAACCGGTCGTCCTGCGGCAGATCCGCATCGATGATCGCCATCGACAACAACTCGTCGCCGTCACGGAACTTCATGCCGGTCACCCCGGACGTCGCCCGGCCCATCGGCCGGAGCTGGGAGTCATCGGCCGGGAAGCGGATGGCCTGACCCTTGCGGGACAGCAGCAGCACGTGGTCCTCCGGCCCGCACAGCCCCGCGCCGATCAACTGGTCATAGTCGTCACGGAAGTTGATGGCGATGACGCCGGCTTGACGTGGCGAGTCGTACGCCGACAGGTCGGTCTTCTTGACCAGCCCGTTCCTCGTCGCCAGCAGCAGATAGGGCGCATCCTCATAGCTGCGGATCGTCAACACCTGGGCGATCCGCTCGTCGGGCAGGAACGACAACAGCCCGGCCACGTGCGAACCGCGGGCGTCCCGCCCGGCCTCCGGCAGCTGCCACACCTTCGCCCGATAGACCCTGCCCATGTTCGTAAAGAACAGCACCCAGTGGTGGTTCGTCGTGGCGAACAGGTGCGCGACCTCGTCATCGGCCCTGAGGGCGGCTCCCCGTACGCCCTTGCCCCCTCGCTTCTGCACCCGATATTGCTCGGTGCGGGTGCGCTTGGCATAACCGCCCTGGGTGATGGTTACCACGACGTCGAGATCCGGAATGAAGTCCTCGTCCGACATGTCGCCGTCGGCGGAGACGATGCGGGTGCGGCGATCGTCACCGAATTTGTCCACGATCTCGGCGAGCTCGTCACCGATGATCGTCCGCTGGCGCTCATCGCTCGCGAGGATGTCCTTGAGGTCGGCGATCCGGAGTTCGATCTCGGCCAGGGTGTCGATGATCTTCTGCCGCTCGAGGGCCGCCAGGCGGCGGAGCTGCATGTCGAGGATCGCGGTCGCCTGGACGTCGTCGATGTCGAGCAGCTGCTTCAGCCCCTCCCGCGCCTCCTCGGTCGAGGCGGAACGACGGATGAGCGCGATGACCTCGTCGAGGGCATCGAGCGCCTTGACCAGACCGCGATAAATATGGGCCTGTTCCTCGGCCTTGTTGAGCCGGAACTGGGTCCGGCGTCGGATCACGTCGATCTGGTGGGTGATCCAATAGGAGATGAACTGGTCGAGCCGCAGTGTGCGCGGCACGTCGTCGACCAGCGCGAGCATGTTGCAGCCGAAGGTGTCCTGCAGCTGCGTGTGCTTGTAGAGGTTGTTCATCACCACGCGCGGCTGGGCGTCGCGCTTCAGCACGATCACGAGCCGCTGACCGGTGCGGGCCGACGTGTCGTCCTTGATGTCGGCGATGCCGCCGAGACGTCCCGTGTTGACCAACTCGGCAATCTTCTCTGCCAGCCGATCGGGGTTGCACATGTGCGGCAGCTCGGTGATGACCAGCAACGGCCGGCCCGACGAATCCTCCTCGATGTCGATCACCGCGCGCATCGTCACGGAGCCCCGACCCGTGCGGTATGCCTGCTCGATCCCGTCCCGCCCCACGATCAGGGCGCCGTTGGGGAAGTCGGGACCCTTGACCCGCTGCATGGCGGCCTCGAGCAGTTCCTCGCTCGTCGCCTCCGGGTTGTCGAGCGACCACTGGACTGCCTCGGCAACCTCACGCAGGTTGTGGGTGGGGATGTTGGTCGCCATGCCGACCGCGATGCCGGTCGAGCCGTTGACCAGCAAGTTCGGGAACCGCGCCGGGAGCACGGTCGGCTCCATCTCGCGGTTGTCATAGTTCGGCTTGAAGTCGACGGTGTCCTCGTCGATGTCGCGGACCATCTCCATGGCCAACGGCGCCATCTTGCACTCGGTGTATCGCATCGCCGCCGCCGGGTCGTCACCCGGTGAACCGAAGTTGCCCTGGCCGGACACCAGCGGGTGCCGCATGACCCACGGCTGCGCGAGACGCACCAACGTGTCATAGATCGCAGAGTCACCGTGCGGGTGATAGAGGCCCATGACCTCACCGACAACACGGGAGCACTTGTTCCAGCCGCGATCGGGGCGATAGCCCCCGTCATACATCGCATAGAGCACCCGGCGATGCACCGGTTTGAGCCCGTCGCGCACATCGGGCAACGCGCGGCCCACGATCACGCTCATCGCATAATCGAGATAGGACCGCTGGATCTCGACCTGAAGGTCGATCGGCTCTGTCGTCCCCTTTTGCGGGGGGACGATCTCGTCGACCATGGACTCGGTGTCGTTCGTCGGTTCGTCCGGCGTGTCGGTCATCAACGATCCTCACTGGTGGCGAGCCGCACAGCTCAATGCCGCCCGCCAAGGGTGTCTTGGCAATCCCTCCGATTCTAGTCGTTCCCTGCGCTAAGCCCAGCGCTAGCGCGGGCGTGGTCTCCGACCCGCGGGTCGGCAGGCTCGATCAAGCCCGCGGCGCCAGGGCGATCGGATTCGCATCGACGGGCTGCAGTGCGACCGCGCACGCCGCGCTCGCCTGGATCGACGAGCCGAAGCGCGTCCCCGCCACTTCGGCGTCCAAGCACGCCCGCGCTCGCGCCAGGACCGACGGATCCGCGGTGAAGGCCTGTCCGGCCAACACCAACCGATCCGCAGAGCACATGTCCAGCACGTGCCCGGCTGTCCGGGCGAGCATCTCGGCGCGGCCTGTCAACAGCGAGCGAAGCTCCACGCGGCCGGCCGCCGCTCCCCGGAACACCAGGTCGATCCGTGGTTTGTCGACCCAGCCTTCGGCGTACGCCCGCTGCGCGATCGCCGTGTCTCCCGCAGTGGCCATCAGGCACCCGGTCCGCCCGCACTCACAGGCGGCATCCGATCCCGTCGGGAAATGGTTCAGGGCCGTCTCGGGTGAGTGCACGGCCCGGTCGTCCGACTGATCCACCACGACGAATCCGGCGGTTTCTCGGGCATAGAGAAAGGCCGTACGCCCCGGGCCCGCCGCCTGCGGAGCCAGGAATTCGGCGCGGGCCATGGCCGGGATGTGCTCCGTTGTCTCGATGTCAAGACCCAGCACACCGTGCATCTCCTGCGCCACGTCCCCCGAGTTCCAGTCGAGCTCCCGCCAAGGGGCCACGATGCCGGCGGCCAACGGCTGGCGGTGGGGCGCAGCGGCAAGGAGATCGCCGGCCAGCTCGCCGAGTGCGCCTGGATCCAGCTGGCGATGCGGCTGGACGCGCGCATCGAGCACGCGCCCGGTCAGGTCACCGAGCGCCACCGTTGCCATTCGCCGTCCCAGATGCAGGCCGAGCACGGCGAAGCGGCGCGCGTCTACCGCCAGCGGCGTACCCGGACGGCCGACCCCGCGGATGGCCGGACGCTCGATGGCATAGCGAAGCAGGCCCGCGTCGACGAGTGCGGAAGCCGCTCGCGCCACCGTGGCGGCGCTCAGCCCAGTGCGCCGTGCGAGTTCTTCGCGCTTCGCCGTCCCGAGGCGCCGCACCAGCGCGAGAACCCGTCCCGCGGGTGGATGTGGTACGCCGATCTGCACCTTCGGGTCCTTTCGCCTGTCCGGGGCCAGATATTAGTCAGATCTATGGATGCATTGTCGAAAGTAATGCTCACGTTGAGACAAATGCGGCAGCAGGTGCCAAGGAGCGAGGCCTCGTTAGCCTCACGGTGAGCGAAAAGGTGTCCGGCCGGCTGGGTGAGGCATACGGTCTCCAACGAATCATCTATGGATTCATTGGATTTCGTAATGGAAGGAGCTCCCATGTGGAAGCTCGTCGTCATCGCGCTCGTGGGTCTAGCGGCCCAGCTCGTCGATGGTTCTCTCGGAATGGCCTATGGCGTGACGTCCTCGAGCCTGCTGCTGGCAGTCGGTATGGCTCCAGCGGCGGCATCGGCGGCCGTCCATTTCGCCGAGATCGGCACCACCTTGGTCTCAGGCGTTTCGCACACGAAGCTCGGCAACGTGGATTGGCGCACGGTCGGCATCATGGCCGTTCCCGGTGGGATCGCCGCCTTCCTTGGCGCGACGCTGCTGGCCAGTCTCGACGGTGATCTCGTCAAGCCGTTCGTCGCCGTCCTGCTTCTCCTGCTCGGCGCCTATGTGCTCGTCCGCTTCCTCGTGCTGCGGGGTGGGCGTCCCACCATCAAGGGCAGCCCGAAGGCCGTGTTCCTGATTCCGCTCGGCGCGGTAGCGGGCTTCATGGATTCGGTCGGCGGCGGTGGTTGGGGCCCGGTCGGCACCACGACGCTGCTCTCTTCCGGACGCCTCGAGCCCCGCAAGGTTGTCGGTTCGATCGACACCGCCGAGTTCGTGGTCGCGATCGGCGGTTCGGTGGGCTTTCTGCTGGCCCTCGGCCATGCGGGCATCCCCTGGTCCGTGGCCGGCGCGCTCCTGCTGGGCGGGGTCGTTGCGGCGCCGATCGCGGCGTACCTGGTCCGGATCATGCCCGCGATGGTGCTCGGCGTGGCCGCAGGCGGCCTGATCATCGTCACGAACGTGCGTACGCTCGGCAAGGCCGTGGGCATCGATGGCGCGATCCTCAGCCCCGTCCTGATCACCCTGGGCGCCGCGGCGATCGCCCTCACTATCTGGAGCATCCTCGCGGTTCGTCGGCGTTCACTCACCGAGCGCGCCGAGGCGCCGGCTGAGAGCGGGAACTCCGACGCGGAACTGCTGGACCGCAAGCTCTGACGACGACTGTCAGAGCTGCCTAGATGCAGTGCCCCACGATGGCCCCGGATCGCCCGGGGCTGTCGTGGTCCGGCCCCTGCGACGTTCCCTCAGCGTGTCAGATGTCCAGGAATCGAACATCCTTGGCGTTGCGCTGGATGAAGGTCCGGCGCATCTCGACGTCCTCGCCCATCAGGATCGAGAACATCTCGTCGGCGCGCGCGGCGTCCTCGAGCGTCACCTGCAGCAGGATCCGGTTCTCCGGATTCATCGTGGTCTCCCACAGGTCGTCGGCGTCCATCTCACCCAAGCCCTTGTAGCGCTGAATCGGGTTGACCTGCGGCAACTTCTTGCCTGCCTCCTGACCCGCCTTGACGAGCGCATCCCGCTCGGCATCCGAATAGGCCAACTGATGCTCGGCGTTCGTCCACCGCAGCCGGAACAGCGGCGGCTGGGCGAGATAGACGTGACCGTTGTCGATGAGCGGCTTCATGAACCGAAACAGCAGCGTGAGCAGCAGGGTGCGGATATGGGCGCCGTCGACGTCGGCATCAGCCATCAGCACGAGCTTGTGATAGCGCAGCTTGTCGAGGTCGAAGTCGTCCTGCATGCCGGTGCCGAGCGCGGTGATGATCGCCTCGACCTCCCGGTTGGCGAGAATCTTGTCCAGCCGTGCCTTCTCGACATTGAGGATCTTGCCGCGGATCGGGAGGATCGCCTGGGTCCTCGGGTCACGCCCGTTGCGGGCCGAGCCGCCGGCCGAGTCGCCCTCCACGATGAAGAGTTCGCACTCCTCGGGGTTGGTGGACTGGCAGTCCTTCAGCTTGCCCGGCAGACCGCCGGACCCGAGCAGCCCCTTGCGGTTGCGGGCCAGATCGCGGGCCTTGCGAGCGGCGGCACGCGCTGTCGCCGCAGCTTGAGCCTTGCGGACGATCATCTTTCCTTCGGACGGGTTCTGCTCCATCCAGTCGGACAGAATGTCGTTGACCGCGCGCTGGACGAACGACCGCGCCTCGGTGTTGCCGAGTTTCGTCTTCGTCTGGCCCTCGAACTGGGGCTCGGCCAATTTCACCGAGATGATCGCGGTCAGCCCTTCGCGGATGTCCTCACCCCCGAGCCGGTCCTCCTGCTTCTTCACCATGCCCCAGGCCTCGGCCCACTTGTTGACCGTATAGGTCAGCGCCGAGCGGAAGCCCTCCTCGTGCGTGCCCCCCTCGTGGGTATTGATGGCGTTGGCGAAGGTGTGGACCGATTCCGTGTACGCCGTCGTCCACTGCATCGCCACCTCCAGCGACAGGCCCTGGGCATCGTCCTCGGTCTCGAGATTGATCACGGTGGCGTGAATCGGCTCGCCCTTGCCACGGGTGTTGAGATGTCGGACATAGTCGATCAGGCCCTCGTCATAGCGATAGGTCGCCGCGTGCTGTTTGCCGTCCTCGTCGACCTTGTCCTCGCGCTCGTCGGTGATCTTGATCGTCAGGCCCTTGTTGAGGAACGCCATCTCCCGGAAACGGGTCGAGAGGGTCTCATAGGAATAGTCGGTGGTTTCGAAGATGTCGGGCGAGGCATAGAACGTCACCCGGGTGCCCGTCTCGGTCCGTTCGGGCCCCTTCACGAGCTCACCGGTCGGCACGCCGAGGTGGAACTCCTGGGTCCAGAGGTGACCGTCGCGCCGGACTTCGATCGTCAGCTTCTCGGAGAGCGCGTTGACCACCGACGCACCGACACCGTGCAGACCGCCGGAGACCTTGTAGCCCCCATCGCCGAACTTGCCGCCCGCATGCAACTCCGTATAGACGAGCGTCACCGCCGGAATGCCCTTGCCGGCGTGGGTCTCCACCGGGATGCCGCGACCGTTGTCGCTGACCGAGATGCCACCGCCGGCGAGGATGCGCACATCGATGGTGTCGCAATAGCCCGCTAGGGCTTCGTCGACCGCGTTGTCGACGATCTCATAGACCAAATGGTGTAGGCCGCGCTCGCCGGTCGACCCGATATACATCCCCGGGCGCTTGCGAACGGCTTCCAAGCCCTCGAGCACTGTGATGGCCGACGCGTCATAGACGCCTTCCTCCACCAGATGCCGCTTCTGCCGCTCCGCCTTCTCCTCGACCATCGCCGACTGCTCCGCTGTGATTCCAGGGGCCGCGTCGGGAACCGGCACGTCCGCGACGACTTCCTGGTCGCCATCCGGGGAGAGCGAGTCCGGGCTCTGCGTCATGGGCATCCTTCCGATCACAGGGGTGGGGGCCAACCTGGGCCAGTCTACTGGGTTTCGCCGGAGAATCAGAGTTGGCGAGGGCTGCTGTCCACAAGAAATGCCATTCATTCGCCCATAACGGGCTGTCGCAGCGTCCAGCGGGGGTGGAATAGTTCCCCTATATGGCCCCCGGGGCCACCAGGCCGCCAGAGGGCGATTCCGTCGCTCCCGGCAGGATCCGGGGAAGCCCCAATCAGACCCACGACCGTGCGCTCAAGCACACGCCACCGGGGTATATCCTCATATCTGGTGTGATCACGAATGCTCCGGGAGGTGGCGGACTAGATGGGCTGGATTCTGGCCATCGCCGTGTCACCGGCGCGCACGTGGGCCGCTCGCGCGCCCTTGGCCTCCGGCCCCGCCGAACCAGAGCTGATCCGCCTTGCCCCCGTGACTCTCACCCATGAGCCGGCCCCCGGTGCACCCGAGTCAGAACCCGAAGTGCCGAGCTCAGTCGTGGCCGGACCGGTTGCCGAGGACACGGCGGACGACTCGCCCGCACCGGTCGCGATCCGCACCGAAGGCATGCCCTCGGCCGTCTGGTCCGACGGCGAGCGCACCCTCGTCGGCGTCGCCGCCCTGGACCAGGCAGGTCTCCACCCCGAGGGCTTGGTCCTGGATCCGTATGCGTTGATCTCCGGCCAAGGCCCCGACAGCCCACATCCCGTGGCCGACGGGAAACATGACCCCGTCGAACTGGTGGCCGCGCTGCTGCGTGAGGCGTACCAACTGTCGGTCGACCACGTCGGCTCCCCACCCGACCGCACGCTCGTCACCCACCCCGACGGGTGGACCGGCGAGCAGATCCTCACCCTGCGTCGAGCGGCCGACCGGGTCGGCATCCGGCTCGATCCGGTGCCCGAACCGATCGCGGTGGCGGCGGCATATCGGGCGTTCGGTGGGGAAGGTACGCGGCTGCTCATGCTCGATGCCGACCGCAACACGGCCTCCGCGCTGGCCCGGATGGGCAACATGTTCATCGTGCTCGGCACCGCCGGAGCCGATGACAATCTCGCGGCTCCCGACGTGCTGCCCCGCCTGGCGAACGAAGCACTCGAACAACCCGGTGTGCGCCGCGAACTCCTCGACGACGTGCTCGTCACGGGAGAGTCGCTCGAAGCAGGCCTCGCCGATATCGGCACCACCCTTCTGCGGCGACCGGCCACCGAACTGCCGTCGTGGGTGCTCGCGCCGGGTGCGCTGCACTACGACCGCTCGCTCCACGAGGTTCCCCCCGAGCCGGCACCGGCGCCCCCGCCGCCACCACCACCGCCGCCCCCGGTGCCGCGGATCAACCACGCAGCGCCCGCGAAAAAGAAGCGCCTTCAGATCGTGCCGCTGCTGATCCTCATCCTTGTGGTGCTGGTGCTCGCGGAGTTGCTGTTCATCTATTGGCCGTTCTGAACTGAATTGATGCGGCGGACGACCCCGCACCCTCGTGCTCCGCAAAGTCTCTGCCGAGCCGGGTACGTGCCCCGTCACCGAGGCTCGTGCTCAGTCAGTTCCAAGGCCCTTCGGGGAGCACTGTCACCGGCACCCAGAAACCCATCGACTTGCCGTTGGGGGCGGTGTCCCAGGACTTGTCGGTAAAGCCCTGGTTGATCCGGTGTGCGGCATAGCTCTGCTCACGGACGCCGACGAACACGTGGCTGGTGGGTTCCCATTCCGCGGGCAGCTCGCCGCTCACCCGGACGGGCAGGTCGGACATGCCCGGGTCGAGTTGACTGCTCTTGACCGTGACGAGCTCCCCGTCAGGTCTGCGGACCATCGCGTGGAAGTCCCGACCGCGATAGATCCAGCCGTCGGGCAATGCGATCACGCCGGCCCGATAGAGAACCAGGCCCTCCTCGGTCGTGTTCGTCGCGGTGCCATACGCCCTCAATTCCCACGTGGGCTCGTCACTGCTGAATTCCTGCTTGGGCTGGAACCGCACTTCCGCCCGTTCCATGCGGAGGGTGAACGAGCCCGCGTCGAGGCTGGTTCCCGGCGGGTACGCCTGCACCCGATCCCGGCGGCGTTCGAACCCACCGCCGGCCCAGATCGTGCCCAGCACGAGAATCAGCACCGCCAGGATCACCAGCAGCGCCATGTCGCCACCGGGGCGCCGACGTTGGGGCGCTCGCCACGCCGGATCCAGCGGCTCGGGATCGAGTCGGATGCCGGGAGGATTGGAGTACGCGGAACCGAGGGGCGTGGTCATCTTGGCTCTCCCGGGCGCAGCACTTTGCTGCGATAAAGGCGGTCGGTCTCGAAGGTGAGCCGGATCCCCATGAGGTGGTCCGCCTCCGTCTGGGGGATCTCGAACATGATCTCCCCACGCGTCGGGACGCCCGGTGCGAACTCGTGACAGCTGAACGAGGCAGGCCGCCCGACAGAGGCTTTCGTGGTGTACTCCCACTTCTTCCCATCGCGGCCGAGCAACTCCATGTGGCAGAACGACTCGGGCTCGGGCACCGTGGCCTCGAACGTGGTGATGATGAACGTCGCGCCGGGCGATGCGGACTTGGTGGCGTACTCCCCCGACACCTCCCGGCTCTGGTGCATCGCGAGGATCCGGATCTCCACGCCGTCACCGGTCACCGCGCTCACACCCGGCGGCAGCTGCACCCCGACGGCCGTCTGGTGCATGGTGGCATAGAACACCCAGCCGGCGATGTAGGTCGCACACAGCATCAGCACGATCCACAGCCCCAACCAGGCACGCGGCCCCCGCCGGCTCACGCGAGCGCCGCCATGTTCTCCGGCGGCAGTTCGAGCATGTCCTCGACTCCGACCGCCCGGAGTTCCGCCGCCCGCGCCTCGTCGATGCCGAGGTCGACCACGGCCCGGGTGCGATAGCGGAACGTGGTCTCCACCTGCGCGATGGTCACCCGCAACCCCTCCAGACGATCGGGGTCGACGTCGAATGCGACCGTCCGCTCCTCCCAGAAGCCGGTCGCCACCTGCGGTGGACGCCCGGCGGCCACATCGGTGGGGACGTCGTCGGAATAGCGCGCAGCGAGCTCCGACATGTCGTTCGCGCCGGTCGTGTGGAACTCTCCCCGCAGTCGCACCACGATGAAGATGCCGTTGGCCACCCGCTCGTCGGTCGCATCCGCGACCCGATAGGCGGACCCGACCGAGAGCACACTCGCGCGTACGCCATCCACGTCCACCACGTCACCCACGCCCACATTGACGTTCTGGAACCGCGTCCCCCAGGCATCCGGACCGAAATAACGATCGAACAGGCCCTCCAGGCCGCCCGCCGCCAGGAGCACCACGAACGCCACGATCACCGCAGCGATGTTGCGGCGGGTCAGCCGACGCTTCACAGCCGTGATGCGGTTCATGACTCCGCCACCCGGGCAGGACGAGCGCCGGAATCCACGGGGGCGACGCCGGCATACCGCTGGGCATTCGCCGCCTCCGCGCGCGAACGGAAGAACAGCAGGCATTCCCGCAGCGCGACCGCGAGCAGGCAGACCCGAAGGGGCTCGAACGGCAGATCTCTGGACAGGTCGATGAGGACGTCCCAGGTGTACCAGAAATCGACCGTGTGACCGCCCATCGCCCGGGTCATCAGGCTGGAGAACACGTCCGACATCCGGGTGATCGCGAGGTGGAGGAAGGCGAAGGCGGCCAGGAAGAGCACCCCGGCATGCAGGACCAGGCGCAGGGACTGGAACGTCGGGACGTACTTGTCGTCGATGTCGCCGAGGAACACCTCCTGGAACTCCAGCCAGGCGCGGCGTTGGGTGGCCGAGCCGGCCCTGCGGGGGCCGGTGGACTTGCGGCGCGCGAGCTCGCGGGCGGCATCCGCGGTGCGCGTGCCCTTGCGCCACAGGTCGGCGAGCGACAGCACGTGGGAGCCGTAGATCAGCGCGGCGACGGCCAGCCAGGCGAGTGGCTGACCGATGACGTCCAACAGGAACGGGAACACACGCTCGCCGAGGAAAGCGCCGACGACCTTGATGATCGCGGGCAGGTTGATCTCGACGACCGCGAGCACCGCGGCGAGGCCGTCGACCCAGGTGTCGATCCACTGCGAGAGCGCACGGTCGAAGAACCAGTCCTTGAGGTAGGTCAGCAGGTGTCCACCCGACAGCAACAGACTGAGCATGAAGAAGGCCTCGACGAAGGCGGCGAGGAGCCCCAGAACCCGCCAGCCGGTCGCGTCGTGGACGAGGTCGAGAATGCGCCGGATGACGTACGCCCCCGCGACCACCGCGAGGACGATGCCCACCTGCTGCGCGGTCTGCGGCGCGAGCTGTGACGCGAGAGTCTTGCCGGAGAGGACGCCGGTCTGGACGAGCGAGCTGACCATGAGCTCCTGGGCCCGCTCCTGCACGAACCCGAACGCGGCATAGATGCCGAGAAACGGGAGCAGTGTCAGCGCCAACAGCCGCGAGATGCCCTCGTCACGGTCGTCGGCGGGCGCGTCATCGGGGAGCAGCCGGCGGATGCCGAGCTCCGCGCCGACGAGCCGGAGCTGCAGGACGATCGCACCGAGGACGAAGACGAAACCGGTGGAGAACACGACCAGCGCGATCCAGGGGTGCTCGTAGGAGATCGAGGCCCCGATGCGCAGCGCCGCGCCATAGCCGAGCCAGCCCAGCAACTGGAGGGCCACCAGCTGCGGGAACAAGCGCACGAACATCCGGACGGTGTCCACGGTGAGCACCCGGAGATACCGCCAGAACTCAGCGACCGCGTCGGTCAATGCGCCTGCCATCGGGGTGGATCATAGGCAAGGACGGGGGCGCGAGCAGCAGCCAATGGACGGCGCGCTGGTTAGCATGGGTGACATGCCCAACCCCCTGATCGAGTCGCTCCTGCACGCTGTCGAGGCGCGGCCGACCGATGTGCCCCTGCGGCTGCATCTCGCTGAACTGCTGATCCAGGACGGGCGCGGTCCCGAGGCCGTGCAGCACTGCGCCATCGCCCTCCAGCACGACCCGACCAGCACCCAAGCGCACGCTCTCATGGGCCGGGCATTCGCGCAGCACACTCCGGCAAGCCAGCAGCCCGAGCAGCACACTGCCTCACGCGAGGAAGCTGGGCCGACGGCCGAGGTGCCCCCGAGCGGACCTGCGGCGTACGCGAGCGATCGCGAAGACCAGGAACCGTTCAACTGGTCCGTCGCCGAGGAACAGTTCACTGACGGGCCCGGGCCGATGTTCGTGACCGACGAAACGAACGACAGCCAGCCGACGGCGCACCCCATGGCCGAGCAACTCCATGACGGGCCCCCGCAGCACATCCCGCCCGAGGACGTGTGGGAGGTCGAGAGGGCCGGGATCACGCTCGCGGACGTGGGCGGAATGCAGCACGTGAAGGAGCGCCTCGAGATCTCGTTTCTCGCGCCGATGCGCAACCCGGAGTTGCGCCAGCTCTATGGCAAGAGTCTCCGCGGTGGCCTCCTGCTGTACGGCCCGCCGGGTTGCGGAAAGACGTACATCGCCCGCGCGATCGCCGGCGAGATGGGCGCCGGCTTCATCAACGTGACGCTGTCGGACGTGCTGGACATGTATATCGGGCAGTCCGAGGGCAACCTCCACGACCTGTTCGAACTCGCCCGCCGCTCTGCGCCGGCAGTGCTCTTCCTCGACGAGATCGACGCGATCGGCCACAAACGCACCCAGAGCGGGTTCAACAGCCTCCGCAACGTCGTCAACCAGCTCCTGCAGGAGCTCGACGGTGTCGGTTCCGACAACGAGGGCGTCTTCGTGCTAGCCGCGACGAACACGCCGTGGGACGTGGACCCCGCCCTCCGACGACCGGGGCGCCTGGACCGCAGCGTGCTCGTCCTCCCACCCGACGAACCCGCCCGCGCCGCCATCCTGCAACACAACCTCGCCCGCCGGCCGGTCGAGGGGATCAACCTCGCGAGGCTCGCCCGCGACACCCGCGGGTTCACCGGCGCCGACCTCACCCACCTGTGCGAAAGTGCGGCCGAGTTGGCGATGATCGATTCGGTACGCTCCGGCCGCGCCCGGATGATCGGGATGAAGGACCTCGCCACCGCGCTCAAGCAGGTCCGGCCGTCTGCGCGGCCGTGGTTCGACATGGCGCGCAATGTGGTGACCTATGCGGATCCGAGTGGGGAGTACGCCGACCTCGCCGCGTATATGAAGCAGAACAAACTGCTGTGAGCGACCTCGGTCGGCAACTCCAGCGCGCCAACGAACTGGTCAGTCTGGGCCGGGACAGTCAGGCGATGGATCTGTTGCTGCAGCTGCTGCGCACCCATCCCGGGGAGTCCGGACCGATCGAGGTCTGCCTGGCCCGGGCCCATCTCGTGGCCGGGCGCGCCGAGGAGGGTCGCGAACACGCGCTGCGTGCCGTGCGCGCCGCCCCGAGCGACTATGGCGGACACCTGCTGTTGGGCATCGCCCTGCACATGCTGCAACGGCCGGCCGAAGCGGTCGAGCCGTTGACGGTGGCAACCCGCCTCGATCTCGACGATCCGGATGCACCCCAGCGGTTGGCGCAGGTGCTGACAGATCTGGGGCGGTTGACTGAGGCGTACGCCGCCGCCGGCGAGGCCATCCGCCGGGACCCACACTCTGCCAAGAACCACTTCGCCATGGGCTATGTGCTGCACGAGTCGAATCCGGCGGAGGCGATGCGGGCGTACCGCACTGCCCTCGAGCTCGACCCGCACCACAGTGGCGCCAAGCACAATCTCGCCGGAGTGGCGATCCAGGGTGGGGACTGGGCGACGGGTACGCGCGGCATGGCCGCCGTGCTCGCCGACAGCCCGCAGGCCCAGAGCCCCGTGTTCCTGTTCGATCAGCGACTGGTGAGCGTGCTCGCGTGGCTGCACTGGCTGATGTTCGGTGGAGTCATCGGTTATGGCATGGCCGCGTCGGTGCATCCGGCCGGGGCATTGGTGTGGGTGTTGGCGCTGCTCGGTGTCGGCGCAGTGATCGTCCTGCGCGGGACCAAGACGCTGCGGGCGTCACTGCCGCAGGGAGGAGGTCGCTATTTTGCGGGCTTCCCGAGGCGCGAACGCATCGCCGCAATCTGGGGCGGTCTGCTCGGAGCCGGCTGGCTGTGGCTGCTCGGCTCCGCGATCACCGGCCTGCTGGTCACCGACGGCCAATGGGCCGGCCTAGGCGCCATTGTCTTCCTGTTCCTCGGCTGGATCCTGAGCTGGGTTCGCGTACCCCTCGCGCGGCGCCGCGCCGAACGCATCCGGCACGGATAGGGCTGCGCGCTCGTCCGCTAACCGTACGTGTCCCGCGGGCCCCGGCCCTTCACCGACCGACGCCCGTGCTTCCAACTCGGTGCATCGGGGCCCTTCACCATGACGCGGGTGACCGAACCGTCCCCGAGCTCGCCGTTCAGCCGTGCGACGAGTTGAGGTGCGAACATTCGGAGCTGCGTTGCCCATGCCGTCGAGGTGGCGCGCACGGTGAGCACGCCGTCGGCAAACGCCTCTGGCGCGGAATGGTCCGCGTTGACCGGCCCCACGAGCTTCGGCCAGTTGCCGAGCAGCAGGTGGATGTTGACCTGCGTGTTCCAACCCTTCTGCTCCACCAACCGATCGAGGGCCGCGCCGACAAGCATCGGGTCCCGGTCATCGGGATGCGCCCCGGAGGACTGCGGTCCGGTCGGGCGGGGTGGTTTGCGGCGACGTTTGCGTACGCCCGGGCGCGACTGCGCCGACACCGACGCCGCGATCTGCCGGGCCAGGTCCACACCGGTGGGGTCGTGCTCCTCGCCGGCGGCCGCGAGCTCGGCGGAGCGCTCGACGGGCTCATTGGAGGGATCGCGCTCCCTCGCATCAGTCGGCTCACTCATCACGCACCTCCAGATCCATGGCGTCAGGGTGCACCTCACCCGCGGCAACCCGGAACCGCCGTCCGGCCAGGACGTCCGGCACATCGGCCCCGACAGCGGCGGTCACCAACACCTGCTCCGCCTCGACGACCCCCGCCGCCAACCGCTCGCGCCGCGTCGCATCGAGTTCGGCGAACACATCGTCCAACACGAGCACCGGTTCGATCCCATCCGCCCTCAGCAACTGGAAGGACCCGAGCTTCAGGGAGAGCGCGAAGGACCAGGATTCGCCGTGGGAGGCGTAACCCTTCGCCGGGAGGTCCCCCAAAGAGAACACCACGTCATCCCGGTGCGGTCCGACCAGGGAGACACCGCGGCGCACCTCGTCCGCCCGATTTTCGGTCATCGCGGTGGCCAGGGCGGCCGCCAGCCCGGCGCGGTCGCGGGCGTCGCCAAGTTCCACCGAGCACCGATAGTCCGCGACGGCAAGGTTGTTGGTGGGGGCGATGCCGGCGTACGCGGCCGCGGTGTGCGGCATCAGATCCGCCAGCGTGTCCAACCGGGCCTCCAACAGTTCGCTCCCCGCCGCGGCGAGCTGGGAGTTCCAGACCTCGAGTGTCGCGTCGGCGTACTCATCCACCGGGCCCTGCCGCCCCGCCATCGACTTCAGCAGGCTGTTGCGCTGCCTCAGAATGCGGTCATAGTCGGCGCGCACGCCGGCCATCCGCGGCCAACGGTTCACCACGAGCGCATCGAGAAAGGCCCGCCGCGCCGCGGGATCACCCTTGATCACCGACAGGTCTTCGGGAGAGAACACCACGGTCCGGAGCATCCCGACGAGATCACGTGGCCGCGGGAGCGGTGACCGGTTGAGCCGCGCGCGATTCGCCTTGCCCGGGTTGATCTCGATCTCCAACAGGATGCGGCGATCGTCGACCAGGCCCGCGCGTACGCCGGCCCGCACCACCGCCCGCTCCGCACCCGCCCGGACCAACGGGACCTCCGACGCGACCCGGTGCGAGGTGAGCGTGGACAGGAACTCGATCGCCTCGACCAGGTTGGTCTTGCCCTGGCCGTTGGCGCCGACGAAGACGGTCACCCCGTGAGTCAGCGCGACATCGACGCTCGGATAGGAGCGATAGTCGGCGAGCGAGAGGTGATCGACATACACGCCAAGGAAGTCTAGGCCGGGTTTCCGGGAGTCGCCGGAGCGTGCGGCGGAGGCTCGGCCAAGCGGGTTGCGAGTCGGTGGCTCGATGCCGTGTGGTTGGGGTCCCTGGCAGTCGACCTCGCTGCATGGCGCGTCACTCTGCATCCTGACTGCGACCTAGTGACACGCATGCGCGTCGGAGAGTGGACGTGGCGATGCAGGGTGAGGGCCCGTGTTGCGAGGTGGAGGGCCGTGTCACCGAGTGTCTGGGTGTCCTGGTTGCGGACCGGCGTCACCGTTCCTTGATCGCGTGGCCACCGAACTGGTTGCGCATCGCGGCGATCATCTTCATGGCCGGCGAGTCCTCCTGGCGGGAGGTGAAGCGGGCGAACAGCGAACTCGCGATCGTGTGGACCGGAACCGCCAGATCGATGGCTGCCTCGACCGTCCAGCGACCCTCGCCCGAGTCATCGGCATAGCCACGGATTCCGTCCAGGTGTTCGTCGGCATCGAGCGCGTTGACCGCGAGATCCAGCAGCCACGACTTCACGACCGATCCCTCGCGCCACGACCGGAACGTTTCCCGGACATCGGTCACGTGCTCGGCCGCCTCGAGGAGCTCCCAGCCCTCGGCATAGGCCTGCATGATGGCGTACTCGATCCCGTTGTGGACCATCTTCGTGAAATGTCCGGCGCCGTGGCCGCCGGCGTGGACATAGCCGAACTCGCCCTCGGGCTTGAGTGCCTGGAAGATCGGCTCGAGCACGGCGACGTCCTCGGCATCACCGCCGACCATGAGCGCGTAGCCCTGCTGCAGACCCCAGACACCGCCCGAGACGCCCACATCGAGATAGTGCACCCCGTTGGCGCCCAAGCGTTCGGCACGCGGGATGTCGTTGCTCCACCTGGAGTTGCCGCCGTCGATGACGATGTCCCCCGGACTCAGGTGCTGAGCGACGTCGTCGATCACGGAGTCGACAATGCGATCGGGGACCATGATCCAGACGACCCGCGGGCTCTCGGTCAGCTGAGCCACCATGTCGGCGGTGCTGGCGCTGTCCGATACCTCGGGATTGGTGTCATAGCCGATGATCGTGTGGCCCGCCCGGCGCAACCGCTCACGCATGTTGCCGCCCATCCTGCCCAGTCCGACCAGTCCCATTTGCATAGCGTGCTCCTCACTCGGGATCCCGCCTCACACGATATGACGAAGGCCTGGTCGACGACACAGCCCTTGCCCGAAGTTGCCGAGCCGGGACGTCAGGATCTCACTCGCAGTTGTCGCACACTCCGGTGGACGGCAGCTCGACGAAACAGGTCGGGCACAGCGGCCGACGGCGTTCCGCCGGCTTGACCGTGCGTTTCGGGCTCGTGCCGCCCCTGCTCGCGCCCGTGTTCGAACCACTGTTGCTCGAACCGAGGGATCGGGTGCGCGGCGACCGGCTCGAGGAGGTCTTGGCACGGGGCACCTTCGCCCCATAGGACTCATAAACCGATTGCCGGGCGGTCGGGTCGACCTTGCTGTCGGGATCGTCGACCAGCAGGCTGAGCGCCGGCTTGCCCGCTTCGCGGCACCGGCTGCCGACCTCCCGCAGCACGTCATCCAGCCACACCGCGAAGGGCATGTCGGTCAGGATCCCGGAGCGGCGTTGGACCTCGGCGCCCAGGTCGGCGTACTCGATCGTGCGGCCATAGCGGCCCGCAACCTCCGTGAGGATCTCCGTCGCTCGCAGGGTCCATTCCCGGTCCGCGTCTGCGACGCTCACGGGGCGATGATCGGTTGCTTGCCAAATACCCTGCGCCACGTGGTCCTCCTGGTTGCTCCCTGGATCAGGGTAGAACGTCAGCCCGGCAGCCGCATCAACATGATCACGTGGCGATAATCCAGCAGTTGATCGCCGTCGAGCTCGGCCAACCCGGTGATGAGGCACGGTTTGCCAGGGGCAGTGAATGAGAAGTGAGCGAAGGGCGCGTCCAGCACGCTCAAGGCGTCCAGCAGGTAGGTCGGGTTGAAGCCGGCGGCGGTGATGGGGGGCTCGCCACCGGAGAGGTTCTCCACCGCGGCCGAGATCGCCTCCGACGCCTGCGCCTGATCACCCGTTGCTGCTTCGAGGACGACCGAGTCCTCCTCGATCATCATCCGCAGCGAAGTGTTGCGCTCAGCGACGAGGGCCACACGCTTGGCGGCGGCGATCAGTTCGGCGGTGTCCGCGCGGACGGTCAGGGCAGGCTGGATGTTCATGAGGTGGCGCACCTTGGGGAAGTCCCCGTCGAGCAGGCGTGTGGTCGTTTCGCGGACGCCACCGGTGCCACTGCCCGAGAAGCCAATGATGCCGTCCGTGCCGGCGCCGGAGCCGGCCATCGACACCGTCACGGCATCGCCGGAGGTCATTGATTTCGCCGTGTCGGCGAGCACTTTGGCGGGGACGAGCGCGGCACCGCTCGCCTGTGGGCTGTCGGGCTGCCAGGTGATCTCCTTCAGCGCCATCCGATAGCGGTCGGTGGCCAGCAGCGAGATTGTGTCGCCGTCGATCTCCATGCGTACGCCCGTGAACACGGGCAGAAGCTCGTCTCGGCCGGCCGCCACGACGACCTGGCTCACGGCCTCGGCGAAGTCCGCCGATGCGATGCGACCGGCGGACTCGGGCATGGTCGGCAGCGCCGGGTATTCGGCGACCGGAAGGGTCTGCAGCGTGAACCGGGCCGATCCACAAACGAGTTCCATGCGGGAGTCGTCGGCAGAGATCTCGACTGGCTTGTTCGGCAGGGAGCGGGAGATGTCCGCGAGCAGCCGGCCGGAGACGAGCGCCTCGCCCTCGTCGGCCACCTCGGCGCGCACACTGATCTGGGCGGAGGTCTCGTAGTCGAAACTCGACAGGACGACACCATTGGAGTCTGCGCGGATCAGCAGACCGGCGAGGATCGGGACGCTGGGCCGATTCGGCAGACTGCGCGCAGCCCACGCCACGGCATCGGCCAACACGTCACGCTCGAGGCGGATCTTCACCATTCCTCCTTGCCGGTCGTCAACCTTGGAAGCATCCGGTCGCATCCAGGGCCCTCAAGTCGGCCAGGAATCAAAGAAACGCGGGCTCGACGGCGCTGTGATCATACCCATGTCTGCTAGATCGTGCCGAGGCCTGGGTCAGGTGATCAGGCGGACGCGGGAATGACACTTCTGTCCCCAGGTTGGCGTTCTGCGTGACTTCTCTCGAACCTTGAAATTTGTAATTCAGTAATTGTCATCACGGTTGGGGAAACTGTGGACAACTGGCCGTTTGCGCTGGTCGGCGCATGTTTGGGGGCGTTGGTGAGGGTGTGGATCGCAGAAAACTACACGGGGAGGATTTGAGGATCGTCCTGGCCGGTGGTGTGCCCGTGCACATTCACCACGGACGAATTGGGGACGGACCATCGTGCTGTCCACACGTTATCCACAGCTGTGCACAGGTTGACCGGTCAGCCGGATCACCTGACCATGACCTTAGAAATTGGGGTGCGGTCAGCTTGGTATCTCCCCCTCCGGCGGTGGAGACTGGCGCCATGGTTGGGGAAACTCTTAGCAAAGGAGGACGGCGCCGCGAACAAATTCTCTCGGCGGCCGTGGAGCTGTTCGGGGAAGTGGGATATCGGGGGACCTCGCTGCGGGACATCGCGCAACGAGTGGGTATCACGCATCCAGGTCTGCTCTATCACTTTCACTCGAAGCAAGAGCTGTTGAGCGCCGTCCTGGCACGGCGCGACGACAGCGACGAGATGACGTTCGGTCTGGCCGAACAGGGCGAGAGCGGCCGGGACTACGCCGCACGGGTGCTCAAACTCGCCGAGCACAACTCGACGACACCAGGGATGATCGAGCTGTTCGCAACGCTGTCCGCCGAGTCGACGGATGCTGAGCATCCGGCTCACGGCTTTTTCAAACAGCGCTATCAGAAAGTGATCGACGCGCTTCAGTCGATGTTCGACCGGTTGAGTGCCGAGGACGAGCTGCGCGATGGCGTGGCCACCGACGGCCTGGGAGTCGCTCTGGCCGCTCTGATGGACGGTTTGCAGGTCCAGTGGCTCTATGACCGCGAAGCAGTCGACGTGCCGGATTTGGTGCGCCGACACATCAATGCCTATCTGAAGACGCCTCTCTGAGGGCTGACCGTGACGCGGCGTCCAGTTGAGGGATGGGACCCATGCGGGGGATGGGGCCTATTCGCGGGGTCGTCGACGACGAGCGGCACCGCGCATCAGCGCTGAGCAGCCTGCTGTTTGATGCGACTGGTGAGCTCGGTGACTTGGTTATAGATCGTTCGACGCTCGGTCATCAGCTGTCGAATCTTGCGGTCTGCGTGCATCACCGTCGTGTGGTCCCGACCGCCAAACTCCGCACCGATCTTCGGCAGGGACAGGTCGGTGAGCTCCCGACAGAGATACATCGCAATCTGACGAGCGGTCGCGAGCGCATGGGTGCGCGACGATCCGCAGAGGTCATCGACGGCGAATGAGAAATACTGCGCGGTCTGGGCGATGATCAGCGACGCCGTGATCGGCGTCTCCCCACCATCCGGAATCAGGTCCTTCAACACTTGCATCGTGAGGTCCATGTCGACCTCCTGCCGGTTAAGGCTCGCGAACGCGGTGACGCGGATGAGCGCCCCCTCCAGCTCGCGGATGTTGGATTGCACCTTGGAGGCGATGAACTCGAGAACGTCGAGCGACACCGTGAGACGTTCCTGAGCGGCCTTCTTCTTGAGAATCGCGATGCGGGTCTCGAGGTCGGGCGCCTGGACGTCGGTGATGAGGCCCCACTCGAACCGGCTGCGGAGTCGGGGCTCGAGGGCCTCGAGCAGCTTGGGCGGGCGGTCGGAGGTCATCACGATCTGCTTCTGGGCATTGTGCAACGTGTTGAAGGTGTGGAAGAACTCCTCCTGCGTTTGGATCTTCGACTCCAGGAACTGGATGTCGTCGATGAGCAGGACGTCGACATCGCGATAGCGCCGGCGGAACTCAGCGGTCTTGTTCTCGGAGATCGAGTTGATGAAGTCGTTCGTCATCTCCTCGGTCGAGACATACCGGACGCGGACGCGGTCGTAGTAGTTGCGCACGTAATGGCCGAGCGCGTGCAGCAGGTGGGTTTTTCCGAGTCCCGACGAGCCATAGATCATCAACGGGTTGTACGCCTTGCCCGGCGCCTCGGCCACCGCGACGGCCGCGGCATGGGCGAATCGGTTGGACGCGCCGATGACGAAGCTCTCGAACGAATACTTCGGGTTGAGTCGGGAGTCGAAGGCCGACGTCGAGGTAACACTGCCGGTGTTGACCGGGACCAGGGGTCGCGTCGGTTCGTCCAACCCGGATTCGGCCGGACCATCCTGCGCGGGGGCCGCGGGTTCGGGTTCCGGGACCACCTCGAGCAGCGTGGGATCGATCGTGATGGCGAGGCGGCTGTCTCGACTGAAGAACTGAGAGAGTGACGCCTCGATGCTCTGGCGCAGACGTGATTCGACGCGCTCGCGAGTGAACTCATCGGGAACCGCGACCATCACCGTGGACTGGTGGACGGTCAGCGGCCGGGTGCGACGCAGCCAACTGCGGTGTTCCGCCGGGGCCTGCGCCACGATGTGGTCCCAGGCCTCCTGCAGCGTGGGTTCCGCGCGTCCGGCGTCATTCCGGCCGAAGCCCCTCGAAGGATCCGACAGGCCGAAGTCATCCAAAGCGCACCCCGAGGTTGGCTGGGCTCACGGGGGTGTCCCGCAAGCGGAATTCGACTTTCCCACACAATTGTCCACAGGCTGTGGGTACCCCACACTCTTGTGCGTACACCACATCGTCCAGGTCAGCCGTGCAGCCGACTTGAGATGCGACCGTAGAGCAAGCCACCCGACGATCGCAACACCCTGTCTTCCCATCTCGGCGTGTCGAGTGGACGTGTCCACCGTGAGTAGTTCGTTTGACCGATGGGGTGTGTCCGCGTACCGTAGTGAGGTCGCCGGGACGTCCGGCCACCTTTCTGTGCGCCCTGTTTCGGGCGTGACCGAGAACAATGTCCGAAGCCTACGAAGAATATGGGGTTGTCCCGTGAGCAAGCGCACCTTCCAGCCGAGCAACCGGCGCCGCAGCCGCACCCATGGTTTCCGTCTCCGGATGCGCACCCGTGCGGGGCGCGCCATCCTGGCCGCCCGGCGCCGCAAGGGCCGGGTCAAGCTGGCCGGCTGACCGACCACGCGCAGCAGCACCCGTGCTGCCCAAGGCGTCCCGGATGCGGTCGGCGCCGGAATTCCGGCGCACGATCAGGTCCGGCGTGCGCGCCGGGCGAACCACTGTGGTGGTGAGTGCCCTTCGAGCCGATCCGCAGGCGGCAGATTCGCGGGCAGTCGGAACCTCGGCTGCTGAATCAGAACCAGTGAGCGTGCGGGTCGGTTTCGTCGTGTCCAAGGCCGTCGGCAACGCGGTGATTCGCAACCGGGTCAGGCGTCGCCTGCGGCACTTGAGTCGGCCGTTGTTGGAGCGTACGCCTCAGGGCACGTGCGTGGTCGTGCGCGCCCTGCCTCCGGCTGCTCACCCCGACGCGGCACTCGGCACCGACCTGACCGGGGCCTGGGAGACCTGTTTGAAGCGGCTCGAAAAGCGTCCGGAGAGGGTGCGGCCATGAAATGGCTCCTCATCGGGTTCATCCGGTTGTGGCGCGCGGTGATCAGCCCGATCTACGGAAACGTGTGCAAGTACTACCCGAGCTGCTCGGCGTACGGGCTCGAGGCGGTCCAGGTGCACGGCGCACTGCGCGGCTCCTGGCTCACCGTCAGCCGGATCGCGCGCTGCAATCCGTGGTCGACCGGGGGTTACGACCCGGTGCCGGGGACGCCCGCCGCTGCTGACTGGGAGCGCGAACAACGCGAAAAGGCAGCAGCCGGACCCGGAGCGGACCCTGAGAAGCACGGGACGACCTGCTCCCACGGCGAGACTGGAACCACTGACCCGGCTGCGGAGTTCGACTCCGTGGCATACCCGCCTGTTGATCCCCAAGGAAAGAATTGATGGAGACATTGGCCCCGATGCTTGTCCCGATGGCCGGCTTCTGGGACACGATCATGGCGCCGCTGCACTGGGCCGTGTCCGGCCTGCTCGTGCTCGCGCACAACCTCTTCTCGCCGTTGTTCGGTCCGGACTCCGGCCTGACTTGGACGCTGTCGATCATCGTCCTGACCGTCGTCATCCGGACGCTGCTCATCCCGCTGTTCGTCAAGCAGATCCGCTCGTCGCGGAACATGATGACGCTGCAGCCGAAGGTGCGGGAGCTCCAGAAGAAGTACGCCCACGACCGGGAGAAGCTCGGTCAGGAAACGATGAAGATGTACAAGGAGGAAGGCGTCAACCCCATGGCGTCCTGCTTCCCGCTGCTGCTGCAGATGCCCATCTTCTTCGCCCTGTTCCAGGTCCTGAACGCAGCCGCCAGGGGTCAGGTCAAGGGCGCGTTCATGACCCAGGAGCTCGTCGACTCGATCGGGCAGGCCACGATCCTCGGGGCGAACCTGGCCGGCACCTTCCTGCCGATGGACAGCTTCGGGGCCGACCAGATCGTCGCTCTCGTGCTGATCCTTGCCATGGTGGCCAGCCAGTTCTATGTGCAGCTGCAACTCAGCGCCAAGAACATGCCGCCGGAGGCCATGACCGGGCCGATGGCGCAGCAGCAGAAGATGATGCTGTATCTGTTCCCGGTCATCTTCGGCATCGGTGGCGTCGCCTTCCCGATCGGTCTGCTGATCTATTGGACGGCCTCCAACCTGTGGTCGATGGGCCAGCAGTTCTATGTGATCCGGCAGTCGCCAACCCCGGGCACGCCGGCGTACGCCGCTTGGGAAGCCCGCATGCGCATGAAGGGCCATGACCCGTCGACGTTCAAGCCCGGTCAGAAGCCGCCCAAGAAGGCGGACAGCGTGGCGGTCGCCGAGACGCGCGAACCGTCCAACGAAGAGCTCGGAGCAGAGAACGTTCAGCCGGAACGTCCCCGGGTGCAGCGTCAACAGCCCCGTCGTCAGACGCGGTCCAACCGCAAGAGATAGTTCAGGTGGCGCCTGCCGAGGGCGGGCGCCACACCCATCCCCGGCCGACCAATGGCCACCCGTGGTGTTGCGCCACGGTTTCGTGAAGGAGATCTGAGTTGAGCGATTCTGCGAACCCCGTCGAGCAGGAAACGACCGAGAGTGCGGAGGTGGTTGAGTCTCCGGACGGTGGCGTCCTGGACGTGCGGGATTCTGATGCGTACGCCGCCGCGGACGACACTGCGCACGACGAAAGCGGCGATGACGTGGAATCGGACGAGGTTGACGCGGACGACGATGCCGACGCCGAGGATGACTCGGATGACGACGACTCGGATGACGACGACGCGGACGATGACGACTCGAGCGACGAGTCGGATGACGATGCCGACGACGATGAGTCGGAGGACGACACCGCAGAGCGGTCGGGGCGTTCCGCCAAGCTCGTGGCCCTCGATGAGGAGGGCGATATCGCGGCCGACTATCTGGAGGAGCTGCTCGACATCGCGGACCTCGACGGCGACATCGACACCTATACCGAAGGCGGCCGCGCCCACGTCTCCATCGTGACCGACGCGAACGTCCTCGTCGGCAAGGAAGGCGAGGTCCTCGAGGCGCTGCAGGATCTGTGCCGTCTGGCTGTGATGACAGAGACGGGCAAGCGCAGCCGGCTCATGCTGGACATCGCGGGGCATCGTGAGAAGCGCCGGCGAGAACTGACGGATCTCGCATCCGATGCGGTCGAGGAGGCCAAGGCTTCCGGTGAGGCGGTGCGGCTCACGCCTATGAACCCGTTCGAACGCAAGATTGTTCACGACGTGGTGGCGGCGGCGGGGCTCACGAGCGAGTCCGACGGTGAGGAACCGAACCGTCGCGTCGTCGTCATGCCGGCCTGATCGGCACGCGATGACCGGACCCGAAGGCGGGAGCGGGGGTGCGCCGAAGCCGGCGTACTCTCCCGGCGAAGCCGGTTCCTCCAGTCCCACCAGCGCCCTGGGCGAAGCCGGTTTCTCGAGCCCCGCCACGTCCACCGGCTCGGACCCGGTGGCAATCGCGCGGGAGGTCTTTGGCGAACGCTTTGATCTCGCTGAGGAGTACCGCAATGTGCTGGCGACCCAGGGCATCGAATGGGGGCTGATCGGTCCGCGCGAAGTGGACCGGCTGTGGGAGCGCCATCTGCTGAACTCCGTGGCCCTGGCCGACCTGGTGCCGGAGGGTTCGGAGGTCATCGACGTTGGATCCGGCGCCGGTCTGCCGGGAATCCCGCTGGCGATCCTGCGTCCGGACCTGGGAATGACGCTTCTCGAACCCCTCTTGCGGCGCTATAACTTTCTTACCCAGGCTGTGGACAACTTGGGGATAAGCGATCGGGTCGGTGTGGAACGCGGTCGGGCTGAGGACTATGACGGGGCGTACGACGTCGTCACCTGCCGCGCAGTCGCTCCTTTGGCGAAGCTGTTGCCCTGGGTAATCGGCCTGCTGGGTCCGCGCGGCGCCGTGCTGGCGTTGAAGGGGTCGAGTGCAGCGGATGAGGTGCGTGGTGTGGCCGGATACCTGAGCAAGAACCGCCTCCAGGCCCAAGTGCTTGATGTGCGTGCTCATCCGCAGGCGGAGGTCACGACCGTGGTGCGGATCCGCCGCAGCTGATCGTATTGACGCGTGCCCCAGGAGGCGCGGCGCGTCTGCCGGATGGGGTCGGCTGGGATGGGTACGGTCTTTGTGCTGATACAAATCCCGTCCTGAGCAGCATTTCCCCTGCATCTGACACGTTCGTTGCCCGGAGATTCTGATCGGGACCCCGAGTCGGGGGTTGACCGATGCTGTTTGTTGATCCGCGCTCCGAGGTTCCACTCTGGGAGCAGTTGCGCGATCAAGTCGCGTGGCAGATCCGGTCCGGCGAGCTCGTCGCCGGAGACCGGCTTCCCGCAGTGCGCCAACTCGCCGGCGAGCTGACCATCGCCCCCAACACGGTGGCACGCACGTATCGGGAGCTGGAGGGCGATGGGTTTGTCCGAACCGCGGGTCGCCAGGGAACGATCGTGCTCGGTCCGGGGGCGGATGACCTGGGTGATCAGGTGGTCGGGTTGACCGAGGCATACGTTCGCGGAATGCGAGCCCTGGGCCTCCAGCCGGAAGCGATCGTGACCTCCCTGCGGCGGACGTTGGCGGAACTTCGATAGACGCCGTCACGGACATCTCGTCCGACCAGTCCGCCGTGCGCTCGGCGGTTCGCCAGGCTGTGTGACTGACTTCGGTGACGCAAGGCAACGCTTGGATCGGGTTCCCGGCCGAGCTGGGCCGATTCCTCCGCCTGATCACGGTCGCACCGATGATGACAGCGACCGAAACGGGTTGTGGTCTGTTGAGTGAGTCTGGTGGGGGTATACCCCCACTAAAACCACTCACCAGCCAGCGGAGCGAGTAGTGCCATCCGTGGTTTCCGGCGCGCACGATCGCGGTCGAGGACGGCTGTCGGCTTTGCTGCCCTGCTGCTGATGATTTGCGGGTACTCGAGGTTCACCGCGGGCGGGCTCCCGACTCGGAAGACAACCGACTTGCTGCTGCGAACGCACTCCCCGCCCGCCGAAACAGCTCGGTTTCGAGCGCCGTCAACAGTTGGTCCGCTGGTGAGTGATTCTGGTGGGGGTATAGCCCCACCAGAATCACTCACGAGGTCACTCAGCCGATCACGTTTGGGTCGACGCAGTAGTCATTGCTGTCGATGCGGACGTAGTAGGCACGTCTCAGCCGGACCCGGTTGACCCATCCACTGCGGGCACGCCCGGTGGCAGCAGCAACATCGCCGCCCTGTCGGCGTCGAGCAGATCGACTGATCTGGCCTTGATCGTGGGCACCACCCTCGCGTTCGCCGTGGCCAACCACTGGCCGAACTGGGCGTCGAAGTCGGCCGGCGAGCTGAAGTCCCCGCCAGGGCATGAAGGAGGTCTCGAAGAACCCGTTCCTGCGTTCCACCGGACCCATCGACTCGGGGGCGTAGGGCTTGAGGCTGACCAGCGAGGTGGCCAGGTGCCGGTGAACGCGCCGACGCCTTCTGCGCCGTTTGCCGCCGATGCCGGATTCGGTGTGCCAGATCAACCCGCGCGGGACCCGTCCCAGCTGCTGCAGCAACAGCCACATCGCCAAGTCCTGGGGTGTGGCGCCGCGGGACCATCTTCGCCACCATGAAGCGGAGAGCCGCGGTGATCACCATGACCGGCAGCGGGACTGTCGAGCCGTCCTCGAGTGGGACCTTCCTCGGCGGGAACCACAGGTCGCACTGCGCAGCATCCCCGGCCAGCCACGTCAGCCGATCTGACGGGTCAACCCGTCGGTACTCAGACCGAAGTCGCCGCACATCCTCGCGGAACCACGTGATCGACCCCGTCCACCCGACCCGCTCAGCGAGCACCGTCGCCGGCATTGTCCGGCGTCGTCTTCAGTAGTTCCCGCACGTACGGCTCGAACGGCGTGAACGCCGTCGGCACCGCCGGCCGCTCGTACCTCGGCGGCCCATCTGAGGCCACTGCCCGCGCCACCGTCGACCGTCCGATGCCCAAGTCCCGCGTGACCTGCCGCTGCGAAACATCGTCCGCCACCAGCCGTCGAATCAGAGCCCAATCCTCCACAGAGATCACCCATCCAAGCTGTCGGGGTGGTTTCTCGCTTTCGACCGGGTGGTTTCTATCGGCGGCGCTTGAAAATCGAGCAGATGCGGCGCGTCGTTATGGCCCATTTCCAAGCGCCGTCGACAGGTGGCCTCGTACTGGGCACCGCGGTTTGCAGCGACATCGCAACGAGGACTACTCGGATAGGGGTTCTCGCATGTCGTCTCGTCGTGTTCCGAAGGGTTGGGTCGCGGCCCGATGTCGCAGAAGCGGCGGGAGTTCTTGGCACCGCTGTCGCGTGGTTCGTCCAGCCCCTGGCAAACGCGGTAGCAACGAAGCGCTAACGGGCTTGGTCCGGTGGTGAGTGATTCTGGTGGGGGTATACCCCCACCAAACTCACTCACCAGGCAGCAGTAGCGAACTCGCGAGCGCGGTTCTTGCCTAGTGACCAGGCACTTGGCGGCAGAGTCCCGTGGGGTGGTGGGCTTTGAGGTGATTCCTCGGTGCTATTCGCTGCCTTCGATGGCGGTGATGGGTGCATTATCCCGATCGGGGTAGAGCAGCGCCATGGATCCCTGGGACAGGTAGCGGCGGTCACCGGCTTGCCATTCGTCGTGCATGTCGGCCAGGACGGCGCCGACGAGCCGGATCACGGCGGCGGGGTTGGGGAAGATGCCGACCACGCGGGAACGACGTTTGATCTCCTTGTTGATCCGTTCCAGCGGGTTGGTGGACCAGATCTTGGGCCAGTGGCTACGCGGGAAGGTGATGAAGGCCAGGACCTCGGTCTTGGCCTGGTCCATGAGGGGTCCGATCTTGGGCCAAGTCTTGGCGAGCTGGTTGCGGACCTGGTCCCAGGCGTGCTCGACCGCTGGAGCGTCGGGCTGGGCGAAGATCGTGCGGAACAGCGCGGCGACCATGTCGGGATGAGACTTGGGCACGTGGGCCGGCAGGGTGCGGGCGAAGTGGACCCGGCAGCGTTGGTGTCCTGCGCCTTGGGGAACATCGCTTGAGTGCTTTGACCAGGCCAGCGTGCTCGTCGGAGATCACCAGCCGCACACCGTGCAGACCCCGGTTCTTCAGCGAGGTCCAGAACCCGCGCCAAGACGTCTCGTCCTCGCTGTCCCCGACGTCGAGTCCGAGGACTTCACGGGCGCCGTGGGCTGTGATCGCCGGTGGCGACCACCACCGCCATGGACACCACCTGGGAGGTGGTGTTGCGAACGTGGAGATAGGTCGCGTCGAGGGTAGACGTAAGGGAACTCGACATGGTCCAGGTCCCGGTTGCGGAACGCGCCGACGGTCTCGTCCAGGCCGGCGCAGATGCGAGAGACCTCGGACTGGCTGATCCCGGTGTCGACGCCCATGGCTTCGACGAGATCGTCCACGCTACGGGTCGAGGACGCCGAGGACGTAGGGCTCCATCACGACCGCGTACAAGGCTTGGTCGGAGCGGGCGGCGTGGCTCGAGGATCACAGGGAAGAACGAGCCCTTGCGCAGCTTGGGAATCCGCAGCTCGATGTCCCCGCCCTTGGTCGACACCGCGCGTGGTCGGTGCCCATTGCGCTCGGTCGTGCGGGACTCGGTGCGCTCGTACAAGCCGGCACCGATCCGTTCGGTGGCTTCGGCTTCGATCAGTTCCTGCATCACCAGCCGGACCGACTCGCGGACAAGGTCCACGCCATCACCGGCGCGGAATGCCTCGAGGAGTTCGGAAACGGGAGACTGGGACAAGGTCATCGGTTGGTCTCCTTCAGTGCGTCACCTGGTCGTTTCACACCGAAGATCCCGCCGATGGCCGCCTACGACACGACGACCCGCCGACCCTCAAACTCCACCACTCCAAGGGACTCATACAACGCGGTAGGAACGAGGCGCTAATGGGCTTGCTCCGCTGGTGAGTGAGTCTGGTGGGGGTATACCCCCACCAGACTCACTCACGAGGCAGCAGTAGCGAACTCGCGAGCGCGGTTCTTGCCTAGTGACCAGGCACTTGGCCTAGAACTCAGCTGGCCTGGAACCTCAGCTGACCTGGAACCTCAGCACGTTCGGACTCGAGCCGCTCAGAACCGGTCCTCAAACTTCTCCAACCACCGCCTCTGCCACGGGGTCTCGACGGCGCGCGGATGGTACGTGGAGCGCACTAGCCGCATCGCCTCCATGGCCGACAGCCCATCCAGCATCGCGATTGCCGCCAGCGCGGTTCCGGTCCGACCGACTCCTCCTCGACAGGTCACGTCGACCTTCTCCACCACGCTCCGCTCGTACGCCTCACGAAACGCCGATGCGGCCGCCACTCGCGGAATCGGAACCCAGAAGTCGGGCCAGCACACCCAGCGCGACGGGTAAGGCGCGCGCCGACTGGGCACACCGGACAACAGGAGCGTCCAGTCCGCGGCCTCTCCCGGGGAATTCCGGAACGGCCGTCCGCGGATCAGTCGCCCGGTTGGCAGGAGGACAACACGGGCCTCGGTCTGCCGCCACGTCATCCTCCGAGGATAGGACCCCCGGCCTGACCGCTGAATCACACTGTTGTGTTTCACGTGAAACGACCCGACCAGCCCGACCCGCCCCATCTTCCGCCCGTGAAACTACCTTTTTGTGTTTCACGTGAAACCATGGGCTGGGAGTGCCGAACAGTGGCGCAGCCAAGCACAGTTCCCGCCCCCGGATTGCGCGGGGTGGGGGTGGTGGTGTCGGGTACGCTGACGCCCGCTTGATGGATCTAGGGGAAGGTGGCCATGACCCGCGGAGAGCAGCAGGGACTCGGTTGGCCGACGGCACCAGCACCCGGTCAAGCCGGACTGGGGTGGCCGGTCGATGACTCCTCCGGGCAAGAGCCGGTCATCAACGACCCAGCCGTTGAACCGTCCGGGCAGCCCGCTGCCGAGGACGCGGATCCGGTCGAGGCTGCCGAGTTCCAGGCGATGCCGGATGCCTCCGAAGCCGGGCTTGAGGCGCAGGCGGTCTCGCAGGACGCACCTGCGTCCCCGGCCGAAGCACCGGCGGAGCCCGCCGGTGCTCCAAGAATCCATGTTCCCACTGGCCCGAAACGTGCCCGTTTCGATGTGCCCGAGGAAGGTGCTGAGCCGCCCGTTGGGGGTGAAACGCCGGTCCCCGGAGGCACCCAAGAGTCAGCCCGCACCGAAGATGGCGCACTGCCCACTCCTCCCTCCACGCGCATCATCGTGGTGGCGAATCAGAAGGGCGGCGTCGGCAAGACCACGACAGCGGTGAACCTCGCTGCCGCCCTGGCGATGGGTGGGCTCAAAGTCTTGGTCGTGGACCTGGACCCGCAGGGCAACGCATCCACTGCCCTCGGGATCGAGCACGAGTCCGGGATCCCCGGCACCTACGAGGTCCTCATTGACGGCGCCGCCGTTGCCGACCACGCCCAGCTCTCCGAAGAGGCCCCCAACCTCTGGGTCCTCCCTTCCACCATCGACCTGGCCGCGGCCGAGATCGAACTCGTCTCGACAGTCGCCCGGGAAAGCCGGTTGGCGAAAGCTCTGCGCACCTATCTCAAGACCCACGACATCGACTACGTCTTCCTCGACTGCCCGCCCTCGCTGGGCCTGCTGACCTTGAACGGACTGGTGGCCGCGCGGGAGATCCTGGTGCCGATTCAGTGCGAGTACTACGCCCTCGAAGGTGTCTCCCAGCTGGTCAACACCATCAACCTGGTGAAAGGCGAGCTGAACGACGAACTCCAGCTGAGCACGGTCCTGCTCACGATGTTCGATGCGCGCACACGGTTGGCGGCTCAGGTCACCGACGAGGTGCGCGCGCATTTCACCGAGGAGACGCTGACCACCGTCATCCCGCGGTCGGTGCGCATCTCCGAGGCTCCGAGCTATGGCCAGACCGTGCTCACCTATCACCCTGAATCCATCGGCGCCGTCTGCTATCTCCGCGCCGCAGAAGAAATCGCGCTCCGGGGCGCGAGCAAGGAGGATCTCTGATGACGACGATGCCACGACGCAGTGGGCTGGGGCGGGGGCTCGGCCAGTTGATCCAGAACACCGATCCCGCCGCGCAGCGCCATCGCCCGGTGGACGAGGTGATCGACTCCCAGAAGTCGCTGCGCCGGGTGCCCGAGGGCTCCTACTTCGCGGAGATTCCCGTCGATAGCGTCTCGCCCAACCCGCGGCAGCCGCGGTCAGAGTTTGATGAGGACGACCTCGCAGAGCTCAGCGAGTCAATCCAGGAAGTCGGTCTCCTCCAACCGATCGTCGTTCGACCGCTGCCGGACAACCAGTTCGAGCTGGTCATGGGAGAACGTCGCTGGCGCGCGTCCGAGCTGGCGGGCAAGGAGACGATCCCGGCCATCGTCAGGCGCACCGAGGACCATGACCTGCTCCGCGACGCACTCCTCGAGAACCTTCACCGCGCGAACCTGAATCCCCTCGAAGAGGCGAGCGCCTATCAGCAGCTGCTCGAGGACTTCGACTGCACGCACGAGGAGCTCTCCGCCCGCATCAAGCGTTCGCGTCCGCAGATCTCCAACACCATTCGTCTGCTCAAGCTCCCCGCCTCGGTCCAGCGTCGTGTGGCGGCCGGCGTGCTGAGCGCCGGCCATGCCCGCGCCCTGCTCGGCCTGGCGGACCAGCCCGCCCAGGAGCGGCTTGCCCAGCGCATCGTCGCCGAGGGCCTTTCGGTCCGCGCCACCGAGGAGATCGTCGCCCTCGGCGAGACCGGAGCAGAGCCGCGCGCACCCCGCCAACCCCGGGAATCCTCGCCCCGCGCGCTGGAGTTGACCGAATGGCTGTCCGACCACTTCGAGACCCGCGCCCGAGTGGACCAGGGCAAGAGCAAGGGCAAAATCGTCATCGAGTTCGCCTCCGAGGACGATCTGGAACGGATCATCGCCCTGATGAGCGGGGAGTAGGAACCGACCCCAACAGGCCAGAGGGCCGGCCCGCCGTTGTGCGGGTCCGGCCCTCTGCTGTGTTCGTCGGGTTCCGGCTGGTCTGGTTGCCCGGCCGGGACGACTGTTCGGCCTGCGCTCAGCGCAGGATCGGTGCGCCCTCCGCGGCGGCGAGTTTCTGCTTCACGTCCTTGGTGGCGAATCGCTCGGCAACGAACGAAAGGAACGGCACCGTCCCCGCGAGCGCAATCGACAGCAGGCGCTTCCAGGTCCACCTCACGCGCCGGCCGAGGTCGACAGCGGTGATGAGCAGGATCATGTACAACCACCCGTGCGCTACCCCGCACACCGTGTTGATCCTGCCGCCGAGGGCGTTGAGGTTGGGGTCATACGCGAGGTACTTCAACGGCAGCCCGATGCAAATCAACACGACCAGCAGGATGCCCACGACATAGGCCATCACCTGATAGCGCGTGAGTGCCCCACGCACCGCCTTCACATCCACGACGATTCTCCCGATCGAGTTCGAGCCCGCCATCGTCACGCGACTGGCGGCTTGTCCACAGTAGTCCGGTCCTCAAGGCCCGTTTTCATGGTCCGCACAGCGTCATCTGTGGACAATTGGGCGGAGTTGTCCACATTATCCCCAGGCTCCTCCACAGATTGCTGACCGCTGGCCATGAAACCGGTGCCTTTGGCGGCGTCCCGCGAAAGCTTCACCGTCGCGGCGACCGCTGCGGCGGCGAAGATCCACCACTGCAACGCGTACCCCTGATTCCTTGCATGGCCCGCATTGCTCGGCAGAGTGACCTCAGCCGGCGTCAGCCCCTGGGCCCGGGCCAGTTCCGCGTCCAACACCACGAACCCCGGCACGAGTGGCTGATCCCACAGCTGCGCGATCCGCGGCAGGCGGACCGACCCGATCTGCCCTTCGGGCAACTCGGACCCCGGTTCACCTTCACTCGGCAGGAGCACTCCCCGGACGCTGGTCTCACCACTCGGCGGCGCTGCGGGGGCTCCCTGCGCGATGCCGCGCTCGACGGGAACAACCGAGCCATCGGGCAGCTGGAAGGCGGTGAGCACGCGGTGCTGCGTCGCATCGCCGTGCACCGGCACCGTCAGCTGCTGGGCAGCCAGGAACTCCCCGCGGGCCTCAACCGTTCGGCCATAGCCGTCGGCGGGCATCTGCCCGACCGGGGCAGCCTCCGCCAAAGGGACGGCGGGCTCGTGCATGCGCTCGATCAGCGCCTGCTGCCCTTGGTTCTGAAAGGATTCCATCTGCCAAAGGCCGAGCCCGAGCATCACGGCGGTCACGAGGAGCCCGAGGGACCAGATCACGAGTTGTTGCCGACGCTTGTTCATCGGCCCTCATTCTACGATGGACCCATGACTGGCTCCCGCTATGAAGGACCGTTCGTCAAGGTCATCGGTGACGAGGATCTTCTGCAACCCACACCACTGCGGATCGGCTGGCTCATCGTCGGGCTGATCGGGGCGATCGTTCTGGGCTTCGCGATCGGCCTGGCCGCGCCGCGGCGCAACCCGGTGCGCATCGAGCAATGACCAGAGTCCGCGTCCGGCGCCTCGGCACGACAGATCTGCACCGTCTTCCCGAGACGTGCCCTCTGTGTCCCTTGGGGGCGGGGCATCAGCCGGGCCTCGATCCCGGCGGCAACGGGGCCGCGACCTGGGCTCGCGCCGCCGAGACCGACTGGGGCTTCTGTGGTCTCGGGATCGTGCAGCAGGACCGCGTGGTTGCGTACCTTCTGCTCGCCTCCCCCCTCCACGTCCCCCGCGTTGGGCCCCAGAGTGGATTCGGACTGAATCCGGATGCCGCGGTGGTGATGTCGGTGCGGGTGCTCGAGCAGTACGCGCGGCTGGGCCTGGGGAGACAACTCGTTCAGGCTGCGGCGGCGCGGATGGTCCGCACACCGTTTCAGGCGCTCGAAACGCGGAGCACGACCGGCCGGAGCGGCTGCGCGATCCCGCCGCCCGGATTCCTCGAGGCGGTCGGGTTCACGGTGATCGATCCGCATCCATTGGACCCGCGCTATCGGCTCGACCTGTCGCGGACCGTTCGCTGGGTCCCTGACCTGCGGCCCGCGTTCGACCGTGTGCTCGATTGGGTCCGCCCCCTTCCACCCGAACCCGCTGGGCGCGCCCACCAGGGCCCGTCCGGCGGTCTAGGCTCATCCACATGATCGAACCCAAGGGAACCGCTGACCTCGTCGACGAAATCGGACCGGAGGTCCGCAGCTGTGATACCCAGTTCCGCACGATGGGTGGGCGCGAGCAGTTCGCGGGCCGCATCGTGACAGTGCGGTGTCATCAGGACAATGCGCTGCTCAAGTCGATCCTCGGTGAGCCCGGGGAGGGCCGGGTCCTCGTCATCGACGGCGGCGGCAATCTGCACACGGCGCTGGTCGGTGACCTCATCGCGGAACTCGGTCGTTCCAACGGCTGGTCCGGGGTCGTCGTCCACGGGGCGATCCGGGACTCGGCGATCATCCGCGATATGGAGTTCGGCTGCAAGGCGCTGGGGACCAACCCGCGCAAGTCGACCAAGACCGGCGCCGGTGAGCGCGATATGGTCGTCTCGTTCGGCGGAGTGGATTTCGTGCCGGGCGAAGTGCTGTACGCGGACGCCGACGGAATCGTGGTTCGAGCGGAATGACTGACGCGACGCCGTTTGGCGCGTGGACCTCGCCCATCGGCACCGACCTCATCACCGGCGGCCAAGTCGGGCTCGCCGAGGTCGTCGTCGACGGCGCCGACGTCTTCTGGCTGGAGTCCCGCGCCGACGACGGCGGACGCACGAGCCTGTGGCGGGAATCCGCCGGTCACCGCAGCGAGGTCACGCCCGGACACTACGTGCGGTCCACCGTCCATGAATACGGCGGCGGAGCGTTCGACGTCGCCGACGGTGTCGTGGTCTTCTCGAGCTTTCCCGATGACGTCGTGTGGAAGGTGCAAGAGGGCGGCGAAGCGGTTCCGCTGACCGATGGTTCGAAAAGGTACGCCGGCTTCCGAGTCCGGCCAGACCTCGACCTCGTCCTGGCGGTCCGGGAGGACCACACCGCAGATGCTGACGAGCCTGTCGCCAGCATCGTCGCGCTCGCGCTGTCCGATGGGCAGGAGACCGTGCTGGTGACCGGTGCCGACTTCTACAGCGGGATAGCCGCGGGTCCGGACGGCAGGCTGGCTTGGTGCGAATGGGACCACCCGAACATGCCGTGGGACACCACGTGCATCCGGACCGCCCGGCTCGTCGGCACCGAGGTGGTCGACATCGAGACGGTGGTGCACAGCGAAGGCGTTTCCGCCGTGCATCCGGCGTGGTTCCCGGACGGTCGGCTGGTGCTCCTCAGCGACGAGTCGGGGTTCTGGAACTTCAACGTGTTCGACGGCAATTCCGTGACGCCTCTCCATGCGCACCCCGCCGACTTCTGCGGCCCCGCCTGGCAGCTGGTGCGAGGCCCGTTTGCGGTCCTCGACAACGAACGGATCCTGTGCACATGGCTCGAGCGCGGCATCGCGCAATTGGGTTGTCTGCAGGACGGGGAACTGGAACCGTTGCCGACCAACCAGGTGAGTGTCGACGCCCTGGCGGCTTCCCCCGAGCGGACGGCAGCGCTGGTGGGTTATGCAACCCGGCCCCGCGAGATCGTGGACATCCTGCGACCGTCCGGCGAGATGCGGCCGTTGCGGGTGTCGGCCACGGTCGAACTTGATCCGGCGTATCTCTCGACCGCACAGCCCATCTCGGTCGGCACCCCACCGGTGCATGCCTGGTACTACCCACCCACCAACCCCCGCCATCGCGGCCTGGAGGACGAGTTGCCTCCGCTGCGAGTGTTGTCCCACGGTGGTCCCACGGCGTTCTCGCCGCCGGCGCTGCGGCTCGAATACCAGTACTGGACCTCCCGCGGCTATGCGATCGTCGACGTCAACTACGGCGGATCGACCGGTTATGGCCGTGAATATCGCAACCGGTTGAAGGGCCAATGGGGCATCGTCGATGTCGCTGACTGCGTGACGGTGGCGCGTGAACTTGCGGTGGCCGGTCTCGGTGATCCCGAGCGGACCTATATCGAGGGCGGCTCTGCCGGGGGCTACACCACGCTCCGCGCCCTCACGTCGAGCACGGCCTTCGCTGCCGGCATCAGCTATTTCGGGGTTGCCGACCTGGCAGCGCTGGCCCGGGACACCCACAAGTTCGAGTCGCGCTATCTGGACGGATTGATCGGCCGGTGGCCCGAGGACCAAGCCGTGTACGCCGACCGCTCACCGATCCACCACCTCGATCAACTCGCGGCGCCGATGCTCATTCTGCAGGGCACAGAGGACAAGGTTGTGCCGCCCAACCAGGCGCAGGAGATGGCGACCGCGGTGCGCGGGAAGGGCTTGCCGTGCGCCCTCGTGCTCTTCCAGGGGGAGGGCCATGGGTTCCGCAAGGCCGCGTCCATCCGGCGGAGCCTGGAGGCGAGTCAGTCCTTCCTCGGTCAGGTGTTCGGCTTCACTCCGGCGGATTCCCTGGAAGGAGTCGATCTCAGGGAGGTGTGATCACGCCGTTGCGATCTGACCCGTGGGGCGGGTCAAAGGACAAGCGCGCCGTGCCTATTCTTCGAACTGAGGCCGGACCAGGTCGAACGCATCCCCGGGAAGGCCCCATTGAATGCGGCCGAGCCGGGAGACCGGCCGAAGGAGTTCATAGCGCGGATGGGGCTTGCCGTTCCTGCGCACCGGATCGAGGACTTCCTCCGCGAGTGCCACGCAGAGCACTTCACCGAGAACCAAGAACGAATTGCCGACTTCGACGATCCGTTCGAGCCGGCACTCCAGCGCCACCGGGGACTCCGCGACCCGGGCCGGCCGGACGAAACGCGAGGGCTCGGGGCGGATCCCCGCCTCTGCGAACTCGTCATGGCCGGGAGGGAAATTCGTCGCGGTCACATTTGCCGCACCCGCGAGGTCCTCGGTCACCAGCCCGATCACGAACTCTCCGGTCGCCCGGATATTGCGCAGTGTGTCCTTCTCGGTGACCGAGGTGAACTGCACGATCGGTGGATCGGCCGACGCAATCGTGAAGAAGGAGTGGGGTGCCAGGTTGGCGATGCCCTCGGCGGAGAGGCTGGACACCCAGGCGATCGGCCGGGGCACCACGGTTGCGGTCAGCAAGGAATAGCCCCAGCCGGCCGGCAATTCGGCGATGTCGAAACTTCGCTTCATCCCGTGATCCTAGGCGGATCACCGTCTCGGCACAGTGTTCAAAGTTCTTGACTTTCGTGGTGGGGCTTTCCCCGGAGGGTTACAGTGGCGGATAATCATCGGGAAAGCCGTCGAAGGAGCTGGCCATGACCGTGAACCCCAACTCCGTCGTCCACGTGGTCCGCACAGGACAGGGCCGATATCTCGCCATGAATCGCAATGGCATCGAGATCGAGCTGGGCCAAGGCCACGATGTGTTCTCTCCTGTCGAGTTGCTTCTTGCCGCGCTCGCTGGTTGTGCCGCGGTCGACGTGGACACCGCAACGAGCCGCCGCGCCGAGCCGGAGGTCTTCAAAGTCGGCGTGATGGCCGACAAATCCACCGAGGGTGGAAATCACTTGGAGAACGTCGAGGTCAACTTCTCGATGCGTTTCCCTGACACCGAGGAAGGACGCGAGGCCAAAGAGATGGTCGATCGAGTCCTCAAGCTGTCGCAGGAGAAGCTCTGCACGGTCTCGCGTTCGTTGGAGAATCCAACGCCGGTCGAGATGAACGTGAAGTTCTGCCAACCTTTCCGGGAGATCATCCGCGAAGCTTCGTGATCGACCGGCCGGGCTTCTAGGATCTGGCCATGAGCGAAGAGAACCCTGAAATCGGCCAGTCCGTTGATGTCGGTGGCATTGCGACCAACTATCACCGCATCGGTTCCGGCGAACCTGTCTTCCTGATCCACGGCTCGGGCCCGGGCGTGAGTGCATGGGCGAACTGGCGCTTGATTCTGCCTGAGCTGTCGGAGGAGTTCGACGTGGCGGCGCCCGACATCGTCGGGTTCGGGTTCACGGATCGCCCAGACGGTTTCGAATACAACATGGCCAACTGGCGCAAGCATCTTCTCGGTTTCGCGGACGCGATCGGCCTGGAGAAATTCTCCCTGGTCGGCAACTCGTTCGGCGGTGGTCTAGCCATCTCCATGGCAGTCAATCATCCGGAGCGTGTGGACAAGCTCATCCTCATGGGGTCGGCGGGCATCAGCTTCCCCCTCACTGATGGGCTCGACAAAGTATGGGGCTATGAGCCGTCTCTGGAGAACATGGAGGACCTCATGAAGGTCTTCGCCTGGAACCCCGAGATCGGCGCCAACAAGGACTTGGCCAAGCTCCGTTATGAGGCGTCCATCCGTCCTGGCTTCCATGAGTCGTTCTCACAGATGTTCCCCACGCCGCGGCAGAACGGAATCGAGGACTTGGCCACGCCCGAGGACCAGATCCGTCAGATCACCGCACCCACGCTCATCGTGCACGGCCGCGATGACCAGGTGATCCCGCTCGACAACGCCTACCGGTTCCACCAGCTGATCGACAACTCGCAACTGCACGTCTATGGCCAGTGCGGCCACTGGACGCAGATCGAGAAGGCAGCCGAATTCACCCGCTTGGTTGCCAGCTTCCTGCACAGCAATTGAAGCGCCCAGCGTCTGTGCCCGCCGCGGCATATGCAGAACGGCTCGCCCCGGAAGGGGCGAGCCGTTCTCTGTGCGGACCGAGTCGAGCCAGGTGACCCAACCGGTTGGGGACTACTTGGCTGTGAGGCGCGCTATCCCTCGCTGATAGTCGTTCTCTTCGCCCCAGCTCGACATGCCGAAGGCCTCGAGCGCACGGATGTCCTCGGCAGTGAACTCTGAGCCCGGGTCGAGTTGTTGCTCGAGGATGTCGGCGAAGGTCGCGATGTTGACATACATCGCCGTCTGCGCCTGTTGAGGCTCCGCCACCGCTGCCTTGAACCCAGGCTGGTCCGCCAGTTTCGACGTGGGCGCCTTGAGTTTGTCGGCATAGGCCGGGCTCAGCGAAAGATAGTTCGTGCCGTTCTCATCGAGGTGGCTGATCGGAAGGCCGACCGTGTTGAGCCGGAACTGCAGGCTGCGGAGAGCCTCCGTGTCGGTCTTGATGCGCAGGCCCACCGGCACCTGAGTCGGATCCGTCACCGCGGACGGGTCGAACCGTTCCGCCGCCACGACGAAGTCGTCACCCAGGATCGTCTCCAGATCCTGCGGCATGCGGAGTCCGGTGCCGCTGCTGAGATCGATGCCTTGGCTGTCGAGGGCGTCCTGGATGAGCGGCACATAGCTCTTGCCGCCGCCGAGACCCAACGCAGCTGCGGTGTCACCGGGCAGCTCACCCATCTGCGTGGGCGCACCCTGTGGGAGCGCCTGGTTCGCCTTGCTCACCAGGACGACCTCGGGGTTGCCTCCAGCGAAGCGGAGGGCGCCGGCCATCGATCGCGCCTGCTGCGCCGCGAACGCATCCGAGGCAGTTCCGAGGCTGCCGGCGTTGAGGTCCTGCAGCGCCTGCCCGTCGGCCCACATCATCGCGATGCCGGAGGCATCGAGCTGCGCCATGTCCTCCTTGAACTCCGCTCGATCCACCATGCTCGTGGTGTCGGCCTCGGCCAGCGCAGCCTCTGCGAGCCCCGGACCGCTGCCCACGAGCAGGAAGCCGTCGTTGAAGGCCATGCTCTCGGCGCTCAGCGCCCCGCACTCGTCGAGCTTGGTCACGGCAGCCCGCGCAGGCTCCTCCTTGTCGGCCGCCAGCACGAGCACCGATTCACCCTGCGTGCTGGCCGGCACGAACATGCCGACCTGCTTCCCGAACCAGGGATCGATGTCCTCGGCGAACGTCATGTTGCACTGCTTGTCTTCCACGAGGGCGTCGAACGCTGCCTCGCGGGGGTCGCTGCCCTCGGTGAGGGAGAAGTTGTCGCGGACGCTCGGGAACTTCAGCGCGAACCGCATGAGTTCGAGTTGCTGACCGGCACCGGGGTCGAGGTTGAGTCCAGCGATCATCGTCGCGCTTGCCGGCACCTGCTCCACCCAATCCTCACCGCCGGAGCGCAGCCCCAACGGATCGGCCACGACGACTGCGGTGCCGCCGCCGACAACCGCAAGAGCGACCCCGCCGGCGATCAGAGCCTTCGCTGCCGTGCTCAGCCCCGTCTTCTTGCCCGCGCCGGAGCCTGCAGCCGGGCCGGGTGGGGGCGCCGAGGCAACGCCGAACGGCGGCTGACCCTGTGGGTACGCCTGCGTCGCGTCCGGTCCGGGTCCTCCCTGAGGCTGCCAGTCACCCTGTGGTGGCTGGTTGGGGTTCCCCTGCGGGTGCCAGGCACCCGGTTGACTCGGGTGGCCCGACGACCAATTGCCCTGTGGCGGTCCTCCGGCAGCGGGATCGAACGGGTTGGGTCCCGGCGGGTTGACCGGGCCCTGGGGTGGCTGAGACATGCTGTTCCCTCGATAGACGGCTGGGATCGGCGGTCAGCCTAGATCCGGCCGGGGTCGCTCCGGGTTGCTGAACCGGCAGACAGCACGCCGCCCGTCAGGTCGTCTCAGCCAAGATCGCCTGGGTGACCTGCATGATCTCCTCCGGTGTTTGGTCCCGGAGCCCAATCGTCAGCACTGCGGTGCGGCCGCGGCGCACGACGCACGTGTCCAGATCGTTGCTGTCCTCCCGCCCGCACCAGCCGTTGCCGACCTGGCGCTGAGCGCGCACCCTGATGGTGTCGAACAGGGCCTTCTCGTCCTCGACCGGACGGGCGCCCACAGCGAGCACAGCGGGTTCGCCGTTGCGCAGATAGCGGGCCGAGGTGGTCTGGATGCTGCGGTCCACTCCGAAGTCAAGAGGTGCCGCGACGTCGCCGGGCTCGCGCGCGAGCTCCCCGGCGCGCAGCGGCAGAACGGGTGGCCCGGTCGGCTCCGGCTCGCTCGGGGCCTGGGGCGGAGCCACCACACCAGTCGTTCTTGTGGTGATGAACGCCACAGCACCCACGGTCACCAGGAGTGCGACGAGTGCACCGATCATGATCTTTATCGGCACGGTGGTGCGCTGCACGGGTTCGTTGACCAGACCGGGCTGATCCTCGGAGGGTTCGGTGGTTCCGGGCTCACCACCCGCCGATCCCGTAGACGAAGAACCGCTGCCGTCGCCGGGAGACCAGGGTGTCGAACCGTTCGGAGTGCTCATGACTGCCAGCCTATTGGAAGGCCCGCAGCGCGTGGCGCCTCCGACTTACAGGTGCCTCTCGATTTCCGCTGTCAGCACGGACTTCGACTTCGATCCCTGGAACGACTTGACCAGTTCACCATCCACGAAGATATGGATGGTGGGCAGCCCGTTGACGGCGTACCTCGTGGGCGTCATGTGGTTGCGGTTCGTGTCGAGCTTCACGAAGCGCATCCGATCGCCATAGGAGGCCGCGAGTTCATCGAGGATCGGTGCGAGTTGTTTGCACGGGGAGCACCAGTCCGCCCAATAATCCACCAGCACCGGCCGGCTGGATCTCAGGACCACGTCCCTGAACTCCGCATCGGTCACATCGATGACGGTCATCGCCACTCCTGTTCTCACGTCGTTGGTAGCCAGGATCTACCCCAATGTTGCCCCTACGAACAAAAAAGCACCGGCGAATCAGGAGGTCGCCGGTGCTTTTCGTTGACTCAGACCGTTGCCGAATCCTTCAGGGCGGCCAGGAAATGCTCGGCGTCCAGGGCGGCCGCACAGCCCGATCCGGCGGCCGTGATGGCCTGGCGATAAGTGTGATCGACCAAGTCTCCACAGGCGAACACGCCGGGCAGATTCGTCTTCGTGGTGCGACCCTCGACCAGCACATAGCCGTTCTCGTCGAGGTCGACCTGACCGCGAATCAATTCCGAACGGGGATCGTGGCCGATCGCGATGAACACACCCTGCACGGGCAGTTCGCGGGTCTCACCGGTGACGGTGTCGGTGAGCGTGAGGCTTTCCACCGCGTTCTCGCCCTGGATGCCGGTGACCTGGGAATTCCAGGCGAAGCTGATTTTCGGATCGTTCTCTGCGCGACGGGCCATGATCTTGGAAGCGCGCAGCTCATCCCGGCGATGGATGATGGTCACGGACTTGCCGAAGCGCGACAGGAACGTCGCTTCCTCGACCGCCGAGTCGCCGCCCCCGACAACCGCGATGTCCTTCTCCTTGAAGAAGAACCCGTCACAGGTGGCGCACCACGAGACACCCCGACCCGACAGCCGGTCCTCGTCGGGCAGCCCGAGTCGGCGATAACCGGAACCGGTCGCCAGCACGACGGCGTGGGCGCGGAAGACCTGCCCTTCCGACGTCGTGACGGTCTTGACCGCGCCGGTCAGCTCGAGCTCGACGGCGTCATCGGTGATGATCTCGGCGCCGAACCGCTCCGCCTGCGCGCGCATGTTCATCATCAGATCGGGGCCCATGATCCCGTCGGGGAAGCCGGGGTAGTTCTCCACGTCGGTCGTGTTCATCAGCGCGCCGCCGCCGTCGATGGCGCCCTCGATCACGACGGGCTTGAGCTCGGCTCGCGCGGCGTACACCGCAGCGGTCCATCCCGCCGGTCCGCTGCCGACGATGATGATGTCGCGAATCTGCTCAGTCATGCTTCTCTCTGCTTCGTTCCGGATGGCGATTGCCGTCCTCGGCTTGAACCGTTTGTCCGCGCAGACTATTCCCCCGTGCAACGGTGAACGTCCACCTTCCCGCATTAGGGTCCGGGGCATGAGCGGGCGGAGGAGGTGGGGCTGGGCACGTGGCGGGTTTCTCGCGGCGCTCCTGCTCTGGCTGTTCTTCGTCTTCGCTGTCTCCACCGCTCCGAGCGCCGCCAGGTTCACCGGCGACGAGGCGGCTTTTGTGCCGAGGGCCGGATCCGCCGCGCGTGTTCTGGTCCGGTCGGTCCCCGGTCCGGTTGGGCGTCCGGCGGCGGGTGGCGCTGAGGACGGTGCGGGGAGTACGCGGGTCCCGGCGTCCGTCGAGCACGGCCTCTTCACCGGGTTGAGCGTTGCCGCGGAGGTCCCGACGCCGATGATCGCGGCGATCCGTCCGCCCGAAGGAGTCCCCTTCGCCCAGTTGCGGTGGTGGCGGCAGACCGTCAGCCCGGACAGCGCTGACCCCGCCCAGCACCTCACCCTCAGGGCCATCACACCGGAGGGCATCTTGCTCGCCGGCCACAGCGGCCCGAACAGCATCGCCTTTCGGCCGGCCCTTCTCGAACTCCCCAGGACCGTCGCTCCGGGCATGCGGTGGTCGACGTCCGGGAGCGCGCTCGACGCCGGCGGCGCCACGGACTATCGCCACGAGGCGGAGGCCACGGCCGTCTCCGACCCGGCCCGCGCCGAGCAGGGCTGTGTCCTCGTCCACTCCACCACCACCCTGCGGGTCACTCACCACCACACCGCCACCTGGTGCCCGCGCGAGGGACTGGTGGAGGGCAGCGCGCCGATGGGCACCGAGGTGCACCCGCTCCCGAACAGCGAGTGGCCGTTCGGCCTGCGTACGCCCACCATCCCCCGCTGGCCCACCCACGGAAGCGCCACAACCCCGGAGCTCGTCCAGGGCGATCCGACGTTCGGCCACCAAGCGCCGCCCAATGATCTGCCCTCGCTGAAGACGGTGACCTCCGGCGGGACCTTGGTCGCGGTCGACCCCAACGGTGGCGGGCTGACCGGCTGGGTCGCGCGGGGCGACCAACTCGCCACGGTGTGGTGGGCGCACCCGGGCGGGGTGGTGCTCAGCCTCACCGCCCTCGACGACCGGGTGGTGGTGACGACGAGTGCGGGACTGATGGTGGCGTACGCCGAGAACGGTCGCCGGCTCTGGTCACACCACACGCCCGATCTCGCGACGGCTGGGGTAAGCGCGCTGGGGCGGGACCACCTGGTCGCCTCGACGCTCACCGGCGACCTCGTCGCCCATCGTGTCGACAACGGCGACCGCATCTGGCGATCCGCGTTCGACGGCGGCTCGGACCGGCGACCCGCCGTGCTCGGCGATCTCGTGCTGGTGACGACCAAGGACGAGACCCTCGCGGCGTTCGGGCTCGATGGGACCGAGCGCTGGCGCAGCGAGGAGCTCCTCGACACGGTCGGCGTGGCGCGCTCCGGCGGCAGTTTGCTCGTGGTCTCGGGCAGCGGCGAGGCGCTGAGGCTGGACGCGGGCACCGGGCGGGTGGTCGCCGCGAGCGTGATCGCGTTCGGCGCGGATCACCAGCGCCTGGTCGGCTCGCCGGACGGGTCGGGTGGGGCGTTGGTGGGACGGGATGGGGTACGCGTCATCGATCCCGGCACCGGACGCGAGCTCGGGTTCGTCCCGGGCGCCACGGCGGTCAGGGCCGACAGCGAGTCCTGGCGGGTGCTGACCGAGGACACATTGTTCACCCTGGACCGGCACGGAGTCGAACAGGCCAGGCTCCCCCTCACCCCGGCCGTCCCCCGCGGCCTCGCCCTCCATCCGGTCGACGGCGTTCTCTGGGTGCTCCACGCGGAGGGCGTCACGTGGATCCGGTGAGTTCGGTTCGGGCGGTGGGCCGGGTCCTGCGATTCATCGGGGCCCGGGTCCTCGGCGACCCGATCGCGGCCGGCAGTCTCCGGGAGAACCCGGCCCATCCCTGGCCGACGGGTCTGCGCCCGATCATCTTCGCGACCTGGGTGCTCTTCGTCGTGCTCGCGGGGCTGGCGGTGATGGCTGGGGCGTTGCGGCGCACCCCGATCGTCGCCGACGGCACCACGTCCCTCCCCTGGATCGCAGTGCCGGTGCTGGCCCTCGCCGTGACGACCGCGCTGGCGCTGCTGTTCACCGCGGCGCTCCACGTCTGGTGGGTCGTCCGCGTGCCCCTGCTCCTGCTCATCGCACTGACGCTCGCCGCCGCGCCCGTGGCCGACACCACGCTGCGGTTGGTCCACCAGCTCGGGGTGGTCGCGCTGCTGGTGTTCGCGATCGCCCGGTGGCGTGCCCGATTCGCGTTCTTCGAGTTCGTGGTGGCGCTCACCGTTATCGGTCATTCGCTGCTGTTGCAGTTGGCCGGTCCCTTGGTGATCGCGTACGCGGTCGAGTCCTGGCCCCTCCAGGTCCTCCTCTATTGGCTGAAGCTGCTGACCGTGCTTGCGGTCCCGGCCGCTCTGCTCGCTGCGGCCGCGATGACCGAACTGGTGGTGACGACCGGGTCGTGGACCGCGCGTGGTGTGTGGGAGGGCCTGCGGCGGCGCACCCACACAAGGTGGCCCGGACGTGCCCTGCTCGCGGTCCTCGTGGTCTGGGCGGTGAGTGCAGAGGTGTGGGCCATCGCGACGAATCCCCGACGGTCGATCAGCACCTTCCCGGTCGCCCTCCTGATTCTGGCGGTGACGGCCCTGGTGGCGCTCCTGGTGCTGCGGCAGGCCCCCCGCGGCGCCCGGCCGGCGGTGGATCCCGACGACGTCGCGGCCGCGTACTCCCCCATCTCCTGGCCGCTCGCGCTCATCCTCACCGCCTGGATGTTCCATTCCGTGCCCCTCACGCTGATCGGCAGCCTTCTCGCAATCCCGCTGGTCGACGGCGACCCGGGAAAGGTGGTCATGCTGTTCATCTATGCGGCCGCCGGCCTCGCCGTGGCCGTGCATGCGGCGCGCCGGAACCACGTCGGCCGGGCGCTCATTGCGACCGTGTTCGCGGTCGTGACGCCGGCCGCGCAGCTCCTGCTCCTCGGCGGTTGGGGCACGGCGGGCAATCAGTTGGTGGCGGTCGAGGTCGCGGCCGCGGTGCTGCTCCTCGGCTGGCTGCTGGCGCGGCGGCAGCTCACGGCGGACCGCGCGCTCGCCCTCGGCACGGTCCTGCTGTTGTCCCGGATCCACGATTTCCGCGAGGTGCTCGATGATCCCCTCAGCGCATTGCTCGCGTTGTCGGGCGCGTCCGCGGTCCTGCTGGTTGGTCTGGTGTGGCGGCAGTTGACGGAGTACGCGGCAGCGCGCGGCCATTCCCCCCGCTTCCCCAACTCGGGCCGGGTCATGCTGGCGCTGGCGAACATGACACTCGTGACGTTGTCGGTCGCGACGTTCGCGCTGTCGGCGGGGGACGCCGGCATCGTGAGCCTCGGGATCATCGAGGCCATCGGCGACTCCGAGCTCGGCGGCTCGCTGCTGCACGCGTCGATGATCGCCGGCTTGCTCCTGGCCCTACGCGGCCGTGCGGGTGGTGAGGCCGGCGTCGTCCGCGACCGGGAACTCAGTGGACACGATGTGGTCCGGCTGGGGGCGTTCCGGGCGTACGCATCTGACCCGCCCAACGGGTCAGATCGCGACGGCTCGGACTGGGTGGTCGGAGTGTCCGGAACTGACCCGCCCCATGCATCAGAGGTGGAGCGCGCAGACCCCACTCCGGAAGACCGGCCGCGACAGGGCTAAGGTCGAGGGCACAGCAGACACGACGGGGTGTCACGACTGTCACGACGCGCAGGCACAAAGGTGTGGAGGGCGGTGGTCGCGTGGACGAGGCGACCTCTCATCCTGCCCCGCCGGTGTCGGAGAGCGGTGCCCCGCACGGGTCCGGGAATCGCGCCGCGCATGAGCAATTGCTGACCGAGCTTCGCGGTCGGCTCGAGCGCGCCGCCCTCGGTGGCGGCGAGCAGGCCCGCGCTCGCCACCTCTCCCGGGGCAAGCTCCTCCCCCGGCAACGCATCGACGTCCTTCTCGATCCCGGCTCCCCCTTCCTCGAAGTCGCTCCGCTGGCCGCCGAGGATCTCTATGACGGCAAGGTCCCCGCTGCCGGCGCGATCGCGGGCATCGGGCGGGTGTCGGGCCGGGAATGCCTGATCATCGCGAACGATGCGACGGTGTCGGGCGGGACCTACTATCCGCTCACGGTCAAGAAGCACCTCCGTGGTCAGGAGATCGCAGAGGCGAACCATCTGCCCTGCATCTATCTCGTCGACTCGGGCGGCGCGATGCTGCTACAACAGGACGAGGTCTTCCCCGACCGCGACCACTTCGGTCGCATCTTCTTCAACCAGGCCCGGATGTCAGCTGCGGGGATCCCGCAGCTCGCTGCAGTGCTCGGGTCGTGCACGGCCGGCGGCGCGTACGTCCCCGCCATGTCCGACGAGGCGATCATCGTCCGTGGGCAGGGCACGATCTTCCTGGCGGGCCCACCCCTGGTGAAGGCTGCCACCGGCGAGGACGTGACCGCCGAGGAACTCGGCGGCGGCGAACTCCATGCCCGCACCTCCGGCGTCGTCGACCATCTCGCGGACGACGACTACGACGCGCTGATGAAGCTCCGCGCGATCGTCGCGACGACGCCGCCCAGGCCCGAGCCGGCCTGGGAGATCGTCGATGCCGTCGATCCGGTGCGTCCGCAGACCGATCTCTATGACATCGTCCCGGTGGACTCCCGCACCCCCTATGACATCCGCGAAGTCATCGCGACGATGGTCGACGGCGGCGAGTTCACCGAGTTCAAGGAGCAGTTCGGCACGACCCTGGTCACCGCGTTCGCCCGCCTCCATGGCCATCCGGTCGGGATCATCGCCAACAACGGGGTGCTGTTCTCCGACTCCGCGGTCAAGGGCGCGCACTTCATCGAGGTCTGCGACCGGCGCCGCATCCCCTTGGTGTTCCTGCAGAACATCACGGGGTTCATGGTCGGCCGGGACTATGAGGCCGGTGGGATCGCGAAGCACGGGGCGAAGATGGTGACGGCCGTCGCGTGTGCTCGCGTGCCCAAATTCACCGTCATCATCGGCGGCTCCTTCGGTGCCGGCAACTATTCGATGTGCGGGCGTGCGTACTCCCCCCGCTTCCTCTGGATGTGGCCCAACGCCCGCATCGCCGTGATGGGCGGCGCGCAGGCCGCGGACACGCTCGCGTCGGTTCGGGCGAATCAGGTACGCCGCAGCGGCGGCGACTGGAGCGACGACGACCAAACGGCGTTCACCGCGCCGATCAGGGCGCAGTTCGAAGCGCAGGCATCGCCGTACTATTCCACCGCCCGCCTCTGGGACGACGGCATCATCGACCCCGCCGACACCCGGATGGTCCTCGGCCTCGCCCTCTCGGTGGCGGCCCATGCGCCCCTGGATCCGGTCAACTATGGCGTGTTCCGGATGTGATGCACGATGACCACCGACCAACCGATCACCGCGGCCCCGATCCCGCCCCGCCCGATCCGCACGGTCCTCGTCGCCAACCGCGGCGAGATCGCCGCGCGCATCATCCGGTCGCTGCGCGCAGCGGGCATCAGGTCGGTCGCGGTCTATTCGGACGCCGACGTCGACGCCCGGCACGTGCGCGAGGCCGACGTCGGCGTGCGGCTCGGTGCGGCCCCCGCGGGCGACTCCTATCTCGTGATCGACCGCATTATCGAAGCGTGCCGGGAGACGGGCGCGGAGGCGGTGCACCCGGGCTATGGGTTCCTGTCGGAGAACGCCCGGTTCGCCCGTGCACTGGCCGCTGCGGGGATCGTCTTCATCGGGCCGCCGCCCGCGGCCATCGAGACCATGGGCGACAAGATCGCGGCGAAGACAGCGGTGGCGGCCCGGGGGGTGCCGACGGTGCCCGGTATCGCACGCACCGGCCTGACCGACACCGACCTCGTTGCCGCGGCCGACGAGATCGGATTCCCCGTCCTGATCAAGCCCTCGGCGGGTGGCGGTGGCAAGGGGATGCACCGCGTCGACCGTCGTGCGGACCTGGCCGGAGCGATCGACTCGGCCCGCCGGGAGGCTGCTGGTGCGTTCGGGGACGACACCCTGTTTCTGGAGCGGTTCGTCGCGAACCCCCGGCACATCGAGGTCCAGGTGCTGGCCGACCAGCACGGGACCGTGGTCCATCTCGGTGAGCGAGAGTGCTCGCTCCAGCGCCGCCACCAGAAGGTCATCGAGGAAGCCCCCAGTCCCCTGCTCGACGCCGCGACGCGGGCACTGATCGGCGAGGCGGCGTGCGACGCGGCACACTCGGTCGGATATGTCGGCGCCGGCACCGTCGAGTTCATCGTGTCCGCCGATGCGCCCGCGGACTTCTTCTTCATGGAGATGAACACCCGCCTCCAAGTCGAGCATCCCGTCACCGAACTGGTCACCGGGCTGGACCTCGTCGAACAGCAGGTGCGGATCGCCGCCGGCCATCCGCTCGCGGTCACGCAGGCCGACGTGCGGTTGGGTGGCCATGCGATCGAGGCACGGGTGTACGCAGAGGATCCCGCCCGCGACTTCCTCCCCACCGGCGGACGGGTGTTGGCGCTCGCCGAACCGACCGGTCCCGGTGTGCGGGTCGACTCGGGCCTGCGGGTGGGCATGGTGGTGGGCACCGACTACGACCCGATGCTCGCGAAGGTCATCGCGCACGGCGCCGACCGGGCCGAGGCACTCGCCCGCCTCGACGCGGCCCTTGCGCAGACCCACGTGCTGGGGGTGCGCACGAACATCGAGTTCTGCCGCTTCCTCCTGGCCCGGCCCGAGGTGCAGGCCGGTGACCTCGACACGGGGCTGCTGGACCGCGTGACTCCCGCGTACTCTCCCCGAACACCACCCCGGGGCGCACTCGTCGCCGCCGCGATGCACCGCACCGAGGAACGCTGGGCCCGCGTGCCCGTGAGCCGCCGCAGCCCCTGGGACATCCCGAACGGCTGGCGGCTGGGAGCCTGGGCGGAGGTGTGGACTCGTCTCGATCACGGGCCGGGGACGGAGGCGGTGACGGTGGGCCTGCGGGGTACGCCGCGGGACGCCGAGATCACCCTCACTGACGCGACCATCGGCTCGCTGCACGAGGCCGTGACCATTGCGCGCTTCGGCGCCCGGGTCTCGCGGGACGGTCCAGCGCTGCGCCTGACCGTCGACGGCACGCAGCAGAAGTGGCTTGTGGTGCGCGACGGCGACACCTTCTGGATCGCCGGCGACGGTGGGGCTTGGGACCTGCGGCTGCGCCCGCTGATCGATCCGGCGATCCACGACGCCGGGACCACCGACGGCGAGGTCCGCAGCCCGATGCCGGGGGCGGTGATCGCCTGCTTCGTCGCCGACGGTGCTGTGGTGGCCACCGGTGACCGGTTGCTGGCGGTGGAGGCCATGAAGATGGAGCACGCGCTCGTGGCCCCGATCGGCGGGATTGTCCGGTTGCACGTGAAACATCTCGATCAGGTGGCGGCCGACCAACTGCTCGCCGAGGTGGAGCCGGCGGCCGAGGTGGGCGCAGCGGCCGAGGTGGGCGTGGCCGAAGAGACGAAAGAGGGTGGCGATGGCTGAGTTGGAGGAGCACTACGCGGACCTGAAGAAGACCGTGGCGCAATTTGCGGACACGGTCGTCGCACCGGTCTCGGCGGAGTTGGACCGGGAGCATCGATTCCCCTATGAGATCGTCGCCCGCATGGGCGAGATGGGCCTGTTCGGGCTGCCCTTCGACGAGGAATTCGGTGGCCAGGGCGGGGACTATTTCGCGCTCGCGGTCGCGCTCGAGGAACTCGGTCGGGTCGACCAGTCGGTCGCGATCACCCTGGAGGCCGGGGTCAGCCTCGGGGCCATGCCGATCTATCGGTTCGGCACACCCGGGCAGAAGGAACGGTGGCTGCCGGACCTGGTCGCGGGCCGGAAGATCGCGGCGTTCGGGCTGACCGAGCCGGATGCCGGCTCGCAGGCTTCCCAGACCCGCACGACCGCGCGGCTGGACAACGGCGAGTGGGTCATCAACGGAGCGAAGCAGTTCATCACCAACTCGGGCACCGACATCACGAGCCTGGTGATCGTCACGGCCGTCACCGGAACGCGCGACGACGGCTCGAAGGAGATCTCCGCGATCATCGTGCCCTCGGGGACACCGGGGTTCACCGTAGAGCCCGCGTACGACAAAGTCGGCTGGCGCGCGTCGGACACCCACCCGTTGACGTTCACCGATTGCCGCGTGCCCGAGGAGAATCTGCTCGGGGACCGCGGCCGGGGCTACGCCAACTTCCTCTCCATCCTCGACGAGGGCCGCATCGCCATCTCCGCCCTCGCGACCGGTGCCGCGCAGGGCTGCGTGGACGAGTCGGTGCGCTATGCACGGGAGCGTCGGACGTTCGGCAAACCGATCGGCGCCCACCAGGCGGTCGGGTTCCGGATCGCGCGGATGGCGGCGCGGGCGTACGCGGCGCGGTGTGCCTACTACGCCGTCGCCCGGCTCATGCTCGCCGGCAAGCCGTTCAAGAAGGAGGCGGCGATCGCCAAGCTCCTGTCCTCGGAGGCCGCGATGGACAACGCGCGGGATGCGACGCAGGTGCACGGGGGCTATGGGTTCATGAACGAGTACGCGGTCGCTCGCCACTATCGCGACTCGAAGGTGCTGGAGATCGGCGAAGGGACCTCGGAGGTTCAACTGATGCTGATCGCGCGGGAGTTGGGACTGACCGATGAATAGCAGTGGGTCGATGAACATCAGGATGAATAGCGGCGGATCGACGAACGCCGGTGGAGCGCGCAGCGATCGCAAGGAGATCCTGCAGCGTGGGCTGTGGTTCGAGGAGTTCGAGGTGGGGGTGGCGTACCTTCATCGCCCCGGCCGCACCATGACCGAAGCCGACAACGTCCTGTTCACGACGCTGACGATGAACACGCAGGCGTTGCACCTCGACGCTGCGTGGGCCGCGGACCAACCGGGCTTCGGCGGGCAGCGGCTGATGAACTCGATGCACACGCTGTCAACGCTGGTCGGGCTGTCGGTCACGCAGCTCACTCAGGGCACGATCGTGGCCAACCTCGGGTTCCGGGAGGTGACGTTCCCGGCGCCGCTGTTCCATGGGGACACGTTGTACGCGGAGACTGTTTGCCTCGAGAAGCGGCCGTCGTCCAGTCGGCCGGGTGAAGGCATCGTGACCCTCGAGCACGTGGGGAAGAATCAGCACGGAGCGGTGGTCGCGCGAGCGGTGCGGACGACGTTGGTGAGAATGCGTCCGGAGTCGATCGACGACCCGGACACCAGCGGCCGACATTGGCCGCAGCACCGATGAGGAGGGGGTACCGATGAAGAAGGGTGATGAGTCATGACGTGGTATCCGCCGGGACCCGCGCTGCTGTTCTGTCCGGGTGATCGGCCCGATCGGTTCGGCAAGGCGCTCGACCGCGCTGACGCGGCGATCCTGGACCTGGAGGACGCGGTCGCGTCCGTCGACAAGGACCGGGCGCGGACGGAGGTGGCCAAGGCGGCGCTCGACCCCGATCGAACGGTGGTGCGGGTCAGTCAGACTTCGTCTCCGGGGCACGCCGAGGACCTGGCCGCGGTGCGGGCAGGCGGCTATCGCTGCGTGATGCTGTCGAAGTCCGAGTCCGGGGACCAGATCCGGCAGGTCGCGGAGGCGATCGACGGCGTCGTGCTGGCGCTGGTGGAGACACCGCTCGGCGTGGTCCGTGCCAATGACATCGCCGAGGCGGAGGGCTGCGTCGGCCTCATGTGGGGGTCGGAGGACCTCATCGCTGCGATGGGCGGGACCGCGAGCAGGTTTGCGTACCTCCATGCCGGACCCGGCCAAGTGCCCGGCGCCTATCGGGATGTCGCCCGGCACGCTCGCTCCTTGGTGGCCCTTGCGGCGGCTGCTTTCGGGCGCTGGGCAATCGACGCGGTGCGGCTGGACATCCGGGACGAGGGCGGACTGCTGGCCGAGGCGCGCGATGCGGCGGCACTCGGGTTCGCCGGCACCGCGTGCATCCATCCGACACAGGCGGCGATCATCCGACGTGCGTACGAGCCCACGGAGGAGCAGGTCGACTGGGCCCGCCGGGTCCTGGCCGCTGCCGCGGACGGCGAGCGCGTGGTCCGTGTGGACGGTCACATGATCGACGGGCCGCTGTTCCGTCAGGCCGAGGCGATCCTGCGGAGGAGCCCCGCCTGAGCACGGTCCTCTGCCCCGCGAGCGCGGGGCGGGAACCGGGTCTTCCAAGGAGGGTGGATGGGCGCTCACCTTCTGACCCGCAGGACGGGTCAAAGGGTGAGCACGCGGCGCCACCTGCCAGAAGCTCAGCCGTCTCCGTCTGCCAGAAGCTCAGCCGTGCCGGCGCGCAGTGGCCAGCAATCGGCGCAGCACCAGGCGATAGGCATGACTGGCGATCAGGGTGACGAGCGGGTCCGCCACCCGGGAGAGTCCGCGGATGGCGATGTCCTGCGACCAGCGGACGGTCGCCGCTTGCCGGTCCGCTGGCGGTCCTGCGGCCTCGACCGAAAGCTCGATCGCGCCCAGCACCCAACGGCCGGTCTTGCGGATCCGGCACACTCCGGCCCGGTCGCCGGTCGGGCGCGTGAACTCCTCGACGATCATCGAGTCGTCGATGCCGATCGGGCCGAGTGCGGTCCGGGCCACGAAGCGGGTGCCGGTCGACAGCGGTCCGGGGCCGGGCAGCACGCGCACCGTGGTGAACGGGATCGTCGCTGTGTGTGCGTCGAGATCGAGGACGCGGTCGTACGCGACCGTGGCGGCGAGCGGCGCCGTCAGGCGTACCTCAAAGTGACCCATCCGAAGGAGCCTAGACAGCTGAGGTACCTCAGCCCACCCACTCGCTCAAGCAGATAGGGAAAAAACCCAATGCGCCGACGGGGGCCTTAGCGGCACCGTAGAGGGCATGAACAACGAATATCTGCATCTGACCCTGCACCACCAGCACGTCCACGAAGCGCTGCAGCGCTCCGAACATCGCCACATCGACGAAGTCCCCGAGCCGCGTCGACGGCTGCCCGGGCTGATCCTTGATCTCGTTCGACCCCGGCAACGCCGCGTGGTGGCGGTGCGCCGTGCCACGATGGCCGCATGACGACCTCAGACCCGCGACTGGTCGGGCGTCGGGCCGAACTCGGGAGCCTGCGCCGCGCGTGGACGAGCGTGCGCGAGGAGCGGCCCGGGCTCGTGCTCGTCTCGGGCGAGGCGGGCATCGGCAAGTCGAGCCTCGTCCAGGCATTCCTCCACGGTCTCGGCACCGAAGCCGATGCACTGGTCGGCCAGTGTCTCGCCTTCGGTGCCGAGGCCGTGCCGCACGCCGCGATCAGCCAGATCCTCAAGTCCTTGGTCGCCCGTCATGGATCGGACACCGTGCGTGACTGGGCAGGGGCCGGTCACGACGCGCTCGGTGCCCTCGTGCCCGCGCTCGGCGGCGCCGGTCGGCTTGCTGAGTCCGACAGGATCCAGCTGTTCGAGGCGGTGGCGGACGTCCTGCTGGCCGCGGCTGCCCGGCGGCCACTCGTCGTCGTGGTCGAAGATCTGCACTGGGCCGACATCTCGACCGGGCACCTGTTGCGCTTCCTTGATGCGGCGCTGGGATACGCCCCGGGCGGCGCGGACGCCCACCCCCTCCTGATCATCGGCACGGTGCGTGGCGACGAGGTCAGCGGCCGGCACCCGCTGCGGCCCGTGCTCGCCGAACTGCAGCGGCGTGCCCTCGCCCGGATCGCGCTGGACCCGCTGGCGGACGACGAGGTGGCGGAGCTGGTCCGACCACTCCTCCCCGCGCCGAGCGAGGCCAGCATCACCCGAATCATCGAGCGCAGCGAGGGCATCCCCTATTTCGCGGAGGAACTCGCCCGCACGACCGGCGGCCGGGGCGTGCTCCCGGCGACCCTCCGGGAAGCCCTCCTCGTCAGGTTTCACACGCTCGCAGCGGAGACCCGGATGCTGCTGCAGACCGGGGCGGTCGCGGGCGTGGAGTTTCGTCACGACCTGTTGGCCGCCGTGATCGAGCGGTCGGAACTCGAGGTCGAGCGCGGGCTTCGGGAAGCGGTGGAACTCGGACTGGTGCACGTGGCCGGCGACCATTTTGCGTTTCGGCACGCGCTGCTGCGCGAGGTCGTCCACGATGAGCTCCTCCCCGGCGAGCACCGCAGGTTGCACAGCAAATATGCGGATCTGCTGGCGAGCCTCGGCGATGACGTCGCGGTGCTCGAGCGAATCCACCATCTCCGCGCCGCCGATCGTGAACCGGAGGCGTTCGAGCTGGCACTGCGGCGGGCCGACCACCTCGCCGACGCACACCCCGACTGTGCGGAGCTGTACGAGATCGCGCTCGAGCTCTGGGACCGCGTGCCGGCACCGGAGGAGATCATCGGCCGCAAGGACGTCGTCCTGGCGCGCGCGGCACGCGCCACCTATTGGCTGGGCGACCACGGGGCCGCCCTGAAGCTGATCGACGCGAGCCTGGCGGGGATGCCGGACACCGCGTCGACGACGGAACGGGCCGAGCGGTTGGCCCTGCGTGCGCGGGCCCTCAAGTTCGCCGGGTTCTCGGGCGCGGAGGAGACGCTGGCCGAGGCGTACGCGTTGATTTGTGACGACCCACCCACCCCTGTCTTCGCCACCGTGCTGGACCTGCAGGCCAACATGGCGATGCTGGCCGGTGATTACCACCGGAGCGCGGCGCTGTGCGACACGGCGCTGCCGATCGCCGAAGCCCTCGGGGCGGCCGGCGAGAGCACGGCCGTCCGGCTGCGCAACACGCGCGCGTGCTGTCGCTGTGTTCTGGGTGAGGAGGGCAGCGGGTTGGCCGAGCTGACCGAACTCGTGGAGGTGTGGGGCCCGACCGCTGAGCGCCGCGCTTCCGGCCACAACGGGCAGCTGCGGCACCACACGAACCTGTCGCACCATCTCAACCTCGCCGGGCATTATCGGCGTGCCGCGGATGTGGGGCTGGCCGGCATGGCGGACGCGAAGGCACTCGGCATGGAGCGCTATGTCGGGGCGATGCTCGCCGGCAATACCGCCGATCCGCTGATCCAGCTCGGCGAGTGGGCCGAGGCCGAGCGGTTGATCCTCCGCGCGCTGAGCCTGAGGCCGTCGGCAGGGTTCTCCGAACAACTCCTCAAGGCAGCTGCCGATCTCGCCCTTCATCGAGGGGACCTGGACCGGGCAGCCGATTGCCTGGACCAGGCGCGGGTGCTGGTGAATCCTGGCTGGCACGAACCCCAGGCCGAGGTCGTCGCCGCCTGGATTGCGGGCCGTCTCGGGCTCCTGAGCGGGGATCCCGAAGCGGCGTGGGCGGCGGTCGAACCGCTGCTCGCGGACGGACCGATCAGTCACCCGGCGTCCGGTTGGCAGTTGATCGGGGTGGGGTACGCCGCCCTTGCCGACGGCGCCGCGGCAACTGAAGAACGGATCGCGCTGCTCGAACGCATCGCCGCCGAACTGCCGGAGACCTGGCTCGTTCCCCTGCTCCGCGCGTGGAGTGTGGCGGAGACGTCCGGCAAGCTCGCGGACTGGCAGGCCATGCAGGCCGTCACGCCGGAACTCCGGCCGATCTGGCTGACGCTCTGGTCCGGCGTGCGGACGGCCGCCGCTGCCCTCGCCGAAGGCGACCCGGCCGCGGCGGAGGCACAGATCCAAGCGGGACATCGGTTGGCGGCAGAGCTCGGCGCCGCTGATTTCGTCTCCCGTTTCGAGGCACTGTCCGCGGGCTTGCCATCCGCCTCGCGGAAACGGGCACCGGAGCAAGGGGATCGGTCGGCGGACCGTTCCTCGACCGGACGATCGGTCGGCCTCACCGCGCGTGAGCTGGAGGTGTTGCAGCTCGTCACGCAGGGCCGGACGAATGGGGAGATCGCGAGCGAGTTGGTGGTGACGACCAAGACGATCAGCGTGCACGTGAGCAACATCCTGGCGAAGCTCGGGGTGGGATCACGCACCGAGGCTGCTGCCTGGGCACATCGCCAGGGAATCCTCGAGGGCTTCTAGCAGCGGCAGCTGAAGGGCCACTGGCGCAGTTGGCCGAGCACTTCGGTGTCAACGGCATAGTCGGCCCAGCGCCCGCGCTGGGTGCGGGTGAGGATCCCGGCGTCGACGAGCTTCTTCATGTGGTGCGACAGGGTGGGCTGGGAGATGCCGAGCGCCTCGGGCAGATGGCAGGCACAGACCTGCGCGCAGTCATCGGAGGCGATGTATTCCACGATCCGCACCCGCGTCGGATCACCCAGCGCCTTGAACAGCGTCGCCCAGCGCTGCGCTTCGTCAGCGCTCAGCAGGGCTTCGGCGGTCGTGGCGGCGCAGGTCTCGGTCATGGGCCGACTCTACGCGTCATATTGACATCCTTCAATAAGTCATCCTAGAGTCATATCGAAAAGCATCAATAAGTCAGGTGGCTCTGCCGCCGACCACCGAAGGGCCTTCATGAGCGTCTCAACCCAGGATCACGACTCGGTGATCTCCCAGATGTCGGTCCTGGACCGTTTCCTCGCGGTCTGGATCATCGCGGCGATGGCTGCGGGACTGCTGTTGGGGCGTACGTTCCCCGGCCTGAACGCCGCACTCGACTCGATCAAGGTCGGCAACATCTCCCTGCCGATCGCGATCGGTCTGCTGGTGATGATGTATCCGGTGCTGGCCAAGGTCCGCTACACCGAACTGGACCGCGTCACCGGCGACCGGAAACTGATGATTCTGTCGCTGGTCCTCAACTGGCTCATCGGACCGGCGCTCATGTTCGCACTCGCCTGGCTCTTCCTGCCCGACCAACCCGAATATCGGACCGGCCTGGTCATCGTCGGCCTCGCCCGCTGCATCGCGATGGTTCTCATCTGGAATGACCTCGCCTGCGGCGACCGTGAGGCGACCGCAGTGCTGGTGGCGATCAACTCGGTCTTTCAGGTGCTGATGTTCGGTGTGCTCGGCTGGTTCTATCTCCAGATCCTGCCCGGGTGGCTCGGCCTGCCCACCACCTCCGCCGACTTCTCGATCGTGGCGATCGTGGTGAGTGTGCTGGTGTTCCTCGGCATCCCGCTGGTCGCGGGCTTCCTGACCCGCACGCTGGGTGAGCGCGCCAAGGGCCGGGAATGGTACGAGTCGACATTCCTGCCGAAGATCGGCCCTTGGGCGCTGTACGGACTGCTCTTCACGATCGTGCTGCTGTTCGCACTCCAGGGCGACGCGATCACCTCCCAGCCGTTGGCCGTGGCGCGGATCGCGCTGCCTCTGCTGGCGTACTTCGTGGTGATGTTCGGCGGCGCCATGGTGCTGTCGAAGCTCGCTGGGCTCAACTATGCGAAGTCCACCGCGGCGTCGTTCACCGCCGCCGGCAACAACTTCGAACTGGCGATCGCCGTGGCGATCGGCACGTTCGGCATCACCTCGGGCCAGGCCCTCGCCGGCGTGGTCGGGCCGCTGATCGAGGTCCCCGTCCTCGTTGCGCTCGTCTATGTCGCCAAGTGGGCGGGCCAGCGCTTCTGGGCCGGCGACCCGACCCTCCCCAAGACCTGATCATCCCGTCGACGCCCCCTCGGACCGAAGGAGTTCCCATGTCGAACGATGCCGTGTCCCATTTGATATCCAAGCAACGGCAGGTCACCTATGAGCGCTTGGTCGACGAACTGGCCTATCGCTATGGCGACGCATTCACCCATGCCGAGATCGCCGAAGTCGTCGAGCAGTCCCGCTCGGCGATGGCGGCCACCAGCAAGATCGAGAAATTCCTGCCGCTGCTGACCGCACGCTTCGCCCGTGAGACCCTCGAGGCCAAGGCGGTCGCGGAAGGCCGCGTGGCGAAGCAGAAGCCAGAGCTGCTGTTCGTCTGCGTCCACAACGCAGGCCGGTCCCAGATCGCTGCTGCGCTGGCGCGTCACCTGTCGAATGACCGTGTGAACGTGCGCTCCGCCGGCTCCGATCCGACCGACGAGGTCAACCCGGTTGTAGCCGAGGTGCTGGCCGAGCGGAATGTCCCGCTCATCGAGGCCTATCCCAAACCCCTGACGGACTCCGTGGTCCGGGCGGCAGACGTCATCGTCACCATGGGGTGCGGGGATGAGTGCCCCTATTATCCCGGCAAGCGCTACTTGGACTGGGCCGTCCCGGATCCGGCGGGGGCGGACACTGATCGGGTGCGGGAGATCGTGGCCGATGTGGAGGCGCGCATCACCTCGTTGCTGCACGACATCATCGACAAAGGAGTGGTCAAGTCATGACCGACAAGCCCAGCGTTCTCTATGTCTGCGTCCACAACGCCGGCCGGTCACAGATGGCCGCGGCGTACACCATGGCTCTGTCCGGTGGGGCGGTCGAGGTGCGCTCCGCAGGTTCGGCGCCCGGCGATCGCGTGAACCCGGCCGCCGTCGAGGCGATGCGCGAGGACGGCATCGACATGTCGGCCGCGCAGCCGAAAGTCCTCACCACCGAGGCCGTCAAAGCCTCCGATGTCGTGATCACGATGGGGTGCGGAGACGCGTGCCCGATCTTTCCGGGCAAGCGCTATGAGGACTGGGCGCTCGCCGATCCTGCCGGCAAGGGCGTGGCGGCTGTGCGCCCGATCCGTGACGAGATCAAGCAGCGGGTGCTGGACCTGCTGGCCTCGCTGGACGTCGAGCCGGTCGGCTGAGTCGAGGCTGCGCTCAGCGCAGTTTCTTCTCCAGCCGACGCCGCTCGAACCAGTTCGGCGGGCGAACGGTGAACGACCCCATGCCCATCGACCCATTCACGACCAGGACCGGGCGGCCCATCGTGGGTTCCTTGGGCACTTTGACGCTGATCGAGCCCAGCGACTTGCGCACGCCGTCGGCGTCCGCCGCCCAACCCTCGGGCACCACGATCGTGATCGAGCCGAGGTCGCCGTCGACCCACAGATGAATGACGTTGTGCTGCGTGATCGCCTCGGTGCAGTCGAGGTGAATGCTTCCTGCCCCACCACGCAGCCGCAGGAACTGTGGGATGACCCAGTCACCCTCCCGTTTGTCGGAGGACCATCCTGCGTCGATCACGAGGGGATTCTCCGGTGAGGCACCGATCGGGCCGAGGTCGAGGGGCACGCCCGTCGGCCACGTGGGCACCGGTGGGGAGTCCTGCACCGCTGGGAACCGTGGCTCTGACACCGGCGCAAGCTCGATCGACGGGGGTGGGATGGGCAGATCGCCCACCACTTGGTCCAGATCGCCGAAGGTGCGCGCGGCGCGCGCGGCGTCGATGCGGGCGGCCAACTCGTCCTCGGCAAGCCGGCCGTCATCGGCGGCCCGTTGGAGGGCCTCGACGACGTGGTCGCGGTCGGCATTGCCCGCCCTGAGATCGCGTGGGTCAGTCATGGCATTCACCCTAGGCACCGCGAGGTCACGCCGAGGCCTTGCGCTTGTCCGTGATCCCGGACAGCAGCATGGTCACAAGGCTGATGATGATCGACCCGAACAGGGCACTCCAGAACCCGTTGACGTGGAAGCCGAGGCCCGCGAGGCCGGAGACCCAGGACGCCAACATCAGGATCCAGGCGTTCACGACGAGCAGGAACAGGCCCAGCGTCAGGGCGATCAGACATCCGGTCAATATCTTGAGAACCGGCCGCACAACGGCGTTGAGCACGCCGATGATGACGGCCACGATCAACAGGGTGATGGCTTGGCCGGCAAACGTGTTGCCCTCGACGACGATGCCGGGGATCAACCAGGCGGCGACGGCGACCGCCAGTGCGGTGGCCACGATCTGCAGAAGGGTGCGCATGCTTCCAGCCTTTCTCACCGGCGGGTCCCGGACCATCGGGTGAACCACCCATGTCTCCCCGGCATTGCCGCGTCACCCCAACCGGGCGGCCAGCTCGATCACGCTCTTCTCCCGGTGTTCTGAGCGGTCGAGCGGCTCGTCGGCGTACGATCCCGCGATCGGGTGGAGCATGACCTCATTCACGTCGAACTGCCGAGCCAGCGCTCGGACCTGCTCGGCGACCCGGTCCGGCGTCCCCACCAGCCACGAGCCACTCAACATCGCCACCCCGTCCTCGCTGAGCGGTGGCTCCTGGTCCCGCGCCTGCTCGACCGTCAGGAGTTCGGCCAGCGGCTGGCCGGTCCGCAGTCGGGCCATCTGGTGCTGATAGGGCCGCGCCAGCGCCCACGCCTCCTCATCAGTATCTGCGGTGACGACGTTGACCGTGAGGAAGGTCTGCGGTTCGCCGTCGCCGGCCCAACCGTCGCGATAGAGCTTGAGCGCCTCGGCCGTGCCGTGACCGGAGAAGTGGTGGGCGAACACATAGGGCAGGCCCAGTTGCGCAGCGAGCCGAGCCGAATAGTCCGACGAGCCGAGCAACCAGACCGGTGCGGCGCTGACCGCGTGCGGCGTCGCCGAGATGTCGAACGGCCTGCTGCCGACCTGCACCCGCGCCCCATCGGGATTCATGAAGGCGATGACCTGCTGCACGTATGCAGGGAAGTTCCGCACGATGTCCTCGTCGTTCGCGCCGTTGCGAAGGGCCCACGAGGTGACCGGGTCAGTGCCCGGCGCGCGGCCGATGCCGAGGTCGATGCGATGGGGGTACGCCGCCTCCAGCGCCGCGAACTGCTCCGCCACAGCCAGCGGCGAGTGGTTGGGCAGCATCACGCCCCCCGACCCGAGCCGGATCCGCTCGGTGCCTTCGGCGAGCAAGGCAATCAACACCGGCGGTGACGTCGAGGCCACCGACGAGGTGTTGTGGTGCTCGGCGACCCAATAGCGATGCACCCCTGCCTCCTCCGCAGCCCGCACCAGACGGCGTGCTGCCTGGATCGCCTGGGTGGTCGTCTGGCCGGTGCGCACGGGGATGAGGTCGAGGACGGACACGGTCAACGCGGAACTCGTCATGTCGTTGACAACCTCCGTGCGTGCTTGGTTGTTCCCTATGACCGGACCGAAATCTGCCGGGCTAGTGTCGAGGTCATGGCACTGCCCGACAACACCGTGACCTCTTCCGAGCTGACCGACGATCCGTTCAGCGCGGATCTGCGAGCCGACGTCCGTCGCGTCTCCACCATGCTCGGCCAATCCCTCGTCCGGCACCACGGACAGGAGTTGCTCGACTTGGTGGAGCAGGTCCGGCTGGGCACGAAGGACCACAAGAGCGGTGACGTCGAGGCGGCCGAACGGGTGCGGGCGCTGCTGGCCGACCTGCCGTTGCCGACGGCCACCGATTTGGTGCGGGCCTTCACCGCGTACTTCCATCTCGCCAACGCCGCCGAACAGGTCCACCGGGTCCGCTCGCAGACGGCGCGTGCCGAGGAGGACGACTGGCTGGCGACGGCTATTCGGGAGGTGGTTGCCTCCGGCGGTCCCGAGCTCCTGGCCGAGGGCGTCGCGTCGCTCGACGTGCGCCCCGTCTTCACCGCGCATCCCACCGAGGCCAGCCGTCGCAGCATCCTCACGAAACTGCGCCACCTGTCCGACGAGCTCGCCGCCCCCACCGAGCCCGACACTTTCGCCCGCCGCCGCCAGGACCGCGAGCTCGCCGAGCTGATCGACCTTATCTGGCAGACCGACGAGCTGCGTCTGACCCAGCCGACCCCGACCGACGAGGCGCGCAACGCTCTCTACTATCTGGTCGAGGTGTTCACCGAGACCCTCCCGGGTCTGCTGGGCGACTTCGGTGACCTGCTGTCGGACCATGGCGTACGCCTGGACCCTGCCCATCCGGTCCTGCGCTTCGGTTCCTGGATCGGCGGCGACCGCGACGGCAACCCGAACGTGACACCCGAGGTCACCGCGGAAGTGCTGCGGCTGCAGCACGAGCAGGCGCTGGATCTGGCCCTGGGCATCGTGGACGTGCTCACATCGCAGCTGTCCGCGTCGACCGCGGTCGTGCCGGTGTCCGCTGCGCTCAAGGAGTCCTTGGTTGCTGATCTGGCGAACCTCGACATCGCAGCACGGCTCAAGACGTTCTATGCGCCCGAGCCCTATCGACTCAAGCTCACCTGCATCCGGCAGAAACTGCTGAACACCCGGGCGCGGGTTGAGCACAGCACGCCCCATGAGCCGGGCCGGGACTATTCCTGCGCCGCGGGCGTCGTGGAAGATCTCCGGGTCATTGCCGACTCCCTGCGCACACACGGTGACTCGTTGACCGCCGATGGCCGTGTCGCCGCGGCGGCACAGACGATCGCGACCACCGGCCTGCATCTTGCGACGCTCGATATCCGCGAACATGCCGAGAAGCACCACGCGGCGCTCGCACCCCTGCTGGATGCGGTGGGTGGACTGCCTCGGGCGTACTCCGAGCTTTCCCGCGGCGGCCGCCTCCGCGCGCTCGCCGCCGAACTCGAGTCGCGCCGACCCCTGCTCACCTGGACCGCCGAACGCGGGCGGGTGCTGCAGGTGTTCGACGAGATCCGCCGGGCGCAGCGGGCGTATGGCAAATCAGTGGTGGAGACGTACATCATCTCGATGACCCAGGGCGCCGACGACGTGCTCGCCGCGGCGGTGCTCGCGCGGGAGGCCGGGCTGCTGGATCTCAACCCGGACGCCGAACCGTTCGCCGACGTCGGGTTCGCGCCGCTGCTGGAGACGATCGAGGAACTCCGCAACGCGGCCGACCTGCTCGACGAGTTGCTGACGACCCCCGCCTATCGCGAGCTGGTCCGGCTGCGCGGCGATGTGCAGGAGGTCATGCTCGGCTATTCGGACTCCAACAAGCAGGCGGGCGTGCTCACGAGTCAGTGGGCGATCCACCGCGCCCAGCGGGCGTTGCGGGATGTCGCGATGAAACACGGCGTGCGGCTGCGGCTGTTCCACGGGCGTGGCGGCTCGGTCGGTCGGGGTGGCGGACCGACTTATGACGCGATCCTTGCCCAGCCGTTCGGCGTGCTCGCGGGCGAGATCAAGTTCACGGAGCAGGGCGAGGTGATCTCGGACAAGTACTCACTCCCGGCCCTCGCCAAGGAGAACCTCGCCCTGTCGCTGGCTGCGGTCCTGCGCGCCAGCACCCTGCACCGCGATCCCGTCGTGCCCCCGGAGGACTTGAAGCGGTGGGGTGCGGTCCTGGATGTGGCGAGTGATGCGGCGTACGCGCGGTATCGGGCGCTGGTCACCGATCCCGACCTGCCCGCCTATTTCGTGGCGGCCACGCCGGTGGACCAGCTCGGCGCTCTGAACATCGGTAGCCGACCGGCGAAGCGGCCGGATTCCGACGCGGGACTGGAAGGGCTGCGCGCGATCCCGTGGGTGTTCGGCTGGACGCAGACACGCCAGATCGTGCCGGGTTGGTATGGCGTCGGCTCCGGGCTCAAGGCCGCCCGTGAGGCGGGCCACGAGGAGGACCTGCGGCAGATGCTCCACGGCTGGGCGATGTTCGCGTCGGTGATCTCCAACGTCGAGATGACGGTGGCCAAGACCGACTTGGCGATCGCCGCGCACTATGTGCAGACGTTGGTGCCCGTGAAGCTGGCGCACGTGTTCGACGACATCTGCGCGGAATTCCGCTTGACCGTCGACGAGCTGCGCAGGCTCACCGGCGAGGACCATCTGCTCGACGATCAGCCCGCGCTGAAGCGGACGTTGGCGGTGCGGGATCAGTATCTCGACCCGATTTCCTATCTCCAGGTCGAGCTCCTGCGTCGGCTCCGGAACGGTGAGGTCGAGGACGAGGGCGCCCTGCTCCGGACGCTGCTGATCACGGTCAACGGAGTCGCCGCGGGCCTGCGGAACACCGGTTAGCGGGCCGCGGTCACCACTTGCGTTGGCCCCAGACGATTTCCCCGTAATGCGTCCGGGGCTCGTGACCGTGTGCGAGATAGAGCTCGAGCGTGCGGCGGACGGTGAGGAACGCGAGGTCGTCCCAGGGGATCTCGTCGAACCGATACAGCCGACACTCAATCGTCTCGACGCCGGGATCGAACTCGGTGTCGAGCAGACGGGCCGTCCAATAGAGGTGCACCTGTTGGGCATAGGTGACGTCAAGCACGGAGAACAATCGCCCGAGTTCGATGTGGGCACCGGCCTCTTCGATGGTCTCGCGGATCGCACCGTCCGAACTGCGCTCGCCGGCCTCGAGGAAACCGGCGGGCAGCGTCCAGAAGTTCTTGCGAGGCTCGATGTTGCGCAGGCAGAGGAGCACGTGGTCGCCGTTCCAGACCGGGATGGTGCCGACCACGTTGATCGGGTTCACATAGTCGATGAACCCGCAACTGGGACACACCGCCCGGTCGCGGTCCTCCATCGGGGGAATGCGGCGTTCCATTGCGTGGCCACACATGCGGCAATAATTGGCCTCGCCCCTCGACATGGTCGCGAGTCTAGCGAGCCGACATTCGCCCGAGCGTGGCCCGGGCTCCCTTCGGCTCAGCCCTGCTTCCCGTGATAGGGCCGCAGCGCATCGGCGGGAATCTGGCCGAAGCTGCCGCGCTGGAAGTCCTCGATCGCCTGGACGACCTCGGCGCGCGTGTTCATCACGAAGGGCCCATAGTGGAACACCCGCTCCCGGATCGGCTGTCCTCCGAGCAGCAGCAGTTCGAGCGCCGGCGCGTTGCTGTCCTGGGATTCCGCGGCCTGGAAGGTCAACCGGTCCCCGTCGTCGAGCACCACCAAGTTGCCGGGCATGATGCGGCGCTGTTCGGCGCCGGCCGTGCCGCGCCCGGACAGGACGTACGCCAGCGCGTTGAAGTCCTTGCGCCACGGCAGGGACAGCTGCGCGCCCGGCTGAACGGTCGCGTGGGCCATCACGATCGGCGTGTGGGTCGAACCCGGGCCGGTGTGGCCGTCGATCTCGCCCGCGATGATGCGCACGAGCGCGCCCGCATCGGCCGAGGAGACCAGGCCCACCTTGTCCCCGGTCAGGTTCTGATAGGCGGGCGGCAGGAACTTGTCCTTCTTCGGCAGGTTCACCCACAGCTGGATGCCGTGGAACAGGCCGCCGGAATCGACCAGTTCAGCCGGCGGGGTTTCGATGTGGAGCACGCCGGCGCCGGCTGTCATCCACTGCGTAGCGCCGTTCTCGATCATGCCGCCGCCACCGTGGGAGTCCTGGTGCTGGAAGCGACCGTCGATGATGTAGGTCACCGTTTCGAATCCGCGGTGCGGGTGCCAGTCGGTGCCGCGAGGCTCACCGGGTGCGTAGTCCACGGCACCCATCTGGTCCATGTGGATGAACGGATCGAGCAACTGGGTGGGCACGCCCGCGAAGGCGCGATGGACCGGGAACCCCTCACCCTCGTATCCCTCCGGGGCCATCGTCCAGGACACGATCTTGCGCTCGGTCTCCTCGGGGCGGGCCGGGGCGATCCGCGGCAGGGTCAGCGTGTCGGCGGTCACGGCAGGCATGGCAGGTTCCTTTCGGTGGACGTTCCCAGTCGGGTGAGGTCACCCACCACAACAGTTGATGCATCAACTATATTCCCTCCGCCCATCGACCTCCGGCACCGGCCCGGCGCGGGTCGGGTCACCCGGGCGTGGTCGGCGGTGGAACGGTGGCGATACTGGGATGGTGACCGAACTCATCACTCCGCGCGAGGTGCCGTTGGGTGGCCTGCGCGCCATGACCGTCCGCCGCACGCTTCCGACCCGCGAACGCAGCCTGATCGGGGCTTGGTGCTTCCTCGATCACTACGGGCCCGACCGTGTGGCCGAGACCGGCGGGATGCAGGTGGCCCGCCATCCGCACACCGGTCTGGCCACCGTGAGCTGGCTGTTCACCGGCGCGGTCGACCATCTCGACTCGGCCGGCAACTCGGCCCGCGTGGTTCCGGGAGAACTCAATCTCATGACTGCCGGGCGCGGCATCACGCACTCCGAGTTCTCCACCGAGGACACCGAGACTCTGTACGGTGTCCAGCTCTGGTTCGCCCTGCCTGACAGCCACCGGCACGGCGATCCTGGTTTCGACCACTATCGCCCCGAACCGATCGCGATCGACGGCGGCGAAATCCTGGTCTTCCTCGGCTCGCTGGCCGGATCGACCTCCCCGGTCGAGACGGCAACGGAACTGGTGGGCGCAGAGCTGCGCCTCCAGCCGGGCGCCCAATTGACGCTCGCCGTTGATCCGCGGCACGAGCATGGTGTGCTCGTGGACACGGGATCCGCCGCGTTGGGTGAGGTGCAGTTGGCCGAGGGCGAGCTGGGGTTTGCCGCGGCCGGTTCGGGCACCCTGGAGATCGCCGCCGGTGAACACGGTGCGCGACTCGTCCTCATCGGAGGGGAGCCGTTCGGTGAGCAGATCGTGATGTGGTGGAACTTCATCGGTCGCACGCACGACGAGGTCGCCGAATATCGCGACGCCTATCAGCACGAGATCACCACAGGCGAGCCGGGGCGCTTCGGGCCCTGGCCGGACGGGACGCCCGACCCGATCCCGGCACCCCCGATGCCCAACATGCGGCTCCGTCCGCGCGGCTGATCCGGCAATATTCGCCTCTCTAGCTTTTCCACCAGAGAGATATAGAGGGCGACATTGTCGATATGCAGACTCCCGGGCGGCAGGGGTGTGACAGTGTAACGAGGTGGCCATCGTCGAGCCTGGACGGAACGAGCCGTCCGACGGCTGGGACCCCGTGGTGCTCACGGGCATCGTCCGGCGCGTCGTGTATGCCCGCATGGGCAGCCACGCCGACGCGGACGACGTCGTCCAGGAGGTCCTCGCGCGAGTCTTCGCTGCCCGCGACCGCATCCAGGCGGAGACGGTGGAGGCGTACGCGGTCGCCACAGCCCGCAACCTGACCGCGTCGGTGTGGCGGGACGCCGACCGGTTCCGGCGTCATCGTCACCGGCTCGTCGACCACGACGAGTCGGCGGCGCCCGAGGACGGCCTGAGCCGGGCCGAGGACCGGGACGCCATGGCGCGGGCGATGGCGCGACTGGACGCCGAGGATCGGTCGTTGCTCGTCTCCCACGAGGTCGATCGGGTGGCCCTGCTGGAGCTCGCTGATCGGGCGGGGGTCACCCCGGGAGCGGTTGCGGCTCGGCTGCACCGGCTCCGGTCGAGGTTGCGGGTGGAATATCTGCTGGCGCTGCAACGCGCGGAACCGCCGACCCCGCAGTGTCGCACCGTCCTGAGAGCGCTGTCGTCGCGTGACCGTCGCCGGATGCGCGAATCCGACGCCGAACACCACCTGCTCGAGTGCCAGTTCTGCAGTGCCCTGCGGCCGTCGCTGCAGACCGAGGACCCTGCCATCGCGCGGATCCCCGTCGGTGCGGACTCCGACATCGTCACCGCCCGTCAGGCTGCTCGGCAGATCGCCGCCGCGGCGGAGTTCCCCTCGGTCGCGCGCACCGTCCTCGCCACGCTCGTCTCGGAACTCGCCCGCAACATCGTGCGGTTCGGCGGGCTCGGCGAGGTCGTGGTGGATCTCGTCAGTCAGGACGAGCGCCCCGGCGTACGCGTGGTCGCGCGGGACACCGGTCCCGGCATCCTGGACATCGACCGCGCGATGACCGAGGGGCACAGCACGTACGGCGGACTCGGGATCGGGCTGCCGGGGGTACGCCGCCTCAGTGATGAGTTCGATCTCGTCACCAAGCCCGGTCGCGGCACCACGATCACCTGCATCATCTGGAAACCGGGAGGAAAACCATGAACGATATCGGTCAATCGGCGGCCCAGTGGGCTACCGCCCAACCCGACCGAAGCGGTCTGCTCCCCGAACTGGTCGAGCACCTGCGCCGACACCGATCCAAACTCCATGAGGACTGGATCACGCGCATCCGCGGGAGCAAGCTGCTCGGGGCGATGACCGAGCGGGAGATGGTGGACGAGACCGCAGCGGTATATGACAACTATGTCGAGGTGCTCGAGACCGGCAGCGTGGAGGAACTCCAGCGGTATGCCCGCGATCTGTCCGAACGAGTGATTCCCCGCGGCGTCGAGACGTTCGAGGTCGTCAGCATCGTGCTGCTGCTGCGGGATGTGCTCGCCCGCTCGCTGTTCCAGAAATATCAGCACGATTTCCCCTTGCTCAACCGGATTCTCGATGCCTATGAGCCCGCCGCGAACCGAATCGCGAACACGGTCGCGGTGAGCTTCGTGGAGGAACGGGAACGGGTGATCCGCCAGCAACAGGACGCGTTGCGCGAACTGTCCACCCCGGTGCTGCCCGTGCGGGAGCGTCTGCTGATCATGCCGATCATCGGGATCCTCGACAGTGAGCGGGCAACCCAGCTGACCGAGCAGTTGCTGAACGGGATCCACCGGCACCGGGCGCTCGTGGTGGTCATCGACATCACGGGCGCCCCCGAGGTGGATGTCGCTGTCGCCAATCACTTGGTTCAGACGGTCGACGCGTCACGGTTGATGGGTGCGAGCGTCATCATCACAGGAGTCTCGCCCCGGATCGCCCAGACGCTGGTCACCCTGGGTGTGGATCTGAGCAAGATGAACACCATCGGAGATCTGCAGAGCGGACTCGAGGAGGCGGAGCGCCTGCTCGGGTTCGTGGTGACGAGGAAGGACGGTTCGCATCGGCCATGACACCCGGGCCGCGTCTCGTGTCGATTCTGCGCCAGGGCGACTGCCTGGTCGCATCGATCCACACTGCCCTCGATGACACCCAGATGGTCCGGTTCCAGCGGGATCTCATCGAGCAGATCGGGGTCGATCGGAGCCGGGGAGTGATCATCGACGTTGCGGCGATCGACGTGCTCGATTCGTTCGCGACGAACACCCTGCGCCAACTGGCCGAGATGGCGAGGCTGCGGGGAGCCGTCACCGTCATCGTCGGGATCCAACCCGATGTCGCCTTCACGATGGCCCGACTCGGGCTGAACACGTGGCCGGCGGACACGGCTGTCGATCTCGAACAGGGGCAGGAGGTCTTGGCGCGCCGCTTGGAGGGCGAGCGCTTCCCCGAGAGGGGTTCCCGCAGTCGGCCCGGCATCGGTGAGGATCCGCGATGAATGGCGGGGACGCGACCGGCGACCGGCTCACTGATCTGGCCAGGAACTATCGGGTCGGTTTCCTGCGCTATCTGCCCAGCCACGAGGAAGCGGCATTGGCGGCCATCTATGACCTGGGGCGGCAGGCGATGAGCGACCGGGTGAGTCTTCTCGAGCTGGTGAGGATTCATCACGAGGTCGTGCGGGCAGTCGTGGCCGAGACGCCCGCGGCGGAGATCGATGAAGTCCTGACGTCGGCGGCGGAGTTTCTGAGCGAAGCTCTTGCTGCGTCCAACATGGTGCAGCGGCGGTTCGGGGACCAGGAGGCCCCGCACGCGGACGAAACCCGGTGAATGGCCGGAGCACGCGAACCAGCCCCCGGACCGGCTGGCGGGCCCTGGACGCTCGATCAGGAAATGCATTACGGCGGATCCGGCACCAAATTGCTGGGCCGAGGCACGAATGTCCGCGTCATGGATCCGGCCCGGAGCACTCTTCAGAGTTGCGCCCAACGAGGGGCGTCAGCAACGAAGGAGCAGAAGTGAACGTTCGAAAGAGAATCGTTGGCCTCACTGTCGCGGCCGCCCTGTTCGGCGGCATGACTGCACTGCCCGCAACCACGGCGTTTGCGGCCCCGCCGGCCAGCGCACCGGGTAGCAAGCCGAAGTCCTCCGTCTATTATCCGCTGGCATTCACGGGCACCGATCAGAACGGGAATGCGGTGCAGGGCACCATCACGAAGCTGCGCACCTATGTCCAGAACGGCAAGCTCATGGCGACCGGCTCGGTTGTCACGGCTGATCCCGCGACCGGCCAGCAGGTCACCGCCCCCTTCACCACCGCGGTGAAGGATGTGCGGGTGACCGGCAGTTCCATGGCGGCCGCCCGGGCCGAGATCCCCAGCGGTTGCACCGTGCTCAACCTGGAGCTCGCCCCGCTGCAGTTGGATCTGCTGGGCCTGGTGGTCACCCTCCCGAACCCTCTCGTCGTGGACATCACCGCGGTTCCGGGTGCGGGCAATCTGCTGGGAAATCTGTTGTGTTCAGTCGCCGGCATTCTTGACGGGGGTGGCCTCCTGAGCGGCGCAATCAACGGCATTTCGGCGCTGCTGAACCGGTTGTTGAGCGGGCTGGGCCTCTGATTCGTCCCGTTCGCCCGAGAATTCGCCCCAGCACCCCGGAGGAACCGGCCCGGCTGTGGGGGCGGATTCCGGTGGGGCATGGCCCTGCAGTCCGGTGAGGTGCCCCCCAAAACGGCGCATCGCGGCCCACCCGATGGTGAGCCGCGATGCGCGCGTTCAGATCAGAGCGATCACATGTTCTCGAAGATCACCGCGATGCCCTGGCCGCCGCCGATGCACATGGTGACGAGGGCGTACTTGCCGTTGACACGCTTGAGCTCATAGAGCGCCTTGGTGGCGATGACCGCGCCGGAGGCGCCGATCGGGTGGCCGAGCGCGATGGCGCCGCCGTTGACGTTGGTCTTCTCCGGGTCGAGACCGAGTTCCTTGCTCACGGTGCACGCCTGCGCGGCAAAGGCCTCGTTGGACTCGATGACGTCCATGTCGTCCAGGGACAGGCCGGTCTTCTGCAGGACAGCCTTGGTGGCCGGGACCGGGCCATAGCCCATGATCTCGTGGTTCACGCCGGCGACCGCATAGCCCACGATCTTGGCCATCGGGGTCCGGCCGGCCTTCTGGGCCGTCTCGGCGTCGGCGAGGACGAAGAACGAGGCACCGTCGTTGATGCCGGACGCGTTGCCAGCGGTGACGGAGCCGTCTTTCTTGAAGGCGGGACGCATCTTGGCCAGGCCCTCGATGGTGACGCCCTGGCGCGGGTGCTCATCGGTGTCGAAGACGGTCTCGCCCTTGCGCGACTTCAGGGTGATGGGGACGATCTGCTCCTTGAAACGGCCCTCGGCGATGGCGTTGAGCGCGCGCTCCTGGCTGGCGAGAGCAAGGTTGTCCTGCTCCTCGCGGGAAATGCTGTACTGATCAGCCAGGTTCTCCGCCGTGATGCCCATGTGGCCGGCGCCGAACGGGTCGGTCAGCGCGTTGACCATGGAGTCGTTCAAGGTGGTGTCACCCATCCGGGCGCCGGAACGCATGGCGGGGGACATATAGCTGCCGCGGCTCATCACCTCGACGCCACCACCGATGGCGTAGTCGTAGTCACCCAGCTCGATCTGCTGGGCGGAGGTCACGATGGCCTGCAGCCCGGAGGAGCACAGGCGGTTGATAGTCATGGCGACGCTGGTCTCGGGCAGGCCGGCCTGGACGGAGGCGACGCGGGACACATAGGCGTAGCGGGGCTCGGTCGGGATGCAGTTGCCGACGGTGACGTAGCCGATCTCGTTGGGGTCAACCCCGGAGCGCTCGATGGTTGCCTTCATGACCTCGGCGGCCAGATCGATGGGCTCCATGCCGGACAGCGAACCGCCGAAGGTTCCGATGGCGGAGCGAGCTGCAGAAAGTACGACGACCTCACGCTTGTTCATGTGTTGCCTCCCAGGGAGTTGCTTTGCATCGACAGCAGCGATAGTGACGCATCCGACGCTAACACTCGGATCTGTCCAATGACCGGCGGATCGAACAACAGCCTGCTGGACCCGCCAGCACGGGCCGATGCTGCGTGAAAAGATGGGATGCGACTATGCCGTCCCGTCGAGGAGAAGCGCCATGCCCGAGTTTGCCTATGAGGACCTGCTGCCCATCGGGGAGGACCACACCCCGTGGCGCAAGCTCACCGACGAGGGAGTGCGACAGGTCGAGGGACCCGGTGGTCGCACCTTCCTCGAGGTCGATCCCGAGGCGCTGCGGCTGCTGACCGAGACGGCCATGCATGACATCGCCCACTATCTGCGACCCGCACACCTCGCGCAGCTCCAGAAGATCATGGACGACCCGGAGGCCTCCAACAACGACAAGTTCGTCGCCCTCGACCTGTTGAAGAACGCGAACATCGCCGCGGGCGGCGTCCTCCCGATGTGCCAGGACACCGGCACCGCGATCGTCATGGGCAAGCGCGGCCAGCACGTGCTCACCCAGGGAACGGACGAGGAGCCGATCGCGCGGGGCGTCTACGACGCGTACACCGAGCTCAACCTCCGCTATTCCCAGAACGCGCCCGTCACGTTCTTCGAGGAGAAGAACACGGGCTCGAACCTGCCGGCGCAGATCGAGTTGTACGCGGACACCGCGCCGGGCCACGAGAACCAGTTCAAGTTCCTGTTCATGGCCAAGGGCGGTGGCTCGGCGAACAAGTCGTACCTGTACCAGGAGACCAAGGCGATCCTGAACCCGGACAAGATCCTGCCGTTCCTGGAGGAGAAGATTCGTTCCCTCGGGACCGCAGCCTGCCCGCCCTATCACCTCGCGATCGTGGTCGGCGGCACGTCGGCCGAGTTTGCGTTGAAGACGGCGAAGTACGCCTCCGCCAAGTATCTCGACAGCCTGCCCACGACGGGCAACGCAAAGACCGGCCGCGGCTTCCGCGATCTGGAGATGGAGGAGAAGGTCCTCGAGCTGACCCGTGACCTGGGGATCGGGGCGCAGTTCGGCGGGAAATACTTCTGCCACGACGTCCGCGTCATCCGCCTCCCGCGCCACGGCGCCTCCCTGCCGGTCGCGATCGCGGTCAGCTGCTCCGCCGACCGCCAGTGCCTCGGCAAGATCACCGCCGACGGCGTCTTCATCGAGCAGCTCGAGTTCGAGCCCGCGCACTATCTGCCGGAGACGGTCAGCGATGACCTGGGCGGGGACGTGGTCGAGGTCGATCTCGACCGGCCGATGCCGGAGATCCTCGCCGAGCTGTCGAAGCATCCCGTCAAGACCCGGCTGTCGCTCACCGGTTCCCTGATCGTGGCCCGCGACATAGCGCACGCCAAGATCAAGGAACGACTGGATGCCGGCGAGGAGATGCCGGACTATCTGAGGAACCACCCCGTCTACTACGCCGGTCCGGCCAAGACGCCGGACGGCATGGCTTCGGGATCGTTCGGGCCGACGACCGCGGGCCGGATGGACTCCTATGTCGACCAGTTCCAGGCGGCAGGCGGGTCGATGGTGATGCTGGCGAAGGGGAACCGCTCCCAAGCCGTCACAGACGCCTGCAACGCGCACGGCGGGTTCTATCTCGGCTCGATCGGCGGCCCGGCCGCCCGGCTCGCGCAGGACTGCATCAAGAAGGTCGAGGTCGTCGAATACGAGGAACTCGGCATGGAAGCGGTCTGGAAGATCGAGGTGGAGAACTTCCCGGCGTTCATCGTCGTGGACGACAAGGGGAATGACTTCTTCGCCGCAGTGAACAAGGCGGTGCCGCTGAAGATCGGCGTCCGCCCCGACGCGACCTGAACTCGATCCGGGGAATTGGCGAGGCCCCGGACCATGGCCGGGGCCTCAAGTTGATGACTCATCCCCCAATGCAGCCATCGATGAGTCATCCTAGGATCGTGACGTGAGGCGATGACAGTCCTCAATTCTGAGGGCACCATCGCCGGGTCAGGAGGTTTGGACGTGCAGACATTCGCGATCGGACTGGTGGATGACCATTTCGCTGTGTCGCTGGGCATCACCGCACTGTTGGAGGAGACCGACGATCTGAAGCTCGTGGCCACCGCCCGGACTGTGCCCGAGCTCTTGGAGACCGGCCACCATCTCGATCTGGTGCTGCTCGACCTCAGTCTCGCCGACCGGTCGATGCCGGAGGACAACGTCGCGGCGCTGGCGGAGGCCGGAGTGCCTGCGTTGGCGTACACCTCGGGCGAGAACGCCTTCCTCATCCGTTCGGCCGCGCGCGGGGGCGTGCGGGGCATCGCCCGCAAGTCGCACACCCCGGAGCAGCTGATCGGCGCCATCCGCGGTTGTCTTCGCGACGACGCCGAAGCGCTCACCAACGAGTGGGCCGCGGCTGTCGACTCGGACCCCGGACTGGATGCGGTCGGTCTCTCACAGCGCCAGCGGGAGGTCCTCGAGCTGTTCGCCTGTGGCGAGTCCGCCAAGCGCGTCGCGTCCCAGACCGGTCTCTCGATCACAACCGTGAACGACTATCTGTTGCGGATCCGGGCAAAGTACGCCCAGCAGGGCCGGGCTGCCCACACGAAAGTCGATCTCTACAAGAGGGCCGTGGAGGACGGCGTCCTGCCACCGCCGATCCGGGAGCCGTGACCGCGGCTGCCGGCCTGGCGCCCGGCCAGGTCCGGGCGATCGGGATCACCCTGGGAGCGCTTTACACGTTGTACGCGGTGCGCGGGGTGGCCACCCAGTTGCAGGCACGCCCCGACGTGGTGTGGGGGACGGTGTTGGTCTCTGCGCTGGTGTGGCTGCCGGGCGTGGCGGCGCTCCCCGCGTTCATCGTGGACAAGGTCAGGGTGGGTCGACGGCTTCTCCGCCTCACCGCGTTCCTCTATCCGGTGGCGATCCTGGTGTGGCCGCTGGTGGCGGTCCGGGACGAGGCCGCGCGCCTGGATTTCTGGATCCACGGCATGCCGGGTCTCGCCGCCGTGTCGGCGATCCTCACCCTGCCCCGGGGCGTCGCGTGGCTCGCCCTGATCCTGAACAATCTCCTGGTCGAGGTCGTCATGCGGGAGATAGGTGTTGTGGTCGATTGGCGGACCACGCTCGTCCGGTCCGTGTTCGCGCTGGTCTATTCCGGGTTCTTTTTCGTGCTGGTGCTGTCCATGTTGCGCGACATCAACCGTGGCAACCGAGTGCTGTTGCGCAGCGGCCGGGAGCAGGCGGAGGCGTCGATGCTCCAGGCCCGGGACGAGGAGATCGTCCGCCTCGACAGGCTGACCCATGACTTCGTCCTCTCCCTGTTGTCCGCCGGTGCGGAAGGGGTGCCGACGGACAAACTCCGCGTCCAGGCCGAGACCGTGCAACGGCGGCTCTCGGCGGGCAGGCCCGATGAGGACGAAACGGGCACCGTGGGGGAAGTGGTGGACCGGATCACCCGCCGATGCGAGGGATACGGCGTCCCGGTGATCGTGGGGGCGGTGCAACGCGAGGCGGATCTCCCACGGCAGGCGGCCCTCGAGATCGAAGCCGCGGTGGAGGAAGCCGTGCGCAACACGGTCCGGCACGCGAGCGGCGGCAGCCGAGTGCTTCTGGAGGACGACGGGGTGACGATCAAGGTCTGTGACGACGGGCCCGGGTTCGACCCGACGCTCGTGCGTGAGCGGCTGGGTGTGAGCCAGAGCATTCTGCACCGGATGAACTCACTCCCCGGCGGCAGCGCAACGATCGACTCCGCACCGGGTCGTGGGACGACGGTCACGATCGGATGGACCCCGTCGTGAGGGCGAACGGACGGCTGGCGCCGCTGGCGCCGTTCAACGGCTACGGGTGGTTCGTCGCCCAGGTCAGCTTTGCCAGTTTGATGACCGTGGGTCACTGGCCGGGATACGACCGGCAGTGGCCGGTGGTCCTTGCCGTGCTGCTGTCGGGCGTTGTCGCGGGCGTGCCGCTCTCGGCTCGCTGGGCCCGCACGTTCGTCGGTGGGGTGGCGGCGCTCGGTTGGCTCGCCATCATGGCCTTGGTCGGGAGTCAGGTCAGTCCGCCGGTGGGGGAACTGTCCGTGCTCTGGCCAGCCACCTCGGCATCGCTGGCCATGGGTCTGCTCGCGATGATCGGGATGTGGCGTCTGGCCTGGACCGCGACGCTGCTGCTGATCGTGCAGGGTCTGCTGTGGGGTATGACGAGGGATCTCGCACCGGCCATCGCGCTCGAGCAAGCGGGTCTCCTCACGGCCCCCGTGGCCGGCACCGTCTATCGGATCCTCATGCGCAACGCGCGCTTTCGAGAGGCCGCGGCTCGCCGGGAGGAGGCTGCTGCGCTCGAGCAGATCGGGCGGATGGCGTCCCAGGCGGAAGCTCGACGGGAATATCGCGCCCGGCTTCAACGTCAGGTCGGGCCCATCCTCGAGCGGATCTCTGCCGGGGACGAGTTGACGGCCGACGAGCGCAAGGAATGCCGACTGACCGAGGCGAGTCTCCGCGACGCCATTCGCGGCCGCGGTCTCGCCACGCGCGAGGTCAGCCAAGCCGCCCGGGCGGCGCGGGAGCGGGGCGCCACCGTGTCTCTCATCGACGACCGTCGCGTCGAGTGCGTCGACGAGGTCTGCCGCAACGTTCTGGCCGCCACGCGCGACACGCTGGAAAGCGCGGAGGACGGGGACACGTTCGTCGCCCGGTTGTTGCCGCTCGGGCGACGCAACGTCGCGACGGTGCTGCTGCGGAAGGCCGACGGAGAGGGCGTGCGTCGGGAATTCACCATGCCACCGTCCGGTGACCCGGCAGACGGCGCGTTCGAGCGGCCGCCCGTGGAACTGACGGGCTGAGTGCCTGCAGCCCCGCGCGGGCAGGTCACAAGGGCCGGGCAGGGGCACCCCCACACCCGGGCCTTGTGCCGCTTGATCCGGGCCCAACGATCCGGGACCGGTGTTAGTCCCGAATACCCAGCAGCTTGGCGGCGGTCCGCCCCAGAATCGCCTCCCGGGCGCCACCGCCGAGACTCACCTCGGCAACGCTGCCCGCCGGGTCTCGATCGGCCAGGTCGAACGGATAGTCGGTGCCGACGAGCACATGGTCCGCGCCGACGTCCTCGATCAACCGCTGCAGAGCGGTCGGGTCGAACACGGCGGTGTCGAAATAGAGCTCGTTGAACAGGTCGCGCGGAGGACGCTTCGTCGTCCTGGCGACGTCCTTGCGCTCCCAGCCCATCTGCAGCCGCGGTCGCACCGACGGCACGCAGCCGCCACCGTGGGCGAGACAGAGCGGGAACGGGTGGGCCTCCATCCGGCCGGAGAAGATCATGCGCGCGGTGGCGATGGCCGTCTCCATGGGATAGCCGAGGAGCTGCGGGAACCAGAAATCCTTCATCCGCGCCGGTGCGGGCACGCCGGAGGGATGGAGAAACGTGAACACGGAGCGCTCGGACAGCAGGCGCCACACCGGAGTGTTGGCGTCGTCGTCGAGATCTCGACCGGCCCCCTGGGATCCAATGGCAGCGCCCGGCATGCCGAGCTGGTCGAGACCCCTGCGCACTTCCCGCTCACCTTCGGCGAAACCCAACGGCACCCCGACCAGACCGAGCAGTCGCTCGGAGCCGGCGACGTATTCGGCCAGGGCATCGTTGCCGCGCCGGACCAGTTCAACCACCAAGTCCTCGTCATCACAGGTGGACCCCATAAGGAAAGGTGGCAACGAGATCGCCTGGTGGGTCACGCCTTGGTCGTCCATGTCGGACAGACGGAGGTCCGCGTCATACATAGACCGAGCCAACGGGAGGGGGGCTCCCGCCCCCACCCCGCTCACCCTGGTGTCGAGGATGACCACCTTGTCGGCCTCGACCCTGGACAGGTCCGCCAAGCCCTCGGACGCCAGCCACTCCAGCAGCGGCATGGGCATCGCGTGGGCGTGGACGTCGACCACAGGTCCGCCGTCGCGAACGGAATCCGCCATCAGGCCGCCTTCGGTTCGTGGATGACCACGCCCATCCCGTTGATCCACTCATAGATCGGTTCATAGGCGAGCGCCCTGGTCTGAGAGCCCCTCATGGCGCCCGCGACCGCGACCCAGGCGCGGACCTCGCCCGTGCCGTTGCCGCCCTTCATGAGCTCGTCGTTGCCGATGCCGAGCAGCTCCTCGGGGCTGTCCTCCTCGAGCATGCGGAGGAACCAGCGGTCGAAGTCCTGGTCGATGTCGCCGACCCGCGGCTCGCCGACGAAGTGGGACAGCGCGCCCGCACCGCAGATCGCCACCTTCTCGGCACCGTCGAAGCCGCGGATCGCCTCACCGAGAGAAATGCCGAAGTCATAGCAGTGCTGCAACGTCATCAGCGGCGGAGTCGTGCAGTTCATCACCACGGGCACGAGCGGCAGATCGGCCTTCGGGGCGATTTCGTTGTAGACCGTCATGAAGCCGTGGTCGATCACGAGGCGATGGGACAACGACGGCGTGTGGCCGCGCTCGATCGTCCCGGCGAGGATCGCATTGGCGAGTGCCGGATGGCCGGGCACCTCGACCCGGTCGATCCCGAGCCACTTCTCGACGGGACCGAGGTTGGACTCGCCCACACCGATGCAGATCTGCGGCAGGTTGTCGAGGAAAAAGTTGGTGAAGTGCTCACCCGAGAGCATCACCAGGGCTTCGGCACCGGAGGCGAGGATCTTGTCCTGCACTTCCTTGAGCGCGCCGAAGAAGCGCTCGGCCATGTCGGCCGGAGCCGACTTCGGATCAGCCGACATCATGGGAGCGTGCGAAGCACTGAATCCCATCACGATTTCTGCCATCGGACCCCCTCGGTCGCCTCGGCCGCCGCAATCTGGTCGGCACGAAAGAGTTGCTTGTAGTCCGCGCGCTTCCACCCGTTGGCGCGGCAAAATCCGTTGATGAGGACGGGGTGAACCGCCAGATCGTGGAAGGCAGCCACATCGCTGTTGTTCACTGCGGCGAGTTCGGTCTCATCCAGTGCGTAGCCCTCTGTGACGATGTCATTGGGCGCCCGGTTGTCATCCGGATCCTCGAGCCGACGCAAGTGGTCGAAGATGCACTTGTTCAGTGCGTAGTGGGTCATCATTGCCCCCTTTCCTGAGGGAGAACCTACCCGGGCCCGACGACAACAACCAGACCGGCCAGGTTCCATGGCCGATGGGCGGCCCAATGCCGGTGCTCCTGGCCGGCCCAGTGATCCCAGTGGGGCTCGAAGGCTCCCCGGTCCCGAACAAGGGCGGCCGCCTTGCGGTCGAGGGGGTCGCGGTGGACCCAGATGCCGAGCGTTGCGTCCGCCGCATTCATCGGGGTGAGAGCCCCGCAGCCCTCGATGATCAGCGGGCGGTCGGCATCGAGTTCAACCCATTCCGCGGGCTCCGATTTCTGCCAGTCCCAGCGCCGATAGCCCGGTGTGACGGGGTCCAGCATGGTGTCGGTCACCATCGCGGAAGCGGCCGCCAGGCCACTCCACCCGGGATAACACTGGTCGAGCGAGACCAATTGAGCGGGCACGCGCAGGGTCACCAGACTCGCCTGCAGGGCGACCGCCAAGGTTGTCTTCCCGGACCCCGAGCCGCCATCGATGAGCACGACAAACCGTTCCTTGGTCTGGATCAATGCAGGCACGAGCAGATCCAGCACCCCGTCGAAGTCCGCATCGGGTTGCAGGAAAAGTCTGTCGTCAAACACTGTTACGGGCTCATTCGCTTGGGGGATGGCACAAGCCATTCTCACGAACCGACCCAGTGGAAAGTGCCGAAATACACTGAAAATCCCACGGCAATCGTCACAAGCACCGCAGCGACCGCTACCCCGGCGGTGTCCGGCCGGCCCAGCCGCGACGCTCGGGCCCAAGTTCTGGACGGGGCATCGGTCCCGGTGGCTCCGAATCCCTTCGCCTCCATCGCCGTCGCGAGCCGACTGCCACGCCGGATGGCCAGCACGAGGAGCGCGAAGGCCATCGAGAACCAGCGGCGGATCCGGCCGGTGTCACCGAGGCCTCGTGCCCGCCGGGCGAGGCCGAGGCTGCGCCAATCATCGGTGAACAGCCCGAGCATGCGTACGCCGGCCAGACTCCCCAGCACGAACCGCGCGGGCAGGCGCGCGACCTGGGCCAACCCGTCGGCCAGGTCCGTCGGGTCGACGTCGCCGAAGAGCAGCAGCGCCGAGAGACCCAGCGCGAGCACTCGGAGCACGACCGCCAGCGCGAGCCGCAGCGAGTTGTCGGTGATATGGATCAGCAGCCACTGGAACCAGGTGTCACCGCCCGGCTCTCCATAAAGTGCCATCGAGACCCCGGCGATCAAGGCAACGATCAGCAGCAGTCCGAGCCGCTTCGCCACCTGGGCCACGGAAAACCCGATCACCAACGCGGTAGCCACCACCAGCACCAGGGCGACACCTGCGCTCAGCCAGTCCAGTGTGATGATCAACGGGGTCGACAGCACGATCGCGATGGCGATCCGGGTCACCGGGTTGAGCCGATCCAGTTGGGTTGTCCGCCGATTCATGCGCCCACCCTGATCCGTTGTTGCGCCAGCACCGCGAGGAAGTTGGCGTCGTGGGTCACCGAGACGACCGCTCGGCGTTCGTCGAGCATCCGCGCGATGAGTTGCACGAGATCGATCCAGGTCCGCCGGTCCTGGCCGAATGTCGGCTCGTCCAGGAAGATCAGCCGCGGTCCGGTCGCCAGGACGGTGCCGACGCTGAGCCGGCGCTTCTCGCCGCCCGACAGGCTGAACGGATTGGCCTGGGCGAGCGCGGTCAGGTGGAGCGTCTCCAACAACTCCCCGACACGCTCTTCCGTGCGCTTCTCATCCCAGTCCAGCGCCCGCAGGCCCACGGCGAGTTCGTCGCGGACCGTGGCGGCCACGAACTGGTGCTCTGGGTGTTGGAACACCGTGCCGATGCGGGTGAGGAGATCTCGGGAGCGCCAGGTGGTGGGGTCGTGGGGGGTGGGCGTACGCCCGAACCGCCGCCGCCGCGGGGGCGGCTGGAGGGTCTCGGCCGCCCGGATCGTCCCCCCGAGGCGGGGCATCAGCCCGGCCAGCGTAAGGGCCAGGGTGGTCTTGCCAGCCCCGTTGGGCCCGGTGATGACCGTGGACGTCGCCGCGGGGAGTTGCAGGTCGATCCCGGTCCGGACGGGCGAGGACTCCGCGTACCCGATCGACAATCCCTCCGACGCCAACAACACCTCGTCGGCCTCGGGTGCCGGAATGCCGAGCTCGGGCAGTGTGCTGCCCGGCACCCAGACGCCGGCCGCGAGCAGGGTGTCCCGGTGGCGCGCGAACACCGCCGCAGGTGGCCCATCGGCCAAGAGCCCGGCGTTCCGGTCGAGCACGATCACGCGATCGACGACGTCCACCCACGTGTCGACCCGATGCTCGACGATGATCAGCGTCGTGTCGCGGTCGAGGCCCTCGACCGCATCGTGCACCTCGGCGATGCCGACCGGGTCGAGATTGGCGGTGGGTTCGTCGAGGAGGAGCAGGGAAGTGCGCATCGCCAGCGCCCCTGCGATCGCCAGGCGTTGCTGCTGGCCCCCCGACAGCGCGGAGGTCGAATGATCGAGCGGCAGCGCCCCCAGCCCGACGGCATCGAGCGCCGTGCGGACCCGCGGCCAGATCTCGCCGGGCGGTGTCCCGAGGTTTTCCAGCCCGAACGCGACGTCATCCCCGACGCGGGCGAGGACGACCGAGGCCTGCGGGTCCTGGAGGACGAGGCCCACCTCGCCGCGGCGACGGGTCGGGTGCTGCCCGTCGAGAAGCATGCGGCCGGCCTCGTCGCCCTCGTCCGCACCGCCGAGGACACCGGCGAGCGCATGCAACAGCGTGCTCTTCCCGGCGCCGGACGCGCCGAGCAGCAGGACCCGCTCACCGGGCTCGACGGTGAAGGTCACGTCATGGACGGCCCACGACCGTCGCGCGGCGTGGCGCCAGCCCCAGCCGTCGAGTTCGATTCGCACGCGTCAGGCGGTCTGCCGGGTCTCACGGCCGGCTGCGAAGCGATCCAACGCACCGGCGCGGGCCAGCGCGCGCATGAGAAGCCAGCCGAGGAGTCCGGCCAGGAGCGCGCCGGAAATCATCAGACAGACGCCATAGATCGCGTTGAACGCGACGGACTTCGCCCAGTTGCCGAGGATGAACTCGATGACCGTGGCGCCGATGCCCGCGCCGATGCCCGCGAGGACCGCGACCATGGCGTTGAAGCGCCGATAGGCGAAGATGGCGAAGACGATCTCGGCGCCGAGGCCTTGGGCGAACGCGGAATACATCGTCGTCCAGCCCCACTGGTTGCCGACCGCCATGGACACGAAGCCGGCCAGCAACTCGACCAGCAGAGCCGCGCCTGGCTTGCGGATAATCAGCGCGCCCAGAGGGCCCGCGAGGAACCAGACCCCGGCGACGAGCCCGCCGAGACCAGGGGTGAGGGCGTCCATGGCCTGGAACCCGGCATATCCCACCGAGTTCCACGCCACGAAGATCAACCCGCAGGCGACGCCCAGGACGGCGGCCACCACGATGTCGACGACGCGCCATTGGAGACGGCCGGTGCTGGTCGGTTTGGTCAGGTCATCGCTCGACGGCTGCCGTGTGGTGGTCATCTTGTGCCCCTTTCAGGAGATCCGGGCACGGGTGATCCGATCGCGGTGATCGGAGGAAAGAGTCTCCCTTGCTGGCATGATCCAGCAGGTTCGACGGTCGAAGGTCTGACCTTCCTCTCAGCCCGGTGCCCCGGACTCCCGTGGACCACCCAGTCTAACCCTTCTCGGCAAAAGTCCGGACTGTGACAATATCGATCAATCTAGGGTGGCTGCTAGAAAGCCCTAGCTATCCTCAGCGAGGCGAGCAGGCCAGCGTTCGCGGCTCGAGCGGTCCTAGGGTGGGGCCATGGATTACGCGGACTATGGCGAAGCGCTCGGCCTGGCCGGGACGGTGTTGCGGGCGAATGCGATGAGTGCCGGCCTGGATGCGAAGGTGCCGACCTGCCCGGGCTGGACGGTCCGGGACCTCGTGGTCCACCAAGGCGTCGTGCATCGCTGGGCGACCGATGTCCTCGAGGGCCGGGGCATGGGGGACGGCAAGGCCCACGAACGCGCGGGGCGCAAAACGAAGGACGTGCTCGACTGGTTCGACGAGGGCTGGGCCGAGTTGCTCCACGTTCTCGGCAGCGTTCCGGAAGACCTCGATGTGCCCTTCTTTCTCCGCACCGGGGACAGCCCCCGAGTCGGCTGGGCCCGACGTCAGGCGCACGAGACGTCCGTCCACGCGGTTGATGCGATGGCGGCCCGCCTGGGGCGTACGCCCAAACCAACGGAAACCTGGCTCAAACCGGAGGTCGCGGTCGACGGGCTCGACGAACTGCTGCGCGGGTTCATCCCGCGCAAGCGCATCGGCAAGCTGCGGTCCGCCCAGCCCCTGACCGTCGTGGTGGCCGCCACCGACCGCGACGCTGCCTGGACCCTGAACGTGAGCGGGGAGCCCACCGTCACCGAGATCGGTGCGGCGGACTCCCCGGACGTGCTTCTGCGTGCTCCCGCTGTGGCGCTCTATCTGGCGCTGTGGAACCGCGGTGACGCCTTGGTGGAGGACCCAACCGGGTTCCTCGACCAGTGGCGTCGCGACGTGGCGATCACCTGGGCGTGAGGCCCGGCGAGCGCCGGCCGATCACTCGTCGACGGACTCGGCGGTCTGGCTGACGCGCTCGAAGGCGGCCTGGACCAGATCGAGTTGAGCCTGGGTCATGTCCTTGAGGGCCTTCGGGATCGTGTGGTTGATCTCGGTCTGGGTGTGGTTGAGCAGTTCCTTCTGGAACTCGCCGAACTGGTTGACGAAGTCGCTGGAGGTGAAGTCCAGCTCGGTGAGCTTCTCCACCCAGCCCTGCATGTTTTCCAGGTTCTTGGTGGCCTGCTCCAGATAAGCCTCTTCGGCCGCCTCGTGAGCGCTGAGGAAGCGCTCAAGGGTGCCAACGGCAGCCTTGCGCTGCGCCTCACCGGCGTCGGCGACGTTCTTGAGCATCTTCTCGAGAATGTCGTGCTGAGTCTTCACCAAGCCGAGGACGGCGTCGGCTGCGGGGTTGTCGGACATGAATACCTCCCGATCGGTGCGCTCGCGATCGGCGCGCAACGCCGCGCGAGCCCAGTGGTCTGGTGCCAACTTAGGCGACCGTGCGGTCGCGTGTGAAGGGGGCCCCGAGACTGTGAGACCGCGCGCGGGCTTAGGCTGCTCTGGCGCCCCCCGAAAGGAGACCTGTGCCCATTCGCGAAGCCACCCCCGATGACGTTCCGGCGATCCTCGGGCTGGTGCAGGAACTGGCCACCTATGAGCGAGAACCGGACGCCACCAAGGGGACGGTCGAGGGCTATCGCCGGGCCCTTTTTCCTGCGGACGGTCATCCGATCGCGTTCGCCCATGTCGCTGAGGTTGACGGCGAGGTGGTCGGTCTCGCGCTGTTCTATCTGACGTTCTCCACTTGGGAAGGCGTGCCGGGCATGTGGCTGGAGGACCTCTATGTGCAGCCGGCCCATCGTGGCTCCGGGCTCGGCAAGGAGATGCTGCTCCGGCTCGCCGAACTCTGTGTGCGCAACGGATGGACCCGGCTCGAGTGGTGCGTGCTCAACTGGAACACCCCGGCAATCGACTTCTATCGTTCCCTCGGCGCCGGGCCGATGGACGAATGGTCGACCTATCGCCTCGATGGGAAAGCGTTGGAGTACGCGGGCACGCTGCCCCGCGATCAGGTTTTATCGCCCAGTCTTGAGTGATGACTAGAAAGGGCTAGAAAGCTGCATCGATGTATCAGGCCGACCCGCGCCTGATCTGCGTACCCGCCAGCTTCTCCGCCGCCTTCACGAGCGACGGGACATATTCGGAGCCGAACCCCAACGCGCTGGCCAGCCCGAGCGCTTCGTGCACGGCATCGCCGACGACGGTCGGATGGCCCAGGTCCCCGGCGAGCCGCGTGTAGTAGCGGACATCCTTCCGCGCGTTGTCGAGCTCGAACACCATTGCCTCGTGGTTGCCCTCGAGCGTCTGCTCGATCAGGTGGAGCAACTTGTTGTCGTAGATGCCGATGGACAGGATGTCGACCAGCATCTGGGGATCTGCTCCGGCCTTGGTGGCCACCGCAAAGGCCTCGGCAAGCGCGCTGGCCTGGGTCATGATCACGAAGTTGTTGAGCAGCTTGATGGTGTGTCCGGCGCCGGTGGGGCCGGCGTGGAGGATGTTCTCCGCACAGGCCTCCAGGAGCGGGCGGATCTCCTGCAGGAGGTCCGCGTCGGCGCCGACGAGCATGTTCAGGGTTCCTGCCTCGGCTTCCGCCGGGCCGCGGGTGAGCGGGGCATCGACGAAGCGTACGCCCTTGTCAGCGCACATCTCGGCCAAGCGCGTGCTCACCGTCGGTTCGCTCGTCGAGGAATCGATGATGATGAGCCCCGCCTTGGGATCGGTGAGCACGCCGCGGTCGCCGGTGAGCGCGGCCTCCACGTCGGTGGCGGCTGTGATGCACAGGAAGACCACGTCGCAGCTCCGGCCGAGCTCGGCGTTGTCGGCCGCCCTGGTCGCGCCGAGATCGTCCAGGCCGGCGGGCTCGGTGCGATTCACCGTGTAGGCCAGCGGGAAGCCGTTCAGAAGCAGGTTTTTCGCCATGCCGTGGCCCATCAGGCCCGAGGCGCCGATGAAACCGACCTTCGTGTGCTGTGTTGGGGTCATGGTCCGATGGTGCCTGATGGGTGTCCGGAGTTGGCAGGCGGCCCGCGCGGGGCCTTGCGAGACGCTGCGCGCGAAGGGATGTCGATCAGGTTCTAATGAAGTCTAGCGAAAAGGACAGATGCCAAAAGATTCGTTGATCGACTCACAAACGGACCGGCAGTGTCGCTCGTCCCCGAAGGATGTAGCCGCTGCCTTCGGTCGGCGGACCAGCGGGCTTGAGGTCGGGGAGGCGGGTGACGAGGGTACGCAGCGCGATCCGTGCCTCCAGCATCGCCAGTGGGCGACCGATGCAATGGTGGATGCCATGGCCGAACGAGAGGTGTTCAGCGGCGTTGGGACGGTCGATGTCGAACACATCCGGTCGATCGAAGACCTTGGGATCGCGATTCGCGCCGGCGATGAGCACCGAGACCAATTGGCCAGGGCGAAGGATGCGGCCACCGAGCTCGACGTCCGTCATCGCCGCCCGCACCGTGGCCTGGACGGGCGAATCCCAGCGCAGGGTCTCCTCGACGACGCGATCGACGAGGCCGGGCTTCTCGACCAGCCGACGCCAGAGATGCGGCCGGACCAACAGAGCCGACATCGCATTGCCGATGAGGTTCACCGTCGTCTCGAAACCGGCTACCAGCAACAGGGTGCACAGGGATTCGAACTCTTCCGCTGTTAGTTCCTGGTGATCGAGTGCGGTGACGAGATCGCTGATGACGTCGGAGCCGGGGGCGGCGCGTCGCTGCTCGACGAGACGATGGAACAGGGCGTGCAGTTCGCGCTGGGCAACGCTGAGTTCGCGGTAATGCCGCAGTGATTGAAGGCCATCAAGCACGCCGCCGATGGCGTCACCGTGGCGGCCGAGCGCCGGCACCTCGTGGTCCGGGACCCCCATCAGGGCGGCAATCATCACGATGGGCAGGGGCTTCGCGTACGCCCCCATCAGGTCCACCGGGCCATCCGCAAGCCTGGCGGCGAACTCATCCACCAGTCGGTTCGCGGCGTTCTGGATGCGCTCCTCCTGCTCGCGGATGCGGGCGGGTGCAAACGCGCTGCTGATGAGGCGGCGGAGCCGGGTGTGGTCCGGCGGATCGAGGATCAGCAGGGAGAGATCGACCGCCCGGGACGGCGATTGGATCTGGCTCACCCCGAAGTCACGGCTGCGCAGCACCTGGTGGCAATGGGCGTGATCCACGAGCAGCAGGCTGTTGAAGCTCGACCGGGGAAACGGGCCGAGGGCCCGGACGCGCTCATAGATGGGATAAGGATTCTGACGCCCCCGACGGGTGAACAACTGGGCGAGCGGGTCGCGGCGAATGTGCGCGTGATAGCCGATGAACGCACGGCCGATGCCCAATTCGGCGAGCACGCGAGCGGTTTCGGTGATCTGCATGAGCGCTCCGAGGGTGGGATTCCCAGTGTGCCACCGCCCTGGACCGGCGCTCGGCTGACTTGGGCCGGCGCTCGGGCGGTGGCGGTGCTCGGTCTCCAAATCTTGGAGGTGCGACGACTATGCACCCGGTGGCTGACTTTGCACACGTCCGTTTCGGGTGCAAGGTCATTGACCGTGTGCAAAGTGGCTTGGGCCTGTGATGAGTCGAGTCGTCGTTGATTGATGAGTCGAGTCATCACATTGGTGGAGCTAAGGGGACTCGAACCCCTAACCCCCTGCTTGCAAAGCAGGTGCGCTACCAATTGCGCCATAGCCCCGGGCGATGAACAACCTTAGGTTCCGGGTGGGCCCGTTGACAAGTTGACGGGTCTCGGATCGGCACGGCCTCCCGGCCCTCGGAACGCCACAAGGGGCGCCACCCCGCGGTGACGCCCCTGCAGCAGAGGTCAGGCCTTGGCAACAGGCTGCGAGCCGTCCGGGTTGTCGAACCGGACGCCCTCGGGCTTGCTCTCCATAATGCACATGATGAACGGGACGATGCCGAGTCCGGCGAGTCGGAACAGGCTGAAGAAGCCCGAATAGCCCGCGTCGTGCAGGCGTCGCACCTCGAGGGAGATGCTGGGGATCACCAGGCCGAGGCTGACGATGCCGGCGATCATCATGACGAGGACGTAGCCGATCGGCAGGTCCGTGGACCCGCTGTTGATGGTCGGCAGGAGGGTGAGCATCAACAGGGCCCAGATGACGATAGCCAGGATCACACCCCAGAGCTGAACCCACCAATACTCGGAGCGCGAGGCGCGGCCGTGGAACACCGCATAGTTCTTGAAGAACAGCTTCAGCGACTCGACGAATCCCACCGACGGGCGCGGGGGGTGGGCCTCGTCATAGCCACCGGCGTACGCCCCCGCGTACGGCTGCATGCCGTAGCCCTGGCCACCGTAGGCCTGCTGGTCATAGCCCTGCGGCTGGCCGTAGCCGGGCTGCTGATAGTTCGACTGACCGTACGCATCGGGCGCGGACGACTGGCTGTAGGGATCCTGGGCCGACGACTGCGAATAGGCGTCCGGCGCCGAGGGCTGGCTGTAGCCGCCCTGCTGCTGGCCGTAGTCGGGCTGCTGTCCGTAACCCTGCTGCTGGCCGTAGTCAGTTGGCTGTCCGTAACCACCACCCTGGCCGTAATCGGCCTGTTGACCGTAGCCACCCTGCTGTTGCCCGTAGTCGGCCTGCTGGCCATAGCCGCCGGACTGCCCGTAGTCGCTCTGACCGCTCTGGCCGTAGCCGCCCTGGGAGTTCGGGTCACCGCCCTGGCCGTAGTTGTTGTTGCCGTAGCTCATTTCAATGCTCCTGGTTCGAAAAAGAGACTCACCATGGACGATCTTGGCCGCATGCGGCTCCCGCCGGGGCGGGAACCGAAACGTTCGCCGAGACTGAATACCGCACCGCGGGGTCAGGTTGTCGCCGGTTGGGTGCCGTTCGGGTTGTCGAACTTCACCCCGTTGGGTGTTGAGGGGAAGAACGACATGATCGTCGGGGCCAGCCAGCCGACGTAGGGCACCGCATAACTGATCAGGGTGAAGAATCCGCTGAAGCCGGCGTCGTGGAGGCGGCGTACTTGGAGAGAGATCGTCGGGACCAACGTGCCCAGGCCGACGACCACCCACAGCATCAACATCACGATCGCTATCCCCGGCGGATCGGACCGAGTGGGCTCCAGGACGATCACCAGCATCATCGGCAGGAAGGTGACCAGGCCGAACAGGGCGCCCCACAGAGCCATCCACCAGTACTCGGCGCGCGACGCCCGGCCGTGGAACACGGCGTAGTTCTTGAAGAACAGCTGCAGGGCCTGGACGAATCCCACGTTGGGGCGGGGCGGATGGGCGGCGTCATAGGAGTACACAACCGGGCCGTAATGCTGGTAGGGCGGTTGATAGGCCGGATAGGGGCTGCCATAGGCATCCTGGGGCTGGTTGTAGGCGGGTGTCGCATAGGGATCGTTGGTGACATAGCCGCTTGGTTCGCCGGACCCATAGGTGCGGCCCCACGGGTCGCCGTGCTGACCGCCCGACCCGCTTTGTCCAGGGGTGTAGTTGCCCCAACTCATCGCTCATCCCCTCTTCGTAGGAAGATTCATCTTCATACTGCCCCGGGTCGCATGATCGTTGCCGTTCCACCGGCACACGGGACCATTTCAGTCGAGGGACGGAACGGGATCCCGAAAAGTTCCGCCGGTCGACGTACCCTTGAAGTCATGTGGCCCCGACCGGATGTCCATCCGGCGGCCGGCACCACATGATCCGGTTTCTCCCCTCGGGAAGCGGCCATCCGTGCCCCGAGCCGACCCCAATGACCGTCGAGGACATCTATGGCTGAGCGCTCTGAACACGACGAACCCACGAACAAGATCGAGACCCAGTCCCGGTCGACCCCTGCCCGGCGCAAGCCTGCGCGCAAGCGCAAAGCCGTGGGTCCCGTTCGGCTGTGGAGCGTCCGCGTTCTGAAGGGCGCCACGGTCGCTCTGCTCCTCGCCATGATCGCGGGCGTGGCGGCTGCCGGCGTGATCTATTCGACGACTGAGATCCCGGACCCCAATGCGGACTTCCAGGCGAACACGTCGTTCGTCACCTATCGCGACGGTTCCCCGATGGGCAACTTTGCCATCCAGAATCGCCAGTCGATCCCTTATGCCCAGATGCCGCAGACCATGAAGGACGCGGCCATCGCTGCGGAGAACCGGACCTTCTGGAGCGACCGGGGCATCTCCGTGACCGGCATGATCCGCGCCGCGATCAAAATCGCCGCCGGCGGTGAAATGCAGGGTGGCTCGACGATCACTCAGCAGTACATCAAGATCCTCTATCTGAACTCCGAGCGGACCTTCGAGCGCAAGTTCAAGGAGCTGTTCCTCGCGGTCAAGATGGGCCGCCAGACGCCCAAGGAAGAGATCCTCGAGGGTTACCTCAACACGATCTACTTCGGTCGTGGTGCCTATGGCATCCAGGCGGCGAGCAAGGCGTACTTCAATGTGTCCGCCGACCAACTCACCGTTCCCCAGGCAGCCTTCCTGGCCACGGTCCTCAACAACCCGGCCGCCTATAACCCGTCGGAGCCGGAGAACGAGGAGCGGATCATGATCCGCTATCGCTATGTCCTCGACGGCATGGCGGAGATGGGCACGATCACGCGGGAGCAGGAAGCGGAGTACGCGAAGTCCCTGCCCGAGTTCCCGGACGTGCCCCTCAACCGGCGCTACGCGGGACCCAACGGCTATCTGATGAAGATGGTCGAAAACGAACTCGCAGCGCGGGGGTTCTCCGAAACCCAGATCTCGGGCGGTGGCCTGCGGATCGTGACCACGTTCGATCCGGTTGCCCAGCAGGGCGCGGTGGACACGGCACAGAAATACACGCTGCTGGCCGCGAACAACGCGCCGCGCAGCCAGGATCCGAACAAGCTCCACGTGGCGATCTCGTCGATCGACAACGCGACCGGTGAGGTCATCGCGCTCTACGGCGGCCCGGATTACGTCGCCAACAACCGCAACTGGGCGACCACGCCCCGCCAGTCGGCGTCCGCGTTCAAGACCTTCGCGCTGGCCGCGGGGCTTCGGGACGGGTTCAACCTCTACAACACCTTCTCCGGCAACACCTTCACCCCGCGCGGTGACTCGGTGCCCTCCCGCAACCAGAACGGCGCTCAGTACGGCGCCGCCGTCAACCTCATCGAGGCGACCGCCAAGTCCATCAACACCGCATTCGTCGACATGACCATGCAGATGAAGGACGGTGGCGAGAAGATCGCCCAGGCCGCGGAGGATGCCGGCGTGCCGCGCGGCGCCGGCTGGGACACGAAGACCAGCCGCATCGCGCTCGGCATCGCGGAGGTGTCGCCGCTGCATATGGCCGCCGGCTACAGCACCTTCGCCAACAACGGTCGGGCCATCCCGCCGCACGTGGTCCGTGAGGTCTTCGACGCCGAGGGCCGACTGATCTATCAGGCCGACACCCAGGGTCGCCAGGCCTTCGAGCCGGGGGTTGCCCGGGACGTCACCTATGCGATGCGCAACGTGGTCGAGGGTGGCACCGGCAGCCGGGTCGCCACACTGGGCCGCCCGATCGCCGGCAAGACCGGCACCGCCGGCCTCAAGGACGACATCATCTCCGCGTGGTTCGTGGCCTATACGAAGCAGATCTCGACCTCGGTGATGTTCGTGGCCGGTGACGACGGCATGGGCGGGCTCCACGCCTATCGCCGACCCGGCGACAGCACGTTCTTCGGTGGCACCTATCCCGCGATGGTGTGGACGGAGTTCATGCAGGTCGCGACAAAGGGCCAGCCCATCGAGCAGTTCGACGGCCCCGCGTTCGTGAACCGCAACACCTCCCGGCAGAACGCGCGACCTCGTGTCACCCAGGCACCCACCCAGGCAACCACGCAGCCTCCGACGACCGAGCCGGCCACCCCGGAGCCGACCCCCGAAGCCACGACCGAGGCTCCGCCCACGCCCGAGCCCACCTCGGAGGAGACGGCTCCCGAGCCCGCACCGACGACCACCCGCGCCGAAACCCGTGGGCCGGCCACTCCGCGAGTCAACCAGCCCCCGGCGACACCGCGCAATGCGGCGGCGCGCCCGGCGAACGATTCCGATCAAGGCGATTGATCGATCGTCCCGTGAGGGCACGGGGGATGCGCCCGCCACTCCCCGTGCTCGTGCCGCCAAGTGTCGTCGGGGCCCATTAGGCTGACGCCGGTCTCGACTTCGAGGGAGGCATCAGGTGGCGGATCGTCCGGTTGAGCCATTCGTGCGCGCCGTCGTGCGCGTGGTGGGCGGTCCTTGGGGCCGGCACGCCGGCCGCAAGCCGCGCCTTCTGGGTCCCGCGCCGGTCGCCATCCTGGTGGGCACGGTCATCTGGATGCTCACGGTCATCCGCCAGAACCCCTGCCGCCAGACCGAACCCGGCGTTCTGCCCGATCACTTCCAGAACCAGTGCTATTCGGACATCCCCGTGCTGTTCACGGGCCGGGGCCTGATCGACGGCAACACGCCCTATCTGGACTCCGGCGACTATCCCGTCCTCGAATATCCGGTGTTGACCGGCTGGCTCATCGAACTCAACAGATTGATCACCGGTCTGGTCGGCGCGCCGGTCGGCCCCGGGCTGGACCAGGTCGACCGCATCGCGGCGACGAACACGTTCTATTCGGTGAACATGGTCGTGCTGTTCGTTTTGTGGCTGGTCACGATCTTCGCCCACCTCGGCAGCACTCGTGGGCGGGGCTGGGACAGCCTCATGCTGGTCGCCTCACCAAGCGTGGTCCTCACCGGCCTCATCAACTGGGACATGCTGCCGCTCGCCCTCACGGCCCTCGGGGTGTTCTTCTGGGCCCGGGGTCGGCCGGGTTGGGCGGGGTTGCTCTGGGGACTGGCGATGGCAGCGAAGCTCTATGCGGGGTTCCTGCTCGGTCCGCTGTTGTTCCTGTGCCTGCGCAGCGGCCGGTTGAAGGAGTTCGGTCGGACGCTGGCGCTCTTCGTGGTGGGCTGGCTGTTGCCCAACCTGCCGGTGATGATTTTCGCCTGGCAGGAATGGCTCGCCTTCTGGAGTTTCAACACCGACCGGGAGGGTGACTTCGGTTCGTTGTGGTATTTGTTCGTGCTCAACGACACTCCCATCGACAACCTGAACCTCATCTCGACCGGACTGTTCGCCCTCTTCTGTCTGGGTGTCGCCGCGCTGATCATCGTTGCGCCCCAGCGGCCGCGACTCGGCCAGGTGTTCTTCCTGGTGCTGATGGCGTTCATGCTGACCAACAAGGTCTATTCGCCTCAATATGTGCTGTGGGTGCTGCCGTTCCTGGCGCTCTCCCGCCCACGTTGGCGCGAGTGGATCGTGTTCGCGATCGGTGAGTGGCTCTACGTCATGGCGATCTGGGGCCATCTGGGTGGCTATCTCGCGCCGGGGGATGGCGGTCCGGACAAGATCTTCTGGGCGGCGACGCTTTTGCGCTTGGGTACGCAGCTGTGGGTGGTCGGTGCCGTTGTCCGTGACGTCCTGGCTCCTGAGCAGGACTTGGTGCGCATGCACGACGATCCGGAAGGCCGTCGGTGCTATGTCGACGACCCGTCCGGGGGTGTGCTCGACGGAGCCCCCGACGTCCGCTGGGGCCGCGCGCCGGCTCCCGCTCTGCCCGAACGTGCGGGAACGCCCTCGTGAGTCCTGGCCGCTGGGTCGGCTGGGTCTGGTTGATGAGCCGGCTCGCGCTGATCGCGATGGCCGTGATCATCGTGATCCGCGCGGATCACCCCACGTCGTTCACCCAGGTGGTGAGTTTCTGGGACGTGGAGCACTTCCTCGGCATCGCGACGGACGGCTATCCCACGGTCGGCGACGACAGCAAACGGATGGCCTTCTTCCCCGGGTTGCCAATGCTGTTGGCACCGTTCATCGCCTTGGGTCTGCCCGGCGAGATCGTCGGGCTCGTGATCTCGGCGATCGCATCAGCCGTCGCCGCGGCGGCACTCTTCCGTCTCGGCGGGCCCTGGGCGGCGGCCCTGTGGCTCATCGCGCCAACCGCGGTGTTCGGCTTCGTGCCCTATACCGAGGCCCTCTTCTGCGCCTTCGCCTTCTGGGCCTGGGTGCTCGCGAGAGAGGATCGCTGGTGGCCTGCGGCACTGCTGACGGCGGGCGCCTGCACCGTCCGCGTCTCCGGGATTTTCCTCATCGGCGCGCTCGGCCTGATGATCCTCACCCGACCCATGGCGGACGGCACCGCGCTCGGCCAGCGGCTCCTCTCCTGGCTGCGACGAGCGGTCTGGCTACTCATCCCGGCGGGCGCGGTGTTCGCGTACTTCCTGTATCTCTTCTGGCTCACCGGATCCTGGACCGCCTGGACGGACGCGCAGCAGGCCGGCTGGTCCCGCGCGTGGGCGCTGCCCACCGACTCGATCATGCGGACGATCGACGTCATCGTCGGCCCCTCCTATGACGACCGGCCCGGTTGGGACACGGTCTTCACGTTCGAGTTGGTCTCTTTTGCGGTGGGGCTGTTCGCCGTCGGCTGGCTGTGGCGGCGCCGACAGTGGGCCGAGATGGCCTGGATCGCGGTGCAGCTGATCGCGTTCTCGCTGTCGGAATGGCTGATGTCGGTCAACCGGGCGGTCCTGCTGTGGTTTCCGGTGTGGGTCATCGTCGGCGAGCTCATGAGCCGCCGGTTCGACTCCCGCGCGGGGCGGGCCGTCCAGTGGATCGGCCGTCTCGCCTGGGTCGTCGTGTCCGTCGCGGTCATGCTGTGGTGGGCGCAGATGTTCTATCGCAGCCAGTGGGCGAGTTAGGGCCACTGCGCCCCGAGAGATGCCGGTTCGCGAGATGCTGGGCCCGTGGACACGACGGCCGGGGCAGCGCCCGATGCCGTGGTCGCCCTTGTCGGCACCGTGCGCGGCGGTCTGGCCGCGCGGGCGGATGCGGTGCGCGCGGTGGGGCAGCAGAGATACATGAAATCCGTCCTGCCCTTTCACGGCGTCCCGGTGCCGGAAGTCAGGAAACTGACGCGGGAGGTCCTGCGGGCGCACGGTCCGCTGCCGGATCGTGCCACGTGGGAGCGAGCGGTGCGGACGCTGTGGGACGAGGCGGGGTTTCGCGAGGAGAGGTACGCGGCGTTGGCGGTCGCGCGCCATCCACGACACCGCGCGTTCGCGGAGGTCCCGGCCTCGCTGCAGCTCTATCGGCACCTCGTCCTGACCGGCCAGTGGTGGGACCTGTGCGACGAGACGGCCCACCTGGTGGGCGTGGTGCTGTCCGCACGGCCGGCGGAGATCGCCCCGATCCTCCGGAGGTGGTCTCGGGCGGACGACCTGTGGCTCCGGCGCGTCGCGATCCTCAGCCAGCTCGATCGGAAAGAGTCGACCGACGCGGAACTGCTGGCGTACGCGATCGAAGGAAGCATCGACGATCCCGACTTCTTCGCCCGGAAAGGAATCGGCTGGGCGCTGCGGCAGCATTCGAAGACGGATCCGGCGTGGGTGCGGCGGTTCGTCGCCGACCACCCGGAACTCTCGCGATTGTCGGTCCGGGAAGCGCTGCGGCTGCTGGGCCGTTGAGCGCGGCGAGGAGGCTGGCTGACCCTCACCGGTGTCACCGGAGGAGCGCGCCCAACACCGTCTTCAGTTGGGACGCCAGCCGATCCGGGGCCGCCGGGCTCACGAGTGAGGACGCCTGGGTGGCGTTGTGCACCGCGTGGAGGATCTCCACGACCTGATCGGTCGGCAGGGACAAGGCCAGCCCTTGATTGGCGAGTGCGGTGTCGAGCACGCCCGCGAAGATCCGGTGGGTTTCGTCGTTGAGCGCCGAGTGGATCTCCGCGAACTCGGGGTGGCGCAACGCATAGAGCTGCATCTCCATCAGCAGCACCACGATATGACGCTCCTGCGGCTGGGTCGCCAGGAAGATGTCCACCGCAGTGTCAACGAGGTTTGCGCGCTCCACCTGGGCGCCGCCGGGCGGGGTGATCTGTTCAAGGGTCACCCGGACCGAGGTGAGAAAAGTCTCACTGAGCGACCTGAGCAGCGCGAAGCACAGGTCGTCCTTGCTCTCGAAGTTCGAATAGAAGGCGCCCCGGGTGAACCCGGCGGCCTCCGAGATCTCCTCGACGCTGGCGCCCTCGATGCCCCGCTCCTCGAAGACGCGGGCCGCTGCCTCCATCAGGCGCTGGCGGGTCTGCAGACGCCGTGCGCTCACGGGAGCGCCATCCTGCCCCATTGAGGCTCCCTTCGTTGCGTCCGCTCAGACTATAAAGGTTTGAATACAGATTTGTATCGGATACATTACTGTATGCGAACCAGCTGAACCGGCGAAGGAGAACCCGGTGTCGACCTACCTCTATGACCTGGGCCGCTGGTGTTTTCGCATGCGCAGGCGTGTGCTCCTCGGCTGGCTGGCCGCGCTCGTCGTCCTGGGTGCGCTCGCAGGCATTTTCAGCAGCTCGTTCGACGATGCGTTCGAGATCCCGGGTGCCCAGTCGCAGCAGGCACTGAACCAGCTGAACCAGACCTTCCCGGAAGTGTCCGGCACCCGCGCGAGCATTCTCGTGCTCGCGCCCGACGGGAAGCAGGTCAGCAGCCCGGACGTCAAGGAGGCGCTCGAGCGCAACCTGACGGTGTTCAACGATCTGCCCTATGTGTCCTCCGCCACTTCACCTTTCGACCCCATGGTCCAGGGGCTGGTCAACCCCGACGAGACCGCCGCGATCATCAACGTCCTGCTCGATCTCGAACAGCCGGAGATCACGGATGCCGTTCGCGGCGAGATCACCGATGCCGCTGCCACGATGCAGCGCAACATGCCCTCCGGCACCCGGGTGCAGGCCGGCGGCGACGTGTTTTCGGTCGAGATTCCCGGCATGTCGATCATCGAGTTGATCGGCGTCGGCGTGGCGATGATCGTCCTGTTGTTCACCCTGGGATCCGTGGTGGCGGCCGGCATGCCGCTGATCACCGCGATTCTGGGCGTCGCCGCGTCGATGGCGCTCATGCTGATCGCCACCGCCTTGATGCCGATCAGTTCCACCACGCCCATGCTCGCCGTGATGCTGGGCCTCGCGGTCGGCATCGATTATGCGCTGTTCATCCTGTCGCGGCACCGGGACCAACTCGGTCAGGGCATGGCGGTGGAGGAATCGACGGCCCGGTCCGTCGCAACGGCCGGATCGGCCGTGGTGTTCGCCGGCCTCACGGTCGTCATCGCCCTTGTCGGGTTGTCCCTCGCGGGCATCCCGTTCTTGGGCGTGATGGGCGTGTTCGCCGCTGTCGGCGTCGCGCTCGCGGTGATCATCGCCCTGACGCTGCTGCCGGCGCTGATCGGGTTCGCCGGTGAACGGATGCGACCGAAGCCGCGGCGTGGAAACAAGGCTGCGCAGGCTGTCGCCCCCGAGGGGGCAGAGGTTGCCTCCAGCGGTGAACGGCCGCTGCGCGGACCGTCCGCCTGGTGGGTCGGCGTGGTGACCAAGGTGCCGATCCTCACGGTGATCATCGTGGTCGCGACCCTGGGCGCCCTGTCCATCCCGGCCAAGGACCTCCAGCTCTCGCTGCCCAACTCGGGCCAGCACTCGGCCACCGCGCCCGACCGCATTACCTATGACCTCATCGAGGACAAGTTCGGCCCCGGCTTCAACGCCCCGCTGATCGTGACCGCGGAGATCATCGGCTCGACAGATCCGCTCGGCCTGGTCGATGAGCTCAAGCGCGACATCGAGGCCATGCCCGGCGTCAACTCGGTCCCGCTGGCGACGCCCAACCGCAACGCGGACACGGGGTTCATCCAGATCATCCCTGCGTACGGCCCAACCGACGACGGCACCAAGGAACTCGTCCAAACCCTGCGCGACAAGGCGCCGGACTGGGAGGAACGGCTCGGGGTGCGGACTGCGGTCACCGGCATGACCGCCGTGCAGATCGATGTCTCCGACCGGCTGGCCGGAGCGCTGTTGCCCTTCGGCATCTTCGTGGTCGGCCTGTCCTTGGTCCTGCTGACGATGGTCTTCCGGTCGATCTGGGTGCCGTTGAAGGCGACCGTCGGCTATCTGCTCAGCGTCGGCACCGCGTTCGGGCTCACGACGATGATCTTCAACTATGGCTGGGGCAAGGAGTTCATCAACCTCGAGAAGCCCACGCCGGTGATCTCGTTCTTCCCGATCCTGCTGATGGGCATCCTGTTCGGTCTCGCGATGGACTACGAGGTGTTCCTGGTGTCGCGGATGCGGGAGGAATACGTGCACGGACGGTCCGCCGCCGAAGCGATCCGCCACGGCTTCGTCGGTTCCGCCAAAGTCGTCGTCGCCGCCGCGCTCATCATGGTGGCCGTCTTCGCCTTCTTCGTCCCCGAGGGCGAAGGCCCGATCAAGCCGATCGCGTTCGGGCTGGCGGTCGGCGTAGCCGTGGACGCGTTCGTGGTGCGGATGACGCTCGTCCCCGCAGTGCTGGCTCTGCTCGGCGACCGAGCCTGGCACCTGCCCAAGTGGCTCGACCGGCGGCTGCCCTCCTTCGACGTGGAAGGCGAGGCGCTGACGCACGTGCTCGCTCTCGCGGACTGGCCGGGCACCGACGACGTTCTGCACACCGACGCGTTCGCGGTCACCAGCCAGCGCGGCACGCTCGCCGCGCCGGTGGACCTCCATCTGAAGGCGGGTGAACTGCTGGTGATCGAGGGGGCGAGCGCTCGGCGTACCCCCCTCCTCCTCGCCCTCGCCGGCCGACTCACCCACGTGACCGGTCGCGCGAAGGTCGCGGGTGGCGTGCTGCCGGAGGAAGCGGCGAAGGTCCGCCGACAGGTCGCCTTCATCGATGTCCTCCATCCCGATGGCACCCGCGCGCACGAGGTCATCAGTGGCGACCTCGACGCGGCACTCCGAAATCCCCGCGTCGCCGTCCTCGTCGTCGACGGTGCGGACGCCCTGCGCACCCACGCCGAACGGGAGGCCCTTGCGACGCTGATCGCCAACGCTCCGGATGTCGCCATCCTGCTGGGCGTCGAGAACACCGAACTCGTGGCACCCCTTGCCCCGCGCGGCTATTTCAGCATCGAACTCACCCCACCCGAAGCGGGACAGGACGTCTCGCCCGGCGACGCGCCAGAAGTCGTGGAGTCCGCCGACCCCGACAGCGACGTTTCCCCGCGCCGCGCCGCCGATGACCACGACCTCGTCACCCAGGAGACCTGATGTTCCCCCTCGAGCGAGCCAGCCACGACAAGCCCGTCGGGTGGCGGTCCCTGCTCGGCATTCTCATCGTGCCGATCATCGTCGCGCTGGGCTTTCTCGGCGCCACCTGGCACGCGGACTCCCGGCTGCACCGGGCCGAGGCCGCGGTGGTGAACCTCGACGAGATGGTCGAGCTCAACGGCCAGCCGGTGCCGCTCGGGCGCCAACTCGCCGCCGGCCTCGTCGAGCGCCGGGACGACAACCTCACGTGGACGCTCGCGGACGCGCCACATGCGGCGGCAGGGCTGAAGTCGGGCCGGTATGTCGCCGTCATCACCATCCCCAAGGATTTCTCCGCCGACGCGACCTCGTTCTCCGGCCCGGCAAGCGCGGCGCGCCAGGCCACGATCCGGGTCGAGACGTCCGAGATCACCGGAATTGCCGACGGCGCGATCGCACAGGTCATCGCCGAAACGGCGCGGAATGTGTTCAACACGGAGTTGACGGAGACGTACCTCGACAACATCTATCTCGGCTTCAACGAGACCCAGAAGCAGTTCCGGACCGTCGCGGACGGTGCCGGCCAGCTCGCGGACGGCGGCGGGCAGCTCGCCGACGGCTTGCGAGCGTCCGCCGACGGTGCGGAGGAGTTGGGGACCGGGTCGCGGGAGTACGCCACAGGGGTCGCGCAGGCGGCCACCGGCGCCGACCAGCTTGCCACCGGTGCTGAGCAACTGGCCGCCGGCGGCGGTCAGCTCCGAGAGGGTGCGGACGGCCTCGCCGGCGGCGCCGGACAGCTCGGCGACGGGCTGCAGACCATGGCGGACCAGACGCGTGATCTGCCCGCACAGACCCGGATGCTCGCCGACGGCGCCGGACAGGCGGCCGACGGGGTGGACCAGCTCGCCACCGGCATGTCCGCGATGGCCGATGGCGTGGGGCAATTGGCGGACGGCAGCCAGGCACTCGCCGATGGGGCAGGACAGCTGGCCCCCGGTGTCCGGGCCTATGTCGACGGTGTGGACCAGCTCGTCGCCGGCATGGAGCCGGTGATCGGGCTCCTCGACAGCGTCGATGCGTCCGCCTTGGACCAGGCCCGGTTGCAGCAGGCAGCCGATCAGCTCGGAGTGTTGCAGGGCCAGGCGCAGGCGTACGCCAACCAACTGGAGGCCTTCGCGAACACACCCTGTCCGACGCCGGCGGGCGTGGAGTTCACGCCGGAACAGCAGACGGCCTTCTGCGCGGCGTGGGCGCAGGCCATGGCCGGGCTCACAGCACCGGACCCGCGCACGGGCAAGTCACCGGTTCAGTGGACCCAGGAGATCGCCTCGAGCGGCGAGTTCGCGCAGGCGATCACGACGGTGCAGACGACTCTGCCGCAGCTGCCGGAGATCATCGAGGGCGCGGGCCAGATCCGCGAACTCCGCCCCGCCGGACAGCAGATCGTCTCGGGCGTGGATCAGCTCGCGACGGGTGCCGGGCAGTTGAACGACGGCGTGCAGGCGCTCAACAGCGGCATCGCCGAGGGGGCGGATCAGCTTCCGTTGCTCAGCGACGGGATGCGCCAGCTCGCGGACGGTGCCGGGCAACTCGCGGACGGCATGGTGCCGCTGTCGGCGGGCATTCAGTCCGCCGCCACGGGCGCCGGTGAGTTGTCCGACGGTGCCGGGCAGTTCGCGGCGGGCGTGGGCACCTATGTCGACGGGGTCGGCGGGGTTGCCGGGGGTACGCGGTCGTTGGCGACCGGCCTCTCCGGGATGGCCTCGGGTGCCGACGAGCTCGCCACCGGCACCGAAGGCCTCGCCGACGGTCTTGATCAGGCCGCCGTCGGGGCGCGGGAGGTCGCGGACGGGCAGCGGACATTGGCCGACGGGCTGGCGGACGGTGCCAGTCAGATCCCCACCTATTCCGCGGCCGATCGGGATGCCCTCAAGACCGTCGTGGCCAACCCGGTCGCCGCGGGCACCGCCCCGAATCTGATTCCCGCTGCGGCCTCGACGTCATTGCTGATGGTGCTTGCCCTCTGGCTGGGTGGCTTGGCGACCTATCTCGTGATCCGGGCCGTGTCGTCCCGGGTGCTGACCTCGACTCGGTCGAGCATGGAGCTCGTGCGGCGTGCGGTGGTGCCCGGGCTTGCGATCGCGGCCGTCCAGGCCGTGGCGCTCACCGTGTTGGGCCAGATCGTGCTGGGTCTGTCGGGCGCCAAGACGCTCGGGGTGCTGGCGATGCTGCTGCTCGGCGGTGCCATGTTCGTCCTTGTCAACCACGCGCTCGTTGCCTGGTTCGGTGGCGTGGGGCGCATCATCTCGGTCGCTCTGGTGACCCTTGCGGCAGCGGGCGGGATCCTGTCGGCGCTGCCGGCGCTCTTCGACGTGGTCATCCCCGCTCTGCCGCTGACACCGGTGCTCAACGGGGTGCGGGCGATCATCACCGACGGCACCGGAGTGACCGGGGCGGTGGGGATGACGCTGCTGTGGTTGCTGATCGGCTTGGCCGCCTCCGTCGGAGCCGTGGTCCGGAAACGGACCGCGTCGCCGGAGCGGTTCGCCAGAGAGCTTCCGGTCGTTGCGTAGGGGCGGTCACCGGTTCCCGGGCGGGTAGGAACGTCCGGGCGCTCACCTTTTGACCCGTCGTGCGGGTCAAAGGGTGACGCCGCGATCACTCACTCCAAGCGGCGTGCGACCTGATAGCCGTTTTCGTCGAGGACGGTCTCCCACCGTGTGCCCGGATGCAGTGTCCTCCCGTATTCCGCGGCGTCCACCGGGCCCGACCAGCCGCCTGCGGTCTTGTCGACCACGAGATAGTCCTCGACGGGATTTCCCGGCATGCCCGCGAAATAGACCTGCCGATCATCCGACAACAGGTAGTGCATGAGTGAGATGTCCGTGCTGACCACCGTGTTCCCGGGCACGGCCTCGAGCACCTTCCGGGCGGACTCCTGCCGTGGACCTGTCTGCCACTGGACCGGATCACGCAACTGGAACAGCGGCAGCTGGTTGCTGATGGCGACCGCGAAGGTGGCGATGATGACCGCACCGTGGCGTGCGTACGCCCTCAGGAACGCCGAATCGGAGCGACGCAGCCGGATGATGCCGTCGACCGCTGCGACATGGACGATCGGCATCAGCATGAGGCTGTAGTGCCAGGTCGTCCCCCAGTGCCCGTGGTTCGTCGAGACGAACCGCCAGCCGAGCGTCGGCAGCACGAGCAGCCCGAGGTTGGAGCGCACCAGGAATAGCCCCGTGCACATCACCAGCAGCAGCACTGTGCTCATGCGCTGGTCACTGGTGACGATCTCGCCGATCACCCGCACGGGGTTGCCCAGCTGGTCCGCGGAGATGTTGCGGCTGTGGTCGTACTGTCCGTGCGCATTCAACGTCGGCAGGATCACCATCACGGTGAGCCCGAACATCACCACACCCCACAGCGACAGCAGGGCACCCAGAACCAACCGTCTGGACCGCCAGGCGAGCACGAGGCCGATCATGAACACCGTGAGTCCGAGGTCCTCTTTGATGAAGACCAGCAAGCCCGCCCAGATCGCCGCCGGCACCCAGCGCTCCCGCATCATCAACCAGAGGCTGATCGCCAGGATCGGTGCGCCCATCGCGACCTCGTGGAATTGCACGGCGACGGCCTGCTGGACGCCCCACGAGAAGGCGTAGGTACCACCGATCAGCCATCCGCCCGCGGCGCCGAGGTGCTCGTGGGCGGTCTTGGCGATGAAGAACACGGAGACCGCGACCAGCAGGGCTTGGAGGATGAGGAGGGTGAACGCGCTGGGGAACGCCGCATAGAACGGGGTCAGCAGCGCGAGCAGAGGGTGGAAATGGTCGCCAAGCGCGTTGTAGTCCGCGCCCTTCACAGTGGCGATCGGTGCCTCGAAGCGGGCGTACCGCTGCAGGATCTGGGTGAAAATCGCGAGGTCATAGGAAGGGGACTCGAATCGGCGCCACTGGAGAGTGGAGAACAGTGAGTACGCCACGAACGCAAGCCCCGACCAGACCCACGCCGAGCGTGGCTGACGGCGTACCCCCGCCCGAAATCGCGCCCAACGCGACTCTCCGACGGGGACGTCCGCCTCTTCGGTCCTCGTGCTGGTCGCGGTCATGTGTCCTCCTTGTCCCCGGCGATTCAAGCATGACGATGGTGGGCGTCATAGGCCGTTCACCGCGCCCTGTCTACGATCGAAGAGTGAGGTGGCTGGAGTTCGATTCGTTGGTCAACGCGCGGGACGTCGGGGGCACACCGACGGTCGATGGCGACATCATCCGTCCCGGGCGGCTGCTTCGCAGCGACAACTTGCAGGGGCTGACGCGGGCCGACATCGACCGGCTGCTCGAACTGCGGGTCTCCGATGTGATCGATCTGCGGTCGACCTTCGAGGTGCACCACGAGGGACCGGGACCCCTGGTGGGTCATCCGCGCGTGCGGATCCATCACTTTTCGTTCATCCCGGAGCAGTACGACCGTGACGAGGTCAACGACACCGCGGACGTCCTGCCCGATGGCCGGACCGAGGCCGCGGACATCCGCCGCGACAAACGTGGGAACGAACTCCCAGGCCGGGCGCTTCCGTTCTCGGGCTATCAGCCCAGCATCCGGGTGCAGGACAAGTTCGCCTCCACCTATCTTTCCTTCCTCAACGAACGCCCCGAATCGGTGCTGGCGGCGCTCCGCGCGATCGCGTACGCCCCGGGCGCCGCCCTCGTCCACTGCGCCGCCGGCAAGGACCGGACCGGCACCGCGGTAGCGCTGTCGCTGGTGCTCGCGGGCGCCGAACCGGGCGCGGTCGTCGAGGACTATGCGGCCTCCAGCGAGCGGATGCAGCTGATCGTCGATCGGCTGATCGTCTCGGAGACCTATCGGGAGAACCTGTCCGGGCGGCCGCTCGAGTCGCACATGACGCGACCGGAGACGATGCGGGCCTTCTTGGAGTACGCAGAGTCCGAGCACGGCGGCGTCGAACGCATGCTCCTGCGCATGGGATGGACCGAGGCGGACACCGCGGCCATGCGGGTCAAGCTCCGGGGTTGATCCGAAGCCCGGGATGATCCGCAGCTCCGGTTGGCGGGCCGTCAGCGGGTAGCCTGACCCCAGATCCAACCGCGGGAGGGGGACGAATGGACCACACCTGCCCCGCGTGCGGGAATCCCCTTGTTGCCGGTGCTCGTGCCTGCCCGTCGTGCGGGCGGCTGTCGCGAAAAGTGATCGCCCTTGTCACGGGCATTTTCGTGCTGGCGATCGTGGCGGGGGTCGCCGTGGCATTCGTCATTCGTGCTGCCGGTGGTGCCGGACTCGCCGCCTTGCCTGGGTCGCCGCCGTCGCCCGGATCGCCGGCCGCGCCGGTTCAGTCGGTCTCGCCCGAACCTCTCGAGACGCCCGAGGGCCCGTCGGACGGGCCGTTCGCGGAGGTGGCGCACCGCGCTGCGTCCGGGACCCATCGCATTCTCGCGACGACCTGCACCGGGACCGGCGTGGGGACCGCGTTCCAGTTCGGCAGCGAGGGGCTGCTGGTGACCTCGGCCCGCGCGGTATCCGGAGCGCGATCGATCGCGGTGCTCAGCGGTGACCGCATCGTGCCCGCCGACGTCGCGAAGATCGACACGGTCTCCGGTCTGGCGTTGTTGCGGCCGGACGTGGCGATGGTGGGGCAGGGGTTCGAGTTGGGTACGCAGCAGTTGGCGGTCGGGGACCAGGTCGCCCTCCTCGGCTGGACGACCGAATCGCAGCAGCCTGCACGCGGCCGTGCCCGGATCGGCGTCGGCACCATCACGGAGGCCGGCCTCACGCTCGAGTCACCGGACGGTCGGCATCCCGGGATCCGCCGGATGACCGGCGAATTCGACCCCGGGCTGGCCGGTTCCCCGGTCGTGGGCGAGGACGGACGCCTGCTCGGCGTGGTTCTGCAGGCCGCCGACGACCAGGACGATCTCGTCGTGGCCGGCCTGGACACCGTGGCCGATCCGCTGCTCGGGCCCACCGGCATGCCGCCGGCGATGGAGCCGTGTCTCAATGCCACCGGTCCGCGGATCGTCACGACGGTCGGCGGTGCAGCCCCGGCGGCTCTGCGCACCCAACTGGGTCAGTGGTTCGGCGCACTCAATGCGGGCGACTGGGACCGAGCTCGCGGGACGCTCACCGGTGGGCTGCGGGAGGACTGGACCCGAGAAGAGCTCGACGTCGAGCACCGCGGAACCTATGCGTTCAACATCGTGTCGGCGCCATCGGACAGCGGTGCGGTGACCGTGTCCTGGGCGCGGCTGCAGGCGGAGGGCGATCCTGCTTGCGAACGGCTTGTGGCCGACGTCGCCCTGGACGAATCGGGGATTCGGAGCATCAGCCCCCGGGGCGCCCCGGTCCCGTGCGGCTGACCGCGGGGATCAGACGAACAGGACTTGGTCGAACGTCGCGATCGTGTTGCGCACGTCCACCGGGAGCTCGTCGCCCACATTCGGGGGATCGACCTTGCTGGGCAGGATCAGCAGGGACGACTGCATGTGGGGTGGCTCGGCGAACCAGCGCTTCTCGCCGAGGATGGTGTACGGAGACAACGCCCGCCCCGCCGCCTCCAGCGCGCCGGTCGCGAACGACACCGCACGGGACTTCAGGGTCTTCGCCGAGGTCGGAGCCTCCAGCCCGATGCCGTTGGCCGTTCCGCCGGACACGACCACGACATAGCCGTCGGTCTGGGCGGGCCGCTGCCAATAGCCGACCCGCTCGCCGCGCTTGATCGGATGCACGTCGAGCACGGTCGCGGTCGTCTTGAGGGCGCTCGGCTCGCCGAGCCACAGCGTCGTGCCCATGCGCAGGCGGGCCCGGTTCTCGCCAAGACGGGACGCCATGGCCAGATAGTCATTGGTCGGCAGATGGGAGAACCACAGCGGGGCATCGACGACGTCCAGGGCCGCGCGGCCGAGCTGGTCGGCCTCGACCCGGTTGTGGTCCTTGTCGCCGCGCATCGGGAGGTGGATCGTCCAGCCCTCGATGTCGAGGTGTTCCCGCCAGGTGGCCACCGCCGGCAGGTCTTCCTCCTCGAGCCCGTGGCGACGCATCGAGGTGAGCACCTCGATCAGCACCCGCGGGCGATCGCCGCCCAGGTTGGCGAGAATCTCGAGATCGGTCAGTCGGGAAACCGTGACGATCACCCGCGGATCGCGGGCCTGCTCGACCGCATGGGGATCGTTGGCTTCCCAGGGCAACAGGATCACGACATCGCCGTCGAAGTGCTCACGGATCGCCGCCGCCTCGGCCGGCGTGCCGACCGCGAGGGTCTTCAGACCGAGTCGTTTCGTCTCCTCGGCCAGGCGCGGCAGCCCGAAGCCATAACCGTTGCCCTTGGCCACCGGGACGAGTCCGGGCACGCGGTCAGCCAGCGCGCGCAGGTGATCGTGCCAGCGGGTGGAGTCGATCGTCAGAGTCAGCCCAGTCACAGGGGAAAGGGTATAGCGGCTCGTTCCACTCGCGCCGCAAGACCGGGCACGTGTTGAAACCAGGTCAGTTCTGCACGTCAGAAGAGGGTCTCCTGCAGAACAGGGGTCTTCCTGGGCAGCGGCGGGAACTTGCGCACGACCCTCGGGGCCGGCTGCCAGGACGGGTCGTGATCCCACGGGTTCGGCATGGGTGGCGCGGACTCGCCGCAGAGGACGCGGAGCGCCGTGCGGGGAGACAGCCCATAGCGCGCGAACCCCCGGCGCACCGGCTTGGCTGCCAGGGGCAGCGGGGTATGAAACACGCTCGGGTCCAGCACCGCGGCCGGGTCGGGCGTCATGATGGCCAGGTTCAGAGCCCAACGCTCCCGGGCGTGGTCGCCGCCGAGCCGAGCGGTGACCGCTGCCCCCGCGCACGCACGACAGCGCGCGCCACCGGCGTCCAGGTCGGCGAAGATTGCCTCCGCCGAGCCGAACTCCGCGAGCAGTCGGGCGCCGAGAACCTTTCCGATGCCCCGGATGCCCGGGAGGTTGTCCGAGGGGTCACCCCGCAGCGCCGCCAGATCCCGGTATTGCCGCGGCGTCACCCCCGTGAGCACCGTCAACCGTTCGGGGGTGAGCATCGGCGAGGCGTCCACGCCACCGTTGATGATCCGGAGGACCCGCGTCGAGTCGTCGATCAGGGCGAACGCATCGCGATCGGAGGTCGCGAGGACGCTCTGCCACCCGGCGTCCCGCGCAGCCCGCGACGCGGCGGCCAGCACGTCGTCGGCCTCCAGCCCCGCGGGCACCATGACCGGCACGCCCATGTCGCGCAGCAGCTCCACGGCATCGGCGAGCTGGGTCACGAGGGTGTCGGGCTTGTCGGGGCGCTGCGCCTTGTACGCAGGCCACCGCTCCCGCCGCGTCGACGCGTCCGGATCGTCGAAGCCGATCACCACCACATCGGCGCAGGCGCGGTCGACCGCCGCGACCAGTTGGTCCAGCAAACCGCGCACGGCCCAGCCGGGACGTCCGTCCCCCGTGCGATAACCCGTCCGGGCGCCGGCGTGGAAACTGCGGTGCAGCACCGAGTTGCCGTCGAGCGCGAGGAGGGTCCGTGTCATGCGCCTCAGCATCGCACGAGCGGCCGACGAACTGGCGCAATGGACTCGTGCGTCCCCAGAGTCCCCGCGCGGGTTCAGCGATGCCCGGCCACTTCATCTGCCCTGCCGGGCCACGCTGGTCAGCCCGTGCGTCCGCAGGTGCAGTCAGTGCACTGGCAATCGGTGCATTCGCACGCCTCGCCGACATGGCACCCGCAAATGTGGGCCTCTGTCGCGCCGATGAGTTTGAGGCTGAGGTCCGGCCCGACGAGGTCCGCACCCAGCAGGTGATCCGTCACCCGCCCCAGCCCCGCGTACCACTCCGCACATTCCGCGCAGCGACGCAGGTGGGCATCCAATTCGGCGTCCCCGATCGCCCGCTCCTCGCCGTCCAGCCGAGCAGAAAGCGCGCTGCGCCACAGCTCCCGGTCGGGGCAGTGGACAATCCTCATGGTCGGAGCCTAACCGCTAGTGTCAGGCGCATGACCCCCCGCCGACCGCTGCTCGACCGTGCGGTCGATGCGAAGAGCTCGACCCGTGCCCGCGCGGATGTGAAGGTCACGGCCCGGGCGCTCGAAGCGAGAGCCGGCGACCGGCCGGCCCTGGGGGAATTCATCCGCTTGACCCAGGCCGACGTCTGGCGTTTCGTCGCCCATCTCGCCGGCCGGGAGATGGCGGATGACCTGACGCAGGAGACGTATCTCCGTGCCATGGACGCCCTGCCCAGCTTTCGTGGCGAATCGAGCGCGCGCACGTGGCTGTTGGCGATCGCGCGTCGGGTTGCCGCCGACCACTTCCGTCGGCAGTCCACCCGCCCGCCGGAGGCTTCACCGGACTCGGCGGACCGGCTGACTGTGCCCGACGCGTCGGCACGGGTCGAGCTGGAGCGGATGTTGGCGTCGTTGGATCCGGTGCGCAGGGAGGCGCTCGTGCTGACCCAAGTGTTCGGGCTGAGCTATGCGGAGGCCGCGGCGATCGCCGGTGTCGCGGTCGGGACCATCCGCTCCCGGGTCGCCCGGGCGCGTGCGGAGCTGGTCGACCAGTGGTCCGACTCGGTGACCACCCTGGGCCGCCGCGGGCCGTTGGCGGGCTGAGCCGACGGCAGCCAACCGCCGCCTGTGGCGGAGATCACGGGAACTTCTGGTCTTGCGAGGACGACATCTGGGGTGACTTCGAACCCTAGGAGCCTGCCCATGCTGTCCCGCCGCCACGCGCTGGCCACTCTCGCTGCCTTTGCCCTTCTCCCGGTCGTTGCCTGCACGAGCACGCAGCCGACCGCAGCCACGGGCGATGACGCGCCCGCGCCGGCGCCCCAGGAAGTCGTCGTGTTCGCCCCGGGCGCGCTGGCGGCGCACACGAAGGCACTGGCGACGGCGTACCAGAAGGAGGGTCACGGCACCGTCAGCTTCGAGGTGGGTCACACGCCCATCCAGCGCGAACAACTCGACAAGGGCGCGACGCCCGACGTCTGGATCGCGGCCAACCCCAACGACATGCAGACCACTGCCGACAAGGGCTTGGTCGCCCCGGACACCGTCGCGCCCCTGGCCCGGACCCGGCTGGTCGTGGTCGTCGCTCCCGGCAACCCGGGGAACATCACCGAAGTGACCGATCTGGCCGAACCGGGCGCCAAGGTCCTGCTCGCGGCGCAGACGTTGCCGATCTGGATGACCACCGCCAAGACGTTCGAGAAGATCGAGCAGCAGCACCCGGGCTTCACCCAACAGGTCGAGGCGAACACGGTGTCGCGGGAGCTCGGCGTGCAACCGATCGTCCAGAAGATCCAGCTCGGCGAGGCGGACGCCGGGATCGTGTTCGTGACCGACGTGCCGGCCGATCCCAAGGGCCTCACCACCGTCGAGATCGCGGACGAGGTGAACACCGAGCTCACGCTCCAGATCGCTTCGGTGACTGCGGGCAAGCACCCGGAGGAGGGCCGGCGGTTCATCGAGTTCATGACCACGGGCGGTGGCAGGGAGGTCCTGCGCGGTGTCGGCTATCTCCCGCCCACCGCATGACGTTGACGACGGCTGCCCCACAGCGCGTCGGCGTCCGGCGGGCACGTGACAGCGCCTGGTTCGTCCCGCCCGCCGCGCTGCTCGTCGGGCTGCTGGGGATCCCGCTCGCGGGTCTCATCTGGGTCGCGCTGACCGGCGGGCTCGGCACCTATCTCGGGGATGCCCAGGTGCATGCCGCGGTGCGCCTGTCGCTGGTGACGTCAGCGCTCGCGGTGGGATTGATCGTCGTGACGGGGTTGCCGTTGGCGTACTTGCTCGCCCGCTGGCGCTTCCCCGGCCGATCGCTCGTCATCCTGCTGATCGACCTGCCGATCGTCCTCCCGCCGATGGTCGCGGGGATCGCTCTGCTCGAGGTGTTCGGGCGGAACGGCTGGTTGGGTGGTCCGCTGGCGGCGCTGGGAATCAGCCTGCCGTTCACGACCACGGCGGTGGTGCTCTCCCAAGTGTTCGTGGCCGGCCCGTTCTTCGTCCGCGCCGCGCGCATCGGCTTCGAGGAGGTGGATCCGGCGATCCAGGAGGCGGCGCGGGTCGACAAGGCCTCCGAGTTCGGTCTGTTCTGGCACATCATGGTCCCCGTCGCGCGGCGTGCGATTCTCACCGGCCTGGTCCTGGCCTGGGCCCGCGCGCTCGGTGAGTTCGGTGCGACGCTGTTCTTCGCGGGCAACCGCGAGGGTGTGACGCAGACGATGCCGCTCGCCATCTTTATCGGATTCGAGTCGAACCTCGCGCTGGCTGTGGGGTTGTCGTTCGTCCTGCTCGTCATCAGCACGGTCGTGCTGTTGGTCGTGGGACTGCTGGGCGGAGATCGTACGCCGGCCCGCTGAGTGGCGGCGCGAATTGCGTTGTCGTGAACCTGCAGACTCGAGGGGCAGTGGCCCCCGAGGAGCGTGCCTCAGGCCTGCGCGGACGAACGAAGGAGCGAGCGTGGCGAGCGACGACGTGAGGAGCGCAGAGCGACTGTTCGCGGCGCGGATTGCGCCGCCGTGTAGTCCAGCGACTGTTCGCGGCGCGGATTGCGTTGTCGTGAACCCGCCGACTCGAGGGGCAGTGGCCCCCGAGGAGCGTGCCTCAGGCCTGCGCGGACGAACGAAGGAGCGAGCGTGGCGAGCGACGACGTGAGGAGCGCAGAGCGACTGTTCGCGGCGCGGATTGCGCCGCAATATTCACAGCGCAGCCACGATCCGATCGACGGTGAGCTCGGTGAGGTCGCGGTCGTATTCCGGCTGGGAGGGCTCGGTGAACAGGTGTCCGGCACCCGGCGTCACGAAGTGGTCGAACATCGCCCCCGCCGCGGCGACCGCGGCGCGGAAGGCGGGGACGTCCTCGTCGTCCACCCAGGGATCCTCGGCGAGCTGGTGCAACTGGACGTCGACGCCGCACCACAACTTGTCCGGCGGCAACGGGTCGAGTGCTGCCACGAGCGAGACCAGGCGTACTCCCGGCCGACACAACCGCTGTGCAAACGATGCGCCGAGTGAGAACCCCACGAGCGCGGCCCCGTCGACGGGGAGGTCGGCGACGCGTGCGTACAGCTCCCGATAGCCGACCTCATCGCGGTGCGCGACCCCCTGGGTGACCGTTTCGAAGGTGAGCCCGTCATAGAAGTCGGGCACTTGGACCGTGCAGCCCTCGGCCCGCAGCAGACCTGCGAACTCCTGCACCCCGTCAGTGAGTCCGAACGCGGAATGGAGGACGATCACTCGGCAGGTCATGACGGGTCACCTTCCGTCCGCGATGGCTTTCCGGAGAGTCCGGACTGCGCCCACGGGCTTGGCCGTGAGACGCAGGGCGCGAGCCAACAGGCCAAGGGGGTTCTTCGCCACCTGCTTGACCTGGGCGGTGATGGCGCCGCGGTTCATGTATGCATCGAAGGCCCGATAGAGCGGCAGGTTGATCGGCAGGTCCCATTCGCCCGGATATTCCACGGCCCGCCCGCCGGTGCCGACCTTGAACTGAATGAGGCCGAGGTGGGGGTCGTCGGAGGCCACGGACTCGGTGATGCCGCGCAGGTCATACACGGTCGCGCCGGCATCGATCGCGTCAGAGATCATCTGCCACTGGATGGCATTGGATCCGCGCACCTCTCGCTTGGCGGAGGTTGATGCGCCATAGGAATACCAGACATGCTCACCCACCCGCACCCACGTGGTGGCCGCGACGAGGTCGCCCTCGTGCTCCGCGAGATAGAGGCGGATCCGGTCCGGATCCTCGGCTCGGAGCGCGTCCCACATGGTCTCGAAGTATTCGAGCGGGCGCGGGGTGAAGTTGTCCCGCTCAGCGGTCTCGAGATAGACCCGGTGGAAGTCGGCGAGGTTGCCGCGGGTGCCCTGCCGCACCACGACACCGGACTTGGCGGCCTTTTTGATGTTGCGCCGCCAGAGCTGGTTCATGCCTTTCTGGACCTCGTCGGCCGTCTTGGCCCGACCGTCCGGATGCGTCAGGGGCAGCCAGAAGTTGAACCGGGGCTGGCCGGCGGCGAAGCCCTCGCTCTCGGGCTTCGGTGGCAGCCAGCCCCCGGATCGCAGCGCGTTGTGCAGACGGGTGGCGATCTGGTTGGTCTCGTCCGGCTCGACCTCGGAGAGCGTGCGCACAGCGTCGTCGGCGATGGCGGATTTGATCGTGTCGGCGTCCCAGGCGCGCGCGAGCAACGATGGGCCGATGCGCACACCGAATGCCCCGTGGTTCTTGACGTGTTCGACGAGTGGCGGGAGGAACGTCGCCGCGTCGACCTTCGACCAGTCGGCGACCGGGCCCTCGGGCAGATAAGCCAGGAAACGCTTGAGCTTCGGCACCTGGCGATAGAGCACCAGGCCGGCGCCGATCATCTGGTTGTCGGCATCGAACCAGCCGAGCGATTCGGACTCCCACTCGGACTTCACCTGCCCCCAGGCCGGGGTCTGCAGGAACGATGCCGAGGGCTGGGACCGGATGAAGTCCAGGTGCCTGGCGGCCGGGATGATGCGTACCGAGATCGTCACGCCCCCGAATCTACCCAAACCGCCCCGCTCCCTGTCAGGGCCTGACGAGGTGCGGGGCGGCGAGGAGGCTGCGATCAGCGGATCCGGGTGGCGTCCGGATCGATGGGCGGCGGTCCGCCGGGCGGGGGCGGCTGAAGGTCGAATGACTCCGGCAGATAGTCCTGGCCCGGGGTCGGCGGGACCTCATGCCAGCCCTGGGGGACCGGCTGCAGGTGCTCGGCGACCCACTGCTTGTCGGCCTCGATGAGGCGGACGAGGTCGTCGTGCTGGTGCACCAGCTCCTGGGCGAAGGGCGGGCCCATGCGGTCGAGGCGATTCCGGACGTACGCCAACTCGGTCACGTGGTCCCGGAAGGCGGCGACCCGGGCGCGTTCGTGCTTGCCCTGGGTCTTGGCGTGGCTGAGCGCGAGCCGGCGGGAGCGCAGATTGGTGAGCCAGTTGGCCTCCTGCGGGGTGACCCAGCCGTTGTAGACCATGGCCGGCAGCTGGCCCCGGAAGATCTCGCCCTCGCGGCGGTGGGAGCGCACGGCGAGCACGATGATCGCGATGGTTGCCGGCAACATGACCAGCAGGATGGCCGCGAAGAACGCGCCGATCCCGAAGAACGACGAGCCGTTGTGGATCGCATGGAGAAGGACGGCGACGCACCAGCCGAAGAACGGATAGAGGAAGCGCAGCGGTCCCCGGCTCGTCACGCCGAGCCACAGGCCGATCGCGGTCATGGCTGTGAAGATCGAATGCAGCCACGCGCCCAGCCCGATGCGGAGGGCGGCGACGCCGATCGCCTCTCCGACGGTGGTCTGGCCGGCGATATAGCCGATGTCCTCGATGAACGTGAACCCGATGCCGATGAAGCCTGCATAGACGACGGCGTCCGTCAACGAGTTGAACTCGGCACGTCCGCGCCGCGTGGTCAGCATCACGATGACCAGGAAGAGTCCCTTGGCCGACTCCTCCAGCAGCGGCGCGGCGATGGCCGCCGTGAAGAACGCGCCGTCACCGCCCACCGCCTGGGCGACCGGATAGGCGAAGACAAGGAAGAGCAGGGACACCCCGCCGCCCCAGAAGAACGCCGAGATCAACAGGTGGGGCGGTTCCGGTTCCCAGCGGTCCAGCCAGGTGAGCAGCAGAATGCCGACGATGGCCGCCAACGCGGAGATGAACAGGCCGAACAGCGCCTGCGTGGGCGCGGTGATCACCTGGAGGGCGATCAGCAGACCCATGACCAGTGCGCCGACCGCGATGGCGATGATCGGCACGACGAAGACCTGCTTCTTGCGCAGCACGGGCCACTGCGGCAGGCGCCCGTGCGGGACCGGCGACTGGCCCATCGGCGCGATCGCGCCCGGGCCGGAAGGTTGGCTCATGCGGACAAGGGTAGGAGGCAGGGAGGCCGCATCCGCCGCCGGTCGGCGAGAGACGCGCGGCACCGGGGGCACCGGCGCCTAGGCTGACATGCGTGGAACCCATGGTCGTCAGCATCAACCCCCGGGCCCAGACCACCTATAGGTCGTTCTGGACCGGGCCGCTCGGCACTGCGGCGCTGATCGCGCCCGGCGCCGTGGTCGTGATCGTCGGGCTGGTCCTGTGGCTCACCCAGGCCCAGGGCGTGATGCATTTCTTCGCGGCGGTGGTGGTGTTCTCGGGTTTGTACGCGGTGTACGCGGGCTGGGACCACCGACGCAAGGCCGCCCGGGGCCCGAAGACCGACCCGCTCGCGTTCGTGATCGCCGAGGACGGTGTGGCGTTCCCCCGCGGGAAGAAGTTCGAGTGGCACGAGGTCCGGTTCGTCGTCACCGATGAGGAACGCCCGAGGCTGTTGGTGACGCCGGTGGGGGCGGCGTACTTCATCTCCGACCTCGACCGCGAACCCGGCGAGATCGCGGCCGCGCTGGCCGAGGCATCGGGTGGTGCGGTCGAACTGGAGCACACGTCCCACTGAGCGCGGCCCACGCAGCGGTGGTGTCAGGCGCCCCACCGGAGTTATCACCGATCGAACATCACGGCCCGGGGGCTGCGTGCGGCGGGTATTTCATGCTTTGATCGAACCAACCTACGGAACCGTTGGAAAGGGGCGCGGTGAGCGACGATCTGCAGAACGACCCGGGCATGGTGCAGCTCCTCACCCCCGAGGGGGACCGGGTCGAGCACCCCGATTTCTCTTTCGCCGGCGACGACGAGATGCTCGCGGGCTTCCTGCGCGACATGGTCCTGAGTCGCCGCATCGACTCCGAGGCCACCGCGCTCCAGCGGCAGGGCCAACTCGGCCTCTGGGCTTCCATGACGGGTCAGGAAGCGGCGCAGGTCGGTTCCGCCCGGGCGGCGAAGGCCCACGACTACGTCGTTCCCAGCTACCGCGAGCTCGCGGTCGCCTGGTGCCGGGATCTCGACCCCGTTGCGATCACCGCGGTGTTCCGTGGCGTCGACCTCGGTTCGTGGGCGGGCAATGCGGGCAACTTCCATCCGTACACGATGGTGGTCGGGTCCCAGTCGTTGCATGCGGTGGGGTACGCGATGGGCATCGCTGCTGACGGTGCGACGGCCACGGGCAACCCGGACAAGGACGAGGCGGTGTTGGCGTACTTCGGGGACGGCGCGACCTCTCAGGGCGACGTCAACGAGGCGCTGCTGTTCAGCGCGTCCTATCAGGCACCGGTCGTGTTCATCTGCCAGAACAACCAGTGGGCGATCTCGGTGCCCACGACCCGGCAGACCCGGATCCCCATCGCGCGCCGCGCCGACGGTTTCGGATTTCCCGGCATCCGGGTGGATGGCAACGACGTGCTCGCGATGCACGCGGTCACGTCCTGGGCGCTCGACCGCGCTCGCAGCGGGGAGGGCCCGGCGCTCATCGAGGCGTACACCTATCGCATGGGCGCCCACACCACGTCCGACGACCCCACGAAATATCGCACCAGCGATGAGTCGGACGAGTGGAAGGCGAAGGACCCGATCGTCCGCGTCCGGTCCTATCTGCTCACTGCGGGCGCGATCGACCAGGACTGGCTCGACGGGCTCGAGGCCGAGGCCGATGAGGTCGCCGCCGACCTCCGGGCACGCACGCTGGCGCTGCCGGACCCGACGCTGACCGAGAGCTTCGATCTGGTCTATGCGGAGAAGACGCAACATCTGATGGATCAGCAGGCGGAGTACGAGGCGTATGCCGACAGCTTCGGAGAGGACGAGTGATGGGCGAGACGCTCACTCTGGGCAAGGCCCTCAACGCGGGTCTGCGGCGCGCGCTGGCCTCCGACCCGAAGGTCGTGCTCGCCGGCCAGGACATCGGCAAGCTCGGCGGGGTGTTCCGCATCACCGAGGGCCTGCAGGCCGAGTTCGGCGACACCCGCGTGATGGACTCGCCCCTCGCCGAGTCGGGCATCGTCGGCACCTCGATCGGCATGGCGATGCGCGGTTATCGGCCGGTGGTCGAGATCCAGTTCGACGGGTTCGTGTTTCCGGCGTACGACCAGATCGTCACCCAGCTCGCCAAGATCTATCACCGCTCCCGCGGCTCGATGAAGGTCCCCGTGGTCATCCGGATCCCCTACGGCGGCGGCATCGGCGCGGTGGAGCACCACTCGGAGTCGCCGGAGGCGTACTTCTCCCACACGACCGGACTCAAGGTCGTCACGTGCTCGAACGCCAACGATGCGTACTGGATGATCCAGCAGGTCATCGCCAGCGATGATCCGTATATCTTCCTGGAGCCCAAGCGGCGCTATCACGACCGTGGGGAGGTCGACACCGACAACGAACCGATGCCGCTGCACTCGGCGAGCGTCGTGCGGGAGGGAACCGACCTGACGCTGTTGTGTTACGGGCCGATGGTGAAGACCTGCCTGGCGGCAGCCGATGCGGCGCAGGAGGAGGGGCGGTCGTTGGAGGTCGTCGATCTTCGCACGCTGTCCCCGCTCGACATGGCCACCATCGTGGCGTCGGTGCACAAGACCTCCCGGGCGGTCGTGGTGCATGAAGCGCAGGTGTCCTATGGGCTCGGCGCGGAGGTCGCCGCCCGGCTGAGCGAGCAGTGCTTCTATGACATGGAATCGCCGGTGCTGCGGGTCGGTGGTTACGACGTCCCCTATCCGCCCAGTCGGGTGGAGGAGGAATATCTGCCCGATCTCGATCGCATCCTCGATGCGGTTGATCGTTCGTTTGCCTATTGATGTGATCGCATGATGCGGACCGACCGGAGGACGCCGTGAAGACCTTCAACCTGACCGACCCCGGCGAGGGACTGACCGAGGCCGAGATCGTGCGCTGGCTGGTCGCGGAGGGCGACGAGGTGAAGATCAACGACATCGTCGTGGAGGTCGAGACTTCCAAGTCGCTCGTCGAGCTCCCGATTCCCTGGGCGGGCAGGGTGGATGCTCTCCTGGCTCAGGTCGGCGAGACGGTCGAGGTGGGGGCGCCGTTGATCCGCATCGACGACGGGTCGGGCGACGAGGAGTCGGCGCAGTCGGGACGGACACCGAACCTCGTCGGTTATGGCCCCACCGAAGGGGCCACGAAACGGCGGACCCGCAGAGGCACCCGGGAGCCGGACGCCGGCGCAGCTGCCGCTCACGAGCAGGCCGAGGCGACCTTCGACAGCCCCGGGCCGGTGGGGCGACCGTCGGATGCGCGCGAGCCGTTGAAGCCCGCGACCGGGGTGGCGTCGGGTGAGCGGCTGCCCGAGCCGGGCCAGCCCGCCCAGCAGGACCATCCGCCGCGGGTGTCGGCGAATAGAGTCCTGGCGAAGCCGCCGTTGCGCAAATATGCGAAGGACCGCGGCGTGGACCTCACCCAGCTCACCGGGACGGGCAACGGTGGGGTGATCACGCGCGCGGACGTCGATGCCCACCTCGAGGCGCGGGCGGCTGCGCCGGCGCCGGCCGCATCCGGAGCGGCAGCGGGCGGGGCCCGGCATCGCCATCCAGGGTTGGAGGACCGGCGGGAACCGATCCGGGGCGTGCGGAAAGCCACCGCCGCGGCCATGGTCTCGTCGGCATTCACCGCCCCGCACGCGAGCGAATGGGTCACCCTGGATGTGACGGCCTCGATGGAACTGCTGGAGCGCATCCGCAAGCGCCGGGAGTTCCGGGAGGTGAAGGTCTCGCCCCTGCTGCTGGTGGCGAAGGCCGTGTGTCTGGCTCTGCGCCGGACGCCTGAGATGAATACGTCCTGGGACGAAGAAGCGCAGGAGATCGTCTATCACGGCCGGGTCAACCTCGGCATCGCCGCGGCGACACCGCGCGGGTTGCTGGTGCCCAACATCCCGGACGCCGCATCGATGGAGCTCCTGGAACTCGCGCACGCGCTGAACGAGGCCACAGAGCGGGCGAAGGAGGGTCGGACGCAGCCGAGCGAATTGAGCGGGGGCACGTTCACCATCACGAACGTCGGACCGTTCGGGATCGATTCCGGCACACCGATCCTGAACCCCGGCGAGGCCGGGATCCTCGCGCTGGGTCAGATCGCCCGGCGGGCGTGGGTCGTCGGTGAAGGGGCGGACGAGCGCATCGAGCCACGGTGGGTCACGACGCTGGCGGTGTCGTTCGACCACCGCCTCATGGACGGCGAGGGATCGTCGCTGTTCCTTGCCGACGTCGCTCGGATCCTCGCAGACCCCGGCCAGGCGCTGCTGTTCTGACGGCCTACTCGGGCGGAGGCCCGACTCTGCTGGTCAGGCCGAACCGTCCTCGCAGGATTGTCCCAGGGCCCGACGCATGGTCGCCGGGCCCCGGGCCAGGGATCAGGCCTCGAGCTTCTCCCGGATCACCTTCGAGTCCTGGTTGATGCGGACCGTGGCGAGCGCGTACTCAAGCGTCACGCGCAGCCCGATGATCCAGAAGAACAGCGGGATCAGGCCGAAGATCCAGGCCAGGACACCCATGAAGGTCATGCCGCCGCCACCACCGCCTCCATAGGGGTTGAACGCCGAGGCAGCGCCACCGATCAGGATCCAGAACAGGCCGGACAGGAACCAGCCCAGCCCGCCCACCACGATGCCGAGGATGTAGAGGATCTTCACCACCGACGGGGTTGCGTAGCGGGTGAAGCCGAAGTCGAAGATGGCCTTGATGAAGCTGTCCTCATTGCGTTGCGTGGACCACTGGTTGGCGCCTGCGGGGTGGACGCCCTGCTGGCCGTAGGCACCCTGCTGGCCATATCCCTGGCCGTATCCCTGCTGGCCATAGGCGTCCTGGGTCGGCTGGGCACCCGGTGCGGAGTGAGCGTCCTGTTGCTGGAAACCGGCCTGGGCCGGATATCCGCCCGGTGCCCCATAGGCGCCGTGCTGGTTCGCTGCGATCTGCTGGGAGTCCCCGTAATCGCCCGACGGCTGTGAGCTGGGATATCCCGCCGAGGACTGGGAGCTGGGATATCCCGCGGAGGACTGGGAGCTGGGATAACCCGCCGAGGACTGGGACGTGGGGTGGGTCTGGTCGGTGTCGCCCCACGCCTGGTTCTGGTCGTCGCCCGACCAGCCCTGGTTGGGGTTGTTGCCCCAGGCCTGGTTGGGGTCGGGCTGGTTGCTGGAGTATCCGGAGTTGCTGTAGGACATGCCCTGCATTCTGCCGTTTCCGAGGCCATTGCCGTCCTGCTGACCACGCGTCGGTGTCGCGCAGTCCCGCGTACGGGCGTGGACTGAGGTGCCTTTTTCCACTTTCTGCGCGAACCGCCACCCAATGCAGCGGCGCCCACCTCCTGATCGGAAGGTGGGCGCCGCGCGTGTTCAGCATGAACGGTTCTGCATCAGCCCGTCCGGGACGCAGCCCGGCAGATCGGGTCAGCGAGCGTTCTTGACCTCACCCTTCCCCGTGTTGCCCTGGCCCTTGTTGTTGCCCGGGCCCTGCCCGTTGTTGTTGCCGGGGCCGCGGTTGGGGTTGTCGTGGCCGCTGTTGTTGCCCGGGCCACGGTTCGGGTTGTCGTGGCCGCTGTTGTTGCCCGGACCCTTGTTGGGGTTGTCCGGCTTGGGTGTCGGGGTCGGCGTCGGCTCCGTGGTGCCGCCGGTGACCGTCACGGGGATGGTGATCAGGGTGCCGGACGCGGAGGCGCGCAGTTCGAGTGTGCCCGCACCGGGAGCCGTGCCGGCCGGCACGGTGATCTCGAGCGCGGCGACCTGGCCGTCGACCACGGCGGCCGAACCGACCGGGATCTCGGTGCCCCCGAGGATCAGCACGGCCTCGAGCTGGGTGTTCTTGACCGTGCCGGTGTGAATGTCCAGGGTGTCGAGGGCTGTGGTGCCCTGGGGAACACCCACGGCGATCGTCACCGGCGCGCCGACGACGAGCTCGGTCGGCAGCGGGCTCACCGAAACGCCCCGACGTGCATAGTCCGGGGAAACGGTTTCCTGCGCTCGGATCCAGTCAACCCAGGCCTCCAGGTCGACACGACCGGTGTCCCGGGCGTTGACGCCGTCGGCGATCACCCGGAAGTTGTCGCCACCGGAAATGAGGAACGAACCGGAGCCGATGGTGTAGAGCTTCGCCGGGTCGATCGGCGCACCGTTCACGGTGATTGACGTGATGCGGTCACCTTCAGGGCGGGACTCGTCATAGGTGTACGTCACGTTCTCCGACAGCCCCAGCGCCAGGAACGGCCGCGACGGGACATTGCCCGCGGCATCCCGCTGCCACTGCTGCTCGAGCATGGTCTTCACCTGCGCACCGGTGAGCTGGGTCGTCATCAGGGTGTTCGCGAACGGCAGGATCGACGCTGCCTCCTGATAGGTGATCTCTCCGGCGTCGAAGTCGGCGCGGGTGCCACCCGGGTTCTGGACACCGATGAACTCGGGATCGTTGCTGCCGAGTTGCTCGCGGAACATCTGGGCGACGAGGTTCGTCATGGTCGACTCGACCGCGCGGTTGTCACCGGTGCCCGACAGCCCGCGGGTGATCGGGGCGGACGCGTTGCCGACGACCTGTGCGCCGATGACCTGGGCCTGGGCCAGCGTCTGGTCGACGAGCGTCTTGACCGCGGCCGCGCGGGGATAAGCCAGCGCGTCGGCGTTCGACATCGTCACTGCGTTGTTGCTCATCGCATAGCAGTCGACCTGACCCTCTGCGTTGAGGCCGAGATCGATCTTGCCGATCAGCGAGGCGTACGACGCCGACTGCATCACCGGGCGAGTCGTGCCCTCGAGACCGGGAACCGGCGCCGCGTACGCAGGGCAGTCTGCGCGAGGGTTCCGGCGGTGAGGGCGATCGCACACGCGAACGCGCCCCCACCCATCCGGCGACGGATCTGCATGGGTTCTCCTTGCGGTGATGGGACAGAACCGGCGGCCGCTTCGAGCGGACGCCCGATGATTCGATCCCCCAGCGCGATCCGCACGGGCTGCGCGTCCGCACGGGGCTCCGGGACAACTTCTCGCATGCCCGGGAGCCGCCGCAAGGGTTGGCACCGACTGTTACTGAGGAGTTAACCCGAGCTGGGTGACCACCACGATCAGAACGCCGCCTCCGGAATCTCCATCACCTCCAGGTTCACTGCCTCGGCCATCTTGCGTTCGGCCGTGAGCCGCGGGAGCTGGGTGCGGGCGAACCACTTGGCCGCGGCGACCTTGCCGGTATAGAAGTCACGGTCGCTGTCCGACAGTCCACCCTCGTCCAGAGCGGCCTGGGCGATCTCACCGGCACGGAGGAGGAGCCAGGAGCAGAGGAGGTCGCCGAGGCACATCAACAGGCGAGTGGTGTTCAGCCCGACCCGATAGAGCTCGGTCGGACGCTCCTGCACCGCCATCATCATCTGCGTCATCGTGGCCAGGATGAGGGCACAGTCCTCGGCGCCGCGAGCGAGCAGCGCCCGCTCCTCGGTCAGCGGCCCTTCGGTCTCCAGCCAGGCCTCGATCTCCGCTGACACCGTCTGCACGGCACGGCCGCGATCACGGACGATCTTGCGGAAGAACAGGTCGAGGCCCTGGATGGCCGTCGTGCCCTCATAGAGAGTGTCGATCTTGGCGTCCCGGACGTATTGCTCCAGCGGATAGTCCTGCAGGAAGCCCGAACCGCCGAAGGTCTGGAGGGACTCGGTGCCGAGGAGGAGCCAGGCGCGTTCCGAGCAGTACGCCTTCACGATCGGCAGGAGCAGGTCGTTCACGGCTTCCGCCGACTTGTCCTCGCGGCCCTCATGCCCGGCGAGCCAGACCTTGTCCTGCTGCACGGCCGTGAACATCACCAGCATCCGCAGGGCCTCCACCGTCGCCTTCTGCGTCATGAGGGAGCGCCGCACATCGGGGTGATGGGTGATCGTCACCCGTGGGGCATCCTTGGCCGGGGTGGTGAGATCGGCGCCCTGGACGCGCGTCTTGGCGTACTCCAGCGCATTCAGATAACCCGTCGACAGGGTGGCCATCGCCTTGGTTCCGACCATCATGCGCGCATGCTCGATCACGTGGAACATCTGGGCGATGCCGTTGTGGACCTCCCCGAGGAGCCAGCCCACAGCCGGCACGTCGGTCCCGCCGAAGGTGAGCTCGCACGTCGTGGAGACCTTCAGGCCCATCTTTTTCTCCACGTTGGTCGCGAAGACCCCGTTGCGTTCACCAGTCAGCTCACCGGTCTCGACGTCGAAGTGATGCTTCGGGACCAGGAAGAGGCTCAGGCCCTTCGTGCCCGGGCCTCCGGCGCCGTCAACGCCGACCGGCCGCGCGAGCACGAGATGCATGATGTTCTCGGTGAGGTCGTGCTCACCCGAGGTGATGAAGCGCTTGACGCCCTGGATGTGCCAAGTGCCGTCGGCCTGCGGGAACGCCTTGGTGCGGCCGGCGCCCACGTCGGAACCCGCATCGGGCTCGGTCAGCACCATGGTCGCGCCCCACTGGCGCTCCACCATGTGATGGGCGATCTTCTTGTCCCGCTCGCAGCCGAGCTGATGGGCGAGTTGGCCGAACTTGGGGCCGGCGGAGTACATATACAGCGCAGGGTTCGCGGCCAGGATCAGCTCCAGCACGGCCCAGCGCAGAGATGGCGGTGTTTCCACGCCGCCCAAGTCCTCGGACAGCTCCAGTCGCCACCAGTCGCTGTCCATATAGGCCTTGTACGCCATCTTGGTCGTTTCCGGCATTGAAACGGAATGGCTTTGAGGATCAAAGATCGGTGGATTGCGGTCATCCTCCAGCAACGCATCGGACAACTTTGTCCGGCAGAGGTGGTCCATTTCGGCGAGCGCTGTTTCGGCTGTTTCACGATCCATGTCCTCGGCGGGACCGCTGCCCAGCAGGTCTTGGCGCCCGAAGACCTCGAAAAGATTGAACCGGATATCGCGAAGGTTGGACTGATAGTGGGTCATGGTCACTCCATCGGGACGAACCTACTGTTGAGTAACACAAGTATGCGTACTGAGCGGTAACTTCGCAACCAAATCGGTGTCGATGCCGGACCCTGCGACGCCTGCCCTCAACTCCTACGTCTCCTTATCGATATTGAAGAGAGGATTCTTGGACTATTCTGGGCAAGTGACCACTTCGACAGCCCCACAGACGGACCGTCGAGCGGAGATCATCGACGCCGCTATCCGGGCCTTCTCGCGCAAGGGATTCGGCGGCAGCACCTTGGCGGACATTGCCGCCGAGGCAGGTGTCTCGCAGCCACGGATCAGCCAGGTGTTCGGAAACAAGGAGAACGCGTTCATCGCGGCCCACCGCAGAGCCTCCGAACAAGTGCTGGAACTGCTCAACGCCAACGTGAACCCTGACGAGCCCTATTCCATGGCCTCCCTCGGTGCCGGTTATCGCGACATGCTTGAGGACCGCTCGGAAGTCCTGCTCATGATCTTCCAGGCCTTGACCTCGTCGTATGTGCCGGCGATCGGTCAGGAATCCCGCCGGGTGATCAACGAGATCGTGGAAATTGTCCAACGCGCCGGCGGCACCGCGGACGATGCCCGCAACTTCCTCGAACGTGGGTTCTTCATCCACGCCATGCTGGCTTCGGGAGCGCTGTGCCACGCCGACGATCTGCCGCCGGTCGACGAGATGCTCCAAACGATCGAACTGCGCTGACCGGATGCCAGGGGAGGCAGGCGGGACCCGAAGGTCCCCCTGCTCCGATCCCTAGTTCTGCATCGCGAGGATGAACACGACGAGGGCGGCGATGATCAGCACGCCGGCACCGATCGCGAGCGCCAGCTTGACCTTGCTCCAGGGGCGCTCGCCCTGGACCTCGCCGGTGACGCCGTTCATCAGCACCTGATAGGGCTTGCTCTGATAGGTCACGGTCAGCAGCCAGACCGGCAGCAGCACGTGGGCGAACGCGATGGCGTCGAAGCGCACGTCTTTGTGCCGAATCTGCTGATGATCCCCGCCGATGTCACGTTTGATCGTGTCCTCGACGCGGGATTCCAACTTGCCCCGGGCGCGCCTGCCGAACGTCTCGTCGGCGTCCATGTCGTAGGTGCGACCCAGGTGCCCCGCGACATATTCGGGTGAATAGGGGACTGCTTCCTGCAGCGGCCACGGCTCGAGTGCCGCGACATGGGATTCGTTCAGCCCGTCGTTGGCCCACTGCATGAAGTCGCGGAAATCCTGCTGGACGGTGCCGGACACGTTGCGCCACCGGGTCTTCGTTTCCGTCTTCCAGCCGTCCCCATCCCGGACCCGTTCCTGGTAGTTGTCGCCCCGACGCCCGGAATAGGTCGCCGTGGCGTGCGCGTCATACGCAAAGTAGGCCAAATAGACACTCTCGAATGAGCCGAGCTCGCGATAGGACTTGAACTCCTTCGGGGCGAACCAGCGGGAATTGATCCACTTCTCGATGTTCTCCCGGGCGGTTCTGTCGTCGACCCGGAACGGCAGCATGCCGTCGACCGGCAGGCGGCTCGGGACGTCCTTCAGGTCGTCCCGCTGCACAGGGGTCGCGCAATAGGGGCACCGGGTCGCCGTGAGGGTCCCGGTGAAGGACGTCCGCCCGCCACACGCCTGACAGACGACCTCCCGCTCCAGCGCCGTCGGCAGCGCGGCCGCCGCGCGAATCGCTCGGGTCGCCTGGGCCAGGTCGTGCTTGACGATCTGGATCGGCGCCGTCGATCCGCTCACGTCCGAGCGGGTGCCACAACTCGGACAGCGCAACTGACCGGATCTCGGGTCGAACACCAACTGGGCCCCGCAAGCGGTGCAGGGATAGGTGCGGGTGACCTCGGTCGAGTGCAGTGCCGCCCGGTCGGGGCCCGGGTCGCCCAGCGGCGGCGGGGCGGGCATCGCGTCCGGGCTCGGCATGGGGGGCGGCGCACCGTACGCCTCCGGCGGCGGCCCATAGGTCGCCGGTGATCCGTAGGTCTCCGGAGCGCCATACGTGGGCGGTGCGGCGAACTGCTGCGGTGGGGATGCCGGCCGTGGTGGGCCGGCCTGCTGCGGGGGCAGTGAAGGTGCGTACCCGTCGCCGCCCTGGGGAGGTGGCCCGTAACCCTGCCCGGCTTGGGGAGGCCCATATCCCGGTCCGCCCTGTGCGGGCGGGGGAGGCGGTCCGCCGAAACTGTGCGGCGGGGGAGGTGGGACGGCGCTCATGACGGGCTGCCGGCGTTCGGGGGAGGCGGTGGAGGCGTGCCCGGCAGGGGCGGCGGCTCCGCGAACAGACCGGCGAGCGCCGGGACCTGGCCCGCCGGGGTCCAGCCGGCCATGCCCTGCGACCACACGAGTGTCGAGGCCGTGAGCTGGCCGGCGCTCAGCGCCTGCTGGAGCTGCTGCACGTTGAACGGCCCGGTCGCCTGTCCGCCCTGATCCACGTGATAGGTGACGGCGGTCGGCAGGGGCGGAGGCGGCGCGGCCGGCGTACCCCCCTGCGGGTAACCCGGAAACCCGCCCTGCTGGCCCTGACCGTAACCCGGCTGCATCTGCTGGTTCATCTGCTGCCCGAGCATCATGCCCATCTGGGCGCCGAGCATGTCGCCCATCATCCCCGAACCGCCGGGGTTCCCGGCTGCCGCCGACATCGCGTCGGCCGCCTTCGCCTGCTGATAGCGCTGCATGTCGCCCAGGTTGTTGACCCAGCCGCTCTCCTCGACACCCCGCGCCACGCCGCGGGTCATCGCCTGCGTGATCTCCTCGGGGAGAGAGATGTTGAGGGTGATGGAGTCGATCGCGAGACCGTATTCGTCATCCACCCGTTCCGCAGTGAACGCCCGCAACTGCTCCGCGAGCTGGACCTGCCGACCCTGCAGATCGATCACACCCAGACGCGTCTCCATGATCATGTCGGAGAACGCAAGGGTGATCACCCGACGCAGCAATTCCGCGATCTCGTCGATGTCCACCGAGGCGTCGGTGCCGATGACCTGGCGCAGGAAAATTGCGGCATCGATCACCCGCACCACGCACAGGCCGTTCGCCCGCACCTGGACCATCTTGAAGTCGGGATCGCGGACGGTCACCGGGTTGGCCGTGCCCCAGCGAAGATCGGTCACCGGACGCGTGTTGATGAAATAGACCTCGGACCGGAAGGGGCTGTTGAACCCGTGCTTCCAGCCCTGGAGGGTGGACATGATCGGAAGATTCTCGCTCGTCAGCTGATAGTGACCCGGGCCGAACCTGTCGGCCAGCTGACCCCGATAGACGAACACCGCTTCCTGACCCTCACGGACGATCAGTTCCGCGCCGTTCTTGATCTCGTTGTTGTAGCGCGGGAAGCGCCACGCCAACGTCGAGCGTGAGTCGTCGAGCCACTCGATGATGTCGACGAACTCGTTGCGCAACTTGTCCATGAAACCCATGGATCCTCCTTCTTGAGGCACGCTTGTGGCCGCCATTGGCCGTGCGAATCAGGGTATAAGAGGAGAGGGGTCGCGAGGAGTCCTGCGGGTGATCGGGATATACCCGGGCGGGTACACTCATCACACTGGACAGAAGGGACCGCCATGATCAAGGACGAAGCCAGCCGAAAGCAGGTGCTCAACCGCCTCCGTCGCGCCCAAGGTCAGCTCGCCGCTGTCCTCACGATGATCGAGGATGGTCGCGAATGCCGGGACGTCGTCACCCAACTCGCCGCAGTCTCCAAGGCCATCGACCGCGCCGGCTTCAAGATCATGGCCTGCACGCTTCGTGAATCGATCGCCGGGGAAACCGCGCCCGGCCACGAGCTCCTCACCGAGGAGGAGCTGGAGAAGCTGTTCATGACGCTGTCCTGACCTGCTCGCGAAACCGCGCGCACGCTCGCGTCGGATGCCCTCACTCGTTCGCGTGGGCCTCGATCGCGGCGATGAATTCCTGGGTCGGCTGGGCACCGTTGATGACCGTGGTGTTGACGACGAAGAACGGTGTCCCCGTGATCCCCATCTGCTGCGCTTCGTGCGAATCGGTCGCCACCGCGTCCTGGAGGGCGGGGTCGGCGAGATCGGCCTCGAACCGGGCCAGATCCGGCACCCCCGCCGTGCGGGCGAGTTCGATCAGCGCGGGCACGGAGTGGTCAGGCTGACCGCCTTGGGCGAGGCGTTCGAAGACGACGTTGTAGAACTCCCAGAACTTGCCCTGCTGCGCCGCAGATCGCGCCGCGATCGCCGTGGTGACGGACTCCGGCCCGAGCACCGCCATGTCCCGATATTCGATCCGCAGGGTCCCGTCGTCCACATAGCGCTGCAACTCCGGCAGCGTCTGAGTCGCCCATCGGGCGCAGTAGGGGCAGCGATAGTCGGACCACTCCGTCAACACCACCTTCGCGTCCACCGACCCCTTCGCGAGCGGGTCATCCGCAGCGCGCCGCGGCAGCTTGCGCAACAGGTCCATGACGGCCGGATCCTGCGTGGGCGCAGCCTGCTGCTCGGTCTGCTGGACGGTGGGTGCGGGTGGCGTCGGCGGCACACCGGTGCCGGTCGTCGAGTCCTGTCCGGAGCCCATCTGGTGACCGAGGATGAACGCGAGGACCAAGCTGAGCACCCACGCCAGACCCCATCCGATTCGCCCCTTGTGGGAACTGTCCTGCGCGGTCTCCGGCTGTGCTGACAAGAGGACTCCCTGAGAGAATATGAAGGAAAAATTCGCCGACACTTCGCCCTGGATGGAAGGTGCGGGGCGAGTGCGGTAATCCGAACAATAGTGTGCGGGTGCAACCCTCTATACCCGACGGAGCAACCGTGAAGCGCATGTCCCCGGCCACTCGACGTGAGCGATTGCTTGACGCGGCTTTTCGCGTGATTGCTCGTGGCGGTGTGCCCGCGGCGACAACGCGTGCGATCTGTGCCGAGGCAGGGATGCCACTGGCGAGTTTCCACTATGTGTTCGAGTCCCAGCAGGAGTTCATGCGGGAGCTCGTCGAACGCGTCATCGCCGACGCCGGTGACAGCCAGCGTTTCCCGGTGTTGACAGAAGACATCTATCGCAATGTCGAGCTCATGTTGTTGAGCACCTTCGAGTGGGCGGTGGAGCATCCGGATGAGGATCTCGCCTACTACGAACTGTTGAACTATGCCCTCCGCACCCCGGGGATGGAGGACTTCGGCCAGCGCCGCCTCGAGCTCAGCCTGGAGCTCATCGTGCGCGCCTTTCAGATCCTCGACGCCATCCACGAGAACCAGATCACCGTGGCGGACGTTCGTGACCTGGCGTGGCTGGTGCTGACCTTCATCGAGGGCAACGCGGTCATGCATCTGCACACCAAGGAGACGGAGACGATCCGGCGAGCCATCCACACTTTCGCGATCCTCATCGTGGATTTCGCCAGAGGGCGGAACGGCGATCGCGTCTGACGAGCCAGAAGAGTGTGCCATTTTTGGGGGTCCCAACTTTGAGACGTCGTTAACCCGTGTTTAACTTTTCGCGAAGATAACGATCTGATCTCAAGAAGGCGAAGACCCTTGTCTGACGATAATCGCGACCATCTGCCCCAGCGCGCTGTGAGCGCTGCCGACGAAAGCTCCCCCAAGGAGCGCGGCGTCGGGGCCTTCCGCGCAGGCGTGCGGAAGTTTGCTCTCCCGGCTGTGCTGGTTATGGCGGTCTCCTCGGGCCTGGCGTTCGGTGGCCTGGCGCCCAAGGGTGCCGAGACCCAGAGTGTGAGCGCTGTGCCGGCGCCCGCCGCCGCGCTGCCGTCCCGTGACGCGGAGTCCGTGTCCCGCAACGCAGACCGCGCTGCCGAGGCTATCGATGCTGCCCTGGCGGCGGATGCCGAAGCCGCCAAGGCTGCCGAGGCGCCGACCGAAGAGCCCGAGGGGGAAGCAGCACCCCGCGGTGAGAGCAAGGCCTTGACGGCCATGTCCACCTCACCGGAGCCGAGCGAGAGTGCGGCCGTCACCGGGCGGATGTTCACCACGGCTGCCGTCAACGTCCGCTCCGAGGCCAGCGCCGCCAGCGAGCGGGTCGCTTCCGCTGCCCACGGCGACTCCGTCGGCGTGACCGGCCGGACCAGCAATGGCTTTACCCAGGTGAAGGTCGGCGACCGCACCGGGTGGATCTCCTCCAGCTATCTTTCCAAGTCCGCCCCGGCCCCGAGCCGTGCGGCCGCCCCGGCGACCAGCAGCCGCTCGTCCGCTCCCGCTGCGGCTGCTGAGCCGGCCCCGCGGACCAGCGGCAACTGCGCCCCGCTGCGGGGTCTGCAGCCCCGCACCGAGGCTGTGCATCAGGCACTCTGTGCGAACTTCCCGGCTATCGGCTCCTATGGCGGCGTGCGTGCCGACTGGGACGCCGAGCACCCGTCCGGGCGCGCGATCGACGCCATGACGTCGAACCAGGCCGTTGGCGACGCCGTCGCGAACTGGGCCCGAGCCAACGCCGGCCGCTACGGCATCACCGAGGTCATCTGGAACCAGCGCATCTGGACCACCCAGCGCGCGGGCGAGGGCTGGCGGATGATGAGCGACCGCGGCTCCGCGACCGCCAACCACCGCGACCACGTGCACATCAGCGTTCGCTGATTGCGCGCTGCAGCTCTCGGCCAAGGCCCGCTCCCCAGGCATGGGGACGCGGGCCTTGCCCGTCTCCAGACGCCACGGCCCCGGTCTCTGCGGACGGGGCTCTGATGTGAGAAGCATCACGTGATCGGGATCTCACAAAATGTTCTTAGGCAGGGTGGAACGCGATTCGGGGAATTGTGTGGTATTGGGATATGCTTGGTTTACCGATTGGAAAACGCTTCCATTGGTTCCGCCCGCTCTCATTTCCAAAGGATCTGATCACGTCATGTCGTTCGCCAGCAGCCTCCGCAAGCGTCGTGCCTCCGTTCGCGCCAACCGAGTGATGGAGCGTGCGATCAAGAACGCCGCGTCGCCGGCGATGCGCGATGAACTCATCATCGCGGCACAGCGCGCCGGTCTTCGCTGACCTTCTCACACCGAGCCCCCGCCAGCGCGGGGGCTTTTTGTTTGCCCGCTCGGTTCAGAGCACACCGCTCGCCCACAGGACACCAGAGCTGGGGCCGAGCCGCGCGGCGTACCCCAACGCCTGCGAATCGCTCAATCCCGCCACATAGTCGATCACCCCACGTCCGCGGGCCATTCGCGCGATTTCCGAGGCGCCGGTGTGCCCGTCCAGCCATTCCGGATGCGTCTCGCGGACCCGGTGATAGCCCTGTTCGGCCAACTCGACCAGTTCCAGCAGTCTTCTGGGTGCGCGGCGGGCGTCGAAACGGTCGGACAGCCAGGCGTCGAAGGTGTGCACCAACTCGGCCAACACCATGGACTGGCCACGCTGAACCATGGCGAGGTCGGGTCGGTGGAGGACGAAGTATTGATGCACGAACTTCAGCACCTGGATCTGGTGCCACGCCAGGGGACGGACGGTGATGACGGGTTCCCGGGAGCAAGTCGGCGAGGGATTCATCAGCAGCGCTGACGTGAAATTGTCGATCCAGCGACCGATGAAGTCGGAGATCGTCGAATCAGCCGATCGGGAACCGTCATAGGGCGTCACCAACATCCCGTCGACGAGTTCCTCGCCGATCACCGTCACGGCCTCGCGGAACACCTCGTCGTCATAGACCCAGCCGTCCTTCTCCGCCGCGCTGCGGCGCATCCGTTCCAGGCCCGCTCCCGGGCGTCGCCACAGCTTGGAGAGCTCATCCGCGGGCATCGCGGCCCACTGGCGGGCATCGGCCAGCCAGGCGCGGAACTCCCCCGAGATCGGGGAAAACTGGAGGACACCCGAGCGGTGGAAGTCCTCCAGGTCGTGCAGGGAATAGGCGATGTCGTCGGCGAGATCCATCACCGAGCACTCCAGAGTCTGCCGACCCGGGGGCAGCTGGAATCCGTCGATCAGCTCTGTCATCTCAATGAGGTCGAGCACATAGGCATTGAACTTCGCTGCGCCGGACCCGTGCGCGCCCGCGTTGGCGCCCCGCGGGGGATCCGGCCAAGCCGCCGGGTGCGGGTTGGGCACGTGGTGACGGCCCCAGGGATATTTCAAGACCGCCGCCCGCACGGCAGCCGTCAGATTGAGCCCGTCGACCCCGTCGCCGTGGACTTCCAACTCGGTCATGATCCGGAAGGTTTGGGCGTTCCCCTCGAAGCCGTCGGCGAGGCCGAAGTCCTCCCGGGCCAGCCGGTCCAGGGTGCGTTCGCCGTTGTGGCCGAAGGGCGGATGCCCCAGATCGTGCGCGACCGCGCCCGCTTGGGCCACCACATGATCGAGGCCTCCCCACCGTTCGACTGCCAGCGGGTCGGCGACCTTGCGTACGCCCACCGACAGCGACCGGGCCAAAGCCGTCACCTTGATCGAATGGCTCAGACGGTTGTGCAACACGCTTTCGGTCGAGTCCGCGTTCACGACCTGTGTGACATCAGCAAGGCGGGCGAATGCTGGCGCGAACCGCAGGCGTTCCAGATCCACGCGGAACTCCGACTCCGCTCCCGCGGTGAGCGGCTGCCAGAGGTGGGCCTCCGGGCGCCGGCGGGCGATGCGGATCTCCGCCAGCTCCACCGGTTCCATTGGCTCGTCAGCGGTCGCACCCCGGTGCCGCACGGTCGGATCGGCCATAGACCCGAACCTACACCTGCCGCAGAGCGCGACCCAGTGCCGGTCGCGGCGACCCGGAGGGGCTGGCAATCGACGTACTCCTGCGAGCCGCCGGCCACGGTCCTAAGGTGGGGGCATGAACTCGACGCCCGTGGATCCCACCACGACTCCTGCGTGGCAGACCCTGACCCGACTGCACTCCGATTTCACGCCCGACCTGCGCGGTTGGTTCGACACCGATCCCGGGCGCGTGCGGGCGTTGACCTTCACCGCCGGCGATCTGCATGTCGATCTGTCCAAGAACCTGCTCACCCCGGACGTGACGCGTGCGCTCATCGAGCTGGCTGAACAGGTGGGCCTGCGGGACCGGATCCAGGCCATGTTCAGCGGCGAGCGGATCAACGTGACGGAGGACCGCTCGGTGCTCCACACAGCTCTGCGTCTGCCGCGGTCCGCGACGCTCGAGGTCGAGGGTCGCGACGTCGTTCCCGACGTGCACGGCGAGTTGGACAAGGTCTATCGCTTCGCGGACAAGGTGCGCTCCGGCGAGTGGCGCGGCGTGACGGGCCGGCGGATCGAAACCGTCGTCAACATCGGCATCGGCGGATCGGATCTGGGCCCGGTCATGGTCTATGAGGCGCTGAAGCCGTTCGGGCAGCTGGGACTCCAGTGCCGGTTCATCTCCAACATCGATCCGACTGACGTGGTGGAGAAGACGTTCGGTCTCGACCCCGAGACGACGTTGTTCATTGTCGCGTCGAAGACGTTCACCACTCTCGAGACACTGACCAATGCGCGCATGGCACGCGAGTGGCTGCTGGAGTCGCTGCGGGCCAAGGGCGCGATCAGCGAGACCGACGAGGCGGCGGGCCGCGCGGTCGCCGCGCACTTCGTCGCCGTGTCGACCGCGCTGGACAAGGTCGCCGAGTTCGGCATCGATCCCGCCAACGCCTTCGGCTTCTGGGACTGGGTCGGCGGACGCTATTCGGTGGACTCGGCTATCGGCACGGCCGTGGCCGTGTTCATCGGGCCGGAGCGGTTCGCCGAGTTCCTGCACGGTTTCCATCAGATGGACGAGCATTTCCGCACGACGCCGATCAACGGCAACGTGCCTGCGCTCATGGGTCTGTTGAATGTTTGGTACGTCAACTTCTTCAAGGCCGCCACCCACGCCGTGTTGCCGTATGCGCAGTATCTGCATCGCTTCCCCGCCTATCTGCAGCAGCTCACGATGGAGTCGAACGGCAAGCGGGTGCGTTGGGACGGGTCGCCGGTGACCACCGAGACGGGCGAGGTGTTCTGGGGCGAACCCGGGACCAATGGCCAGCACGCGTTCTATCAACTCATCCACCAAGGCACGCAGTTGGTGCCCGCGGACTTCATCGCGGTCGCCAACCCGACCCACCCGATCGTGGACGGCGGCGCGGACGTGCACGAACTCTTCCTCGCCAATTTCTTCGCCCAGACCAAGGCCTTGGCGTTCGGCAAAACGTCGGCTGAGGTGCAGGCCGAAGGTACGCCAGAGGCGATCGTCTCTGCCCGTGTCTTCCCCGGCAACCGACCCACGACGTCGATCATGGCGCCCGAGTTGTCCCCGTCGGTGTTGGGTCAGCTCATCGCGCTCTATGAGCACATCACGTTCACCCAGGGCATCGTCTGGGGGATCGACTCGTTCGATCAGTGGGGTGTGGAGCTCGGAAAACAGCTCGCCAAGGAGATCACCCCGGCTGTGGGTGGCGATCGCGAGGCGATGGATGATCAGGATCCGTCGACGCGGTCGTTGATCGAGTACTACCTGGAGCATCGCGGCTGAGGTTCCCTCAGGGAGGTGTCAGCCGCGTGCCAGCGCCTCGTCGACGGAGGATTCATAGCGGCCGAGCGTGGGCGTACGCCGCGTGATGACGTCGACGACCATCTTCATGTTGGCGCCGAGCTCACGGACCTGGCCATAGCGCCACACCGGGCCGAAGTTGGTCGTGTAATCACCAACGCCCTCGGCGTTCACACCGACCAGACGACAGGTCGTGATCGCCCGGGGCAGGTGATAGCCCTGCGTCACGATCGTCAGCCGATCGACGCCGAAGATCCGCTTGGCCCGGACGCAGGAGTCGTAGGTGTCGAAGCCGGCGTAGTCCGCGATCACCCTGGTCGCGGGCACGCCCTTGCGGACCAGGTAATTCCGCATCCCGTCGGGTTCGTTGTAGTGGCTGTCGCCGTTGTCACCCGACACCAGAATCGCGCGCACCTTGCCGGTGTCGTAGAGACGCTTGGCGGTGTCGAGGCGGCCTTTCAGATAAGGCGAGGGCGTGCCGTCCGGATAGATCTGGGCGCCGAGCACCAGTGCCACGGGGGTGCGTGGCACGGAACTGACCGTGAACGTGTGCGGACGGGCGACGAGTTTCGCGAACACGGCGGGACCGCCGACCGCGGTGAGGCCGGCGAGGCCGAGGGCGCCGATGGTCACAACGGCACGACGAAGGGGTGAAGCCACACGTTTGAGTCTAGCGACGCGCCGGAGTCCGTCCCGCCGCATATGCGGTGCCGGGATTCGGCGAAGGGGGCAGAATGGCGCGGCAGAGGAAAGGTGCCGAGACATGAAGAAGATCATCCAGAGCCGCAAGTTGGCCCACGTCCGCTATGACGTCCGCGGGCCCATCCTCACGGAGGCACAGCGTCTGGAGGCAGAAGGGCACAAGATCCTCAAGCTCAACATCGGCAACCCGGCGCCCTTCGGTTTCGAGGCGCCACAGTCGATCATCGCCGACATGATGCACCACCTGCCCGCGGCGCAGGGCTATTCCGACTCCAAGGGCATCTATTCGGCCCGGACCGCGGTGGCGCAGTTCTATCAGTCCCGGGGTCTCCAGCACACCAGCGTCGACGATGTCTTCATCGGCAACGGCGTCTCGGAGCTCATCACGATGGTCCTGCAGGCGTTCGTCGACGAGCCCAACGAGATCCTCGTTCCGGCGCCCGATTATCCGCTGTGGACCGGCGCGGTGTCCCTGTCGGGCGGCACGCCCGTGCACTATCGCTGTGACGAGGCGAACGGCTGGGCTCCGGACCTCGCCGACATCGAGTCGAAGATCACCGAGAACACCCACGCGCTCGTCATCATCAACCCCAACAACCCCACCGGCGCGGTCTACTCCGAGGCCACCATGCGGGGCCTGATCGACATCGCACGCCGCCACGATCTGGTCGTGATGTCGGACGAGATCTACGAAAAAATCATCTTTGACGACTCCGTGCACCGGCACGCGGCCGAATTCTGCGGCGACGATGTGCTGTGTCTGACGTTCTCGGGACTGTCGAAGGCCTATCGGGTGTGTGGCTATCGCGCCGGCTGGGTGATGGTCTCCGGTGCTCAGGAGCGGGCCCAGGACTTCCTTGAAGGTCTCACGCTGCTCGCCAACATGCGCATGTGTGCCAATGTCCCCGCGCAGCACGCGATCCAGACCGCGCTCGGCGGCTATCAGTCGATCAACGAACTGATCGTTCCCGGTGGGCGGTTCTATGACCAGTCCAAGCTGGCCTGGAAGCTGCTCAACGACATCCCGGGAGTCTCCTGTGTGGAGCCGTTCGGTGCCTTGTATTGCTTTCCCCGGCTCGACCCGGAGGTCTATCCGATCGAAGACGACCAGGAGTTCGTGCTCGATCTGCTGCGCGCCAAACACATCCTTGTGACGCACGGACGTGGGTTCAACTGGTTCGAGCCCGACCACTTCCGGCTCGTGACCCTGCCCGACACCGACATGCTGACCGAGGCCATCGGTCGGATCTCCGACTTCCTGGAGACCCGCCGCTGACCCGGTGCCGACTCGGCATTCGACCGGACCACGGACCGGGTTCGCCGCGCCCCCGAGCGTGGAGACGCGGCGAACAAGGGTCAGGCGTCAGGGGCGACCTCGGTGGTCCTTGCCCTTGTCTTTCCCTTTGTTCTTCCCGTTGTCACGGCCGTGGCCCCGACCCGGCTTGCCGTGATCGGCCGAGGACACGACGCGTGCTGCGCCTCCGCCGCCCCGTGCGGTCTCGGCAGCCGCGGTCAGTTGCTCACCGCGGATCTCGATCCCGGAGGCAAGGCCGATGGAGGTCGAGACGCTCAGCGTGTGGCCGAGGGCTCGCAGTCCGGCGCCGATCTCACTCTCGGCCAGGCCACCGTCAGTGCTCTCGGTGCCGTTGCGGGAGCTGAGCCGCGGTGCCGCGATGGCGTCGACCAGGGACAAGCCGCGGTCGAGATAGCCGATGATGATCTGGGCCACTGTCGTGATGATTGTCGCGCCGCCCGGCGTGCCGACGGAGAGCAACGGACGCCCGTCCTCGAACACCAACGTGGGGCTCATCGACGAGCGTGGCCGTTTCCCGGGGCCGGGCAGGTTCGGGTCGGGCACGCCCGGAGTGGTGGGCACGAAGTTGAAGTCGGTGAGTTCGTTGTTGAGCAGGAAACCGTGGCCCGGAACCGTGATGCCGGAGCCGCCGGTCTGCTCGATCGTGAGGGTGTACGACGCCACGTTGCCCCATCGGTCGACCGCGTTCAGGTGTGTGGTCGAGACTCCCTCTCGCACTTCCCCTTGGCGCTCGCCGATCTTGGTCGGATCCTCATAGTCCCCGTCGGGATAGCCGAACGGGATGGGCCGTGACTGAGCCCGCTGCGGATCGAACAGCAACGCCCGCTCGCCGGCGAATCCCTTGCTGAGCAGTTCTCCGACGGGCACGTCCGGCACGTCTCCCACCCAGCGGTTCCGGTCGGCGAATGCGGTGGCGGAGGCCTCGGAGAAGCGGTGGTAGTACTGCACCGGATCCACGTCCGACAGGGGGATGCCGGTGCGATGGGCGTACGCCTGCAGGAGGTTCAGGATCGCCCCGACCGCGATGCCGCCCGAGCTGGGCACGCCCATCCCGAAGACCTCGTGGTCGTAGTAGTTGCTTCGCGTGGGCGCGAGGACCCGGGCGGCATAGCGCTGCAGGTCGGCGAGGGTGAGCTGACCGGAGAACACGGCAATCCCGGCAGCTGTGCTGGGGTTGCGGGCCTCCGCGACGATCGCTTCGGCGATGGAGCCGTGATAGAGCTCTGACATGCCCTTGGTCCGCAGCCGCTGATAGGTCCTGGCCAGGTCGGGGTTGCGCACGATCGAGCCGACGGTCGGTGGCTGTCCACCCGGCATGAAAACCCGGACGGTCTCGGGGAACTTGGCGAAGCGCTCGGCGTTGCCGGCCACGTTGTTCGCATAGTTCCGGTCCACCACGAAGCCCTGACGGGCGATCTGCTCCGCCGGTTGCAGCAGAACCGCCAGCGGTCGGGTGCCGAAGCGGCGGGCGGCGAGTTCCCAGGTCGCGGGCGTGCCCGGAACGCCGACGGAGAGGCCGGAGCTGACGACCTCGGCGAAATTGAGCGCGCCACCGGCGCCGTCGGTGAAGACCGTTTCCGTGAACGACATCGGCGCGGTCTCGCGGCCGTCGATCGTGGCGACCTTGCCCTGGCGGGCGTCGTAGTAGACGAAGAACCCGCCGCCACCGATGCCGCACGAGAACGGCTCGGTGACCCCGAGCGTCGCGGCCATGGCGATGGCAGCATCGGCTGCGTTGCCGCCGCGGCGGAGGATTTGGATGCCGACGTCACTGGCATAGGGATCGACGCTGGACACCGCACCGCCCGCACCGATGGCTTCGGGCACGCGCAGCGGTTCGGGCAGGGCCCGGGGATCATCAGGGCGCCCGGGCGGGTTGGCCCGGGCGGTGAGTGGCGCCCCGGCGAGGGTGACGCCGCCGATGGCACCGGCGGCCAGGATCGCGCGCCGCGAGACGCGCAGGGGTTGGTCGATGGTCATGAGGCCTCCTTGACTCAAGATCCGCTCATTCTTGACTCAGGCAGGAGACCGCCGCCAGGAAAACGCACTAATCGATGCGAATCCCGGTGGCTCTAGGGTGCGTCAACCGCCCCGATCATCGTTTCCATGACGTCCTCGAGCATTGCTACTCCCGCGACCTGACCATCCGGGCCGGTCACGATGGCGAGGTGGACACCGGACCGCTGCATGGTCGCCAGAGCGTCCGGCAAGGGGGTGTCGGACCGCACTTCGGCCATGTCCCGGATGCGATCGGCCGGCACAGCGGCGTCCGGATTGCCCTCGACGAGATCCAACACATCCTTGAGATGCAGATAGCCGCGCCATGAGCCGTCGTCGCCCCGCACCGGAAAACGGGAGAACCCGTGGGTGACTGCTGCCTGCTCTGCCTCGGCCACGGTCGGCGCTGCGCCCAGCCAGACCAGCTGGTCCACGGGCACCAGAACGTCCGAGACCCGCGCCGACGTGAGGGTCAGCGCGCCGGTGAGCAGCTGGTGTTCGTGCTCGTCGAGCAGGCCGACCTCAGCGGACTCCTCGAGATAGCTGGGGACGTCCTCGGTGGTGATTGTCGACGCGACGCCGCGAGTGGGTTTGATGCGCATGATCCGCAGGACGATGTTGGCGAGCCCGTTCATGATCCACAGGAGCGGCTTGAGGATCCAGGCAATGGCATACATCGGCGGACCCATGATCAGCGCGCTCCGCGCCGGCACGGCGATCGCGATGTTCTTCGGCACCATCTCGCCGAGAGTCATGTGGAAGAACACCACGATCGTCATCGCGATCACGAACGAGATCGGGTGCACGAGGGCGTCGGGCACGGACGCCGCCTCGAACAGCGGCTCGAGCAGGTGCGCCACCGCTGGCTCCCCGATCGCGCCCAAGCCCAGGGAGCACATCGTGATGCCCAGCTGGGCCCCGGCCATCATCAGGGTCACGTTCTCCACCGCCCGCAGCGTGAGGCGCGCTCCCGGAACCCCCTTGGAGGCCGCCTCCTCCACCGCCGTCCGCCGGACGGAGACGAGCGCGAACTCGGCCCCGACGAAGAACGCGTTGCCGACCAGCAGCAGCACGGCAATCCCGACCGCGGTCAGATCATTCATCGGCGGCCTCCTCCAGCGAGACGACCGAGAGTTCGACCCAGCTGACCCTGTGGCCCTCTGTCTCGGTGACGGTCAGCGTCGCCGAGACATCGGTCGGCAGGTCGTCGTCATCGAGGGTGTTGCGGTCGCGCGCCGGGACCCTGACCTCGTCCCCGACCTCGACGAAGCGCTCCCGGAGCTCGGTCACCAGCCCGCCCAGGGTCTCGGTGGTTTTCCCCTCCGGCAACTCGATCCCCACCAGACCGACGACCTCGTCGGGGCGCAGCAGCCCGGACAGGAGCCAACGATTGTGCCCGAGCCGGGCGAGCCGTTCCTCCGGCTGATCCTGTTCGTCGGAGATCTCGCCGACCAGCTCCTCCATGAGGTCCTCGAGCGTGATGATGCCGTCGGTGCCGCCGAACTCGTCGACGACGACCGCCAGTTGCAGTCCACCGCGGAGTTCCTCGAGAACGTTGTCCAGGGGCATCGACGACGGCACGGACCGCACCGGGTGCAGGATCTCGCTGACCGGTGTGTGCCGCCGGGCTTCGGCCGGCACCGTCAGCCCGTCCCGGAAGTGCACGGCGCCCAGCACGTGGTCCGTCGAGTCGCCGACGACCACGAACCGGGAGTGACCGACGCGGCGACAGAGCCGGAGCAGTTTGCTGACCGGGTCGTCGTCGTCGAGGAAGTGCACCCGGGCACGGGGGGTCATCGCATCGCGCGCCACTCGTTCGCCCAACTGCGCCGAGCTCGACATGCGCTGCGCCAGTTCCCGGTCGATGGTGCCCTCGCGGGCGGAGCGTTCGGCGAGCGCGCTGAGCTCCCGGGGCGAGTGCCCGGAGGCCATTTCCTCCTGGGGTTCGATGCCGAACAGCCGGACCACGGCGTTGGAGGATCCCTGCAGGACCCACAGGGCCGGCCGGGCGACCCAGGTGAACGCGCGGTGCGGTGTCGCGATCAGCCGGGCCAGCTGCATGGGCTCCGCCAGTGCCCAGTTCTTGGGCACGAGCTCGCCGAACACCATCTGGGAGACGGTCGCGATCACGAAGGCGATGGTGAACGACAGGGGCAGGGCCGCCGCCTCGGCCAGCCCCAGCGCCGCCAGTGGGCCGCGGCGCAGGAGGGCCGCCAAGGAGGGCTCAGCGATGAAGCCGACGACCAGGCTGGTGATCGTGATGCCCAGCTGACAACTCGACAGCTGGGTCGACAGCGAGGTCAGCGCCTTCTGCACCGAGCCGGCCCGTCCGTCGCCCTGAGCCGCCGCCCGCCGCACACCCGGTCGATCCACCGTGACCAACGCGAACTCCGCTGCGACGAAGAAGCCGTTGGCCGCGATCAGCAGCACCACGAGCCCGAGGAGGATCCATTCAGTCACGCGATGTCCTACACCCAGTCACGCACTCAGCCTAACCAGCGGCCGGCGACCGTCAGATCGCCCCCTGATAAAGCTGGTTGAACCGGGTGGTGGCGGCGGCCCAGTGGGGGCGACGGTCTGGGTGTGGCGCGCAGGGTTCCTCGAGCGGCGGGTCCGCCGCCCGCGTCCCCGGCGCGACGACCTCGGCGGCGAGGAGCGTGGTCCCGCGCAGGGTGGAGCGCTTGAACGTCGCCGGCAGCACCGGCCGGCCCAGACAGTCGGCGAGCATCTGGCGGAGCCCCGGGAGGTCCTGGGAGACACGGCCGGCGACGACCACCCGGTCGACCCGAGCCTGCTCCCGGTCGCGCCACCCGGACTCGGCGGCCTCGACGAGTTGGGCGGCGACTCGCGCGTACGCCACCACCACCCCCTCCAACACCCCGCGCGCCAGCGCCGAGCCACCGCTCGCAGCGGTCACATCCCCGAGGACGGCCCGCGCACCGCCCGCCCAACCGGTCGACCGCTCGCCCGAGAAGAACGGGAGGACGACCGGCGTGCCGGTGGTCGGCGGTGCATCGGCCAGCGTGGCGAGATCGGCGTCCAGGAGCAACGCGCGACCGATCCACTCGACCGCGCGACCGACGTCGTTCAGGGCACCGCCCAGCAGCGCGCGGTGATCGTCGATGCGATAACACCAGAGCCCGCCCGGAATCTTGTCCGGCAGTTGGTGCAGCAGCACGCGCATCGCGCCCGACGTCGCCATCGAGGTGACCAGCGTGGATTGGTCGCTGCCGCCCGATCCGATGTTCGCCCCGAGCCCGTCGGCGATCGGCGGGAACCAAGCGGCGTCGGCGAGGGCGGGCCAGCGGGTGTTGGTGAGGCGGGGGACGCCGCGGTGCGGCTCCTGCGGCGTTGCGATCGGGGAGAGCGCCGATCGCTCCACGCGGGCCAGGTCGAGCATCCGGTCGGACCAGTCCCCGGTGCGCCGATCGAGCAGCCCGCTCCAGGCCGCCGTGGAGGTTGCGGCGGCGGTGCGGCCGAGCCAGGTCAACTCCGCGTACTCCCCGATCGACATCCACTGCGCCGTCCGCCCCACCTCCTCCGGATGTGTCTCGCGCAACCACCGGAACCGCGGCGTCAGATAGGACGTGTGCAATCGGGCGCCGGTGAGTTGCTGGACCTCGGCCTCGTCGACCTCGGCGCGGAGCTGCTCCAGCTGGGGAGCGGAGCGCCGGTCGGCATACGTGAAGCACGGGGTGGTTGCCCGACCATCTCGGCCGACGCCCACGAGGGACGACGCGAACGTGTCCAGCGCGACCGCCGCGATGCGTCCCACCAACCCCGGGTGCAGGGTGACGACGTCCAGGACCCGCGCCAGCTCGTCGACGATCTGATCGGGATCGATCGTCGAGGTCCCGTCGGCCCGGGTCGTGAATGCGTGCGGGATCTTGTGCCGGAAACCGCGAACAGGGATGCCGCGGGCGTCGTGGAGGCTGCCGCGGGTCGCCGTCGAACCCACGTCCAGGGCCATGATCAACGGATCCTGGGCGTCGGCCAGCTCGACCGCGAACGTGGTCCGGTCCGTCGGAGCCGGGATCAGATGGCGCGGGGCGATGCCCCTTCGCTGTGCGGGGTGCTTGGCCACGATGCCTCCCTGCTCGCGTGCGAACGGTGTGGGACATCGTTGCACGGGCGGCCGTTCCGGCGGTGATTCCGGGCTGTGTGCCCGTGCCAGAATGGCGGCCATGTCGTCGCTGCCCTCCGAACTGAACGCCCGTGTCGCTGTTGTGGCCGGGACCGATCCCGAGCTGCGGGCTGCCACCAAGCCACAGTTCGGTCACTTCCAGTCCAACGTCGCGCTGCGTCTGGCCAAGTCGGAGGGCAAGCCGCCGCGCGAGGTCGCGCAGCGCATCGTGGACGAGCTGGACGTCTCCGATCTGTGCGAGCCGCTGGAGATCGCCGGGCCGGGCTTCATCAACTTTCGCCTGCGCAACGACGTGCTCGCCGCGACCGCGGAGGAGGTCCGGGTCGACGACCGCGCCGGCGTCGCGCCGGCTGCCGAGCCCCAGCGCGTGGTGATCGACTATTCCGCGCCCAACGTGGCGAAGCAGATGCACGTCGGCCATCTGCGGACGACGATCATCGGTGACTGTTTCAGCCGGGTCCTGTCCGCGGTCGGCAACACGGTCATCGCCCAGAACCACATCGGGGACTGGGGCACCCAGTTCGGCATGCTCATCGAGCAGATTCTCGATGAGGGCACCGATGTGTCGGCGCTGTCGTTGGATGACGCGGATGCGCTCTACAAGCGGGCGTCCACCCACTTCCGCTCCGATGAGGAATTCGCCGACCGCGCCCGCCGCCGCGTCGTCACGTTCCAAGCGGGCGACGAGGAGTCGTTGGAGATCTGGCGGCAGCTGATCGAGACGTCGAAGGCGGGCTTCAACGAGGCGTACGCCCGGCTCAACGTCCTGCTCACCGACGACGATCTGGCCGGCGAATCGACCTACAACGAAGCCCTGCCGGACGTGGTCGCCGACCTCGAGGCGCGCGGTGTGGCCGTCGTCGACAACGGTGCGCTGTGCGTCTTCACCGATGGCTTCGAAGCGCCGCTGATCGTGCGGAAGTCGGACGGTGGTTATGGGTACGCCACCACCGACCTCGCGGCGATCCGCTATCGCGTGCAGGAACTCGAGGCAGACCGCATCATCTATGTGACCGACGCCCGCCAGGCGGGGCACTTCGCGCAGGTGTTCGCGGCCGCCCGGAAGGCGGGCTATCTGCCTGACGGCGTGGTCGCGCAGCACATCGGCTATGGCATGGTGCTCGGCCCCGACAACAAACCGTTCAAGACCCGTGACGGGTCGGCGGCGACGTTGTCGAGCCTGTTGGATGCGGCCGAGGAGAACGCGGCGCCGGAGATTGCGCTCGCGGCGATCAAATATGCCGATCTCTCGTCGGGCCTGCAGAAGGACTATGTCTTCGACCCGGAGCGGATGACCAAGACCACCGGTGACACCGGCCCCTATCTGCAATATGCGCATGCACGCTGCAACCAGATCCTGCGGGCCGCGGAAGCAGAAGGTTTCGCGGTCGGACCGATCGCGCTCGTGGACGAATCGGCGGAGCAGACGCTGGCGATGGCGCTGTCGCGGTTCGGGGAGGTCGTCGACCACCTCGCGGCCGAGTTGCAGCCGCACAAGCTGTGCACCTATCTCTTCGAGCTTGCGACGGCGTACTCCGCTTTCTATGAGCAGTGCCCCGTCCTCAAGAGCGGGGGCGACGTGCGGACGTCCCGGCTGGGTCTGGTGGCGGCGACCCGAGACGTGCTGGCCAAGGGCCTCGGGTTGCTCGGCATCGCCGCTCCCGAGCGGATGTGAGGCGGCTGCGAGCAGGTCTCGCGGCTGATTGAGCATCGTTCGTGACGTGCACAGGCCGATTGGTGCACGATGGGGCGATGCACGACGACCCGGCTGTTTGGCGCGCGCTCGATGCTGCGCTGCCGACACCCGTCGCCGGTCCGCTGGTCGGCCTCCGGCTGGCGGTCACTGACCTGTTCGCGGTCGTCGGCCAGCGACTGGGTGCCGGCAGCCCGGGTTTCCTGGCGGAGGCGGCGCCCGAGCCCGCATCGGCCGGCGCGGTCGATGACTTGGTTGCGGCCGGTGCGGCACCGGTCGGAATCACGCAGTGCGACGAGTTCGCGTACGCCCTGACCGGCGTCAACCCCCACTACGGCACCCCTGCCAACCCGGCGGCACCCGACCGCATCAGCGGCGGATCCAGCTCGGGTGCGGCCGCTGCTCTCGCGCTCGACCTGGCGGATATCGGGTTGGGCACCGACACCGCGGGCTCCATCCGGGTGCCCGCCGCTTATCAGGGGCTCTTCGGGCTGCGCACCACCCACGACGCGGTGAGCCGTGCCGGGATGTTCCCGCTCGCTCCGCCGCTCGACGCCGTCGGTTGGTTGACCCGTGATGCCCTGACGCTCGCGCGGGTCACCAATGCGGTGCTCCCGGGTCAGGGCACGGCCCAACTCGACCGCATCGCGATCTCCGCCGGCCTCCTCGCGGCCGCCGACGACGACATCACCGATGCCGTGTGGCGATTCGTCGACAGCCGTATGCTCGGTCTTCCCCGGCGGGAGATCGACCACGACCTCCCGCTCGACCATTGGCGCAGGGTGATGACCGTGCTGCAGGGCTTCGAGGCCTGGCGTCTGCACGGGGAGTGGCTGGCCGCTCATCCGGGTGTGCTCGGTCCGGAGATCAACGGTCGTTTTCGCTCTGCTGCCGCGATCTCGGCGGAGGAGTACGCGGAGGCGAGCGCCCAGGCAGTCGCGGCCCGCACCGCGATCCGGGCGCTGGTCGGGACCGACGTCCTGGTCATCCCGACGGCGGCGACCGTGCCTCCGCGGCGGGCGACCCCTGGGGCGTACGCCGCCGCCCGCATCGGCACCCTCAACCTCACCTGCCTCGCCTCCCTGGCCGGGCTGCCCGCGGTATCGGTCCCGCTGCGCACCGCGGAGGGCATGCCCGCCGGCGCCTGCCTCATCGGCCCGCCGCACAGCGACCGGGCGCTGGTCGCGCTGGCGACCGTTCTCTGACCCGGTCGGGAGGGCCGCACCGCGGATCGGCTGCGTTCCGCCTGGCTGGAAAGCGATATGGCCCGGGCGCAACCCGCAGTTAGGCTCCGGGGGTCCGCCACCAGGAGGAGCACATGTCGGTCCGCAGTGAATATGCTGCCAAGCTCGTTGACCCAGCCACCGCTGTCAGCCACGTCCACGACGGGGACACCATCGTCGTCCCGATCGGGGCCGGCGAACCGCCCACTCTGCTCGAGGCGCTCTCGGCTCGTCGACATGAGCTGCGCAAGGTCACGGTGTTCCAACTGCTCGCGATCCGGGACTATGACTATTTCGACCCCGACACCGTCGAGAACATCCGCCATGCCACTCCGTTCGTCGGGGGCGCCAGTCGGCGGGCCGTGAACGAGGGGTGGGCCGACTTCGTGCCCGCGCACTTCTCCGAACTGCCGGGTCTCATCCGCTCGGGCCAGCTGTCGTCCGACGTCGTCTTCGCGCAGTGCTCGCCCATGGACGAGCACGGGTTCTTCGCGCTCGGGTTGAGCACCGACTACACCCTCGCCGCCGTCAGCCGCGCCCGCACGATCGTCCTCGAGGTCAACGACCAACTGCCCTTCACCTTCGGCAACTGCCACGTCCATGTCAGCAAGGTCGCGGCCGTCGTCGAGTCGGAGCACCCGGTCGTCACGCTTCCGTCCGCCCAGGTCGGGGATGTCGAGAAGGCCATCGCCCGGAACGTCGCTGACCTCATCCCCGACGGCGCCACTCTGCAGATCGGCATCGGCGGCATCCCGGACGCCGTTGTCGCCCAGCTCATGTCCAAGAACGATCTCGGCCTGCACACCGAGATGCTCGGTGACGGGCCGCTCGCCCTGATCGAGGCCGGCGTGGTCACCAACAACGAGAAGAACGTCAACCGCGGCAAAGCCGTCGCGACCTTCGCGCTCGGCAGCGAAAAGCTCTATGAGTGGATGAACCGCAACCCGGCCATCGAGATGCGTCCGGTGGACGAGGTCAACGCACCCCCAATCGCCGCCCTCAACGACAACCTGCACTCGATCAACTCCACGATGGCGATCGACCTCATGGGTCAGTGCGCCTCCGAGGGCGTCGGCTCACGGGCCTATTCGGGCACGGGCGGCCAGTTCGACTTCATCCGTGCGGCGAACATCTCGAAGGGCGGGCGCTCGATCATCGCGGTCCCGTCCACGGCCAAGGGCGGCACGCTGTCGACCATTCTGGTTTCCCATGCGCCGGGCACGCCGGTCACCGCGCTGCGCAGCGATGTGAACTATGTGTGCACCGAGTTCGGGACGGCCAAACTCCGGGGTGCCTCGTTGCACGAGCGCGCGGAACAGTTGATTTCCATTGCCCATCCGGACTTCCGTGACCAGCTCACCGAGCAGGCCAAGGAGCTCAGGGTGCTCCACCCCGGCTCCCGCTGAACCAGCGCTGCCCACTGATTTGACGGGCCGGGCGGAGCGCGGCGCAGGCGTAGAATTCTGAGCATCTTCTCGCCAAGGAGTGCGTGATGTTCAGGCGAGTGTTCAATGACCACCCGGCCCGGTGCGGTCTGTGCGTTTCCGGACCGGAGTGCCCCTCCGTCGATCTCTCCGCAGTGAGGCGACGGCCATGTTGCAGTTGATGGTCGCCGTTCTCGCGGGCCTCCTCGTGGCTGCTGCGGTCATCGGGTGGGCGGCCCGTCGCGCAGGTCCTGAGCCCGGCCCATGGGACTCGTCCACGAACTCGGCCAGGCCGGGCCCGGCGCAGCCGACCCCGATCGGCTGGGCGAGCTGCGGTCTCGGGCTCGCCACCGTCGCAGCAGTCGCGATCGCCACGGTGTTCCGCCCGCGGGGTGTTCTGTCCGAGGCCGAAGGTGCTGCCCGGCAATTCGACCCCCAGAGCTTCTATCTCGTGGCCTTCGGCACAGGCATCGCCGCTCTCGTGACCGCCGTTCGCGCGGTGCGTCGCGGCGACCGGCGCTGGCCCGCCTGGTGCGGGCTGGTGTGCGGTGCGCTGTCCGTGGGCGGGTGGGTCGGCGCGATCGTCTTCATCCTGTTCCACCCTTATTGAGTCCCAATCGACCCGGGAAACCGGCGAACTGGGCGATCCGGCCGAAAGGCCTTCCGGGTGAGCCCGCTAATCGTGACAATAGGGCTCATGGCTGTTGACATAGGCGTGCCCGGAATCACCGACGCCGTGCAGATTGGGCAGGGCGGGTTCGGCAAGGTGTACCGGGCCCACCAGGAAGATCTCAATCGTGACGTTGCGGTGAAGGTGCTGACGAACGTCGATCTCGACGCGGAGGCTCGGCAACGCTTCACCCGGGAAGCCCGTGCGATCGGTCGGCTGAGCGGTCACCCCAACGTCGTCGACGTCTATGCCCAAGGCATGACCACGGACGACGCGCCCTATCTCATCATGGAGCTGTGCACGGGCGGCTCGCTCGGCGACCGCGTCAAGCAGGGTCAGCACATGAGCTGGCAGGAAGCCACCGAGGACATCGTCGCCATCGCCGGGGCACTGCAGACCGCGCATGCGGTGGGGATCCTCCACCGCGACATCAAGCCCGCCAACCTGCTGGTCGACTCCTATGGCACGGCCAAGCTGGCCGATTTCGGCATTGCCCATGTCGGCAGCGAGGCCTCGATGACCGCGACGGGCATGATGGCGGGCTCCCCGGCCCATATCGCGCCCGAACTGGTCATGGGTCAGAAGCCGACTCCGGCGAGCGACGTCTATTCGATGGCTTCGACCCTGTTCGCCCTCATCACCGGCAATGCGCCGTTCGTTCGGGACGGCGACACATCGATCCTCACCCTGATCCAGCGCATCACCAACGAACCCCCACCCCACCTCACCCAGTGGGGCGTCCCCGGTCCGATGGCCGACCTGGTCGCCGCCGCGATGTCGAAGAAGCCGGAGGGCCGACCCCAGAGTGTCGATGAGTTCGCCCGCGGCCTGATGGCCGTGCGCCGCCAGCTCGGCTTGCCGCCCGGCGAATATCGGGTGCAACGCGCGCCCGGCGCCGTCGACTCCGACCTCACGATGGTGCCCCCGAGCTATCCGCAGCCGTCGCAAAGGGGCCCCCAGCAGCCCAGCCCCGCGGGTGGATTCAACTTTCCCCCGCCGCCGACGTCACCCGGTGGCCCTGGGGCGTACGCCGCCGGCCCTTCCACCACTCCCACCGCACCCGTGCCCGCGTGGTCCAGTCCGCCGCCCGCGGCCGGCAGGCCGCCGGGACCGCCATTGACCGCTGCCGCGACGGCCGGTGTGCCGGCCACCGCCAGCAATCGGGGAGCGATCATCGCCTGCTGGGCCATCGTCGCGGTTTGCACGATCCTCATCGCCTGGATGCTGATCCGACGAGCGCAGCTCGTCCAGGCCAGCGCACCTCTCCTCTCGTTGATCGCAGGGTCATGACCACCGGGCCCACGGCCGCCGGTGATCTCACCGAACGGCTCCGGTCCACGTCCACTTGGACGGACGACCTGCTCGCGGAGGCCGGGATTCCGGTGGCTCACGTGCCACTCGTGTCCATCGGGGGCGGTTTCGGGTCGTTCGTGCTCGCCGACCGTCTGCGGATCTATGGCGTGCCTCCCGAGCAGATGCGGGTCGTGTCCCCGCGGCCCAACGCCTGGGACACCTATCGTCGACTCGCGACGGTCTCGCAGATCCCGGACCACGAGCGGATCCGGTCCGATTCGGCTTCCTGCCCCGACAACCTGTGGGGCTATCCGAGCTATGCGTTCACCGAGGCGTGGCAGACCAAGTCTCTGCGCCGGATCTGGCAGGTCGCGACCGAGCCGATCCTCGATGACTATTTCACCCCGCGCGCCGGACAGGTCTATGCGGCCACGGCCAAGGAAGCCGAACGGATCGGTTGGGCGAGCATGTTGCAGCCCGGGCGGGCGAGGATGGTGCGCCGGCACGCTGCCGGCGGCTATGTCGTCCTGGTCACCCCGCCCGACGGCTGGGCCCAGACCAAACGGGTGGCGTACCGCTGCCGCTGGGCCCACATCGCCGTCGGCTATCCAGGGGTGAACTTCACCCCCGATCTGCAGGATTATCGGCAGCGGACCGGCGACTTCGCCCACGTCGTCAACGCCTATGAACCACACGAGCACGTCTATGAGCAGCTCCGCGGTCGGGGCGGCCGGGTGCTCGTCCGGGGGTCCGGCATCGTCGGCTCCCGCATCCTCCAGCGGCTGCTGGACGAAGTCGAACGTCATGGCGCGCGGATCCAGGTGCTCCACCTTTTCCGCACCTGGCGCGACGGCAGCACCGGTCCGGCGACGTTTAGGCGGGAGGCGAAGAACGGGTTCCAGTACCAGGCGTTCAACTACGCCAAGGCCGCCTGGGGCGGTCAGCTCAAGGAGCGTCTCGAACGGCTGACCGGGCAGGAGCGGGCCGATTTCATCAAGGCCATGGGCGGCACCAACACGCCGCGCCGCAAGGAGTGGGACACCCAGATCGAGCGGGCCCGTGCGTCCGGCGCCTATCGGGCCGCCGTCGGCACCGTCCAGTCGGTCGAACGCGGGCAGACCGGCATCCTGACCACCATCCGCACCCCCGACGGCAGCAGCGCTCCGCTGGAGGCCGACTACATCATCGACGCCACAGGCTTGGTCGCCGACCTGAAACAGTCCCAACTGCTCGCCGACCTGCTCGAGCACGCGGGTGCCGGCCGCAACCCGATGGGGCGCCTCGATGTGTCCAATCACTTCGAGATCACGGGTACGCGCAGCGAGCCGGGGCGGATGTATGCCTCCGGCTCCATCACCCTGGGCGGGCCCTTCGCCCCGGTCGACTCGTTCCTCGGTCTGCAGTACGTCGCCCAACAGATCTCCGATGATCTCGTCCGGCAGGGGTTCGCGCCGAAGTTCGGCCCCGGTCGCTCCATCGCGCAATGGTGGCGCTGGGTCAAGGGGGTGGCACCGTGACCCCCACGCTGTTCGGCCGCATCCAGACCCGCTGGTTCCTCCTCGTCATCGTCGGCATCCCGTGGACCCTGGTGCTGATGCTCCTCGGCGCGCTGGGCAGCGGGGCGGCGTACTCCCAACTGCTCCTCAACGGCCTCCTCGTCCTCGGTCTGGTCGGTCTGTTGGGCACCGTCTGGGAGTTCATCTATCACGGGCTGCAGCAGTTCCGGTGGGAGAAGGACTGGCCCGCGCTGTTCGGGTTCCTGACGATCATCAACGAGGGCGTCGTGCTGGCGCTCGTCATGGTCCTGCTCGACCGCTCGCTCGGTGCGCTCGGCTGGTTCCACTTCGTGACCACGTGGCTGCTCATGTGGGTGTGGGTGAACGGACCGATGCGCGTGCTCGCGCCGCGCTGGCGCTATCGCGGCGGAAGGTTGTTCTGATGGATCTCTCCTTCGTCGACGAGGCCGCGACACGGCGGGAGTCGGCGGTGCGCCGACGCAAACGGCTCGGCTATCTCGTCCCGGGGACGATCACGGTGGTGTGGCTGATCGGTCTGACCGCGTTCGGACTCTGGCCGCGCGTCCTCGACAACTGGGTCGCCACCCTCACGATGGTGGTCGGATCGTTCGTGGCTGGGTCCACCCCGCAGGGCGGCGGCGCGGTCGCGTTCCCCGTCTTCACCAAGGCCCTCGGCATCTCCTCCGAGGTCGCGCGGGCGTTCTCCCTCGCCATCCAGACGGTCGGCATGGGCTCGGCTGCCCTCGTCATCCTGATCCGGCGGGTGCCGGTCGACCGGTTCGCGCTCACGCTCGGCATCCCGGCTGCTCTGGTCGGCTTCTTCCTGGGGCTGCACACGCTCAGCGACACCACGCGCCCGTTCTGGCCGTCGATCCTGCCGGGCGCCTATCTCAAGGTCGGCTTCACCTTGTTGGTGATGACGACCGCGACCATCGTGTTCCTGGGCTCGCGGGTTCCGGTGCGGGAGGTACGCAGCCGCATCCGCCCCGCGGGTCCCCGTCAGGGTGCGCTCGTGGTCGCGGCCACGTTCATCGGTGGAGTCGCCTCGTCCCAGCTCGGATCCGGCGCGGACGTGTTCTTCTTTCTGGTCGCTGCGGTGCTGCTGGGTCTGGAACCGCGGGTGTGCGTGCCCACCTCGGTCGTGATCATGGCTCACGTCTCGCTCGCTGGGTTTTTGTATCTCGGGGTGTTCCACGGGATGCTCAACGTGACCGTGGCGGGCGACCAAGTGGTGGCGGTCGGCGGGCAACTGCTCGCGGCGCCACTGGATGCCGGGCGCAACGACCTGCTGGGGCTGTGGCTCGCCGGCACGATCGCGGCCTGCTGGACCGCTCCGCTCGGGGCCGCGTTTGCCGCCGCGGTCTCGACCCGGGTGCTGGTCGGGTTCGTCGCGATACTGGCGCTTCTCGAGGTCATCACCACGGTCCTCTTTCTGCCCCAGCTGCTGCACGATCCGGCTCTGATCACGTTCGCACTGGTTTCGACGGTGGTCATGATGGTCGCGCTGTGGCTGGGCGACCGCTATCGACACCGAATCGCCGGCACCGTCCTCGACGGACGGGCATCCTTGCAGCGGGATGCGGTGGACGCCGTGGAGCAATATGCGGAGCGGGCCGACCGCACAGCACGAGAGGAGCGCCGGTGAGACGCATCGCCGACTATGAGTTCGTCCGGGAGCTCGGCTCCGGCAACTACGGCACCTATTGGGTCGCTCGCACGCCCCCGCGGCTCGCCGTCGCCGACGAGTTCTGCGCGGTGAAGGTCCTGGCCGCGCAGGCCAGCGGGGATGCGTTCAAGCGGATGGTCAACGAGCTCAAGCTGTTCGCCTCGGCGCAGTCGGACTGCTTGGTCAAACTCTTCGACGCCGGGCACGAGGACGGACAGCTGTTCTATGCCGCGCAATATCACCCACGCGGTTCCTTGGCCGAAGCGCGCGGGCTGACGGACGAGGAGGTTGTCCGGGCCGTGGCTGACGCCGCGCGGGGCGCCCACGCCCTGCATGAGCTCGGCGTCGCGCACCGCGACATCAAGCCGGCCAACATCCTGTTGACGGGCAGCACGCCGGTCGCCGTCCTGTCCGATCTCGGACTCGCACAGCGGCTTTCCCCCGGTCAAACGGTCACGGGCCTGGGTCCGATCGGTACGCTCGCCTTCATGGAACCCGGCGTCGCCCGCGGCCTTCCCGCCGGCCGGGCATCGGACATCTGGGGGTTGGCTGCGACGTTGCAGTCGGCTCTCACCGGGGTGGATCCTTTCCCGGCACTCCCCGGAACCAGCCTGGTCCACGCGCTCCAGCATCTGCTGAACACTCCGCCCACGGTGACGATCCGCGACTCGCGGCTGGCCGAGATCGCCCGGCGTGGGATGGCCGAGGACAGGGGCGATCGCTGGCCGACGGCGGGGGAGTTCGCGGAGGCGCTCGAGGGAACGCTGCGATGAGTGCACCTGCCGTCCGCATCGGCGCCGGCGAGGGCGTCGCGGTGCGCACCAAGGACATCATCGCCTGGTTCGTTCCCCTGCCAGGAGTCGAACCGGCGACCGTCGTCCGGGCGCTGGTGCTCGCCGCGGGCGCGGCCCCCGGGCTGCCGGTCGAGCGCCTGGGGGAGCTGAAGGAAAGTACGCCCGGGCTGGCGCTCGCCGTGGTCTCGCTCGGGCAGGAGTTCGGTCGGGCGTGGACCTGTGGCGACGCGGTCGTGACCATTGATGGGCCTGACGACCGGCGTGAGGTCAAGGCGGCGCCCGGCCGGATCGAGTTGCAGATGTTCCCGCTGCCCCGATATGCCGTGCGGTTGGGCGACACGGGCGTCAGCGACACCTGGAGCCACCTGATCGAGGGCGCGGTCCCAGCCGGCGGCATCGCGATCGTCTGGGATCCGAGCATCCATCCACAGATGCCGGTGCGGCCCGTGGCCACGGCACATGGTTCCGGTGTTCCAGTCGCGGAACGCGCCGACCGTGGCGCCCCCCGCTTCGAGACCGTCCCGCTCCTGTCCGAATCACCGGACGGCCACGAGCAGCGTCCCGCGCCGCTGCCGCTGGCCGGTGACGAACAGGCGGACGCTGGGGACGAGGTCGAGGTCGCGGGCCTCCGCTGCGCCCGCGGTCACTTCAACCATCCACATGCGGCGAACTGCGCCTGGTGCGGGCTCGGGATGATTCAGGTGTCGCACGTCCTGGTGAAGAGGCCGCGCCCCTCCCTGGGGGTGCTGGTCGTCGACGGGCTCGCCACGTTCACGCTGGACGCGGATTATGTGCTGGGCCGCCAACCGCACGTGGCGCCGGGGGTCGACGGCAAACGGGTGCGCGAGATCGTCCTGTCCGCAGATCGTGCGATCAGCCGAGCGCACGCGGCGATTCGGCTCGTCGACTGGGACGTGATGGTCGAGGACCTGGGGTCAGGCATCGGCACGTGGGTGCAACAACCGGCACAGCTGCCCTTCCAGCTGCCGCCCGGCCAGCGAGTGCCGCTCGCGCCCGGTGCGATCGTGCACTTGGGTCCGCATCGGCTGACCTTCCATTCGCACTTCCTCCGCTGAGCGGAGCGGTCACCAGCTTCGGCCAGCGGGCACGGACGTCCGGTGGCTCGTCAGCAGGATCCGGCCGGCAGTTCCTCGAGGTGCTGGGCCAACCACTGCGCTGCGCGGCTGAGAGTCACGGTGCCTTGGTCGAAGCTCGGCGCCTCCACCGCGACGGCCACAGCCACCTGTCCGCGCCGGGTTTCCAGCACCCCGAACTGACGGACGAGATAGCCGGTGGCGGAGGGCCCCCAGCCACCCTTGAAATGAGATTGCGGCACCCGCCCCAGACCCCACTGTTGGCTCGGAATCACCGCGCCCATAGCGGCGTAAACCTCGGCCGCCTCCGCACGGCACGGCAGTTGGCCGGCAAAGCGGGTTTGGTCGGCGAGCCCCCACTGCGTCTGCCCGAACGCTGTGTAGGGCGGGCGAACCTGTTGCGCCTGCGTCCGAGTCGCACCATCGCCGAAGTCCCGGAGGACCCGGTCGGTGGCGGCAGCGGCAGCGGCGGGTTGCCCCAGCGACTGCCACAGCCGGCTCGCCGCGTCGTTGTCCGATGCGGTGATCGCTTGACGCATCGTGGGCCGCAGCCCGGGCCCCTGCGGCGTACGCTCCACCGCGATCGCCAACGGAACCTTCGATGTCGACCAAGCCACCGGTCGACCAAGATCGCCGAACACGGTCGGGTCAGCGTCCGTGCCGACGGGACCGACGGCGATCGAGACGCGTCCGCGTTCTGCCGCGGCGAACCGGGCGAACGAGGCCTGCAGGCCATCATCCGTCGTGGTCACGACGAGCGGGCTGTGCTGCGGTGTGGGGGAGGGAGTGGGCGGGGTGACGGGTGGGAGAGAGACGCTCGGGGTCGGTGGCACCGTTGCCGGCGGCCCGGTGGGATCGGCAGTGATGACTGTCGGAGTGGACTGCGGTGCAGGCGACTCGGCGGGGCGGGCGCCGATGCCGCAGCCGGTGAGCACCAGGGCGACGATCCCGGCACAGACGATGGTCCGCATGGCACCTCCGTCGACAGTCAGATCAGATAGACGACGGCGTTGTTGCCGCCGGTGCAGGTGATGAGTCGTTCACCGCTGCAGGTCATTTCGTATTGCGTGTTGGTGACCGGGCTGTACGCAGGAATGATCACCGTGGCGTTGCGCACCGGGTTGGCGCCATAGGACTTGCGGACTTCTTCCGCGAAGGGGCAGGACGTCACCGAGTTGCCGGCCGCTGCCCGCGTGATTCCCCCGACGGGACCACTGGTGGTGCCACAGGGGCGTGACCCGGGCGGGAAGTTCGGCGGCGGCGGTTCGGGCGGTGGTTCAGTCGTGGGGGGAGGCTCCGGGGTGGGCGGGGGTTCGGTCGTGGGCGGAGGTTCCGTGCTCGGGGGTGGCTCGGTGGTCGGCGGCGGGTCGGTCGTCGGCGGAGGGGTCGGGACCACCGGTTGATTGACGCCTCCGCCGGGGCCTGCCGCGAGGTTGGGCACCGGGGAGATAACGAAGTTCCAGAACCCGATGCCCAGCGTCGCCAGCACGGCAATCACGGCAGCCGCCACCGAGACGGTCATCCCTGTGGTGGTCTTCTTCGGTCCGGGCCCCGCGGGTGGTCCGGAATAAGGGAATGACATGGGCGTCTCGATCCGGCTGTGGCGGTCAGTGACCGAAGGAGTCGGAATCCATCATCGGGTCGGCCTTCGGGCCGGCCTGGAGACCGGCGAGGGCCTCGACCTCGGCGGCGGAGAGCTGGAAATCGAAGATGTCCAGGTTCTCGGCCTGGCGCTGCGGGTTGGCGGACTTCGGCGCGGTCGCCGCGCCGACATCGATGCTCCACCGCAACAGGATCTGGCCGGGGGTCTTGCCGTGCTGAGCGGCGAGCTCCTGGACCAGCGGCTCCTCGCGCAGCCCGTTGTCACGACCCAGGGGGCTCCAGGCCTCGGTGACAATGCCCTTGTCGGCGTGATAAGCGCGCTCGGCCGCGCGGTCGTAATAGGGGTGCATCTCGATCTGGTTCACTTCAGGGACCACGCCGGTCTCGGCGATGAGGCGGTCGATGTGGGTGGCCTTGAAGTTGGACGTGCCAATCGCTTTGGCCAGCCCTTGGCGCTGCAACTCGATAAGGCCTTCCCAGGCCTTCACATAGAGGTCCTGGTCGGGGTTCGGCCAATGGATCAGAGCAAGGTCGACGTAGTCGAGGCCGAGGCGATCGAGGTTGCCCTGCAGACCGCCGGCGGCGTCCCCATGCCACTTGCGGTTGAACTTTGTGGTGACGAACACCTCGGCCCGGTCCAGACCGGACTCGCGCACGGCCTTGCCGACCGGCTCCTCGTTCAGATAGTTCTCTGCGGTGTCGATGTGGCGATAGCCCACCTCCAAGGCGCTGCGCACGGCGCGCTCGCACTCATCGCCCTCCATCGGCCAGGTGCCGAACGCGACTTGCGGCATGGCGCCGCCAGAGCGCAAGGGCAGGGTCGGGGCAAGGTTGGTCATGCGGGTTCCTCTCGAGTTTCGGTTCACAAGTGTGTGTCAGCACAGGGCCGGTTGATCAGGGAGTTTGGGCGGTGCCACTGCCGCGGTCGCTCGTCGCGGGGCCCGGCGTGGGTTCGGCGGCCCGATCCTCGCCGGGTCCCGGGGAGGTGGTCGCGTCCAGCGGGTCGGGATGGACCAGACGATCATGGGCAAGCCGGGCGGCGCCGATGATGCCGGCGCGGTTGCGGAAGGCCGCCGGCACGATCGGGGTGTTCAACCGGAGCTTCGGCAAGAACTGGTCGTGCTCGCGGGAGATGCCACCGCCGACGACGATGAGGTCGGGCCACAGCAGTCGCTCGAGGGTCTGGTAGTAACGCTCGATCCGCGGAATCCACTCCGCCATCGACCAACCTTTGCGGTCCTTCACTCCGGCACTCGCGCGTGTCTCGGCGTCGTGCCCATCGATCTCGATGTGCCCGAGTTCTGCGTTGGGGATCAGGACGCCGTTGTGGAGGATCGCGCTCCCGATCCCGGTGCCGAGCGTGGTCACCAGCACGAGGCCGGGGTGATCCTTCGCGGCTCCGTATTTCACCTCGCACACTCCGGCCGCGTCCGCATCGTTGACGACCGCGACCTCCCTGCCCAGCGTGTCGGCGAACAACTGTTCGACGGGGAAACCGATCCAGGCCTTGTCGATGTTGGCCGCGGACCGAGTGACGCCGTGCATCACCACCGCGGGCACGGTGACGCCGATCGGGCCGTCGCCGATCTGGTCGGCGAAGTGGTCCACGATCTGGCGGACCACCTTGGCGACGTTCTTGGGAGTGGACTTGGCCGGGGTGTCGATCCGCAGGCGCTCAGTGGCCCAATCGCCCACGGCGAGGTCCACGGGCGCGCCCTTGATCCCGGAGCCGCCGATGTCAATGCCGAGAACCGGTCGTTCGCTCATGGGCCGAGCCTATCCGTCGTTGGATCCGGCGTCTGCGAAGGGCGACCCACTTGGCGCAGAGCAGCGGCTGTGCCGGTGAGGCCGGTGATGCGGGCATGGGCCGCGGCCGGCAACTGGTTCTCGAACACGGTGCGCGCGGCGTCCGCGGCGAGATGGGGTATCGCGAGATCCACGGGACCCGGTGTTGTGTCGACATGCACGGTCGCGAGGCCGAGCCGGCGCTGCAGGGGGCCCTGGCTGATCCGCACCGACTGAGTCTTCGCGTGGGGGACCGTGTCCCGCACGAAAACCAGCAAACCGCCCTCGCTCACGATCACGCGGTCATTCGCGCCCCAGCGCAGGGTTCGGAACGAGAGCGGCCGGAGCCAGCGCGCCCGCCGGTCGACAGGTTGCAGCGGGATGAACTCGTCCTGAGCCTGGGGCAGCAGATAGGCCATCGCGATGCGCACCTGTGCTGTCGTGGCCACCGGGAACAGCATGGACGAACTGTGCCGCTGGTTGTCCTCACCGGACGCGCCATAGCCGAGGACCTCGATGTCGACCCGGTGAAACTTGAGCATTCGCCAGAGCCAGGACTGCCGGATGCGGACCGCCTGGATGCGGTCGAGCGGGACGGATTGGCTCGTCAGGTTCGTCAGCCCCCGGGTGATGCGCAGTCCGGTCGGTTCACCGGCTCGGACCCCGCCGGTCTCGGCCAGCGTGTAGTTGAACTGCGTCAGCACCCTCCGCGACACCAATCCGACCACGCCCAGGGCGAACGGGATCAGGCCCGCCATGGCGGCCAGCCCATAGCCGAGTCGCCAGACCATGACGAGCGCGACGATCAGGACGGCAACCGAGATCAGGAACTCCATGGAGGTCAACAACCCGATGATCAACTGTTGCGGTGAGAGGCGGACAAGGATGCGGTCGGCCGCGGACAGATCCTCGAACGCGGTGGCCTGCGGTCGGGCGTCGGACTCGGCCACCGTCGTCGCATGGCCATGGGCCCGGCTCAGGAGATAGTCCCGGAGCCGATAGGACTTGTCGCGGGTGAGATAGCGCAGCGTGATGCCCGAATCGCCGGCCCCGGCCTCGATCCGAAGTTCACACAGGCCGAAGATCCGCGCCGCCAGGGGCTGAATGACGTCGACCGACTGGATCCGCGAAAAACCGATGCGTTTGGACGAGCGGTTGAGGAACCCGGTCTCCACCCGGAGCTCTTCGTCGTCGATCACGAAGCGCGTGAACCACCAGGTGAGGATCGAGGTCAGGCCCGCCAGCACGGCGACTGCGCCGATCAGGACCAGAGCCCACCACCAGGGGACCGGAGGTGCCCCTTCCGGGCGCCGGCCGGGCAACAGCTCCTGGCCGAACGCCAGCACGCCCGCGACGAGCAGGACCCAACCCCGCACGAGTGGAGTGAGCGGGTGCGGGCGCTCGGTGGCCTTCACCGCGGGCCCGTCCTGGGTTGCCTCGACGACGACCTGATCCGGCGCGGGCTCGGTGGGCCCGTTCGACAAAGGCGCTGGGGATTCGGTCACAGTTCCACGCTAGCGCTGGGCTGGGGTGGGGCCGCGGGACGCAGTCGCATGATGCCTCAGAGCCCCGATGTGCGTGTTTCCCCGAGCTCGGTCAACCGGTCCCGCAGGCGGGCCGCCTCCTCGGGTGGCAGGCCCGGAATGGTGGCGTCGGTCGACGCAGAGGCGGTGACGAGCTTGACGGTCGACAGCCCGAGCGCGCGCTCGATCGGGCCGGCTTCGATCTCGACGACCTGCATGCGTCCATAGGGCACGGCCGTCAGCCGTCTGAACCAGAGCCCGCGCGTGATGTAGAGGTCGTCGGCCAACTCCGCGTACCCCCACGAACGCACCAAAGGCGCCATCCGCCACCATCGCCACGCGATCCAGGCGACCGCGACGACGATGAGCGCGATCCCCAACCAGCGGTCGATCAGCCACCAGCCGAGGATGACGGGGGGGATGAAGAGCCAGGGCCAGCCAAGGAGTACGCCGGCTCGGCGCAGCGTGCGATAGCGCGGATGCAGTCGTTTCCAGTCCGCGGCGGGCGGGGCGAACAGGGAGTCGGTCACGTGCGCCTGGTCTTCGGGCCCTTGACGCTGACGCCGCCGAACAGGGCTATGCCTTTCAGCACGATCTTGGGGCCGCCAGGGACGGGGCGGGTGTTCTTGACGTCCGAGCCGCCGAAGATGCCGACGACCTCATCGTCGACCTCGACGCCTTCGGGGATCTTGATGTCGAGGCCTCCGAACATCCAGAAACCGGTGATTTCGATGACGTCGTGTTCGAAGATCGCCTCGGTGAAGTCGAGGTCGCTGCCGCCGAACATGGCGAACGAGTTGATCTTCCGTCGCACGCGCCACACGCCCTTGCGCGACGAGCCACCGAAGACGGCGATCAGGTTCATGCTGTCACCGGTGCTGTGTCGATCTATCTGCGGGACATTGACGCCCGGCGGCTGATGGGCCGGCACATTCGTCCGGATCGGTGCATGCAGGGGCACGAGATCCCGCGTCAGCGGCACGAGGTCGTCGAAGGTCCGGGCCGAAGTCGCTGCGGCGAGCCGCTCGTCGTGCTCGTCCTTCGTGAGGCGGCCTTCGGCATAGGCAGACGACAGCACGGTCATCACCTGATCGCGATCCGAATCGCTGACCCGCATATCGCCGCCGAACTTGGGCCCCACGTCACTGGGCTCGGGGGTGCTCATGACCCCACAGTAATCGGGCGGCAGGCGCAGCGCCCGCGGCGTCCGGACGAATTCAGGGGTTTCCCGGTGCTGTCTCGCGGCACGGCGTCTCGATGAACCAGAGGTGAACGGCTAATGTTTGAGTTTCTTGCGGGCGTAGTTCAGTGGCAGAACGGCACTCTTCCTGAGTGATGACGTTGGTTCGATTCCGGCCGCCCGCTCCAAGTTCTGCGCTCGCCCCGTCGGGCAGGCCTCGGTGCTCAGGTCCTTCGTCAGTGATGCTGACGGATCGCCTTGGTAACGCGCTTGAAGCGCTTTTCGTCGAGGCGCACGCTGCCCTCCTCCACAGAATCCGGGTCGATGCGCACGATCCGGTTGACCCGCGCTTCGCTCACCCGGCCCTTCGGGTCCCAGGCACCGGGGCCGATCTCCACCCAATAGCGCCCTGCCCGCGCCTCCTGCTTCTGGTCGAGGTCGTGATCCTTCGACGTGAGCGGGGAGCCGAGCAGCCAGTCGCCGTCTCGGCCGATGATCAGCACCGGCCGGACCTTGCCCCGGCGGTGGTCCTCCTCGTACGGCACCCATGCCCACACGATCTCACCGGGATCCGCGAGATGGCCGGGATGCGGTGCGTACTCGATCCGCGGCATCCGCGTGAAATCTCCGGGATATTCCTTCATGCTCGCACCCTAGCGACGGCGCCGGAGACGGCTTGGCCCGGCAACTGGCTCGCACGGACTCACAGCGTCAGCTATGATGGCTGGGCATCACACGCGAATGTAGTTCAATGGCAGAACATCAGCTTCCCAAGCTGAGAATGCGGGTTCGATTCCCGTCATTCGCTCCACTTCTCCACGATCCACGTGTGTGCCCGTGCTGACCGTTCACCCGCGCCGCGGGTCACGCCCCTCCCGATCGTCGAACGACGAGTTGTCCGCCCGGGTGGCGCCACGCTGCGGACCGGTCGCGTCGTCACTTCGGTTCGCATCCCGTGCAACGTTCCGGTCGTCCCGATCGAAGTCGTCGCGCCGGCCGTAGTCGTCGCGGCCGTAGTCACCGCTTCGGCCATAGTCGTCCCGGCCGTAGTCACCGCTCTTGCCGTAATCGTCGCGGCCGTAGTCACCGCTTCGGCCATAGTCGTCCCGGCCGTAGTCACCGCTCTTGCCGTAATCGTCCCGGCCGTAATCAGCACTTTGGCCGTAAGCGTCCCGACCGGCATCACGAGGACCGTCCGGGTCGAGGCGGGAGGCTTCGGTCAGGTTCTCCCGCGCCGTCCGCTGGGCACGTTCGGCCTCGGTCGTGCGCTCAGCGGCCTCGCGGTCGAGACGCTCGGCCTCCATGCGGGCGCGATGGGCGTCCGCCTCCTGCTGAGCTGCCGTGGCAGAGGCCTCCTTGGCGCGGAGTTCCTCCTCCTGGCCACGGGTGCGCAACTCGTCCGCCTGCTCCCGACGCTGGGCCAGCGCGCGCTCCTTGCGTTGTTTGCCCGTCAGCGCAACAACCGCGATCACAATCAGGATCACGACCAGAATCGCAATAACAATTCAGACCCACGTATCCATGTCCACCCTTTCCCACCACTGCACGATTAGTCGATAAAAGGCATTGTCCCCTGTCGTGTGGACAGGGGACAGAGCGGCCCCTGCTATCGATCGGACAGCATGTTCTGCATGAGTTGCGCGTAGGCGTACATGCTTCCGTCGCCGAGGAAGCGCCGGAGCACCTTCTCTCTTGCCGCCAGCCCGAGTCGATGGGCGACACCCTCGTCCGCGAGCAGGACGTTGATCTCCGCGCCCAGCGAGTTGAGGTCGGTGGGGTCGGGCAGCAGCCAGCCGTCGATGCCGTGGGCGATCTGGTTCTGGATGCCCCCCACGGCGCTCGCGATGACGGGACGCGATTTCCACATCGCTTCAGTCACCGTCAGCCCGAACCCCTCGAACAGGCTCTTCTGGACCACCGCGTACGCGTGCCGCTGGAGGGCATTGATGATGTAGGCGTTCTCGTCCGTGTCGTCCATGGGGATCGAGAACAGGTGCACGCGGGCCTTGGCCGCGTCGTCCAGTGCGTTGAAGATCGCACGGCACTCGGCGAGGACCTCGGCGCCCTCGGGATCGTCGCTGACCCCGTCCACCGCCGGCCCGCACAGGACCAGGTGAGCGTCGGGGTCGGTCACGTTGTCCAGGAACCCCTTCATCACGCCGGCCATGTCCTTCAACCGGTCCCAGCGGCTGACCTGGACGATCGCGCGGGCGTCGCGGGGGAGAGGGCCGCCTTCGGAGACGGCGTTGTCGAGGGCGCGGACCTTCCCCGTGCTGCCGTCGCGGCGCGGGAACTCGACGTCGGTGTTGCGCTCCCCCTCGAGCAGCCCCGCCTGCACGAGGACCTTCTCGACGACGTCGGCGGGAATGTCCATGTTCTTGGCGGTGAAGGGGTCGATGCACGGGGTGATGACAGCGAGTTTGTCGAGCGGGACCGACGGGGGTGCGTACAACAAGCGGCTGACCACGACACGATCGGCGTGCTCGAGGTAGGGCGCGAGGAACGCCCACCCTTTCTCCGTGTGGCGGTTCGCGTCGTCGCGCCCGATGTGGCTGCGCCAGATGACGTGTGCGCCCAGCGCCTTGACGCCTTCGATGAGACCTGCTGTCTGCGGGTCGTGCAGCACCACGAGGTCCCCGGGCTGCACGAGCGTGCGCAGGTGGTCGAGGTTGCCGGCGAGGACCTGCTCATAGTTCTCGCGCTCGGCCTCGCCCATTTCCCCGCCGTCCCCGGGTGACCCGTGCAGGAGGTTGTGCAGCCGCTTGGTCGTGCCGAAGAATGTCGGCTCGCCGTGGAGGACCAACCACCGGGTCTCGATCCCGGTCGTGCGCCACAGCGGCAACAGTGCCAGGAGCATCTCGGCGACGCCGCCGCCGGTGGCGGTCGCGTTGACGTGCCAGATGGTCTGCCCGCTCAGTTTGTCCCTGGCTGCGTTCCAGAACTGTTGGACGTGGGACCAGCGGTCCGCACCCACGAGTTCGGCCAGCGGTGTGATGTCTCGGTGTGCAAGTTCCACTTCTTCCATCGAGCAAGCTTGCCGGACCGAACGGCGGCGCGGAGCAGTTCTGGCCGATTGGCATCGAGTGGTCCGCGGACGCTCACGCAGGGACGTCGTGAGACGGTTGGGCCATGGCCACTTTCGAAGCGTTCGTTTTCGACATGGACGGTGTCCTGACCGACACCGAATCGCTGTGGGACGAGGTCCGGCGGGGCCTCGCCGCGGACGCGGGTCTGGCCTGGCCCGAGGAAGCCACCGACGCGATGATGGGGATGAGCACGCCCGAGTGGTCGGCGTACCTCGTCGACACCGTCGGTCTGCCCGGCCCGCCCGAACGTGCCGCGACTGAGGTGATTGACGCCATGGCCGCCCGCTATCACGAGCAGCTCCCGACCCTGCCGGGCGCGGTGGCGGCGGTACGCCGCATCGCGGGCATCATGCCGATCGGGTTGGCGTCCTCCTCGCCCCGGCGCCTGATCGACGCGGTGTTGGCAGAGCTTGAGCTGGTCGACCTCTTCACCGCAACGGTGTCCACCGAGGAAGTCGAGCGCGGGAAGCCGGCCCCGGACGGCTATCTGCGGGCGTGTGCCCTGCTCGGCGTCGATCCAGCGAGGTGCGCTGCGGTGGAGGACTCGAGCAATGGCCTGCGCGCTGCGCACGCTGCGGGGATGACGGTCATCGCCGTCCCGCACCCGTGGCATCGACCGGCCGAGGACGCGTTGGCGCTCGCCGCCGCGGTGCTCGAGTCCTTGGACGAGCTGGACGAAAGCCTCCTCGTGCGGCTCGCCGAGGGGCGGGCTTGAGAGCGGTCGGAGCGCTGCAGCGGATCACTCGGCCCACGGGCTGCTGAGGATCCACTGAAGGGTCTGGTTGTGCGGCGTCGCGATGCCGTGCTTGGCGCCGAGTTCGACCACCCGCCCGGCGAAGATGTCGACCTCGGTCGGCCGCCCGGCGAGCACGTCCTGGTGCATCGACGTCATCCCCTGCGGTGGCTGACCCGCCAGGACGGTGTCCCACTTCGCCCGGTCCGCCTCACCGAGGTCGACGCCCTCGGCTCGCCCGACCGCGATGGCCTCGTCCATCAGCGCCCACATGAGGCTTCGCCCGGGACCGTCCTGCTGGAACTTCCCGTAGGGCGCATCCAACACGGCCGACGCCTGGTTGATCCCGACGTTGACCATGAACTTCCACCACATCGCGTGCTGCATGTCCGCCGGGGTGTCCCAGACCAGCCCGGCGTGATCGAGCGCCCGCTGCACGCGGCGCACCCGCTCGCTCGGTCCCGGGTCCGATCCGCCGACCGTTTCCGCGGGGTCCCCGAAGGTCAGTCGGCCCGCCTGGCGATAGCGGACCGCCGCACCGGATCGCTCGGCGTCCATGGCGAGCGCGATGCACGGCAGCACCCTGTCCGCGGCGCCGAAGCGCTCGGCGATGATGCGCTCGCTGTCCAGACCGTTGAGCACCGACAAGAACGTCGTGTCGGCGCCCACCAGGGGAGCGATGGTGTCGAGGGCCTCGGGCAACTGCTGATGCTTCACGGCGACCAGCACGAGATCCGCGGGTGCATGCTCCCCGACCGCGGTGTCGACGACCGCCGCCGTCAACGGTTCACCGTTCACCGTCAGACCGGCGTCGGCGAGGCGGGCCGCGCGATCGCCGCGGGCGACGAGGCGCACGGGAAAACCGGCTCTGGCGAAGTGCGCTGCATACATCGCTCCCATCGCGCCGGCACCGACCACTGCGACCGAAGAGATCTCGCTCATGTCCTCAGCCTCACACCGAGACCAGCCCTCGACACCGGAATCTCAGCGCAGGGTCTCTGCTGGTCGCGCCCCCCGCATCCGCCAGACGAGCAGCAGGATGAGGCCGCCCACGAACGCCGGGGCGCCACCGGTCAGCATGGCGAGCACATGGTTGACCTCATAGATGGGCATCCACAGGATCGGCGCGAGCGCTGCACCGCCGAACTGGCACGCCAGCATGACCGAGGTCGCACCCGAGCGGTTGGCCGGAGCGGAGGTCACCGCGAGCTGCTGCACAACGGCGCGGGTCGCGGTGGAAGCGCTGCCTGCAACGGCCAGCAACAGGCACGCGAGGCCAAGCCCCACGGCGCCACCGACCAACGCCGTCACACCCACCAGCGACGCGAACAGGCCGAACACGAGGTGGGCCAGGCCGCCGATCTTGAGTTGGCCATAACGGTCCATCATGCTGCCCGACCAGCGCCCGGTCAGCAGGCCGGTGATGCCGAAGATGGCGAGGATGAGCCCCGTCACCGTCGCGCCGGTGCCGAACTCGTCCCGCAGATAGAGGACGCCGATGACCGCAACGACCATCAGGGAGAAGAAGGACAGGGCCGCTGCGATCGACGCAATGGCCAACTGGCCGTTGGCCAACGCCTTCCAGCGCTCCTTCTGGCTGCCGGTGAACGGGCTCTTCGCATTGTCCGGTGGCAGCGCGGCCAGCACGAACGCCACCAACGCGATCGCATAGAACGCCAGCGACCAGTGCAGATCGGCTGCCACGCCACCGGCGAGCGGTGACATCGCCTGGCCCGTTGCCTGCATCGCGCCGAACATGCCGAGGGAACGACCGAGCTTCTCGCGGGGCACCAAGTCGGTGATCGCCGCGACCAGCACCGGAGTCGTGAACGCGTTCGACGCGCCCATGAGGATGCGGAACAGCGTGAACATCTCGAAGTTCGGTGCGAGGGCGCACCCGATGGAGGTCAATGCGTACGCCACATAACCCAACTGCACCGTCCGCTTGCGGCCCCACCGCTCGGCGAAGGTCCCCGACATCAGCATCAGCATCGCGAACGGGATCAGATAGGACGTGACGGACGTGCTCGCGAGCGCAACGGAGATGTCGTATTCCCGCGCCAACTCCGGCACCATCGTCGTCACGATGGGCGAACCGAACGGCCCGAGGAACCCGCCAAGATAGAGGGGCCACAGGCGCCCGGCAGACTTGCTCATTGCTGCAGTCTAGGCACAGCGGCAGACTCCGCCGTTCAGTCCCGTGCCCGGTGCTCCTCCACCGGCCATCCCGCCCGTTTCCACGCCGAGAAGCCCCCCTCGAGGTGCGCCACATCGGTGCGACCCATCTCCTTGAGGCTCCTTGCCGCGAGTGCGGATCGCCAACCGGATCCGCAATAGAGCACCAGCTTGCGCCCGTCGTCGAGAGCCGGCTTGTAGTAGGGGCTTTCCGGATCCACCCAGAACTCCAGCATGCCGCGCGGTGCCCGGAACGCGCCCGGGATCACGCCCTCCCGTTCCAGCTCGCGGGGGTCGCGGATGTCGACCAGGAGAATGCGGGGGTTGTCCAGCAGGGCTGACGACTCGGACTGCGAAATCGTCTCGATGACTGCGTTTGCTTCGGCGACCAGTGCGGCGGCGCTCTTGACGAGCGGGCTGCCGGGCTCACGTGCGGTCATGCTGCCTCCTCGGTCGGCGTCGATGCCGTGATCCGATGGTATGCCGCGGGCCTCCGAGGTGGTGGGAGGCGGGGGTACGCAGGAGACCGCGTCCCACCGGGCGGCCGATGGCTATCACTTTGTCGACTGGTCGCCCACAACTGTCACACGCCGCCCCTAGACTGACGCGTGAACCACCCCCAGGGCAGCAGGCGGCAGACAACAGGCTGAGACCGGCAGACCCTGAGGTGTCCAGCACTGTTGCAGGAGGCACACATGCCGGCTGAATCCACCGTGCATGCGAGCGCCGACGTGGATCCACGCGCCATCATCGGCGCCGGCACCACGGTCTGGCACCTTGCCCAGGTGCGGGAGAACGCGACGATCGGTCCCGGCTGCATCATCGGCCGCGGGGCCTATATCGACGAGGGCGTCGCGCTCGGTGCCAACTGCAAGATTCAGAACCATGCGTTGGTTTATGCACCGGCCCGCCTCGCCGATGGCGTTTTCATCGGCCCTGCCGCCTGCCTCACCAATGACCCCCATCCGCGCGCGATCCATGTCGACGGTGAGCGCATCGGCGCCGGCGAGTGGGCACAGGTCGGGGTGACGATCGGCAAGGGTGCCGCCGTTGGTGCCCGCGCCGTGGTGCTCGGTGGGGTCACGGTCGGGCCGTGGGCCCTCATCGCCGCAGGCGCGGTGGTGACCCGGGACGTGCCCGCCCACGCGCTGGTCGCGGGGGTCCCCGCGCGGCACATCGGCTGGGTCGATCACAGCGGCAAACGCCTGACCGAGATCGGGCAGGGCCGTTGGCGCGCCGCCAACGGCACAACGTTCGTCGAGACCGAGGACGGCCTGGCGGAAGCCGACGGTCGGCCTGTCGAGGCAGCACGAGCCCAAGAGGAGTCGCGATGATCACTGACGTCGGGATCACCCCCATCCCCGTCGTCCGACCGATCCTGGGCGCTGCCGAGCAAGAGGCGGTCGCCGCAGTCATGACCAGCGGACAGCTCGTGCAGGGCGCACAGGTCGCGGCCTTCGAGGCCGAGTTCGCCGAGTTGGTCGACGGGCGGCACTGCGTCGCCGTGAGCTCGGGCACCTCGGCTCTGCACCTCGCCCTGATGGCGGCCGGGATCGGCCGTGGTGATGAGGTGATCGTCCCGTCGTTCACCTTCGCGGCCACGGCCAACGCCGTGCGGTTGGCAGGCGCCGATCCGGTGTTCGCCGACATCGATCCCGGCAGTTTCTGTCTGGACCCCGAGGCCGTGTCCGATGCGATCGGACCGCGCACAGCGGCGATCATGCCCGTGCATCTCTTCGGGCACGCCGCCGAGATGGCGAGCCTGACCCGGCTGGCCGAGCGCTATGACCTGCTGCTGGTGGAAGACGCCGCACAGGCCCATGCGGGCGCTTTCGACGGCCAGCCGGTGGGCGCGCTCGGCGACCTTGCCGGCTTTTCCTTCTATGCGACCAAGAACATGACGACCGGCGAGGGCGGGATGGTCGTCACCAAGGATGGCGACACCGCCCGCCGGGTCCGCCTCCTGCGCAACCAGGGAATGGAGGAACGCTATCTCCACGAGGCGGTCGGGCTCAACCAGCGCATGACCGACGTCGCGGCGGCGATCGGGCGGGAGCAGTTGCGCCGGCTCGCCGACTGGACGACCGCCCGGCGCCGCAACGCAGCCTTCCTCGACAGGAAGCTGCGTGGCGTCACCATCCCCCGGGTGGTGGGACCGGTCCGTCACGTCTATCACCAATACACGGTTCGGCACCCCGAACGGGACGTGCTGATCGACGAGCTCGCCCGCCTCCAGATCGGGGCCGCGGTGCACTATCCGCGTCCCACGCATCTCATGCCGGCGTACGCCGGTGATCGCCGCTGGTCCGGCCTGCGATTGGAGCACACCGAGCGCGCGTGCGCGGAGGTCGTCTCCTTGCCGGTCCGCCCAGACCTCACCGAATCCGAGCTGCAGCGCATCGTTGCGGCCGTGAATTCTTTCGGGTCGGGCTCATGAGCGACCTGCGGGCAGGAGTGATCGGAGCCGGCTACATGGGCCGGCATCACCTGCGTGTCCTGGGCGAACTCGCCGGGATCGTGCCCGCTGTCGTTGTGGATCCCCGTCCGCCGACTGAGCTCGCCGTCCCGATTGTCACCGATCTCGCTGCAGCGGCCGCGGAGATCGATCTGGCGATTCTCGCCGCCCCGAGCAAGTTCCACGAGCAGCTCGGGCTGCGGCTGGCGCAACTCCGCGTCCCCACCTTGATCGAAAAGCCCGTCGCCACGACGAGCGCCGCTGCCGCTCGGCTCGTGCGCGCGTTCGCGGAGCAGGGGGTCGCGGCGGCCGCCGGCCATATCGAGCGGTTCAACCCGGTCATCGCGGCGGTCCGCGCGGCACTCGCCGAGGACCTCATCGGGCCCCTGACCCACATCGGGACCACCAGGGCGGGCCCGTTCCCCGATCGGGATATGCCCGTCGGGGTGGTCGCCGACCTCCTCGTGCACGACATCGATCTGGTGTGCTCGCTCTCGGAGGGAGACTATGCCTGGGTCAGCGCGCAGGCGGAGACGGCGCGGGACCGACCCTGTGAGGATGAAGTACGCCTCAGAGGCGAGGTCCGCCTCCCCGATGGGCGCACGCTCTCGGTCAGCCAGCGCGCCGATCGGGTGAGCCCGGAACGGGTGCGACTGCTCCAGGTGATCGGCGAACGCGGGGGGCTCCGCGCCGATCTCATCGAACAGCGCCTCATCCACTGGTGGGAGAACGACAGCGGGCACCACTCCCGCGAGCTTCCCGTCGACACAGGTCAGCCGCTCACCGCCGAGCTCGCTGCCTGGCGTGACGTCGTGCGCACAGGCACGCCCGACCCGGTGCTCGCCACCCTCGCCGATGGCACCCGCGCCATCCGCATCGCCGAAGCCGTGCTCGCCTCCGCCGCACAGGGTGCGACCGTCCCCGTGGCGGCAGCATGAGTGACCAGATGACTCCGGCCGCGCCGTCAGCGCCGCCGACCAGACACGAAGCCGCGGACACCGTCACCGTGGTCGGGCTCGGCAAGATCGGGCTGCCGCTGGCGGTGCAGTTCGCGACCGCCGGCTTCCGGGTCCTCGGCGCCGACATCAACCCGACCGTGGTGGACCAGGTCAACGACGGCATCGAACCCTTCCCGGGAGAGACGGACCTCGCCCGTCGACTCGGGGAGGTCGTGCGGACGGGTCGGCTCACGGCCACCACCGACACAGCGGGCGCCGTCGCTCGGTCCGGCACCGTGGTCATCGTCGTTCCTCTCGTGGTCGACGAGACCGCCGAGCCCGACTTCGCCATCGTCGATGCGGCCACCGCCCAGGTCGCCGTGGGTCTCCAGCCCGGCACGCTCGTGAGTTATGAGACGACCCTTCCCGTGGGGACCACGCGCACGCGCCTCGTGCCGGCGCTCGTCACTGCCTCCGGACTGATCCCGGGCGAGGATCTGTTCGTGGTGATGAGCCCGGAGCGGGTCTATTCGGGACGGATCTTCGCGGACCTGTCGAAATATCCCAAGCTCGTGGGCGGCCTCGACCCCGAGAGCACGCGACGCGGGGTCGCGTTCTATGAGCGGGCCCTGACGTTCGACGACCGCTCCGATCTGCCGCGTCCCAACGGAGTCTGGGCGATTGGCTCCACCGAGGCCGCCGAACTGGTGAAACTCGCCGAGACCACCTATCGGGACGTCAACATCGCGCTCGCCAACACGTTCGCGGTGTATGCCGATTCGTTGGGCATCGACTTCTCGCTCATCGCCGAGGCCGCCAACTCCCAGCCGTTCAGCCACCTGCACAGTCCCGGTGTCAACGTGGGCGGGCACTGCATCCCCGTCTATCCGCGGCTCTATCTCAGCGGCGATCCCGCTGCGCGGCTCGTGGCGACCGCGCGCGAGGTCAACGACGCCATGCCCGAGCACGTGGTCGAGCTGCTCGCCGAGCGCCTCATTCGCGTCGGCGTCCCGATTCGCGACGCCCGGGTGGTCATCCTCGGCGCAGCCTATCGCGGCGGGGTGAAGGAGACCTTCTATTCCGGGGCGTTCGCGTTGGCGCGCCACCTCGCGGACCGCGGCGCCGTCCCGCTCGTCCACGATCCGCTGTTCACCGATGCCGAATTGCGCGCGAAGGGCCTCGAGCCCTATCACCTGGGCGACCGCTGCGACGCCGCGATCGTGCAGGCGGACCACGCCGACTATCGGGAGATCGGACCGGCGGACCTGCCGGGCGTACGCACGATTGTCGACGGCCGGGCCACCACGGATCCCGAGCGTTGGCAGGATGTTGACCACACGGTCCTCGGGCGCACGCGCGCCACCGGACAAGGAGGAAACCCGTCATGACGATGACCACCGACAGCTCGAAACGCGTGATCCCGTTCCGCCCCAACGATGCCAAGAAGGTGGGCGAGGACTGCTTCTATCTGGACCGGATCACCTGGCTCAACGGCTGGAACATCGAGCTCGGCGCTCGGGTGAAGTTCAACTGCGACTGCTGGATCAACGGCTATGGCGGGCTTGTGTTCGAGGATGACGCCAACATCGGGCCGAACACGATGATCCACACCGCCAACCACATCACCGACGATCCCAACCGCCCGATCGTCGACCAGGGCTGGGTTTCCCGGCCGGTGCGCATCGGCAAGGACGCGTGGATCGGCATGGGGTGCATCATTCTGCCCGGCGTCACGATCGGCGAGGGGGCGATCGTCGGTGCCGGTTCGGTCGTGGCGAAGGACGTCCCGCCGTTCGCCGTGGCGGTGGGCAATCCGGCGAAGGTGATCAAATATCGCTTCCCGGACCGTGTCGAGGACACCGACCGCCCGGCCGACGTGGAGATCGCCGAATGACGCGGGTCCTGTTCGTGCAGCGCCAGCCGTGCATCAAAACGTGGAAGTACGCAGTCGGTCTGCGCGCCACGATTCCCGATCTCGTGCTGGGGTTCGCCTATCAGGGCAAGACGCTCACGGAGCTTTACGGTGGCGGCGATGAGTTGTTCGACGAGTGGCACCTGCTGCCGGTCGAGCCCGATGCCCGGCTCGCGGAGGTGATCAAGGACTTCGAACCGGACCTCGTGCACAACCACAACCTGCCGGACGTGCTCACGATGGCCTGCCAGCGGGTGCTCGGACCGCTCGGTGAGCGGCCCGTGCCGATCATCCACGATGTCCACGATTTCCAGGCGCTGCGCAAGACCCCTTATGAGGACGGGTTCCCCGATCCGGAGGACCCGGCTGCTGCCGAACGGGCCGCGGTCGAGCAGAGCGATGCCCTCGTCACGGTCTCGGACCGGTTGCTCGAGGAGATCCAGGCGCGTTATGCCGTGCCGGAACTCCACGCCGTCTTCCCGAACTATGCCCTCGCTCAGCATCTGCCGGCGCTCGGCGACCTGCCCGAGGTGCCGGACCGGCTTGTGCACAGCACCGAGCGGCCGCTGCGGGTGGTCTATCAGGGCACGCTCTCAGTGGCCCACGGGCACTATGACCTGCGCGGCATCTTCGCCGCGATCGCCGGCAGCGGCGCCGAACTGCACGTCTTTCCCGGCCGGGGTCCCATGCCGGAATATTTCGAGCTCGCGGAGCGATTCCCGACGATCACGATCCACCCGACGCTGCCGTCGACCGAGTTGCTGGCGACGCTGCCGCAGTTCGACGTCGGCTGGGCTGGGTTCAACGACACTCTGAACGATGCCCATCTCGCGACGGTGCTGCCGAACAAGGGCTTCGAATACGTGGGGTGCGGCCTGCCCATCCTCACCTTCGAGCACGATGCGCTGGCCCGGTGGGTCCGCGCCGACGGGATCGGGGTCGTCGTCGGCTCACCCGAGGAGCTGCCCAAGGTGCTCACCGAGACGGACTTCGCCCCCATGGCGCAGCGCACCCACGAGATCCGGGACAGCGTCACGATCGAGGGCGCGGTGGACACGGTGGTCGAGCGGATCTATCGTCCGCTCCTCGCAGCGCGGGTCACGGCCGGCTGACCTGCCGCATCGGTCGTGTCTCACAGGGCGACCGGGGCCGACCTCAGCCCCCGCGCTGGTTGGAACTCTGACTGGAGTTCTGATTGCTGCGGTTGCTGTTGGTGCTGTTCGTCCGGTTGTCGCGCGTGTTCTGACCGAAGCTGCCCTCGACGGAGTCCCGGCTGGGCGTCGATACTCTCGTGAACCCGGTTCGCGGCTTGCCCTGCAGTGCGGCCGTCATCGCCGGACGATAAATGTCCTGACCGACGTCACCTGAACCCGAGCCCTCCATCCAATAGCGGGAATAGGGCAACCGGATGTTCTTCAGCGTCGGGCGGCTGCGGTAATAGCTGCGGGACTTCCAATAGGGATGGGTCTTGTCGATGGCGATCATGCTCGAGGCAGCCACGGTCGGTGTGTAGCCCATGAACCACACCGCCTGGTTGGCGTCGATCGTGCCCGTCTTGCCGGCCTGCGGATAACCACCGGGCACGACTGCCCGCGAACCGGTGCCCGACATCACGTTCTGCATCAGGGCGTTCATCTGGTCGGCCACGCGGGGCTCGAGAACCTGGCGGCAGTTCGCATCCGGGACCGGCAGTTCGTTGCCCTCACGGTCCGTCATGCGCTCGAGGATCACCGGCTCGCACATCTTGCCGCGCGCCGCGAATGTCGCATAGGCCACCGCCATTGACAGCGGGCTGACTTCGGCGGCACCCAGCGTGTACGACGGATAGTGCGAATAGTCGTTGAAGCTGCCCGGCGAGGCGAGCTCGACACCGAGCTTCTCGGTCATCCGCGTGGTGTTGCAGATGCCTGCATCCCGCTCGAGCTGGATGAAATAGGTGTTCACCGAATAGGCCATCGCCCGCATCATGTTCATCGGGCCGTGGGTGTTCGTCGAGTTGGACACCGGATAGTCGGGTGACCTGAACGGGCCGGCGCACGACTGGAACGTCTGACCCTTGAAGTTCATCTTCTCCGCGGCGTTGTAGCTCTTGCCCAGACCGAGGCCCTTTTCGAGCGCCGCGGCCGCCGTGAAGGCCTTGAACGTGGAACCCGCCTGATAACCCTCGGCGCCGCCCATGTCGTTGTCGGAGGTGGGCCCGCCGACCGCATAGTTGTAGTAGGTCTCACCAGCCGCCGCGTTGTCGCCCATCACGGGGCGGTTCTGGGCCATCGCCAGGATCTGACCGGTGCCGGGCTCGATCATCGTCACGACCGAGATGACCGGGTCCCGGGGATCCAGCCGCGCGTCGATCGCGCGCTGGGCGGCATCCTGCGTCCGCTCGTCGATCTTGGTGTCGATGGTGAAGCCGCCGCGCTTCAGGTTGGTGAACCGCTCGGCCGGAGTGGCCCCGAATGCGGGCTGCTTCTCGACCGTCCGCTTCACATAGTCACAGAGGAACGGATAGCGGGTGCCGACGCAGCCGTTGACGAAGTTCCGAACCCGGGCCTGGTCCCAGCCGAACCCCTTGGCCCAGCGGGACTCCTCCTGCGTCGCCCAGCCCAGCTCGACCATGCGGTTGAGCACCACGTTGCGGCGCTCGAGAGCGATCGTCGGATAGCGCGTGGGGTTGGTGGCCACCGGATTCTGCACGAACCCCGCGAGCATCGCGGCCTGCTGGATGTCGAGGTCCTTGGCCGAGGTGTCGAAGAAGTGCTGGGCCGCGGCCTCGACGCCATAGGCGCCGTCGCCGTAATAGGCGATGTTGAGATAGCGCTCGAGGATCTGGTCCTTGGTCATCGACTTTTCCACCGCGATCGCATAGCGCAACTCCTGCACCTTGCGGGCGATCGTGCGTTCCTGGGCGGCGGCGACGCCCTCGCGGTCGTCGTTGGCGGCGGCGATCGCGACCTGGACCATCTTCACGTATTGCTGCGTGATCGACGAACCGCCCTGCGTGCCCGAGGAGTCCGCGGTGTTGCGGACCAGCGCGCGCAGGGTCGCGCGCACATCGAGCGCGCCGTGCTCATAGAAACGGTGATCCTCGATGGCCAGCTGAGCGCGCTTCATGTCCTCGCTGATCTCGTCAAGGGGGACATAGACGCGGTTCTCGTCAAAGAAGTACGCCAACGTCTCCCCGTTGGCGAGCCTCACCTCGGAGCGCACGGACTGCGGCGGGGCGAGGAAATCCATGGGGATCGTCTCCGACGCTCGGGTCGCGGCACTCACCGCGGACCCCGTGGCGCTCACCAACGGCAGGAACAATCCCGCGACGAGCAGCCCGGACAGCACGCACACCGCCAGGAACATGATGGCGCGCCACACCTGGTCGGCCGCACCCCTCAATTGTCTCGCCACGCGCCCCAGCTTAGGTCGGCTCGGCAAGAACTCCCGCATCGATCTTGCCCAGTGTGACCGGATTGTTCCCGCATCGTGAGAGGCATAGGTCAGGATTATCGAGCTATTGAAGAACGTGATAGAAAAACCAGCGGTCCACCAACCAAGGAGTCCGGATGCCCTCTCAGCGAGCCCTGTCCCGGCTGGGCCGCGTCGCGCTCGCGGTGCTCACCGTGCTGGCGCTGGTCGGGTGCGTGCCGGGCGCCGGGTCCAGTGACGTGCCCCGCCGTCTCGCGGCGGAGAGCGGTGCGGGACCGATTCACACGACCCTCAACCTGTACGCCTACGCCGTGCCCAAGGTCGCCTATGACGAGCTCGTCCCTGCCTTCCGCCGGACGCCGGCGGGTGCCGGTGTGGCCGTCCAGCAGTCCTTCGGTGCCTCCGGCGATCAGTCCCGCAAGGTCGTGTCCGGTGCTGCGGCGGACATCGTGAACTTTTCCGTGGAGCCGGATATCACCCGGCTGGTCGAAGCAGGTCTGGTGGAGCCCGACTGGCGCGCCGGGGCTCACGGCGGTGTGCCCTACGGTTCCGTCGTGACCCTCGTCGTCCGCGCCGGCAACCCCAAGAACATCCGGGACTGGGATGATCTGCTGCGGCCCGGGATCGAGGTCGTGATGCCCAACCCCTTCTCGTCGGGCTCAGCGAAATGGAACCTCTTGGCCCCCTACGCGGCGAAGTCCGACGGGGGGCGCAATCCGGCCGCCGGGCTCGCGTACGTCGAAGAGCTCGTCCACGACCACGTCGAACTCCAGCCCAAGTCCGGCCGGGAGGCGACCGAGGCGTTCCTGCAGGGCACGGGCGACGTGCTGCTCAGCTATGAGAACGAGGCGCTGTTCATCGAGCGCAAGGGTGAGCCGGTCGAGCACATCACGCCGGCGGTCACGATCCGGGTCGACAACCCGGCAGCCGTGCTCGCCGCCAGTCCCAATCGGGACGCCGCGCAGCGGTTCCTGGACTTCATGAACTCCGCCGACGGCCAGCGCATCCTGGCCGAGACCGGTTTCCGCCCCGCCGATCCCGACATCGCCCGGGAGTTCGCCGCCGAGTTCCCGGCGCCGGACCAGCTCTGGTCGATCGACGACCTCGGCGGCTGGGCGGCCGTCGAAGCGAATCTGTTCAAGGCCGGCACGGGCTCGATCGCCCAGATCTATGAGGGAGTGGCCCGATGAGTTCGACCACCACGCGCGGTGCGGCCGACCGGGCGGAGGCCCACGGTCCGGGCCCCGCTCCCGGTGCGGCCGAGACGCCCGTGCCGGCGACGACCGCACCCGCGAGGAGCGTCGCGACAGCGCCGACCCGGCGTACGCAGACCCGCAGCCTCGCCAAACCCCTCACGATCGGTGTGGTCACGCTCTGGCTCAGCATCATCGTGCTGCTGCCGCTCGCCGCGATCACCGTCGCCTCGCTCGCCGACGGCCCGGCGGGCTTCTGGGCCGCCATCACCGAACCGGCGGCGCTCGCGACCCTCGGCGTGACCACCGGGATCGCAGCAGCCGTCGCCCTGGCCAACGCGGTGATGGGCACGATCATCGCGTGGGTCCTCGTCCGCGACGACTTCCCCGGCAAGCGGATCGTCGACGGACTCATCGACCTGCCGTTCGCGTTGCCGACGATCGTCGCCTCGATCGTGCTCCTGTCGCTCTATGGCCCGAACTCGCCGATCGGGCTGCACCTCAATGCGACGCGCTGGGGCGTGGGGATTGCGCTGGCGTTCGTGACGCTGCCGTTCGTGGTGCGCGCGGTTCAGCCGGTGCTCATGGAGGTCGACAAGGAGGCCGAGCAGGCCGCGGCATCGCTCGGAGCGTCGAACTGGACGACCTTCCGGCGAGTGATCCTGCCCGCGCTCGCCCCGGCGATCCTGTCGGGGACGGGGTTGGCGTTCGCGCGCGCGATCGGGGAGTACGGCTCCGTCGTCCTCATCGGCGGCAACATCCCGCGTGAGACGCAGGTGGCGTCGCAATACATCCAGCAGCAGATCGAGATCGACCGACCACTCAACGCGGCGGCCGTCTCGGTGGTGCTGCTGTTGATCTCGTTCGCCGTGCTGATCCTGCTCCGCGTCGTCGCCGCCCGCACCCAGGGCCGGGAGGGGCACCAGTGATTCAGAGCCGCACCGCCAGGTGGAGCCTCCGGACGCTCGCGCTGGCGTACCTCTTCGCCCTCGTCGCCGTCCCCGTCGGCATGATCCTCTTCCGGACGTTCTCGCCCGGACTCCCCGTCTTCTGGGACTGGATCACCACCCCGGCCGCCATCGCGGCGCTCAACCTCTCGCTGCTGATCGTCGCGATCGTCGTGCCGCTCAACGTCGTCTTCGGGGTCGTCACCGCGATGCTGCTGGCGCGGGGGGACTTTCCCGGTCGGAAGGTGCTGCAGTCGCTGGTCGACCTGCCGTTCTCGGTGTCCCCGGTCGTGGTCGGCGTCGCACTGATCACGTTGTGGGGAGCCGGTGGCTGGTTCGTCGGCATCGAAGGGCTCGGCTTCAAGGTCATCTTCGCGCTGCCGGGCATGGTGCTGGCCACCATCTTCGTGACGATGCCGTTCGTGGTCCGGGAGGTCGAGCCGGTGTTGCACGAGATCGGCACCGAGGCGGAGGAGGCCGCAGCGACCCTCGGCGCCACCGGTTGGCAGACCTTCTGGCGCATCACGCTGCCCGCGATCCGCTGGGGCCTGACCTATGGCGTCATCCTCACGATCGCCCGTTCCCTGGGCGAGTTCGGGGCCGTGCTCATGGTGTCATCGGGCTTCCCGGGGGTGTCCCAGACCCTGACCCTGCTCGTCCACGGGCGCTATATCGACGACCACAACACCTATGGGGCGTATGCCGCCGCGACCCTCCTCATGGTGCTCGCCGTCCTCGCTCTCCTGCTCATGACCGTGCTCGACCGTCTCCGGAGGAACGCATGATCCGCGTCACTGGCGCCCACAAGAACTATGGGGACTATCGGGCTCTCAACGACGTCTCCATCGACATTCCCTCCGGCTCGCTGACCGCGCTGCTCGGTCCGTCCGGCTCGGGCAAGTCCACGCTGCTCCGCTCGATCGCCGGGCTGGAGCGGCTGGATCGTGGCTCGGTGCTGATCGAGGGCCGCGACGTGACCAACGAGTCGCCGCAGAAGCGCGGGATCGGGTTCGTGTTCCAGCACTATGCGGCGTTCAAACACATGACCGTGCGGGACAACGTCGCGTTCGGGCTGACGATCCGCAAGCGACCGAAGGCGGAGATCGACCGCAAGGTGGATTCGCTGCTGGAGATCGTGGGGCTGGGCGGTTATCACAAGCGTTATCCCGCCCAGCTGTCCGGCGGACAGCGGCAGCGCATGGCCCTCGCGCGAGCCCTCGCGGTCGATCCGGAGGTGCTGCTCCTGGACGAGCCGTTCGGTGCCCTGGATGCCAAGGTGCGCACCGATCTGCGGACCTGGCTGCGCCGGCTGCACGACGAGGTCCACGTGACCACCGTGCTCGTGACGCACGACCAGGCGGAGGCGCTCGATGTCGCCGACCGGATCGCCGTGCTCAACGAGGGCCGCATCGAGCAGGTCGGCGGGCCGGTCGAGCTCTATGAGGAGCCGGCGAACGACTTCGTCATGTCGTTTCTGGGCGAGGTGGCCGATCTCGGCGGGCGGCTTTATCGGCGGCACGATATTTCGTTGGTACGCAGCCGCGGCGAGGCCGAGGGCCGACGTGCCGAGGATGCGCCACCGGTGATCGCCGCCAAGGTGCTCCGGGTAGTGCCGCTGGGGTTCGAGGTGCGTGTCGATCTGACGAGCACGGACGGTGACTTCTCGGCCCAGCTCACCCGCGCCGACGCCGCCGAGCTGAAGCCGAAGACAGGCGACGAGGTGTTCGCGCTGGTGGGGCAGAAGGTGTCGGTGCTGGAGGAGTACCCCGCGCTGGGCATCTGATCCTCCGCCCTCCGCGTTTCGGTAGGGCCGGTGGTTCACCTGACCCACCCTCCTGCGACGATCGCTGCGCGCCGTCGTCGCCGTTCGGCACGACGCCTTCGAGTGCCCGAGGAGGTCGATCATGCCCCCGCGCAGGAGACACCGCACAGCCAAGAAGGCCAAGTCCTCCACGAGCACGAGCCTCCCCGTCCCTGTCCCCGCGGCCACGACGGCCGCACCCGGGGCCTCGCTCGGACCGGCCGGGCGGCCCGGCGTACACCACCTCCACGCCCCGGACGAAGGCGCCGCCCTGGGCGCCCACCTGCTCGCCGAACGGGACCGCCCGGTGGTGGTGATCACCATTCCGAGCGGAGCGAGCGAACCCTATGTGAACCCCGCCGACGTCGCCGACGAGGTCGGTGATCTCGCCGGGATCTATGTGCTCCCCACCGGGGTGGTGACCTGGGCCCTGTCGGAGACGTTGCCCGACGAGCGGGCGGGCGTCTATGGCGGCGCGGCCCGGGTCTATCCCGTGGATCGGGAGTGGATCCGGGATCCGTACCGCTCCGAGCTCCACTTCAGCACCGACCGTGCCCAGGGCCGGGACGTCGCGCAGCGGTTGGTGAGTGACGTTTTGCGGGAGGCGTACGCGGGCCAGAGCTGGGCCACGGCCCACGTCGGTGCGCGCGAGGTGGCCGGGGTGGTGGTCGGCGTCGTCGCCGGCCGCGGGGTCGTGCGTCTCGACTCGGGCGAGAACGCGACCGTGCGCCCCGAGCTGCTCGTCGCCGACCTCGATGGCGAACGGCTGCTCCGGCCGGGGCAGCACGTCCGGGGCATGCTGGATCCGGGGACGGGCCGATTGGATCTGCGGGGTTCGCTGCGGACACCGGCCGACGCGTTGGCAGGGACCGCCATCGGTGCGGTCGTCCTCGCACGGGTCCGGATGGTCGAGCGGGACCTGTGCGTGGTGGAGGTCTTTCCCGACTTTCAGATCGACGTGCCCGCCGAACGGATCGTCGGGACGATGCGAATCGACCTGCGCCGGATGATGTCCGAGGGTGACGTCCTGCCCTTCCGGGTGCTGGCACTCGGCGCGGCTGAGGAGGACTGGCTGCTCTCGGCGCTCGAGGCGGACGACGCACCTGCGCTGCCGGCGCCGGCCGTGCTGCCCGAGGGTCCGGCGTGGCTGCTGCCGCCGGTCTCCGAGGAGGACGAGCTCGACGAGGACGTCCCGCTGGAGCCGGCCCCGAGGCCGGCCGGTGGCTCCGGAGCGTCGGCGCCGGCGGGTCAGGCATCCGCGTCTCCAGGCCCCTCGGCGCCCTCTCCGCCGGCATCTCATTTGTCGGCCGCGTCACCGGCAGCGCCGACGTCGCGCCGGACTGCTCCGGCGTTCACCCCGGCCGAGACGGAGCACCTCGCCGCCGAACGCGACAGCGCGCTGAAGGAGGCTGCGCTCCTGCGCGAGCGCGTGCAAGAACTCGAACGCGACAACCGTGCGCTGGCCCACCAGCGCAAGGAGGCGCGAACCGCGCGGCTCAAGGCCCTCCAGCAGGTTGAGCAGGCCCGCGGTCGCGCCCGTGCCGGGACCGAGGCCCTCGCGCAGCTGGAGCGCGACCGGGAGCTGTTCGACGATCCGGCGGAGCAGCTGCGCTGGGAGGTGGAACTCGCCTGGTTGCGGCGCTTCCCCCCGGGTGAGCGACGGGAGCGGCGGCGGGCACCCTGGGAACTCGGGGACCAGTTCCTGAGCACCTGGGCCGAGGTCGAGGGCATCGACCGGCAGAAGGTCGTCGACGTGATCGTCGAGGTCATCGTCGGGCTGGCGGCCGACCTGCCGTCCCGCGAGTTGCATCAGCTGCGGACCGGGACAGGTGGCAATGACCGGCCCCGCACCCGCGACGACGGTGCGACGGCCTGGCGGGTGTCGCTCCAGGTCAAGACGCCGTCCGCGCGGCGGCTGCACTATTGGCAGCGTGCGGACGGGGTGATCGAGCTCGCGAGCATCCGCTTGCACGACGACTACCGCACGTGAGCCGGTCGGCCCGAGAGTGGTGGCCGCGCCCGACGAGTCGACTAAACTGCTCGGCGAGGCCCTGGCGTTGGGCCTGCGGACGAGGGAGCAGTACCCGCTGAGCGACAAGACTGACCATCAAGGAGTGTCGTGTCATGTCGTGGTTCGTGCTGATCGTGTCGGGCTGTTTCGAGGCCGTCTGGGCCATCGCCCTCGATGCCACTCAGGGGTTCAAGAAACTCAAGCCGACGTTGGTTTTCCTGGCGGGGCTCGTGGTGAGCATGCTGGGGCTGAGCTATGCGATGCGGGAGATCCCGACGGGGACGGCGTACGCGGTCTGGACCGGCGTGGGCGCAGCGCTGACGGTCATCTATTCGGTCGTCCGTGGGCTGGAGAAGGCCCACGCGGTCAAGCTCGCCCTCATCGCACTGCTGATCGGCTGCGTCGTCGGTCTCAAGGTGGTGAGCTGACATGGCGTGGGTCGTCCTCATCCTGTCCGCGGTCCTCGAAGCTGTCTGGGCCACCGCCCTCGGCCTGTCGGACGGGCTCACGAAGCCGGTGCCGTCCGTGGTCTTCTTCGTCGCCACCACGGTGAGCATGATCGGTCTGGCCTGGGCGATGAAACGGATCCCGTTGAGCGTCGCCTATTCGGTGTGGGTCGGCCTCGGTGCGGGTCTCACGGTTGCCTATGCGATGGCTACAGGAACCGAATCGGTGTCCGTGCTGAAGATCCTGTTCCTGATCGGCCTGATCGGCAGCGTCGTCGGTCTGAAGTTCGTGAAGACCGAGCCCGGTCGGCGGTCCCCGGTGCGCGAGGCGCACGAGGGGGCCGAGGAAGGAGACAACCGCCGCGGAGTGTGAGCGGGTTCTCTGGTCCGCCCGCGGATCGCATTGCCGCTCTCGGCAGCCCCACTTTGCACCCGGCCGTGGACTTTGCACCCGAAAGGGACGTGTGCAAAGTCAGCCACGGGGTGCATAGTGCGCCGGTCAGGGAACGGCGCTGGCCGGAGAGCTGCAGTCGACCCTTACGCGACCGGTTCGATCGCCAGCTCGTCCGCGATCCGCTGCCCGATCTCCAGGGCCGCGGTCGCCGCGGGGGAAGGCGCGTTGAGCACGTGGAGTTGATAGGGCCCCCGCACGAAATGGAAGTCCTCGACCAGCGTGCCGTCCTTGCGCAGCGCCTGCGCGCGTACGCCCGCTGCCGCCGGCCGCAGGGCATCGTCGGCCAGGGCCGGCACCAGCTTGCGCAGGGACGCCAGGAACTTGGTCCGCCACAGGGATCGGCTGACCTCGTTGACGCCGGACTTCCAGTGCTGTTGGCCAAGCTTCATGAGCCCCGGCCACCGCAGGGTCTCCGCGAGCTCGAGCGGGTTCACGTCACGCCACCTATAGCCCTCGCGAGCCAGCGCCAGCACCGCGTTGGGGCCGGCATGAACCCCGCCGTGGATCATGCGGGTCAGATGCACGCCCAGGAATGGCAGCGACGGGTCCGGAACGGGATAGATCAGCCCCTTCACGAGATGGACCTGGTGGGCGGCGAGCTCGAAATATTCCCCCCGGAACGGCACGATCTTCACCTCGGGATCCAAGCCGCCGAGGCGTGCCACCCGATCGGCCTGCAGGCCACAGCAGGCGACGAACTGGTGCGCGGGCACGAGTCCGTTGCTGGTGGTGATGCGCAGACCGTTGGCGAGGCGCCGGATGCCGCGCACCCGGACGCCCAGGTGCACTTCGCCGCCCAGTCGCTCAATCGCCCGGACAAGGGCGGCGGCGACGCCCGGAAAGTCGATGATCCCGGTCGATTCCACCCGCAGCGCCGCCACGCAGTCGACCTCGGGTTCGAACGTGCGGGCCTGTTCGGGGGTGAGCAGGCGGAGAGGGACGCCGTTGGCGAGACCCCGGCTCCGCAGGTCCTCGAGCGCCGGGACCTCCTCGGGTCGTGTGGCGACCACGAGCTTGCCGCAGACGTCGACGGCCACACCGTGCGACTGTGCGAACCGAACCATCGACGAGGCCCCGGCCAAACCGAGTTGGGCCTTGAGGCTGCCGGGCGCGTAATAGAGCCCCGAGTGGATCACGCCCGAGTTCCGTCCGCTCTGGTGGGCGGCCACCCGATCTTCCTTCTCCAGGACGGTGACCCGATGGCCCCGGCGGGCGACCTCATATGCTGTGGCCAGTCCGATGATGCCCGCGCCGGCTACAACGATGTGGCTACCCATAGGCCCATCATCGCCCATCGCAGCAGGAGGTCCGCATGGTCCCCGACGCCAACCTCGCCTGGCTGTTCACCGAGGTCGACTGGCCGGACCGGTTCGCGGCCGCCGCGGCCGCTGGGTTCACCGGAGTGGAGATGCCATGGCCGCCGGTGGCGCTCGATGACGTCGCGGCACGGCTGGAGGAACACGGGCTCAGCTCGGTTCTCGTCAACGTCCCGGTCGGCGAGCCCGGCAGTGAGTGGGCCTTCGGGTGGGCCTGCCGCCCGGACGCGGTCGACCGTTTCCGGGAGACGTTCACAACGGCCTTGGCGCACGCAGAATCGACCGGCACTCGCTTCATCCACGTGCTCGCCGGTCTGTGCCCGCCCGACCTGGACCACGATCTGGCCTATGCCACCTATCGAGAGAACCTCGTGTGGGCCCTCGACCAGTTGCATGCCGACGGCCCGACCTTGGTGGTGGAGGCGATCAATCGTCGCGACCAACCGCTGTTCCTGCTGTCGGGGCTGACCGAGGCGGCCCGGCTCGTCCGGTCGATCGCCAATCCGCGGCTGCGGTTGCTGTTCGACACCTTCCACTGCGGGGTCGAGCTGCTCGAGGCCGAGAAGGCCGGCTTGCGGCGTACTGCGATCGCCGAACCCTCTCTCGGCTGGTCGCCGACGGTCGCCACCGTCGCCAGCCGGTTCGCCGAGATGCGCGATATCGTCGGCCACATCCAGGTGGGCGACGCGCCCGACCGGACCGACCCGGGGACCGGACTCATCGACTTCACTGCGTTCTTCGCCGCGCTCCGGGATCTGGAATGGGTGGGATTCGTGGGTGGGGAATACCGGCCGACCGCGGGCACGCTCGCCGGCTTGGGCTGGCGGGAGGAGCTCACGCCGCACCCGTGAGTCTTTACGCGATCCGGGTGACCTGAAAGGATCCGCGATAGCGACCCCACAGGAGGAGCCCATGACCGAGTTCACCCGCAGCATCGTCTCCACCCCGCGCCTGGACATGAATGTCTGGACGTCGGGCCCGGAGGACGGCCTGCCCCTGCTGCTGGTGCACGGCAACCTGTCGTCGGGCGGGTTCTGGAAATATCTGGCTGCCGAACTGCCGGCGGACGTCCGTGTCATCGCGCCGGACATGCGGGCGTTCGGGCGCACGGAGGCCAAGACCGTGGACGCCACGCGTGGGCTCGGTGACATGAGCGACGACGTGCATGGTCTGCTCGAGGTTCTCGGGCTCGGTGGCCGGCCGGTCAACTCCGTCGGCTGGTCGATGGGGGCGGGCGTGCTCATGCAGCAGTTGCTCGAGAACCCCGGTGACCTGGCGTCGATGATTTTCATCGCGCCCCTGTCGCCGTTCGGGTTCGGCGGGACGACCGACGCCAAGGGCACGATGGCCTATTCGGACGGTGCGGGCACTGGTGCCGGTGGCGCGAACCCCGAGTTCGTCCGGCGGCTGCTGATCAAGGACGACACCGAGATGGTGCCGCTGACGAGCCCGCGGGTGATGCTCCGGACCTATTTCGGGCCCGAACGCAACGCGAAGAACGTCGATGAGGACTTCCTCGTGGAGGAACTCCTGCGGGTCAAGATCAGCGACCAGCTCTATCCGGGCAACAGCGTGCCGTCGATGAACTGGCCGCTGATCGCGCCCGGCGACAAGGGCGTGAACAACGCGATGTCGCCGAAATACTTCGACACCTCCGCCATCGTCGATCTCCCCACCAAACCGCCCGTGACCTGGATCTTCGGCAGCGACGACCAGATCTCGTCCAACCGGTCGATGTTCGACTTCGGCACCCTCGGGATGTTGGGGGCCGTGCCCGGCTGGCCCGGCCCCATGGTCTTCCCGCCGCAGCCGATGGAGGATCAGATGCGGTTCGTGCTGAAGGAGTACGCACAGCGCGGCGGTCAGGTCCGCGAAGTGCCCCTCGAGGGGGTCGGCCACGGCATTCCGCTGGCCGTGCCGGGGCGCCTGGCCGAGGAGGTCGTGGCGTCCCTCGTCCGATGAGCGATCGCGGCAGGGATGCCGACGGCCGCGCCCGGCAGCAACGGCCCCGGGACGCGCTGGGACGGCCCCTGCCGTTCGGGGCCCGGGGCGTCGAGCCGGTGCCGGAGGAGGCACTGCCGCCGCGCGAAGCCCTGGCGCTGGCGCGGTCGTTGCTGGATGCCGGGCGGGCGTTCGGGGCCCACGAGGTGCTGGAGGCGCGTTGGAAGGCCGGCCCGGCCGAGGAGCGCGACTTCTGGCAGGGATTGGCGCAACTGTGCGTCGCGCTCACCCATCACGCGCGCGGCAACGCGGTGGGTGCCGAGCGACTGTTGGAGCGCGGGAGCGAGCGATTGCGCGGCTATCGCGGCGAAACCCACGGGTGGGATGTGGCGGATTTCGTGGCCGAGGTGCGCGCCGTCGTTCGCTGATCGCCCAGCGAGTCGCAGAAGCAAGGGCGCGACACGCACCACCGGAGCGGGCACACTGAAGCATGGAGCGCAACAGCGACGGCAGGATCCGGCCACCCGGAGAGCGGTCTCTCCGCGCCGCCCTGGCCGGGGCCGGAGAGCCCGTCCCCTTTCGCAGTCCGGCTCGAGATGTCGCCGAGCAGCGCGACCGAGTGGACGATCTGCTGAGTCGCGGGGACCTGCCGGGTGCCGAACAGGCAGTGGAGCAGTGGCTGGTGCTCGCAGTTTTCCATCCGGACCCGAACGTCTGGACGGAGGCGGCACGGGCGCGAGCCGGCCTGCTCGCCCTGCACGGCGACCTGCCCTCCGCTCTTCTGTGGGCGGGCAGAGATCGGACCGCTCGGGCCGCGATCGAGCGGCTGTTCGGGCGCACGGTCGGAAACGCCCAGCAGTCCGATTCCCGCGCGGGTGACCGCGCCCACAGAGCCGTCGCCATCCGCGACCGCGCCGCGGCGCTGGAGCTGCGGCGTCAGCTCGGTCAGCGGCCGGCCGACCGGTGTCTCCTCACCGAGCGCGGTTTCGGCTGCGACCTCAGCGTCCCGACTCACCTGGCCCGGCTCGCGCTCGTCACCGGTGACGCCGACGCGGCGGTCGCCCATGCGCGGCACGCCGTCGAGCTCGCCCGGAGCATGGGGTCGCGGCCGCAACTCGCCTGGGCGGCGATGGCACTGTCGTTGGGGCTGCGGGGCCTGGGCGAGTACGCAGAGTCCGCGGCCGCCCGGGATATCGCCCTGGGTGCGGGTGACGCGGTCGGTGTGTTGCTGCCTCCGGACCTGCCCGTGACGAACGGCCCGCGCGCCGAGCTGGTGCGCGTCGGCTCGGCGTGGCGGGTGGAGTCGCCCCTGGGTGGGGGCGAGGTGCCGGCCTTGGTGGGCGTGCGCCAACTGGCCACCCTGCTCACCGCCCGACGGCCGGTGTCGGCGTACGAACTTGCGGGCAGCCAACCCGTGGCACCGCCCAGGCGGGGCATCCCCGGTCAGGAGTCCCGTCGGCTGTTCCGTGCGTGGCAGAGCGAATCCGTGGGGTCCTCGGGGATGGCTTCCGCGTGGGTCCGTTTGGTCGACAGTGCTCGCGGCGCGGCGGGGCTCGACGACCAAGATCCCCCCGGTGCGGTCCTCGTGCCGCAGTCGGTGGGGCACAACCTGCGCCGGGCGATGGAGGCGATCCACTCGGTCGCCCCGTCTTTGGCCGACCACCTGAGCGGCAGCGTGCAGACCCGGGCGTGGTGCCTCTATCGACCAGCCCCGGGCACCGAGCTCGCCTGGACGGTCCTCGGGCTCGCCTCCTGAGGCGTCATGAGACGCGCTGCAGCGTGGCCTTCAGGTGCAGGGTGAGGGGCTCGCCGACGGCGGCCATCTCCATGCCATAGGTCAGCGTGTCCCCGTCCACCTCGAACCGCCGCACGATCCGATCGACCTGCTTGGCGCTCTCGGTGTTGCCGACGGTCGCGTCCGTGGCAACGACCAGGCCGTCGCTGACATCGACGGAGCCGGTGCCGCACTCGGCCTGTCCGGTCGGGATGGCGGCCACGATTTCCACGACCCCCGGTGCCGGGCACCGGATATAACCCACCTCGGTGTGCCGAGGCTCGCCGCCGATCCAGGTCCGCTCCACGAACCGGAGGAACGGTTTGCCGTTCTCCGAGAACTCCCACTCGTCGACGTAGTCGAATGATTCGATCGTCGGATACGTCCCATGTCCTTCGCCCCGCCACGTCCCCAGGAGGGGCGCCAGATGGGCCACCGCATCATGCATGATCACCAGGCTAGGAGATCAGGCGCGGGCAGGGGGCAGGCGCCGGGGATCCGGGTCCGCCGGGAGTCCTTGCCAGCGCCGGCCGCTGTGATGCTGGTGGGCGAGCATGCGGAGGGCATTGAGGTACGCCCCACCCAGGACGGTCCCGACCACCGCCGACGCGACCGTCCCGGCCAGATCGGGTTGGTCCGCGATCGACGCGACATCGGCGCGGGCGACCGCATCCGCCTGTTCCGGATAGCCGGGCCAGTCGTGCAGGAGGTCCGCGCCGATCGTTCGACGGGCGGAGATGAAAAGCGCCCGCACCTGGTGGGCGGCCGCGCTGTCCGGCCACGCCGTCCATCCCATGCGGTCGACCAGCTCCTGATAGCGCAGCTCCGCCCACGCGGCCTCCTCAGGATCGGACTCGACGTCGGCGGCGGCTCCGACCATGGCGTGTTGTGCGGTGGCGAGTGCGGCCAGCGGCCCTTCGTCCATCGCGTCCAGCACGGCCCTGGTCTGCGCCACCGACAGGCCGCCCACGTCGATCAGAGCCCGCACGAGCCGAAGTCGGCGTACATGGTCCGGTGAATAGTCGGCCTGATTCGGGCTCGTCCGCTCGCCTGGGGGAAGCAGGCCCTCGCGCAGATAGAACTTGATCGTGGCGACGGGCAGTCCCGACGCCCTGCTCAATTCCGCCATGCGCATCCGGGCACCTCTTCGTTGGATCTTCTTGTCCACGGTGATGGATAAGCGTACTATCCATAAATGGAGAGTGGAGCTATCCATTGAGTGTCAAGAGGGAGGCCGTGATGAACGAGCAACTCCGCATCGGTGACCGCGAGCGCGACGCGACCACCGCGGCGCTCGCGGAGCACTATGCCGCCGGCCGGCTGACCCGGGAGGAGTTCGACCACCGGGCCGGGGTCGTGGTGCGGGCACGCACGGGTCTCGACCTGGGGGAGGTGCTGGCTGATCTGCCGCCGCTGGAACGTCGGGATCCGGAGTTCACCGGGGGGCCCTGGGCCCTGACTCCGGCCGGTGAGCGAGCCTCGGCCGGCTCCTCGACAGCGGTCGCCCGCAAGGCACGGCTGCTGTGGCGCACGGCCGGGCTGGCGCCGTGGGCTATGTTCGCCGTGGTCTTCGTGGTGATCTGGTTCCTGACCGGGGCCGGCTATTTCTGGCCGGTGTGGCCGATCATGGGCTGGGGCATCGGCGTCGCGGCCACAGGAGTGCTGGCCCACGTCCTTCCCGAGATCTATCTCGAACGACAGCGGGGAAGGGGCCGGCGCCTCGCCGCTACTGCGTGCGGCGAATGATCACGATCCCGGCGATCACCACGGCCGCCCCGACCCATTGGATCGGGGCCAGCGCCTGACCCAGGACGAGCGCCGCGGTGGCGGTCGCGACCAGCACCTCGACGAGTGCCAAGAACGCAGCCAGTCGGGGGCCGAGGCGGCGTACCGCCAGAATCCCCGTCGCATAAGCGAGCGCCCCGCTGATCCCGCCCAGCGCCAAGGCCGCGCCCCACCAGGGCACGGTCAGCCCGCCATAGTCGAGCGGCGTGGTGGTGACGGTCCAGGGCAGCACGCCGACGCCGCTCAGCACGAGCAGCCCCAGGGACCCGAGAGCGAGACCACCGGCGGCGAGCACCGGAGGAGGGACGGGCTCGCTCACTTGCTTGATCTCGCCGTTGGGATCGGCGCGGGGAGCGTCGGCGAGCACGAAATAGGCCGCCAGCCCCACCGCCGCGGCCAGACCCCAGCCGATGCCCCGGAGGTCGAGTTGGTCGAGCCGATCGAGTTGCAGCACGAGCACCATGCCGGTGAGGGCCACGACCGCGCCCGCCCAGGCCTGCCAGGCGACGGCCTGCTGCCGGCGGAGGCGCAACCAGACCAGGACGAGGATCAGCCCGAGATATTCGAGGAGGAGCGCGACGGTGACGGGGATGGTGCGGACTGCCTGGAAGTACGCAAACTGCACGCCCGCGACCGCCAGCGCACCATAGATCGCGACGGTGAGCAGCATGCGATGGCACTGTCGCCAACGGCCCCGGAGGCTGCTGAGGGCCCATGGTGCCAAGGCGATCGCACCGATCGAGAGCCGCACCGTGACCGCGGCGGCGGGGGACCAGCCCGCGCCGAGCATCGGGGTGACGATCGTCCCGGACAGGCCGAAGGCGCAGGCGGAGAGCAGGGCGAACACAACCCCGCCGGAGCGGGCAGGTGCGGAAGCGGATGGCACAAGCCCGAGCGTGGCGCTTCGCCGGGGCGGGGGCAAATCGGTGCGGTCACACTCGCGGCACGCGTAATCAGCGCCCTGACCGAAACCGTTGCTCAGTCGGTCTGCGCGGCCTGCTCGCCCGGCTCGGCCTGTTCGGCGTTCTCGTCCGGTGCCCAGCAGAGATCGAGCATGTCTACGATGTGCGGCAGGGCCTTGCAGAGTTGCGAGCGGGTCCAGATCTCGGTGTTGTCCGGTGCGTGATCGCCGTCGGTGTCGAAGCTGATCTCGTAGCCGTCGTCCAGCCGGCGGACCCAGACCTCGGCACGGCCGTCACCGTCGATGTCGAGCAGCGCCATGTCGAAGCGGCGATCCGGCTCACCGTCCAGATCGACCAAGCCGACCGTGCGGCCCTCGGTGAAGTCGACCAGCAGGGAATCGATCCGGTCCTCAGGTGGCAGCTCCGAGGCATAGGGATCCTCGTCCGGGGTGTCCGGCTGGATGGAATCCTGGTCGGTCATGCGCGCTCCTGCCCTCGGCCTTTGAGGTGAGGCTACCCTCTCCCTCCCGGCCGCAACAGGCACGGCGGTGCCGTCGGCACGTCAGGCGGACGTCCCGGGCTCCAACCGCGCACCGGACGCGAGGGAGGTCCCGGCGCCGATCACGCTGTCCCGACCGACCAGCACGATGGCGTGCGGTCCGAGCGGGCCCGCGGAATGCAGCGACCCGACGCGAGCCCCGCGACCGATCACGGTGCCCGCGTCGATCACGGAACTCCCCAGGCGCGCTCCGGCGCGCACGGTCACGTCCTCCAGCAGGACGCAGTCCTCGACGACGGCGCCCGACTCGACGACCACGCGCGGGCCGAGCACACTGTCGCGGACCGTCCCCCGAACGACCGACTGCGGCCCGATCATCGACCGCTGGACGCGGGCGTCCTCGCCGATCAGCGCAGGGGGGCCAGGTTCGATCCGGCTGAGGACCGGTCGCCCGGACTCGGAGAACACGTCCACGCGACCACGCAGCAGATCGCGGTGCGCCTGCAGATATGCCTCCGGTCTCCCCACGTCCTTCCAATAGCCGCTCAGCGGCACCGCATGGGTTCGGCCGCGGTCGATCATCCGGGGAAGCAGGTGGTCCCCGAAGTCCCCGAGGCAGGTGTCCGCATCGTCCTCGCAGACGTCGACCTCACGCCGCAGCTGCTCCAGTTCCGTCACCAGGACCCGGGCGTCATAACACGTGACCTCCGTGGCGACCTGATTGCAGGCCGGCTGGTCCGGTTTGGCCGCCAACGACGTCACGCGGCCGTCGGGCCCGGCCTCGACGACGATGTTGTGCCGGGCCTCCTGCGGACCAACCTCGGCGGTGAGGACCGTGCATTCCGCCGACCGCTCCCGATGCGCGGCGAGCAGGGCGTGCAGGTCGGGGGCCATCACGCTGTCGCAGCTCATCACCACAACCACCTCCGGTGCCAACTCGCAGATCGCGTCGCGCAGGCGATAGAGCCCGTCGGCATTGCCCCGGGCGAAGCCATCCTGGTCGGCCGATCCGGAGCCCTGCTCCGGCACCATCAGGCGCAGTCCGCCGTGGGTGCGGTCCAGGTCCCACGGGCGACCACCGGCCAAATATTTCGCGAGCGAACCCGCCTGGTATTGCACCGACACCCACACGTCATCAATCGCCGCATGGGCCACCGCCGACAGCGCGAAATCCACGAGCCGGAACGTGGCGCCGAACGGCAGGGCGGGTTTCGCGCGCTCGCGGGTCAGCACGTCGAGGCGGCTGCCCGCGCCACCGGCCTGCAGGATCGCGAGCACCCGCTCTCGGCTGTGCGCGGGAGGAGTCATGGGCTCACGGTACGCCGCGGCTCCCGCTCCCCGCGCGTCCACGTCTGCGTTCGGCGGCCTCACCATTCGGGGCGGACGGACTTGGGCTCGGCCGGCGGGACGGCGGCCAGGAGTTCGGTCGTGTACGCCGACGCCGGCGCCGCGAACAGCTCCGCACCCGCCCGGTATTCCTGGGTCCGCCCGTCGCGCAGCACCAGCACGTCATGGCACATCTGCTGCACCACCGCGAGGTCATGGGCGATGAACAGATAGGTCAGCCCGAGATCACGCTGCAGCTCCGCGAGCAGGTCCAGGACCCTCGCCTGGATGGACACATCGAGCGCCGAGGTGGACTCGTCCAGGATCAGCACGGCCGGATCGAGTGCCAGCGCCCGTGCGATGGAGACGCGCTGCCGTTGGCCGCCGGAGAGCTGGTGGGGGTGCCGCTCGGCGTACTCATCCCCAAGCCCAACCAGGTCGAGCAGCTCGCTGACGCGTCGGCGACGCCCGGCCGGGCCGTTGGCGAGTCCGTGCACCCGCAGGGGCTCGGCGATGATCTCGCTCACGCGGCTGCGCGGGTCCAGGGACGCGAACGGGTCCTGGAACACCATCGCCACGCGGCGCCGGGTCGTCCGCCGTTGCGACCACGGGACCCGGAGGAGATCCGCGTCGCGGTGCGTCCCCGCGTCGGCGTGCAGGGTCGCGGCCCCGGCCGACGGCTTGACCAGGCCGGTCAGCGCGTTGGCGATCGTCGACTTGCCGGAGCCGGACTGACCGACGAGCCCCAGCGTCTGTCCGCGGCGGACCGTGAACGACACGTCGTCCACCGCGGTGATCGTCCGCCCGCGCGGGGCGCGGAACGTGACCGAGAGGCCCTCGACCGTCAGCACTGGCGCACCGTCCCCGGCCGGTGCGGGCCGTTTCTTGCCGAGAGCCGGCCGGGCGCTGAGAAGTTCGCGGGTGTACGCCGACTCCGGCTCCGCATAGAGCTGCGCCGCGGGTGCCTGCTCCACGACCCGGCCCTCCCGCAGCACCGTGACATCGTCGGCGACGCGGCCGATCACGCCGAGGTCATGGCTGATCCACACCACAGCGGTGCCGGTGCGGTGCTGCAGGTCCTGGACGAGTTCGACCACCTGCTTCTGCGTGGTGACGTCGAGGGCGGTCGTCGGCTCGTCGGCGATGAGCAGTTGTGGGTCGCAGGCCAGCGCGATCGCGATCATCACGCGTTGGCGTTGGCCGCCGGAGAGTTGATGGGGATATGCCCGCAGTTTCGACGGCGGGTCCGGGAGCCCCACGGCCTCGATCAGCTCACGGGCGCGGTCGACGGCCGCGCGCCGTGTCAGCGAGCTGTGCGCCTCGAGGCTCTCGGTGATCTGGCGTTCCACCGTCAGCAGCGGGTTGAGAGAGGTCGATGGATCCTGGAAGACGAAACCGACCTGCGAACCGTGGACCCGACGCAGCCGCCCCGGACCGGCGCCGACGAGCTCGGCACCACCGAGGATGCTGGAACCCTGCACCCGCGCACCGGGCGCGTCGAGGAGACCCGTCGCCGCCAGCACGGTCATGGACTTCCCCGAACCGGACTCGCCGACCAGCCCGAGGGTCTTGCCGGGCTCGACGGTGAAGGAGACGTCCTGCACGATGTGGCGTCGGCCGATCCGGACGTTCAGGTTGCGCACGCTCAGGGCCGCGGTGGTCGTGGCTCCATCGGCCCGAGTCGCGCTCATCGGCGGATCCTCGTTTCCATCAGGCTGCGCTGGCGGGGATCGATGATGTCGCGGAGGCCGTCGCCGAGGAGGTTGAAGCCCAGGACGGTGACGAAGATGGCGGCGCCCGGGAAGACGCTCATCCACCACGACTGGAACAAATAGGCCTGGGCGTCGAAGATCATCCGGCCCCATGACGGTTGCGGCGGCTGGATGCCGAGGCCCAGGAACGACAGCGTCGCTTCGGACAGGATCGCGAACGCCAGGGACACCGAGGTCTGGACGACGATCGGGCCGGAGATGTTGGGCAGGATCCGGCGCAACAGGATGAACCCGTGGCCGGTGCCCATCGTCCGGGACACCTGCACGAACGGCTCGACGCCGACCGACAGGGTGCTGGCCCGGGAGACGCGGGCGAAAATGGGGGTATAGACGACGCCGACCGCCACGGTCGTCGTCCACAGCCCGGGGCCGAGGATGGCGATGATCGCCAGCGCGAGCAGGACCACCGGGAACGCGAACAACACGTCCACCAAGCGCATCAGGACCGTGTCGACCAGGCCGCCGACATAGCCCGCGACGACCCCGATCGTTACGCCCACCGTGAGGGAGAACGCGACCGAGAGGAGGGCTACCTGCATCGAGACGCGCGTGCCCGCGAGGACGCGGGAAAAGATGTCGCGGCCGATCTCGTCGGTGCCGAACCAGTGCTGGGCCGAGGGCGGCTGCAGGGCGCGGGAGACATCGGTGGCGTTGACCCCATAGGGTGCGAGCGCCGGTCCCGCGAGGGCCGCGATCAACACCAGGAGCAGGACGATCACGGCGGCGACCGTGACGGGATTGTGGGCCAGGATCCGCCACCAGGGCAGTCTGCGTTCGCTCATGGCAACCTCACCCGACCCGGATGCGGGGATCGACGAGAGCGCTGAGCAGGTCGACCAGGAAGTTGATCAGCAGGAACAAGCCGGCGATGAACAGGATCGCGCCCTGGATGACCGGATAGTCGCGCCCGTTCACCGCGTCCAGCACCAGCCGGCCGAGTCCCGGCCAGGCGAAGACCGCCTCCACCACGATCAGCCCCGACATGATCGTGGCCATCTGGATGCCGGTGATCGTGAGGATCGGCAGGGTGGCGTTGCGCAGGACGTGGCGGCGCAGCACGACCGGTGCCGCCAGACCCTTGCTGCGGGCGGTCCGGACGTGGCCCGTCGACACCACATCGAGCACGGCCGCCCGGACATAGCGGGTGAGGATCGCCGCCGCGACCAGGGCAGCGGTGGCCGCCGGGAGGATGACGCTGCGTACCCAACCCAACGGGTCATCGGCCAGCGAAACGTAACCCGACGACGGCAGGAGCCCGAGGTTCGCCGAGAACACCAGGATCAGCAGGACGCCCAGCCAGAAGTCCGGGATCGAGACGCCGAACTGACTGGTCACGCGCACGATCGCATCCGTCACCCGACCCTCGCGCATGGCCGCCCACGTGCCGGCGGGGATGGCGATCAGCAGGGCCACGACGACCGCGGTGATGCCGAGCGACAACGAGGCCGGCAGTCGGTCGAGCAACATGACGGTCACGGGCTGGCCACTGCGGAAGCTCACCCCCAGGTCGCCGGTGAGCGCGTTGCCGATATAGGAGAAGAACCGTTCCACCGGGGGCCGGTCGAGTCCCGATGCGGCCCGGAGGGCGTTGTAGGCCTCTTCGGTGTAACGGGTGCCGAGGGCAATCCGCACCGGATCCCCGGGCACCAGCTGGAGCATGAGGAACACCACGACCATGACACCGAGCAGCACGATCAGCGAATAGCCGATGCGCCGCAGCGTGAAGGCCGCCAGAGGGTGGCGGAGGAACGCCGGCATCAGGCCTGCAGGCCTGCCTTGCGGAACCGGATCGCGGCGTCCGTCCGGGTTTCATAGCCGGTGACGTCGTTGCGCCAGGCCTGCAGGACCGCGGGGTTGTAGAGATAGATGTAGCTGCACTCGTCCGCGATGATCTTCGCCGCATCGCCATAGATCTGCTTGCGCCGATCCTGGTCGGTCTCGGCTGCGCCCTCGTCGAGAAGTTGGTCGACGCGGGGGTTGGCGTACCCCTGATGATTGTTCGACCCGCCCGAGTGGTGCTGGTTGTAGTAGAAGTCGTTCGGGTCGATGTTGCCGAGCCAGCCCAGCATGAGCATGTCCCACTCGCCGGCGGACTGCCGATCGAGCCAGGTAGCGAAGTCGACGGTCTCGATGCGCAGCTCGAATCCGAGCGGCCGCAGGACGTCGGCGAGGATCTGGCCGACGGTGACGGTCTCCGGATATTCACTGGTGGCCAGGAACCGGACGGGCCCGCCTGGACCGTCCCCGAGCAGTTCCCGTGCCCGGTCGAGGTCGGTGCGGAAGGGGTTGTGCTCGACGTACCAGGTGCTCTCGCGGGGGATCGCGAGCTGGTTCTCCGCGGCGGTCCCGAAGCTGACGGCCTGGACGATCGCGGCGCGGTCGATGGCGTACGCCACCGCCTGCCGCGCCTCCACCCGGCCCCACGGCTCGCTCTGCTGGTTCATCGTGATGTACCAGTAGTCCGACGAGGGCACGTTGCCGACCGTCACGTTGTCGTTGGCCTCCAGCGGCTGGAGCTGCTGTGGCTCGAACGAGTCGGTCCAGTGGATCTCGCCGTTGGTGAGGGCGGTCTGGGCGGTGTTGCCCTCGCTGATGAAGCGGAACGTGACGCCGCCCAGGTCGGGTGCGCCGCCCCAGAAATCGGGGTTGGCCTCGAGCGTGATGTTCTGGCCCGCTGCATAGTTGCCGACCTTGAACGGACCGGTCCCGATCGGTTGGCGGGTGATGTCACCGCTGTCGACGTTGGCCTTCTGGACGATCGCCATGCCCTTGTAGCCCCCGAGGGCGGCCAGCAGGTTCGCGGCCGGCTGGGACACCGTGATCACGACCGTCGTCGGGTCCGGGGCCTCGATCGTCTCCACCGCGGCGAGGCGATAGGCATTGCCGAGTTCCTCGTCGATGATGCGGCGCAACGTATAGACGACGTCCTCGCTCGTGAACTCCGAACCGTCATGCCATCGCACGCCGTCACGGAGCTTGAAGGTCCACGTGAGCTGGTCGTCGCTGGTTTCCCAGGATTCGGCGAGAGCCGGCTGCATTTCCAGGTTGTCGTCGGGTTCGACGAGGGTGTCGAAGACGTTCTCGAGGACCTGGAACGAGAAGTACGCCGTCGTCTTGTGCGGGTCGAGTTGATCCGGTTCGCCCGCGATCGCGGCGGTCAGGACGGCTCCGCCGGCGCCACCGCCGCCTTCGCCGCCGCCGTCCAGGTCAACCCCCTCGCCGGTGGTGCAGGCGGCGGTGCCGAGGGTGAAACCTGCCGCACCCAGGGCGGCGACGGATTGGAGCAACGTGCGGCGGGACAACATCATCGGGTCCTGTCCATGGGGATCGCGGTCCGTTCACCCTAAGCGGAGCCCTGCCCGATTCCGGGCTTCCGGCGGTTCCTTTGCCGAACTGTGATCTTGTCGATACAGATCCCTGCCGCCTTGTCGATGTGGTGCGCGCAGGACCGCGTGACAGCGTCGAAACTGGGTATGGAGAAGAAAATGGAGCCACCCAGGCCCCACCCCGTGGAGGAGTAGTTGCTACCGTCTGACTATTCGACGATCGAAGGATTGACCTGGAGCGCCATGCGAAGACCGACCTGTCACGTGCTGTCGGCGCTGTCGCCGAGCCTCTCGATCGCCGCCACGGCGTCCCGCAACACCGCGGCGGCGGTGGCGAGATCCGCGTCGCTGTGCTGCGCCAGTGCCCCGCGCAGCGACTCCCGCAGCGGACCGAACGCCACGGCGGTCATCTCGCCGACGCTGTCGGTGACCTGCAGTTGCTGGCGGCGCCGATCGCGGTCGTGCGGGGTGCGCGACACATGGCCGACCCGCTCCAGTCGGTCCACGAGCGAGGTGACGGCGGAGGCGGAGAGGCGCAGCCGCTGGGCGAGCGCGCCCGGTGACAACGGCTCGCCCGCCCGGGTGCCTGCGGCGATCAGGGCGAGCGCCGTCATGTCGCTGGGAGCCATGTCGAGGCGGCGGCGGACCGTGTCGGCATATCGGTTGGCGGCCTCGGAGACCTGGCGGACCAACGCCGCGACCGCGAGCACCTGCTCCCGTTCCGCCGATGGCTCCAGTGCGTCCACGTTGACACCCCCGTGCCCATCGATGGGATCTCTTCGACACCGACTCGGCCGAGCAGCCAGGGTGGGCTGCCCATGACAGCGGCAATCGCGCGTTGGCACGACGATTTCGGCGTCGCCTGCACTCTAGACCCGGTTCAGGCGCTGTTGGCGACCGAGGCCGACCGGCTCGCGGAGATCTGGCAGCGCTGCGCGCCCGGCGGCGGGGTCGACGTGCTGGCCGAGGATCTGCCGGCCTGGTTGCGCAGCCTCGTGCTGGGTGGCGGCAAACGAGTCCGCCCGAGCATGTGCCACTGGGGTTTCGCGGCGGCGGGCGGGCGGCCCGGCACCAGCGGCCATGACGCGGTCGTGCGGGTCGGTGCGGCGCTGGAGATCCTGCACACCTTCGCCCTCATCCACGACGACGTCATGGACGACTCCGACACCCGCCGCGGACAACCGGCTGCCCACGTCGTCGCCGCCCGCGCCCACCGCGCAGCCGGCGCAGCCGGCGACTCGCACGAGTTCGGCGTCAACCTCGCCATCCTCCTCGGGGACCTGGCCCACGCACAGGCCGACCGGCTCGTCGGCGACCTCCCGGGGCCCCTGCGCGATCGCTGGTTCGACCTCAGCGTCGAGCTCATCGTCGGCCAGCGCGCCGACCTCACGGGCGCCGCCGCGCGGCGCCGGGACCTGCCGCATGCCGAGGCTGTCGCGCGGCTGAAGTCCGGTGCCTACACGGTTCAACGCCCCCTGCTCATGGGCGCGCTGGCCGCCGGTGCGGACGATGGGGCGTACGCAGCTCTCGCCGACTACGGCCGCGCGGTCGGACAGGTCTTCGCCCTGCGCGACGACCTGCTCGGGATCTGGGGCGACCCGGCGCGGACCGGCAAGCCGGCCGGTGACGATCTGCGGGACGGCAAGGCCACGGTGATCCTCGGCCTGGCGGCGGAGATGGTGAGCGGTGCTGCCGCCGAAGCGCTGGAGCGCGTGGGGACCCCGGCGGCGCGGGATACCGACGTCCCGCTGTTGCTGCGCCGCCTCGCCGAGGCCGGAGTCCGTGACCGGGTCGAGGCGATGATCCGCGAGGGAGTCGAGGACGCCGCTGCTGCGCTGACGGACGCACCGCTCACCGCGGCCGGGGTGACCGGCCTGATCGCGATGGCCGAGCGCATCGCCTGGCGGGACAGCTGATGGGCCAGGTGGTCGTCATCGGTGCGGGCCTCGCCGGTCTCGCCGCGTCCTGTCATCTGCTCGCCGCCGGCCACCGCGTCGTGGTCGTCGAGCGCGCCCCGATCCCGGGCGGCCGGGCCGGCCGGCTGGTGCGCGGGGAGTTCGTCTTCGACACCGGCCCGACCGTGTTCACGATGCCGGAGTTGCTCGCCGAACCGTTCGCGGCCGTCGGGGCCGACCTCGCCGACCGGCTCACGCTCAACCGGCTCGACCCGGCCTACCGCGCGCGTTTCGCCGACGGTTCCACCCTCCACGTCCGCCACGGTCACGAGGCCATGCGCGAGGAGATCGCGAGGGAGTGCTCGGCGGCCGACGCGGCGGCGTACGACGACTTCGTCACCTGGCTCGAACAGCTCTATCACCTGGAGATCCCGCACTTCATCGATCGCAACTTCGACTCCGCGGCCGGTCTCCTCGCCAACCCAGGAGCCGCGGCGCGGCTGGTCCGGATGGGGGGCTTCGGCCGGCTGGGGCCGCTGCTGCGCCGGCGGTTCCGCGACCCGCGGCTGCACAGGTTGTTCGGGTTCCAGGCGATGTACGCCGGCCTCGCCCCCGACGACGCCCTCGCGATCTACGCCGTGATCACCTACATGGACAGCGTCCGCGGGGTCTATTTCCCCGAGCCCGCGGCGGGCTCGTCGGGCATGCACGCGATTCCCGCGGCGCTCGCGGGCGCTGCCGCGGACGCGGGGGCGGAGGTGGTCCTCGACGCGGAGGTGCGCCGCGTCCTCACCCGCAGCGACGGCGCCGCCTGTGGCGTGGAACTTGCCGACGGCACCAAGATCAACGCCGATGCCGTGGTGTGCACCCTCGATCTCCCCACGGCCTATGCCACGCTGTTGCGGGACCTGCCGAGGCCGCGAGCGCTGCGGCGGCCGGCGTACTCACCCTCGGCAGTCGTCTGGCACGTCGGCGTCCGCGACACACCGACGCCCGGGATCGCGCACCACAACATCCACTTCGGTGCTGCCTGGTCCGATGCCTTCGACGATCTGCTGGACGGGGGGCGGCTGATGCGCGACCCGTCGCGCCTGGTCTGCGTGCCGTCGCTCGATGACCCGCACGCCGCGCCGGAGGGGAGCTCGACGCTCTATGTCCTGGAGCCGGTGCCGAATCTGGCGGTGGGCACCGTCGACTGGGCCCGGGAACGCCCCGCCCTGCGGGAGCGGCTGCACGCGTTCCTCGACGCCGAGGGCTATCCGAGCGACGTCGCGGTCGAGGAACTCGTCGGCCCCGAGGAGTGGGCTGCGCAGGGCATGGCGGCCGGCACGCCGTTCGCGCTCGCGCACACGTTCGCCCAGACCGGGCCGTTCCGGCCGGGCAATGTCACGCGGCACCTGCCGGGGCTCGTCTTCGCGGGCTCCGGCACCGTGCCGGGGGTCGGCGTGCCCATGGTCCTCATCTCCGGCAAACTCGCCGCCGCGCGCGTGAGGGAGTATCTGCGATGACCGCGCTGCTCGAACAGGGCTATCGGCGCTGTGCCGAGCTCACCCGCGCGCACGGGACCACCTATTTCTGGGGCGCTGCCATCCTGCCGCCGGCGCAGCGGCGGGATGTGCATGCGGTGTATGCGCTGTGCCGGCTCGCCGACGACATCGTGGACGAGCCGGAGAAGGTGGACCTGTCGGTGCCGATGGAGGGTACGCCGGGCGAGCGCCTGGCCCAGTTCGCCGCCTGGTTCGCCGAGGGACTGCAGCGGGGAACCAGCGCGGAGCCGGTGATGGCGGCGGTCATCGACACCGTCCTGCGGCGGCAGATCGATCCGGAGTGCTTCGACCGGTTCTTCGGCGCGATGGCGCTGGACCTGACCCGGACGAGTTGGGGCTCGTGGCCGGAACTGCGGGACGGCTACATGGAGGGCTCGGCGGCGGTCATCGGGGAGATGATGCTGCCGGTGCTCGAGCCGCGGACCGCCGACGCGTTGGAGCCGGCCCGTCAGCTGGGCCTGGCGTTCCAGCTCACGAACTTCATCCGGGATGTCGGCGAGGACCTGGATCGCGGCCGGGTGTATCTGCCCGGCGACGATCTCGCCCGGCACGGCGCGGACCCGTGGCTGCGGCGGGTCACCCCGCAGTGGCGGGCTTTCCTGGTCGAGCAGATCGCGCGGAACCGTGAGCTCTATCGGGCCGCGGAGCCCGGCATCGGGATGCTGCCGCCCGCGTCGGCCCGGTGCGTCGGCACGGCGCACCTGCTCTACGCCCGGATCCTCGAGCGCATCGAGGCGGCCGACTACGACGTGTTCAGCGAGCGGCGTCGCGTGCCCACCTGGCAGAAGGCCGCCACCGCCGGGCGCATCGTCGTGGGCGGGCCGCCGTTCGCGGCGAGCCGGATTCCGCTGGAGCGGCTGCCCCAGCCGGAGCCGCGCGTGCTCGAGTCGACGTGGCGGGAGGCGAGCCCGGCGCGGATCGCCCGATCGCTGGACAAGGCGCTGACGCGGAACGCCGGCGGGTGGTTCGTGGTCGGAGACCATCGATCCCTCATGCGCGGAGCGCGTCGTTCTCAGCCGGCAGCCGCGGCAGGCGCGACTGCGGTGGGCGTGGTCGTCGACGGCCGGGAGGTCGTGCTGTGGCGCACCGGGAGCGGGGAACTGCGCGCCGGACCCGGGGCCTGTCCGCACCTGGGCGCCGACCTGGGCGGCTCGATCGTCGACGGTGACCGCATCCTGTGCCGCTGGCACGGCATGGCGCTCCCGGACGAGGCGGGGGCGGCGTGGCGCTGCTGGCCCGCGTACGACGACGGCGTCCTGCTCTGGGTCCGCCTGCCGATGGACGGTGAGGAACCGACGGACGCGCCCGTCATCGGGCCCCGTCCCGAGGCGGCCGGCTCGATCGCGGCCGTGGTCGCGCAGGTGGGCGTCTGCGAGCCGCGCGACGTGATCGCCAACCGGCTCGACCCGTGGCACGGCGGCTGGTTCCATCCCTATGCGTTCTCCCATCTGACCGTCGACGAGGCGGCGAGCAGCGACGAGAAGCTCGTGCTGGACGTCGCCTATCGACTCAACCGGCGGTGGGGCGTCCCCGTCCGGGCCGAATTCACCTGCCCCGATGCCCGGACGATCTCGATGGAGATCGTGGCCGGCGAGGGCAGGGGATCAGTGGTCGAGACCCATGCGACGCCGCTCGGCACCGGGCCGGACGGTCGGCCGCGGACGATGGTGGTCGAGGCGACGATCGCGACGTCGGAGCGGGCGGGGTTCCGGGCGGTGCGCGGGGTTGCGCCCCTCGTGCGTCCCTTCATGCGGCGGGCGGCGCGGCAGCTGTGGGTCGATGATCTGGAGTACGCCGAGCGCACCTGGCAACTGCGTCAGCGCTGACGGGCACGCGGCCACGCGAACGGCCACAGACCGCGGAGGGGGACGGTCCAGACATCCTCGCCCGCGACGCCGTGCGCCGCCAGCAGCTGGTTGGCGGCCTGGACGCCGGTGACGGCGGCCCGCTCCATGAGCGCGACGGGATAGGCGCAGCGGATCGTGTCCCCGGCCAGGACCAGCCGGGGATCGGGGGTCTCCACCCCCGCCCGGTCCGCCCAGGGCTCCACGCCCATGAGCCCGCAGTCGGCGCGGACCAGGAACTCCTCGTGCCGCACCTCAGCGGCCGCCGTCTCGGGAAAGACCCTGGTGAGCTCGCGGCGCAGTTCGGCGCGGAGGACGGGTTCGTCGGGATCGGGGACCGCGTACGCATGCAACTCCAGCACCGAGCCCCCGTGCACACCGGTCCATGCCGCGGCGGTCGCCTCGAAGCGCTCCAGGACGGACACGTTGTCGAGAACGCCGAAGCCGGCCGTGCCGAGGAACGCCGGGCGGGACGGGTCCACGAGCCGGTCCAGCCACAGTCGCCACACCACGAACGGTGGAGCGCTCCGGATGGCGGCGACCCGGGCCTGCCAGTCGCGGAGCGCGGGGTCGGTGAACGTTGCCGCGAGGGCACGGGTGGGCCCGGGGTCGGTGGCCAGGACGATGGCGTCGCAGGTGATCGTCTCCGGGAGGCTCCCGAGGGCGGCGAGGGTGACCCGTGGCTGCGGGGCCAGCGAGAGCGCGGTCGCCTCGGTGCCGGTCCGGATGTCCACGCCGAGCCGGGTGAGGTAGCCGCCCAGCGGCGCCCACAGCACGGTGTCGTAGTCGTCCACCGGCACATCGAACAGCAGCCCCTCGGCGGAGCCCGTGAAGTAGGTGTGGAACATCGCGATGAGCTCGCCGGCCGAGAAGTCGTGGGGGTCGGCGAAGAACGACCGCGCGAACACCTCCAGCGCGAGGTGCCGGGCCTGGTGCGGAAACCGCAGGCGGTCGAGGAACGCCTGCGCGGACTCGCCGTCATGCTCGATGAACGTCTGCGGGAACCTGGTGCGAACCAACTCCAGCGCAGCCGGCACGTCCACGTCGGCCAGGGCGCGGATCGGGAAGGTCGGGCTGGTGCGGACGAAGTTGATGATGCTCCAGGGCGGTGTGCGCCCGATCGCCGCGAACGAGTCGGTCGGCCCGTCCGCCAGTTGCAGGGGATAGTCGCCGACGGGGCGCAGGGCGGACAGCTCCGGATCGGCTCGGCGGAGCAGGGCGCGGAGCGTGTAGTACTGCCGGAAGAACGCGTGGAAACCCCGACTCATGGTCCGGTCGGCGTTGTCGCCGACGGGCCACGAGCGCACGCGCCCGCCCAGCTGGGCCTCGCGCTCCAGCAGGGTGATGCGTACGCCGCGCTCGGCCAGCACGGTGGCGGCCGCCAGTCCTGCGATCCCGCCGCCGATCACGACCACGTGCAGGGGCGCCGCGGTGCGCGGTCGACCGGACGGACCCGGGTGCCGCACCGCCCGGCGGTCCCGGCCGGGGCGCCAACGCGTGTCACGCGCGAGGAGGCGCCGACGTGCGCCGGGAGGACGGCTCATGGGGCGCCGTCCCCGCGTACCCCGGCACGACCCGAACGCTCGCCCCGACCGTGCTTCAGCCGGACCCAGATCAACATGGTCAGGGTCAGCATCGCGAAACCGAACCCGAAATCCTCGATCGGGATGTCCCAGGGGAACCGCACGCCGAGGTGATGGTCGGGGTTGTAGAGCACGATCGGGTTGCTGAGCTTGGTCAACCAGCCGTCCACGAGGCACTGGAAGAAGAAGACGATGCCGAGGGCGATCCAGTACTGGGCCTGCCGGAACAGCCCCGTCCGCAGCCAGAGAAACTCGATGAGCAGGATGATCAGGATGCCGGCCAGGGTCAGCAGCGTGTACTCACCCATGCTCCGCCTCCCGCCGACCGCGGAGCCAGGTCAGGACGGTGCCGACCGCCTCGTAGGTGAGCAGCCCACAGACGGGGATGACGAGGAAGAAGACCAACTCCTCCAAGGGCATCGGGCCGAGATGGATCCCGGTGATGAAGCGCGGGTTGTAGGTCCAGTGATCGCGCACGATCCCCAGCAGGTCCCAGAGCGAGAACAGGGCCACCACCGGCAGCAGGCTCAGGAGCAGCAGGCGCCAACGGCGATAGACGCGCGCCTTGAACAGGAACTCGAGCGGGAGCGTGATCAGGACGCACCCCGCCATCAGCAGGAGGTACTGGTAGCGATCCACACGTCCCACCCTAGATGCTTCGACAATCGAAGGATTCGGCCGGGTCGTGCCGGCGAGGACCGCATCATGCGGGTCCGGGACAATTCGGCTTGACGATAATGGAACAAGAGTTCGATACTGAATTGCATGTCGAACTCACTGCTGGCCGAGCTGGCGGCGCGGGTGGAGAGCATGGAGGGCCGCACCTCCGGGCCGTCGCTGCCCCTGGCCCCGGTGCTCCGGCCGCTCCTGCCGCGGGGCCTGCAGGCGGGGTGCTGCTATGGGGTGAGCGGATCGCTGGGACTGGCCACGGCCCTGGTGGCGGAGGCCTCGGCCAGGGGGGAGTGGTGCGCGCTGGTGGGGGTGCCCGAGTTCGGCGCGGAGGCGGCGGCGCACCTCGGGTTCGACCTCACCCGGGTGGTGCTCGTGCCCGATCCGCGGGACGCATGGCTGACCGTGGTGGCGACGCTGATCGAAGTGCTGCCGATCGTGCTCGTCCGCCCACCGGCCCGGCTCGCGCCCAAGGAGCTCGCGCGGCTGGAGTCCCGTCTCCGCAGGCAGGGGACCGTGCTCGTGGCGGTGACCGAAGGGGCGCACCGCTGGCCGCGGGCGGCTGCCACTCTGGAGGCCGGCCCGTCCGCCTGGTCCGGCCTGGCCTCCGGTCGCGGGCACCTGAGCGAACGGGAGCTCAGCGTGCGGGTGACCGAGCGCCGGGGCCGGGAGACCGAGGTGCGCCTCATCCAGCGGCGGGGAGCGTTCGTCGACGCCACCGCCGTCGGCGCCCCCATCCGGGCGGTCAGCTGATGCCCGATTCTCAACCGAAGGCGCCCTGATGCGCACGATTCTCAACCCGAAGGCGCCCTGATGCGCGCCATGGCCCTCTGGTGCCCGGACTGGCCGGTGCACGCGATCCGGCAGACGGCGGTGGGGGAGGCCCTGCCGCCGGGCTCGCCGCTGGCGGTGGTGTCGGCGGGGGCGGTGTACGCCTGTTCGCCCGAGGCCCGCTCGTTCGGGGTGCGCCGGGGGCTGCGGCTGCGCGACGCGCAGGCCCGGTGCCCCGAGCTGGTCACCCTCGATCATGATCCGGGCCTCGATCGGCGGGCATTCGAACCGGTGCTGGCGATCGTGGAGGAGACGGTGCCGCAGGTGCAATCGGTGCGCCCGGGTCTGTGCGTGTTCCGTGTCCGCGGCGCGGCTCGCTATCTGGGTGGCGAGCCCGAGGTGGCTGCCGTGATTGCCGAGCAGCTCGCCCACTTCGGGGTGCCGGAGACCCGCTTCGGCGTGGCCGACGGGCTCTTCGCCGCCCAGCAGGCCGCGCGCCGGGCAGATCCAGGGGAGTGCACGGTGATCACCGAGGGCGGAGATGCCGCGTTCCTCGCGGGTCTGCCCGTGACCGTGCTCGAGCAACCGGCTCTCACCGATCTGTTGCGCCGGCTGGGTCTGCGTACCCTCGGCGACTTCGCCAGTCTCTCCGAACGCGACGTGGTCAACCGGTTCGGGCCCGAGGGCGCCGCCGCACATCGCCTGGCAAGAGGTGGGGATCGGCGCACCGTCACCGCCCGCATCCCACCGCGCGACTTCGAGCGGACCCAGTCGTTCGAGCCGGCGCTCACCCGGATCGACGAGGTGGCGTTCAGCCTGCGGGCCACCGCGGAGGCGTTCGTCGCCGACCTCGCCGACGCCCAGCTGGTGTGCAGCAGCCTGTGGGTGGCGATCCACGACGAGTCCGGGCACGTGGGCGAGCGGTTGTGGCGGCATCCGCGGTGGTTCCGGGCCGCCGACGTGATCGATCGGGTGCGCTGGCAGCTCGCCGCGGAGGGGACTCGGGCAGGGGTGAGCACGGTCCGGTTCGTTCCGGAGGACCTGGCTGCTGCGGGGAACTTCACGGAGACCCTCTGGGGTGGCGGCTCCGACGACCGCATCCAGCGCGCGGTGTCGAAGCTGCAGGGGAGTCTCGGTCGGGAAGCCGTCGTCTCGGTGGTTCTGCACGGCGGTCGCACGCCCGCCGACCGGCAGGCGACCGTGGCGTGGGGCGACCCCGTGACCGGTGGGCGCCCGGTGGCACGTCCCTGGCCGGGACAGCTGCCGGCGCCGGCGCCGGCGACGGTGTACGCGCCGCCGCTGCCCGCCACCGTGCTCGGCCCAACCGGCCGTTCCGTGACGATCACCGATCGCGGCCGGCTGTCGGGGACGCCGACTCGGTTCCGGGCCGGGACCATGCGCGAGAGCCAGCCGGTCCACGCGTGGGCCGGGCCATGGCCGGCGGATGAACGCTGGTGGGACGGCGATCGGGCCCATCGGGCGGCTCGGTGTCAGCTCGTCGCCGCTGACGGCAGCGCCTGGCTCGTCGCGGTGTCCGGGGACGAGTGGTGCACGGAGGCGCGTTATGACTGAGGCGGATCGGGTGACCGTTCTCGTGAGTGGAATTGCTGGGGGTATAGCCCCACTGGATTCACTCACGAGGTGCAGAGCAGGTGCGCCACCACCGGGGGTTCTCGGGGCAAGGGGTCCGCGTGCTTGCACTTTGACCCGCTGGGCGGGTCAAACGACAACGGCCTCCAGCCTCGTCCCGACCGGTAGGGACTCCTGAGATGGGGTGGCACAACCCGCCGATGAAGTGGTCCGAGCTTGAACGGACGCTGAGTGGCTCGAGACCCGGCCAAAGGGAACCAGGCAGGACGGGATCGGAGGCCGGGTCTGGACGACGGGATCCCGGCCACACGATCCCCGACGGCGGCGACGCGCCCGGCTGGTCGCGCAAGCGGCTGCCCTGCGCAGCGCCCAGGCTGTCCCGGCCGGACGACGCGGTGCCCTATGCAGAGCTCCACTGCCACTCCCACTTCAGCTTCCTCGACGGGGCGAGCAGCCCGGAGTCACTGGTGACGGAGGCGATCCGGCTCGGGCTGTCCGGGTTGGCCCTGACCGACCATGACGGCCTCTACGGTGCGGTGCGGCTGGCCGAGGCCGCTGAGGCGTACGACTTTCCGACGGTCTTCGGGGCGGAGCTGTCCCTCGACCTGCCCGCTCCGCAGAACGGCGAGGCCGACCCGCTCGGGGAGCACCTGCTCGTGCTGGCCCGGGGGCCGGAGGGCTATCACCGGCTGGCGGCCGCACTCACAGCGGCCCACTTGCGCGGTGGGGAGAAGGGCCGGCCGGTCTATCGGCGCGCTGAGCTTGCGGCGCAGCTCCGGGGGCACACCGTGGTGCTGACGGGGTGCCGCAAGTCAGCGGTGCGGCGAGCGCTGACCGGTCCCGACGGTCATGGGCTCGACGTCCAAGCCGCCGAGCGGGCGCTGCGAGAGCTCCGCGATGCCTATGCCGACGTGTTCGTCGAGGTATTCCACCGGGGTCTGCCGCTGGACGACGCGCACAATGACGCGCTGGCGGAGGTGGCCGCCCGGGTTGGCGTACCCATCGTCGCCACCGGCAACGTCCACGCCGCCACCCCGGCGGACGCCCGGTTGGCCGCGGCCATGGCGGCCGTCCGCGCGCGGCGCAGCCTCGACGAGCTCGACGGCTGGCTGCCGCCGGCCGGTCCGCCGATCCTGCGCTCCGGGGCGGAGATGACCGCGCTGTTCGGGCACCTGCCGGGGGCCATCGAGCGCACGGTCGAGATCGCGCAGGAACTCGCGTTCCCGCTCCGGAAGGCGTCGCCGCGGTTGCCGAAGCCCGAGGTGCCGGCCGGACACACGCCCATGACCTGGCTGCGCGAGCTGGTCCGGCGGGGCGCGGAAAGCCTCTATGCGGGTGCCCCCGATTCGACCTTCCAGCGGCTGGAGAAGGAGCTCGCGGTCATCGAGGACAAGGATTTCCCCGGCTATTTCCTGGTCGTCCACGACATCGTGGCGTACGCGCGGTCGCAGGGGATCCTCTGCCAGGGCCGCGGCTCCGCCGCGAACTCCGCGGTGTGTTATGCGCTGGGGATCACGGCGGTGGACTCGGTGAAATACGACCTGCCCTTCGAGCGCTTCCTCTCCGCCACGCGCGACGAGGCGCCCGACATCGATGTCGACTTCGACTCGGACCGCCGGGAGAAGGTGATCCAGTGGGTTTATGGGAAGTACGGCCGCCTCAATGCCGCCCAGGTCGCCAACGTGATCACCTATCGCCCGCGCTCGGCGATCCGGGACATGGCCAAGGCCCTCGGCTATTCCACCGGCCAACAGGACGCCTGGTCCAAGCAGATGCACGTCTGGGGGCGGGTCGTCGACAACCCGGACCACGACATCCCGCAGCCCGTGGTGGATCTGGCGGCGCGGTTGGAAAAGGCGCCCCGCCATCTCGGCATTCACTCCGGCGGCATGGTGCTCACCGAGCGACCGATCGGCGAGGTCTGCCCGATCGAACCGGCGCGCATGGCGAACCGCACGGTGCTGCAGTGGGACAAGGACGACTGCGCGTGGATGGGCCTGGTCAAGTTCGACCTGCTCGGGCTCGGCATGCTCGGCTGCCTGCAGCACACGTTCGACCTGGTCGATCGGCATCTGGGCGAGACCTGGACGCTCGCGAGCCTGCCCAAGGAGGAGCCCGGCGTCTATGACATGTTGTGCCGAGCCGACACCCTCGGCGTGTTCCAGGTGGAGAGTCGAGCCCAAATCGGCACCCTGCCGAGGTTGCGGCCGCGGTGCTTCTATGACCTCGTTATCGAGATCGCCCTGATCCGTCCGGGCCCGATTCAGGGCGGCGCGGTGCATCCCTATATCCGGCGCCGCACCGGCGACGAACCGGTCACCTATCTGCACCCGAAACTCGAACCCGTGCTGCGCCGGACGCTTGGCGTACCACTCTTTCAAGAACAACTCATGCAAATGGCGGTCGCGGTCGGCGAGTGCGACGCCGCTGAGGCCGACCTCTTGCGGCGGGCCATGGGATCCAAGCGCGGGGTGGAACGGATCGAGTCGTTGCGGGCGAAGTTGTTCGCGGGCATGGCCGCCAACGGCATCACCGGCACGCTCGCGGACGAGATCTATGCGCGCATCGAGGCGTTCGCGAACTTCGGGTTCGCGGAGAGCCATGCGATCAGTTTCGCCTTGTTGGTGTACGCGAGCTCGTGGCTCAAGCTGCACTATCCGGCGGCCTTCCTGGCCGGGCTGCTGCGCAATCAGCCGATGGGGTTCTATTCGCCGCGGAGCCTGGTCGAGGACGGAAAGCGGCATGGGGTGGAGGTGCGCAGGCCCGACATCAACCTTTCTGCTGCGCAGTCCGACCTGGAGCCGGTGAGCGTGGCCGACGAAGCGAGGGAAGCGGGCGAAGCGGGGGAGGCGGGCGAGGTGCGTCAGCAGCCGACGGGGATGGACTCCTGTGTGGCGACCGAGCAGCCGCCGGTGGGTGAGTTCGTGCGCCCACGGGATCCTGCGGCCGGTCTGGCGGCGACCCTGGCGCACCGTCGGGACGGGCTGCTGGCGGTCCGGTTGGGCCTCAGCGAGGTGACCGGCCTGGAGATGGCGCTGGCGGAGCGCATCGTCGCGGAACGGGCGGCGGGCGGGCAGTTTGCCAGCCTGACGGATCTCACGCGGCGCGTGCGGCTCACCGCCCCGCAGGTGGAGGCGCTTGCGACGGCCGGGGCGTTCGACGGGTTCGGGCTGACTCGTCGGCAGGCGCTGTGGGGTGCCGGGCAGGCAGCGATGTTCGCGCCCGGACAGTTGGAGCTGCCGCTCGGGGACGAGACGGCGCCCGAACTGCCGGAGATGACGCCGGAGGAGTCGACGGTTGCTGACCTGTGGGCGACCGGGATGTCGCCCGAGCGCCACCCGATGGAGCATGTCAGGGAGGAACTCGTGGCGCGCCGGATCCTCTCGGTGGCGGACGTGATGGCCGCCGAGGCCCGGGATCGGGTGCTGGTCGGCGGGTTGGTCACCCATCGGCAGCGCCCGGCCACGGCCAGTGGGGTCACCTTCCTGAACCTCGAGGACGAGACCGGGATGCTCAACGTCGTCTGCAGCGTCGGTGTGATGAGCCGCTATCCCAAGGTCGGCCGGAGCGCGACGGCGATGATCATTCGGGGGACGGTGGAGCGCCAGGACGGCGTGGTGAACCTGGTGGCAGATCGCTTGGAGGCTCTGCCGTTGCGCACACGGACGACGTCTCGCGATTTCCGCTGAGTGCATGCACGTGTTCGCGCTCACGCCGAACCGGCACACAGGCTTTCCTATTCCGGAAGTAATGAATCATGTGTTCTAATAATGTCAGACCTCTTTGGTGGACTTGAACCATGGACAACGCGACAACTGGCTTCGAGGTCATCCCGGCCCTCGGATCGGTGCTGTCCAATGCCATTGCCGCGCCGGAGGGGCCGGGGCTGAGCTTGTTCACCGACGAGGGCTTGGCGGAGTTGGCGACAGCGAGCGATCGGCTGGTGTCGATCGCGGAAGCGGCCCGGGCTGCGGTGGTTCGGGAACTCGAGGCGCGGCAGGCTACTGAGGAGGTGGCATCGTGCTCGGTTGCCGAATGGTTGCGTCGTGAGCACGGCCACACGGCTCAGCGAGCGCGGACCGTGGTGAAGGACTCGGTCCGGATCGGCGCCTTCCCGGAGTTGGTGAACGCCCATGCGTCCGGGGAGGTCTCCACGGCGCAGGCGGTGGCGATCGCCAGGACGCTCGAGGAATTGCCCGATGACCTCGCGATCGCTGAGCTCGAGGCTGCGACTGCCACGATGATCGGGCTTGCTGCCGAGCATGACCCGTCCGAGCTCGCTCGCCTCGGATGGCGGCTGCTGGAGAACGTGGCGCCCGACCGGGTGGAGGAGATCCTCGCCGAACAGTTGGAGCGGGAGGAGAAGCGAGCGGCTGCCCGGCGCGGGTTGAAGATCTTCTCCGATCACCAAGGATCCTGGATCCTCAAGGGCAGCTTCGATGCCGTCGAGGGCGAGGAACTGGCGGCGATTCTGAACGCCTATGCGGAGTCCGCCTGGAAGAAGGCGATCGACGAGCCTTATCCCGATAGCCCCAAGGACAGGAGCCGGCTGCTGGCTGACGCGCTGATGCAGATCGTCCGTGCGCACCAAGCCCGGGCTGATGGGCCCGTTCATGGCGGCGACCGACCCCGGGTCACCCTGATTCTCTCCCTCGGCGCGCTGGTCACCGGACTCGGCGAGATGGTCCTTGCCGGTGGGAGTTCCCTCACTGCAGCCGAAGCCCGGCGCTTGGCCTGCGACTGTGACCTGATCCCCGCGGTGCTCGACGGGCTCGGCGTCCCGCTCGATGTCGGGCGCGAAAAGCGGCTGGTCACCCCTGAGATCCGCGCCGCATTGGTCCTGCGCGATCGCGGCTGTGCGTTCCCCGGGTGCGATCGTCCGCCCAGCGTCTGCGAGGCTCATCACATCATGCCCTGGTGGGCCGGTGGGCCGACGAGCCTCGACAATCTCGTCCTCCTTTGCCCGCATCATCACCGCCGCGTCGAGCCCGGTCGCGGGCAGGCGTGGGACACGGACAATCCCCACCGGTGGGCCATCCGCCTCGGTGCCGACCGACTCCCCGAAGTCATCCCACCGACCGGCTGGGACCCCCAGCGGCGCCCACGGCGCCACACCCGCTACACGCTCAGCCGCAGCACCCGCTCCACCCCACTGCGGCGCTGATGGAGGCGGCCCGGAAGCTGCGTCCGGGCCTGCGCGGCAGGAATCCGCAGTGTGTGTTCGGTGTCGGCAAGAGTCAAGCAACACAGGTCCACGGGCGAGGTGGCCCGACGAGCCTGGCCGATGGAATGCTGAGCCCATGGCCGATATCGCGACCCCGAACCTGCCGTCGAGAAAGTTCGACCGAACTGTCGAGTTCTACGGCGGTCTGGGCTTCTCGCCGGTCTTTCGGGACGAGGGCTGGCTGATCCTGGCGCGCGGCGACATCCTGCTGGAGTTCTTTTCGTTCCCCGACCTGGAGCCAACCGAGAGTTCATTCGGATGCTGCCTCAGGCTCGACGACGTCGACGCCTTCCACCGCGAGTGCCTGAACGCCGGGATCGAGGAGAAGTCCCACGGATTCCCGCGCGTCCATGCGCCGCGGCGAGAGGCGTCGGGTCTCCGCATCGGCGCGCTCCTTGACCCGGACGGAACGCTCCTGCGACTCGTCCAGAATCCGACCTGAGCTGCTGCCTTGCTCGCGGCAGGTGAGCCGCCACGCTCCTCACCTCAGCAGTTGGCTGCGGAGGAGACCGCCGAGCCAGGCCGCGTACTCCCCATCGGACCATCCGCACCCCTTGCCCGCCGCGAGGTAGAGCTCAAGGCCGGTGAGCAGCCAAGCTCGGTCAACCGCGGCCTCGACCGTGAGGCCCGGAGCCAGTGCGCCTTGCTCCGCGATCCGCTCGACCACCCGGGTCACCCCGTCGCGCCGACGTCGGTCACCCTCCTCGCGCAGTGCCACCACGCTCGGGTCCGCGGCGGCTTCGTGCAGGAAGTCGAGTGCGCCCACGCTGGCGGCGAAGAACGCCGCGGTCCACTGCGCGAAGAATTCCAGCCGCCGCCCCGGATCGGGCTCCTCGTTCATCCGCTCCAGCCACTGGGCGGCTCCGGCGTCGGCCTCCATGCCGGCCACCAGCGCGCTGACGATGGCGCCCTTGCTGCCGAACCCCGTGTACACCGTCTGCGCCGTCACGCCCGCCCGCTCCGCGATTGCCGCCACGGTCGTGCCTGCGAACCCGTGCTGTCGAAACAGTTCGTGCGCGGCACTCGCGATCCTGGCGCGCGTCGCGGCGGCTCGTTCGGCGCGCAGGGTCGAGCGGTACGCACGCTTCGCGGCCGGGCGCGAATCCCTGCCGGAGTCCTCGCGCGCTGAGTCCTTCTCCACCATTCCTCCACTGTGCTGGATCTTCTCCCAGAATTTCACTTGACTCAACTAAGGTCAATATCTAGATTGAAGGCACCGGCGCCCCAGGCGCAACACCCACGCAACGTCAGTTGCCAATCCCCCCGGGAGCAGAAATGTCAGGACGCATGGTCGGATCTCTCGTCGCGGCGATCTTTGGAGCGATCTTCGTTGTGGTGAACTCCGGTGGGCTGCCGCCGGTTGCGCGCATCATCCTCTGCATCGCGGCGGTGGCCGTGCCGGCGATCGTCCTCGTGCGGGCCGTGCTGGAGTCACGGGAGTCGAGGGAGCCGCAGGGGCGCGAGGAGCGGGCGTACGCAGGCCCCACCCGCGAGCTCGGCCGCTGGTTCTGGCCCACCGTCGCCATCGAAGTGGTGGCCCTCTTCGGCGGTCTCATGCTGCTCAATAGCTTCACGTCGATCGGCTGGGCCGGCGTTGCCTGGGTCGCGCTGGTGGTCGGGCTCCACTTCATTCCGTTCGCGATCAACACCAAGCTGCGGCGGTTCTGGATGTTGACCGTCGTGCTCAGTGCGGCCGGCGCCGCGGGGCTGATCCTCGCCGCCCGGGGCTCGTCGCCCGACGTGGTCGGGATCGTCGCCGGCGTCATCTCCGGGATCGCCCTGCTCGGGGCGGCTCTCTATGGCGCGCTCCGGTCACCCTCGCACGAGGCAGCGCCTGCGCCGGTTGCTTCTTGACGCTCCGGGAACCTGCGTCAAGCTGTCTGTGCCCGCAGGTATCGCCCGAAGTGCGGCACCGTGAACGCGATCTGCCCCCGCTCGCCGGAATAGATCAGCCCCTTCTTCATCAACGCGTCCCGCGCGGGGGAGAGCGACTGGGGCTTGCGGTTGAGGTGCTTGGCGACGTCGGCGGTCGGGACGGCTTCGACTGGCTGGTCGCCTTCCCCCGATTCGTACGCCAGGTCCGCCATGGCCCTGAGATATTCCCGTTCGCCAGGGGTCGCTCGCTCGAAGCGGGATCCGAAGAAGCCGATCGCGAGTTCGGACTCGGCCTCCGGCGCAGCCACGCGGACATCCTCGGCGGTGATCGGGGAGCGCGGTGCGACGTCCCAGGTGACCTTGCCGTACGCCTGGATGAAATAGGGGTAGCCGCCGGTCGCGGCATACATCGCCTCGAGCGCCTCGGCATCCCACACCGCGCCCTCGTCCTCCGCCGGAGTTTGCAGGGCACGGGTCGCCTCGTCGGGCTCCAACCGGTCGATTCGCGAATAGCGGAACAGCCGCTCGGAATACGACTTGGACGCCGACAGCACCGTCGGCAGATGCGGCAGGCCGGCGCCGACCACGATCACCGGGAGCGCGTTCTGCGAGATCTCGTGGCACGCCGCGCACAGGGCCGAGATGTCCTCCGCCTGGAGATCCTGCATCTCGTCGATGAAGATCCCCACGCCCTTGCCGACGTCCTGCGCGAGGCCGCCGACATCGGTCAGCAACTCGACGAGGTCGATCTCGATGTCACCCGAATCCGCCCGCCCCGGCACGGCCGCCACGTCGATCCCCGGCTGCCACCGGTCACGGATCTTCGCGTTGGGGGCGGAATCGCGCAGGGCGAAGGACTTGATCACCCCGAGCACCTGCTCGACGTCCTCACGGGACGGGTGCCCGAGTTCGCGCACCGCGGTGTGCAGTGCCGCGGACACCGGCCGCCGCAGGCCCTGGTCCGGGCGGGCCTCGAACTTCCCGGAGCCCCAGCCCCGGCGTACTGCCGCCGACCGCAACGTGTTCAACAGCACCGTCTTGCCGACGCCACGCAGACCGGTGAGCACGATCGACCGCTCGGGGCGGCCCTTGGCGATGCGTTCGAGGACGACCTCGAATGTGCGCAACTGCTCGTCGCGGCCGGCGAGCTCGGGTGGGCGCTGGCCGGCGCCAGGGGCGTACGGGTTGTTGATCGGATCCACGCTCAGACTTTATGGGTCCGTCTAGCGGATTCCCCAGAGCCACGCAGAGTGCGTCAGAAGATCACCGGACCGGTTCGCCCGACACCCCCTTATGGATTCATTGCCGAGAACCTTGACGTTGGGTTGTTTTGAGGTGCACCGTTGACCCACGAACGCGAGGGTGGGGGGCCTGCATGAGCGGATCGTCCGGGGCACCGCCGATGTCTCGACACGAACTCCTGGTCCGTGCCAAGGGCGGCGACGGCCAGGCCTTTGCGGATTTGGTCCGGCCCCATCGTTCGATGCTCTGGGCGGTGTGTCTGCGGGTGACCAACCATCCACAGGATGCCGAGGACGCTCTGCAGGACTGTCTGGTCGCGGCGTGGCACAACCTCGCCAATTTCCGTGGCGAGAGCGCCATCTCCACCTGGCTTTATCGGATCGCCTCCAACGCGGCCGTGGCCATCGCCAAGAAGCGCAATCGTGTCGACCCGGTGGAGGAGATCATCCTGCCGGCCAGTGACGACTCGGGACAGGTCGAGGCGCGCATGGTGGTGGCCGAGGCCCTCGGCCAGTTGACTCCGGAACACCGCGAGATCCTGGTGCTGCGGGAACTGTGCGACATGACCTATGACCAGATCGCCGACCAACAGGGGGTCGGTGTGCAAACGGTGAAAAGCCGGCTGAATCGAGCACGATCCCGCATGCGCGAGGTGCTCGAATCAACCGGCTATCGGCATGACTAGAAAGGCTCAGCCAGCCGCGGGCACCGCTCAGACCCAGTCGGTGCCGTCGTCGACTTGGGCGACCTGGTCGAGGGTGCCATCCTCATCCACGTCGACGCCCACGATGTCGATCGACCCGTCGTCATCGGAGTCGACCAGGATCGTGTCCGGAGCCCCCGAGTCGTCGGTGTCGACGATTGCGGTCTCGAAGGTGCCGTTGCCGTCGGTGTCGATCAGTGCGGTTTCGAACGTGCCGTTGCCGTCGCTGTCGAGGCTGAGCACGTCCGCGTCACCGTCCCCGTCGAGGTCCTCGGCGATCGTGTCCACCTGACCGTCGCCGTCGCTGTCCTGGACAGCTGTTTCGAAGGTGCCATCGCCGTCGGTGTCGAGAAGGGCGCTCTCGAAGGTGCCGTTTCCGTCGGAGTCGATCAGGATCGTTTCGAACGTCCCGTCACGATCACCGTCAACGGCAATGGCGTCGATGTCCCCGTCGCCGTCGGTGTCCACCGCCACTTCGTCGACCCGTCCGTCGCCGTCGGTATCGACCATGAGCGTGTCGGCCCGTCCGTCGCCGTCGGTGTCGATGGCGACCGCGTCGGCCCGTCCGTCGTCGTCGAGGTCGACCGGGGTCTCGGTCGGTTCGGGGTCTGGCTGCTGGGTGGTCGGAGGATGACCGACCGGAGTCTGGCTCGGGTCGTTCTGGCCGGTCCCGGGCGGCGCGGGAGGCTGGGCCTGGGGCTGGTTCGGATCGGGGGTCAGGCTGGTGTCGGGAATGTTCGCGGTCATGTGGCTCTCCGGTGACGGAGGGATCGACTCTCGATCCCTTGTTCGTTGCCCCTGAGAGGCGTGGTCCGGTCGCTATGTTCCCGCCGCGGCCGACTTTTTTTCGGCCGAGGTTTTCACCACAGGTCGTCGAGGCCGTCGTCGTGAAGTCCGTCGTCGTGCACCTCGGGGTCCTCGAGCGGGCTCTGATCGTCCCCGTGGCCCGCCACCTGGCCGGCGGCACCCTCCGCGAGGTCGTCGTGCCCGTCGTCGTGATGGCCCGGAGCCGGACCGTCGTGGTCCGGATCCTCGTGCTCCGGATCCTCGTGCTCCGGATCGTCGGCCGGCAGCCCCCCGGCGGCGTCCTCGTCCGACGGGTCGGTCCCTGCGAGCCCGTCGTCCGCGGGCACGAGTTCCGGATCGGCGTCGGCGGGATCGGAAGCGACCGCGTCCGCGACGTGCTGGTCCCAGGTGGCGTCGTCCAGCGGCTCAACGCTCAACAGTTCGGACCACAGATAGTCGTTCACCTCGGGCATGTGTCCGCTCCCTTCGCGAGCAGTTCGATGATGGCAGATGAGTTCATGGGTGCCCCGCCAGATAGAGGAAGGACATCGACAGTGTTCGGGCGGCCTCGGTCTCGGCGCCGCTGCCGCCGAACCCCGCGAGCGCCTGATAACGGCTGGCCTGGGCCCGGCACCACCGGATCGGATCCGCGGGCCAGGCTCCTTCGGAGCCGGTCACGAGCGCGGTGAGCCGTTCGCGGGTGGTCGTGGCATTCATGAGGGTGCGCAGCACACCGACGAGTTCGTGGTCCGGCTGCTCGGCGGCAAGCAGGCGAAGGGCACGCAGTTCCCGCGCCGCGTGACCGGTGGCCCCGAGCATCTCGCGCTCCAGCAATGCCTGGGCTGGGCGCGGCACGCCGGGCGCCCGGAGCAGGGCGTTGAGATCCTGCAGTGCCCTCGACAACCGGATGCGGGACACGATCGGCTGAAGGCCGTCAAACGCCCGCATCAGGGCCTGATAGCCGCTGCGCTCGAGCATCCACTCGCTCAGGACATGGCTGCTGCCGCCGTGCACCCGGCCCCGGTTCACTGCATAACCGGTCAGCAGCGCCGTGAGGTCGGCAACGGCTGATGGGTCGCTCTCCGGTGCGCCTGCCCCGAACTGCAGCAGCAATGGATCGGCGTCCCGCAACGCGCGGAGCCGGCGGGCCACCCCCTCTGTCACCCGACCCGTCCGCACCGTCTCCGCCATCAGGGGACTCAGCGCGACGACCTGGTGGAAACGTCCGTTGGTCGCCGTGAGACGCGCGCGGCACGATGCCGCGGCCAACTCGATCGAGTCCTCCTCCGCCCACCCGCCGGGGCCGAAGTTGTCGGCGTGCGCGAGCACCCCGACGGTGGGCAGGGCACCTTCGGCCAGCGCGTGACTCGCAGCCGCGTGGTCCGCGATGACGCGCTCGTCGTCCGCTCGGAGTTGGCCGCGGAAGAGATAGAGGAGGATCTCGCACCCCTCGACCAGCTCCGTGGCGCGCGGGGTGTCGGGTGCATCGGGCGTCGCGGCCAGCCCGGGGAAATCCACGACCGTGATCCGGCGGAGCACCGCGGTCTGCAGCGTCACCTCCACCTTGACCGTGTCGGATGGTGGCTCCCCGAGAGAGAGGTCCAGGGGGAGGGGCGTACGCCGGCCGTCCACGCCCAGCGCGACGGCGTTTTCGGGTGCGCCATAGCTGTAGACGGTGGGATAACGCGTGCAATCCTCGGCCGCCGTGGCCGCCACCGGGCGCCCGAGCACCGCGTTGACCAGGGTTGACTTGCCCGTGCCGACCCGGCCGATCACACCGATCCGCACCGGCTGCTGATCGGTGCGGGCGATCGCGTCCACCCGGTCGCGCAGATCCCCGGCGGGCAGGGCGTCGTGCAGGAGGCCGCAGAGTCGGATGAGGTCGCTCATGGCAGCCTCGCGGCCCGGGCCAGCGCCCGGTCGACCGACTCGATGGTCGCCTGCACCCTGGCGAGCGCCGCCGCCTGGGCGGTGTGGAGCTCGGATTGCTCCGCGGCGGACCGATTCCGGGCCTGCTGTGCGGAGGCCAGCGCCTGCTGGGTTTCGCGCAATTGCCGGTTGATCAGTTGTCGATAGGCGACGACGACCTCGGGCTTGGCATCGCGGAACCATTCGGTGACCTGAGTCTGGGCACGGACCCGGAAGTCGTTGAGCAGCTTGGACAGTTCCTGCAACAGCTGGGTCCGCTCGGTCAGTCGTCGGCGATGCTTCATGTTCAACCCCAGCCAGGCGGCGCCCGCCACGACCGCCAGGGACAGCACGGGCAGGGCCAGCGTTCCTGCGCTGGCCGCAGCCCCGACGCCGAGTGCGGACTTGAGAAGTCCGCCCGTGAGGCTGGCGCCCATGATGCCGGTTGTCAGCAACATCGGATCGAATTGGTGCTGTGCTTCCCCGACGAGCCCCTGCAGGGGGTCCCGCAGTTGCCTGTCCGTCGGCGCGAAACCTTGCTCGGGGCCGAACATCTGGGAGAGCACCTCGGCATAGCGGGTCGTGGCGTCCTCCAGCACTTCTGTTTCCAACAGCTCGAGCGAGCTGACGAGTTCGAGATTCACCGCACGCACATAGTCCTGGCGCCCGGTCAGCGGCGTCCTGCCCAGGGCTGCCCGTGTGGCGCTCTCGATTGCCCGGATGCCCTCGGTGAGACGGGTCGTGGAGTCGCTGACGATGCGGGACACGGCGCGTTCGTAGTCCAGTTGCCAGCGATCGCGCGTCGTGCCCAGCTCGGCCTGGATCTCCGACAAGCGCCGTTCCTCGGCGGCGAGGTCACTGGCCGACGTGGTGCCGCTGCTCGCCCGCACCTGCCGGTCAAGTGACTGGGTGATCTCCTCCAGGCCGGTGCGGCAGATCCGCAGGGCTGTCCGGGTCCCCAGCAGCGTCCCGTCCGCGCGCACCGCGGCGATGTGCTCGATCAGGGGCTCGAGCCCGCTCAATTGCCACAGTTGGTCGCGCGGTTCTCCCTCGACCCGGAGTGCGGCGAGCGCTGCACGCGCCTGGACCGGCAGGACCTTTGCCCGGGCGAGTCGTGGCGAGGCCGCCCTCAGTTGGCCGGCCACGTGGGTCACGATCCGGTCGGCCGTGTGCGGATATTTGTCGATCATCGTCACCACCACCACGATCTCCTCGACGTGCCGCGCGCAGTCGGTGAGATAGTTCAGCTCCGGCTCGGCCATCGGTGACCCGGCGTCGAGGACGAACAGCAGGATTCCGCCGTCACGGGCCAGTCGCTGGTTGAGCTTGCCGCGCGCGCTGTCCAGCGCCCCTCCGACGCCCGGGGTATCGATCAGCGTGACGTCCCCGACCGGGCTGCCGGGCGCGCAGTGGACGTCGACCGCCAGCGGGGGTTCGGCGTCGCGCAGGGTGATTTGGGTGAGATCGGTGTACGCCGGCAGGTCCGCCAGCGGGATCCGTTGCGGCTCCGGGGCCGCGCCGATCACGACCGCATATTCTGCACCTTCCTCCGCGTCGGGGGCGATGCTGAGGAAGGTGGCGCTGGTCTCGTCGGCACCCACGGGGGAGAGATCGGCGCGGCCGATGAGCGCATTGGTCAGCGTGCTCTTGCCGCGTTTGGTTTCGCCGACGATCACCACGCGCGGGCGTTGCGTCCGGCGGCGGAGAGCGGACTGGGCGTGGTCGACGACCGGTTGGCGGTCGTGTTCCCGCAGCATCGCGAACGCCTGCTTGAGGGTGTCCACGATCTCCTCACGGATCTCCGGTGCGGCTTCCTGGGTCATGCCGGGCTCCTCACAGGAATCGGGCGCTGCGCACGGGGCCGTTCCCCGGACGGCGAAGGCGTCGGTCCGCGTCGGGCCAGGACTGCCGGGCCTCGCGGACGAAGCGGGCGAGCACGTCGGGGCCGTCCGGCACAGCGTCGGCGTCGCCGGCGAAGTCCTCGGGTGGGGTGGCACAGATGCGTGCGGCGAGGTCTTCGGCCGGTGAGTCATCGGCCGGCACCTCGTGCGCCACAGGAGTCGGCCCGTTGCCGAACGTCAACTGGGCGCCCCACGGGGCTGTCACGGCCTGGGCGAGGAACGTGACAACGTCCGGCACGACTCTCGCCGGCGTGACCCACTGCCCGACGTGTTCGAACAGGATCTCACCCGGGGCGCGTTTCACCAGCGCCTCCTGCAGCTCCGCGGCCAGAGTTTCCAGCCGATAGGCGACCACGAGACCACCCGGGTCCCCAGGGGTGTACGCCCGGCTGGGCAGGCCGAGGGATTGCGCCACGGCCAGCCCGAGGATCCGGCTGTCCCGGTCGGGGAGCAGGGCTACGTGGTGCGGCCGGACGCCGGCCGTGTCGAGAACAAGGCGGAGTCGCTCGAGCGCGACCGCGCACTGAGCGAAGGAATCCGAGGTGAAGCCGTGTCGGCCGTTCATCGTGTCGATGCCCCACGGGGACAGCGTCAGCAGCACGGTCGCGTCGAGCACGAACTGCCACCCGCGCAGGTCCTGCGGGTGCAGGGAGCTCGTCGCGGCACGGCGGTCCCACGCCCGGGCGAGTCGGGAGCGCAGGGCCCCAGGTGCGTCGCCGAGGCCCTGCACATCGGTCACGTCCACGCCCCGTCGCAGCGCCTCGTCGACAGCGCCGGACTGGAGCAGGTTGTGCACCAGCAGATATTGGGTGCCCCCAGGCGGCAGCTCCGCCTCGTGGGTCCGCAGGAGCCAAGCGGCATCGCCGTGGCGATCCAGCGACTCCAGGGCGGCGACCAGCTCGAAGACCACGCGTGCGTCGAATCCTTGCCGATAGGCGGTCGTCAGGGGGCGGACAGCCAGCTCCGGCAGGCCCACTTCAATCAGTTCATAGCCGAGTTGATAGAGCGCCTCGTGGTCCTGGGGTCGGGCCTCGGCGGTCTGCCCCGCGCGAGTCAGGTCCGAGAGCTCGACGGAGTGCCCGATGCGGGCGACCAACTCGGCGAACTCGGCGTCACTGACCGGTGCCTCCTGCAGTCGGGTGATGGCGCCCCGGAGGTCGCCTGCCTCCACCTGCCGACGGATCTCCGCGGCCGGCGATTCGGCCCGGCCGTCCGAGCGGTTCGGTGCCGGCGCCGGTGTTCCCGGGGACGTCGACTCCTTGCGGCGTCGTCCGAACAGACCCATGGCAACCCCTCACATTCGCGTCAGCCCATCAGAGCATCCGGCTGACAGAAATGTTCCACAGGACTTTTCGCAACGGTTCTGCCGGGTAGGGTCCGACCGTGAAGCGCGCCTGGGGGACAGTCAAGGAGTGGGTCGACGTCTATATCCTCCTCCTGTTCGGCATGGTCCTGCTCGCTGCAGTCATGCCCGCAACGGGCGTCGCGGTGCGGCCTGTCGAGATCGCGACCGACCTCGCGGTCGCGCTGCTCTTCTTCCTCTATGGCGCGCGTCTGTCGGCCGATCAGACGCTGCAGGGGATCCGGCACTGGCGACTGCATTCGCTGGTGCTTGCCTGCACCTATGTGATGTTCCCGCTCCTCGGGCTGTTGACCGCGTTTCTCAGTCGCCCGTTCCTCGGTCCCGAGCTGGCTGCCGGGATGCTGTTCCTGACGCTGTTGCCGTCCACCGTGCAATCGTCGGTCGCGTTCACCTCGATCGCGCACGGCAACGTCGCGGCATCCATCGTGGCTGCCTCGGTGTCGAATCTTCTGGGGGTGCTCCTCACGCCCCTGCTGGTCACCTTGGCCATGGGCGCCGCGGCCGGGGTGAACCTCGGCACGATCCGCAGCCTGTTCCTGCAACTCGTCCTGCCGTTCGTGCTGGGCCAGCTCGTCCATCGGTGGCTGGGCGGGTTTCTCGCCCGCCACAAGCAAGTGACCTCGAAGGTCGATCGGGGGGCCATCCTGTTGGTCGTCTATGCCGCCTTTTCGGCCGGCATGCGGGAAGACATGTTCAGCCGGCTCGGTGGGTGGCAACTGGTGGCGCTGCTCGTCGTGTGCTGTGTCCTGCTGGCGGTCGTGCTCGCCGCCACGATGGCGATCAGCAAGGCGCTGGGGTTCGCGTGGCCGGATCGGACGGCGATCATCTTTGCGGGTTCCAAGAAGTCGATGGCATCAGGCCTGCCGATGGCGCAGGTCATTTTTCCCGCGGCCGCAGTGGGGATCCTCGTCCTGCCGCTGATGCTCTTCCACCAGATTCAACTCATCGTGTGTGCACAGCTCGCGCGGCGGTGGTCGCGGCTGACCCCGGAGGCCGGGCCGACATCGTCGACTGCGGGCTGATCAGCGCCAGAACCACTGGGCCATCGTCGCGACCGGAACATCCGCGCTCACCGCGACCATGATCGCGCTGTGCTCCCGGTTGCTCCAGAACAGTCTGTGCACGCTCGACTCCGGGTCCCACAGCGAGCCGACCTCGCCGCTGCCATCGGTGTCGCTCAGCCAGGTATAGCGAGCGGGCGGCTTCGCCAGGTCGATGTTTCCGGGGCTCGGATCGACCTTGTTCGTCACATAGACGTTGTGGAACGACAGATCGAGTTGATCTTCGGGCACCCGCGTCGCGAACAGGCTGATCGATCCGCCGTCGAACGGAACACCTCGGGGGCTCGCGACGCAGTTGATCGAGAGCCAACCGTTCTCCAGTGTTACGGGTTGACACGAGCCCGCCATCGCCTCGGTGGGGATGACCTCCCGGAGCAGTGCGCAGTGGTCGGTGTCGAGGGCTCCGCAGGGTGGCGCGACGGTCGGGCGCGCGCTCCGCTCCGGCGTCGTCCCGGTGCCGGGCGAGGTCGCGCCGGTGGGTGGGGTGCCGGGGCTGGTCCCGGGGCTCGGGCTCGCGGTGACGGCGGTCCCCCCGCTGGTCTCCGCTGTGCCGGCGCGCGGCCACACCAGTGCACCGATCAGGACGGCGAGCACCACCACTGCCGCCAGCGCGGGCACGAGCCAGCGTCGAGGCGCCTTCACCAGCGCCGGGTCCGGCTGGGGCTCGGGTTCGGGTGCGGATTCCGGGGGAGTCAGCGCGCCGAGCGCGGTCACTTCCTTCGGGTCGCCCAGCGTGCCGACGCGGCCCTGTGCGAGGTTGACGAATGTCCGCTGCACGAGCGGGATTCCGCTCGAGCCACCGGTCAGGAATACCTGGGCGCTCTGACCGCCGAGCAACCGTTGGGTCACCTCCGCGGCCCGCTCGACCGCAGGCCGGATCATGTTCTCGAACTCGCCGACGGTGAGGGTCAGCACCAGCCCGGGCTCGCCCGGCACGACGATCTCGGCGGTCGAGTTCCGGGACAGCTGGTGCTTCGCCTGCCGCACCTCCTCGCGCATGGTGAGGCGATCACCGATCGCCCCGGGCGACCTGAGCCGGGCCAGCACCTGGGGGTGGTCGACCTGGAGTTGCTCGCCGACCCAGCGTTCGATGCGCTGGTCGAAGTCGTCGCCGCCCAGCGGGTCGATCCCGTCGGCGGCCAACACCTCGACCGTGCGACCGTCGGTGCCTATGCGGAGCAACGCCACGTCGAACGTGCCGCCGCCGAAATCCACGACCGCGATCAACTGGCCCGGCTGCGCGCGGACCTGAGCGGAGTTGTGCCACGCAGCCGCGATCGGCTCGGACACCAGATAGACCCGATCCGGGTCCATCCCCGCCTCTTTCGCAGCGCGCAGCAGTTGCGACTGCCGGTGGGCTCCCCACGCATGCGGGTGGGTGAGCACGATGTGCTGCGGCGTTTCACCGTGGGATTCGTGGACAGCCTGCTGATAGACCCTGTGCAACACCGTCGCGACCAGATGCTCCGGCGGCACCGTGCGCCCGGCGAGAAGCACGGCGGGTTCGCCGAGGCGGCGTTTCGGCGTACGTTCGAATGCCTCCGGCGCCAACCTTGCCGTGCGGATCGCCTCGTCACCGACCAGATAGCCGTCACCTCGCAGCAGGACGGCGGACGGCAGCAGGTTGCCGTCCGCGGACAGGCGGAGCGTGACCGGTTTGGTGCCCGACCGGCGGATGCTCGCAGACGTGTTGCTCGTGCCGAAGTCGATCGCGAGATCGTAACCCTGTGCCATCCCGCCCCCTTGCCGTCCCCGCCCCCACCCAGAGGCCGCCCGGGACGATTCTTGCGCACTATCGGGAAAGCGAAGAGCAGTTCTCGCCGGTGCTGCACCGGGCCAAGTCCTCAGTCGGGCTGATGCCAGCCGAGCGTCGGCGAATAGGCAAAACCCTCGCGGTGACCGGGCGACCGCGTGACCCCGTGGACCAACAGCCCGTGGGAGACGGCATAGGTGGCCATGACCGCCACGTCGTGGTGCGGGAACGTGAACGCCGTGAAATTCTGGGCCGCGATCAGCGAGTCGGAGGCGATGAACAACGCGCCACCCAGCACGCCGGGCCAGCCGAGTCCGCTCGCCAGCACGGCCGTCGTCAGCAGCGCCGCGGCATAGAGCACGACCCCCGGGGCCAGGAAGCCCGCGCCGGGCACGGTCCACGCCACGACCGCGACCGCCACCGCCAGATAGATGACCAGCAGCCACGGTCGGGGCGGCCGCACGCGCCAGAGCCCGATGATCCAGGCGATGTGTCCGGCCAGGAACGACGCGAGCAGCGCCACCAACTCGAGCGACTCCGGGACCAACCGCGGCACGGTGTCGCCGAGGAACGAGAACAGCAGAGCGATGAGCGTCCAGGTGCGCAGCCAGTGGGAGCGAGCCATCAGCGCGCCAAGCGCCAGCACGGGCATGAGCAGCGACTGCGCCGGGACGCTCACGCGGCGTTCCCCGAACCACAGTGCGGTGAGCTGAATGGTGACCACTGCGCAGTACGCAATCCAGCGGGCGGGCCCCAACTCGGCCCGAGGGGTCACAGGTCCGCCACGGTGAGGGTGAGCGAGAGCTCGTGGGACTGGCCCGGGTTGAGATGGACGGCACGGTCACGGACGTTCGCGGTTTCCACGCACACCATGGATTGCCACGCGTCGTCGGGCATGTCCGCGAACTCAGCGGTCTTGTCGACCCACGGGTTCCAGACGATCGTGTTGTCCGAACGGTGCGTGGTGAGGACAAGCCGACGGTTCAGGACGGGGTCGTGGACCTCGATCGGGTTCTTGACCCAATAGATCCGGTCGACCTCCCCGTCGAACCCCACCGGCCCGATCTGGGTGTTGTAGGCCTTGGTGAGCTTGTCGAGATATTCGGTGCCGGCCAGGCCGTGCACCGACACACGCCGGACATCCCCGACGGTCAGATAGGTGTGCAGGGCCTCCTCGACGACCAGCGGAACGTCGTCGGTGTTCCGCAGCGCGAGCCGCACCTGCAGGTCCGCCCCGAACACCTGCGTGACCTCGAGCTCGAACCGGTTGCGCTCGGGGTCGATCCCGTCGAGTTTCGGGATCATCGTCTCGTCCAGACGCCACCGCAGGGTGGTGCCGCCGTCACGTTCCACGCCCTCGAGCAGCTGCCACGTCGCCAGCCGGGCAAAGCCGTGCGCGGGAGACTTGTTGTCCTTGCGGCCGTTGGCGAACCAGGGAAAGCAGATCGGGATGCCACCACGGATCCCGACGTTGGGCGCGAAGCGCGCCGTCGGACTGGTCCACAGGACCGGCTCGGCTCCGGGCGTCGGGGTCCATTCGGTGATGTGCGCCCCGTGGTCATGGACCGTGAACCGGCCCCCGGTCGAGGTGATCCCCTGGCAACGGCCCCAGCCGTCGGGATCGATGGTTCGTTCGAACACGGTTGATCTCCTCCTGACGTTCAGGGTGGGGCCTGCTGGGGTCAGAGGCCGGCGAACACCCGCACGGCGTCCAGGCGCGGGAACGAAATTGCGGCTGCGGCTGCGGCGTGGGTGATGGGCTTGGCGCAATAGGCGACCCCCAGACCTGCCGCGGCCAGCATGTCGAGGTCATTGGCCCCGTCACCGATGGCGATGACCCGGTCGGTGCCGATGCCGAGAAGGTCTGCGTACTCGATCATATGGCGGCGCTTCGCAGAACGGTCGACGACCGGGCCCGACGTGCGCCCGCTGAGGTGCCCGTCGACGATCTCGAACCGATTCGCCCGAACCAGCTCGATCCCGAGCGAGGCCGCCAGTGGATCGACTACCTCGTGGAAGCCACCGGACACCAGGCCCACCCCGACACCCTGTTCGTGGGCGGCCGCGACGAGGTCGGCCGCTCCGTTCGAGAGGCGCACTTCGGCTGCGACCTCGGCGAGGGTGCTCGCCGGCAGACCCTTGAGTGTGGCCACCCGTGCAGCGAGGGAGGACGCGAAGTCGAGTTCGCCCTGCATGGCCCGTTCGGTGATGTCCGCGACCAGTTGTTCACTGCCCGCGTGGGCGGCGATCAGCTCGATCACCTCAGCGGTGATGAGGGTCGAATCGACATCCATGACGATCAGGCCCGGCCCGTGCTCGGCGAGCGGTCCCCAGGTGAGCGTCGCGTCGACGCCGACGGACTCGGCCAGTTCCCGGATCCGCGCCCGCAGACCCGGCCCGGCGCCCTCGTCGATCAGGCCCGTGAACGCCATCGCGTCGAAGCCCTGGCTCACCGGTGTGGTCGCGATGAACCTCGGCAACAACTCGTGCACCCGGTCCAGCAATTCGACGGGGATCGGATGGGCGCTGGCGAGTCCAGCGTGGGCGGCGATCATGGTGGGAAACCTACTAGAACCGGCGCCGGCTCCCGAGGCCGCAGGATCGCCCCAGCGGACGAGCGCGGCGACCCTCCACAGCGATCCCGCGGGTCCCGAACCAGCCGGTCAGCGGGTCGGGCTCACAGGGTGGACAACGCGATTGCGGCGAACAGCAGCGTCACGGCGACCTCGGCGAAGCCGGCATGCTTCGGCGACACCGTGCGCCCCGACATCGGCCCCAGCGTGGGGACGAGGAATGCCCGCAGCGTCGTCACGACGAAGAACAAAGTCCACCACCAGGACAGCAGCCCCGTCACCGCGGCCGCGGCGCTGAGTGCAGTGATGAGCAGGTGATAGGCGACCGAGCCGATGACCCACGATCGGTGGCCGCGCTCGCGGACGAGCGTCTTGACATAGGGCACGGTGCCGAAGAAATAGACGAACGCGAGCGCCGCGAGCCACCAGGCGCCGGCGGACTCCGGACGCAGCGCCGTGGCGGGGTCGGGGTGGGCGGCGGTGACGGCCATCACTGCGGCGGCAGCGATCGTGAGCAGGCCGGAGAGCGTCGAGCGCTCCCGTCGGTGGTCGACGAGCCACAGGGTGACAGCGGTCAGTGGCAGATAGATCACGCCCCACCACAGCAGGGCCGGTCCGGTGGCCAGCAGGGTGAGGACGCCAAGGCCACCGGCCAGCGCTGCGTACGTCACCATCGGGCGCAGGAACTTGCTCTTGTGCCGGGACTTCAGCCACAGCGACGTGGCCGCGAACGTGAAATAGCCGAACATCCAGGCGGCGAACAGCGGGACCAAATGCCAGGACCAGCCGCTGTCGCGCACATGCAGCCCGGCGCCGAGGACGAACGGTGTGATGAGCATGGCCCACGCGCCGTGTTGCTGCGGCACCCACCCCGACGCCTTGCCGGAACGTCGCCTCGTTCGGGTGCCGGGTCTGGGCAGTGTGGTGCTCATTCGCAAATAATACGATCCGTTCCGTGCAAAGTCAGAACGTGGGATAGATCCGCTCGGGCTGGCCGAGGATGGTTCCGTACGCCGCCCGCACCGGTTCGCCCGCCGGCGTGAGTTCGACCCTGATCACGCGCTTGTCGATCGATGGCTCTCCGGCGGTGTAGTCCTTGCCCTGATGGCCGCGGAGTCCGTCGGCCAGGCCCTGCGGATCCACTCCCTCTGCCGCCTCCACGCAATAGACCGCCGAGACCTCGTCGGCCGTGGGAAACGTCACGGCCACGCCGAATGCGACAACACCCTCCGCCAAGGGCTGGTCGAGCACCGTGATGGCCGCGGCATCCGCCGAGTCGAGGCAACCGGCCAGCTCGCGGACCCTGTTCCTCGCCGGTCCCGTCGGCCTCTCGTCGGTCGTCTCGGTGACCAGCGCATTGCCGTCCTTCCGCACGATCGCGGGCTGGCTCGCGGCCTGCAGGCGGTCGGTCGGCAGGCGCGTGGCGGTGGTGCCGTCGACCGCGTACGTCTCGCCCATCGCCGGCCGCATCTCGTCGAACAGGCTCGCTCCGCCGGCGGTGCGGGAGGCGTTGCTGTCGACGTGGGAGTACGCCATCACCGATGACGTCGCCTTGCGCAGATAGCTCTTGTCCGCCAGCAGGAACGCAGAAGGCGCTGTCGCATTGGCCAGCGCTCGAGGCGCCCCCACCAGGGCGATGCTGCGGCCTTCGCGGCCGGCGTCGCGGTAACTGGGCATCGGCGGCGGTGGGCCGAACGTCGTCCGCAACTTCTCCACGTCCGCGTACCCGAGGAGGACCCGCCCCTGCTCCGGGGCATCGATGGAGCCCAGTGCCCGTTCGAGCTTGGAGCCGGATCCGGGCAGTCCCGGGACGCAGGCGGTGACGGTGACCGAGGCGGCGAGGAGCGCTGCGGGAAGAGCGAGACGGCGCATGTCCCGCAGGTTAGGCCAACCGCGCGCCGCGCACGCTGCGCGAGACGATGAACTTGGGATTGCGCGCGACGATCTCCGTGCGGCCGATGCGTTGCCGCAGCCGCGGCAGATAGGGCAGGTGCGCGTTGAACACCAGCCACAGCTCCCCGCCGGGCCGCAAGACGCGCGCGGCGTCGTCGATCATCGCCAGCGCGGGCGTGGAGTCCTTGGCCGTGCCGACGTGGAAGGGCGGGTTGCAGACGATGAGGCCTGAGCTCCCGTCCGGTCGGCCCGTCAGGCCATCCGCACGCTCGACGTCGACCTCCACGCCGTTGAGGCGGGCCGACGCAGCGGTCGAGGCGCAGGCCGCCCGGGATTCGTCGAGGGCCAGGACGCGGTGGCCGGCCCGGGCCAGGAGCACGGAGAGCGTCCCGTTGCCGGACCCGAGGTCGACGGCGGGGGTGTGGGGATCCGAGGCCGGAAGCCGGTCGAGCACGGTGGTCAGCAGCCGAGTCCCGGGATCGATCCTGGTCCCGGCGAACGTCGCGCCGTGGGCGGCGAGCGTCAGATCGAGCTCGGGGTGCTGGGCCGTGCGCGGGAAGTCGAGTGGGCCCGGGATCGGGTCGGCGGCGTGGAGCACGCGGGACTTCTGTCGCCCGAGACTCGCGCGGACCGTGCCGAACCGGGTGGCGAGCGCCTCGTTCATCGCGTGGGTCATGTGCTTCACGCGACCGCCCGCGACCAGGCGAACGTCCCGTGGGAGCAGTGCGAACCGTTGTGCGTACTCCTCCAGCGCCGCCACCGCCTTCGGCAGCCGCAGCAGGATCAGCTCGATGTCCGCGTCGGGAGCCCCGCCGTCGGCGTCCCCGGGCCACCGGTCGATCATCGGGACGTCGAAGCGTTGCTCGAGGAGCAGGGAGTCTGCGTACCCCCACACCGCCCAGCCCCGCGCCGAAGCCGCCGTCGCGAGCTCGGGCGCATCGACCACCAACACCGGGCCGTCGGGCTCGGGGCTTTCGTCGAGAATGAGGCGGTCGACCGGATCCATGCCCGGGACGTTAGCCGAGGCACGGGAGTTGTCGGTGAAACACGGGGCCGCCGAAAACACGGGGTCGGCGAAAACACGGGGTCGGCGAAAGCGGGAGAATCTTGCCACGAATCCTTTCGGCCTGCTCGCGAACCCGGTGATTCCGGACGCCCGATGCCCCGGATCATTCACCCTGCGAGACAAAGCGGCCGGATAGTGTCTCTGGTTCGCTGGTACGCAAGCCTCGCGAGTCGAGACAGAGTAAGTTGTCGCTGTGTCCGACCAGGCCCTCGAGATCCACGTGATCGCCGACTCCACCGGCGAGACTGCGGCACGCCTGGCCAGGGCCGCCCAGGCGCAGTTTCCCAACCATCCCTTTCGGATCGTCCGGCATCCCCGGGTGACGACGGCCGAGGAACTGTTCCTGATCTTCGACACCGTGCGGGGTCATGTCGACCGGCCCGTCGTGGTGATGTCCACGCTGGTCAATCCCGTGCTGCGGGATCTCGTCGACGACGGCTGCGCAGAACTCGGGCTGGTCCACATCGACCTGCTCGGCCCGACGCTGCAGCAGCTGGAGTTCGCCACGGGTGTCGAGCCCGAGCGTGTCGCCATGCGTCCGGTCGGCGTGGAGAAGGACTATTTCACCCGGATCGCGGCGATGGAGTTCGCCGTGCGCCACGACGACGGCCAACAGCCGGAGGGGCTGAAGGACGCAGACATCGTCATCGTCGCCGCCTCGCGTTGTGGCAAGACCCCGCTGTCGATGTATCTGGGGTATCTCGGATACAAGACCGCCAATGTTCCACTGGTGCCTCGGATCAAGCCGCCGGCGGAGCTCTACGCCATCGATCGCTGGCGGATTGTCGGGTTGACCCTCGACCCCCAGTTGCTGGCGGAAATCAGGACCCGCCGGCTGAAGGGCATGGGCTCCCACCGGCGGTCCGACGGCTATGCCGAGCTCGCCAAGATCTATGACGAGTTCGACGAGATCAGGGCGATCCAGCGAGGGTTGGGCTGCCCGGTGCTGGACACCACCAAAATGGCGATGGAGGAGTCCGCTGCGCGGATCATCGACATCGTCGACGACCGTGCTCGCGCCAACGGCGGCGCGTTGCGCAGACTGCCCGCCGAAATCAAATTCGCCCCCTGAGTTTCGCGTCAACGCGACTTTCCATACCCGAGAAACAAGGAGATCCGATGCACACCGAGTACGTGTACGACCTCGCCGATGGCGACGCCACGATGCGGAATCTGCTGGGCGGCAAGGGCGCTGGTGTGGCCGAGATGGCCCGTCTGGGCGTGCCCGTCCCGGATGCGTTCACCGTCACCACCACCGCCTGTGTGGAGACCATGAACCGCGGCGGCGAATGGCCCGAGAACCTCTGGCCGGAGGTCGAGCAGGCCCTGCAGCGCCTCGAGGAGCGCACCGGTCTTGGCCTGGGTGACCCCGAGAAGCCGCTCCTGTTGGCCATCCGGTCCGGTGCCGTGCAGTCGATGCCCGGCATGATGGACACGGTGCTCAACCTGGGTGTCTCCGACGACACCGTGGCGGGTCTCGCCGCCGGTGGCGACGAGCGGTTCGCCTGGGACTCCTATCGCCGCTTCATCCAGATGTATGGCGAGGTCGTGGAGGGCATCGAGCCCCACGTCTATGAGGACGCGCTGACCAAGATCAAGGCCGACAAGAACGCCAAGGAAGACACCGACCTCACCACCGAGGACCTCAAGGAACTGGTCGCGACCTTCAAGAAGCTCTCGAACGAGGCGCTCGGTGGCGAGTGGACCTCCGACCCCAAGCAGCAGTTGAAGCGCGCCATCAACGCGGTCTTCGATTCCTGGCAGAACCCGCGCGCCGAGGTCTATCGCAAGGCCAACAACATCCCCGCCGATCTCGGCACCGCCGTGAACGTCATGCAGATGGTGTTCGGCAACCGCGGCGAGACCTCCGCCACCGGCGTGCTGTTCACCCGCAACCCGTCGACCGGCGTGAAGGAGCTCTATGGCGAGTTCCTCGTGAACGCCCAGGGCGAGGACGTGGTGGCCGGCATCCGGACGCCGCGCAACCTGGAGGAGATGGAGCAGGTTCTGCCGGAGGCGTACGCGCAGCTCATCGACACGATGAACGCGATGGAGCGTCACTACAAGGACATGCAGGACATGGAGTTCACGATTGAGAACGAGAAGCTCTATCTGCTCCAGACCCGCAACGGAAAGCGCACCGCCGCCGCCGCTCTGAAGGTCGCCAACGACATGGTCGAAGAGGGGATCATCACCAAGGAGGAGGCGCTCCAGCGCATCGAGCCGGCGCAGCTCGACCAGCTCCTGCACCCCGCGATCGACCCGGCCCACGGCCAGAGCCCGATCGCCAAGGGCCTGCCCGCCTCCCCGGGTGCCGCGGTCGGCAAGCTCTGCTTCGACGCCGACACCGCCGCTGTGCGCGGGGACGAGGAGCCCGTTGTGCTCGTCCGCTTCGAGACCACCCCGGACGACATCGCCGGCGTCATCAAGGCCCAGGGCGTCCTCACGGCCCACGGCGGCATGACGTCCCACGCCGCCGTTGTGGCCCGCGGCATGGGCAAGCCCTGCGTGGCCGGCGCCCACGAGATCCGGATCAACCCGGCCGAGAAGACCGTCACCATCGGTGACAAGACCTATGGCGAGGATGACGTCCTCACCCTCGACGGCTCCACCGGTGAGGTCTATGCGGGTTCGCTGCCGCTGGTGCCGCCGCAGATCAACGACGACTTCCAGCACATCGTGCAGTGGGCCGACGAGGTTCGCCGCCTCGGTGTCCGGGCCAACGCCGACAACAAGGTCGACGCCGAGAAGGCCCGTGAGCTGGGTGCCCAGGGCATCGGCCTGTGCCGCACCGAGCACATGTTCATGGCCGAGGACCGCCTGCCGGCCGTGCGCGAGATGATCCTCGCCGAGACCGACGAGCAGCGCGCCGCGGCGCTCGAGAAGATCCTGCCGATGCAGCAGCAGGACTTCGAGGGCATCTTCGAGGCCATGGCCGGGCTGCCCGTCACCGTCCGGCTCCTCGACCCGCCGCTGCACGAGTTCCTGCCGGACCTCGTCGAGCAGTCGCTCAAGGTCCAGCGGCTGGAGCTCACCGGGGCCAACGCCGACGAGATCGAGGCCGAGAAGCACATCCTCGAGCAGGTCAAGGGCTTGCACGAGCAGAACCCGATGCTCGGCACCCGTGGTTGCCGTCTCGGCATGCTCTATCCCGCGATCCCCGAGATGCAGACCCGCGCGATCATCCGGGCCGCGCTCGCGGTGCGTGAGCGCCAGGGCGAGACCGTGGACGTCGAGATCATGATCCCGCTCGTCGCCTATGCCGAGGAGCTCAAGCGTCAGCGCGCCATCGTGGTGGCGACCGCCGACGAGGAGATCGCGGACTCGGGTCAGGACCTGGACTACACGGTGGGCACCATGATCGAGCTGCCGCGTGCCGCGGTGACCGCGAATCAGATCGCCGAGCACGCCGACTTCTTCTCGTTCGGCACCAACGACCTCACCCAGACCGGCATCGGCATCTCCCGTGACGATGCGGAGGGTGGCTTCCTGGGGCAGTACGTCATCGACGAAGTCATGCCGCGCAACCCCTTCGAGTCCGTCGACCGGGATGGTGTCGGCGAGCTCGTCCGCATGGGCGTCGAGAAGGGTCGCTCGGTCAAGGACAAGCTCAAGACCGGTGTCTGCGGTGAGCACGGTGGCGATCCCGAGTCGATTGAGCTGTTCCACGAGATCGGCCTGGACTATGTCTCCTGCTCGCCGTTCCGTGTGCCGATCGCCCGCTTCGCCGCGGCGCAGGCGGTGCTGAAGAACAAGTGATCCGGTTCAGGGCCGCCGGTCGGCCCTGAACCCAGCACCATCGGAAAAAGCCCGGTCTGGTTCGCCAGACCGGGCTTTCTGCCTGCGGTGGCCGGTGCGGCGCTCAGCCGCGCACGCGCCGCACCGGCCCGGTGACAGTCGTGGCGAGCTTCTTCTCCGCCAGATATTGGTTCTCGAACAGATTCGGCACCATCTCGCCGCGTTGCATGGCTGCCCCGAGCTCCGCCCGCAGGAAGGCGTTCGAGGTATAGCGAGTCACCTCGGTATAGCGGGTGTCCATCAGGTGCTGGACCATCGCCACATAGGGATCCACCAGCTCGGGCATGATCGAGAACTGGTCATAGTTCACGATCGCCGGCACCCGCCGCCCCAGCGGCTCCAGCTTGTGGACGACGGCGGCGTAGATCTCCTCGATGTCCTCCGGGGTCCGCACTTGGAGCCCCTCGAAGTCGATGAAGAACGTCTCGCGTTCCGCGTCGAACCACAGCCGGTCGGGCACCGGGATGCTGAGGAGATCGGCGCGCAGGTCCATCGGTGCCTCGCCGAAGATCCGCGGATCCATCAGCACCGGGTCACCGTCGATGATCGGCTCGAACGCCATCTGCGCGAGGATGTCGCGCTCGAGGTCGACGCCCGGGGCGATCTCGGTCAGGTGCAGGCCGCCGTCGACGAGACGGAACACGCAGCGTTCGGTGCAATAGAGCACCTCCTGGCCGTTCGCGAGCGCCTGTGTGCCGCTGAACGTCCGGTGCTCAACCTCGGTGACGAACTTGGTGAGGCCCGCCTCTGCGGGCAGCACGAGGCGTCCGTCCGTGACGGTGGCCTTGGCGCGACCGGCGGTGAAGCTGCCCAGGAACACCACGGTGCCGGTGTTCTGGCTGATGTTGATGAATCCGCCGGCGCCGGCGACCCGGGCGCCGAACTTGGAGACGTTGACGTTGCCCTCCCGGTCGGCCTGCGCGAGGCCGAGGATCGCGATGTCGAGCCCGCCGCCGTCATAGAAGTCGAACTGCGCCGGTTGATCGATGATGGCCGCGGCATTGGTGGCCGCCCCGAAGTTCAGCCCGCCCGCCGGGATGCCGCCGATGACACCCGGCTCGGCGGTCAGCGTCAGCAGGTCGATGATCCGCTCCTCGGCCGCAACGCTCGCCACTGCCTCGGGCATGCCGATGCCCAGGTTCACGCAGTCGTTGGCCCGCAGTTCCATCGCGGCGCGGCGGGCGGCGACCTTGCGTACCCCCAGCTCCATGGGGGCGATCGACGACGCAGGGACGCGGATTTCGCTGGCGAAGGCGGGGTTGTACGCCTCCAGGAACGTCTGCTGATGGAGCTCGGGGCTCTCCGCCACGACCACGCAGTCGACCATGACCCCCGGGATCTTCACCTGCCGGGCGTTCAGGGAGCCGCGGTCGGCGATCCGCTCGACCTGGGCGATCACGATGCCACCGGAGTTGCGGGCCGCCATCGCGATGGCCTGGGCCTCCAGGGTGAGCGCCTCGCGCTCCATGGTGAGGTTCCCGTCCGGATCCGCCGTGGTCGCGCGGATGATGCCGACATTGATCGGGAAGGCCTTGTAGAACAGTTGCTCATCGCCGTCGATCTCGAGGATCCGGACCAGATCCGTCGTGGTGATGTCATTCAGCTTCCCACCACCGTGCCGGGGGTCGACGAACGTGCCGAGACCGACCCGGGTCAGGGTGCCCGCCTTGCCCGCCGCGATGTCGCGGTAGAGGTGGCAGATCACGCCCTGCGGTAGGTTCCAGGCCTCGATCTTGTTGGCCATCGCGAGGTCCGAGATCTTCGGCACCAGGCCCCAGTGACCGCCGACGACGCGGGCGATGAGGCCCTCATGGCCGAAGTGGTTCAAGCCTCGGTCCTTGCCGTCGCCCTGGCCGGCGGCATAGACCAGCGTGAGGTTCCGCGGGTGGCCGCCGGGTTCCTGTGCCGTGCCCAGGAATCGCCGCTCGACGGCCACGGCGATGTTCTCGGCGAAGCCGATGCCGACGAACCCGCTGGTGGCGACCGTGTCGCCATCCCGGATGAGACGGACCGCTGCATCGGCCGACACGATCTTGCCGCTGTCGCCGGGGTCGTTGAGTGGATGTTCGCGTCGCATGGTCCCCTACCTCGGTGCCGAACAGGGCGTCGTTGCTCTCGCACTAGCTTGTGGGACGAGGCGTCGGTCTGCCAAGGCGGACGTCAGGTCCGCACCCTGTCCCAGCCCTGAGTTGTCCCTGGCTGTCTTTCGTTCCGGGCCCGGGGGCGGCGCATTCTACTACGGTCTGTAGTAGATCGTTGGATCCGAGCAAAAGGAGGGGCAATGCTGATGGTGGCCAAGGGGTCAGCCCGGGAGGCGGTCCCGCGGGGGAGGGTGGTGCGACCCGCCCGGCTGCCGGGCTGGGGCATCCCCGCGCTGCGCCCGGACGGACTCGGGGTGGACGCACCGGAGGATCTGCGCGGGTGGGGTCACCCCTTGGTGAGACTGCTGGTCTTCTTCGTCGTGGGCGGAACGATCGGGGTGCTCGGGCTCGGCCTGGCGTACCTCGTCGACCCCACGGGTCCCGCGGAAGGCGCCGGCATGCTGGTGACCGCGCTCGGGCTCATCGTCGCGGCGTTGGTCGGCTATCTGGTGATGACCGTGGTGCTGGAGCGCCGGTATCCGGTGGAACTCGATCCCCGGCGGATCAGTGGTCTGGCCGGCGGACTCGGGGTCGGGGCCCTGCTGGTGGGCATCTGCGCGGCCATCGCGTGGGCGGCCGGCGGACTCACCGTCGCCGGTGTCCGGCCAATCGGCGACATCCCCTGGGTGACGGACTTCATCATGACCGGCCTGTTCGCGGCCGTGGTCGAGGAGATCCTGTTCCGCGGCATCGTCTATCGCTTCCTCGAGCAGTGGCTCGGATCGTGGCTGGCCGTTGGGGCCTCCGCGGTGATCTTCGGCTCCGTCCATGCGTTCGCCGCCCAGGCGACCCTGGTGAGCACGATCGCGACGATCATCGAGGCGGGACTTCTCTTCGCGGTCGTCTATCTGCTGACCCGTTCGCTGTGGTGGGTCATCGGCCTCCACGCGGCGTGGAACTCGGTGCTCAGCAATGTCGTCGGCGTCCCGGTCTCCGGCAACGTCAACGAGGGGCTGCTGATCACCGCTGCCGCCGGTCCCGATCTCATCTCCGGTGGCGCCTATGGGCTCGAGGCCAGCATCATCACCGTGCTCGTGCTCACGCCCGTCGCCCTGATGGCGCTCTTCGTCGCCCACAGGCGCGGCGTCATGGTCGCACCGAGCTGGGTGCGACGCCGTCGGGTGTCCGCCTGACGGGCGCGCACAGCCGGGCGCCCACTCCCCCTGGGGGCGGGTGCCCGGACGGGCAACTAGTGTCGGGGGTATGGCTTTCACCCTGCCCGAGCCGCTCCTTCGCCCCCTGATCCGCGCGACCGGGATCGGCAAGCCCTTCAAGGATGCCGACGAGGCGCGGAAGCATGTGCGGGCTTTTGCGCTGCGCCCGCAGCCGTACGCCCCACCCCGCCGCATCCGCCGAGACGTCGTCATCGACGTCGATCGCTGGCGCGGCTGGACCGTCTATCGCGTGAAGCCCCGGGACACGAAGCCGGCGGGTGCCGTCGTCTATGCCCACGGCGGCGGCTGGGTGAACGAGATGTCGTTCCTCCACTGGCATCTGGTCGCCGAGTTGGCCGCCGAGTCCGCCACGACGTTCATCGTCCCGATCTATCCACTCATCCCGTTCGGCACCGCAGCCGAGGTGATCGCCCGCTTCGTCGAGATCACCCGGGAGACGAAGGCGACCAACACCCGGACCGCGATCGCCGGCGATTCCGCGGGCGGCCAGATCGCCCTGTCGACGGCGCTCGAGCTGCGCGACCACCACGGGATCACGCTCGACGACACGATTCTCATCTCGCCGGCGCTGGACCTGCGGTTCGACAATCCCGAGATTCCGGAGGTCCAGCCGCGCGACCCGATCCTCGGCGTCCCCGGCGCTCAGTACTTCGCTGACATCTGGCGTGGCGACCTGCCCGTGACCGACCCCCGGGTCAGCCCGCTTCTCGGCGATCTCCGCGGCCTCGGTCGGCTGCTCGTCCTCTCGGGCACCGACGACATCCTCGCCCCGGACATCCGCGACCTCATCGAACGGTTGCGGGCGGCGGGCGTACCCTTCGATTTCTACGAGTCCACCGGCCAACTGCACGCCTACCCGCTCGTCCCGGTCCCGGCCGGCCGGGAGGCGCGGCAGGTGATCGCGCACCGGTTGCAGTCGTGATGCGCTGAAGGGCGCGGACGAGGGGGTCAGGTCATGAGCAACACACGCGACATCGAGGACGGCATCCACTCCGACTTCCGCGAGCGGATGAGCTATGGGTCCTATCTCCGCCTGGATCGGCTGTTGGCCGCGCAGGAACCCGTGAGCGAACCTCCGCACCACGACGAGATGCTGTTCATCATCCAGCACCAGACCTCCGAGCTCTGGTTGAAGCTGGTCCTGCACGAGATCCGCTCGGCGATGGCGTTGCTGGCGGCCGACGAGATGCGGGTGTCCCTCAAGCGCATCGCCCGCGTCAAGCACATCCAGCGCACGCTCACCGATCAGTGGTCGGTCCTGGCGACGCTCACGCCGGTGGAGTACGCGGAGTTCCGCGGGTTCCTGGGTCAGGCGTCGGGGTTCCAGTCGTGGCAATACCGGGCTGTCGAGTTCGCCCTCGGCAACAAGCACCCCGGCATGCTGAAGGTTCACGAGGCCGATCCCGAGGCGCACGCGGTCCTGGCGGAGTTGCTGGCGGCGCCGAGCCTCTATGACGAGTTCCTGCGCGGTCTGGCGCGGCGGGGGTACGCGATCCCGCGGCACGTCCTGGACCGGGACGTCACGCGCGCCCATTCGCTCGATCCCGAGCTCACCGCGGTGTTCGTCGACATCTATGAGCACGCCCACGACCACTGGGACGTCTATGAGGCCTGCGAGGAGCTCGTGGACCTGGAGGACAACTTCCAGCTCTGGCGGTTCCGCCATCTCAAGACCGTCCAGCGCACGATCGGCATGAAGACCGGCACCGGCGGCAGCTCCGGCGTGGGCTTCCTGCAGCGCGCGCTCGAGCTCACGTTCTTTCCCGAACTGTTCGCGGTGCGGACGGAGATCGGAAAATGAGCGACCCGAGCGGCCCGAGCGACCTGCTCGACCGCGCCGCGGCGCTGGACGCCGCGGATCCGCTCGCCGCGTGCCGGGATCTGTTCGTGCCCGCGGGGGCCGGCGCCGAGGAAGTGGTGGCGTACCTCGACGGGAACTCCCTCGGCCGCCCCCTGCGCGCCACGGCCGACCGGCTCGCGGACCTTGTCCGCCACGACTGGGGCACGCGGCTCATCCGGTCGTGGGACGAGCAGTGGATGGAGTTGCCGCTGCGGCTCGGTGACCGTCTGGGTGCCGTGTGTCTGGGGGCCGCGCCGGGACAGACGGTGGTCGCGGACTCGACGACGGTGCTGCTCTACAAACTTCTCCGCGCGGCCGTGGCGGCCTCGGGACCGGACCGGCCGGAGATCGTGCTCGACACCGAGAACTTCCCGACCGATCGCTATGTGGCGCAGGGCGTCGCCGCAGAGACCGGAGCGCGGCTCGTCTGGGTCGAGCCCGAACCGGAGGCGGGCGTGACACCGGAGCAGGTCGCGGCCGCGGTCGGTCCCCGCACGGGCGTCGTCCTGCTGTCGCACGTCGCGTACAAATCCGCCTGGCTCGCCGATCTCCCGGCCATCACGCGGATCGCCCACGAGGCCGGGGCGATGGTGCTGTGGGACCTGTGCCATTCGGCCGGCGCCGTGCCGGTCGGCCTCGATGAGCACGGAGTCGATCTGGCGGTCGGGTGTTCCTACAAGTTCCTGAACGGTGGGCCGGGGGCGCCGGCGTTCGCGTACGTCGCCGCCCGCCACCAGGACCGACTGCGACAGCCGATCACCGGCTGGATGGGCCACGCCGAGCCGTTCGTGATGGGGCCGGACTATCGCGCGGGCGGTGGGATGCGGGGGTGGATTTCGGGTACTCCGCCCGTGCTCGGGATGGTCGGCATCGAGGACACCGTCGACCTGATCGCCGAGGTCGGGCCGGCGGCGGTGCGGGCGAAGGGCAGCGCGCTGGGCAGGTTCGTGATCGAGGCCGTGGATGAGGTGCTCGCGGTGCACGGCGTACGCATCGCCTCACCGCGCGCCGACGACCGCCGCGGCGCCCATGTCACGCTCGCGCACCCGCGATCCCGGGACCTGTGCGCCCAGCTCTGGCGGGACGGAATCGTGCCGGACTACCGCGAACCGGACGGGATCCGGCTCGGCCTGTCACCGCTCAGCACGTCGTACGCCGAGGCCGCCCGAGCACTGCTGCGCATCGAGGAACTCCTGGCGTCCGAATCCTGAGGCCGGGTCGCCAGTCAGCCACCGGGTGCGTGGTCGGTGTGAGCCGACAGAGCGGCCAGGACCGTCCGGAAGTGGGGCGATTCGGGGTCGATCACGTCGAAGTGGTGCGCCCCTGACAGGATCGTCGCCCGCACCGGCAGGTCACGGGTGTGCTCGGCCGGCACCGTCCCGTCGTGCTCGCCGTGCAGGACCGTCAGCCGGTCGACGCGGCCGCCTCGATCGAGCAGTGCGCGGGGGTCGAGTCGCCGATAGGCCGCCACCTCACCGGGCAGGCCACCCATCCAGTCGACGACCGCCCCGTCGCCCAGCCGTTCCCGTGCTGCTCGGGCAAGGTCCGCGACCGGGGCGAGGGCCACGATCAGCGACTCAGCACGCCCTCCGGCGACACCACGTGGGTCCGGCGCGTCTCCATCGGCCAAGCCCTGCAGCAGCACGAGCGTGCCACCGGCGGAATGGCCGACCCAGGCCGCGGGCGCCTCGCCGCGGGCGCGCAGGTGGCGATCGAACCGCTCCAGATCGTCGACGCTCGCCGTGGGCTGCCCGGGGCGGCGCCGATATTCGAGCAGCGCCACGCGATGCCCGGCTGACGCCAGCGCCGCAGCCATCGGTCGGGCGTGCGTGCGATCGATGGTCGGACGGAAGTAGCCACCGTGCACCACGACCACAACCGGCGCGCCGGGCGGACCCCACCACTCGCACACCTGATCCGGATCGTCGCCGTAGCTCTCGTGCTCACCGACCCCCACGCCCGTGGTGAGCAGGCGGTCCAGGGCGGCGTCCTCCGAAGCCGTTCGATAGGTCATGGTGGTCAGTATCGCCCGCGTCCCTTTCCCGGCATTCGGCCACGTTCGACTCTGCGTTCGGCTGGCAGGAGCGGCCGACGCAAGTTACTCTTGAGTAGCCTGTGCTGGAGAGAGTCAAAGGAGACCTCGCGTGACACCAAGAGATGTGGTTTTCGTGGATGGGGTCCGCACCCCTTTCGGGAAGGCCGGTGACGACGGGCTCTATGCCCAGACCCGCGCGGACGACCTCGTCGTGGCGTGCCTCCGGGAACTCCTCCGCCGCAACCCGCAGCTCCCGCCGGAGCGGATCGATGACGTCGCGATTGCCGCGACCACCCAGACCGGTGATCAGGGCCTGACGCTCGGCCGGACGGCCGCACTGCTCGCCGGGCTGCCGAAGTCCGTGCCCGGCTATGCGATCGACCGGATGTGCGCTGGTGCGATGACCGCCGTGACGACGACGGCCGCAGCGATCGGGTTCGGCCAGACCGACATCGCACTCGCGGGCGGCGTCGAGCACATGGGTCGCCATCCGATCGGTGCCGGGATGGACCCGAACCCCAGGTTCCTGGCCGACCGCATCGTCGACCAGTCCGCCCTGGTCATGGGGAAGACCGCCGAGAACCTCCATGACCGCTATCCGCAGATCACCAAGGAGCGGTGTGATGTCTATGCGGTGAACTCGCAGGCGAAATACGAGGCCGCCCGCGCGGCCGGTCGCATCGCCGCAGACCTTGTGCCGGTCGCGGTGCGTTCGGTTGAGCTCGGCTGGGGACTGGCGTCCGCCGACGAACCACCGCGCCCGGGCACGACGCTGGAGAACCTGGCGACTTTGCGTACTCCCTTCCGGGCCCACGGCCACATCACCGCGGGCAACGCGGCCGGCCTCAACGATGGCGCGACCGCTTGCGTCGTGGCAGGTGCCGATGTCGCGGCCGAGCTCGGGCTGCCGGCCGCGATGAGGATGGTCGGCTTCGCGTTCGCCGGCGTCGAACCCGAGGTGATGGGTGTCGGTCCCGTGCCGTCGACCCGCAAGGCCCTCGAACGCGCTGGTCTCACGATCGATGACATCGGCCTCATCGAGATCAACGAGGCGTTCGCCGTGCAGGTCCTGGCGTTCTGCGAGGAGTTCGGCATCGCCGATGACGACCCGCGGCTCAACCCGTGGGGCGGCGCGATCGCGGTCGGCCATCCGCTGGCATCGTCCGGGGTGCGGCTCATGACCCAGCTGGCCCGCCAGTTCGCCGAACGGCCCGACGTCCGGTTCGGCATCACCACCATGTGCATCGGCCTGGGCATGGGCGGCACGGTCATCTGGGAAAACCCGGGATTCGAGGGGGAGAAGTGAGCACGCTCGACACGGTGAAAGCGCTCGCCGCCCAGTTGGCGGAGATGGAGCGGGCGACGGAATTCAGGGTGCGCAAGGTGGCGATCCCGGGCCCCGAGGCGCGGACTGCCGCGCTCATCACGATGGACAATGGGTTCGATCACACCAAGCCCACCACGCTCGGCTTCAACGGCCTGCTCAACATGGCCGCCGCCCTCGATGAGGTCGAGCAGCTGGCGCAGGCCGGTGAGATCTCGGCGGCGGCCATCACGGGCAAGCCGTTCATTTTCGCCGCCGGCGCCGACCTGTCCCTGATCACCATGGTCAGCGAACGGGCTCATGCGCGGGCGCTCGCCGAGTTCGGCCATGAGCAGATGGGCCGGCTGCACCGGCTCGGCGTGCCGTCCTTCGCGTTCGTCAACGGCCTCGCCCTCGGCGGTGGCCTGGAGGTCGCTCTCGGCTGTGACTATCGCACGATGCAGGACGGCATCTCGGTCGCGCTGCCCGAGACCATGCTGGGCCTCGTGCCGGGCTGGGGCGGGTGCTATCGCCTGCCGCGGCTGATCGGTGCCGCCAAGGCGATCGAGGTCATCGTCGCGAACCCACTGCAGCAGAACAAGATGCTCTCGGCGCGCGCCGCGCACGAGATGGGCATCGCGGACGCCGTGTTCGGCGGGGCCGGATTCCTCGTGGAGTCCCTCCGCTGGGCGGGACAGGTGCTCAGCGGTGAGGTGACTCCTGAGCGCGTCGACCACACCCAGGACCCGGCCTGGCAACCGACCGTCTCCGGTGCTCGCGCCTTGGTGGATGCTCGCACCGGCGGCATGGCGCCCGCACCGGATCGCGCGCTCGACCTGATCGCCGCGGCCCAGACCTCCGATGAGGCCGCGGGCTTCCGCGCCGAGGACAACGCGCTGACCGATCTGGTGATGGGCGACGAGTTCCGGGCGTCGATCTATGCGTTCAACCTGGTGCAGAAGCGTGGCAAGAAGCCGGCGAACGCACCGGACAAGGAACTGGCCCGCAAGGTGACGAAGGTCGGCATCGTCGGTGCCGGGCTCATGGCGTCCCAGCTCGCCCTCCTGTTCGCGCGTCGACTCGAGGTGCCGGTCGTCATGAGCGACGTGGATTCCGACCGGCTCGAGCGCGGGCTCGGCTATGTCCGCGCCGAGGTCGAGAAGCTCGTCAGCAGAGGCCGCCTCGGTCGGGACGGCGCGAACCGGATCCTCGGCCAGGTGACGGGCAGCGTGGCCAAGGAGGCGTACGCGGACGCCGAGTTCGTCATCGAAGCAGTCTTCGAGGACCTCGAGGTGAAACGCCAGGTGTTCCGCGAGCTGGAGGCCGTCGTCCCGCGTGAGTGCGTGCTGGCGACCAACACGTCCTCGCTGTCGGTGACCGCCATGGCCGACGGCCTCGATCACCCGGAGCGGGTCGTCGGGTTCCACTTCTTCAACCCCGTCGCCGTCATGCCGCTGGTCGAGATCGTCCGTGCCGAGCGGACCGACGAGGCGACCCGGGCCACCGCCTTCGCCGTGGCCCGTGGCCTCAAGAAGACGGTGATCGGGGTCGACGACGCACCGTCTTTCGTGGTCAACCGGCTGCTCGGGCGGTTCATGTCGGAGATCGGCCGGGTGGTGGACGAGGGCACGTCCATCGAAGCCGCCGATCGGGTTGTCGCCGATCTCGCCCCGATGCCGCCGTTCCAGCTGATGGGGCTGGTCGGTCCCGCGATCGCGCTGCACAACAACGAATCGCTGGCTGCCGCCTTCGGTGACCGATTCGCGGTCCCGCGCGTGCTGCGCCGGATCGTCGAGCTCGGCAAGCCCGGCTTCTATCTGCCCGCGAAACCCGGTGACAAGCCTCAGCTCGACACCGAACTGGTCCAGCAGCTCCAGGTCGGCGACGGCTTCTCGACGCCCGGTCGGGTGCGGGGACGGGTGCTCGACGCGCTCGCGGACGAGGCGCGGCGCATGATCGACGAAGGTGTGGTTGCGGACCCGAGCGACATCGACGTGGCGATGATCACGGGGGCCGGCTTCTCGTTCTGGAACGGTGGCCTGCTGCCGATGCTGGACCGGGAGGGCACGGCGGAGTTGGTCACCGGACGCCGCTTCCTCGAGCCGGGAGTTGCTTCCCTGCCGCGCTGACGGGGTCTGGCGGTAGCTTTGAAGATGCACCGGAGCCTCAGCGGAGTGGCTCCGGGGGACGAAGGAGACGCCGTGCGCGCTGTGGTGTTCGAGAAGTTCAAGACGTTCCCCGTGTTGAAGGAAGTGGATCAGCCGGTCCCCGGGCCCGGGGAGGTGCTCCTCAAGGTTGCCGGGGCCGGCGCCTGTCATTCCGATGTGGGCGTGTTCCACGAGTTCGAGTCCGACCCGACCGGCCTTCTCACCCCGCCGTTCATCCTGGGTCACGAGACCTCCGGCTGGGTCGAGGACGTCGGTCCGGGTGTGGTCGGATTCGACAAGGGGACGGCGTATTTGGTGTACGGGCCCATCGGCTGCGGCCACTGCCCGGCCTGCGCGCGCGGCCAGGACCCCTATTGCTGGCACGCCGACCAGGTCGGCTATCTCGGGCTCGGTCTCGGACGGAACGGCGGCATGGCGGAATATCTGACCGTGCCGGCCCGCAACCTCATTCCGCTCGGCGACGCGGACCCGATCGTCGCCGCGCCGCTGGCCGACGCCGGGCTCACGCCCTATCACGCGATCAAGCGGGTGCTGCCGCACCTCGCACAGGGCGGTTCCTCCGCCCTTGTGGTGGGCCTGGGCGGGCTCGGCCTGGTGGCCGTGCAGATGCTGAAGGTGCTCACCGGAGCTCTGGTGATCGGCACGGACCAGAAGCCGGAGGCAATGGCCGAGGCCGAAGAGCTCGGCGCCGTGTGCGTGCCGGGCGGCGACGACCAAGTGGCAGCGATCCGCGATCTCACCGGGGGCCGCGGGGTCGACGCTGTCTTCGACATGGTCGGCGTGGACGCGACGCTGGCGCTGTCGGGGGCAGCGGTTGCCCAAGGCGGTTCCGTGACCGTGATCGGCATCAGCGGGGGGACCTATCCCTGGAATTTCTATGGCATCCCCTATGAGGTCAACTTCTCCTCGACTTATTGGGGCACGGTCGACGACCTGCACGAGGTGGTGGCGATGTACAGAGCGGGTCACCTCAGCCCCGAGATCGAACGCTATTCCCTGGACGACGCCCTGGTTGCCTATGAGCGGTTGCGCGACGGAAAGCTCTCCCGGCGCGCTGTGGTGGTGCCCCACGGTTAGTCCTGCCAGAGGCGGGCTACGGTCTGTCCATGACTGTTCGCGTGATGGTGGCCGCGCCGGCCCGGCCCTGGTCCCTGGTGATCCACGGTGGCGCCGGTGGTCCGAAGACCGACGGGGCTGCGGACGAGTTGAGCGCTTATCACGTGGGGCTCCGGGCGGCGTACGAAGCCGGTGAAGCCGTGCTGGCCGAGGGAGGTGCGGCCCTCGATGCGGTGTGCGCTGCGGTCCGCACCCTGGAGGACGACCCGATTTTCAACGCGGGGCGTGGCGCGGTGCTGGCCGCCGATGGGACTGCGGAGCACGACGCCTCGGTGATGACCGGCGACGGCCGGGCGGGCGCTGTGACGGTGTCCCGCCGGGCCCGCAATCCGGTCGAGCTCGCCCGCGTCGTGCGCGACAGGTCGCCCCACGTCCTGCTGGCCGATCCGCCGCGTGAGGTCCTCGACCAGTGGAGCATCGAGGAGGTCGATCCGGCCTGGTTCGTCACCGAGTTCCGCATCGAGCAACTGCGCACGCTGCAAGCCGCGGCCACGACCGGGCCGCGCCACGGGACCGTCGGCGCGGTCGCGCTGGACCTCGGTGGCGCGCTCGCGGCGGCAACCTCGACCGGGGGGATGTCCAACAAGGCCAACGGCCGCGTCGGTGACAGCCCCGTCATCGGCGCCGGCACTTATGCCCGCGACGGGGTCGTCGCCGTGTCCACGACCGGCGAGGGCGAGGCCTTCCTGGAAGGGGTCGTGGCGCACGATGTGTACGCCCGCATGGCCTATGGCGGGGTGCCGCTCCCGGCTGCGGTCGAGGCGACTCTGGCCACCGAACTCGGGTCGCGCGACGCCATGGGCGCCCTGATCGCGGTCGGTGCCGACGGGCGGCTGGCGGTCGGCACCCGGAGCGACACGATGCTCGCCGCGTGGCGGGACGGGGACGAGATCGTCACCCGCACGTGAGCCCGCCAAGGCAATTCCTCAATCCAGCGCCTTCTGGTCCTTGGGAACCGTGACCACGATCGCGATCACCGCGACGGCCATCATCACCACATTGATGGCGAGCGCAACCATCGCGCCCTCGCGGTTGGCTACGTTGTCCTGGCGGCCCACGAACTGAATCAAGCCGGCGAGCCAGCCGACGCCATCGCCGCCGAGGGCGGACGAGCCGCGAATACCGAGATACACCGCGCTGGAGATCGCCAGACCGAAGGCCCCGCCGATCGTGGACGACATCTTGTAGAGACCGGCGCCCGCGCCACCCATGGAGTCGGGCAGGGTCGCCAACGCCGTGTCCGTGGAGGGCGTCGCATAGATGCCGACGCCGATGCCATAGAGGCTGTAGGCGATGGTGGCGAACCAGACGTACTGGGACTCCATGAGATTGGTCGGCAGCAGGAAAACGATCGCGGAGCCGGCGATGACACAGCCGATGATCATCGATTTGCGCGGCCCCATGATCTGCAGCAGCTTTTCCCCGAGCCGGATGAAGACGATGAGGCCGACGGCGTAACCGATCGTGAGGTTGCCGGCCTGCAGCGCGTTGAGGGTGCCACCGGTCTGCAGGAGCATCGCGGACACCAGCACCATCCCGGAGGCGGTCCCGTTGAGCAGCATGTTGGACAGCGTGCAGCCGGCGAACGTGCGGTTCTTGAACAGCCGGAAGTCGATGAACGGGTTCGTGTTCTTTGTGCTTGTTTCGACCTTGCAGAACCCGAACAGGAAGACGACGGCGGCGACGAGCAGGCCGATGGCAAGGACGCTGGCCCAGCCGAACGTCGACCCCTGCGTCATCCAGATCTGCAGAGCAACCATGCCGACCATGAAGAGGATCAGACCGATCACGTCGAACTTCTTGCGGTCGGTGCTGGCAGCCTTGGTTTCCGGCACCCCGCGGATCAGCAGGATCGAGATCACCGAGAAGATCGCTGACACGAAGAAGATGGCCCGCCAACCGAGCACGGGTGTCTGCTCCACGAAGCCGGCGAAGAACGACGCGATGGAGGCGCCGCCCCACGAACCGATCGACCAGAGCGAAACCGCCCGCTGCCGCCCGGCGCCGTGCCAATAGGCCTTCACGATGGCCAGGGTGGCAGGCATGATGCAGGCCGCCGAGAGACCTTGGATGGCGCGGGCCGCGAACAGCAGCGGCAGGGTCACGGCATTCGGGGAGAGCGGTTCGTTCAGATCCGTCAAGGGGCCGCCCGCACCGGTCGGGGCGAGCGCGAGCATGAGCGAACCGGCCAGTCCGAGGATGTTGCCGACGATGGCCATCCTGACGCGACCGAATCGGTCGGCCAAGCCGCCCATGACGACGATGAGGATCCCGCAGACCAGGGCTGTGATCGCGATCGCGATGCTCATGAGATTGGCCTGGAAGTGCAGGTCCTTCTGCATCGACGGGGCGACGTTGTAAGTCGTTTGTGCGAACAGCCAATAGGTCAGGACCCCACAGATGATGCCCACCAGCACCTTGTCGTTGCCCTTGTAGTCGACGGTCTGTGCGGACGCGGTCGCTGAACTGCTCATGTCGTGCTCGATTCAGGAAGGGCAGCCCACGGAGGCGGCCCACGGAACCCGGGGGGAGGTGGTGCGGTGACCACATGGCGAGATGAACGTGTCGTGAAAAGCTAGCCCGATTGCCCTTGACGCGCGCCGGTTTCGGGAATTCTTCCGGAAAAACCGGAGTTGTCCATAAACTCTCCCCGCTTGCCTGCCGACCGGGTGTCTCTCCCGCACAATGGACGCAGACGGCAAAGGAGTCACCCATGGACCCGATTGAGTTGACGCGCGTCCTCGACGCCCTGGACCGGGCCGAGAGCACGGCGATCGGCATCCCGACCCTGTCGAGTCGCCACTGCGGACTGAGCGATGCGGATGCCTGGGCCATCGCAGCGGCCCGGGACGAACGACGCTTGGCGAGGGGAGAGGTGCGGGTGGGCTACAAGCTCGGCTGGACCTCCGCCGCCATGCGTGAGGCGCTCGGGATCGACCAGCCCAACCACGGTTCGCTGTGGGGTCACATGGCAACCGCCGGGACGCTGTCGATGGCGAGCCGGATCCACCCGAAGGCCGAGCCCGAGTTCGCCTATCGCCCGCAGCGGGAACTCTCCGGTGCCGACATCACCGCGGCCGAGGTGGCCGAAGCGGGTGAATGGGCGGTGTCTTTGGAGGTCGTCGATCCGCGCTGGAACAGCTATGGCTTCACGTTCGCCGACAACACCGCCGACGGTTCCTCCGCGGCCGCGTTCGCTGTGGGTGAGTTCCGCACGGTCGACATCCCGCCGGAGCAACTGCGTCTGACCATGCGGATCGACGGCGACGAGGAGCGCTCGGCCACCGGGGCTGCGGTGTTCGGCTCGCCGGCGGAGAGCGTGGCGTTCCTGGTGCGGAGCCTCGCCGAATCCGGGAAGGCGCTGCAGAAGGACATGATCGTGCTCACGGGCGGCGCCACATCGCCGGTGGACCTGAAGGTCGGGATGCTGCTCGAAGTCGAGTCCCCCGAACTGGGTGGGTGCCGCCTGGAGGTGGTTCCGTAATCGCCGGGCCCTGCCATAGCCGATCCCTATGGGAAGAAAAGTTTCTCGAATAGTGAGAGGGGCCCTCCGCCCGCTTGCCCGGGCGTGGGCCGCTTGATTGAGTTCACGTCATGATCTCCTCGCTCGACGTTCGCCGCTCTGCACGCACTGCCATGCGCTGTGCGTGTATGTGCCGCTGAATCCTCGTCGAGCCCCTCGGGGCCGCCCGGGCGCTATCGCCCGTCCTGTCCAGCCCCTTTGTCCGGAGATTCTTCATGACTGCTCGTGCCCTGACCCTTGATCACGTCACCGTCGATGTCCAGCGCCGTTGCGTCGAGGGACGTCGCCTCGGCATGTTGCGGGTGCTCGAGAACTGCACCCTGCACGTGCCTGCGGGCGAGGCGCTCGCGTTGGTCGGACCGGCCGCGTGCGGGAAGAGCACGCTGATCGACCTGTTCGCAGGATTCGCAAAACCGATCAGCGGTCGGGTCGAGGTGGGTGGTGGGACGGTGACCGGTCCGGCGCCCGAGCGGGGTTTCGTCCAGCCGTCCTATGGCCTGTTCCCGTGGCGCACCGCCCGACAGAACGTGACGTTCGCGGCAGGGGCCGCAGGAGTACGCGGGGCTGAGGCGGTGCTCGACCTGGTCGGTCTGGCCCCGTTCGCCGACCGGCCCCTGGGCGAGCTCACGCCGGCACAGAAGCAGCGTGCTGCGCTCGCGAAGGCTTTGGTCCACGAGCCCGGCGTGCTGTTGCTGGACGATCCTTTCGCCCACCTCGACAGCGACGAACGGGGCCTGTTGCAGGAGGATCTGATCCGCATCCAGCGGCAGACCGGGCTGACTCTCGTCCTCGCCACCAGCAGCGTCGAGGAGGCCGTGCGAGTCGGCACCCGCGTGGCGGTGCTGTCACCCCGACCGGGACTGGTCACCGACCTGATTGAGGTCGAACCCGGGCAGCACAAGGCCGGGGCTCACGCCGTCTGGACTGCGCTGCACGGCCACGAACGGCTCGGCCGGGCGGCCTGAGCCGGGTCAGTGGTCATAACGGCTCTTGTCGATCAGCTCGTCGCCCGGGGCCGAGGTGGCTTGGCCGTCGGCCGCCATCGAAATCTCGCCACGGGACTTCTTCGACGCGCTGACGACTGCGACACCGATGGCGGTGGTCAACGGCACGGCGGCGACGAGACCCACCGACCCGATGAGCGTGCGCACGATCTCCTGCGAGAACTGCTCGGTCTGCAGGACCTCCAGCAGGGGCCGCTGATAGATGCTGAGCAGCACGAGCGTCCCGAGGGTGGCGCCGGCGATGGCGAAGGCGATCGTGTAGACCGTCGACGCGATGTGGTCGCGCCCGATCCGCATGGCCCGGCTGAAGATGTGTTTGCCGTCGGGATTGTCGGCGGCAAGTTCCCACACGGCCGACGCCTGGGTGATCGTGACATCGTTGAGCACGCCCAGGCCGGCGAGCATGATGCCGCAGATGACGATGGAGGTCATGTTGAGGTCCGGGGCCGCCGCGGCGAGGATCATGTCATCCTCCGACGCGACGCCGGTCAGGTGCGCCCACTTGGTGGCGATCCAGCCCAGGATCGCGGCCGTGATCAGGCCGAACAGCGTGCCCAACAGTGCAGTCGTGGTGCGAGCGCTGAACCCGTGGGCCGCATAGAGCACCACGAACATGATCGCCGACCCGCCCACGAGTCCGACCATCACAGGGTTGGCGCCGGTCACCAGGGCCGGGAACATGAAATAGACCATGACGAAGAACGCCCAGCCGAGCCCGACGATCGCCATGAGGCCACGCCAGCGGGCGACCGCCACGACCGCTCCGATGAACAGCAGCGTGAAGAGCAGCAGCGGCACGCCGCGCTCGAACTCGCTGAACTGATATTGCGGTTCCATCCCCTCCATCGGGATGCGGAACAGTTTCACTTGCTGTCCCTCGCTCACACCGGACTCGAAATCCGTTGCCTTGAGCGTGATGTCATCCACGGTCTGGCCGATCTCCGGGCCGTCGAGCAGTTCGACGGAGGCGCGGCCACAGGTGTCGTGCTCCGCGCCCGGGGCGTTGCTCGAGCCCGGGACGCCGTCACAGTTGATCGCGCCGACCTGGGTGATCCGACCGGTCTGGACCGTCAGCCCCGGCACCGAATATTGGCCGAGGTTCTCCGAGATGTGCGGTTTCACGTCGCCGGGCCACATGATGATGAGCGCGCCGAGAGTCCAGACAGCGATCGGGATCAGAGTGATGATCATCAACCGCAGTGCGCGCCGCTGCCGCGCCATGTCCTCCGGTGACGTGGGCGTGGGCGTGGTGTGGGAGTGTGACATCGAAACGTGACCTAGTCTGTGGGCGTGATTGAGTCCGGTTCTGGCGGCCAGGGTTCACCTGACTCTCCGCAAGATACTCCCTCCACCGATGAGGGCGGGCTCGTGGCGCCCCGAGATGGACGGATTGGGCTCCCGTGGGGACTCGGCACGGTGGCGCTGGCTGTTCTGCTCATCTCCGTCATGGTCCTGGGGTCCTATCAGGGCAATGTTGCCCAGCCCGCCCAGGCATCTCCGGCCGAGCGTGCCTCGGCGGCCGCCGAGGCAGCCGCCCCCGGTGACGGGGTGCCGGTCCCGTTGCCACCCTTCCCGGAGGGCCCGCCGGGCGAACCGGAGCCCGAACCGCACGGCCGGGCCCAGCCCGCAGGTCCAAGTGAACCCGTTCCCGATCCGGTCCCGCCGCCGGTCCCCAGAAGCGGCTCGGGGGCAGTGCGGGTGGCGCAGTTCACGCGCGCGGCGCCCGTCGAACAGACCGGTCGCACCGTCCGGGTGCGGGTGGAGGTCGAGAACGAGATGCCGACCGACCCGGAGGTCGCCGCCGCGCAGGCCGCCGACATCCTGCAGGACGCGCGGTCCTGGTCATCGAAGCAGCGCGTCCGGTTCGCCTTCGTCGGCGCCGGCGGTCATGACCTCGTCATCCGCATCCTCACCCCGACCACCACGGACACGCGCTGCCTTCCGCTGCGAACCCTGGGTGAGGTCAGTTGTTCCGTCGGGTCTGCGGTCAACGTCAACGGCATCCGGTGGGAGACCGGCGTCCCCGACTATGCCGGTGACCTCGACGGCTATCGCACCTATTTGATCAACCACGAGGTCGGTCACTATCTCGGCCGTGGCCATGTGGAGTGTCCGGGACCCGGCAAGCCCGCACCGGTGATGATGCAGCAGACCAAGGGCCTCGACGGCTGTGCCCGCAACCCCTGGCCATGACCTCGCCGGGATCGTCAGTCGTTCCGGAACGCCGGTTTCCGGGCCGCTCGCTCACTCCCTATCTCGGGCGGCTGCGGCGCGGGACAGGTGATCCGACGCATCGTCGGGTGGGCAACAGCTGGTTCCGTGCGCTGAGCACGCCGATCGGTCCCGCCCTCGTCCAACTCGATGAGGGCCGCGAGATCGTGGCACGCGCTTGGGGCGCGGGGACCGACTGGGCACTCGAGCAGCTCCCCACCCTCCTGGGCGATCATGACGATCCTGCCGCGTTCCGCCCCGACCATCCGGTGCTGCGGGAGGTGCAGCGGCGGGTGCCGGACATGCGGGTGGGCCGGACCGAAGCGGTCTGGGAGGCCCTGGCGCCCGCGATCATCGAACAGAAGGTGACGGGTCGAGAGGCCTTTGCGGGATTTCGGCGGCTGGTCCGTCGGCACGGGACGGCGGCGCCCGGACCGGCCCGCGAACCGGGTCACCCGGCCCATGGCATGTTCTGCCCGCCCGAGCCCACTGGTTGGGCCCGGATCCCATCCTGGGAGTGGCTCAAGGCAGGCGTGGAGCCGGCCCGCTCCCGCACGCTCGTGACCGCAGCCCGCCGGGCGGACGCCCTGGAGCGGACCCTGTGCGTACCCCTCGACGAAGCCGACCGCCGCCTTCGCTCGCTGCCCGGGATCGGGCCTTGGACGTCGGCCGAAGTGCGGCAGCGCGCGCACGGCGACCCAGACGCCTGGAGCGACGGTGACTATCACGTCCCCGGGATGATCACGCTGGCTCTGGTGGGGGAAGCCTTGGACAACGACGCCGCCCGGGAGGTCCTCGAGCCCTATCGCGGACACCGCTATCGGGTGCAGCAACTGGTCGAACTGGCTGGGATCAGGCCCGAGCGGCGGGGACCGCGGCGCACGCTACCGACCCACCTGCCCACCGTCATCTGACCGGGTCGCGCTCGATCGGGCAGGACATGCACCGGGGCCCGCCGCGGCCCGAGCCCAGTTCCGAGCCCGCGATCGGGATGACCTCGACGCCCGCCTGGGTGAGGCGTTCGTTGGTGACCGTGTTGCGTTCGTACGCGATCGCGACGCGCGGGGCCAGCGCGAGGGTGTTGTTGCCGTCGTCCCACTGCTCGCGTTCGGCGATGACCGGATCCGTGCCGGTCGCAATGACCTTGAGCCGGTCGATGCCCAGGGCCCCACCGGCGGCCACGGCGAACGGGGACGGTCCCGACACCGTGAGATCGCCCGTTCCATCCGGCGCGAAATTGTCGGCAGGCCGCACGGTCCAGGCCTGGAGACGGTCGGCGATATTCGGATACATCACCACCGTGTCCACATCGACCATCGTCATCACGGTGTCGAGGTGCATGGTCGCGCGGGTCTGGTCGACGGGCACCGCGAGGAGCGTGTGGGCCAGACCCTCGGCGAAGACCTGCCGGGCGAGGCGCTCCGCGCCCGCGGGGGTGGTTCGTTCGCCGACCCCCACCGCGACCACGCCGGGAGCCAGGAGCAGCACGTCGCCCCCCTCCACCGGTTCGGCGCTGGAGCCGAGGATTCGGCGGGTGTCGCGGAACCGCGGGTGGTGGCTCCAGATGAGCTCGGTGAGCTGGGTTTCCCGGGCACGTGCCGGCATCGCCAGGGACGTGATCGCGACCCGGTCGCCGAGCCACACGGAGGAGTCGCGGGTGAACACCAGGTTGGGCAGCGGGTCGACGAGGAAATCATGTGGTGCGAGGAGGGCGGTGACGAGCCCCTGACCACCGCGGACCTCGTCGTTGCGGATCCCGGCCACCACGTGATCGGTGAGTTCGGCCGGAGTCGCGGCGGCAAAGGCTTCGCTGAGATAGGCCCGCAGCGTGGTCCCGAGATGGAGGGAGCTGAGCGTGGCGTCGATCGCCAGGGCGCGGGCAGCGGGGTCGGTGAGGGTCTCGGTCAGCAGATCGGTGAGGTGGAGCACCCCCACACCGTGGGAACGCATGGCGGCCACGAATGCGTCGTGCTCCTCCTGGGCGCGGGCCACCCACGGGACGCCGTCGAACAGCAGCCGGTCGTTGTTCCGCGGCGTGAGCCGCTGCAGTTCCCGACCCGGCCGGTGGACCAGGACGGTCCGGAGCCGTCCGACTTCCGAATCAACCATCGAGTGCCTCCTGGGCGTGTCCTGAGCTCATCGAGCGACTCGTTCAGTCCACCACAGGGCGCGTCGGGACCGCGCTGCGGGGGCACTTGCCGCGCGCCGGCCGCAGCCTGACGTCAGTCTGCGGTCTCGCCGGGTGTTGCGGTCAGGGACTCCGGGGAGTCGGCGCCGGGCAGACGGACGGTGAATTCGGCACCGCCCGCCTTGGCATGCGTCGCCCGCACCCACCCGCGATGTCTCTCGACCGTCTGCGCAACGATCGAGAGGCCAAGGCCGGTGCCCGGCGTGTGCCGCGCCTTCTCGGAGCGATAAAAGCGGTCGAACACATGCGGCAGGTCCTCCTCCGCGATGCCCGGGCCCTCGTCGGAGATGTGGAGTTCTTCGCCGACCATGGCGACGCGGACGGTCCCCCCGGGAGGGGAGAACTTCACGGCGTTGTCGAGCAGGTTGGTGACCGCACGTTCGAGCTGATCGGGCTCGCCGATCAGATAGTGCGAGCTCAGGTCTGTCTCGAACTCGATGCCATGAGCGCGCCGGCGGACCCGCTCGAGAGCGGACGTGACGACATCGCGCAGGTTGACGGGCCGGAGCACGGTTTTGCCGGGGTCCCGGGTCAGCTGGACCAGGTCCCCGATGAGCGAGGTGAACTCGGCCAATTGAGCGGCCACGTCTCGGAGGATCTCCTGCCGGGCACGCGGCGGCAAGCGGCCGGCGTTCTCGTCGGCGACCAGCAGTTCGATGTTGGTGCGCAGGGAGGTCAGGGGCGTCCGCAACTCGTGGCTGGCATCAGCGATGAGCCGGTTCTGCCGGGCCCGTGAGGATGCGAGCGAATAGAGCATCGTGTTGAACGACCGGGTGAGCTGGGAGAGCTCGTCATCACCCTCGACGGGAATCGGGTCCAGAGAGTCGGTCTGCGTCACCTGCGTCACGGCGAGGGTGAGATCGCGGACCGGGCGCATGGCGGCCCGGGCAACCAGGGTCCCGATCGCCGCGCCCAGCGCCACGCCGCTGGAACCGACGAGGAGCAGCACCCAGCGCAGGTTGCGCAGGATCGCCAGCGTGGGTGCGAGCGGTCGTGCGATCACCACCGCATAGTTCACATCAGCTTGGGGCATGGGGACAGCCACGATGCGATAGGGGATCCCGGTGTCGTCCACGCCGTTGCGGGCGGACGAGCCCGACTGCAGCTTCGCGAGGGCCAGCTCATCGGGTCCGAGCACCAAGCTCGTGCGCCGCCCCGACGGCTGGATCGTGTAACCGTCGGACCTGATCAGGACCAGGGTGAGGGCCGACTGACGCATCGACTCGTCGCTGACCCCACCGACCGTGGAAACGTCCCGACCGATCGCGTCCGCCGTCAGAGTGGCGACCTGCACCATCTCCTGGTCGAGTTGGTCGAACAGTGAGCGCTCGGCGGTGACATAGCCCGCGATCCCGGTCAGCCCGACCGCGAGTGCAACAGCGACCCCGGTGAGGAATCCGATGCGCCGCTGCAGGAACGAGGTTCTCAGGAACCTGCGCAGCATAGGGTCAGGGCGCGTTCTCGCGGAGGACGTAGCCCACGCCCCGCACCGTGTGGATCAGTCGCGATTCGCCTTCTGCCTCGGTCTTGCGGCGGAGATAGCCGATATAGACCTCGAGCGAGTTGGCGGTGGTCGGGAAGTCGAAACCCCAGACTTCGTTCAACAGCCAGCCCCGCTCCAGGACCCGACGGGGGTTCTGCATGAACGTCTGCAGGAGCGCGAACTCGGTGCGGGTGAGGCTGATCTGCCGCTCCGCGCGAATGACCTCCCGGGTCTGTGGGTTGAGGCTCAGATCGCCGAAGACCAGTGCCTCGTTGGGCTGGGCGCCGCCGGGTTCGCTGACCGCACCCGCACGCCGGACCAGCGCCCGGATGCGAGCCAGCAACTCGTCGAGGGCGAACGGTTTGGCCATGTAGTCATCGCCACCCGCGTCCAATCCGTCCACCCGGTCGTCGACCGAATCGCGGGCCGTCAGGACGAGGATCGGCACGTCGTTGCCGTTCTGGCGCAGCATGCGGGTGGTCTCGAGGCCGTCGAGCCGCGGCATCATCACGTCCATGATGACCGCATCGGGCCGACCGGCGGCGAGCTTCGCGAGTGCTTCCACCCCGTCGGTGGCGGTCGTCACCTCATAGCCGTTGTATTCCAAGGACCGCGCCAGGGAATCCCTGACGGCCTGGTCATCGTCAACCACGAGGATGCGCATGCGGCCATTCTTTCATCATCGGTTGATATTCGGTCAGGAATGCCCGCTCCGTGTCCGGATCGTGGCGAAAGCGGCCGTGACAAGGCAGGAAAGCGCGGTCACGGTGGCCGCGAGTCGGTTGGCGCGCGGGATGTCGGCAGGGGTGACAGGGGGGCCGTCGCCCAGGGTGCCGCGGTCCTCGACCAGGCCTGCGTACTCATTCACCCCACCCAACCGAACCCCCAGCGCACCTGCGAACGCGGCCTCGACCGGGCCCGCATTCGGGGACGGGTGTCGGTGGGCGTCGGCACGGACCGTGCGGAGGGCGGTGGTCGCGGAGCCGCCGACGACGGGTGCGGCGACGGCCGTGAGGAGGGCCGCCAGGCGGGCGGGCAGCCAGTTCGCCGCGTCGTCGAGGCGGGCAGCGGCCCAGCCGAAGTGGCGATAGCGAGCGTTCCTGTGCCCGATCATCGCGTCCAGGGTGTTGACGGCGCGATAGGTCAGCAGGCCCGGGATGCCGGCGACCGCTCCCCAGAACAGGGGGGCCACCACGGCATCCGATGTGTTCTCGGCGACCGATTCGACGGTGGCACGGGCGAGTTCGTCGGCAGTCAGGTTGGTCGGGTCGCGCCCGACGAGGCTGCGGATGCGGGTGCGGGCGGCGGGCAGGTCATGGTTGTCGAGGTGCTCTCGGACCGCGTTGGCTTCGCGGCGGAGACTGCGCCCGCCCAGAACCGTCCAGGTCGCGGCGGCGGTGAGGGGGATGGTGAGAAGGGGGGTACGCCGGGTGGCGCGGTCGAGAAGTGCGCTCGCGGCAACGGTGGCGGTGAGCAGGACAGCGAGATGGCGCACGCCTGCGCTCCGCGTGTCCGCGTAGGTGCGTCGCTCGAGGGCTGTGGCGACCGTGCCGAACCCCGCGACCGGGTGGCGGCGGGCCGGATCGCCGAGGGCTTCGTCGGCGAGCCAGCCGAGGACCAGGCCTGCTGCGCGAGCGGTGAGCGGATGCACCGGGGCATGCTAACCGGGTGGCGGGCGGGGGCAGGACGGGTCCCTGCGCCGGGCTCGGGCTGACCAGAAGGTCACAGCCGCAAGCGGCGCCCGGCCACCACGAGGATCACCTCGTCGCACACGTCCGCGATCCGCTGGTTGAGCAAGCCCAGCCAGTCCGCGAACACCCGTCCGGAACGGTGTTCCGACACCAAGCCCAAGCCGACTTCGTTGGTGACGGCGACGAGCCGGTGGGGGGAGGCGTCCCAGGCTGCAACGGCCGCGTCGATCCGATCTCCGAGCTCGGCCTCCCAGCCGGTGGTGGCCCAGCCGTCGAGATCGTCGAGTTGGCCGGTCAGCCAGGTGTTGAGGCAATCGATCAGCGCAGGGCCGGTGACCCGGGTGAGGACGCCCGCGAGATCCCGATCCTCGATCGTCTGCCAGTGCGCCGGGCGCCGGATTCGATGGGCGGCGACCCGCGCGCGCCACTCGTGGTCGTCGGGCCAGTGGGGCCCGGGGGCAATGTAGGTCACCTCCGCCGACCCGGCCAGCAGTTCCTCCGCGCACCGTGATTTCCCCGACCGGATCCCTCCGGTCACCAGTGTCTTCATCGTTGGCTCCTTCCGGTCAGCGCGCGACCGGTGCGCCGGGGGTGCATCACCGGCATGCCAGCACCACCAGCCCCAGCGTCAGGCCCAGTTCGATCGCGGTGCCGAGCACGTCACCGTTGATGCCGTGAAACGTCCGCACCGCGTGGGCGCGCAGCGCAGTCGCGAGGCCGACGGCCGGGACCCAGGCGAGCGGTCCCCACCACCAGGCAGACCCGGTGCCGATGACGGCGGCGGTGACGACCCCGACGCCCGCCAGTGACCAGAGCACGGCGTGCCAGCCGGGCACGGCATTGGCGTACACCGCTCCCAACGACGACCCCGGCATCGCCGGGACCTGCACGCACACGGGCGCGATCAGCCACCGGCTCGCCGCGACGAGCGTGCCGACGAGCACCCAGCCCCACGGCGTCGCTGCCACCGCACCGATCGACGCAGCCTGGAGGCCCAGCACGATGAGCAGGGCGACCACCCCCATCGGCCCGATGTCACCCCGTTTCAACACCGCGCGCGCTCGTTCGGCGTCCCACCCGGCGGCGGTGCCGTCGGTGACGTCCGCGACGGCGTCCAGGTGCATTCCTCGGGTCATGAGGGCCAGCCACGCAACGACCAGCAGGCCCGTGACAAGCTGCGGTGCACCCAGCGTGGCGCCCGCTGCGCTCAGCGCCGAGGCGCCCAAGGCAAGCGGGAGCACGGCGACCGGCGCCAGCCCGACCATCCAGCGGGCGGCGGCCGGCGAAGGATCGACACTCCCGCTCGACAGGACCGTCAGGGTGCCCACGGCCAAGCGCCAGCCCGCGCGGGCGCTCATCGCGCGCCTTCGGAACGAGGCGGGGTCTCCGCCGGGGACTCCGCAGCACTTCGCTCGGCCACCGCTTCGGTGAGCGCAGCGAGGAACGCGTCGGTCACCTCCCGGTCCCGGACGGCGATGCGAATCCACTCGGGCCCGAGCCCCGGGAACGTGTCGCCACGACGGACTGCGAATCCCTTGGTCCGCAGGGCTTCGCGGGCGCCGGCCCAGGCACGGGTGAGGACGAAGGGAGTACGCGGCCTCCCCGCCGACAGCCCGAGTCGCGCCAAGCCCTCGACGAGCCTGGCGCGGTCCACGGCGTACCCCTCCGCGGCCGTCCGCGCCTCCGCCGACCCCCGACGGCTGCAGACGGCGACCATCGCTGCCAGGGCAGGGGTCGACACGGACCAGGGCGGCTGCTGGGCGCGGAGCCGAGCCACGAGCACGGGGTCGCCGATCACATAGCCGGCCCGCAAGCCGGCCAGGCCCCATGTCTTCGTCAGCGAGCGCAGCACCAGCACACCGGTCAGGTCCGGCCCGATGAGGGACTCCGGTTCGTCCGGGACCGCATCCATGAAGGCCTCGTCGACCACCAGCGTGCGACCGGGATGGATCACTTGTCTCAGGGAGTCCGCCGCATGCAGGACCCCGGTCGGGTTGGTGGGGTTGCCGACGACCACGAGGTCGGCGTCGTGCGGCACCGAGCGGGGATCGAGCGTGAACCCCGAGTCGGCGGACAGCACGAACCGATCCGGCCGCAGGCCGGCGGCCAGCAGGGCGGCTTCGGGTTCGGTGAACTGGGGGTGGACGACGAGAGGGCGCGCCCCGAGCCCGGCCCTGGCCACCAGGGTGAAGGCCTCCGCGCCCCCTGCGGTCGGCAGGACCATCGCTGGATCGATCCCATGCAGTGCGGCGATCGCCGCGGACGCCGCCGTGGGGTCCGGATAGGCCCCGAGGTTCGGGATCGTGGCCCGGATGGCGTCCGCCAGCCACGCCGGCGGGGTCCGGAGCCGGACGTTCACCGCGAGGTCGACCAGGTCGGCGGCAAGTTCCTGATCGCCGTGGAAGGTGAGGTCGACGGGTGGGTGGGGGCCTACCACTCGATCCCCTTCTGGCCCGGCCGGCCCTCGTCGAACGGATGCTTGACCTTGGTCATCTCGGTCACCAGGTCGGCGATCTCGATAATCCGCGGATCGCAGTCGCGGCCGGTGATGATCACGTGCTGATAGCCCGGACGCTCTGTGAGCGTGGCGACGACCTCGTCGACATCGACCCAGCCCCATTTCAAGGGATAGGTGAACTCGTCCAGCACATAAACGGTGTGGGTCTCGGCGGCGAGGCGACGGCGTACTTCTGCCCAGCCCTCCGCAGCCTGCGCCGCGTGATCCTCCTCGCTGCCCGCCTTGCGCGACCACGACCAACCGGCGCCCATCTTGTGCCATTCGACCGGGCCGCCGGCGCCCGTGTCCTCGTGAACCTTGCCGAGCGCTTCGAGGGCGGCCTGCTCCCCGATCCGCCATTTGGCCGACTTCACGAACTGGAAGATCCCGATCGACCAGCCCTGGTTCCAGCCCCGCAGCGCAAGCCCGAACGCCGCCGTCGACTTGCCCTTGCCGTTGCCCGTGTGGACCACGACCAAGGGCTGGTGACGACGCTGCTTGGTGGTGAGGCCATCCGCAGGGGTGACGGGCGTGACGCCGCGGGCCATAGTGTGCTCCTCAGGTCGATGTCGCTCGATCCTGCCAGAGTGCTGCGGCGCCTGCAGGCGGGATGTGGACCCTCCGGATCGAGGTCGCGGTCGGATCCTGAGCTCGTTCCGGCGTCATTTCGCCCGTAAATTTACGCTGGACCCGCCCCTCGGGGGATGGGCGAGTCCAGCGCGACCATTTCTATCAGATTTTCAGCATTTGCCAATCCGTGGACGGGCGGAAGTTGCCGATACTTTCCTGTTCTGCCAGCGGATAGCACGATTGCGCGGGGAGAGATGACAGCGAAGGAAGTGCGCCCCGGCCGGACAGGGCCCGTGGTCCTGTGCAGCGACGGCCTGGGCGGGACATGGCCCGACTGGCTGCCGCTCGCGGACGCGGTGCCCGCGGCACGGGTGGTGGCCGTGGTGCGGGATGAGGTGGATCTCGACGCTGCGGCCGGGCAGGTCGCTGCGGCCCTGGACGCGGTGGGCGGGGAGTCCGCGGTCCTGGTCGGCCACTCCATGGGCGGCTTCGTCGCGGAGGCTGCCGCCCGGCTGTTCCCGCACCGAGTCACGGGCCTGGTGTTGCTCGACAGCAGCGTGACTCACGTCGGCCCGGTCACGGCCGCCCTCGACATCGTGACCGGCGGTTTGCTGCGAAACACCTCCGCCAGGCTCCCGGCGTTCGCGGATTTCGCAGCACGGATAAAGCATCGGCTGGAACCGGCGGTGGTGCGCCACGACCCCGAACGACGTGCGGTGCTCGACCCTCTCGACGAGGGGATCACGCGGTGGCGTCTGATTGCGGACGAACTCCTGGCGTTCCGGGACTGGGCGCGACGGTTGGACGAGTTGCGGGACACCAACCCACTGGGACGGATCCGGGTGGAGGTGGTGACGGCGACCGGCACGAGGCCGGTTCGCTATTGGCAGCGACAGCAGGCCCACTTGGTCGACCTGCTGCGGCGCGAGCCGTTCGTGTCCGGTGTGCGGCACCACACGGTGCGATCGGGCCATTTCGTGCACCTGGAACAGGCCGGTGCGGCGGCAGCTGCAGTTCGCGCCCTGCTCTGAACGGTCTTGTCCTGATTGATCGTGGCGATTGCCTGGGAAGATTTGGTGTTTTTCAGTTTGGGGGGTTATTGCGCCTGCAGGAAGGCAGGATGGATCGCATGTCCGGACGGGTTCTCATCGTGGATGACGTCGTCACGGCCGGACCGGCGGTCCCGGCCGCGCTGCGGCGCCAGGGCTTCCTGGTGTCCATGTGCGCGGAATCGCGGGATCTCGTGCGGGTGCTGGGCGAGGTCGAGCCGCAGATCGTCATCGTGGGATCGGACGCCCGGGCCTGCGCGGAACGGGTGCGCACGATCAGGCGGCACAGTCGCGCGGCGATCCTTCTCGTGGTCGAACGCGGCGTGACCCAGGCCGAGGTGCGGGGTGCGGATGAATGCCTGCGCCGGCCGTTCGCGATGGTCGATCTCATCGCCCGCGTGCGCACCCTCGCACGCCGCAAGGGCCCGCGGAACGATCCGCGGGAGGTGGCCCTGGGGGACTACAACATCTCGGGCGAAGGCGAGGTGCGGGTCCGGGGCCGGGAAGTGTCACTCACCCGGACCGAACGCCGGGTGCTGGCCTTTCTCGCCGCCCACACGGGCACGACCGTCGGGAAACGCGAGCTGCTGGCCGCGGTCTGGGGGTCCGGGGCCGGCGATCCCAACGTCGTCGAGGTCAACATCTCCACGCTGCGCCGCAAGCTCGAACGCCACGGCCCGCGGATCGTCCACACAGTGCGCGGGCTGGGCTATCGCCTCGGCGAGGAAACCGGCTGAGCGACCACACTTACGATCCAGCCAGGAACGCCCGCAGGATGGGCGCCGCGGCGGCCGAGCCGGAAGTGCCGTCATGCACCCAGACCGCGACGGCCAGGTCATCGGCATAACCGATCAGCCACGCGTGCGTTGCGGGCGGTGAAGCGGTGCCGAACTCGGCCGTCCCTGTCTTGGCGCCTGCCAGCACCCCCGTCAACCCGGTCGCGGTTCCCGATGCCACCGCGGCGGACATCATCGAGCGCAACGCCGCCGCTTCGTCGGCGGACAGTGGCGCGGCGGGGTCGGGTGGGGCGTACCCCCTCACCAGCCACGGCACCACCGTCCGTCCCGCAGCGACTGACGCGGCAACGCCGGCCATCGCCAGTGGAGACGCCTCGACCGACCCTTGGCCGATCAGGGACTCGGCGAACGCAACCGTGTTGCGGGGGTCGGGGACCGCCCCGAAGAACGACGAGAACCCCGCCTCATAGTCCTGGCCCAGGCCCAGGCTCGCCGCGGCCCGCTGCAGGTCGGCCGGGCTGATCCGGGCGTGCTCGGCGATCAGCGCCGTGTTGCAGGATTGCGCGATCGCCTCGCGCAGCGTGATCCGGCCTAGTTTGTCTGCGGGATAGCCGGTGAAGTTCTTGAAGGTCCGGCCGTCGACCGTCACCGTGGCCGTGCACTCGACCGGCGAATCCGGGGTGAACCCGGCGCGCAGCAGCGCGAGCGCAGTGACGATCTTGAACGTCGATCCCGGTGGGAAGTGCCCGAACGTCGCGTGCGGGTCCGTGCCACTGCCCGGGGACACCGCCGCTGCGACAACGGCGCCGTCGGACGGCCGGACCGCCACCAGAGCGGCGGAGCCGGCCGTCGTGTCCATCACGCGTTCTGCCCGCAGCTGCAGGTCTGCGTCGAATGTCGTGTGCACATCCCGCCCGGCCAGCGGCTCGGCCTCGAAGAGCAGCGGGCGGGGGATCGGCGTGGGCGGTGCCGTCGGCGTCGCTGGCGTCAGCGCCCCGGTGGTCGAGGGCCGGGGCGCCAGCCGCACCACGGCACCCGCCCGGCCTCGCAGGGCGGGGTCCTGTCGGCGTTGGAGTCCGCTCAGACCGATCGGATCCCCGGTCAGCACCGGCGGCCCGGCCTGCTGTGCCTGCTCCGCCGTGGCCGCGCCGACGACGCCGATGATCTCAGGCGCGAAATCCCTGTCGACGGCGAGCGCGCGGCTGTCCTGAAGACCGATCGCGCCGGGCAGCTCACGCCAGCCCTCGGGCTGGTCTGCGTCGTGGCGGAGGGTGATGGCTTCGACGAAGGCGTCGGGACCGTACGCCTGCACGCGGGCCGCGAACCGATCTGCATTGACGCCGAGCCTGTCCGCCAGCGCGCGGGCGGCGGCATCCCACTCCGCCGGCGGCACGCGGGACTTGTCGAGCCCGATCCGCAGCACCGGCCGTTCCTCGGCCAGCGCGGCCTGAGCGCCATCGAGGATGCGTCCGCGCGGCGCCGGTCGGGACGTGTGCACGAGTCGGGTCTGGGAAGTCAGCTCGGGGTGGATCATGCCCGCGGTCCAGGCCACCCGCCACTCGGTGCCGGACCAGGTGAGGGTGCCGGTTGAGGTGTACTCCCACTTCGCTGCCGCGAACGGCCACACATAGGTCAGCGGGACCTCGGCGGCGCCAGCCGTCCGCCGCACCTCGCCGTGGGTCACCGTCGGGCGGACGCCGTCCATCCCGGCCATGATCTGGTCGAGCTCGGCCTGCAGGTCGGTGGTCGCGGGGATGCCGCGCACATCCCCGGCGGACAGCGCGGCGACCAGCCGGTCGGCCGCGACGGTCGGGTCAGTCGGGTCCGGCGGCGCTGGCGTACCCCCACCGCAACCGGCCAGCAGCACCGCGAGCGATGCCAGGCCTGCGGTCCCGCGTACGCCGACCCTGCCCACTCAGTCGGCTGCCGACGAAACGGTGCGCACGATCTGGGCGGGAGTCACCGTGGTCTTGGAGTCATCGGCCATCACGACCGCCACCGCATAGTTGTTCGAGGAGCCCACAGCCCAAACCCGCTGGTCAGAACGGCCTGTCGCAACCGTCGTCAAGGGCCGGTAAGAGCTCGCGCGGGACCGCATCATGTCCTGGAGAGCCTTCGCCTCGGTATCGCTCAGGGGCACAGCGCCGTCGAGCTTCGGTTCCCGCCCGGGCACCAGGAAGGGCGAGACGACCTGCTTGGCCTGCACCGAGGCCGCCATCGTCGCCAGCGCGAGTGCCGAGGCCTGCGCGCCACCTCGACCACCCTCACCGACGAGCGCCTCCGCCTTGGCCAACGGGTCACCCGGCGCGGGGAACGAGCCCATGTTGTTCGGCACGCCCAGGTCAAGGTCCTGCCCGAGGCCCAGCGATTTCGCCGCTTCCGGCAACTTCGCCGGGTCCAGTTGCTGGGACGCCGCTGCCACAGCGGTCACGCACTCGTCGCTGAACGCACGGGCCAGCGTAATTTTTCCGGTGCTGCCGCGGTAGGAGTCGTCGTTCTCGAACGTGCGACCGCCGATGGCGACCTCCTTGTCGCAGGTCACCTGCTCGCTCAGCTTGACGCCCGACCGCAGGAGCGCCAGCGCGCCAACCGGCGACGAGGCCAGCCCCGGACCGAACTTGCCGGTCGTCGAGTCGTTCGCCAGCCGGGCGCCAGGCGAGTCCGCGGCAGCCATGATCGCCCCGTTCTCCACCCGCAGGACCACGACGGAAACCGGGACCTTCACGTCCTGGAGCGCCCGCTCGGCCGCCGACTGGATCCCGTCGTCGATGGTGGTCGCCAATGACTTTCCGGGGACATCAGGGAAGTCCGCCAACAAGGTGGCGTTCGTCGGTCGTCCGGCACCGATCGGCTCGTCCCGCTGGGCGAGGAAGACCCTGTTGCCGGTGCTGCCTCGCAGGTCCTTGTCGTAGGTCAACTGGAGACCACTGACCCCCACGAGGTCTCCCTCCGCGATCTCCGAGCCGGGCTGCTGCGCTTGCTCGGCTGTCGCATAGCCCATGTTGCCGAGCAGCGCTTGGGCATAGCCCGCTGTCTGCGGCGCCGGCATCGTGACGGTGCGCATCGCGGCGCCGGGAATCGCCAGGAAGTCTGCCGGCAGGTCGTTCTGCCGGAAGGGTGCGGCGTCGACGAACGCCTCGGCTCCGGCCGCGTGGGCCTTCGCGACGAAGGGGCCGGGGTCGATCTTGGTCTTCTCGGCGATCCGTCGTGCCGAGGCCTCCACCTCGGCGCCGTCGAGGCCGGCCTTGTCCAGCCCCAACATCTGAAGCGGAATGTTCTCCACCAGGACCGCATCGCCGCGCCCGGTGATGTTGCCCCGCTCCGAGGCATCGCCGCGCTGACGTTCGAGCCGGGTCTCCTCGGTCAGCTTCGGGTGCAGAACCGTCGGCGCCCAGTTCAGCTTCCACCGGTCGCCATCCTTGACCAGGACGGCGTCCGCCTCATAGGTCCAGGGCGAGGACAGCGGCCAGCTGTAACCGAGTTTGATGGTCGCCACCTGCGCTGACGGCGACACGTGCGACACCTTGACCTCGGGAAGCATGCCGGACATGCCCTCCAGCAGGATCGGCAACTCCTCCTCGGGATCGCCCTGCCGGATTCCGATGTCCTCGAGCGAGCCCTTCGACAGTGCTTCTGCCAAGGCAGCGGCAGCATCCTGCGGGGTGGCTGACCGTTCCGTTTCGGCACCTCCGGCGCAACCTGCCAACAACACCAGGCCCAGGACCGCGGCCACCGAACGGCGTACTCGCACCAACATCTCCCTCCGACTTGACACGGCCGCGCCGTGCGAATCGGCTCCGATTCTAGTGTCGGCACGACCTGGCAACCGCAACGATCCGGCAACACGCCGACGCAGCCCGTCAGTGAAGCGGGTTAGGGTGCAGTGGTGTTCCGGCCACCGGTTCACAGGGCAGCCCCCGACGCCCATCGCCTTTACTCTTGAGTAGTGACTACAGGATTCGCAGGAGGGGCCATGACCGAGACGTCCACGGGACAGGGTGCCCTGTCCACCGAGGACTGTTGGGACGTGCTGCGCCATCGCGAATTCGGGCGACTCGCCTATGTGATCGACGGCGCCCCCACCATCGTGCCCATCAACTATGTGGTCGACGGCGCGCGCTTGGTCTTCCGGACCACCGACGGCACCAAACTCCACAACATCATGGCCGATCACCGCGTGGCCTTCGAGGTCGACGAGATCGACGATGGCAACGAGATCGGCACCAGCGTCGTCGTCCGGGGCGAGGCGCACCTGCTGCCCGCCGATGAAGAGTTCCGCATCGAGCAGGTCGGGCTCCGCGCCTGGCTCGGACCCGATCGTCCAATCCTCGTCGCCATCGAACCCAACGAAATCACCGGCCGCCGCTATCGGCTCCGGCGCCCGTGGCGACGGATGAGTCGCTGAACTTATTGCGGCGCAATCCGCGCCGCGAACGGTCGGGGTGTTTATTGCGGCGCGATCCGCGCCGCGAACGGTCGCGATATCTATTGCGGCGCAATCCGCGCCGCGAACGGTCGCTCCTCGTTCCTCACGTCGTCGCTCGCTGCGCTCGCTCCTTTGGTTCGTCCACTCGGCCCTAAGGGACGCTCCCCAGGATGCTGCCCCTTGAGTCTTGGCGATCAAGTTGCGTCCCTCGCTCCTGGGTTCGTCCACTCGGCCCTGAGGGGCGCTCCCCGGGATGCTGCCCCTTGAGTCGTGGCGCTCCCCAAATCTCTGCCCGCCGGGCGGTCAGGGCATGCTGAGCCGGTGGGCGCCGGCGTACACATTCATCTTCGGCGGTCGCGTGAAACCCGTCAGCGTCATGCCGGCCTCCAGCGCCATTTCGACGGCCAGCGAGGAGGGGGCGGAGACGGCGACGAGAGCGGGTACGCCGGCCATCAGTGCCTTCTGCGTCAACTCGAAACTGGCCCGGCCCGACACGGTCAGGGCGTGCCCGCGGGCCGGTACCTCGCCGGCCAGCAACGCCGCTCCGAGCACCTTGTCCACCGCGTTGTGCCGGCCTACATCCTCGGCGACGTGCACGAGTTCCCCGGCTGCGGTGAACAGCGCTGCCGCATGCAGGCCGCCCGTGCGGTCGAACGTCCGTTGATGCTCTCGCAGCCGGTCCGGAAGGGACACCAGCACCGCCGGGTCGAACACCACCGGGTCATCCGCGATCGGCCACCGCACCTGCTGCCGGATCGCATCGATGCTGGCCTTGCCGCACACGCCGCACGAGGAGGTCGTATAGAAGTTCCGGCTCGGATCGACCGCCGGTGGTGGGACGTTAGGGCCCAGTTGGATGTCGAGGACGTTGTAGGTGTTCTGCGGCTGACCGGACTCGTCGTCCACCACGGCGCCATCGCAATAGCGAGCGGTCCGGATGTCGTCGATGCCACTGATGACGCCCTCGGTGAGCAGGAACCCATGGGCGAGCTCGACGTCGGCGCCCGGCGTACGCATCGTCACCGCCAACGGCGACCCGTTCACGCGGATCTCCAACGGTTCCTCCGCGCTCACCGAATCCGGCCGGCGCGTCGCTGTCACCGTCTCACCCACGGTCACCCGGGTCACCGGGAATCGGGCGGTCACACGGCCCATGTCGCCTCCTCGTTCACTCCCGGACAGCGTAGGTGACCACCCCCCACTACCATCCACTCATGGCCCATCCGCCCCGTTTCAGCGATGACGACCCGCTGCTCGCTCAGGTCCGCCGGATCTGTCTCGCCCTCCCGGAGGCGGCGGAGAAAATCTCGCACGGTCACCCGAATTTCTTCACCAAGAAGGTCTTCGCGGTCTACGGCGGGATCGTGAAGGGCGATCATGCCGCTGATACCTATGCCCGCTCCATGCTGTTCCTCCCCGACGCCGAGGAACGCCCCGCGCTGCTGGAGGACGAGCGGTTCTTCGTGCCGGCCTACTACGGCCCCGGCGGCTGGCTGGGCATCAATCTCGTGGTCGGCAAGCCCGACTGGACCGAGGTTGCCGAACTTGCCGACATGTCCTATCGCAACACCGCCGCCGCCCGACTCGTGAAGGAGCTCGACGCCCGATGACTGCACCATTCGGCTCCCCGAAGGCCCTCAAGGTCGCCGCCCGCGCCCAGGTGCCACCGTTCGAGGTGATGACCGTGCTCCGGAAAGTTTCGGAGCTGCGCGCGACCGGCCGGGACGTGATCTCGCTGTGCGCGGGGGAGCCGGCGTCGGGGGCGCCGTCGGGGGTACGCCGCAGGGGTGCGGAGGTCGTCACCGACGGGACCCCGCTCGGCTATTCGAACGCGCTCGGGCTCACCGAATTGCGCGAGGCGCTGTCCGGGCATTATCAGCGGTGCTACGGCCTCGACGTCCCGGTGGACAACGTCGCGATCACCACCGGCTCGTCCGGGGCGTTCCTGCTGAGCTTCCTGTCCGCCTTCGAGGCCGGCGAACGGGTGGCGTTGGCGCGACCCGGCTATCCGGCGTACAAGAACATCCTCACCGCGCTCGATCTCCACGTGGTCGAGCTGGACTGCGGGCCCGCCGAGCGGTTCCAGCCGACGGTCGCGCAACTGGCCGAGGCCCACGCCGAAGCGCCGCTCGCGGGCCTGGTGGTGGCCTCACCGGCCAACCCCACGGGCACGATGTTCGCACCGGGGCAACTGGCCGAGATCGCGGCTTGGTGCGCCCGGGAGGGCGTGCGCCTGGTGAGTGACGAGATCTATCACGGCATCACGTTCGGGTCGGAGGCGGAGGAGTGGGGCGGCGACTGCGCTTGGACCACCGACCGCTCGGGCCTGGTGGTGTCGTCGTTCTCCAAGTTCTGGGGAATGACCGGCTGGCGCCTCGGCTGGGCCCTGGTGCCGGATGACCTCATCGATGCCTTCGAGGCACTCGCGGGCAACCTTGCGCTGTGCCCGCCCGTGCCCGCGCAGCACGCTGCTGTCGAGGCGTTCAGCGAGGAGTCGTACGCCGAGGGCCGCGCCGCCATGGCGGACTATGCCGAGGCCCGGGCGGTCGTGCTCGCCAGGCTCGACGACCTGGGCTGGGTCGACGTGGCGCCGGCGGACGGGGCGTTCTATGTGTACGCCCGGATCACGCCGGTGCTCGGGGAGTTCGCGGACTCGCGTGCGTGGGCCGACGCCCTGCTGGCTGCGGAAGGGGTCGCGGTGACCCCGGGGGTCGACTTCGATCACGTGCACGGCGATCAGACGATCCGGATTTCTCTGGCCGCGGGCCGTGCAGCGGTCGACCAGGCGCTGACCCGGATCCTCCGGTTCCAGAACGCACGGTGACGACAGGTGGCACACGGTTCCTGAGAATGTTGGCCTGTTGCGGCCCAAGGGCTGCGCACTCTCGCCGCCCAGCTGAGAATCATTGCCTATTTACACAACCTACGGTTTCGTAAGTTACGAAACCGTAGGTACTCTGGAAGAGTGACCGCTACAAGGACCACCGTCCGACACCGCGTCCATCGATTCCTCGACCTGGTGACCACGCCGTTGGTCCCCGCCGACTATCTGGACCTCATCAACCCGCTGAGGCCCGGAGCGGATCTGCGTGGGCGCATCGTGGCGGTGCGCCGCGAGACCGCTGATGCCGTGACGATCGAGATCCGGCCCGGCGCGGACTGGCGGGGGCACGTTCCCGGCCAGCACGTGCGGATCGGCGTCGACGTGGCCGGAGTCCGTCACCACCGCACCTATTCGCTGACCTCTGCGCCCGGCGAACCCACGATCAGCATCACCCCCAAGCGCATCAGCGGAGGGCTCGTGAGCAGCCACCTCGTCGAGCGCGCGCAGGTCGGGGATCTCGTCCATCTCGCCCAGGCAGCGGGCGACTTCCATGTCCCGGTGGAGGCTCCGGGCAAGGTTCTGCTCGTCACCGCCGGTTCCGGCATCACGCCCGTCCTCGGCATGCTGCGGGCCGGGCTGTCGGACGCAACCGACGTGGTGCACGTCCACTCGGATGCCGGCCCGGACGACATGATCGCCGGCGCCGAAATCCGCGCCCTGGCAGCCGGCGGCCGAGTGCGCCTCATCGAACGGCACACCGCGACCGCGGGCCGCCTCACGGCCGCCGACCTTTGTGTTCTCGTGGACGACTGGGCCGACCGAGAGACTTGGGCCTGCGGGCCTGCCGGTTTCCTGGACGCGCTGACGGACCACTGGGACGACCACGGTCTTGCCGACCGGCTGCATACCGAACGCTTCACTCCGGCGCCGCGCGCCATCGTGGGTGATGGCGGCTTGGTGAGCTTCACCGAGAGCGCGCTCGAGATCGACGTGCCTGCCGGCCGCACGCTGCTCGAGGCGGGCGAGGAGGCCGGTGTGCTGATGCCCTACGGCTGCCGGATGGGCATCTGCCATGGTTGCCTTACGCCGCTCAGTCACGGCACGGTCCGTGACGTGCGGACCGGAGCTCTTGTCATCGCACCCGAAGGGGAGTCCCTGCCCATCCAGACCTGCATCAGCGAAGCCGCGGGTCCGTGCCATCTCGATCGTTGACACCCCCACACGCGACCCGCGAACGGAGTCCCATGAGCCTCGCCCTGCGTACCACCTCTGCCGACAACACAACCGACATCGCGCCGGACGCCGTCGTTCCGGCCCACCGATCCGCCGACTCGCTCACGGTCGCCGAGATGGACGCGATCGGCGCGGAACTCGACGCCATGCGTGTCGAGGTGATGAACGACCTGGGTGCGGATGATGCTGCGTACATCCGCCGGGTGATCAAGGTCCAGCGCTCGCTGGAGCTGACGAGCCGGGCGATCCTGCTGTTCTCGGGTTTCCCGCCCGCCTGGATCGCCGGGACCGCTGGGCTCGCGATCGCCAAGATCCTCGAGAACATGGAGATCGGTCACAACGTCCTCCACGGCCAGTGGGACTGGATGCGCGACCCCAAGATCCACTCCACCACCTGGGAATGGGACCACGTCACGCCCGCCAAGCACTGGAAGCAGTCTCACAACGACTCGCACCACACCTGGACGAACGTGCTGGGGAAGGACGACGACCTGGGCTATGGGGTCCTGCGCGTCGATCCGGCCCAGCCTTGGACGCTCGGCACACTGGGGCAGCCGGCAGTCGCGGTGGGGAACGCGCTCGCGTTCGAATACGGCATCGGCGCCTATGACGCCAAACTCGGGCCCTATCTGCGCGGCGAGGTGGATCGTGAGACCTTCGAACCCCGGCTGAAGGCGTGGATGGACAAGGTGCGCAAGCAGGCGGCCAAGGACTATCTGGTGCATCCGTTGCTGTCGGGCCCGGCCTTTGTGCCGACGCTGGCGGCCAATGTGGTCGCGAACGTGATCCGCAACGTGTGGAGCAACGCGATCATCATGTGCGGCCACTTCCCGTCCGGGGTCCAGACCTTCAGCGAGGAGTCTCTGGAGGGAGAGACCCGCGGGCGTTGGTATGTCCGTCAGATGCTCGGCTCCGCCAACATCACCGGATCGAAGCTGATGCACATCATGTCCGGCAACCTCTCGCACCAGATCGAGCACCACATCTTCCCGGACATGCCGAGCAATCGATATGCCCAGGTGGCGCCGCGCGTGAAGGCGATCTTCGAGCGCTACGGCCTCCACTACGAGGCGGGCTCACTGCCCCGCCAGCTCGGGTCGGTGTGGGCCAAGTTCTTCCGGCTGTCGCTCCCGAACCCCGAGCCCGGCCGTTCGCGGGGACGCATCGTTCTCGATGCGGTCGCCGATGCCGCCGGAGGGTTGGGCGCGCGGATGCGCGAGAAGGTACGCGGGCTTCGTGCCCCGCAGGCCCGCGCCGCGCTCGCGATGGGCTGAGCTTGAGAATGGGGGCATGACCCACGATTTCGACCAGGTCGACGTGTTTTCCGCCGAACCTTTCGGCGGGAATCCGCTGGCCGTGGTGCACGCGGCCGACGATCTCGACGACCCCACGATGGCCGCGTTTGCGCGGTGGACCAATCTCTCCGAGACGACATTCCTGCTGACTCCGACCGATGCCGCCGCGGACTATCGGGTGCGCATCTTCACCACGGGCGGGGAATTGCCGTTCGCCGGTCACCCCACGTTGGGCAGTTGTCGCGCGTGGCTCGAACGCGGCGGTGTGCCGCGGGGCGCCGAGGTCGTGCAGCAGTGCGCGGCCGGGCTGATCCGGATCCGGCGAGTCGGTGACCTGCTCGCGTTCGAAGCGCCGCCGCTGGTGCGGTCGGGCCCGGTCGACGCTGCAGAGGCCTCGGCAGTGCTGGCGGGGCTTCGGCTCGGAGGTGCCGTGGACATGGCGTGGATCGACAACGGCCCCGGCTGGATCGGTGTCCGGCTCGAAAGCGCTGAACAGGTGCTGGCAGTGCAGCCGGACCCCGTTCGGTTGCGGCACAACGTCGCCCTGATCGGGCCCTGGGGTGGGCGGGGCCCTGCGGAGGTCGAGGTGCGGTGCTTCGTGTCGGAAGCCGGGATCGTGGAGGACCCGGTGACGGGCAGCGCCAACGCGGGGTTGGCGATGTGGCTGACGGCTTCCGGCGCCCTGCCGGCACGGTATGTCGCAGCGCAGGGCACTGTCATCGGGCGCGCCGGCCGAGTCTTCGTGGAGCGGGTCGGCGACACCATCTGGGTCGGCGGGCACGCGCGCAGTCTGATCCGTGGCATGTGGGGATAGCAGTGGCCGCCACTCGGCAGTTCAGTCGGCCTGATCGAAACCGACAACGACAGCGGTGAACTGACCGCCCTGATAGTCGAAGACCAACTCGGGGCCGTTCGGACCCAGCCGGCAGGACGTGAGGCAAACGGGATGACGGCTCGCCTGATAGGCCAGCAGTGCCAGCCGACCCTGCTGGCACCGGACGAGGATCCCCGTGCCATCCGCGAACCAGATCCGCGTGGCGCCTGGGATCGGCGCAGCGGCGATCCGGCGGACCGGTGAGCGTCGGCTGATCACGCGCTGCAGCCGCGACCTTAGGCGTGACTCGGCGTCGGCGGGGAGAGCCGCGTGGTGTTCGGCGACGATGGCCCGCAGGCTGGCCGACAGTTCGGACAGATCGTTGGGGTCGAATCGGTCGAGGGAATCGGCGGGGTCGTTCCGGTCGAATCCGGGCAGGCCAGCGCGGTGCCGTCGGGTCCGACGGCACCCCAGCCACACCATTGCCACGAGGCCTGCCATGACCAGCAGGAGCGTCAGCGAGAGCTCCATGGATCAAGTATGCGTCGATCGGTGGCGGTCCGTGGAGAGGGCATAACAGCCGATGCAGGAACCGGAATCCCACTGGGTCGGATGACCACCGGAGTGTCTGCCGGATCCCATAAGCTCGCCGGGTCCGACCCCTTCTGTGGAGAGTGAACAAATGACCAATCCCCCCATGCGTGCCCGCCTGTGGGCGGAGTTCCTGGGCACCTTCTGGCTCGTCCTCGGCGGCTGCGGCAGCGCCGTCCTGGCGGCGAAGGTGCTGAGTGATGATCCGACCCCCGTCAACATGGGCATCGGCTTCGTCGGTGTCGCGCTGGCCTTCGGTCTCACCGTGCTGACCGGCGCCTACGCCCTCGGTCACCTTTCCGGCGGCCACTTCAACCCCGCCGTCACCATTGGCGCCTTCGCCGCGAAGCGGATCGAGGCCGGCGCGGTGCTGCCTTATATCATCACCCAGGTCGTCGGCGGCATTGCTGCTGGTGGCGTGCTCTATCTGATCGCGTCCGGCAAGGACGGTTTCGCCATCGACGGGACGGCCGCGGGCTCGTTCGCCACGAACGGCTTCGGTGACCTGTCGCCGAACGGCTACAGCCTCATGGCGGCCCTGATTATCGAGATCGTGCTGACCGCGATCTTCCTGTTCGTGATCCTCGGCGCCACCGACAAGCGGGCTCCGGCCGGCTTCGCGCCGATCGCGATCGGTCTGGCGCTGACCCTGATCCACCTCATCTCGATCCCGGTCACCAATACCTCCGTCAACCCGGCCCGTTCGCTGGGTGTCGCGGTGTTCAACCCGGCTGCGCTCGCGCAGGTCTGGCTGTTCTGGGTGGCCCCGATCATCGGTGCGGTCATCGCAGGCCTGACCTACAAGTTCCTGCACGCCGAGGTCCCCGGTGAGGAGGAACTGGTCCGCAGCTCCGCGGTCGAGGACACGGCCGCACACGGCTGAGCTCCCGAGCTCGAACTGATCCGAGTACGCCCGTCCGGCCATGCGCTGGGCGGGCGTACTTTCTTTTTCTCGGGAGCCCGGCGAACTGCGGCGTCAGTCGAGTGGGGCAGTCTGCTCGGTGTGATGCACACCGATCTGACGTGCGCACTCGTCGAGGACGCGCATGACCTCGAGGGTGTCATCGAGGGGCATCGTGGCGGATTCGGTGTCGCCGGCCAGCACGCGTTCGCTGACCTCGATCAACTCGTGGCTGTATCCCAGACCCAACGGGGGCCGGCTGATGGTCTCCGGTTCGGCGTCGGGGCGGTGGAGCAGCACGGTCGTGGGGTGGTGGAAGCGCGGGAGGATCTCGACCCAGCCAGCCGTGCCATAGATCGCGAAGCGGCCCGGTCCGTGTGCGTCGAACCCGATCGAGAGAGCGGACAGGCCGCCATTGCCATGTCGGAGGTTGATCGTCGCTGCGGAGTCGGCGCCGTTTGCATAGTGGCGGGCTTGGCAGTCGATGGCGGAGACGTCTCCCAGGAAGTGTTGCGCGAGGCTGACGGGATAGCAGCCAAGGTCAAGCAGGGCGCCACCTGCGAGCTCCCGGGCGAACAGCCGATCGGTCTCGGCGAATTGGCGACGGGCCATCAGATCCGCCTGAATCGTCAGTGGCGTCCCGATGGCGCCGGCTCTGATCCGTTTCCGGAGTTCGACGATCGCCGGTTGGAAGCGCGTCCACATGCCCTCCATCGCGAACACCCGATTGCGGCGGGCCGCCTCGACGAGGGTCACTGCTCCGGTGTGGGTGGCCGTGAAGGCCTTCTCGACCAAGACGGCCTTGCCGTGCTCGATCGCGGCCAGAGCCAGGTCGCAGTGGAGCGAATGGGGGGTGGCTATGTGAATCGCGTCGATCGCGGGGTCCTCGAGGAGTGCCCGATAGGAACCAAGCGGTCGTGGGACCCCATGGCGGGCCGCGAACTCCTCGGCTTTGGGCAACGACCGGGAGGCCACGGCCACCAGTTCGGCGTTGGGCACGAGCGCAAGGTCCTGAGCGAGCAGGCTTGCCATCGCGCCCAGGCCGGCGATTCCCCATCGGATGCTCGTCATGCCTGGATCTTAGGTCCCACGACTTTGGCGGGGGTTGTCCACAGAGCGGGTTGGGGCCGGGAGAGTTGTCCACAGGCGGGTGGGGTGGGCGGCACGCGGGGGCCGGAAGCTCGCATTGTGCGTGCATGGAGACGGAGTGTGGGGCCGGTGTCTGTCCGCTGACGGGCGTCGACAGCGGCGGGGTGCTGGTGATGCTGGAGACGGCGATCGATCGTTTCGCGTGCCTCGAACGTGAGGACGTGACGGCCGAGGAACGCGTTTCGCTGGCCTCCGCTGCGGTGTTGCTGGCTCAGCGCGCGCGGGTGGTGGCGGCGGTGCTCGCCAGTGAGGCCGAATCCGCGGAGGCCGCTGTGGAGGCCAAAGGGACGCCGCTGGCAAGTCTGCTGGCCCAGGACCGCCGCGTCACGACGAAAGAAGTTGCGGGCTTGGTGTTCGCCGGTGGCGACGTCCTCGCTCACGAGCCGCTGCGGCAGGCGGTGTTGGCCGGAAACGTCGGGATCGGCCAGGCCCGTTCGATCGCCGGAGTGATGCGTCAGCTGCCGGGCGGCATGACCAGCGAGGAGATCGACTTGGTCCTGGCCGCACTCCTGGAGCGCGCCGAACTTGATAATGCCCACAAGTTGGCCCGGTCGCGAGACGCCGTGCTGAAGGAGGTGGTGCCGGAAGTCTATGAGGCCATCGACAAGGAAGCCGAAGCCGCGCAGCGGCGGCAGCGGGCAGTTCAGCGCCGTTCGCTGGCTTTTCATTCCACCGGGGATGGGACGACGATCATCAAGGGCCGTCTGCCCGACGCAGAGGCCGCGGCTTTCCAGAAGCACATCAAGGCGGAGGTCGAGGCCGACCGTCGAGCGGGCCGGGACTTGCCGGATGGCGACTACCGGACGTTCGGACAGCGCATGGCGGACGGACTGATGGCTTGGGTGCGCCGGGGTCGACGGGCCGGATCTCTGGCAGGCGACCGGCCCCGGGTGGTGGTGCTCATGAGCTTCGACAAGTTGCGTGAGCTCCTTGAGCAGAACGGCGTTCTGGACAGTGGCGAGGAGATCAGCCCCGGCGAGCTGCGCCGGATGTGCTGCGATGCCGACCTCATGCCGATCGTCTTGGGGGCAGATTCCGAACCGCTCGATGTCGGCATGACCCAGCGGCTTGTGCCGTCGGCAATCCGCAGGACACTCAGCGCACGGGACCGGGGCTGCATCTTTCCGGCGTGCGATGTCAGCGATGACCGCTGCGAAGCCCATCACATCGTGCCGTGGTGGGCTTCCGGACCGACGGCCCTGGAGAACCTTGTTTTGCTGTGTCCCCACCATCACGCCCTCGTGGAGCCGCAACGCTTCTGGGCCGAGCCGACCAGGAGCCGGTGGGAGGTTCGGCTTGGTGCCGACATGGTCCCGGAGGTGATCCCGCCCGATCGCGTCGATCCCAGCCGCACGCCGATGCGACACGAGCGGTTCGGCTGACTCAGCGTTCGAGCTCGGTCGCCAGCCGATCGAGAAGTTCCGCGACGCCAGGGGGGCCTGGCACCACGATGTCCGCGAGCGGTTGCAGCGCGTCCTGCTCGTCGGACCCGGAACAGATCAACAGGCCTTCGAGCGTGCCTGCCTCGCGGAGTTCCCGCACCGCTTCGAAGGCCGGGACATCGCCGAGATCGTCGCCCGCGAACACGATCGTGCGCGGGCGGACCTCGGCCACCAGACGGCGGACCGCGTCGCCCTTGTTGATCCCGGGCGCCCGGAGTTCGAACACGAACTTGCCAGGCTCGAGCCGCAGATCGTGGCGCGCGGCCAGCTCGATCAAGGGAGCCTCGAGAGCCGCATATGCAGCCTGAGGATCATCGAGCTCACGGGTGTGCACGCCGATCGACAGGCGCTTGTCTTCAACGCGCGCGGAGCCCAACCCGAGGCCTGCGAGCAACCGCGGGATCTCGGCCGCAGCGGCCGCGACGCCGTCGGGGGCCCTCGGCTCGTCGAATTCGCCCGTCGCGGCGTCCCAGCGCTCGAAGCCATAGAGCCCGAGGACGGACATCGTCTCCAGACCCTGGCGTTCGTCCAGGCGGCCGAGTTGGACGGCCTTGCGGGCCATGCGGCCGGTGACGACCGCGACCTTGCCGACGCGTTGTCCCAGGCGGGCGAGTGCGCCCACAGTCTCCTCCGAAGCCCACGCGGCATCCGGGTCCCGCACAATCGGTGAGAGCACGCCGTCGAAGTCGCTGCACAGCAGCGTCCCGGCTGGGTCCTCGACGATCGCTCGCCAAGCCCGCCGGCCGGCCTCCGTGCCCAGGTCGCTTTCCATCTCCATGTCCGCCTCACGTCCGCCGATTCCGGCCACAGGCTAGCGTGGAGGGTGGAGGTGCACATGACCAACAACCCCCGATCCGGCCAGGTCGCCCCGCACGCGAGCTTTGTGGTGGTGGCAAATCGCCTCGCAGTCGAGCGAACCACAGACGCCGACGGCCAGCCCGGCTGGCGCACGTCTCCCGGTGGACTGGTGACCGCGCTGGAGCCGATCATGAAGGCCAAGGAGGGCGCTTGGGTCGGTTGGCACGGATCGCCGGACGAGATCCTCGAGCCATTCGCGCACGACGGGATCGAGATGGTGCCGATCCCGTTGGCGGCCGATGAGGTCGCAGAGTTCTATGAGGGCATGTCGAATGCCACCTTGTGGCCGCTCTACCACGACTCCGTCGCGTTCCCCGAGTATCACCGTGAGTGGTGGGACGCCTATGTCAAGGTCAACCAGCGTTTCGCCGAGGCAGCAGCCGAGGTTGCGGAGAAGGACGGCACCGTCTGGGTGCAGGACTATCAACTGCAGTTGGTGCCCCAGATGCTGCGCGGGATGCGTCCGGACCTGAAGATCGGATTCTTCCTGCACATTCCGTTTCCTCCGCAGGAGTTGTTCAACCAACTCCCTTGGCGCAAGGAAATCCTCGAGGGCCTCACCGGCGCCGACATCGTCGGCTTCCAGGTGCCGGGCGCGGCGGCCAACTTTCTGAGGCTGATTCGCGATCGATTGGGCCTCGAGACGAAGCGAGGGGAATTCGTCCGCGCCGATGGCACCCGCGGCCGCGCGGCGGCGTACCCGATCTCCATCGACGCCAACGCCTTCCAGGATCTAGCCAGCCAGCCCGACACCCTCGCACGTGCCCAGCAGATCAGGGATGACCTCGACGCCGAGATTGTGTTCCTCGGTGTGGATCGGCTCGATTACACGAAGGGATTGAGGCAGCGCATCCGGGCGTTCGGTGAGCTGTTCCAGTCGGGACAACTCGATCCGGACAAAGCCGTCTTCCTGCAGATCGCAACGCCTTCGCGGGAGCGCGTGGACGAATATCGCAAGTTGCGCGACGACATCGAGTTGCTGGTCGGCCGCATCAATGGCGACATGGGCAGAATCGGGCGGTCACCGATCAACTATCTGCATTCGGGCTACCCGCGTCAGGAGATGGCCGCGCTCTATCGGGCGGCGGACGTCATGGTCGTCACCCCGTTGCGCGACGGGATGAACCTGGTCGCCAAGGAATATGTCGCCTGCCGCGGCACCGGCGACGGCGCTCTGGTGTTGAGCGAGTTTGCCGGCGCCGCGCGCGAGCTGAAGCAGGCGTGGCAGGTGAATCCCTATGACATCAACGGGATGAAGCAGACCATCCTCGATGCCGCCAATGCCTCGGTGACGGAGAAGCGCCGCCGGATGCGGACGCTTCGCCGGCAGGTTTTCACCAACGACATCAACCACTGGGCCGAGGCGTTCCTCAGCGATCTGGGCGTCGGGGTCGCGGACAAATAGTCCGGCCGTCAGCCCAGCGGCCCGCGGGTGGTGCCGCTCAGGGCCTCGTTGACGTCGAAGAACAGGGCGCGGATGTCGGTGATGCCGAAGCTTTGGAGCCTTGCGGTGTGCTTTTCGGCGTACGCCTTCGCGGACTCGGCATCATCGAACAGATAGATGCCGCCCGCCGTCTGCGTCTCGGCGTTCTCCGTCCAAATCTTCCAGCGGAGGCCCGGCTCGGCGGCGATGTCGTCGGCGAGGGGAGCGTACGCGGCCGACATCTCGGCGCCCCAGGGGCCGTTGGCGGGGAAGTCGAACTGAACGAGGGTGGCCATGGTGGTTCCTTTCCTCAAGCGGGACGCCGACACCGGCGCCCGGACCGTGCGCCAAGTCTGCCGGGTCCTCCCGGAGACGGCAGAACGCCCGCGCCGGGAATCCGACGTGGGCGTTCTGCGACCGGTCTATCAGGAGCTGATCAGGCAGCCTTGATGGCGGACACCTCGAAGACGAGGGTCACCTTCTCGGACACGAGGACGCCGCCGGTCTCGAGCGCGGCGTTCCAGGTCAGGCCCCAGTCCTTGCGGTTGACCTGGATCTGGCCCTCCAGGCCCACACGCTCGTTGCCGAACGGGTCGGTTGCCGCACCGTTGTACTCGAAGTCGATGGTCACCGGGCGGGTGACGTCTTTGATGGTCAGGTCGCCCGTCACGCGCAGCGTCTCGTCGTCGGCTGCGACGACCTCGGTGGACGCGAAGGTGATCGCCGGGAACTGCTCGACGTCGAAGAAGTCGGCCGAGCGCAGGTGGGCGTCCCGGTCCGCGTTCCGGGTGTCGACGGAGGCAACCTGGATGTTGACCTCGATCTTGGCGTTCTGGAGGCCGGCCTCGGTGCTGGCTGTGCCCGAGATGTCGTTGAACGAGCCGCGGACCTTGGTCACCATCGCGTGGCGGGTGACGAAGCCGATCTCGGTGTGCGACGGATCGATGGTGTAGGTGCCGGCGAGCTGGGTAAGAGCGGTCATGGTGAGTCCCTTCAGGAGCTTCTGCTGTGGAGCTGGATTCTTCGTGGTTGAACCTTCACTTAAAGTATGAAGTAAATCCATGGCCGACGCAACCCGACCGTTTCATTCTGCGAAACGCTGTTGGGCCGGGCCACGGGGAGTGGCTCCGCGAGGGCCCCGAGCCGCGCAGCATGGAGGCTCTCGCCACAATGGGTGCATGACAGAGACCCCCTCCACCCTGCCAGCGCTGCCCGATGCGGAGTGGTCGCGCATCCTCTGTGTGGTGGCGCATCCCGATGACCTGGAATATGGCACTTCGGCCGCGGTGGCGCAGTGGACGCGGCAAGGCAAGAAGGTCGCCTATCTCCTGCTCACCTCCGGCGAGGCCGGCATGCAACTCCCGCCGGAGGAGGTCGGCCCGCTGCGTGCGGAAGAGCAGCAGCGAGCTTGCGCCGAGGTCGGCGTCGATGCTCTCCGCATTCTCAACCACCCCGATGGCACCCTCGTCTATGGCCTCGACCTTCGTCGTGACATCGCCCGGATGGTCCGGGAGTTCCGCCCGGATGTCGTGCTCACTGCGAACTTCGACGTCGAGGCCTATGGCGGTCTGAACCAAGCCGACCACCGGGCTGCCGGCTTGTCGACCATCGACGGTGTGCGGGACGCCGACAACAACTGGATTTTCCGGGAACTCGTTGATGAAGGGCTGCCCAAGTGGCACGCCAAGGCACTGCTGGTCGCCGGTCACTCCCAGCCCACGCATGCGGTCGAGGTGGATGCCGAGGCCGTCGCTGCCGGCGTGAGGTCGCTCGAATGCCACGCGGCCTATCTGGCGGACCTCCCCAACCATCCGGTGCCCGCGGAGTTCATCCCGGAGATCCTGCGGGAGGGTGGGCGTGCGTCGGGAGTTGAGTACGCCGCAGTTTTCCGCGTGTTCGACCTCGGCGGGCTCGCGGGTTCCTGACGCCGTCGTCGCTAGGCTGACTGGATCGACAGGATCAGCGCCGACCTGTGCGGCGCGACAGGCCAAGGCAGGAACGTGGACACCTACAACGCCGTCTCCACCGGCTTTCCCGGGATCGACCGAGTGATCGACGGGCTGCGCCTCGGGGACAACGTGGTGTGGCAGGTCGACTCGGTGGAGGACTATCGCCGGGTCGTGGACCCCTATGTCGCCCGGGCGCTGGCAGACGGGCGCCGAGTCATCTACGTCCGGTTCGCGAACCACCCACCGGTGATCCTCGACACCACCGGGATCACCGTCATCGAGCTGGACCCCGCCGAGGGGTTCGAGCACTTCGCGACCACTGTCCATCATCTGGTGGCCCGTGAGGGGCACCGGGTGTTCTATGTGTTCGACTGCCTGTCGGATCTGCTGAGCCACTGGCATTCGGACCTCATGGTGATGAACTTCTTCAGCGTCACCTGTCCGTGGCTCTACGACCTGGACACGGTGGCGTACTTCGCGATCACCCGCAATCTCCACAGCTTCGCCACGATCGCTTCGATCCGTCACACCACCCAGGTCCTGTTCGATCTCTATCTGATCGACGACAAGGCCTACGTCCACCCACTGAAGGTGTGGGAGCGCTACTCGCCGACGATGTTCTTCCCGCATCGGATCGTCGGAGACGAAGCGGTCTCGATCACCTCCTCGGGCGCCTCCGCCCGCCTGTTCGCCTCGCTGAATCGTGGCGGTGAGCAGCCCGACCCCTGGCACGTGATGTTGGACCGGGCCCGGGATGCGCTGTTCGGCATGCCGGACGAGCAGGACGCGGCCAAGGATCTCCTGATGGCGATGCTGATCGGCCGGGATGGGCCGATGGTCGAGCTTTGCCGGCGCTATCTCAACCTCGCCGATCTGTTGTCGATCGCGGACCGGGAGATCGGCACCGGCGCGGTCGGTGGCAAGTCGGTGGGCATGTTGGTCGCGCGCGCGGTGCTCGAGAACCACCCGGTCGAACCGTTTTCCCACCGGTTCGAGCCCCACGATTCCTTCTTCCTCGGTGCCGACCTCTTCTACACCTACCTGGTGGCGAACAACTGGTGGCGCATCTGGTCGGCGCACAAGACCACTGAGGGCTATTTCTCGGCCGCGGCCGAGCTCCGCGCGGTGATCCGCACCGGCAAGTTCCCCACCACCATCCGCGAACAGTTCATGCGGATGCTCGAATACTTCGGTCAGTCCCCGATTATCGTCCGCTCGTCGTCGCTGCTGGAGGACAACTACGGCAACGCATTCGCGGGCAAATACGACTCCGTCTTCTGCGTGAACCACGGCACCCCCGAGGAGCGCCTCCAGGCGTTCGAGGAGGCAGTGTTGACCGTGTACGCCTCAGCGGTCTCGGAGGATGCGCTCGCGTACCGGATGAACCGCAACCTCGTCGAACGCGACGAGCAGATGGCCGTCCTGGTGCAGCGGGTCTCCGGTGAATACCACGACACGATGTTCTTCCCGCACGCGGCGGGTGTCGCGAATTCCTCGAACCTGTATGTCTGGGATCCGGACACCGACCCCAGCGCCGGCATGGCGCGCCTGGTGTTCGGCCTCGGGACCCGGGCGGTGGACCGGATCCATCAGGACTACGCGCGCATTGTGGCGCTCGATCACCCGACGCGAAAGGCGCTGGTCGACCCGGCGGACGAGGCGCGCTGGTCGCAGCACTACGTTGACGTGCTGCACCTCACCGAGGGGGACCACCGGACGGTGCCCCTCACCGATCTTCTCGATGCCGACATCGGCGCGTCCTGGTCGCTGTTCGCGACCCCCGATTATCAGATGATCCGCCGCCTGCGGGAGCGTGGTCGCCGCCCCCGGCAGCGGCCGACGGTCCTGGATTTCGCGGGTCTGCTGAATGGCGAGTTCCCCGCCTATCTGCGGTCTGCGCTGCGGGCGCTGGAGGAGGCGTACGCGTACCCCGTGGATATCGAGTTCACGCTCAACGTCACCGACACCGACAGTTGGCGGATCAATCTCGTTCAATGCCGACCACTCCAGACGCGCGGTCTCGGGAAGGCCGTCGCGGTGCCCGAGGCGTGTGATGACGCCAGTTGTCTCTTCACGACCCAGGGCAACTTCATGGGCGGCAACGTGCGCCTGCCGATCCGCTATGTCGTTGCGGTGCGCCCGGAGGCCTATCTGGCGATGGGCCAGCAGGACCGCTATGCGGTTGCCCGCGAGATCGGCCTGCTCAACCGCCTGCTGAAGGGTGAGGACTTCATGCTCATGGGCCCCGGCCGGTGGGGAACCACGACGCCCTCGCTGGGGGTGCCCGTGCGGTTCACGGAGGTCTGCAACGCATCGGTGCTGTGCGAGTTCACCTATGCGGACGGGAACTTCCTGCCCGAACTGTCCTACGGGAGTCACTTCTTCCAAGATCTCGTCGAGACCGGCATCTTCTATGTCGCCTTGTTCGAGGGGCAGGCAGGCACCCGGCTGAACGAGCAGCGCATTCTCGAGCGGCCGAACCTGCTGGCAGAGATCGACCCGGGGGGAGCGGACCTGTCCGACACGATCCACGTGGCCCACTATGACGGGCTGGAGCTCTATTCCGACATCGTGAGCCAACGGCTCGTCTGTCACTGACAGCCCTCCTGGGCCGATCTGGAGCCTCAACCTTCAACCGACGCTTCAGCCGAATCCGTCGCGATGCCGTCGTGCCGCCCGATCGGCCAGGACATCGCGCTGGCTAGGCGCTTCGCAAAACCACACGGCTGTCTTTCGGTGGCCGCGATTCTGTGTGACAGAAGGGATTAACGAGGTTAGTGGTAGCGCTGTGACGCATGAGACTCGAAGAATGCGTGGCGAACAGTGAGCCTGCAGGAGAGTCATGGGATTGCCACATCGGTCGTTGTTGTGGGGCCTCGCGTTGGTCCTCGTCGTTCTCCCTGTCCTGAGCGGACCGGCGTCAGCCGCGCCGTCGAGTCCTGCTCCAGGCGCAGCGGGTACGCCGACGACCTCCCCGTCGCCGAGCCCGACGCGTACCCCCACCCCGTCGGCGCACCCCTCCTCAACGACCTTTTCGGCGAGCTCCTCTTCAGCGACGCCTGCGTCAGCGATCCCCTCAGCGCACACGGCTACGAAGACGGCGACCCCGTCGCGCACGTCGGTGCCCACCCGAACCCCAACGCCCACACCGACCCCCACCACCACACCGACACCCACCCCGACTCCGACGCCCACCCCGACTCCCAGCAGCACCCCCACCCCGACGCCGGAGCCCGCGACACCGCTGGCCATCCAGGACGACGCGGTGCGGGCCCTCTGGTTGAGCCAGGGTGGTGAGCGTGGGTGGCTCGGGCCGGCGCTGATGCCGTTGTATTGCGGTCTGCCCGCCGGCGGTTGTTTCCAACAGTTCCGCGGCGGTTCGATCTATTGGCACCCGGCCACTGGCGCGCACTACATCCGCGGCATGATCCGCGACCGCTGGGGCGCGGCGGGCTGGGAGAGCGGGCGGCTTGGCTATCCGACCTCCAGTGAGTTCTGCGGACTGCGCGGCGGTGGCTGCGGGCAGCGGTTCCAGGGCGGTTTGATCCTGTGGCACCCCCACGTCGGAGCTCAGGCGGTGTGGGGCGCCGTGCACGGTGGGTACGCGGGCTTGGCCTTCGAAAGTGGTCGACTCGGCTATCCCACCTCGGCCGAGATGTGCGGCCTGCGGGACGGCGGCTGCAGCCAGCGGTTCCAGGGCGGGGTGCTGTTCTGGAGCGCCCGCACCGGAGCGCACCCGGTCTGGGGTGCGATGCTGGGACGCTACGCGGGCGAGCCGTTCGAAAACGGCCGCCTCGGTTATCCGACCTCCGGTGAGTTCTGCGGCCTCCGTGACGGTGGCTGCGGGCAGCGGTTCCAAGGCGGAAACATCTATTACCACCCGTCCGCGGGCACCCGCGTGGTGCTCGGGGCGATCATGACGGCGTACGCCGGTTCCAGCTGGGAGGCCGGGCCGCTCGGCTACCCGACGTCCGATGAGTTCTGCGGGCTGGTCCAGAGCGGTTGCGGTCAGCGGTTTCAGCGAGGCCTGATCCTCTGGTCACCTGGCACAGGGCCGCATCCGGTGCGCGGAGCGATTCTCGAGCAGTACGCACGCCAGGGATACGAACGCGGCGCCCTCGGCTATCCTCGGGCCGCCGAATCGACCGCCAACAGAGTCGCGACCCAGCAGTTCCAGAACGGGCAGCTGCGATATTCGTTCGTCACCGGACAGGTGTCCCTGCCGAACGGTGGCTACCCGGACCATGATGCAGTCCCGTGCGGCACGGTGTGGTGCAAGTTCGGCTACCAGTATTCCGCCCGCGGGTTCGCCTATCGCAACTGCACCGACTTCGTGGCTTGGCGCAAGGGCATGGTCTGGAGTCAGATCAACGGCCGTGGGGACGGGCACGCCCGAGGCTGGCGCCAGGGCTGGATCGATCGGGGCCGCCCAGTGAGCAACGTGCCCCAGATCGGGTCGATCGCTTGGTGGGGCACGAGCCGTGGCGGTGGCTATGGCCACGTCGGGATCGTGGTCGGCATCAACCCGGACGGCTCGGTCAACGTCGAGCATTACAACTTCAACATCCGGGGCGGCCACTCGATCACCAACAACCTGCGGGCGGAGGCCTATCTCCACTGACCCGAAGTACGGTTGACCCATGACGAGCAAAGTCACGCCCTGCCCCTCGTGCGGGACGAAGAACCGGGTGCCGGCGATCGCAGCCGGGACCCCGCGGTGCGCGAAGTGCCAGGCCGACCTCCCGTGGATCGCGGACGCCGGCGACCGCGACTACGACGAGGTGGCGGACAGTTCGCGGGTGCCGGTCCTGGTCGACCTCTGGGCCGTGTGGTGCGGTCCTTGTCGCCAGCTGTCGCCTCTGCTGGAGGGGTTGGCGACCGAACGTGCCGGCCGGCTCAAGCTGGTGAAGGTCAACGTGGACGATTCGCCGGAGACGCAGGCCCGCTTCGGTGTCCAGGCCATCCCCACGCTGCTGATGTTCGTCGACGGCAAGCAGGTTGGTGAACAGCGTGGTGCGCTCGCGATGCCTGCCCTGCGCGCATGGGTCGATTCCGTCGCCGGCTGAACCGGGGCCCCCTCCGGGAGCGACCTGAGGTGCCGGAGGCCTACCGCCCGGTCGGTCCGGGATAACCGGTTTCCGCGGTTGCGGCGCGCATCTTTCCCGGGGGACGTACGTTGGAGGTGAGAGCCAGTCACACAGGAGTGATGGACATGCGCAGAGTTCGCCGTCCCGCGGTGGCGGGACTGTTCTACCCCGGCGGCAAGACGGATCTCGCCGGCACCGTCGATGGCCTGCTGGCCGAGGGACGTGCCCAAGCGGGTCCTGATCCCCGCGTGCCCAAGGTCGTGATCGTTCCCCACGCGGGCTATATCTATTCCGGTTCGACCGCGGCGCAGGCCTACGCACGCGTCGAACCGGCTGCGGAGCGCATCACCCGGGTGGTGATGTTCGGCCCCAGCCACCGCGTCGCGCTGCGGGGGCTCGCGCTGCCGTCGAGCAGCAGCTTCAACACCCCCCTCGGTGACGTAGCCATCGGCACCGCCGACATCAGTGACCTGCCGAAGGTCCTGGTCACGGACGCCCCTCATGCCCAGGAGCACTCGCTGGAGGTCCAGTTGCCATTCCTGCAGCGGGTCCTCGGCGACTTTGAACTTGTTCCCTTTTCGGTCGGCGTGGCCGAACCGGATGAGGTCGCGCGCGTCATCGACCGCTGCTGGGGAGGTCCCGAGACCCTCCTTGTCTTCAGCACCGACCTGTCGCACTACTACCCCTATGACACGGCCCAGCGGCTCGATGCCGAGACCGTGCAGCAGATGGTGACGATGACGGGTCCGATCGATCCGGACCGGGCCTGTGGTGCTCGGCCCGTCAATGGGCTCCTGGAAACCGGCGCCAGGCGCGGCCTGACCACCGAGCTCTACGGGTGGTGCAACTCCGGTGACACGGCCGGCGACAAGGAAAGGGTTGTCGGTTATGCCGCGATCGGTGCCTTCGAACAGGACTGATGCCCAGCAGGCGGAGCCGCGAGCCGGTGTGCCGTGGCCCGATGATGCGGGCGCGGTGCTCCTGCCGCTCGCCCGCTTCGCCATCGCCGAGCGCCTGGGGATCCGCGCCGAGGAGCCGCTGCACGCCGGCTGGTTGGACGAACACGGCGCTTCGTTCGTCACCCTGCACACCCGCGGGCGGCTGCGGGGCTGCATCGGCACGATCTCTGCGTACCGCTCGATAGCCGACGATGTCCGCAGCAACGCCCGCCACGCGGCTTTTCTGGATCCGCGGTTCTCGGCCGTGACAGCGGGGGAGTACGCGGCGCTGGACCTCGAGGTCTCCCTGCTGTCCCCGCCGGAGCCCCTCGCCTGCCGCAGCGATGACGAGTTGCTCAGCCAACTCCGGCCCGGCATCGACGGAGTGCTCCTCGAGGCAGGCGATCGCCGCGGCACTTTTCTGCCGCAGGTCTGGGACCAGCTCCCCGACCCGCGTGACTTCCTGACCCACCTCAAAGCCAAGGCGCGCCTCGACCGGCAACCGTGGGGACCCGACTGGACGGTGTCGCGCTACACGGTCACGTCCTGGAGCGAGCGATGAACCACCCCGCCCGCTATTGGCGACCGCTCGACGACGGGCGAATCCAGTGCGACCTGTGCCCGCGCGAATGCCGCCTCCGGGACGGCCAGCGGGGTTTCTGCTTCGTGCGGCAGCGCATCGGTGACCGCATGGTCCTGACGACCTACGGCCGATCCTCCGGCTTCTGCATCGATCCCATCGAGAAGAAGCCGCTCAACCACTTCTATCCCGGGACGAGCGTCCTCTCGTTCGGCACCGCCGGCTGCAATCTCGGCTGCAAATTCTGTCAGAACCACGACATCTCGACCGCGGCCCAGATGGATGCGCTCGCCGACAGCGCCAGCCCCGACGACCTGGCCACGGTCGCTCAGGCCTGGAAGTGCCACAGCATCGCCTTCACGTACAACGACCCCGTGATTTTCGCTGAGTACGCCATCGACGTCGCCCGCGCCTGCCGTGCAGCCGGGATCAAGACCGTCGCCGTCACCGCCGGTTATCTCCAGGGCACGGCCCGCCGCGACTTCTTCGCCGACATGGACGCCGCCAACATCGACCTCAAGGGCTTCCGCGATGACTTCTACCGCAAGCTCACCGGCGCGAGGCTGGCGACCGTGCTCGACACCTTGACCTATCTCCGCAACGACACCGACGTCTGGTTCGAGATCACCACGCTTCTCATTCCCGGCCACAACGACGACCCCGGCGAACTCAGGGCACAGTGCGACTGGATCGTCCGCGAACTCGGCCCGGACACCCCCATCCACTTCTCGGCTTTCCATCCCGATCACCGGATGCTCGATGTCCCCCGCACCCCACCCGCCACCCTCACCAGGGCACGCGACATCGCGCTCGAAGCGGGTTTGCGGTACGCCTACACCGGCAACGTCCACGACCGTGCGGGAGACACCACCTTCTGCGCCGGCTGCGGGTCGGAACTGGTCGTGCGGGACTGGTACGAGATCCTTCGCTATGACCTCACCCCCGAGGGCGCCTGTCCGCAGTGCGGCTCGGCGCTGCCGGGTCGGTTCGGTGAAAGGGCGGGCACCTTCGGCGCGCACCGCATCCCGATCCGGCTCTCCTGACCTGCCTCGGTCAGACCTCTCCCGCGACCGCTATCTCGGCGCTCAACTGCCAGCCCTGCGCGAGCGGGAGTTGGTCACCGCTCCAGAACTTGCCCGGGTCGTACCAGTTCGCCGGGTATTCCTCCGGCAGGATGCCCATCTCCTCGAACGACAGCGCCACCACCTCCGCGCAATAGGCCACAGCCGGCCGCAGTGGATCGGGCTCGGAACGCTGTCCGATGAGGGCCTTGGGCCGGGTCGTGCGCCCCCGCAGCCAGCGCCAGGCGAGGCGGCTGGTCGACGGGAACGACACGCCGTTGAGCCGGGCGATCACCCGCAGCAGCGCGTCCTCCTCGGCGCGCCCGACCTCGGGCGTGAGCTGCCGCAACCAAGCCTGCTGGTGATAGCGCTCCTGCCAGCGCACCACGGCCGCGCGCAGATCGTGCAATTGCACCCCCGAGTGCTTCCCACCCGTCCACGCATCAGGCAGTGACCGGCCGAGCTCCGCGTGCCACATCAGCGGCGGCAGGTCGTCGATCGCGACCGTCATCCCGACGTGGTTGACCGGTGCGTTCGTGACCGCACGGATCGCCCGGTCGGCCCGTGTCCTGCCACGGAAGACCCAGATGTCCCCGGTCCGGGTGTGGGCGAGCGCTTCCTCCAGACTCAGCGGCATGTGGCCAGTCTTGCCTAGTCTTGTGCCATGAGTGCGCAACGCCCCAAGTCGAAACGGCCCAGGTCCGCGCGGCAGCGACCGAAGCGCTCCTGGGCCGGCCGGATCGCCAAGTGGCTCGGCATCGCGGGCCTCCTGGGCGTCGCCGCCGGTGGCGTGCTCATCGCGCGCGACGAACGGGTGCGGCGTGCGTACACTCCCGATGAAATCCGCGAACGTCTCCACCAACGCGCGGCAGAGGCTGGACACCAGGACTGACCGGTTCATTCCTCGGCGAGGAATTCCTCGCGCCGCGCCCGGGGCCCAGCGCGTTCAGGGAGCGAGCCGCTCGCGAACCCAGGCACCGCCTTCGCGTCGATAGCGCAACCGGTCGTGCAGGCGGGACTTCCGGCCCTGCCAGAACTCCCAGGTGTCGGGCACCAGGCGATAGCCGCCCCACCAGTCCGGGCGTGGTGGACGCAGGCCGTGCTCCGCGGCGGCCTTCGCCGCATTGGCCACCAGCACCCCGCGGTTCGCGATCACTTGCGACTGCGGAGACGCCCAGGCGCCAAGCCGCGAGTCGAGGGGCCGGACGGCGTAGTAGGCGTCGGATTCGGTCGCCGATATTTTCTCGACCCGTCCCTCGATGCGAACCTGCCGCTCAAGCTCCACCCAGTGGAACAGCAGGGCGGCCTGGTCGTTGGCGGCCAGCTCGGCTCCCTTGCGGGAGTGGTAGTTCGTGTACCACACCACCCCTCGCTCGTCGTATTCCTTGATCAACACGATCCGTGCCGACGGGCGACCTTCCGCGTCGGCGGTCGCCAAGGTCATTGCGTTGGGCTCCGGCAGCTTCGCTGCGACAGCGGCATCGAACCAGCGCCCGAACTGCTCCACTGGATTGAACGACGACGCCGACTCGTCCAGCTCGCCGGCCTGATAGCTCTTGCGCATGCCCCGGAGATCCATGCGCACATGCTAAGCCGCGGCCCTTGTCCGCCGCGCCGGAAGGGCGGCTCAGGCGACCCGCGTGACCACCCCATCGGTGAGCACGACCAACTGGTCGCACGTCAGCGGGAACACCGCATGTGGAATCCCGCCGGCGGCCCAGATCTCGCCGAACTCACCGAGGTCCTGGTCCACCAGTGTCCGGATCGGCGCCGGGTGTCCCACGGGCGCGACCCCGCCGATCGGTTGGCCTGTGTGCCGACGGACGAACTCCGCATCCGCCCGTCCGATCGCCTCGCCGATCACCGCTGCGACGACGTCGGGGTCCACACGATGCGCTCCTGAGGTCATGACCAGCAGGGGCTGATCAGACTCGGTCCGGAAGATCAACGAGTTGGCGATGGCACCCACCTCGATGCCGAGCTGGGCCGCCGCAATCTTGGCCGTCGGTGCCGGCTCCGGGAGAATCCGCACCCGCCCGGAGAAACCCGCGCGCGCGACGATCTCGTTGACCCGGGCACAGCTCGGATGCAACGCCGCATCGTCCAGTCCGGCGCTCACAGCGTCGCCGTGTCGATGACGAAGCGATAGCGGACATCGGAGTTGACGACGCGATCGTAGGCCTCGTTGATCTGCTCCGCGCCGATCACCTCGACCTCCGCGGCGATGCCGTGCTCGGCGCAGAAATCGAGCATCCGCTGGGTCTGGGCGATGCCCCCGATGTTCGATCCGGAGAGGGATCGGCGACGCCCGATCAACTGGGGCAGCACCACCGGCAGCGGCTCGGTCGGCATGCCCACGTTGACCATCACGCCGTTGCGGCGCAGCAGCCCGAGATAGTCACTGAGGTTGATGCCCGCGGACACCGTGTTGAGGATGAAGTCGAAGGATTCCCGCAGCTCGCGGAAGACCGCGCGGTCGGCGGTGGCGCGGTGGGCGACGGCGCCGAACCGTGCCGAATCGGACGCCTTCCGGTCGGTCTGGGACAGCACGGTGACCTCGGCGCCCAGGGCATGTGCGATCTGCACACCCATGTGCCCGAGTCCGCCGAGTCCGACGACGGCCACCTTCGTGCCGGGGCCGACTGCCCAGTGTTCCAGGGGCGAATAGGTCGTGATCCCCGCGCACAGGAGCGGGGCCGCGGTCTCGAACGGGATCGATGCCGGAATGTGCAGCGCGAAACGTTCCGTGACCACGATCTCCTGGCTGTAGCCACCCTGGGCGATTTCCCCGTCCGGATATTCCGAGGCATAGGTCCACACGAGAGCGCCCGTGCAGTACTGCTCCTCCCCGTCCGCGCATGCCTCGCACTGGCCGCACGAGTCGACCATGCAGCCGACCCCGGCCCGGTCACCCACGGCGAACTTCGTGACCGCCGAACCGACTTCGACGACCTCGCCGGCGATCTCGTGGCCGGGCGCGATCGGATACGTCTTGGCGCCCCATTCCCCGCGGACTGTGTGGATGTCGGAGTGGCAGATCCCCGCGGCCACGATTCGGATCCGGATGTCGTCCGGGCGCAGGTCGCGTCGGGTGATCGTGATCGGCTCGAGCGGCTCCCCGGCTCCGGGGGCGGCCCAGGCGCGAACGGTGGTGGGCATCGTTCCTCCTCGCGAATGACGTCGCTGCGTACGTTACGCCCGTACCCTGACAGTTATGACCGACACCGACCTGGTCAACGTCTCCACCGTCCTCGCCGAATTGACCGATGCCCTCCCGGCGGGCGTCCTCAACGTCGATCCGGATGTGCTCGCGACCTACAGCATCGACCGGGCGATGTTCGTCGAGCCCGGGCGGCCCATCGCCCTGGTCCGGGCCCGCGACACCGCGCAGGTCCAGACGGTGTTGCGGATCGCGACGAAATACCGTACGCCGGTGGTCCCGCAGGGCGCCCGCAGCGGCCTCTCCGGCGCGGCCATCGCCAGCGACGGATGCATCCTGCTGAACGTCGAGCGCATGAACCGGATCCTGGAGATCGACGTCGCGAACCGGCTGGTCGTGACGCAGCCGGGGGTTTTCAACGCGGATCTGTCACGCGCGGTGGCCGAACACGGGCTCTATTACCCACCCGATCCGGCCTCGTGGGAGTTCTGTTCGATCGGCGGCAACCTGTCCACCAACTCGGGCGGACTCTGTTGCGTGAAATACGGGGTGACCACCGACTACGTGCTCGGACTCGAACTGGTGCTCGCGGACGGGCGCATTCTGCGCACGGGCCGGCGTACCGTGAAGGGGGTCTGCGGCTATGACCTCACCAAGCTGATCGTCGGGTCCGAAGGCACGCTCGGCGTGATCACCGAGGCGACGCTGATGCTGCGGCCCAAGACCGAGCAGCCACTGACGATCGCTGGGCTCTACGAATCCACCGAGGCCGCCGCAGCGGCCGTTTCCGCAGTGATCGCTGCTGGCATGGTCCCGTCGCTGCTCGAGTTCATGGACCGCGCCAGCATCGACGCGGTCAACGATTCCTTCAACATGGGCTTCGAGGACCACGTGCAGGCAGTGCTCCTCGCCCAGTCCGATGCCGGCGGCGAACGAACCCGGGCCGACATCGAGCAACTAGCGGCGATCTTCGAGGCTGCCGGGGGCGAGGTGATGATCGCCGATGATCCGGTCGAGGGTGAGGCGCTGCTTGCCGCGCGACGTCAGGTGCTGACCGCGTTCGAGCGCTTCGGCACGACGATGATCGACGACGTCTGTGTGCCACGGGATCGGCTGGTCGCCCTGGTGCACGGGGTGCAGGAGCTGGCGAAGGAGCACGGGGTCATGGTCGGCGTCGTGGGCCACGCGGGGGACGGTAACTTCCATCCGACGGTGTGTTTCGACCCGACCGATCACGATCAGGCGCGGCGCGCCAAGGAGTTGTTCGACGCGATCATGGTGCTGAGCCTCGAGCTCGGCGGCACGATCACCGGGGAGCACGGCATCGGCACGATGAAGATCGACCTGCTGGAACGCGAGATCGGTGACGTGTCGGTGGAACTGCACCGCCGGGTCAAGGCCGCGTTCGATCCGCTCGGCATCCTCAACCCCGGCAAGGTGTTCAGACCCTCTCCGGCCTGACCGTCACTCTCCCGCCGTCCCGCTGGCTGAATCGGTGAACCCGGGCCGGCGCGTGGCCGGCCCGGGGTTCCGGAAGCCCCCCGAGCGCTGTCCGGAGACCCCAGGCCGGGATCAGGGGATGGCGACTGCGTCACCGCAGCGCCACGAACACGTCCTTGCCGAACATGCCCGGGCTCACGCGGAGGACTCCGGAGTCGTCCTTCGGGATGTGGAGCGCGACGTTGCCGGTGGCGCTGGCGCCGGTGTAGAGCTCGGCGTACCCGAGTTCGTCCGGCCCGACCACGCTCTTGTCGTACGTGCTGATGACGTTGCCGGCGCTCGTCACATATTTGACGTCGACCTCCGCCGGCGTCCCCGACTCGTCGCCCAGATAGGTGACGGTCAGGTTGACCAAGGCGAACGTGTAGCCGGCATCGGGTTCGTCGTTGAACGGGTTTTCCGCTGCGATCTTCGCGTTGGCGTCGAGATCCACCGAGTTCACGGTGACCTGCCATTCCTCGTTGGAGAGCGCGGTGCCGGTCGGATAGGGGTTGGCGCGTGTGCCGTGGGCACTCTGCTCGCCACCAGCGGGCTCGGCGGCGGGTTCACCGTCGCCTGCTCCGCCGCCGTCCGGTGCGACCGGTGCGACCGGTGCCACCGGCGCGGCCGTGACCTCGCCCCCACTGAAAGCATCGTCGAAGGCGCGCGCGGCGGAACTCATGAACGCGATCGCGCCCGCCACGGTGCCGACCACCGCGATGATCAGGGCCGCGACCGCCATCCTCTTCGGTTGCTCCCGCTGGAACAGCGCGACGAGCGCGAGGATGAAACCGATGGGCAGCAGCACCCAGCCGAGGATGTACGCCCCCTCCCACACCGCGAACACGAAGCCCGCGACCGCGACCACGAACGCGACGATGGCAATCACGTTGCGAGCACGGACAGGTGTGGGCGCGGCCTTGCCGGGATCGGTGGGCTCATCGGGGTCACGGTGGGGGGCGGGCCCGTCGGTGTCTTTGGGCTGGGGGCTGGCGTACGCCGCAGCGCCTTCGGGCTGAAACTGATCGGGGTTGTGCTGGGACATCGTTCCTCCTGTGGTCTGCTCCCAGCAAACCGTCCGGGACCCCCTCCCCACATCGCCCGAACGCAGGCGACGGACCCCGCCGAACGGCCTATTCCTGGGGCTGCCCGCTCAGCCGAACGGGCGAGGCACATTGTCGGAGGCGGCCCATACGATGCCCCTGTGAGGCAATTCGAGGCAGTCGGTGATGATCGGCGTCCCCCTGTGTGGCGGTCGATCCTCCTCGGGCTGATTGCCTGCTTCGGCACGACGCTCAGCACGGTCTATTCCCCGATGGGGTGGCAAGCCGGCCGGACACAGGACTCGGCCGCCGACGCTGCCCTATTGGTCGTTCTCGGCGCCCTGGTGTTCGCCTTCGGTGCGCCGGCCGCCCTGTTCTGGCGACACCGATTGCCGTTCGTGCTGGTGCTCGCCGCAGCGTTCATCCCCGTCCTGCTGCCCGTGGGCAACACAATGCTGTTCATCCTGCTGGCGAACCTCATCGGTCGTCGCCGCGGACCGGCGGTCTGGTGGACGACCGCCCTGGTGTGGCTCACTTCCACCTGGGTGGTCGTCGCCGATGCGCTGGCCCAGCCCCGCGGTGCCTCTTTGCTCAAGGGCACGTTCGGGCCGGAGGGCGCGGACCTGGCCGAGCGGGCTTCCGTTCACCCGACTGTTGTGGTGACGGTCGCCATCCTCGGGTTCGCGCTGTCGGTCGGCATTGGTCTGCTGCTGCGGGCCCGCCGCGAGGCGGCGTCGGCACAGGGCGCGGCAACGGAGCAGCGCGCCACCAGCGATCGGCTGGGTGACGAGGCCGCTCGTCGCCAGGAACGCGAGCGCATCGCGCGGGAGGTTCACGACGCGATGGGCCATCGGTTGTCGCTGCTCAACCTGCACGCGGGCGCGATGGAGGCCAACGCCCACGACGACCCGCGCATGGCGGAGTCCGCACGGCTGGTCCGGACCAGCGCGGCCGCCGCCATGGAGGACCTGCGCTCCCTCCTCGCCGTGCTGCGCGATCCGCTCGCCGCGGATACCGCGGATCTCCCGCTGGCCAAGCTCGCCGAGGTGGTGCGGGAGTCGTTCGGCGCGGGTCAGCCGCTGAATTCCTCGATCTTCATCTCCGACCCCGACCGAGCCGACCCCGCCCTCGCCCGGGCCGTCTATCGGATCGTCCAGGAGCTCCTCACCAATGCGCGTCGCCATGCCCAGGGGGAACAGCTCTTCCTGACCGTCGAGGGCGGCCCATCGAGCGGCGTGGTGATCGATGCCCGCAACCGCTATCGGGGCGGGTGGGGCAGGAACCGTGAGCCCGGCACCTCCCGCGGCCTGACCGGCATCACCGAGCGCGCCGAATTGCTCGGCGGATCGATGAGCTATGGCCTCGACGATCACGGCAAGACGTTCCGGGTGCGGGTCGAGCTGCCCTGGCGGGAGCGCGCGGTCTGAGACCGGGCGTCGGCCGGACGGCCTAGGATGCGTGGGTGCCCACCCGTGTCCTGCTCGTCGACGACGATCCGCTGGTCCGGTCGGGGCTGCGCTATCTCTTCGATGCTGCCGACGACCTGACCGTGGTGGGGGAAGCCGCCGATGGGGACGAGGCGATCACCGCCGTGCAGCGCCATCACCCCGACGTGGTCCTCATGGACCTGCGGCTGCCGCGCGTGGACGGGATCACGGCCACCGCCCGGGTCCGGGCCTTGCCGAACCCGCCGCGTGTGATCGCGTTGACGACCTGGGATGTGAACGATGCGGTCCTCCGGTCGCTGGAGGCCGGCGCGTCCGGCTTTCTGTTGAAGTCTGCCGACCCCAAGGACATCCTCCGGGCCGTCCGGTCGGTGATGGCGGGCGACGCGGTGCTGTCGCCGCGCAGCACGCGCCAACTCCTCGATCACTTGCGCGCCGACGACGCGGTCGGTCTCCGCCGCTCGGCGGAGTCCGCGCTGGGGGCGCTCACCGACCGGGAGCGCGAGGTGTCCACCGCCGTCGGCCTCGGCCTGTCGAACGCGGAGATCGCGGCCCGGCTGTTCATCGCGGAGGCAACGGTCAAGGCGCACCTCTCGGGGATCCAAGCGAAGCTCGGAGTTCGCAACCGTGTCGAGATCGCGGTGCTGGCCGAGCGGGCCGGGCTCCTTCGCCCCACCTGAGCCGTTCACCGGCCCGAGCGGGTCGTCCCCCTGCGCGGTGGTGCTGTCAACGGATCCTCTGGCCAGGGGTGTTTTGCGTACCGACCACGATTCTCCGCCCGCACTCCCGGATAGGCGTTCACCCAGAACGACGCCAGGTCGTCGGTGACCGCCAAGGGTCGTCCGGCGGGGGACAGCAGGTGGAACAGCACCGGCACGCCCGCCACAACCGGAGTATCGGTCAGCCCGAAGCACTCCTGCAGCTTCACGGCCAGCACCGGACGGTCAGCGGGGTCCTCCGGATAGGCCAACCGGATCCGCGAGCCGGTCGGCACGGCAAGTCGTTCCGGCACGAGCTCATCGAACGTTCCCGCCTGCGGCCACGGCAACAACCGCCGCAACGCAGCCACCAGGTCCAGTGACCGCACAGCCGCGCCTTCGGCGAGCTGGATGAGCTCCGGCCCGAGCCATTCGTCCAACCGCTCGATCAGCGCTGCATCCGTCACCGCCGGCCAGGGCGCGCCCAAGTGTTCGGCAGCGAACGCCATGCGACGCCGCAGTGCCATCGCGGCATCCGGCCACTGGAGCAGCCCGAGCCCGGACGACACCAATGCGGAACGCACCGCAGCTGCGCCGGCCTCTCGCGGCACGGGCACGGGGGTGACGGACACCTGGATCGCGCCGAGGCTGCGCACCCGCACCGCCCCCACCCGGCCCCCCACCCAGGTCACCTCGTCGCGCTCGCTCAGCAACCCGACGGTGAGCGCGGTCTCCTCGTCCAGCACGGCAGCCGCGCGGATGATCGCGCCGCTGCCCCGGTGGCCGCCCTGTCGGTCCACCTGGGCGACCGCCAACCATTCCGGGCGACCGAGTGTGCTGTCGGGCGGCAGATCGGCGGCGGTGCCGGAGGCGAGGAGGTACGCGCGCGAGTCTCCGCCACGCCGCCGCGCGATGCGGTCCGGATAGGCGGCGGCGACGACGAGCCCGATCTCCTGACCAGGCTGGGCCATATCCGCTGGCACGGCGGCGACCTCGGCGAGCCGGGCGAGGCGTTTCGATTCGGTACGCCACCCCGCTGCCCCCGGACTCCGCCCGGACCGCAGATCACGCAGCAGCGCAGCGAGATCCGCGCCGGGGGCACGCTGATCCGCCTCGAGCGCTGCCACGATCTCGGCGGCCCGGCGTGCGCCCGTCGGCCCGCCGAGCGATTCAGCTCCGACGAACAGCCCTCGCGCCAGCCGTGGATCGACGGGCACGCGCGCCAACCGGTGCCCCTCCGCGGTCGCCCGCCCGTCGGCTGCCACCGCGCCGAGGTCCCGCAGGGTCTCCTCGGCCCGCGCGAGAGCGGCGGGTGGCGGCCGATCGGGCAGGGTCAGGCCTTCGCCGCGTGGTGTGCCCCAACAGGCCAGATCCAGCGTCGCCCGCGTCAGATCCGCCGTGAGGATCTCCGGAGTCGGCGCGGCGGCCAGCCGGGACCAGGTCTCCGCGGCGAAGCAGCGCACCGCGACACCGGGCGCCTCCCGGGCGGCGCGGCCCGCCCGCTGCTCCGCCGATGCCCGCGATTCCGTCCGGGTCACCAGCCCGGTCATGCCGCGGATGCCGTCATAACGTGGTTCGCGGGCCAGGCCGGAGTCGATCACGATCCGCACCCCCGGCACGGTCAGGGACGACTCCGCCACCGACGTCGCGACCACGATCCGCCGCTGGGTGTCCGCCGTGAGCGCGGCCTGCTGCTGCGCCATGGCCAGCCGGCCGTGCAGAGGCAGCACCGCCACCTCCGGCACCGCGCCCGCCAACAGACCGACGACCCGCTCGACCTCGCGCACCCCCGGAACGAACACCAACCCATTCCCCGGCCAGGCCGCCAGCGCACCCCGCGCGGTCTCGGCCACGTGCGTCAGGAACGCATCGGTCACGCCGCGGGCGTCGAAGGGTGCCGCGCCGGACGGCGGGGCCCAGTCGACGTCGAGGGGGTGCAGCGTGCCGTCGATCCGGACCACCCGCGCCGGCGCGCCGGGGCCGGCCAGCAACTCGGCGAACCGCTCGGCCGCCAGGGTCGCGGACATCGCGATCACCGTCAGGTCGTCCCGCAGTTCCGCGATCTCACGGACCATCCCGAACACCAGGTCGGAGTCGAGCTGGCGTTCGTGGACCTCGTCGAGAACCACCGCGGCGACCCCGGGCAGGTCTGGTTCGGCGAGGAGGCGGCGCAGGAGGACACCGGTGGTGCAGAACTCGATCCGCGTTGCGGCGCTCACGCGGGTGTCGCCGCGCACGCGATAGCCGACCGGCCCGCCCGGTTCAGTGTCGCCGCCGGCCGGTCCGGCCAGGAAGGCGAGGCGGTGCGCAGCGGCCCGCGCGGCGACCCGCCGCGGCTGGGTCACGATGACGCGGCCGGTCCGCGCGTCACCGCCGGTCAGGAGGGCATTGGCGGCGAGCGCGGGCACATAGGTCGTCTTCCCCGCCCCCGGTGGCGCCTGCACGACGAGCCGCGCCCCCGGCACGAGCGCCCCGACGAGTCCGGAGCTCTCGGCCTGCTCGGCGACCGGCAGCCCGGCCCCGATCCGCGACAGATCGAACGAGGTCACACCAGGTCCGGGTGGTGCCGCGCGGCAACGTCGGGATGTGCTCGCAGGCGTGCCTTGAGCACGTTGTCCCCGAATACCCCGGAGATCACGTTGGCCGGGTCCTGTGTCACCCCCGGTGCGCGGGCTGCGAGCTCCGGCGGCAGGGGGACGAGCGGGACGGCGGAGTCGAGTCGAGGATTGAAGAAGTACGGCACCGACAACCGCTCCGCACCCACCGCCGGCGACACCACCCGGTGCATTGTCGCTTTCAGATAGCCGTTCGTGGCGACCTCGAGCAGCTCACCGATGTTCACCACGAACGCGCCGTCCACCGGCTCGACCGCGACCCACTCGCCGTCGATCTCCGCTTCCAGTCCACCCTTGCCGGGCTCGACCAGCAGCAACGTCAGCACTCCGGGATCCTTGTGGGCACCGACTCCCTGCCGGGCCTCGCCGGCTGACCGGCCCGGATAGCGCACCAGCTTGATCAGTGTGGATGGCGCCTCGGCGAAGGCCGCGTCGAAGAGATCCGGGGCACCGCCCAGCGCAACCGCCCATTCCCGCAGCAGCCGGTGGCCGAGCGCGGAGAGCCGCCGGTCCCAGTCGGCGATCACGGGTTTGAGTCCGGGCAGTTCGGTCGGCCACTGGTTGGGGCCTTCGAGGCGGAGGTACGCCGGCGCCCCCGGGTCGGACACCGCCGGGCGTTCCGCCGCGAGATCGATCTGCTCTCGCTGGTCCTGCTCGCCGCGCGTGTATTCGCCACCAGCCCGCGTGTAACCACGGAAATGCGGGCTGTTCGACATCTCCAGCGCGAGCTTGGCGTGCTCGGGGAGGGCGAAGAACTGCCGCGCCGTCGAGAACAACTCGGTCATGGACTCGACCGGGATGCCGTGTCCGATCAGGTGGAAGACACCCACCTCGTGGGTGGCTTCCCGGAGTCGCCGACGGAACGCGGCCGCCGCGTCGCCGCCGGCGTCGGCCTCCCGCAGGTCAAGCACAGGAACCTTGCTCATGCCACGGAAGACTAGGGTGGAATGCATGACGACGACCCTGCGCGTGGATATTTGGTCCGACATCGCCTGCCCCTGGTGCTATATCGGCCAGGCCCGGTTCGCGAAAGGCCTCGACGCCTTCGCGACGGCGAACGGCGTGGACAGGGCCGATGTGCACGTCACGTGGCACTCCTATCAGCTCGACCCGACGCTGCCGGCCCGATTCGACGGCAGCGAGGTGGACTATCTGGTCCAAACCAAGGGCATGACCCGCCAGCAGGTTGAGCAGATGACGGGCCAGGTCGCCGCCGCTGCAGCCGGCGAGGGGCTCCCGATTGACTTCGACGCGGTGGTGCCCGCCAACTCCCTGCGCGCCCACTATCTGCTCAAGACCATCGCCCGCCACGGCGGGGACGTGGACAAGGCGGAGCACGCGCTGTTCGCCGCCCACTTCGCGCAGGGCCAGGTGATCTCCGATGACGAGGTGCTGGTCCGGATCGGCACCGAGTGCGGCATCAGCGCCGAGCAGGCCCGCGCCGGTCTCGACGACGACACCATTCACGCGGAGGTCCAGGGCGATTTCGCAACCGCCAGGTCGATCGGTGTGTCGGGGGTGCCGTTCTTCGTGCTGGGGGAGAAGTACGCCGTGTCCGGCGCCCAGCCGCCCGAGCTGTTCACCCAGGCCCTCGAGCGGACTTGGAGCGAACTCCAGCCGGCCAAGCCGCAGTTGATCAATCTCGACTCCGCCCCGGGCGAGGCCTGCGGCCCGGAAGGGTGCGACTGACATCACGTGCCGCAGGCTGGTCCTGCTCAGGAAGTTCTCGGGAACGCCACGTATCGTCTTGGCATGAAAGCGATCGCCGAGGGAAATCAGTTGGTGTTGCCGTTCTTGGGCATGCTGCTCGAGCAGCCCCGGACGTCACGTGAGTTGCTGGGCCATCTCGGGCCGGGCTCTCGTTTCGAACACATCAGCCCCCACTCCGGCACGATCTATTCACTGATGCTGACCTTGGTCGATGCGGGCTGGATCACCTATGTCAACAAGGCACCGAATCACCTCGACCGCATCTGCGCCATCACTCCCGCCGGGCGCGAGGAACTGAAGCGTCGGCTCGGTGAAGCGCTGGTCAACACCTCATGGACCTCGGGTCACCAGTTCGTGACCGCTTTGCCCTATCTGCACCTCTTCGAGCGGGACGTCGCTGTCGCGTTGCTCGATCAGCGCGCCACCAGCCTCCGGGCTCGCTCCCTGGAGTTCATGGCGGCCGCCACCTCGAAGCAGCGGTCGCTGCCCGAGGTGGCCAAGGACGACTATCTCGACAGCCGCACCCAGTTCGAGATCACCTGGATCGAGGACTATCGCGACCAGGTCGCGGCCATGCCGTGGCCGCCGGTGGAATCGGTGGCGCCGGCGATGGTGCCCTGATCCGGAGTCACCGGGCGACGGCTCAGTCCGTGCTCGGCCGGTGGCGCAGGTCGGCGTACTCCTCGTGCTTCCCCAACCACCGCGCCAGGAACGGGCACGTCGGGATGGCGGTCAGTTCGCCGTTCGCCCGCAGGTCTTCAAAGACCCCGCGCGCCAGCGCGCTGCCGATGCCGCGTCCCTCGAAGGCCGGTTCCACGACCGTGTGCTGGAGATCGAGTGCGTCCGCGATGCGCTCATAGCTGATGTAGCCGGCGGTCTCGCCGTCCACGATCGCTTCATAGCGCTGCTTCTTCGGCTTGTGTTCGATGGTGGGTTCGCTCATGGTTCCTCCGTGTCGGGTTTCTTGTCGGGTTGTTTCTTGTCGGAGTGCGACTTGTCGGGTGCTGCCGGCTCCGGTCGCCGGAGGAGCCTTCTGAGCTGATTCAAACGTGGCCGCGGGATCATCGGCTGGAGGATAGGTGATTCCGCACGCGCGTCCGGCACCTCATCCTCGGCGGGTGCTGGACTGCGACGGAACAGCTTGGTCAGTTGCGCTGTGGCCGCGGCCGCCAGCGCCCCGTCGGGCGTGACCACCCGGATCGTGCTCGGGTCCCGTTCGCCCGAGACCACATCGATCTGTTCGCTCAGATAGCGCAACACCACGAGCGCCGTCGCCACCACCGGCACCGCGAGGAACGCGCCGATGAGCCCGAAGGTCGTGCCGCCGATCGCGACCGAGACGAGACTGATCGCCGGGTGGACGTTGATGCTCCGGCGCTGCAGCAGCGGGAACACCAGGTTGCTCTCGATCTGCTGAACCGCGATCACCAGCACGAGCACCCACATCGCAGTGGTGAAGCTGTTCGACACCAACGCGACCAGGACGGCAAGGGCGCCGGCCACGAACGCGCCGACGGTTGGGATGAACGAGAACAGGAACGTGATGATCGCGAGCGCGAATGCGAGTGGAACCTGCAGAAAGACCAAGCCCAGCCCGATGCCGATCGCGTCGATGGCGCCGACGACGGCCTGGGTGCGGATGAAGGCGCCGAGGGTCGACCAGATCCGGGCGAGAACCTCGCTGAGATGCTGCCCGGCGCGCCTGCCCGCCAGCAACCGGACGGCCGGGAGGAATCGGTCACCGTCCTTGAGGAAGAAGAAGGTGAGCATCAGCACGAGGATGATCGTGATCAGGACGCTGCCGACGGTGGAGACGCCGGTGAAGACCCCCGACGCGATGCTGGACGCCTGTCCCTGCAGCCAGTTGGTGGCCTGGGAGGTCATCTGCTGCAACTGCTCGTTGTCGATATTCAGTGGCGGACCGGCCAGCCAGCGTTCCAACTGCTGCAGGCCACGGCTCGCGGCGGAGACGACCGCGCTGATCTGCTGGACGATGCCCGGAGCGACCGAGGCGAACAGCCCGCCGACGATGGCGACGAACGCCAGCAGCACGACGGCGGAGGCCAGCCCGCTGGGGAACCTGATCCGCTCCAGGCCCTGCTTGAGGGGATAGAGCACGGTGCACACGATGATCGCAAGCATGATCGGGATGAGGCCGACCTGCAGCTTCGCGAGCAACCAGAAGATCGCCGCCGTGGCGAGCATGATGCCGATCAGGCTCCATGCCCAGCGACCCACCGAGCGCACGCCCGCACTGATGACCGTGCCGCGGTCGATGTCGTCGTCGCCCTGCTGTCCGCCGGAGTGCCCGAAGGCGGTCGAACCGCCCTTCGCGAGCGGATCCTCCGGCGGGGGCGGGGGGAGAGGCTGATCGAGCTGGCTCCGTCTCTCCTCAGCGCTGTCGTGCGTCATGTGTCGACTCTATGTGGAGCCACTGACAGCGCGGACGGGTGGCGCCCCGGGAGAACCCTCAGATGACGTACTCCGGCATCATGTCCTCGATCCGCGGGTCCATCGTCTCGCCCGGGCAGTCGCTCGGCCGGTTGGTGCGCACCACCTTGGCCGGCACGCCGACCACGGTCGAGTGCGGTGGGACATCCGCGAGCACGACGCTGCCCGCGCCCACGCGGGAATAGTCGCCCACCTGGACGTTGCCCAGCACGATCGCGCCCGCGGAGATCAGGCAGCCGCGTCCGACCTTCGGGTGGCGGTCGCCGCTCTCCTTGCCGGTGCCGCCCAGGGTCACGCCCTGCAGCAGCGACGTGTCGTCCCCGACGACGGCGGTCTCACCGATGACGATCCCCGTCGCGTGGTCGATGAAGACGCCGGTGCCGACCCGCGCGGCCGGATGGATGTCCATGGCGAAGACCTCGGAGATCCGGGACTGGATCATGAAGGCCTCGGTGGTGCGGCCCTCGTGATAGAGCGCGTGACCGACCCGGTGCATCTCCAGCCCCAGGAAGCCCTTGGCGAAGAGATAGGGAATCAGGAGATTGGGGTACGCAGGGTTGCGCTCGACGCTCGCCACGAGGTCGATGCGGGCTGCCCGACCGACCTCGGGGTGCTGCGTCAGCACGTCGAAGAACATGTCGTGGAGCGGAGCCTCATAGGTGTGTCCGTCCGAGGCGGCCTGGGCCATCGCGGTCGCAAGGCTGTCCTCGAAGCACGAACGGCTGGTGACGCGCAGGTTCATCAGCGAGCGGAGGCTCGGCGACCGCTCCTGGAGGCTGGCCTCGGCGACCAACTGGTCCCACACGCCGTCGATGTCGGCCGTGTCGATCGTTTCGCGTACTTCCGTCTGTGTCATGTCGCTCCGTCCCGAAAGACTGGGTCCGGTGGGGACCCGGCCCGGCCTCAGACTAGTCGCATATCGCGGATTTCAATAACCCTATAGGCAGGTCAACCAATTGAATTTTCATTTATTCCCGGCGGCGTAGGCTGATCCCGTGGAACTCGCCGACGTGCGCCAAGGCTTGTGGACGACCGCGACCGTCCGCTCGGCGGCGGCACTCGTGGCCACCAACGACGCCGTCGTCGAGGTGTCCGTTGCCCCTGGTGGGCGTTGGGTCGCCCGCAGCCACAACACCGAATGGGTCGGCGGCCCGGGCTCGGTCGAGTGCTGGCGAATTCATCCGGCGGGTGGGGCGCGGGAGGTCCGCCATGGCCGTGCGCCCGGATGGGTGCACCCCACGGTCGGTCTCCTGTGGCCCGAGATCCTCCCGCTGTGGGGCCGGCCCGCCGACACCCACCGGCCCGAACGGGTCATCGACGGGTCCTCCGGTCCCGGGCAGGTCCTCTTCAGCCCCGTCGACGGGCTGCCGGAACCGCCGACCGCCCTGGACATCGACCCGAAGCGGTGGCTGTGTTTGCGGCTGGAGATGCCGGGGCGCGAGTGGACGCTCCGGGACTATCAGGTGAGTGCCTGACGTTCCCGCGGGAACGCCTCAGCTCTTGGGGATCACCCGCTCGGCCGTGCCCGTTCTCGCCAGGACCACTTCGAAACGGCCTGCCCGGATCCGCGCGGCCGATCCGCCGCTGATGTCACAGCGGAAGCAATGTTGGAACGGCGTCTCCCCGCGCAGATCGAAACCGGTGCGGGCGAACATGTCCTCGGCGATGGCCCGGTGCACGTTCGCATCCAGGTCGTCCTCGACCACACCCCAGATCTTTGCGTCGTCGTCCTTCACCTCGGTGTCGACGGTCGCGGTGTGCACCGTGAATCGTGGATCGCGCGCGAGGTCGTCGAACTTGCGGGTGTTGGGCATCCCGATCAGGAACAGATCGTCGCCGAAAAACACCGGCTCGACCGGTGACACCCGTGGCCAGCCGTCCGCGCGGAGGGTGCCGAGAAAGCAGAGCTGGCCGGTGGCGGCGTGTCGGCGCCGGAACACCTCGCTCACGATCGGCGCGCCGGCTGCGAACTCAGCCCACCGTGCCATGGTCACTCCTTGGTCTCATGTCACAAGCCTGTCACTGCCATCCGTGTCCTCTTGAGCCCGACCGCCCGATGGCTGCATGCTGGATCATGGCCGAGCACATTGATCCCCCGCACAGCGACACCGGTCCTGACCCCGACCCGCGTGCCGTCGAGGTGGCGCCGCTGGAGTCCGAGGGCAACCTCGCCGGCTTCCTGCTCCTGCGCAACTGGCCGCGCGACACCGTGGACTGGGCCAAGCTGCTGGTGATGGCGGTCCGGCTGGCGGCCGTGCCCGGTTTCCTGCCCCGGAGCACCGTCTTCAGTGTCAACGACGAGCACCCGCACACGGTGCACCCGCGGGCGGTCGGCATCATCATCGCCGCAGGGCCCGTCATCGGCGCGGGCGCCCTCGCCCCCGGCGACCTCGCGCCTGCCCCGCAGCCACCGGGCCTGCTGGTCCTCCACCCGCCGAAGTGCACCGTGTCGCAGATCCCCGGTCACGACACCGCGTCCGGCTGCTTCTTCTTCCCCGGCCTGCCTCACCTCGGCCTGGACCACCGCGCCGCATGGGCCCAGGCGGACATGGGCGGCAACGTGACCCACCTCGTCAGCAAGGGTGATGTCGACCCGTTCGAGGACGCGGATACGGCTGCGCTCGCGAGTCTGCTCGTGGCGTGAGCCCGGTCATCCGCGGGTCACGAACCTGATCTCGTCGCCCGGACGCGCCTGCGCGATGCGGTCGGAGGCCGTCGGCGTCAGCACCCCGATCACCGGATAGCCTCCCGTCACCGGATGATCCGCCCCGAAGACCACCGGCCGGCCGTTGGGTGGCACCTGCACGCTGCCGCGCACCATGGGTTCACTCACCAGTTCGCCCAAGCCCGAGCGGCGTTCGAGAACCGGGCCACTGAGGCGTACGCCGACCCGATTGCTCTCCGCCGACACCACCCACCCCGACCCGACGAGTCGCGCGAGCCCGCCGACGAACCAGTCGTCGCGCGGACCGGGCACGATCGCGAGTTCGATCGGGCCGGGGCCCAGCGGCCAGGCGGTGGGCGCGAACTCCACCGGTTCGAACTCCCACCCAGCGCTCGCGGGACCGATCGCCAGCAGTTGCCCGGGCTTCAGGGGGTCCGGGCCGAGCCCGCTCAGCACGTCGCTCGACCGCGACCGCAGGACCGGGGGAACGGCGAAGCCACCGCGGACGGAGACGTACGTCCGCAACCCCCGCTCCGGCACCCCCAGCACCAGCTCTTGGTCGGCCTGCACCTCGAACGCGGCCCCGTGCCCCACCGCACGCCCGGCCAGGGTCGCCCTCGCGTCCGCGCCCGTCAACGCGACCCAGGCCCGCGTCCGGCATCGCAGCGCGAGCCCGCCGAAGGTCACCTCAAGTGCCGCGTGTTGATAGTTCTGGCCGACCAGTCGCTGGCCGAGCCTGTACGCGGCCCGGTCCGCCGCCCCCGAACCGCTCACCCCCAGCGCGGCGAACCCCGGGCGCCCGAGGTCGCACAGCAAGGTCAGGGCACCGGTGTCCAGCACCTCGAACGCCGCCCGGTCCGCCGGATCGCCGGTCATCGGATCGCCTCGAACACGACCTCCGTGCCGGGCGCCAACAGCGCAGGCTCGACCGCGGTCGCGTCCCACAGCACCGCGTCGGTCCGGCCGAGCAGCTGCCAGCCCCCTGGCGACGCGCGCGGATAGATCCCGCTGAAGCGTCCGGCGAGACCCACCGCGCCGGCCGGGACCTGGGTCCGCGGGGCGTCGCGCCGCGGGACTTGGAGGCGGGGGTCGCCGCCGACGAGGTACGCGAACCCCGGAGCGAACCCCCCGAATGCCACCCGCCAAGGTGTGCCCGTGTGCGCGGTCACCACTTCGTGCTCTTGGAGTCCGGTCAAGCGCGCGACCTCGCCGAGATCGGGCCCTGCGTACTCCACCTCGATCCGCACCCGCCGCCACGGTCGCGGCAGCGCCTCCGCGGTGACCTGCGCCGCCAACCGGACGATCGCGGCGCGCGCCTCCGCCAGCCGCTCGGCAGGGCACTGCGCGAGCAGCGTCCGGGCGGCGGGAACGAGGTCGGTCACCGGCAGGTCGGTGGTCCGGAGGGCGGCGTCGAGGGCCAGCACGCCGGCCAGCGCGTGGTCCGGATCCTCTTCCCGGATCTCGATGAGCACGGCGTCGACCCCGCACGGCAGCAGGCGGATGTCCATGGGCTCACCGGAAGCTGGCGACGTGCACGCCTGCGCCCGTGAGCACCTCGAGCACGCGGCGAGCAATGCGGATCGTGTTCGGGGTGTCGCTGTGGACGCAGAGTGTGTTGGCCTCGACCGGCACCCGCCCGGCACCGCCCGCCGCCTCGACCTCTCCGTCGACCACCAGGTGCAGCATGCGCGCGGCGATGGCCTCCGGGTCGTGGAGGACAGCGTCGGGCTGGCTGCGGGGGACGAGGGTGCCGTCGGGGCGATAGGCCCGGTCCGCGAACGCCTCCGCCACTGTGCCCAGGCCCCGCTCGGCGGCCCGTCGCAGCAGCACCGAGCCGGGCAGTCCCACGATCGGGAGCTCCGGATTGAACGCGGTGATCGCGTCCAGGACCGCGTCCACCTGCTCCTCGTGGTGGGACATGGCGGTGTACAGCGCACCGTGCGGTTTCACATACCGCACGTGCGTGCCCGCGATCCTGCACATTCCGTCGAGCGCACCGAGTTGATAGAGCACGTCGGCGGTGAGCTCGGCGGGAGCGACATCGAGGAAGCGACGGCCGAAGCCGGCCCGGTCCGGATAGCTCACGTGCGCCCCGATCGTCACTCCCCGCTCGGCCGCCGTGGCGACCGTGCGACGCATGACGACCGGGTCACCCGCATGGAATCCGCACGCGACGTTGGCGCTGGTCACGATGTTGAGCATCGCGTCGTCGTCGCCCATCCGCCACGCGCTGAAGGACTCCCCGAGGTCGGCGTTCAGATCGATCTGCATGGGGCAAAGTCTGCCCGACCGGCGTGGTCCGGAGCGCAGGCTCAGGTGTCGCGGCGCAGCGGGGCGTCGTGCTCGCGCTGCAGGTCGTCGGCGACCAGTTCCTCCGGCTCCGGGGGGAGCAGGTTCGGATCCACCTCCGGACGGAGCCGGATGTTCACGATCGCGGCCACGAGGCCGCCCCAGACGATGATCAACGCGACGACCATCATGATGAGCGCGATGGGACTCATCGGCCGACCTCCTTGTTCCCGGTGGTGTTGTTCCCCGTGGTTGCGGCAGTGTCCCGTCGCGCGTCGGATCGTCCGGCGTCCCTGATCGGCGGCCACGCATCGAAGAAGGCGTCCGAGTCGGCCTTGTGGCGCCACGGGATCGCGGTCATCACGAAGGCGACGACGATCAGGAAGACGATGGTGCCCCAGCCGAAGACGCCGAGATACCAACCCGGATAGCCTTCATAGCCCTCGCTCACCAGCGTGATGACGCGCTGGACCAGCATGAAGCCCAGCACGACGGGACCGAGCAGACCGACGAGCACCGTCCACCAGGGCCCGACGTGGAACGTCGAGACCGTGTTGAGGTGGATGCGGAGTTCCTTGCCCCTGCGCATGACCCAGATGACGAGGATGGACATGATGATCGCGGACAGCACGATGCCGAGGTTGTTCGACCACATGTCGACGGTGTCGAGGGCGATCAGCCCCGACGTGGTGCCGAACAGGCTCACTGAGATCAGGCCGCAGACGATCGTCACGATGATGCCGGCCGGCACCCGGCCCAGCCCGAACTTCTCCTGGATCGAGGCAGAGATGCCCTGCACGATGGAGATCAGCGAGGTGAAGCCCGCGATCACGAGCGACGCGAAGAACACCGCGCCGAAGATGTTGCCGCCGGGCATCTCCGAGATCACCTTCGGGAAGGTCACGAACGACAGGATCGGTCCGCTGAGGCCCTCGAGGTCGCTGATCTGCGTCGCCTGCTGATGGGCCATGAAGCCCAGGGTCGCGAAGACGCCGATGCCGGCGAGCAACTCGAAGGACGAGTTCGCGAACGCGACGACCAGCCCGGCGCTGGTCATGTTGGCCTTGCGGCGCTGATAGCTGGCGTACGTGATCATGATGCCGAACGCGATCGACAGCGAGAAGAAGATCTGGGCATAGGCCGCAATCCACACGTTCGGGTCTGCCAGCGCGCTCCAGTTCGGGGTGAAGAAGGCGTCCAGACCGTCCAGGGCACCCGGCAGGAACAGCGCGCGGATGACGAGGCCGATGAACGCGACGACCAGCAGCGGGATGAAGATCATGTTGAGCTTCTCCAGGCCCCGGGCGACGCCGAGCAGGAGAATGACGCCGATCGTCACCCACACGAGGATCATCGGGACCATCACGCCCCACACCGGCGTGAGGGAAACCACCGGATCGCCGACCTTCAGATAGTCGGAGACGAAGAACGTCGCGGTGTCGTCACCCCAGCGGAGGTTGAAGGAGAAGATGAAATAGCTCGCGGCCCAGGCGACGACCGCCGCGTAGTAGACCGAGATCACGAACAGCAGCGCCGTCTGGAACCAGCCCAGCGGCTCCGCCCACTTCGCCATTCGGCGGAAGGCCAGCGGCGGAGCGCCACGGAAGCGGTGGCCGATCGCATAGTCGAGGAAGAGGATCGGGACGCCGGCGGTGAGCAGGGCTACGAGATAGGGAATCAGGAAGGCGCCGGAGCCGGAGGAGTACGCAACCCCCGGGAAGCGCCAGATGTTGCCCAGGCCAACTGCGGAGCCAATGGCTGCCAGGATGAAGCCCGCGGAGTGATTCCACTGCTCACGGGTCTGGTTGGCGGGTAGGTTCGCCGAACGGGTCGCCACGGCCGCTCCTCTCGTCGGGTCTGAATGCTCCCGACCACGGTCCCGTCTTCTGTCCAGGTCGGCAAGTGTGAACCCTTCCCTGACCGGGGATCGTGACGATAAGGTGACCCGCCCTCAGGCGAGGCCCGCGTACTCCACTCCCGTCGCCACCATCACCTCTGCCGCATCGTCGACCGCGGATCGCTGTGCTTTGGTCGGTTCGGACCACCAGGAGACCTGGAGGTGGAACCGTTTTCCCTTCGTGCGGGGGCGCCAGGCGGCGAGGGGGAGGCCATCGGAGACGAGCACCCCGGGGCGGCCCAGCACCGGCCAGAGCTCCTTGTGGCGATCCTTGTTGCCGTCGGTCAGCAGGTGTCGGTCCTTCGCGGCCAGGAACAGATCGAAGCCGTTGAGGAGTTTGAGGCCCGGTTCGGTCTTGTCTGGTTCGGCGGCGCTTTCCAGAGCGCGCACGTCCTCGGGCAGCAGCCACGCCTTCTCACCCGCCCGGTCGACCTCGACCGCATCGTCCGGCCAGAGCTTCTTCGCCTCGGTCACGGTGGTTTCGAGGAAGGCGGCGAGGTCCTTGGGGGTGGCGGGGCCGAGGAAGTGGAGGTACGCGCGGCCGACGTGGTGGGCCGGCTTCGCCTCGCGCGGATCGACGGGCGTCTTGGCCGGTCGCGCGCCGGGGATGCGACGCAGGGTCGGAGGGTTCGTGCCCGGCTCGTGCTCGAGGCCGCCATGAAGTGCCGCGATCCGGAAGAGCTGCTCGTGGCAGTGGGTTGCCTTGCACGGACGGCAGTCGGTGAGCAGGTCCGGGGGCAACCGTGGGGTGAGGGCTGCGGAGGCCTCTCCTTTGGTCATGGGCTTGGTGAGGATGCCGTGGAGTTCCCGGCCGATCTCGCAGAGTGCCTGCAGGTGATCGATCGATGCCTTTGCCGCGCCGGCAGAGCGTTTGGCGGCGTCTGCCGCCGAGACCGGCCAGACCGCTCGCTCAATCTCCGCCAGATCGGCGCGGCGATAGAAATGCGGCGCGCCACGCAACGACCAGGTGAGGGCGAGATCGTCGGTGAACCCCGATGTCACGCGGTCCGCCTCAGCCCGAGTCACCCCTCGTGCCCGCAGTGCGACCCGGCCTGCATCACCTGCACCGGACTGGACGCCGAGGTCGAGGATGGCCACCTGGGTCGCGTCCTTGCGGGAATCGGTGGCACGGTCGAGCTCCTGCTGTCGCCAACGAAACCGAAGGACCTGCTCGCGGGTTGTGCGCATGTGACCAATCTAGGTTCAGCGGCTTGCTGAGGACACGGTCGCGGGACATGCCGCAGGGATTGCTCGTTGACGGCGGGTGAAACCCCCGAAGTGGTGCTTCGGATGGGGTGAAACCCCCGAAGCATCCGGGGACGGGGGCTGAAACCCCCGAAGTATCCGGCTGCGCGGCCTGAAACCCCCGAAGCATCCGGGGACGGGGCCTGAAACCCCCGAAGCTCACTTGAAACCCCAGTTGCAACGGGGGTTTGAAGGCACTATCGGGGGTTTCAAGGCGCTGCAAGGGGGTTGAGGCGGTGGAAGGTCAGCCCGTCATGGAAGTCGGCCCATCGTTCGAGTTGCTCGACGCCAGTTGTGGTCTCGCCAAACCGACAGCCCCATTTGCCCCCCGCTGTCGGCCGGCTCTCCTCACCCCGACAGGCCGTGCTCGTCCCGGCAGGCCGTGCTCGTCCCGGCAGGCCGTGCTCACCCCGCTGTCGGCCGGTCCTCGAAGCTGCGGACGAACACCGGCTGGGCAGCGGTCGAGGCTTTCTCGTCGAAGCGATAGCCCGCGCCGTCGAACTGGGCGAGATCCCGTTCTTTGCGGACGCGATTGAGCACGAGCCAGGCTGCCATTTCACCTCTGGCGCGTTTGGCGAAGAAGGAGACGATCGACCGTTTTCCGCGTGCGTCGGTGTCCTCGAAACGCGGCGACACGATGGTGGCGCCGAGGATGCGGGGTCGGACGACTTTGAAGTACTCATCCGACGCCAAGTTCACCACCACCGGCGCACCCGGCGAATCCTGCAGGTCGTCTCGGAGCAACTCGCTGACCCGATCGCCCCAGAACTCATAGAGGTTCTTGCCCCGATCAGTGACGAGCCGCGTGCCCATCTCCAGCCGATAGGGCTGCATCAGATCCAACGGTCGGAGCACGCCATAGAGCCCGGACAGGATGCGCACCGTCTTCTGGGCCTCGGTGAAGTCGCGCTCCCCGAAACGTTCGTCGGCGGCCATCCCGAGATAGACATCGCCGTGGAACGCCAAGACTGCGGCGCGCGCATTCTTCGGGGTGAACGGGGTGTGGAAATCCGCGTACCGCTGCACGTTCAGCGCGGCGAGCTCGTCCGAGATGTGCATGAGCCGGGCGACATCGGCGACGGACTTCTCCCGCATCACCTCGATCAGCTCGGTCGACTCCTCCTGGAGTCGCGGCTCGGAATGCTTGCGCGTGGCGAGCTTCGATTCATAGTCCAGCGACTTCGCGGGGGACAGAAGGATCAGCACCTTGGCCAGCCTAGTGGGCCCGCACAGCCCGAACACTTCCAGCGGCCCGCGCGAGCTCCACCACAGTGGCAGCAGTGCCACCACCTGTCCGTCGGCTGTACGCCGAGGACAACGAGAAAGCAGTGGCCGCGGCCCTGCTTGCGCGTTGGGCCGCGGCCACTGCCACGGGTTTGAATGTGCTCTGACTTTCCCGGGGGACTCAGGCGGCGACGGGCTCCATCTCGTCGATCCGGTCGAGCACCTCGGGGGACGCCTCGAGGACCAGGGCCTGCATCACAGCCCGTGCCTGATCGGCGGTCTTGGAAACCGCGAGGGCGATCTCGGCCACGAGCGGGGCCGAGGCCTCCTTGAGCAGTTCCTTTTCCGCCAAGGACAGGCCGCGCTCCTCGCGGCGACGGACAAGGTCGCGGACGACGCAGGCGATGCGCACCGGGTCACCGGTGGCGACCTCCATGCGCTGGGCCTTCATGCGACGCGACCACTGGCTCTCCTGCTCACGGCTCGGGCCGCACAACACGGACACGAGCTCCTCCAGCAGGGACTTGCCCGCCACGGTCCGCAGTCCGATCTCCTCGGCCTTGGCCACGGGCATGCAGACCGACATTCCGGTTTCGCTGATCTCGAGATCGAGATAGTCAACGGGAACCCCTCGCACCTTGCGCGACGTCGTTCCGGTGACGACGGCGGGCCCGTGGTGGGGGTGGATGACGGTCTGGCCTACGGTGAACTCCATGCAAATGCCTCGCTGAACTCGAACCACCACCGTCTCAGCGCATCACTGCGCGGTCCCGCGCCAGCCCCTCGTGTGGCAGGGTCTGGGAGGAAGATGCGGGATCACGGCGCCCATGGGCTCCATCCGTGAAGCCCCCGGCCTTCCGCGAGTCGGGACTCCATTTTATCACTTCCTCGCCGGAGGCCGAGACGGGCGTTCCATTAGGCGAATTGGGAGTTGCCCGCAGTGGCGTCGCGGGGATATCGCGAGGGCGACCTCAGGCCTGCGCCCGGCACGAAAAACCCGTCACAACGGGTGGGTCAGCACCAACGAGTTCCGCGCGGGGTTGTAGTCCGCCCGCTTCGGCGCAGGGAGGTCGGCGACGGTCCCGAGGGTGAAACCATGCTCCAGGAACCACCCCGGCGTCTGCGTGGTGAGGACGAACAGACGATCCATCCCTTTCTCCTTCGCCGCCCGCCGCGCGTGCCGCAGCATGACGGCCGCGAGTCCTCTGCCCTGATAGTCGGGATGCACGGCCACACAGGAGAACTCGGCGGCGAGATCCTCGGCGAACTCGATCAGCGCATAACACGCGATCACCATCCCGTCGCGCACCATGACCGCGAACTGGTCGATGTCGACCTCGATCTGCTCCCGGCTCCGTTGGCGGAGCAGCCCGGCTTCCTCGAGGGGGCGGATGAGCGTGAGGATTCCCTGCACGTCGTCGATCCGAGCGTCGCGCGTGGACTCGTAGTCGTCATCGGCGGACACCATCAGGCCGCAGCCATCACGCGTGTACAGCTCGCGCAACAACGGCGACGCCCCCTCCGTCCCGATGAAGTGGACGCGCCGCACGCCGTTGCGAGCAGCGGTCAGTCCGGCGGCAATGCAATTGCGGTCCTCCGGTGACAGGCCCGCCTGCCGGTCGTCCGCGGCCAAGGTCTCCTCGGCTGCGGAGAGCTGGACCTGGCCGGCGTCGCCGGCGCCCATGACGAGCCGCCAACCGCCCGGCTCTGATTCCATGACGAAGATCAGCTTGTCCGCGCCGAGCCCGGTCGCGACCGCTTGCGCAACCTCGGCATTGCGGACGTTGAAGGTCTCGCCGGTCGGTGAATAGCCGACGGGGGACAGCAGGACGATCCGGTCGCCCTGCAGGGCATGGCGGATCTCGGCGATGTCGACTTTGCGCACCCGTCCGGTGAGTTGGTGGTCGATCCCGTTGCGTACGCCGACCGGTTGCGCGGTCACCCAAGTGCCGCCGACGACCTTCAGCGGGACGCGGGTCATGGGCGAGCCGGTCTCGACGCTGGCGGCGAGGCGGGCCTCGATGTCCATGCGGAGTACGCCGATCGCCGCTCGCACCGCCTTCATCGTGGGTGCATCGGTGATGCGCAGATCATCGGCGAACCGGGGCTGGATCCCCCGGAGAGCGAGCTCGGCCTCGATCTGGGGGCGGGCGCCGTGCACGAGGACGATCTTCACCCCCAGCCGGACGAGCAGGGCGATGTCGCCGAGCAGCCGGTCGGAGTCGTCCCGGGCGCAGTTCTCGCCGGGGAGGGCGATCACGAACGTGCGGCCATGATGGCCGTGGATATAGGGACCGGCACTCCGGAGAGCGCTGACGAAGCCCTCTCCGGAGGTGGTGTCGCCGGTCCTGCCCCAGATCTCGGGGGCGTCTGCGATCTCGGGACTGCCGTCAGTGCTCACGCTCACCGACGATAGTCCTGAGATCCCCAGCCGGTTCAGTCGGTCAGGAACCGACGATCCCGCCGTTCTTGCGGACGATCACGATGGTGGCGTCGCGCGGCACGGGGCCGCTGGCTCCGGTGAACGGCTCCGGGAAGTTGCTGACCGAGGGGTCACCGTTGCCGGGGTGCTGGATGTTCGCCAGCATGACCCGCTGGTTGTCCGCCACGGTGATGCCGGTGACCTCGCCGCCCTTGACACCGGTCAGCAGACGCTTGAACTCAGCGGTGGCCTGGTCCGCAACCAGCAACTGGTCGTTCGCGCCGCCGGGCTGTGCGCCGTCGGTCTCGACGAACACGCGGCCTTTCTGGTCGGCCCAGATGCCATCGGGCGAGCCGAACATCTGGCCCCACTGGTCTTTGACTTCCTTGGCGATGGCGAAGAAGTCCCACTGGAACTTGGTGCCGGTGTGCTGCTCGGTGTCGACCCACTTGACGATGTGGCCGTCGGAGTTCGGGCCGGGCGGGTTGCCCGGACGGTTTTCCGCATAGGGCCGCGTGTTGTTGGTCAGCGTGCAGAACATCTCCTCGCGCTGGCCGACGGTGATCCACTCGGGCCGGTCCATCTTGGTGGCGCCGGCGACGTCGGCCGCCATGCGGGTGTGGACGAGGATGCGGTCCATGCTCCAGTTGGCCAGCTTCGGGTTCTTCGGGCTCAGCTCGAGCCACTCACCGGAGCCGTCCTCGTTGAACTTGGCGACATAGAGCACGCCCTCGTCCAGCGGATGGATGCCGCGGGCGAACATCGACTTCCAGTTGCCGGCCGAGACGAACTTGTAGATGTATTCGTTCCGCTCGTCATCGCCCGAATAGACCACGACGCGCTTGCCGCGACCCTCGACGACGGTGGCGCCTTCGTGCTTGAACCGGCCCAGCGAGGTGCGCTTGATCGGCTTCTGGTTCGGCTTCTGGGGATCGATCTCGACGACCCAGCCGAAGCGGTGCTCCTCGCCGGCGTTCTTCGACAGGTCGAAGCGCTCGTCGAACTTGTGCCAGTCCCAGCCCTGCCCGGCGGTGAGGCCGACGCGCTTCTGCTCCTCGGTCGGCTCCCAGCCGGCAGCGGTCGCGCCGAAGTACTGGTGGAAGTTCTCCTCACAGGTCACATAGGTGCCCCACGGTGTGTAACCCATCGAGCAGTTGTTGACAGTGCCCTTCGGGTTGTCGTTGTCGACGGCGACCTCGAGCAGCTGCGAGCCCTTGACCGGGCCCGAGAACTCCACCGGGGTGTTCACGTGGACACGGCGGTTCCGCTTGTCCCGCTTCATCTTGAAGGTGTCGCCCGTGCGCTGGAGCGCCACGACGGCCACGCCGTGGACGGCCTGGGAGATGCGGACCTCCTCCAGGCTCTCCAGGTTGTTGCGGCCGAAGATGTGATAGTTCGTGCCGTACTCCTGGTTGAGGCACAGCACCTCGTCGTCGAACAGCCACATGCCGTCGTGGCCCAGGCCGATCGACTGCTCCTGCTGCGCAGAGGTCAGGCCTTCGCGCTTGAAGGACTCGCCGCTGCCGTCGATCTTCTCCAGCCAGGGGAGGATGACCGACATCGAATACTCCGGCGCGATGGTCGGCATCGGGCCGGAGTCCAGCGGGATGGAGGTGAAGGAGATGAGGCCCTTGTCGGCGCCCTTGCCCTGGCCGTTGTTGTTGTTCGGGCCCTTGTTGGGGTTGTTCGGGGCGGCGTGGGCCGCCGCGGTGCCGCCGAAGAAGCTCAGGGCGGCAAGGCCGGCGCTGCCGGCGAGGAAGCTGCGCCGGGTGGCGCGGGCGTTGACGATGTCGGCGAAATGCGGGTTGTCGCTCGGATTGCTGATCTCGTCGTCGTGATCGTGCACGTTTGCTCCTTTGTCGGCAGGGGTGTTCCCTGCGTGATCCGGTGGGAACCTAGGAAGCAACGCTGAATCCGCCGCCAAGGCGGGATGAACCATCGCTGAGCAACTGGTGAATGCTTGTGAGGTGCCTGTGAATGATCTGCTGATTCGGCGAGCACGCCTGGTGTCGTTGACGGCATCGGCGCCCACGACGCCGGTCGATCTGCGCGTGGTGGCTGGGCGCGTTGCCGAGATCGCTCCGAGGCTGGCGCGATCGCCCGGCGAGGAGGTTGTCGACGTCGAGGGCCGCTGGGTGATGCCGGGCCTCTGGGACCATCACGTTCACATGCTCCAGTGGGCGCAGCTCTTGGTTCGCCTCGACACCTCCGGCACCTCCGGTCCGGCGGCGGTGCTCGATCTCGTCCGGTCCCGTCTCGCGACGGAGCCCGGGGACGCTCCCGTCGTAGGGTTCGGCCATCGCATCGCCACCTGGCCCGAGCAGCCGACCACGGCTGCGCTCGACGCCGTCGCCGGTGACCGTCCGGTCGTCCTGATCAGCGGCGATGCGCACCACGGCTGGCTCAGTTCCGCAGCCCTGCGCATGCTCGGCCTGACCCCGCGCGACGGCATCGTGCACGAGGCCGAGTGGTTCGAGGCGTACGCACGGCTCAGTGCCCGGCCCGACATCCTCGCGCAGGGCGAGAGTGCGATCGCGGGCGCTGTGCAGCGAGCGGCTGCGCTCGGCGTGGTCGGGGTGACGGATTTCGAGTTCGGTGGGGCGTACGCGGACTGGCCCGCGCGGCTGGCCCGTGGGATCGGTGACCTGCGCGTGCGTGCGGCCACGTATGCCGAGGGGCTCGACGAGGTCATCCGCGGCGGCCGGCGGACCGGCGACCCGCTGGAGGATTCCGGGCTCGTGCGGATGGGACCGCTGAAGATCATCTCGGACGGGTCGTTGAGCACGCGGACCGCGTACTGCTGCCAGCCCTATCTCGGACCCGGCGCGACCGACCATCCCTATGGCGTGTTGAACACCCCACCTGACGAGCTGCGAGCCCTGCTGACCCGGGCACATGCAGCCGGGCTCGAGATCGCCGTGCACGCGATCGGGGACGCCGCGGTCGCGTCTGCACTCGACGGGTTCGCCGCCACCGGCGCGCGCGGATCGATCGAGCACTCGCAGTTGATGGCGGCCGACGACATCCCACGGATGGCGCGGCTGGGTCTCGTGGCGAGCGTCCAACCCGCGCACCTCATCGACGACCGCGACGTGGCAGAGGTGTGCTGGGCCGACCGGACCGAGCGGTGCTTCCCTCTCCGCGCTATGACTGACGCCGGGATCCGACTGGTCTTTGGTTCCGATGCGCCGGTGTCACCGCTGGACCCGTGGCTGGAGATCGCGACGGCGGTGCGCCGCAGCGGCGACGAACGCGGACCCTGGCATCCGGAGCAGCGGCTGACCGTGACCGAGGCGCTGGCGGCGAGCACCGACGGGCAGGGCACGGTCGCGGTGGGCGCCCGCGCGGACCTCGTGGTGCTCGATGTGGACCCACGCCGAGCAGCCGAGGAACGGGTGCCCGTGGCCGCGACGCTGCTCGCCGGACGGTTCACCCACTGGGCGCTGTGACCCCTGCGAGGTGCACGAGCCGGGTGGAACGTCCGAATCGATATGAGCGCTTATCGCTAGGATTTCTGGGAAGCGGGCCCGCAGGGCCCGGACACGAAGGAGAAACCCATGCGTGCAATCCGGGTGGGCGGGCCGATTGTGCTCGCCGTCATCGGTCTGATTCTGGCCCTCGCTGTCTCTGACGCCATCCCGGGCGTCGACCTCACGATGGTCGGCTGGATCCTGTTCGGTGCCGCGCTCGTGTGGCTGGCCATCGAGGTCATCATGAACCGGCCGCGGACTCGCGTCACCGAGGTGCACGAGTCGCGCGGTGGCGGCGACGCCATGCGCCGTGAGGAGCAGCGCGACATTTGAGTCGCGAGTGGGCGGTCGGCTGGGTCACCAGCCGCCGCCCCCGCCGCCACCGAAGCCGCCGCCGCCACTGAAGCCCGAGCCACCACCGGTCGCCGCAGTGGCGGCGGAGCTGACTGCAGCCGCCATCGCGCTCGACATGGCCGATGTCATGCTGTCCATCATCGAGCCGAACGCCGCTCCATAGAAGAAGCCGGTGGAGTGGGGGGAGCCGTACCAATACATGTTCGGCTCATAGCGGCCCTCCCGGGCCAACTGCTCGAAGACCTTCGTCCAGCGCTCGGCGACGCCGAACACGATTGCGTACGGCAAATAGCGCGAGAACACGTCGACCCCCTCCTCGAAGCGGATCTGATCGGCCTCGGCCGTGCGCAGATAGAGCTCGAAGCCCTTGGTCTGGGCGAGCATCGCCGACCCCTCCGCGGTGCGGGCGGGCATCGATCCGGAGACCGCCATCAGGACGAGACCGGTGATGATCCCGGCCACGCCGACCAAGCCCCAGCCCGCGGTGACACCGAGCAGGAACCCGACGCCGACACCGGCGCCGGCGATCAGCACGCCCAGGCCCATCGCCGTCGCCTTCGCCAGGTCGGGCCGGCGCCGGAACCAGCCGCGCTCCTGGGCCACCTGGCGATAGAGGGCTGCGCGCGTGTTGGGCAGCAGACCGGCGTACGCCTTGTCCCGCATGTCGTTCGTCGTCACGCGCTGCCGACCGCGGAACAACCGCCGCATCAGGTCGCGCTCGAACGGGAGCAGCTGGTCGTTGCTCTGGCGCAGGGTGAACTGCCAGTTCTTGTTGCTCACCTGGTCGATGTGGATGTGGCCACGGACCGCCAGGCCGATGATGGCGCCGGTGATGTCCCGGTTGTCGGCGGACGCGTCGATGAGTGTGCCCAACTCGCCGGCCGTGGCATTCTTCGGCGGGCTGAACTGCACGGTCACGGGACGCTTGCGGGCGGTGCCGACCTGTGCTTCCTCTCCCGCCATGGGCGTGAGTCCCGGGGTCAGGCCCACATAGGCCTCGTCGCGGCCACGACGGCGCGCCTGGTGGATCACCGTGCCGACCCCCAGCAGGGACAGCACGGCCGTCAGGCCACCGGTGAGCGGGGTGACCGGGAACATGTTTCCGATGTGTGGGCGCTTCTCATAGCGGGGTTCGGCGCCGGTGAAGGTCCCGGCCGGGAAGCCGGCCACCACCTGCATGCCGCGGTTCGGGCCCAGGTTCGACGCGGCGAAGGTGCCCGCGCTGCCGTCCGACGCGCTCTGGCATTCAGTGGTGAAACCGGAACCGGTCCAGCAGGCGACGCGGTCGATGTTCGCCGGCCCCTCGACGCGCACGCTGGCGGCCCGGATCGGGACCTGCCAGCCCAGTCCGACCGCATTCCAGTTGAACTCGTCGAGACCGCTCTGGGCGTGGTTCGGAGCGATCAATCCGCGGATCGAATAGGTGATCCGATAGTTCTGCACGCCGGTGAAGCGCGTCCCCTGCCGACCCACCCGGACCAGCAGGTTGCCGTTCTCCTGCTGATAGGCAAGGTTCGTGTTCGCACCCGTTCCGCTCGTCACCGACTCGACGTCAACGTCCATCATCCGCCACACGTCTGGGTTGTCGAGGACCTCCTGGCGCAGCGGCAGCACGATGAACGGGCCGTGGCCGGGATCGCGGGCGAAATCGAAGTCGAAGTCGAGCGTCACCCGCGCCAGGCCGTCGGGCTGCAGTTGGGCGGTGACGTCATAGCGGGGAATGTTCCAGGACGATGGCTGATCGTCCGCGTACGCCCGTGGCGCGAACGACAGCGATGCCACGACCATCAGCAGAACGAGCAGCAGACGAGCGGAATGCCTCATGGTCCAACGGTATACACTCACTGGACTTGAACAGTGTTCAAGAAGCTCGCCCCCAACGTTCTCCGGAGGATCCCCCGTGACCAGCACCGTCACCACCGAGCGCGCCTCGCGCCGCGCGTTCGCCCCCGTTGACATCGCCCTCGTCGCGGTGTTCGCCGCCCTCGTCGCGATGCTCTCGCTCGTCCCGGCCATCCCGCTCGCCGGTGGTGTGCCCATCACCCTGCAGACGCTGGGCGTCGCCCTCGCCGGTCTCGCGCTCGGCCCGGTGCGCGGCTTCCTGGCCGTGGTCCTCTATCTGCTGGTCGGCTTCGCGGGACTGCCGGTGTTCGCCGGCGGCACGGCCGGCCTCGCGGCCCTGGGCAAGCCCTCGGCCGGTTATCTGTTGTCGTTCCCGATCGCGGCCCTTCTCGCCGGCCTGCTGTCACGGGCACTGCTGCGAACGAAGCTGCCGCGCTATGCGGCCTTGTTCATCGCGGGCATCGGCGCGAGCATCCTGATCATCCACCCGGCAGGGATCGCCGGCCTGATGGCCAACGCCAACATGGCGTTCGGCAAGGCGGCTCTGACCGACTTGGCCTTCTGGCCGGGCGATGTGGTGAAGAACCTGGTCGCGGCCGGCCTCGCGCTGGCGGTGTTCAAGGCGTTCCCGGATCTCTTCCTGCGTCGCCGCAAGCGCCCGGCTGGGGATAACGTCCTCAGGTGAGCACGATCCGGCTGGCAGGCGTCCGCGTCGACGTGCCGGTCCTCAGCGGCCGGGACGTGATCGACAAGACCCTGCTCGCCGACCTCGACCTCGAGCTCGCCGAACGCCGCATCGCGGTCATCGGCGCCAACGGCTCCGGCAAGTCGACCCTGCTGCGGCTGCTCAACGGGTTGATCGAGCCCACGAGCGGCACCGTGACCGTCGACGGGCTCGACACCGTCCGCGATGGCAAACAAGTGCGCGGGCGGGTCGGCTTCATCTTTACCGACCCGCTGTCCCAGCTGGTCATGTCCACGCCCATCGAGGACATCGAGCTCAGCCTGCGGCGCCGGGTGCGGGGGCGGCGCGAGCGGGAGGCGGCGGCGTACTCCCTCCTCGAAACCCGCGGCCTCGCTCACCTCGCCCGCCAGTCGATCTATGACCTCTCGGGCGGGGAACGCCAGCTCGTCGCCCTCACGGCCGTGCTGGCGGTCGAGCCCGCCATCCTTGTCGCCGACGAGCCGACCACCCTGCTCGACCTGCGCAATCGCGAGCAATTGCGTCGCGTGTTCGCGGAACTCGACCAGCAGTTGGTCGTCTCGTCCCACGACCTCGACTTCGTGGCCGACTTCGACCGGGCGCTGGTGGTGGACGCCGGCCGGATCGTCTTCGACGGTGCCCCCGCCGCGGCGGTCGCGCACTATCGGGGGTTGATGGTGTGAACGCGCATCATCAGTTGTTCGGGCTGTTCGTCCCCGGCACCTCCTGGCTCCACCGACTCCCCGTGGGCGCCAAGTTCGCGCTCATGCTCGTGGTCTCGATCGTGCCGTTGATCGTGCGCGAGCTGTGGCTGTCGGCCGCACTGCTCGCGGTGGCGGCCGTGCTGCTCACCACCACCCGAATCCACTGGCGGCGCTGTTTGGTGCTGGCACCGATGATCTGGGTGCTGGCCGCGTGCCTCGTCGCCTATCAACTGATCTGGGGGACGTGGCAGATCGGGCTGATGTTGGTGGCGAACTTGGTGTTGTGTGTGTACGCGGCGCGCATTCTCACTCTCACCACCCCCGCCACGGCGCTGCTCGACGCGCTGGTCGTCGCGGCTCGGCCGGTCCGGCTCGTGGGCGGCAGCCCCGAACGAGTGGGATTGGCCGCGGCCCTGATGATCCGGAGCATCCCTTTCCTGTTCGGTTCGTTCAGCGACGTGCGGGCCGCCGCCCGGGCTCGAGGGCTGGAGCGCAACCTGCTCGCGCAGTTGACGCCGGTGGTGGTGGGGGCCGTGGCGTACGCCCGCGCCACGGGCGAAGCGCTTGCCGCCCGCGGCCTCGGCGAGGACGACTAGTCGCCGCGCCGGTTCACCACAGAGGTCCCGCGTGGTGTTCCCACAACTCCTCGACCTCGTCGAGGTTCTCGGGCAGACCGGCCACCGCGTCGAGCAGGTCCTGCGGTGCCCCGACCGACTCCAGATCGGACACCAGCTCCGCCAACTCGCGCGCGAGTGCAGGATCGCCGCCCGCGCGGAAGCGGGCGAGGATCTTGCGGACCCGGTCGGCGAAGGGTGCCAGCGCCAAGGCCGGCATGGTGGTGTCCTCCATGGGCGACACCGAGGCCAACACGTCGGCTGCCGGTTCGGGCCGCGCGAGGCCCAGCCACGCGCCGGCATCCCGCAGTCGTCGTGCGCGGGTCGGCCGGACCATCGCCGCGGGCGGCTCGGGTTCGGAACGCAGAAAGTCGGGAACATCCAGGTCCGCCATCTCCATGGTCGGCACCACCATCGAGTGCATTGGCATCGCCGGGTGCTCAGCAACAGGCTGGACGACGGTCTGGAGCGGGCCGGTGACTCCGTCGGGTCCGATCGCCAGCCACGCCGTGAAGGGGCACAGCACCTGATGGGCGAGAGAGAATTCGACGATCATGTCCCGGGTCGTGCCGCGGCGCCGGGTCTCCAGCCCGTCCTGCAGCTTTTCCAGATGGGCCCGCGCCCAGGTGTTCCGCAGCGCGTCCAGGTCGTCCCGGACGAGGGTCGCGGTCGCGGTCCATTCCTCGACGCCGGCATCGCTTTCGGCGAACACCGACACCTCGGGCGCCGCGTCGAGCGTGCCCCGCCAGCGTCCGGTCACGATGGTGGGGCCGGCCGGGAAGAGGTCCGCGCACTCAGGCGTGGTGAACGCGCGGTCGATCCGCACGCCCTCGACCGCCACCGCGAGCCCGCGCGCGACCGGCCGCGCGATGCGGCGGTGCACCTCCTGCAGCACGCGATCGAGTTCGTCCTCCGACTCGACCAGGTCACAGCGACCTCCGCCGACTGCGGCGAGGCGTCGCAGGAACGTCGCGTTGACCGCGTGGTCCACGCCCAACGCATAGATCCGCGCCCCCTGGAGGCGTTCGGCCATGAGGCGCAGCAGTGCCGCTTCGTTGCCGACCTGCCCGTCGGTGAGCAGCACAAGGACGCGCTCCCCGTCGGCCGTCGCCAGGGCGTCGGCGGCACGATCCAGCGGCCCGGCCAGTTCGGTGCCGCCCCGGGCGGTGAGACCGCCGAGCCAGCGGATGGCGGCGAAGCGGTTGCGGTCGGTGGCCGGCACCGGTTCGTGCTGGTCCCGGGCGGTCTCGATGTTGTGGTCGAAGCCGAGCACGAGGAAAGAGTCGTCCGCGCCGAGGGAATCGATGATCCTCGCGGCGGCACGCCGGGCCGCGACGATCTTCCAGCCGTGCATGCTGCCCGACCGGTCCAGGGCCAGCACGACGGTGCGCGGCGTCGGGTGCGGCGCCTGGCCAGGACTGACGACGACCTGCCAGGTGCCCTGGGTCGGGTCGTCCTGATCGGCGGCGAAGGCGGCGGTTGCGGTGGTCGTGTCGGTACGCAGGCCGAACCGGGCGACCAGATCCCGATCGAGGTCGAGATCGGGGGCCTCGGCCAGCGACCAGCCGGACTTGCCCTCCGTGAGCTGCACACCGGGGCTGACGCGGGGCGTCCCGGCCAGCAGACCCGCCGGGTCGACCTTCACGTCCAGGTGGATCCCCACGCCGGTCGGACCGGGCTGTCGGGGCGGCGACACGCGCGAGGCGTCCGGCACCTGGTCAGTGTCCGGCCACCGGCCGGTGCCGCTGGGGTCGGTCGCCGTCGGCGTGCCCGGGTGATAGCGCTCGCCGACCACCAACGGGATGCGCAGGGTCGCCTCCCCGGAATCGACGCCCAGGCGACCGGCCAGCCGCAGGGTGATCGTCGCCTCCTCGCCGGGGGCCAGGTTGCCGAGTTGAGCGGTGAACACGTCGCCGCGTTCCTGCTCCAGCAGGGCGGCGCGACGGCCGCGACCCAGCGCGTCCTCGTAGTCCGTCCGGGCCCGCCCGCGCTCATCAATGCGTCCGGTGATCTCCCGGTCGCCCAGCACGGCGGTCAGCCCGGCGACCGCGAAATGGTCCGGCAGCGGGAACGTATAGACCGCTTCGATCGGCGTCGCCCGGTCGTTGCGGAACGTCTGAACCAGGGCGAGCGAGGCCGACAGGCCGGTGACCGTGCCGGACAGCGCGACGTTCCGCAGGGGGAGCGCGCCGTCGGCGGTGGCGAGCCCCCAGTTCGGCAGGGGCGGGCAGCAGGACGTCAATTCGTCGGGGCTGAGGTGCATGAGGTCACTCCTTGGTCGGACGGGGGTCGGCGGCGGAGGTGGGGTCGTGGTCAGGGGTCAGGCCGAGGGCAGAGATCCGGGTGAGCAGGCTGCCGGCGGCCCGGAGGATGGCGGCCGCCTCGGTGTCCGACACCGTCATAGCCAGGACGAGGTCGACCCCCGGCGCCAGCCGGAGCACCGACTGGGTGCGCAGCGTCGGCGGCTCGGCCGGCGCAGGGTCGGGCTGGGGGCGGGGTCCGCTGGCTGGGGGGCTGCCTGCGGCCAGCGCCATGAGCTCTTCGGTGGCCACCCCGGCGATCCGGGGGCCGATCGCGCCGAGGCGTACTCCTTCCGCCTGCAACCTCTTCAACGCCAGCAGTTGGGCGAGCTGGCGACGGCCGTAGCGGGCCTCGCGTCCAGCCATGGCCGGTCGGTCGACGACGCCGAGGGTCGCGTAATAGCGGACGGTGCGCCGATCCGGCGCCGTCGCCGCGATGCCGAGTCGCGTCAGACTCTCGGCGACCTCGTCGAGGAAGTCGTCGAGGCCCCAACCGTCGTCGGGGGTCGTGTCAGCAGCATCAGGCATAAGCTGACAGTAACACTGTCAGTGTCATTTGAAAAGGCGAGGGCTCAGCGATCGCGGACGCCCCATTCGCCGCTGCGCCATGCCTCGATCTCCAGCACGCTCAGTCCCTCCGTGAGCGTCGACTCGATCGTGGTCGACCCGATCTCGTTCGCGTGATGAGTCGTGTCGTCGATCCCGTGCTGGACCACGATGAAGTTCGCGTCACCGCGATAATCGAGTTGCACGTCCTTCGCCGGGCCGTCATGGATGAGCAGGGCCATCCCCGTCCCGCTCGCCGCCTCCCCGAGCACTGGGGCGCTCGAGATGGGCCGGACCGCCAGCTCCCAGGATGCATCGGTGGTCTCCACCAGCAGGCGGACCGGGCGCGGCGCACGGCTCCGCAGCCCGAAGCCGACCGTTCCCTGCGCCGCCTCGCCGCTATAGAACAGGGGCGACTGCAGGCCGTTCTCCGGCACCGACTGCACGCTGAACCAGTCGGCTCCATCGGTCTTCGCCCACAGCAGGCCTCGGCGGGCCTCGGGCGGGAGCTCGATCACGGCCGGGCCGGTGCCGCTGCGGACGATCGGCTCGAAGCTGCCGAACTGTTGGTCCAGTCGTTCCTTGAGTGCCCCCTCGGCCGGGCGGCCCGGGGGCGCGGGCAGGATCTCCCCCGTCGGCTGGGACCGCGGTTCGGCAGGGGCGCTGGTCGGTGGGTCGCTCGGCGAGGGATCGCCGGAGGTGTTGCGCAGGAAGAGGACTCCGCCGATCCCTGCAATGGCGATCAACCCGAGGACTGCCAGCGTCGCGATCAGGGCGATGACCGGGCCCTTTGACTGACGTGGGGGCGGGGGGTACGCCGGCCCCTGCGGATAGGACGCCGGCGCTGCCTTGAGCGACGGTTGGGCCGCGGCATGCGGTGGTGCCGGAGCCGCCGGCCGGTGCCCCGAGCCCGCCTGGGCCCCGGGCGGCGAGCCCTGCGGTCGTTGGCCGCCGGGGGCCAAGAAATCCGGGCCCGCAGGATAGGTCGGCCAGATCGGGTTGCCGTCGTCGCCGGGTGGCGCCCCGTGGGGACCGTGGTGGCCTTCGGTCATCGATGGTCCTCTCCTCCGTCGAACTGCGCCCCAGTATGTCCCCCGAGCGGCCCATCGCTCACGGCGACCGCAGTGGCTGGGCGTGCGTTGGAGTCGGGGAAGTGGCCTGCTCGCAGGGTAGAATCGAACCCGTCACGAGTTGAGCGTGCGAGCTGAGAACGGCGGCGTGGATGGTTTCGGTTTTTCTGATCCTCGGCGCCGTCGGAGTTGGCTTGCTGCTGGTGTCGATCCTGATCGGAGACCTGCTCGACGGCGTCCTCGACTTCGGCGATGTCGGCGGCGACTTCTTCTCCCTTGCTGGCCTTGCCGGCTTCCTCGGGGCGCTGGGTTTCACCGGCGCGATCATGCTCAGCCTCGTCGAGAACCTGCTGCTCGCGATCGTCGTCGGCGTGATCGTCGGCCTCGGTGTCGGGGCGTTGGCGGCTTGGTTGACCATGCGGCTCAAGGATCCGACGCGCGACAGTGACAGCACGGTGCGGTCGCAGCACCTGATCGGAGCTGTCGGCCGGGTCGTCCACCCGATCCCAGTGAGCGGCTTCGGCCAGGTCCGGGTGTCGGTGCACGGTCATCCGACGATGCTCAACGCCAAGGCCGATGAGCCCATCGCGGCCGGCCGGCTGATCCAGGTCACGGCCGTGCTGTCGCCGACCTCGGTCAGGGTCCGCGCCGGGGAACCGATCGAGCCCTGACACCCGGCGCCCGCTCGGTCGCCTGCCAACGCACGTCCACTCAAGTTTCCGAAATCCGCCCGCACCACACCGAAGGGATGCGCATGTTCGTGCTCACTCCGCTGGTCATCGGGATCGTCGGCATCATCGCCGTCATCCTGCTGGTCGGCCTGCTGATCATCAACCGTTACAAGGTTGCAGGGCCCAACGAGGCCTACATCGTGACCGGCCGCAAGGGAAAGGAGGTGCGCAACCCCGAGACCGGTGAGATCTCGACCGACCTGTCGGGCCAGAAGGTCGTGATGGGCGGTGGCGTGTTCGTCATGCCCTTCGTCCAGCGGCTGCACATCCTCGATCTGTCCTCGCGACGCATCATGGTGCAGATCCGGGGTGCGGTCTCCGGTCAGGGCGTCAAGCTCAATCTCGACGGCGTGGCGATCGTCAAGGTCGGCGGCAACGAGGACTCCATCCGCGCTGCGGCCCAGCGCTTCCTCACCCAGCAGGACGAGATCGAGACGTTCACCCAGGAGACCCTCGCCGGCTCGCTCCGCTCCATCGTCGGCAGCCTCTCGGTCGAGCAGATCATCCGGGACCGCGCGGCGTTCGCCCAGAGCGTCGCCGACGAATCGGAGTCCTCACTCACCGGCCAGGGCTTGGTCCTCGACACCTTCCAGATCCAGGACATCACCGACGACGGCTCCTATCTGTCCGACCTCGGCCGACCCGAGTCCGCCAAGGTCGGGCGCCTCGCCGCCATCGCCGAGGCCAACGCCCGACAGGAGGCCGAACAGGCACGCATCGCCGCGGAGCAGGAGATCGCGATCGCCGAACGGGCGCTCGCGCTGAAGAACTCGGAGATCAAGGCGGAAACCGATGCCGCGCAGGCCCAGGCCGCAGCGGCCGGTCCGCTGGCCCAGGCTGATCGGGACCAAGCGATCCTCGCCGAGCAGGAAAAGGTCGCCGTGCGCCAGGCAGCACTGAAGGACCGGCAGCTCGACACCGAGGTCCGCAAGCCCGCGGATGCCGAGCGCTATCGGGTCGAGACCGAAGCGGAAGCCCGGCGCACCGCCGCGATCCGTCAGGCCGATGCTCAGCGTGCAGCAGCCATCGCCGCCGCCGAGGCCGACGCCGAGACGGCCCGCCTGACCGGTGAGGGCGACAAGTCCCGCCGCTCCGCGCTCGCGGAAGCAGAGGCCATCGAGGGCGCCCGCCGCGGTGAGGCCGAGCGTGCCCGCCGTGTTGCCGAGGCCGAAGCTCTCCGTGCGGAGGGCGACGCGGAAGCCGCCGCGATCCTTGCTCGCGGTGAGGCGGAGGCCGAGGCGATGAACAAGCGTGCGGATGCGTTCGCGCGCTACAACGAAGCAGCCGTGCTGCAGATGCTCGTCGACATCCTGCCCCAGGTCGCGGAGAAGGTCGCTGCGCCGATGGCCGGCATCGACAAGCTCACTGTGGTCTCCACGGACGGCGCCGGCGCGGTGCCCAAGCAGGTGACCAACAACGTCGTCCAGACCATGGAACTCATCAAGAACACCACGGGTGTGGACCTGTCGAGGCTGCTGGAGAAATATTCCGAGGACGCGACGAACGGCGCGACCACGGAACGCTAACGCAGGTTGTTCAGGAAGTCCTGGTCATCGTCCGGCGCGATCGGAAAGCGTTCATCGACCGCGTCGGCGATCGACTGGGCATTGGGCCGGCCGAGGAGCAGCCAGGCGACAGAGCCCACGAGAGGCAGCCCGATGACCGCCGCGGCCCACAACCAGCGTGGGGCCCGGCGAACTTCGTCAGGCCGTGACTGCGCCACTTCGATCACGCAATAGATCATCAGCAGCACGATCACCACGACAGGAAGGAACCGCAACATACGGTCCATGGTACGCGCTGCACGACCGAAAATTGGATTCCCCCAACGAGGAACAAGCTCTAGCCTGGCTGACTCATAACGATGACCCAGCACACAGCAAGAGAGGACGTTTCCGATGTTTCCCGTCGCACTCAGCGGCGCACCCAACGTGCAGTTGTGGGCCCACGAGCAGGAGATCGAACCGCAGGCAATCGAGCAGCTGCGGAACATCGCCGCGCTTCCATGGACCCACGGCGTCCGGGTGATGCCGGACGTCCACCTGGGCCGAGGTGCGACCGTCGGGTCGGTCATCGCGATGCAGGAAGCCGTCGCGCCCGCGGCGGTCGGCGTGGACATCGGCTGCGGCATGGAGGGTGTTCTCACGTCCCTCACCGCTGCCGACTTGCCCGATGATCTCGGTCGACTTCGTCGGTCGATCGAGGACGCGATCCCGGTGGGCTTCCGCAGCCACAATCGGGCGGTCGACCTGCGGCCGCTGGAGGGGCTGCTGCCCCGCGTGCTCACCGACCGCCACGGCAAGCCGGAGCTGCGCCCGTTCTTCGCCCGGTTCGAGCAACTGACCGACCACGTGCAGAAGCTGCACGAGCGGTCTCACCTCCAACTCGGCACGCTCGGTGGCGGCAACCATTTCATCGAGATCTGCCTCGACACCGAGGACCGGGTCTGGCTGATGCTGCACTCCGGCTCGCGCAACATCGGCAATGAGCTCGCCAAGGTGCACATGGAGACCGCTCGGGCACTGCCGCACAACCAAGGTCTCCCGGACCGGGATCTCGCGGTGTTCCTCGCGGGCACCCCGGAGATGGCGGCCTATCGGCACGACCTGATGTGGGCGCAGGAATATGCGGCCCGCAATCGCGCAGTCATGCTCGCGCTGCTCATGAGCATCTTCGCCGAGAAGTTCGCGGCCGCGGGTGTCCGGTTCGACGAACCGATCTCCTGCCACCACAACTATGTGGCGGAGGAACTCGTCGACGGCGTGCCGATGTTGATCACCCGCAAGGGCGCGATCCGTGCGGGTGCCGGTGACATGGGGCTGATCCCGGGCTCGATGGGAACCCGGTCCTATGTCGTGCGGGGGCTCGGCAACGACGACTCCTATCAGTCGGCGTCCCACGGCGCCGGCCGTGTGATGTCGCGGGCCAAGGCCAAGAAGACCTTTACGATCGCGGATCTGGTGGCGCAGACCGAGGGGGTCGAGTCCCGCAAGGACGCCGGAGTGCTGGATGAGATCCCCGGTGCCTACAAGGACATCGACAAGGTCATCGAGGCACAGCGCGACCTCGTCGAGGTCGTCGCCACCCTGCGGCAGGTTGTCTGCGTGAAGGGTTGAGGTCCGCGCGGGGGATGCCTCAGCCGATCACGAACCCCGCGAACAGACCGGCCGCGCAGATCAACTCCGCGATCCCGGTGGCCTTGAGCACCGCGATCAACGAACGGCCGGTCGCGCCCCGCATCACCCGGAGCAGGGCGGGCACCAGCACCGGCACGAACACCAGGCCCAGCAACGCCCAGCTGGTCGTCGTCAGCGCCGCGCCCACCACAGCGACGGCGGTGACGATGACCAGTCCGGCATAGAACGCCCGGGTGCCGGCATCACCGAGGCGGGTGGCCAGCGTGCGTTTCCCGACCGCCTCGTCACCCGCCAGATCCCGCAGGTTGTTGGCCACGAGGATCGCGCACGCCAGGAACCCGATCGCGCACGCGACCCACAGCGAGGCCACGGTCCACACGCCGAGCTGCACGAACGCCGTGCCCGCCACCGCGACGAGCCCGAAGAACACGAAGACGAACACCTCGCCAAGCCCGAGATAGCCATAGGGGCGCTTTCCGCCTGTATAGAACCACGCCGCCACGATGCAGGCCGCGCCCACGGCGAGGAACCACCAGTGCCCCGACCAGATGGTGAGCGCGAGTCCCGCGGCCGCGGCAACCGCGAAGCAGGCGAACGCCGCAGCTTTCACGACCTTCGGCGACGCCGCCCCGGAACCCACGAGCCGCATCGGCCCGATCCGGTCGGCGTCGGTGCCGCGGATGCCGTCGGAATAGTCGTTGGCGTAGTTCACGCCCACCTGCAGCGCGAACGCCACCACCAGGCACAGCAGTGCCATGCCGAGGTTGAATCCCCCGAAGAACCACGCCACGCCCGACCCGGCGAGCACGGGTGAGAGCGCGGCTGGCCACGTGCGTGGGCGCGCGCCCTCGAGCCAGTCGGCGAACGTGGCACCCCTCGGCCTGAGCAAGGGCGTTGAATCGCTCACAGCACTTCCTTCTCCGCGGGCCCGGCAGTCCACCAGGCAATCAACTCCTGCCGGTCGATCTTGCCGCTGGAGGTGTGGGGGAGGCGGGGGTGTCTCAGCAGGCCGAGCGGTTTTGCGGCGGGCTCGAGAGTGTGCAGGCGAGCGCGCAACTCGGGCAGTGTGGTCGGGATCGTCACCGCGGCGATGATGCGGGTGCCCCATTCCGGGTCGCGTACGCCAACCACTGCGCCCTGCGGGTCGAGCTCCTTCAGCACCTTCTCCACGGCGGCCAGATCCACGTTCACCCCGCCGGAGACCACGACATCGTCAATGCGGCCGAGGATCTCCAGCCGCGACGGGCCGGATTCGGATCCATCCCAGCGGGCCCGGTCGCGCGTGTGGAGTGTTGCACCGTCGAGCACTTTCGCCGTCAGATCCGGGCGCAGGCGATAGCCCGAGAACACCACCGGCCCGGTGATCGAGACGCGCCCGCCGCCGGCCTCGGGATCGCCGCGGCCGTGGAGATCGATGGTCACACCATCGAGCGGGACACCGTCATAGACGCACCCGCCAGAGGTTTCCGACATGCCATAGGTCGTGATGATCGTGAGACCTGCGGCTCGCGCGTGCGCCAGGACCCCGGGGTCTGCGGCGGCACCGCCGAGGAGGATTGCGTCATAGCGAGCCAGCCGGCTGAGGACGTCGGGCCGGTCCAACGCCCGCACGAGCTGGGTTGGGACGAGCGACAGATAGTTGCGCTCACTCGAACCCGTGTCCAGGCCCGACTGATCGGGCAGATCGTGCAGATCGGCGTCGACCGCGAACAGGCTGGTGCCGGCGGCCACCGCCCGCGCGACGACAAGGATGCCCGCCACATAGTGCGCGGGCACGGCGAGCGTCCAGTTGCCGGTGCCGCCGAGCCGTGCGTGCGTCGCCGCCACGCCTGCACGGATCGCGGCGCGGGAGAGCACCACACCCTTCGGCTCGCCGGTCGACCCCGAGGTCCCGACGACCAGGCCGGCGTCGGTCTCGACCAGCGGCTCGTCGGGGCGCAGCATCGCGAGGGTCGCCGTGGCCGCCCCCGGGTCCGCCGGCAGCGGCGCGATCGCCGGGCCACCGTCCAGCATCCGCGCGACCGCGGCGGCGAGGCCGGGATCGTCGGCGGGCAGGGTACGCAGGCGGCTCATGGAGAACACCCTAGGATCGGGCCACACAGGAGAAGGGGATGAACCAGGACGTGTACGTCTTTGACATCGGCCTCCGCACCCGCTTCCGCGGCATCACCCGCCGGCAGGGCATGGTGTGGCGGGGCCCGGCCGGCTGGGCCGAGTGGAGCCCGTTCCTCGACTATCACGGCGACGAGCTGCGGCCGTGGCTGGCGGCCGCGGAGGAGGCCGCAGGTCTCGGCTTCCCACCGCCGGTCCGGGATCGGATCCCGGTGAACTGCACGATCCCCGCGCTCGACCCCGAGGCGTCCCGCGCACTCGCGGCAGAGTCCGGCTGTGCCACCGCGAAGATCAAGGTCGCCGAACCGGGGCAGACTCTCGCTGACGACCTGGCGAGGGTCGAGGCGGTCCGCGACGCCCTGGGCCCCGACGGTGCCGTCCGCGTCGACGCCAACGGCGGCTGGTCGCCCGACGAGGCGATCGTCGCGCTGCGGGAGCTGGGCCGGTTCGACATCGAGTACGCCGAGCAGCCCGTCGCCGACGTCGAGGACCTCGCACGCCTCCGGCGGGAGCTCGTCCGTCGCGGCATCTCCGTGCCCATCGCGGCCGACGAGTCCATCCGCCGCAGCGGCGACCCCGAGCGGGTCGCGGAGCTCGCGGCTGCCGATGTCGCGGTGTTGAAGGTCCAGCCCCTCGGTGGCGTGCGGCGCTGCCTCGAGCTCGCCGATGTGCTCGGGCTCCCCGTGGTCGTGTCCAGTGCCCTCGAGACCTCGATCGGTCTCGCCGCGGGCGTGGCCCTTGCCGCGGCCCTCCCCGAGCTGCCCTATGCCTGCGGCCTCAACACCCGGGCGCTGCTCACCGACGACTTGGTCACGGACTCCCTCCGCGCGGTCGACGGGGCGATCGACGTGCGGACCGTCGAGGCCGACGCCACTGCCTTGGACCGGTGCGCGGCGTCCGCGGAGGACACCGGCCGCTGGCTGCGCCGGCATGCGGAGACCCGGGCATGACCGCCACCGCGTGCGCGCGAGCCGTCGCGGCTGCCCTGGTCGAGCTCGGTGTCCGCCACGTCGTGCTGAGTCCGGGGTCCCGCTCCGCGCCGCTCGCGTTCGCCTGGGAGGCCCTCGCCCGGCAGAGCAAGGTCGAGCTCCATGTCCGCATCGACGAGCGCGGGGCGGCGTACCTCGCTCTCGGTCTCGCCAAGGCCACCCGCACCGTCGTCCCCGTCGTGACCACCTCCGGAACGGCGGTCGGCAACCTCCTGCCGGCGGTGATGGAGGCCTCGCACGCGGGGGTGCCGATCATGATCCTCTCGTGTGACCGGCCCGTGTCGGCGTTGCACACCGGCGCCAATCAGGTCACCGATCAGGGCGGGCTGTTCGACCGCTTCGTCCGCGCGTCCGCACAGCTCTCGGGTGCGGAGGGCAGCGTGGCCACCTGGGTCCATCAGGTGGGGCGGCTGGTGGCGGGGGCGGTGGGCGTACGCAGCGCGGACCCCGGTCCCGTCCACCTCAACCTCGCGTTCGCCGAGCCGTTGACACCGGACGATGAGCACTGGCCCGAAGTGCGCCCCACGGTCGTGGAACCGCACCGGGCTCCGCCGAGCGCGGACGACCCCGCACCGGTGCTGGAGTGGGGCGTGCCGGCCGCCCCCTGGAGCAACCTGCCCGAGGGGTACGCGGCCGACGCGGCCCCGGAGCCCCGCACGGTCGTCCTCGTCGGCGACTGCCCGCCCGAGACCGGTCGGCTCGCGTGGCAGACCGCCGTCGATGCCGGTCTGCCGCTGTTGTCCGAACCCTCCGGCAATGCCCGTCGGACGCCGGCCATCCGCGGCTATCGGCTGCTGCTCGGCACCGAACTGGGCGAGCGGATCGAGCGGGTGCTGCTGTTCGGGCATCCCACCCTGTCCCGTCCCGTCAGCCGGCTCCTCGCCCGCGACGACGTCGAGATCATTGCGGTCACCGATGGGGCGCGCTGGATCGATCCCGGTTGCCGTGTCACCCGGGTCGTCGACCGGATCGACCCGCCCCCGGGCGATCCCGCCTGGCTGCGGGCCTGGCGCGACGCCGACGATCGGCTCCTGCCGGCCCTGGACGCGGAGTCGGGCAGGGCGGCGCCGAGCGAGCCCACACCTCTCAACGGACTCGCCGTTGCGGGCGCCGTCTGGCATGCCGCGACGCGCACCCGCCAATCCCAGGAGTCCGGCCGTGGCCACAACCTCGTGATCGGTTCTTCCCATCCCGTTCGCGACCTGGACCTGGCGCCGGTGCTGGGGACCGCCCCGCCCGCGTACGCGAACAGAGGCCTCGCCGGAATCGACGGCACCATCGCGACCGCGGCGGGAATCGCGCTGGCAACGGGACCGACCACGCTGCTGCTGGGAGACCTGACGTTCCTGCACGACGCCGGCTCGCTGCTGATCGGGCCGCTCGAGCGTCGCCCGGACCTGCGGGTCGTGGTCGTCAACGACGACGGCGGCTCGATCTTCCACATTCTCGAGCAGGGCGCTGCGGACCATGCCGCGGCGTTCGAGAGGATTTTCGGTACGCCGACGGGGGCGCGGCTCGGGCCGCTGGCGGCGGGGTACGGCTGGGCGCATCGCGAGCTCACGACCCTGACCGACCTGCGGGCCGCGCTCGCCGAGCCGATCCGCGGGACGGAGCTCGTCGAGATGCGGATCACCCGCGAGGACCGGCGGGGCCAGGCCGCGCGGCTGGCCCGCGCAGGGGAGGCGGCCGTGCGCGCGTGAGCGCTTGGCACAATCGGTGACGCACGCACAGCCGCGCACGCGCGGCCCGCACGACACGAGGGAGTGGGCATGAGCACGAAACCGATTGTCCTGGGACGGATCGACGAATCCTTCCACCAGGTGGCCGCCGCGGTCGTGGAGGAGGTGTTGATCCGCCTCGGGCACGAGGTGGAGGTGATCGAGGGCGCGCACCCGGACATGTATCCCCAGCTCGCCGCCGGCCAGCAGGACCTCTTCGCGGACGCCTGGCTGCCGCACGGGCACGAGGTCTATTGGGCACAGATCAAGGACGTGGTGACCGAGGTCGCCCCGCTCTATGACGGCGGCCTGTTCTTCTGGGCGGTGCCGGGCTATGTGCCGCAGGACGTCGTGGCATCGCTGGCGGACCTGGCCAAGCCGGAGGTGGCCGAGCGGTTCACGACGCGGCTGGTGCAGGGCACCAAGGCCGGCGCGGGGCTCAGCATGCGGTCCAATCGGCTGGTGACCGAATATGGGCTCGACAAGCTCGGCTGGAGCCACGAGATCGGCGACATCTGGGCCGTCATCGACACGGTCAACACGCGGATGGCCGCCGGGGACTGGTTCGCCACGCCCATGTGGCAGCCGATGTTCCTCAACGACGTCCATGAACTGCGGCCCCTGCAGGATCCGCTGGGGGTGTTCCCGCCGCCGGACCGGGCGTCACTGCTGGCGTACAGCGACTTCTGGAACCGGATGGCCGAGCGCGACCGGACCGTGCTGGGGCGGATTCGCTACACGGTCGAGGACGTCAACGAGATGGACCGCTGGATGCAGCTGGACGACCTCGATGCCCTCGCCGCCGCGAAGCGCTGGATGGACGAGAACGCCGATCAGGTGGCGGGCTGGTTCGCCTGACCGACGCTGACGTCCGTTGATCCCGGCGGGTCAGCGGATGATTGCGTCCCCGGAGACCATGCCGTCGTTGACGGCCTCGGGAGTGCCCGCCGCATATTCCAACTGCACCCGGATCGCCACGTCCGTGGGCACACCGGCCGGCACCTCGACCTCGACGGTCATGCTGATGCAGGTGTCGCGGTTGACCAACGTGCCACCCGGACTCAGCAGCCCTTCACCGGAGACCACGCGCGGGCCGTCCACCCACGGACCCCAGATCCGTGCGCCCCGGCTGCCGGGGCACGCCACGGAGGTGACCACCGCGATGTCATAGCCCTCCCGGTCCGACCTGACCCGCTGCGCGCTGTTGACGATGACCCGCGGGGGATCGATCGTCGGCGCGACCGGCGACGGGGTCCGGGTCGGTGTCGGGGTGGGCGTCGCGGACGGAGTGGGCGACGGGGTCGGTGCCGGCGTCGGGGTGGTTCTCGTGGGCGGGGGCGTGGTGCGGGGCGCCGGCTCGGCTGCCCGCGTCGGCTCCGGGGTCGGCTCCGGGGTGGGGGTCACCGTCTGGGAAGGAGTCGGGGTCGGCAGGACCGGCGCACCCGGTTCGGGCTCCACCTCCCTCAGCTGCGGGCGAGTCACACCCCAACCGAGGCCCGCGATCACTGCCACCGCTGCAGCAGCCGCCACCACCTGGAGCCACCGCCGCGGCCGCCGGCCGGGCGCGTCCAAGCTGTCCAGATCCTCGACGGTGGCGTCGGCGTCGGCGCCGCTCAGGATGCTGGAGAGCATGGCCTCCGCGTTCGGGAGATCCCGCTCCCGCAACGGATCGACGGGTCCGTTCACGACGCCTCACCCCCCAACAGATGGGCCACCTCGGTGGTGGCGAGCTTCTTCTTCGCCCGGCTCAACCGGGACTTGACCGTGCCGACCGGAATCTTCAGGATCTCGGCACCCTCCGCGAGCTCCAGCCCGCTCCACACGACCAACTCGATGACCGCACGCTGGTTTTCGGGCAGCCGGTTCAGGACCATGTGCACCTGCGCCATGCCGGCCTCCTGCTCCACCCACTCGGACACGTTGTTGTCATAGCCGGGCCCCTGATCCTCGATCTTGTGGACCAATCGCAGCCGACGCTGGTTGCCCCGCGTGGTGTTCATCACCTCGTGCCGGGCCATCGACAACAGGATCGGCACGGCGGAATCGCGGCGCAGCGGATCCACGGTCCGCTCCCGCGCCCTGCGCCACAAGGTGGCGAACGTGGCTTGAGTGATGTCCTCCGCGAGGCTCCACGACGCGGTCGAGCGGAACGCGAAGTTGTAGACGACCTTGTTGTGTCGCCGAAAGAGGGTCGCAAAATCCGCCTCGATGCCCGCACAGATGCCAGCCCACAGTTCCTCATCCCCAGTCTCTGTGGCAGGCCGCCCTGCGTCGCCCTCCTCGAGCCGCACTGTCCCTCCTTGGTCCGACCCCGAAGCCGATTGTGGTCGTCCTGCCATCAAAGAGGAGTCCGGGTCCATTGGGGAAAGTTCCCGTTGTTTGGGTTTTTCGGCCCAGGGGGCCGAGCCGGGGGACGACCCCCGGACCCCCGCGCTCGCTCTGGGCTTCCTCGCGTCGGAGTTTTCCGCTGCGCTCCGAACTCCTTGGGCTCGTCACCCCAGGCCTGAGGCACGCTCGCCAGGCCGAGCCGGGGGACGACCCCCGGACCCCCGCGCTCGCTCTGGGCTTCCTCGCGTCGGAGTTTTCCGCTGCGCTCCGAACTCCTTGGGCTCGTCACCCCAGGCCTGAGGCACGCTCGCCAGGCCGAGCCGGGGGACGACCCCCGGACCCCCGCGCTCGCTCTGGGCATAGCCCGACTACAGCCTCCGCAGCCACGCCCGCAGTTCGTGCGTGGCACGAACGTCGTCCTCGTTGTACGCCAGCACACGCTCCCGGGCCGCCGCTCGAACGGCCGGTTCCGCGGCGTGGCAGGCCTCGTCGAACCATGCCTGGGAGTTCAGTCCCCCGGCATCCACGTCGCGCCACGCGAAACCGGCACCGACAGACGCGACGACCTTGAGCCCGAGCCCGCGTACCCCGAAGAAATGATCCCGCACCACTTCGAACAGGTCGCAGAACTCGCGCTCCGCATAGTCGATCGCCCACTCCAGGGTGGGATCATCGGCGGCGCTGGCCAGGTTGGCGAGCCGCACGACCTCGTACGTCGAATAGTGATAAACCCGCACGCTCGCCGGGCCGGCCACCAGCGCCCGCAGCCAGGTCATCGCGCGGCGGGCCAGTTCGATCTCGGCCTCCTTGGAGAGGTCGGACCAGGCGGAGAACTCCACATAGGCCGGCGGGTCCGCGCGCCGCCGGTCGTGGACGAGGAAACCCCACAGATAGACGCGCTCGTCGGCGGAGGACTCGATGTCGAAGTCGATCTCCAGGTCCGCGGTCGGCACGTCGATCGCACAGGCCGTCAACCGCTCCAGCTCCACCTCCGACACCATCAGCCGGGCCCGCCGGGCCGCGAGCTCGAGGCGTTGCTCCGCGCCCTGGCGATGGCGCACTTCCGGGAGATAACGCTCCTTCAACGCCGCCAGATCCACCTCGGCGAGGTCGGTCACCGTCCGCACACCCAGCACCCGCAGGGCCTGGATCTCCCGCACGTCCAGCGGTGTCTTGTCGATCCGGACCGACAGGTCGTCGGCGCCCAGCTGCGGCGCGCACACCTCCCACCAGTGACAGGCGTCGCACTCCCGGTTGCGGATCGGTGTCACCATCGGCGGCTCACCGGCCCGGGCAGCCGTCGCGACTCGGACGCGGAAACCGTGCTCGTGGTCATACCGCTCCAGGACGCTGCGCAGGCGCCAGCCTTCGGGAGCGCTGCGCGAGAAGGTCCGCACCAGCGGATCCGTCAGATTCACCCACGTGATCGCCGCCCCATCGAGCTCCGGATAGGCGTCGGTGCCGAGCACACCCGCGGTGGCCGGTCCCGGTGCGCTGTGCCCGGTCGCGTCGAGCTGGCGCCAGTAGTGCGCCGACTGCAGCAGGGCCGCGTCATTCTGGGTGCGCAGGGAGCGATCGCGGACGGTGGTGGCTTGACGGTACGCAGGCGTCGCCAGCGCGCTGGCTCGCACCGTGTGTGCGGTTCGTGTGGAGGGACGTTTCTCCGCCGTCTGCCGGCGGGCGATCACGACCGGGTGATAGCCGGTGCGCCCGTCCGGGCGATCGTCGCCGCGCACGAGCAGGTCCGGCCGACCGCTGCGGGCGCCGGGGACATCGAGGGGGAGGAGGCCCCCGATGATGACGGGCACGCCGTGGCGCACGGCCTGGGCACACGCGTACTCCTGCTCGTCCCACGGTGCATCCGCCAACGGGCGCAGGTCGGCGACCGGACCGGGAAAGCGGTGCAGGAGCTCGGTCAGGACGTGGTCGGTGAAGCCGATGCCGCCGGCGAAGCTCTCCCGCAGGCCCTCATCGGGAGCAGGCGGCTCGACGTCAGGGGCGAACTTGTTCCAGGTCTTGATGACGCACGTGCGTGCGGCGTACGCGTCGAGGACGATCGGCTTCGGCTCGCCCGGCGGGACGGGAGTGTGGGGTGGGGGCGGCACGCTCAGGCGGTCCCGCGGTGGATCGCGACCATGCCGCCGAGAAGATTGCGCCACTCGACGTTGCGCCAGCCGGCCTCGGCGATCATGTCGGCGAGAGCCTGCTGATCGGGCCAGGTCTGCATGGACTCGGCGAGATAGGCATAGGCGGACGGGTTGCTCGAGGCGACCTTGCCGAGGAGCGGCAGGACGCCGAGCAGGCGGTCCTTGTAGAGCGTGGCGAACAGGGTGTTCGTCGGTGTGGAGACCTCCGCGATCACCAGCCTGCCGCCGGGTCGGGTGACGCGCCGCATCTCCACGAGCGCGTCGAGAGTCCGTTCCACGTTGCGGAGGCCGTAAGAGATCGTGACCGCATCGAAAGCGTCATCGGTGAACGGCAGTGCCAGGGCATCGCCCGCCACGAAGTGGAGGTCCGGCTGGCGTTGCGTGCCGACCCGGAGCATGCCGAGCGACAGATCGGTGGCCACGACCGTGGCGCCCGCGTCGGCGAACGGTCGCGAGGAGGTGCCGGTGCCGGCCGCGAGGTCGAGGATCCGCTGCCCGGGACGCGGGTCGACCGCGGCGATCGTCGCCGCGCGCCAGCGGCGCATCTGGCCCGCGGTCATGACGTCGTTCATCAGGTCATAGCGGTCGGCCACGCCATCGAACATGGCCGCCACGTCGGAACGGCGCTTGGCGAGGGTGGCTCGGTAATCGGATCTCGGCACGGCCACACCCTAACCGTTTCCCCCGACACTCCTTCCGGAGCAGGCGAGCGCCCAGAGATGTCGACCCATTGCTGGGGGTGGCCGGTGTCCACGCGGCGGGCGTACGCCCTCCTCTCTTGCGCGGCACGGGACAATCGGATCCATGGCCAAATCCGCCGAGTCCATCCTGAGAGTGTCCGGTCTGACCCGGTCCTATGGGTCGACCAAGATCATCGACAACTTCAACCTCCAGGTGCGTTCGGGAGAAGCCATTGCTCTGACCGGCCGCAACGGCGCCGGCAAGTCCACCCTCCTGCGGTGCCTGGTGGGTGCCGACAAGCCGACCGAGGGCGAGATCACGATCTGCGGTGAGAAGCTCGCCGAGACCTCCCGCACGATTCGCAAGAACCTCGCCACGGTCATCGATGACATCGACTTCTTCCCCGACCTCAGCGTCGTCGAGCACCTCGATCTGCTCGCCCGCGCCCATGGGCTCGCCGATCCCGAGACGGTCGTCGACGACATCCTTCATGAGGTTCAGCTGGTGCCGCAGGCGGGCCAGCTCCCGGGCACGCTGTCCTCGGGCCAGCGCCGTCGCCTCGCGCTCGCGACCGCGTTCGTGCGGCCCCGCAAGCTGCTGGTGCTCGACGAACCGGAGCAACGTCTGGACACCGAGGGTGTGCGGTGGCTCGCCGACCGTCTGAACTCCGAGTTGGCCGACGGGTTGGCGTTGGTCTTCGCATCGCACGAGCCCTATCTGGTGGAGCAGGTCGCCACGCGCGTCGTCCGGCTCGGGCCCGAGCGGTCGCCCGAGGACGACGACGCCGAGGCCGCCACCGACGCCACACCGGTCAGCGGACCCGCGGACTGGGAGAGCTATCAGCCCAAGGTGCCCACGCAGAGCCAGGCCCCGGCGCAGCCCAAGAAGCAACCGCAGCCGCAGCAGTCGCAGCAGCGCAAGCGGCCGAAGCCCTCGCACGGGAAGAAGCGCCGATGAGCGGGCCGCGGGTCGATCACGACCCGAGCGAACGCGAACTCAAACTTCTCGTCAAGGACTGGCGCACCGGGCGAGCGACCAAGACGTTGTTCGAGGCGATCCAGGACGCCTATGTCGCGGTCCTCGCGGTCGCCGTCATCGGCGCCATGGTGGTGCAGCTCATCGTCACCGTGCAGAGCACGGCCTCCACGTGCGAGGGCGTTGCCTGTGTGACCGCCCGCAGCCTGCTTCCGTTCGCGGTGCTCGGCGCAGTCGTGGCGCTGGCGGTCGGGGCGGCCCGGCTGTTCGGACCCGTATTGGCCTCGGCGGCCGAAGGGTTCTGGATGCTCGACGCCCCGATCAACCGGGCGAGCCTTCTGCGCTCCCGGCTGGCTGCGGCGATCCTGCTGGCCTTCGTGGCCGGGGCGGGCGCGGGCGCCCTCGTGTCCGCGCTGACCGGTTCGGCGACGACGCTCGTCGTGATGTGGGCGGTCGCGACCGGCTTGTCGTCGGCGGGCATCGTGGCGTTCGCGGCCGCGGAGCAGGGTGCCGACCGGACCCTGTTCACCAAGATCGCGGTCTATCTGTTCAGCGGCGTGTCGGTCGCGGCACTCGTCATCGTGGTCGGCATCGCCGCCGGCTGGTGGAGCCTCGACATCGGCGTCGCGCGCGAAGAGGCGATCACGCTCGTCATCGCCGGACTGGGCCTGTTCGTGCTGGTGTTGGCCGGCGTGTTCGCGGTGGTCCGGTTGAACGGGATCCGCCGTGCCCGACTGACCTCCGGCGGCTCGCTCGCCGCCGGCATGGCCGGTGCCATGTATGCCCTCGACCTCGGCCTTGTCCGCGACATCGTCGTCGAACGCAACGCGGTCGAGCGGGGCCAAGTGAGGCCCCGCAAGGGCAGAGGCATCGGCATGGATGCGCTGATCCGGCGCGACTTGGCCCGCGTCCTGCGGACGCCGTCGGTGTTCCTGCCGGTGGTGGTGTCGTTGGTGGTGCCGTACGCGACAGTCGCGCTCGGGGCCGGCGCCTTCTCCCCGCTCCTGTCGGCGCTGGCCCTGTTCGGCGCGCTGATCCCTCTCCAGGGGATGCTGCGCGTGCTGACTCGCACCGCCGGCCTCGCGCGCTGTTTCCCGTTCACCGGGCCCGAACTGCGCAAGGCTGCGATCGTCGTCTCCGTGGGCGTCTCGGTCGCCTGGGGCTTCCTCGCCACGCCGGCGTTCACGTCGCTGCGCGAGTCGCCGGTCGACGCGATCCCGATCGCGATGGTCACGGCCGCCGCCGGTCTCTTCGGCGCCGTCCGGTGGATCACCGCCAAGCCGATCGACTTCGGTGCGCCGATGGTCGCGACGCAGGCCGGTGCAATGCCCACCGGCATGTTCACCAACGCGGTGAAGGGCTTCGAGGTCGTCATCATCATCACCGCACCGATGGTGTTCGGCCTGACCTGGATCATCTCCGCAGTCCTCGCGGCGATCGTCTATTGGTTTGTCATGGGCAACTTCGACATGGATGCCCTGCGCGAACAGCAGGAGGAGCAGCGCAAGGAACTCGAGAAGGCACGCGCCGAGAAGGCCAGGCAGCGGGGCCGCTGAGGCGTACTCACCTGACCACCCATTTGTCGGTTCTGGAACAATCGCGGGCATGGATACGAAGCTGCTCGAAGTGTTTCTGGCGGTTGTGCACACCGGAAGCATTTCCGCCGCAGCCCGGCGACTGAACTTCAGTCAGCCGACCGTGAGCCAGCAGATGAAGGCTCTCGAACGCATCATGGACGTCCAACTGTTCACGCGCGAGGGCGGCCGGATCGAGCTGACGGCGGCGGGGCGGGCGTTGCAGGGGTACGCGGAGACGACCCTCTCGTCCTGGCGCTTCGTGTGCGAGCAGGTCCGCGAGGCCGGCGGTCGTGACGACCTGGTCGAGTTGTCGCTGGCATCCTTCCCGAGCGCGAGCGCAGCGCTCGTGCCCGAAGCGATTGCCGCGCTGCTCGCCGCCGATGACCGGCTGCGGGTCAAGGTCCTCGATGCCGAGCCACCGGCGAGCTATGACCTCCTGCGCTCCGGTCAGGTCAACGCGATCATGAACTTCTCCTATCCGGAGGACGAACCCACCCGGGGGCAGGTCGAGTTGCCGATCCTCGACGAAGAATTCGTGCTGCTCGTGTCCGAGAACCATCCGCTGGCCGGTGAAGGCGTAGTGGACCTCGAGGACGCCGCGGAGTCCAACTGGGTCGGCGGCTGCCCAAAGTGCCGGCAGGAACTCATCACCGTCTGCCGGGAGCGCGGGTTCGTGCCCGAGATCCTGTGTTCCACCGACGACCCGACGCTGACCCGAGTGATGGTGACCAAGGGCATCGGCGTCGCGATGCGGCCGGCGCTGTCCGTGGTGGGCCAGCCAGTGCCGGGTTTGGTCCCCCTGAGCATCGCGCACGGAACGCGACGGCAGGTGTCCGTGGTCGTCTCCGACGCGGACGCGGAGAAGCCGGAGATCGTCGCTCTGCACGATGCGCTGCGAAGTGCGGCGCGCGAGCTGGTCGCGCAGTCCTCGCCCGATCAGCAGAAGCGCATCCACGTGGCTGATTAGGCCCGCGGGGGTTGCACTGGGCCCGCCGGGGGGTCTAGGCCCGCCGGGGTCGCACTGGGCCCGCGCCGGGGTCGCACTCGGCCCGCCGGGGGTTGCACTCGGCCCGCCGGGGCCGCACTAGGCCCGCCGGGGTCGCATCAAGCATGCGTTACACACCGTGCTCGATGCAGGGCTCGCGGGCGCAATGCTGCGCCGCCGGGCCTAATGCCAGTCGGGCGGGCTCAATGGGTGTCTTCGGGTGCTCTCGGCGGACCTTGTGGGAGTTCTGCGGGCTCACGGGGTGCTTCCGGGGTGCGCTCGGGCGGGCCTAGTGCGAGTGCGGCGGGCTCAAATCAGGGACCGAGTACGCGCCGATGCGCCACGATGCTCAGCCACTGCAGACGTGAACGACGGTGCGTCGATGTCCGCGGCCGGCGTACCCCACAAGAAAACCCACCACCAACTAGCCGCAGCCTGTGGATAACCTCCCCACGGCGCGGGGGGATTGGGTTGGCTGGGTACATGACACGCACCACAAGCGACTTCGCCGAAGAAGGCTTCGACCACCGCGAGTTGGCGCGGCTTGTTCGGGCGAAGCGTTTGGAGCGGGTGCGGCGCGGGGCATACCGGGTGCCGTCCTCAAGCAGGCTCACTCCGGAACAAACCCACCGGGACCTCGTCGCCGCCACCTGGCCACTGTTCCGGCAACCCTCGGTCCTTTCGCACGCATCGGCGGCGGTGCTCTATGGCCTTCCGGTGTCGGCGGCCCAACTCACGCGGGTGCACGTGATCAAACCGGGGATCTCGAGCTCGGGAATGCGGAAGAGCGCCCACTCCGTCGTCCATCGCATCCCCCTCGCCGACGAAGACATCATCGATTTCGACGGATACTTGGTCACCAGCCTGCGTCGCACCGTGACCGATCTCGTCTGCGCGCTCGCGCCGGCCGACGGTGTCGCCGTGGTCGATTCGGCGCTCCGGCTGGGCTTGGATCGAGCCGAACTCCTCGCTGGTCTGGGGCGCCGACCGGGCGTACGCGGGGCACGGCGCGTGGTCAGGTTCGCGGATCCCCGTGCGGAGAGTCGGGGCGAATCGGTGTCGCGCTGGTATATGGCCGAATGCGGCATCCCCGCGCCCGAACTGCAGGTTCCCTTGTGCGGCGGGCGTTATCACGCCGACTTCGGTTGGCGAGGAAAGCGGGTGGTGGGGGAGTTCGATGGTGCGGTGAAGTATGACCGTCTTCTGAAACCCGGCAAAACCGCAGGGCAAGCGGTGATGGACGAGAAGCGCCGGGACAGCGAGATCATGCGCGATGGTTGGTGGCCGGTGCATTGGGGCTGGAAACAGCTCACGCCGCTCTCGAGTTTCAGGGACTTCTTGACCCATGCGCTGTCGCGGTGAGGGGGTACGCAGGCATGCTCGTCCACGCTGAGACGCAGCGCCCCGATGCCTGCATATGGATTCGGTCCTGTCTTCGGCGCGCCGCATCCCTGGACTCTCGCCGGCCCAGGCGAGCTGCTTGAGGCGCAATCCGGCGTACGAGTCGCAACGAGCCTGGTCTGCGGGATCGCATTAGGTCCGCTGGGGTCCCAATGAGCCCGCTGGGGTTCCGATGAGCCCGCGGGAGCTGCATCGAGCCCGCTGGAGTTCCAATGAGCCCGCTGGAGTTCCAATGAGCCCGCAGGAGTTCCAATGAGCCCGCAGGAGTTCCAATGAGCCCGCAGGAGCTGCATCGAGCATGCGCTACACACCGTGCTCGATGACAGGCTGGCGGGCTTGATGGGACTCGGGCGGGCTTGATGGGACTCGGGCGGGCTCAAAGGCAACCCCGGCGGGCCCCAAGGCAACCCCGGCGGGCTCAAAGGCAACCCCGGCGGGCCCCAAGGCAACCCCGGGCGAGTCAAAGGCAACCCCGGCGGGTCAAAGGCAACGTCGGCGGGCGCGAGACGACCCGGGCTGTCCAGGAACAACCCGGTGACACAAGAGGCCAATGCGTCAGCTCAGCCAGCTTCCAGCGCATCCCGCATGGGCACGAGCTTCGCCATCGACTCCATGAGTTCCGCCTCGGGGTTGGAGTCGGCGACGACGCCACACCCTGCATACAGCTGCGCTGTGTTTCCCTCGATCCGGCCACATCGCAGCGCGATCGCCCATTCCCCGTCGCCCTGTGCGTCGACCCAGCCCACCGGGCCCGAATAGCGGCCGCGATCGAGGCCCTCGAGTTCCCGGATCAACTCCCGGGCGGAGTCGGTGGGCGTGCCGCAGACGGCCGCACTCGGATGCAGTGCGGTCGCCAGGGTCAGCGACGAGACGTTCGGCTTCGCCGCGGCCGCGACATCGGTGGCGAGATGAAAGACGTTCGGCAGTTCCAGCACATAGGGCGCATCCGGCACGTTCATCCCGGAGCACAGCGGCGCGAGCGCGTCGGCCACGGATTGCACCGCATAGTCGTGCTCACCGAGATCCTTGCTCGACCTGGACAGGTGCGCCGCCAGCGCGCGATCGGACTCCTCGTCGGCCGTGCGTTGGATCGTGCCGGCGAGCACGCGAGAGGTCACCAGGCCGTTCTCCCGCCGGACGAGCATCTCCGGTGAGGCCCCGACGAGCCCGTCGACGTGATAGGTCCAGCAGAGTCGGTACGCCGCCACCAATTGCGCGACCAGCCACCGATAGTCGATGTCCTCCGGGGTTCTGGCGAGGAGATCGCGGGCGAGGACGACCTTCGCGAGGTCCCCGGCCTTGATCCGCCGCACGGCGTCGTCGACGACGGATTCCCAGGCGGGACCGCTCATCGAGCCGTCGGCGTACGACACCTGACCCGGCCGCGCCGGCTCCGACTCGGGAGCGGGCACCCGCGTGACAACATCGTCTCCCGCCCGGTCAGACACGCCGACGCGCGTCAGCCAATGCTGACCTCCGCGGCGTCCGAGGATCCACTCGGGCACGACGAGGACCGAGCGCTGCCGGGTGTTGCCGGGGTCGAAGGTGAAGGAGCCGAACGCCAGGGGCCCTGTCCCGAAGACCCCGGGCAGCGCGTTGTCGGCGGTGACAGCTGCGGCGTACTCCTCCCACCAGGCGTCCGCCTCCGCAATCGAATCGAACTCCTGCCGGACCACTTCGCCGCCGGCGACGAGGCCTTCGCCACGCCGCAGCCACGCGAGACCCTGTCGGCGCGGCAGCAGGGCTACCAGCTCGCCCGGGTTGTCGATGGCCACCGTCCGCGCGCGCACGGGACCAGAGGTGTCCACAGTCACAGCAGACGACCTTAGCGCCAAAGTGCGGGTGGTCCGGCGCTCGATCACCAGCAATTACGCAAGCCTTCATTTGCGTTATTGCGTTGTGACAATTCCTGCCTGACTAGGGATTCCGCGCTTCGCTCGCTTTTCGTTCGCGGTGAGACGCACGGGGCCGCCTGCCCTAGACTGACCCTGTTCGTGAGATTTTTCACGAGCCCCGCCGACCCGCGTGCCGACGGGCCCAAGCCCCGCCAACTTGACCCATCGCCGAGATGGCGATCCGATGGGACCTGTTGGATCAACTCGCTGTCGAGGATCGCGTTCGCGCGATCAGGAGAGAGGACGAACGGTGAGCAACGTCTATCTGCCGCTGGTGGTCATGTTGATCCTGGCGGCGGCCTTCGTGGCCGGTGGTCTGCTCGTGACGATGCAGATCGGTCCGAGGCGTTACAACCGATCGAAATACGACAGCTACGAGTGCGGCATTCAGCCGACTCCGCAGCCGATCGGTGGCGGTCGGTTCCCGGTGAAGTACTACATCACCGCGATGCTCTTCATCATCTTCGACATCGAGATCGTCTTTTTGTACCCCTGGGCGGTCTCCTACGACGGCATGGGCCCGTGGGGCCTGGTGATCATGATCCTGTTCATCGATGCCGTGCTGGTGGCGTTCTGGTATGTCATTCGCCGCGGCGGTCTTGAATGGGACCAGTGAGTCCGGTGCCGATGAAGAGTCGAAATCGCAACCACTACGCAAGGAGCAACTGAGATGGCAGGTGGTCTGGAGGACAAGCTCCCCGCCGGCGTCATGCTGACCACGGTCGAGGGGCTGGTCGGGTGGATGCGCCAGGCGTCGTTCTGGCCGGTGACGTTCGGCTTGGCCTGTTGCGCGATCGAAATGATGACTTATGGGGCGCCGCGCTACGACGCGTCGCGTTGGGGCCAGGAAGTGTTCCGGCCCTCGCCGCGGCAGGCGGACCTCATGATCGTCGCCGGCCGGGTGAGCCAGAAGATGGCCCCGATCGTGCGCGAGATCTATGACCAGATGCCGAACCCGAAGTGGGTGCTCTCCATGGGCGTCTGCGCGTCCTCGGGCGGCATGTTCAACAACTATGCGATCGTCCAGGGCGTCGACCACATCGTGCCCGTCGACATCTATGTGCCCGGCTGCCCGCCGCGCCCGGAGATGCTCATCGACGCGATGTTCAAGCTCAAGAAGCTGAAGGTCGCCAAGACCAAGATCGGCCCGCACGAGCTCGCCGAGATCGAGGAGCAGGAGCGGGCCGCCCTCGAGGCGCCCGCGACCCACGAGATGAGGGGGCTGCTGCGATGAGCCAGAACCGTCCCGAGGGCGCTCAGCCCGAGCCGCACGGCCATCCGGGCCAGGAGCGCGGGGATGTCGAGCCTAGCGGTGAGCTGGGCCAATATTCGACGGCCGCCCACGTGGTCGAGACCAGGCACGGCATGTGGGGAGCGGCCGGCTCGGGTGACACGTCGGGTTATGGCGGTTTGGTACGCCAGGTCCTGCGCCCCCAGGCTTCGGTGCCGCCTTACGGCGGTTGGTTCGACGGTGTCGTCGCCCGCATCGAGGAACTCGTCCCCGGCGCCATCGAGGCCGTGGTCGTCGACCGCGGCGAGCTGACGATCCATGTGCACGGTGAGCGGCTGCTCGACCTCGCGCAGCCGTTGCGCGACGATGCCCGGTTGCGGTTCGAGATGTGCGTGTCGGTCTCCGGCGTGCACTATCCGGGGGACAAGGGCTCCGAGCTGCACAGCGTCTATCACTTCTTGTCGATGACCCACGTGCGACGACTGCGGATCGAGGCTGCGTGCAGCGACGACGACCCGCACCTGCCGTCGATCGTCCCGGTCTATCCGATGGCCGACTGGCACGAGCGCGAGACCTACGACCTCTTCGGAATCATCTATGACGGTCACCCCGCGCTGACGCGGATCATGATGCCGGACGACTGGCCCGGCCATCCGCAGCGCAAGGACTACCCCCTCGGTGGCATCCCGGTCGAATACAAGGGCGCCACCATTCCCCCGCCCGACCAGCGCAGGAGCTACTGAGATGAGCACTCTTCCGCCGCCCCATGAGGTGGATGCGGACTCCGACATCTACGCGGGTTCCGCGGACGAGGCCGAGGGCCGCGTCTATACCGCGTCCGGTCAGGACTGGGACCAGATCGTCTCGGCCCAGGCCGAGCGCGGTGACGAACTGCTCGTGGTCAACATGGGCCCCCAGCACCCGTCGACGCACGGCGTGCTCCGGCTCATCCTCGAGATGGAGGGCGAGTCCGTCCGGCGCGCCCGGGCCGGCATCGGCTATCTCCACACCGGCATCGAGAAGAACATGGAATATCGCACCTGGACCCAGGGCACCACGTTCTGCACCCGGATGGACTATCTGACCCCGTTCTTCCAGGAGGCGACCTATGTCGCCGGCGTCGAGCGGCTGCTCGGCATCGAGGACCAGATCTCGGAGAAGACCAAGGTCGTCCGCGTCATGTTGCTCGAGCTGAACCGCATCGCCTCGCACCTGGTGTGCATCGGCACGGGCGGCATGGAGATCGGCGCGCTGACGGTCATGACGATCGGCTTCCGCGACCGCGAGATGATCCTGGACGCGTTCGAGGAGATCACCGGCCTGCGCATGAACCATGCGTACTTCCGGCCCGGCGGCCTCGCCAACGACGTCGGCCCGAAGGAACTGGAGAAGGTCAAGGAGACCGTCCGCTGGCTGCACAAGCACCTGCCGGAATACAAGGAACTCTGCAACGCCAACCCGATCTTCCTCGGGCGCATGGTGGGAGTCGGCTATCTCGACGCCTCGGCGTGCATGGCCCTGGGCATCACCGGCCCGATGCTGCGCTCGACCGGCATCGACTACGACATCCGCAAGACCGAGCCGGTCTGGGACTACGAGACCTATGACTTCGACGTGCCGCTGCAGGACACCTGCGACGCGATGGGCAAGTTCCTCGTCCGCCAGGCGGAGATGTGGGAGAGCCTGAAGATCGTCGAGCAGTGCATCGAGCGGCTCGAGAAGATGGACGGCGCGCCGATCATGGTCGACGACAAGAAGATCGCCTGGCCGGCGCAATTGTCGGTGGGCTCTGATGGCATGGGCAACAGCAACGAGCACATCAAGCACATCATGGGAGAGTCCATGGAGGCGCTGATCCACCACTTCAAGATCGTGACCGAGGGATTCCCGGTGCCGGTCGGCCAGGCCTATGTGCCCTTCGAGTCCCCCAAGGGCGAGATCGGCGCGCATCTGGTGTCGGACGGCGGCACGCGCCCGTGGCGCGCGCATTTCCGTGATCCCAGCTTCAACAACCTGCAGGCCGTGCCCGCGCTGTGCGAGGGCTCCCTGATGTCGGACGTGGTCGTGGCCGTGGCGTCGATCGACCCGGTGATGGGCGGAGTGGACCGGTGAGCTTCAAGTCGCATTTTGAGAACTCGGGCGGTGTGGATCACTCCAACACCGACACCAACATCACCGAGGCGACCCTCGATGAGATCCGAGAGATCGCCGCGCGCTATCCCGAGTCGCGGTCCGCGCTGCTGCCGGCGCTGCACCTCGTCCAGTCGATCGACGGGCGGGTGTCCCCGGCCGGCATCGAGGCATGCGCCGAGGCCCTCGGCATCACTGCGGCCGAGGTGTCCGGCGTGGCGACCTTCTATACGCAATACAAGCGCAAGCCGGTCGGCAAACACCACGTCGGCGTCTGCACGACCGCGCTGTGCGCGGTGATGGGCGGCGACCACATCCTCAACACGCTGCAGGAGCATCTGGGTGTCGGCAACGACGAGACGACGGCCGACGGCGCCATCACGCTCGAGCATGTCGAGTGCAACGCGGCCTGCGACTATGCGCCGGTCATGATGGTCAACTGGGAGTTCTTCGACAACATGACCCCGCAGCGGGCCGTGCAGCTCGTCGATGACCTGATCGCGGGCAACGAGGTCGTCTCCGACCGCGGCGCGACCATCACCTCGTGGCGGGAAGCGGAGCGGGTGCTCGCGGGCTTCCCCGACGGCCGCGCCGACGAGGGCCCCTCCGGCGGCCCGGCGTCGCTGCTCGGCGTGCGCATCGCCAACGACAACAACTGGACCGCGCCCGAAGCCGGCGCGACCGGGCTCAACAAGGCGGGAGAGGCGAAGTGACGGACGTGCTGACCCCCGTGCTCAGCGCAGGCTGGGCGGACGAGGGCTCCTGGCGGATCGCCAGCTATGAGCGTCGCGGTGGTTATCGCGCCCTGCGCAAGGCGCTCAGGATGGAACCGGACGAGATCATCACCGCGGTCAAGGACTCCGGTCTGCGCGGCCGTGGCGGCGCGGGCTTCCCCACGGGCATGAAGTGGTCCTTCATCCCCAAGGACAACCCGAAGCCGAAATATCTCGTGGTCAACGCCGACGAGTCCGAGCCCGGCACGTGCAAGGACATCCCGCTGATGATGGCCTCGCCCCACACCTTGGTCGAGGGCGTGATCATCTCCTCGCTCGCCATCAACGCGGAGAAGGCCTTCATCTATGTCCGCGGCGAGGTCCTCCATGTGATCCGCCGCCTGCAGCAGGCGGTCCGGGAGGCGTACGCAGCGGGCTACCTCGGCAAGAACATCCTGAACTCCGGTGCCGACCTCGACTTGGTCGTGCACGCGGGCGCTGGGGCGTACATCTGTGGCGAGGAAACCGCCCTTCTCGACTCGCTCGAGGGACGCCGCGGGCAGCCTCGGCTGCGTCCGCCGTTCCCCGCGGTGTCCGGTGTTTATGGCTGCCCGACCGTGATCAACAACGTCGAATCGATCGCCTCGGTGCCGGCCATCATCGAGAACGGCCCGGACTGGTTCGCGTCGATGGGCACGGAGAAGTCGAAGGGCTTCACGCTCTATTCGCTGTCCGGCCACGTGAAGTCGCCGGGCCAGTTCGAGGCGCCGATGGGCATCACCCTCAAGCAGCTCATCGAGCTCGGGGGCGGCATGCGCGACGGCAGCACGTTGAAGTTCTGGACCCCCGGGGGATCCTCGGTCCCGATTTTGACGGGCTCCGAAGAGCACATCAATGCCCCGCTCGACTATGAGGGCATGGGCGAGCACGGCACGATGCTCGGCACCAAGGCGCTGCAGTGCTTCGACCAGACCACCTCCGTGGTCCGCACCACCCTGCGCTGGGTCGAGTTCTACAAGCACGAGTCGTGCGGCAAGTGCACCCCGTGCCGCGAAGGCACGTGGTGGCTAGTGCAGATCCTCATGCGCCTCGAGGCCGGTCAGGGCGTCGAGGGCGACATCGAAAAGCTCCTCGATCTGTCCGACAACATCGGGGGCCGTTCGTTCTGCGCACTGGCCGACGGTGCCGTCGCAACGGTGACCTCCGCGATCAAGCACTTCCGTGAGGAGTTCGAGCAGGGCATGCACACGCCCGCGTGGGAACTCTTCCCCTATGAGAAGAGCTGCCTGTTCGAGGCCAAGCCGATCAACCGCACCGCAGAGAACGTGGGAGCGCACTGATGACCGTGAGCGAGAACACCAAGGCCGGGGTCGAAAAGGTCGACCAGGTCACCCTGACCATCGATGGGGTCGAGGTCTCGGTGCCCAAGGGCACCTTGGTGATCCGAGCCGCAGAAGAGGTCGGGATCGCGATCCCGCGGTTCTGTGACCACCCGCTGCTCGACCCCGTCGGGGCCTGCCGTCAGTGCCTCGTCGAGGTGCCCGACGCCGGCAACGGCCGCGGGATGCCCAAGCCCCAGGCCTCCTGCACCCTCGAGGCCGCGCCGGGCATGCAGATCAAGACCCAGTTGACCTCCCCGGTGGCCGAGAAGGCCCAGGAGGGGATGCTCGAGTTCCTGCTGATCAACCACCCGCTGGACTGCCCGGTCTGTGACAAGGGCGGCGAGTGCCCGCTGCAGAACCAGTCGCTGTCCCACGGCTATGGCGAATCGCGCTATCTCGGCGCCAAGCGGACGTTCCCCAAGCCGATCAACATCTCGGCACAGGTGCTCCTCGACCGCGAGCGTTGCGTGCTCTGTGCGCGTTGCACCCGGTTCTCGGCGCAGATCGCCGGCGACCCGTTCATCGCGCTCGTCGAACGCGGTGCGCTGCAGCAGGTCGGCATCTATGAGTCCGAACCGTTCGAGAGCTATTTCTCCGGCAACACGATCCAGATCTGTCCGGTGGGCGCGCTGACGTCGGCCGCCTATCGATTCCGCGCCCGTCCGTTCGACCTCGTCTCCACCCCGACCAGCTGCGAGCACTGTGCCTCGGGCTGCGAACTGCGGGCCGACCACCGGCGCGGTGCAGTGATGCGCCGCCTCGCCGGAAACGACCCCGAGGTCAACGAGGAGTGGAACTGCGACAAGGGCCGGTTCGCCTTCGTGTCCGGCCGCGGTGACGACCGCGTCACCCGGCCGCTGGTGCGGGACGGCAATGTGCTGCGCCCGGCGTCCTGGCCCGAGGCGATCGACGCCGCGGTCCGTGGCCTGCGCGCGGCCGCCGAGCCGCGCGAGATCGAGGGCGAGGAGTTCGCCGGCCTTCCCGAGATCAGCCCGTTCGCGGTGCTGCCGGGCGGGCGGCTGACGATGGAGGACGCTTACGGGTACGCAAAGTTCGCCCGCACCGTCCTCGGCACCAACAACATCGACCATCGCTCCCGGCCCCACACGCTGGAGGAGGCCGGCTTCCTCGCGCATGCGGTGGCGGGCACCGGCCTCGGCACGACCTATGCCGACCTCGAGAACGCCAGCGCCGTCCTGCTTGTGGGCTTCGAGCCCGAGGACGAGTCGCCCATCGTGTTCCTGCGCCTGCGCAAGGCCGTTCGCAAGCAAGGCCTGAAGGTCTTCACCGTCGCGGCCCAGCAGTCCTATGGGTCCGAAAAGCTCTCGGCCACGCTCGTTCCCGCCGTTCCTGGCACTGAGGCGTCGGTCCTGCAGAACCTGCCCCGCGAGGTCGAGCTCGACGAGCGCTCGGTGGTCCTGGTGGGGGAGCGGGCCGGTCTGGCCCACGGCACCCTCACCGCCGCGTTGGATCTGGTGCACCGCACCGGCGCCAAACTCGGATGGGTTCCGCGTCGCGCCGGCGAGCGCGGAGCGGTTGAGGCCGGCACGCTGCCGAACCTCCTGCCGGGTGGCCGTCTGGTCACGGAGCCGACCGCTCGCGTGGACGTCCAGGCCGCTTGGGGTGTCGCGAATCTGCCGGCTGAGCCCGGGCTCGACGCGGATGCGGCCTTCGCAGCCGCGGCCGAGGGCCGGGTTCGCGCACTGGTCGTCGGCGGCGTGGAGCCGGCCGACTTCCGCCATCCCGAAGCCGTGATCCGCGGGCTGGAGGCCGCTGAGTTCGTCGTGAGCCTCGAGACCCGGCTGAGCCAGGTGACCGAGCGCGCCGACGTCGTCTTCCCGGTCTCGCTGATCGAGGAGCGCTCGGGCACCTTCCTCAACTGGGAGGGCCGTGAGCGCGGGATGACGCAATATCTCGGCGCCCAGCACGTGATGTCCGACCTGCGGGTCCTCGCTGCCCTCGCCGACGCCATGGGCGCGCCCCTCGGGATCCGCACCGCCGAGCAGGCCAAGGCCGAGCTCGAGGAGATCGGTCCCTGGGACGGCTCTCGCGCGGAGATGCCCGACCAGGCACCGGCGGATCTCGCCGAGCCCGGTCCGGGCCAGGCGGTGCTCGCCACGTGGCGCGAGTTGATCGACGACTCCCGCGGCGCCGACGGTGAGGAAGCGCTCCTCGCCACCGCTCGGCAGCCGGTCGTCCGCATGAACGCGGCCATGGCCAACGGTCTGCCCGACGGCACCTTGGTCCGCGTCGCCACCGACCGTGGCGAGCTCGTGCTGCCGCTCGCGGTGACCGAGGAGATGATCGACCGGGTCGTCTGGGTTCCGACCGCCATTCGGGGCGCACGGGTGAGCACGGTGCTGGGCGCCGTCGCCGGTGACGTCGTGGATGTGGCCTTGGCCGATTCCGAGCACCGTTTCACCGCTGAGTCCGAAGGAGCAGAGGCATGAGCCCGTTGTTCGGCACCGACCCCTGGTGGATCATCCTGATCAAGGCCGCGGGTGTGCTGGTCTATCTGCTGCTGTTCACGCTGTTCAACATCGTGTTCGAGCGCAAGGTCGTGGCCAAGATGCAGCACCGCGTCGGCCCGATCATGAACGGCCCCTGGGGAACGCTCCAGTCGCTCGCCGACGGCGTCAAGCTCATGGTGAAGGAGGACTTCCGGCCCAAGAACGCCGAGAAGTTCGTCTACAACCTCGCGCCCTATCTCGTCGCGATTCCCGCCTTCTCGATCCTCTCGATGATCCCGCTCGGCGGCGAGGTCACGATGTTCGGGGTCGAGACGAGGCTGCAGCTCACCGACATGCCGGTCGCCGTGCTGATGCTCCTGGCGCTGGCTTCGGTCGGCATCTATGGCATCGTGCTCGCGGGCTGGTCCTCCGGTTCGACCTATTCGCTGCTGGGAGGTCTGCGCTCCAGCGCCCAGATGATCTCTTATGAGATCGCGATGGGCCTGAGCTTCGTCTCGGTGTTCATGTACGCCGGCTCGATGTCCACCTCCCAGATCGTCGAGGCACAGCAGCAGCCGCTGAACTTCCTGGGCCTCGAGATCCCGATCCCGGGCTGGTACGCCCTGCTCCTCATCCCGGCCTTCATCGTCTATGTGATCTCGATGGTCGGCGAGACGAACCGCGCCCCGTTCGACCTCCCCGAGGCGGAGTCCGAGCTGGTCGGCGGCTTCCACACCGAATATTCCGGTTTCCGGTTCGCGATGTTCTTCCTCGCCGAATACATCAACATGGTCAACGTCTCCGCGATCGCGACCACGCTGTTTCTCGGTGGCTATCACGCGCCGTGGCCGCTCAACGGCACCTTCCTCGATCAGGGCTATTGGGGCCTCCTGTGGTTCACCCTCAAGGTCCTCCTGTTCATGTTCCTGTTCGTCTGGCTGCGCGGCACCCTGCCCCGCTTCCGCTACGACCAGTTCATGGGCTTCGGCTGGAAGATCCTGATCCCGATCGCCCTAGGCTGGATCCTCGCGGTGGCCACCATCCGCAACATCGTCACCAACGGCTTCGGGGCCGTCGCCCTGGTGAGCGTGGTGCTCTTCATCGCCGCAATGGTCGCCTATCTGTGGATCCTCGACCGGCCCGGTGTGGACGAGGAACTGCCGGACGAGACCGAGGACGCGACCGACGAATTCGATCCGTTCGCGGGCGGCTATCCCGTGCCGCCGAAGCCCGGCCAGCGACTGCCGGAGTTCGCCGATGTCGTGGAGGGCGAGACCGTCCACGAGACGGAGACGACCGGCTCGACCACACGATCCGACGACAAGGGAGCTGATTCCTGATGGGCTTCTTCGACCCGGTAGCCGGGTTCGGGGTCACGTTCCGGACCATGTTCCGCAAGACTTTCACCCAGGACTATCCACTCAAGCCGAAGGTCACCGCGCCGCGGTTCCACGGCCGGCACCAGCTCAACCGCTGGCCGGACGGGCTGGAGAAGTGCGTCGGCTGCGAGCTGTGTGCGTGGGCGTGCCCTGCCGACGCGATCTATGTCGAGGGCGCCAGCAACGTGGACGGCGAGAACTATTCGCCCGGCGAACGCTATGGCCGCGTCTATCAGATCAACTATCTGCGCTGCATCCTCTGCGGGCTCTGCATCGAGGCCTGCCCCACCCGGGCGCTCACGATGACGAACGAGTTCGAGCTCGCCGATTTCACGCGCGAAAAGATGATCTACGAGAAGCAGGACCTGCTGGCGCCGCTCCTTCCCGGCATGGAGGAGCCGCCGCATCCGCGTCACCTCGGTGACAACGAAAAGGCCTATTTCCTCGGGCTGCCCGCCACCGGGCAGCCGGACAACCGAGGCGCGGAGACGGGAGAAACCCGATGATTGTGATGGCCACCGCGGCCGCGGTCGCGTTCTGGCTGCTGGCGCCGGTGATGGTGCTGGCCGCACTGGGCATGGTGCTGGCGCGCAAGCCGGTCCACTCGGCCCTGTGCCTGGCCACGGTGATGGTCTCGCTGGCGGTGCAATATGCGGCGCAGGACGCGCCGTTCCTGTTCGCCGTGCAGATCATCGTCTACACCGGCGCGGTCCTGATGTTGTTCCTGTTCGTCCTGATGATGATCGGCGTTGACACCGCCGACTCGCTGGTCGAGACCCTGAAGGGTCAGCGGTTCGCCGCGCTCCTGGCTGCGCTCGGCCTGGTGATCCTGTTGGTCCTCGCGGTCGGCAACGCGGTTGTCGACGAGCGAGTGGTGGGCCTTGGCCCGAACAACCCGAACGTCGCGGACAGCAACGTGCGGGGCCTTGCGCAGCTGATCTTCTCGGATTACGTCCTCGTCTTCGAGGCGACTTCGGCACTGCTCATCACCGCTGCCCTCGGCGCGATGGTCCTGGCCCACCGGGAGCGCATCGGCGGCAAGATCACCCAGCGCAAGCTGATGGCGGAGCGCATGCGGCGGTACGCAGAGACCGGCGAACACCCCGGTCCGCTGCCGACCCCGGGTGTGTACGCGCGCCACAACGCCGTCGACATCCCCGCGCTGCTGCCGGACGGCACGGTCGCCGAGGAGTCGGTCCCCAAGCCCATGCGCGCTCGCGGCACCGTCGTGGACGGCCCCCGGCTCGCCGAGGCCACCCGCAGCACGGTGGCAGCCCTCGGCGGGGACGCCGATGCTGTCAACGGGCAATCCCGGCAGAGGGGACTCGAGCTCGGACGTCGGGGCGTCGAGCCCCAGCACGCTGCGGACGACGTGGCTGACCGGACTGACCGGAAGGATGATGAGGCGTGAGTCCCGACAACTATCTGATCCTGTCGGCGATCCTGTTCACGATCGGCACGGTCGGCTTCATGGTGCGTCGCAACGCGCTCGTGGCCTTCATGTCGGTCGAATTGATGCTCAACGCCTGCAACCTGGCCCTGGTCACGTTCTCGCGGGTGCACGGCAACCTCCATGGCCAGGTCGGATCGTTCTTCGTGATGGTCGTGGCCGCCGCGGAGGTGGTGGTCGGTCTCGCGATCATCGTCGCCATCTTCCGGACCCGCCGCTCGGCCTCGGTCGACGACGCCAACCTGCTGAAGTTCTGAGGGGATAGCGGTGAACCTTCTCGAAACCACCTCGATTGCTCCGGTGGGGATGTTCAATCTTGCCTGGACCATGATCGCCGTGCCGCTCGTGTCGGCCGCGATCCTGCTCTTGGTCGGCAGGGCCGGCGACAAGTGGGGCCACTTCCTCGGCACCGCGGCATCGCTCTGGTCCTTCGCCATCGGCACCTGCCTCATGGCACACATGCTGCTCAACCCCGAGCAGCGGTCGGTCAACGCGGGCCTCTATGAGTGGATCGGCGTCGGCCCTTGGGATGTCCAGGTCGGCCTGCTGGTCGACCAGTTGTCGATCCTGTTCGTCATGCTGATCACCGGTGTGGGCACGCTGATCCACATCTACTCGATCGGCTATATGGCGCACGACGAGCGACGCCGCCGGTTCTTCGCCTATCTGAACCTGTTCATCGCCGCCATGCTCCTGCTGGTGCTCGCCGATAACTACCTCGTGCTGTTCATCGGCTGGGAGGGCGTCGGTCTCGCGTCCTATCTGCTGATCGGCTTCTGGCAGCACAAGCCCAGTGCGGCAGCCGCCGCCAAGAAGGCCTTCGTGGTCAACCGCGTCGGTGACATCGGCATGGCCCTGGCCATGGCGACGATGTTCGCCACCTTCGGGTCGGTCGCCTTCGCCGATGTGAACGCGGCGGCTTCCGGCCTCGGCGGCGCCCAGAACACGCTGTTCGGGGCCGGCACCACGACCGCGACGATGATCGGCCTGTTCCTGCTGCTGGCCGCTTGTGGCAAGTCCGCTCAGGTCCCGCTGCAGTCCTGGTTGCTGGATGCGATGGAGGGCCCGACCCCGGTGTCCGCGCTCATCCACGCCGCGACCATGGTCACCGCCGGCGTCTATCTCGTCACCCGCTCGCATGCCATCTATGCCGAGACGTCGATCGCCTCGACCGCAGTGGTCGTGGTCGGCACGGTGACCTTGCTGGCGGGCGCGTGGATCGGTACTTCGAAGGACGACATCAAGAAGGCCCTCGCCGGTTCGACCATGTCGCAGATCGGCTACATGCTGATGGCGGCGGGCATCGGCCCGGCGGCGTACGCCTTCGCAATCTTCCACCTCATCACCCACGGCTTCTTCAAGGCCAACATGTTCCTCGGCGCCGGTTCGGTGATGCACGGAATGAACGACGACGTGAACATGCGGAACTACGGCGGCCTGTCGAAGTTCATGAAGATCACCTATCTGACCTTCGCCATGGGCTATCTCGCGATCATCGGCGTGCCGGGCTTCTCCGGTGCGTTCTCGAAGGACCACATCATCACCGTGGCGTTCGAGCACAGCCCGCTGGTCGGCGTCCTCGCGATCATCGGTGCGCTGGTGACGGCGTACTACATGACCCGCATGATGATGATGACCTTCTGGGGCGAGAATCGCTGGGTGAAGCCGGCCGAGCACAACCCCAACGGGTTCGTCGAGCGGCAGCCGCACGAATCTCCGCTCGTCATGACGGTCCCGCTGATCGTCCTGGCGGTTCTGTCGGTCGTCGGTGGCTTCCTGATGAACGGCTGGATCGTGGGCTGGCTGGACCCAGCCGTCGGTGGCCACCACGTCGCGCACGAGCCGACCTCCTGGTGGGAGGGCTTCGTGTCGCCGATCGGTCTCGTCACGCTGGCGGCGGTCGCCATTGGTGTGTTCCTCGGCTGGTGGGTGTTCCGCAAGGACATCCCGACCTATGTGCCGTCCGGCAACGCACTCGAGCAGGCTGCGCGAGCCGACCTCTACGGCGATGCGTTCAACGATGTGGTGTTCGTCAAGCCCCTCATGGGCTCGGCCAACGCCATCGCGACCACGATCGACGACAAGGGTGTCGACGGCTTCGTGAACGGCACGGCCCACACCTTCGGGGGCCTGTCCACTCAGCTCCGTCGTCTGCAGACGGGTTATGTCCGTTCGTACGCGCTCACGATGGTGGCCGGCGCCGCCCTCGTCGGGGTCGTCCTGATCCTCGGCCAGCTGGCCTGAGCAAGGAGTCGAAGAAATGAGTTTCCCCTGGCTCACCCTGCTGGGCGTCCTGCCCATGCTCGGGGCTGCCGTGCTGATGATGGTCAAGGGCGAACGGGCCAAGCCGATCGGCTTCCTGTTCTCCGCGGCCACCTTGGTCCTCGGCGTGGTCATCGCGATTCTGTACGCGGGCGGCACCGAGTTCGCCGAGCGCCTGCCCTGGATCCGGACCTTTGGTGCCTGGTATGCACTCGGTCCGCTCGACGGCATCAGCGTCACCATGATGCTGTTGACCGTGGTCCTGACACCGTTCGTGTTGCTGGCGTCCTGGGACACCGTGGACGCCGACGACCGTTGGAACGCGCACGTGTTCTTCGCGCTCGTGCTGGCGCTCGAGTCGCTGTCGATCTTCGTGTTCCTCACGACCGACGTCCTGCTGTTCTATCTGTTCTTCGAGGCGACCCTCATCCCGATGTATTTCCTCCTCGGCGGCTTCGGCCACGCCCGACGGGGATACGCCGCGCTCAAGTTCCTGCTGTTCGGCCTGGCCGGCGGCTTGGTCATGCTCGCTGCGGTCATCGGGCTCTATGTCGTGTCGCTCCGCGAACTCGGCTATCCGAGCTATCTGCTCTCCGACCTCGCCGCGCTGAACCTGGACGACGGGCTGGCCCGCTGGCTCTTCGTCGGCTTCTTCTTCGCCTTCGCGCTGAAGGCCCCGATGGTGCCGTTCCACACGTGGCTGCCGGATGCGGCCGAGGAGGGCACACCGGGCGGCTCGACCCTGATGGTCGGCATCCTCGACAAGATCGGCACGTTCGGCATGATCCGGTTCTGCCTCGAGCTGTTCCCCGAGGCCAGCCGCTGGGCATCGCCCGTCATCGTCGTCCTGGCGTTGATCTCGATCGTGTACGGCGCGCTCGCCGCCATTGGGCAGAAGGACATCATGCGCCTGATCGCGTTCACCTCGATCAGCCACTTCGGCTTCATCGTGCTCGGCATCTTCGCCTTCACGAGCGTGTCGATGACCGGCGCGACGTTCTATATGTTCAACCACGCGTTCTCGACCGCCGTGCTGTTCCTGGTGGCCGGATTCATGATCCAGCGCCGCGGATCCCAGCAGATCGCGGCGTTCGGCGGAGTCCAAAAGGTGGCGCCCGTGCTTGCGGGCCTGTTCCTGATGGGCGGCCTGTCGTCGCTGGCGCTGCCCGGCATGTCGAGCTTCGTGTCGGAGTTCATGGTGATCGCGGGTTCGTACGCCCGGATGCCGCTGGTCGCGGGCATCTCCACGATCGCGATGGTGCTGGCCGCGCTCTATATCCTGCTCACCTATCAGCGGACCATGACCGGTCCGGTGACGCCCGCGGTGGCGAAGACCTTCGCCGCTGACGGCTCGAGCGACCTCAACGGTCGGGAGAAGCTGGCGATCGCGCCGCTGCTCATCATCATCCTGGCCTTCGGCGTGTTCCCGAAGCCGATGCTCGACATCATCGAACCGGCGGTCCAGACCACCCTGCAGCAGGTCGGCATCGCCGAACCGGCCGCGCCGCTCGCGAAGGGATCCAACTGATGTTCACATTCGAAACACCGGGCATCACCGCGGAGGGCTATCTGCAGATGGCACCGCTGATCGCGGTGTTCCTCGGTGCGTGCTTCTCAGTGGGCATCGAGACCTTCTCCAAGCGCGGCCGCCGCGCTCGCTATCAGGTCCCGTTCACGGCGTTCGTGATCTTGGTCGCGCTGGTGTTCACGATCATGAACTGGCTGAACGGCCTGATCGGCATCGGCGGTGTCGCGACCCTCGCCGTCGATGGCCCGACCTATTTCATGTGGACGATCCTGCTGGTCCTGTCGCTGCTCAGCCTGTTGATCTTCGCTGAGCGCCGACTGGGGGGCGGCTCGACCGCCTTCACCCCGCAGGCGGCTTCGGTTCCGGGCACCCCGGCAGAAGAGGAGGCGATCAAGGCACGCCTCGAGCACACCGAGATCTATCCGCTGCTGCTGTTCGCCCTGACCGGCATGCTGTTGTTCCCTGCGGCGAACGACCTCATCACGATGTTCGTCGCGCTGGAAGTGCTGTCGCTGCCGCTCTATCTCATGTGCGGCATGGCGCGGCGCCGCCGCCTGCTGTCGCAGGAGGCCGCGTTGAAATACTTCCTGCTCGGCTCCCTGTCCTCCGCGTTCTTCCTGTTCGGTGCCGCCCTGCTCTACGGCTATTCCGGCTCGATGATCTTCCGGGAGATCGCCATCGCCGCCGCCAGCCACGCCGGCTCCGATGCGCTGCTCTATGGCGGCATCGGGCTGCTCGCCATCGGCCTGCTGTTCAAGGTCGGCGCGGTGCCGTTCCACTCGTGGACCCCGGACGTCTATCAGGGCGCACCCACTCCGGTCACCGCCTTTATGGCGGCCTGCACCAAGATCGCGGCCGTCGGCGCACTGCTTCGGGTGTTCTATGTGGCTCTCGGCGCGCGTCTGTGGGACTGGCAGCCGCTGTTCGCGGCGATCGCTGTCGTCACCATGATCGTGGGTACGCTGTTCGCGATCACCCAGACCGATATCAAGCGCCTGCTGGCTTATTCCTCGATCGCCCACGCGGGCTTCCTGCTCGTGGCGGTCGTCGGTGCTGCGCAGGCCGAAACCGGTGCGGGACCCGGCCAGCTCACCTCGGTGGGCGCGGTGCTGTTCTATCTCGCCGTCTATGGTCTGGCCACGGTCGGCGCCTTCGCGATCGTCACGATGGTGCGCGACGACGGTGGAGAGGTGAACTCCCTGGCCGGATGGGCAGGCCTGGGGCGCAAGTCACCTGGCTTGGCGGCTGCGTTCGCGCTCTTCCTCCTGTCGTTCGCCGGCATCCCCCTCACATCCGGCTTCATCGGCAAGTGGGCCGTCTTCGCCGCCGCCTGGAGCGGTGGTTATGGCTGGCTCGTCGTGGTGGCAGTCATCGTGTCGCTTGTGGCTGCGTACTTCTATCTCCGCGTCATCGTGACCATGTTCTTCACCGCTCCGGTCGACGGCACCCGCGTCGTCTCCCCGAGCTGGCTGACGGGTGCGGTCGTGATCGTCGGATGCATCGGCACGCTGATTCTCGGTATTCTGCCGGGGCCGCTGCTGGACGTCGCCACGATGGCGGGCGAATTCCTGCGCTGAGACGGTTCGTTCAACCCGCATGACGAGGAGGATGTGTGCTGGCAGACAGTGAAGCTGTGACCGAAGACCGGTTTGCCGAGAAGATGAAGCAGCGGCTGGCGGTCATCGAGGAACGGCTGCTGGAGCGCGCCGGCGGACAGACCGAACTCGTCACGCAGGCGGCCCAGCACATCATCAACGCCGGCGGGAAGCGGTTCCGGCCGGTGTTGGTGCTGCTGGCTTCGCACTTCGGTGGCTCGGTCGAGGAGGAAGACCTCATCCGGGCCGCGCTCGTCGTCGAATTGACGCACGTCGCGAGTCTTTATCACGACGACGTCATGGACGATGCGGACCTCCGTCGCGGTGCGCCGTCGGCCAACCGGCAATGGCAGAACTCGGTCGCGATCCTCGTGGGCGATTTCCTGTTCGCGCGGGCATCGACGACGGTCGCCGAGCTGGGGGTCGACTACGTCATGCTCCAGGCGGAGACGTTCGCACGTCTCGTGCAGGGACAGATCGCCGAAACGATCGGCCCGGCCGATGATGCGGATGCCCTGGCGCACTATCTCCAGGTCGTCGCGGACAAGACCGGATCGTTGATCGCGACCTCGGCGGTGTTCGGCGGCATGGTGTCGGGTGCGCCGGGGGGCGTGCTCGAGGCGCTGCGCGCCTACGGCGAGGAGATCGGCATCGTCTTCCAGTTGTCCGACGACATCATCGACATCACCTCCGACGTGACCGGCAAGACTCCTGGCACCGATCTTCGCGAGGGTGTGCCGACGCTGCCGACGCTCCTGGCGCTCCGCTCCGAGGATCCCGCCGATGCCCGCCTGCAGGAGCTGATCCGGTCGGACCTCTCGGACGACGCGGCGCTCGCCGAGACCATCACGCTCCTGCGCGGCCATCGCGCGATCGACGAGGCCAAGGCATTCGTCGCCGAGCGCGCGGAGAACGCCCGCCGGATGCTCGACCCGTTGCCGGATGGACCTGCCAAGGACGCGCTGGCGGAGCTCTGCGATCAGGTGGTCACGCGAGCCGTCTGAGTGGCAGGGGCGTCGGCCGGGCGCGCCGGAGTCCGTTCCAGGCGGGCCAACAACTCCAGTCCCCGCTCAGCCCAGGCAATCTTCTGCCGGGCTTCTTCGGCCATGCCTTCAAAGGCGAACACTTTGAACGCCGTTGCAGCCTCGTGCTGATCGGTGGGCAGTGTGCGCAAACGTTCGCGCAGGATTGGGTGCGTTCCGTTGAGCAAGCTGTCCCTGACGGCTTCCACTATGTGAAGGCGTTGGGTGAAAGCAGCCAGCCAAAGCTGAAGCTGTGCCTGGGCTGCCTCCGGGTCGGCCCAGTCCAGATAGGCCGCTTTCAGGAAATGGTTTTCCCTGGTCGGCTCTGGCGTGCTAGGTGAATTCATCCATTCCCGGAGCGACTCACGGCCGGCAGCGGTGACGCTGTAGATCTTCTTGCGTCGCCCTTCGGGCACTTCCTCGACGTTCAGCAGCCCTGCGTTCGCCAGCCGGCGGAGCTCTGGATAGATCTGGCTGCCAGGCGCGTTCCACACGTGGCCCACAGACGCATCGAAGCTCTTCCCGATTTCATAGCCCGTCATGGGTGAGCCCGTCAGCAGGGCGAGCAGCGCGAACTTGAGACTCATACCGCCGAGCCTAGCCGGTTGACTCACACCTATTGTCATGCCTATCATCATCCCTATGCCGATACCTATTAAGATAGGTATTGAGATCACTGTCAGGACAAAGGAGTGTGACATGACGACGTCCACCGAACGCTCGACGGGAGCCGGTCGCGCCAAGTCGACCGCGAAGCTGCTGAACTTCCCGCTCAACTGTTGGTATGTGGCTGCCTGGGACCATGAAGTCACGGCCCAGAAGCCGCTGGCCCGCCGTTTGTGCGACATTCCGGTGGTTCTCTACCGGACCAAGGATGACGGGCGAGCCGTGGCACTCGCCGACGCCTGCTGGCACCGCTTGGCTCCGCTGAGCCAAGGGAAGCTGGTCGGTGATAACGAGATCGCTTGCCCCTACCACGGGCTGCGTTTCAACCCGGCCGGGCGCTGCACGCACATGCCCGCTCAGGAGACGATCAATCCCTCGGCAACGGTGCCCAGTTATCCGATCGTCGAGCGGTATCGGTTCGTCTGGATCTGGCTCGGTGATCCGGACAAGGCGGATCCGGCACTGATCCCGGACATGCACCAGATGGACTCGCCGGACTGGGCCGGTGACGGAAAGACGATTCACGCCGAAGCGAACTATCAGCTGATCGTTGACAACCTGATGGACTTGACGCACGAGGAGTTCGTGCACGGCTCGTCCATCGGCCAGGAGGAGTTGAGTGAGTCCGACTTCGACACCGAACACGACGACAGAACGGTGACCGTCACCCGTTGGATGCACGACATTTATCCGCCGCCCTTCTGGCGGAAGAACCTCCGGGACAAGTTCCCCGGATATGACGGGAAGGTGGACCGGTGGCAGATCGTTGAGTTTCAGGCGCCGTCAACGGTTCGAATCGACGTTGGGGTTGCCAAGGCCGGCAGCGGCGCCGAGCTCGGCGAACGTGCCGAGGGAGTGAATGGCTTCGTGATGAACACCATCACGCCGGAGACCGGGCGGACGGCTCACTATTTCTGGGCCTTTATGCGCAACTATTGCCTGGACAAGCAACTGCTCACGACACAGACGCGTGACGGAGTGTCCAACGTGTTCGGTGAAGACGAGGCGATGCTCAAGGCGCAGCAGGAAGCGATCGAAGCCAACCCTGACCACGAGTTCTACAGCCTGAACATCGACATGGGCGGGATGTGGGTGCGCCGCCTGGTTGAGCGCATGCTCGACGCCGAGGGCCGGCCGACCGACCTTTCGAAGGCGAGGGGCTGACATGGCGGTCTCAATCCAGCCTGAATGGCGAACTGTCCGCGTCGTCGACACTGAGGATGTCGCGGAGGGAGTGCGACGGGTTACGTTCGAATATCCCGAAAGCCACAAGGGCGCTCCCGGCAGCCACGTCGACCTGCGTCTGCCCTGGGGCGACAGTCTGATCGAGCGCTCCTATTCTCTCGTTGACTCCATCGAAGACGACCCCCTCCTGACCATCACCGTGATGCTCTCGCCGACATCGCGTGGTGGTTCAGCGGCAGTGCACGCTCTCCGGCCGGGCGATCAGCTCGAGGCAACGCAACCCCTGCAGAACTTCCCGTTGAGCGTGGGGGCTAAGCAATACCTCTTGATCGCCGGCGGAATCGGCGTCACTGCTGTCCATGCAATGGCCCAAGTGCTCAAGGCGCGGGGAGCGGACTATCGCTTCGTCTATGTCGGACGCAGCCGTGCGATCATGGCCTATCTGGACGACTTGATCGAGACCCATGGCTCGCGGATCGAGATCCATATCGACGATGAGGGATCTCCACTGATTGTGGACGACCTCTTGGACAGCGTGTGCGCTGAGCCGGCCGCAAATTCGACTGAGTTGTACCTCTGTGGACCCATCCGACTGATGGATCACGTGCGACGTGGTTGGGAACAGCGTCACCTCCCGCAGACCAACCTTCGTTTCGAAACCTTCGGCAACTCCGGTTCCTGGGCGCCTCAGGACTTCCTCGTCCGGATTCCGAGGCTGGAGAAGGAGATCGCCGTGCAGGCGGACGAGACCATGCTGGAAGCTTTCGAACGCTCCGGTCTCGACGTCATGTTCGAGTGCAGGAAGGGTGAGTGCGGCCTCTGCCAGGTCTCGATCCTTCACGTCGACGGTCATGTGGATCACCGCGACGTCTTCTTCAGCCCGAAGGAAAAGGCCGTCAACAAATCGGCCTGTGCGTGTGTCTCGCGCGCTGTTGCATCTGGGACACCTGCGTTGTTGGAGTCCGACTCGGTCGCTCAGCCGGAGGTTCATCCCGGTTCGCGTGCCGTTCTCACAGTGGACCTCACCTGACCGGCAAGCCGGTCGGCGACCTCTAGGACAATCATGGAACTTCTCAAGCGCATCAACAATGCGCCTATGTCGCGCTTTCAATGGGTGATCGTCGCGACGTGCGTCTGGCTGAACATGCTGGACGGCTTCGACGTGATGGCGATGGCCTTCACCGCCAAACGAGTCACCGCCTATTTCTCGATCACGGCGACAGAGCTCGGTCTCCTCATCAGTGCCGGTCTGGTCGGCATGGCACTTGGCTCGATGTTCCTCGCTCCGTTGGCCGATCGTCTCGGCAGAAGGCCCATGCTCATCGCAGGAGTGGCCACAACGGCCGTTGGCATGGTCCTCGCCAGCTTCGCGTCAACCGCGTTGCTGCTCGGGGCGTTCCGCATTCTCACGGGTTTGGGCATTGGCATCATCCTGGCCTGCGTCAACGTCCTGCTCAGCGAATACTCGTCCCACAAGCATCGAGGCTTGGCCATCGGCCTTTACACCGCCGGTTACGGGATTGGTGCCGGCCTCGGTGGGTTCGCAGCCGTCGCACTGATGGGAGACGACCCGGCGGGGTGGCGAGTCGTCTTCCTTGTCGGAGGAATCGTCACGCTCCTGTCGACCGCGGTTGTCTTCTTCGTTCTTCCGGAATCTGTTGACTTCCTGGTGCAGAACCGTCCTCGCAACGTGCTGGCCAAGTTGAACCGGATTGCAGACAAGATCAAGCAACCGCGCTTGGAGTCCGAGAAGGAGATCCCCGACCCCGTCCCCGTGACCAGCAGTCGGATCGGCGAACTGTTCAAGCCCCGATTCCGCCGGTCGACGCTGTTGATCTGGGCTGTCTTCTTCCTCATCATGCTCGGCTTCTATTTCGTCAACAGCTGGACGCCGGCGCTGCTCACACAAGCCGGCATGACAGAGAACCAGGGAATCATCGCTGGTCTGCTGATGAGCCTCGGTGGCGCAACCGGAGCGGTCTTCTATGGCTTGATCGTCTCTCGCTTCTCAAGTCGGAAGGTGCTCATCGGGTTCGCAATTCTGACCGCGGGCGCCATGGTTGTGTTCATCCTCAGCTCGAGCCTGATCTTCTTGGCGATGGTGCTTGCCGGCGGCGTCGGCTTCCTTGTGAACGGGTGCATGGCCGGGGCCTACACGACCGCGCCGCCACGGTTCCCAGCCCTTGCCCGCAGCACGGGGATGGGCTGGACCATCGGCATCGGTCGGGTCGGCGCGATCCTGGCTCCGACGATGGCGGGCGCGTTGTTGGACGCAGGAGCGACGCCCGTTCTTCTGTATGTCGGCGCGGCCGGTGTGATGCTGTTGGCTGCTTTGGCCGTGATCCTGCTCCGCGACGTCGACAAGGGTGTCGATCCTGCTGACACCGAGCCTGCTGCTCCCGAAATGCCCAACTATCTGGACCAGCGGCAGATGCATGGTGAATCAGCCAGTTGAGCCGCGTCCGGTGGCCCGACAATCGAACGAACTGCGGTGCGGCGTCCCTAGACAAAAGCACTTAACAAGGTACGAAAGGTGAGGTTGACCCCGTTGGGTGGACATCCTGACCGGCCAGGTGAGCCTGGCAGGAGAGGATGCCCTCATGGGTGCGAAGAGGAAGCGGTACACCCCGGCGTACCGTCGTGATGCTGCTCATCTGGTGATCGATACCGGTCGCACGATCGTGGAGGTCGCTCGAGAGATCGGGGTGGGTGAGGCGCTGTTGGGCCGGTGGGTCGCGGCCGAGCGGGCCCGGATGGAGGACCCGCCCGGGGCCTTGGACATTGATGAGCGGGCTGAGCTGGAGCGGCTGCGGGCGGAGAACGCCCAGCTGCGGATGGACCGGGAGTTTTTGAAAAAAGCGGCGGCCTTCTTCGTGACGGAGAACGCTTCGAACAGCCAGAACGGGCGTTCGAGCTGATCCACGCGGAGAGGGCCAACCACACGATCGTGCGGATGTGTGAGCTGCTCGAGGTCTCCCGGTCGGGGTACTACCAGTGGGTCGACCGGCAGGCTGCCGGCCCTTCCGCCCGGGCGCGACGCCACGAGGACCTGCTGGGCAAGATCCGGCAGTTCCACACCGACTCCGACGGCGTGAACGGCGCGCCGCGGATCACCGCAGACCTGCGCGAGGACGGCGAGGTCGTGTCGAAAAAGACGGTCGCCAAGCTGATGCGGCACCACCAGATCCGCGGGATCAGCCCGCGGCCGTGGCGGCCGGTCACCACGGTGCCGGACCAGGTGCCGCACACCATCCCCGACCGGGTCGGGCGGGTCTTCGACCGCGGCGCGCTGAACGTGGTGTGGACCAGCGACATCACTTACCTGGCCACAGGGCAGGGCTGGCTCTACCTGTGCGCCTTCCGCGACGGACACTCCCGCCGCGTCATCGGCTACGCCTTCTCCGACTCCCTGCACACCGACGTCGTAGAGACCGCGCTACGTCGCGCGGTGACCTTCCGCGACAGCCAGGTCACCGGCGTGATCTTCCACGCCGACCGAGGCTGTCAGTACACCTCCACCCAGCTCGCTGATGCGGCGCAGGAGCTGGGCGTGCTGCTCTCGGTCGGGCGGACTGGTGTGTGCTGGGACAATGCCCAGATCGAAAGCTTCTGGTCGACCCTGAAGACCGAGTTCTACGACCGCTACTCCTTCGCCACCCGGGCCGAGGCGATCCACGCCGTCAGTTCCTGGATCGAAACCATCTACAACCGCCGCCGGCGCCACAGCGCCCTCGGCCAAATCCCTCCGGTAACCTTCGAGCACCGGACCACCACCGCGGCCTCACAAGCCGCTTAACCGATGTCCACCAGACGGGGTCAACCCCACATGGCGATGGGTGCATCTGCACAGCCGCAAGCTGCGGCTGGGAAAGTGGGATTGCGAAGTTTCTCTTCGCTGTTTGGCGATGGGTGCAACTGCACGCGGGGGCTTCTTACGAGCAGGCCACGAGAGCATACGAGCTGTTTCTATTCGCTGTTTGGCGATGGGTGCTGCACGGAGAATGCAGTGATGGCGTGGATGATCGAGCGCTACGGGTTTCTATTCGCTGTTTGGCGATGGGTGCGTCTGCACTGTGGCTGGGAACCTCTCTCCTCTGCATGATCAGTTTCTATTCGCTGTTTGGCGATGGGTGCGTCTGCACGAGGTGTACGGTGGCTGGCTTCCGCTCTACGGGTGCGGGTTTCTATTCGCTGTTTGGCGATGGGTGCGTCTGCACGCAGAGTGAGTCCGGAGACTACGGGGGGCGTACGAGGGTTTCTATTCGCTGTTTGGCGATGGGTGCGTCTGCACCGGTGACCGGCATCATCCTGGCCATCTATCCGTCGGAGTTTCTATTCGCTGTTTGGCGATGGGTGCGTCTGCACCCTAGTCCGGGCGAGGGCCGTCTGACAAGCCTCGACGCCATGGGTCTGCACACTTGTCTCGGGGGCGACTCGCCGAGGGGCCACCGCGGACGTTCCTTTTGTGCGTTTCGGCTTGTCAGAGCAGGCACACACATGTCCACACTCAAGCGCGCTCGCCCGCCGGTCATTTCCCTCATTTCACGATCCAGAGTTTTGGTTCGTTGCGGTGGCTTGGTTTGCCCTGCAACGATTGCGGCACGTCCCCGAGGTCATACTGACGCCAGAATCATGGCCAGGGCGGCGGGGGCGTCATGCGGGTCTGTCTGTTTAACGGTGTGTGGGGTCCGGCGATTTCATCAGTGAGTGGTTCTCTCGAACCGTCCGGCGAAGGTGATCGCGAACGCGTTCAACGCGGGCTTCCACCTCATCACCCAGCGTGCCCGCCCGCCGCCGGTCGGGTCAAGCGACCGCGTCACCAGATACAAGCACTTCAATGCCGCTTGCTCGTTCGGGAAGTGCCCGCGCGCCCGGACGGCCCTGCGGTAGCGGGCGTTGATCGACTCGATCGCGTTCGTCGTGCAGATCACCTTCCGGATCTCGACGTCGTATTCGAGGAACGGCACGAACTCCGCCCAAGAGTTCCGCCACAGTTGCACGATCGCCGGATATCGTCCGCCCCACTCGGCGGCGAACTCCTCGAACCGGTCCTTCGCCGCCTGCTCGGACGGAGCCGTATAGACCGGCTTCAGTGAACGGACGATCGCGTCGCGGTGCTGCCGTCCTGCATAGCGGAAGCTGTTGCGGATCAGGTGGACGATGCACTGCTGCACGACCGTCTGCTCCCACGTCGTGTTGATCGCCTCAGGGAGACCTTTCAGCCCGTCGCAGACCGCGATGAGGACGTCTTCGACGCCGCGGTTCTTCAGCTCGGTGAACACCTGCAGCCAGAACCGTGCGCCCTCACCGCCGTCACCTGACCAGATCCCGAGGATATCCCGCTCACCGTTCACCGTGACTCCCATCACGACATAGAACGGGGTGTTGCGGACCTGCCCGTCACGGACCTTCACCACGATCGCGTCGACGAAGATCACCGGATAGAGCGCATCCAACGGGCGCGAGGACCACTCGGCGAGCTCCCCGGCGACCTTCTCGGTGATCCGGCTGATCGTGTCTTTGGAGACCTTCGCCCCATAGACCTCGTCGAAGTGGGCAGCGATCTCCCCGGTCGTCAACCCACGGGCGGTCAGCGACAGCACGATCTGGTCGATCCCGTCGAGGCGGCGCTTCCGTTTCGGGACGATCACCGGCTCGAATGACCCGTCACGATCACGAGGCACCTCGATCTCGACCGGGCCGATCTCGGTGAGCACCGTCTTCACACGAGTCCCGTTACGCATGTTCTCGCCGATCGGGGTCCCGCCGTGCTCGTGACCGAGGTGCTCGGTCAACTCGGCATTCAAAGCCGTCTCGAGCACGTTCTTCGTGAGCTGGCTGAGCAGGCCACCGGGCCCAGTCAGGCTCACGCCCTGTTCCTTCGCCTGCGTCAGCAGGCGTTCTGCGAGTTCTTTCTGATCGATGATCTCCCCGGTCACGGGATCAATCATCTCGTCATCAACAACAACAGTGGTCGTGTCAGCCACGGCCATCTCCTTACGGATCAGGCCGGACCCTCACACACCGTTTTTCTTACAGTCCCAAGATCGGGGCTAGGATCATCAAGGGATCCATCGGGGGAGGGGTCATGGCGGCGATAAGGACGCGGTTGTCCGACACGGTGGCGCAACGTCGCGCTCATTGGTTGGTGACGGACCCGGTGGTGCCTGTTGGGATCCAGTTGAAGTTGCCGCATCTTATTGCGTTGATTGTGGAGCGCTGTTCGACGCCGTTGCGGCTCACCTGATGCGTGCTCGTGAGCCGCTGGTGCGCATGCATCCTTATCTGCTGTTGTTCTATCTGCCTTGGAGGCCTTGTGTCTGAACATCTGTCATTCGAAGATCTGGTTGCCGCGTGTTCTCCAGGTGGTGCGAGTGTCCTCACGGTTGTTACCGATTTGGCCCCTGCGGCCGGTGCGCACGGTGCGATCGCTCCGGCGAAATATGTGCGCGGCTCGCAGGCGGTTTATGCGTACGGTCGACGCTTCATCGATGGCGAGCCTCAGCATGTCGTCACGATTGACTCCAAGAGTTCATCGCTCAACCGCGTGGAGAGTGCCCTTGCGGACGCCATCTTGGACGGTGAAGAACCGCTTTCGCGGATGCCGCGGATCCAGGTCACCTACGAGGCCGGACCGTCCCTGGCGGATTATCAACTGCCACACCGCGGTTTCGATGGGCACATCCGGGCGGCCACGATCGAGGGAGTGGCCGTCACGAAGGAGGCGCGTTATCGAGCTGCGCGGGACGCCAAAGCCGCCAACGTGCGGGCCCTGATGGAGCTCAGTCCAGTCAGCCTCCTTTTCGGCTCTTGGGACGCGACGCGGAAATCCAACCAATCGCGATTTCGCTCTGCGATGACAGGTGAGATCATCGGCGTGTTGGCCGTGCAGGCGGAGGGCGGGCCGGAGACGCCGATGATGGGTGGAGCCCGCGTCGATCCGGTGGCGGCGAGTGTCCAACTTCCCGGCCCTGTGCTCGATGGTCTCGCGAAGGCGCAATCAGATGAACTGAGCGGCAAGCTGCTCGAGCAGATCGCGAAAGACGTCAAGAAGTCCGCGAAGGGCGTCGCCTCGGCGTCCCGACTCGGTCTGGGCGCGATCCCGCCAGCGCTGGAGTCGCTCGGTCTGGTCGCTTGTCGTCGCATTATTCGTTCGACTGTGCTGAGCTTCAGTGCCCTGCGGCAATTGCGTTTCGGGTCTCCAGGGGAAGGTGACGTTGCCGGCCGCGCAGTTCTCGCCGGTCTTGGCCTCGCATCTCTCGCGCGCGCGAATCGTGAACTTCTGATCCGGGCCAACTGCGATTTGGTGGAAGCGTCGGCGCCAGTTATGACACTGGACGGTCGAAATGGCAACAGTCGGCAGATCGCGCCGCTCTCGGTAGAGGAAGCTGATGCGTTGTTGTCTGCGGCACTCGACATGGCGCAGCGCACCTTGGACTTGACGTGGGAGGGGCAGACCTTCTCTGTGGTGGGCAATCCAGCCATTGTTGCGGGCGCTACTTCAGACGAGGAAGACGCGCAGTGACATGGTGGAGTTGACAATTACTGCACGCTTCCCACTCGGCTTCTTCCAGGGGCACGGTCACGACGGAGACACCCCCGACAGCTATCCGCAAACAGCCAGGCTCTTTGATGCCTTGGTTCATGCGGCCGGCAAGGGGTCAACCGCGGTTGTCCAAGGCGCAGATCTTCGTCCGAGCGAGACCTCGATGGCGGCGTTGAAGTGGCTTGAGGCCCGGCCGCCAGATCAGATTCAGATGGCTCGCAGCGAGGCGAATGCTGCGTCTGCTCTGTCCTATCGAGACCAAGGTGTTTTCGAGAAGGCCAAGGGAGGCGGGGTGGTGACGCGAAAGACCGGTCAGCGGATCAACCAGGTTGTCGCAGTGGACGGTGCCTTTGGATGGCACTGGCGAGACGTTCCCGAGAAGATCGCAGCGACCATCGTCAACCTGTGTCCGGACGTGTCCTGTTTGGGAGAAGCGGACAGTCCCGTTGTTCTCGACACCACTGTTGCTCTTGAGCAGCCGTTGGATCGGCTCGTTGACGCAGGCCAGTTGTCCAATCGAGGCATCTCCATGGCGACACCGACCGTCGGCCGGATCGAGGAACTGGAGACTGCCTATCTGGAGGCGAACCCCGCCAAAGCCCCGACCGCCGCTGAAGATATCCACCGCGTTGCCAAACTTCCGTCGAGTCGCAAGCCAGCGCATCGCACCATCGGAAAGTCCTACTACGGGCTTGCAGCTGACCCGACCCCGTCCACAGTTCCGTGGCCGCGGGCATTGCTGTTCAAATCCTCTCGGTGTGTCCCTGCCGACGAACGCGTTCGTTGGTGTGTCGCTTTCCACCGGCTCTTGGCGCACCGTCTCGGTGATGATGCCCCAGCTGTTGTGACGGGGATCTATCAACAAGGCGTGAGGAAGCCGGCCAATAGGGTCGCGATTCACTATGTGCCGACAGGGCTCCCGACGCGAGTTCTTTCCGGCACCCCGATGTTCTTGGTCATGCTCCCCGCCGGCATCCAGCCGGCAGAAGAGTCGATCCTTCGGCGCAGCCTGGAACGTGCCAAACTCCGTCTCTATCGAGCAGGACAGGAACTGCACCTCGAGCCCGCTGGCACCTCGGACCTGGCGTCGTGGTGGGCGCCCTCTGCTGATGGCATGCAGCGATGGTGGGCGCCCGTTCCAGCGCTTGTACCAGATACGCGCAGGCAACCTGCCCGGAACGGTTCATGGACACTGGCGCACGCGGCAAAGTTGGCCGTTGGCTTTGCGTTCCGGGAGCGCTTTGGTCCTGTGCCCTCGGGGGAACGTGGCTATCGCGCCTTGGTGAAGCAGGTGGAGTCCTTGGGGGTGGAGGCCACACAACTGACGCTCGTCCCCGATTCTCGTGTTGAAGTCTTTGCCCACAAACTGCCAGAGGGAGTGACCTGCCAGCCATATCGGGGTCTGTTGCGGCTCGGTGGGCTTTCTGATGACTCGACACTCATCGCGCTCGGGCAATCCAGACATGTTGGTGGCGGTCTGATGATGCCTGTCGACGTCCCGGATGAACTGAGTGCGTTGTGGACAGCTTGAGCCTCAGTCCCGCAGATTTCCCAGCCTTTTTCGCGGCCGTCAACGGGGAGTCAGTTTCATCTTCATCGGCAAGCAAGAGTGAGTACGCGCCGTTTGCCTGGCAGTTGCGATTGCTCGATCACCTCTTGGAGCATGCACGCTGGCCTGACCAGATCTCGGCACCGACGGGATCCGGCAAGTCGAATGTCGTCGATGTTCACGTTTTCGCGTCGGCCTTGAGCGCGGTCGGCGCCGGGCCAAGGATCCCGCGCCGTTTGGGCGTCGTCGTGGACCGACGAGCACTGGTCGACTCGCACGCGGAACGCGCAGAGAGGATCAGCCAGGACCTCACGGATGCCACTGACGGGGTAGTGAAGCAAGTGGCCGACGCGCTGTTGGCCCTTCGTGGCGGGGATGGTGAGCCGTTGGTGGTGGCGCAACTGCGAGGTGGTCTCAGCCCACAATCCCATTGGCTTGATGACCCCAGAGCTTGTGAAATCATTTGTGCCACGCCGGCCATGTGGGGAAGTCGTGTCCTGTTTCGTGGCTATGGCGCCAGCAGGTTCGCGCGTCCCCGCGAGGCCGGTCTGATGGCGATGGACTCCGTCATGGTCCTTGACGAGGCCCACCTGAACCGGCAATTGTTGGCGACGGCCCGCCGGGTTCGACAACTTCAGGAACGGCACGAGGCCGACCTCGGGGTTCCCCGGCTCCAGGTTGTCGAGACAACGGCGACTCCGCATAGTGAAGACGATTCCTTCACGCGCGTCGGTGTCACAGGCGACGATATTGCGGTCAACGGCCCCGATCCCGCACTCGCTGCTCGACTGCTCAGGCCCAAGTCTGTAGTGCTTGTGCCTTCCCGGGATGCGCTCGCGCGGGTTGCTCCTGCGCGCTATATCTCGCAGATCGCCGACGAAGCCGCGGGCCTGCGCCTGCGGGTCCCCGGGGCCGTGGGCTGCATCGTGAATCGTGTGGATACGGCGGTTCGCGTGACGGAGGAATTGAACAAACGCGGACTCAAGGTTGCCTGTTGGGTCGGGCGGATGCGCCCCATGGATTTAAAGGCTTTGCGAGCGGAACACCCAGAGCTATGGAACTCCCGCGACCGACCGAAATTGGATGTGCTGGTCGCAACGCAGACGGTCGAAGTCGGGGTTGATTTGGACCTGGATGGTTTAGTCACGGAGCTTGCGCCGGGCAGTGCGATTGCCCAGCGCGCTGGTCGCGTCAATCGCCGTGGAGCATTGGCTGCGAGCGAAGTCCGCGTTTTGGTGCCGGAGTCGGGCGCGCTGGTCGACTATCCGCCGTACGCCGCTGATGAACTCACCAATGGCTTGGAATGGTTGACGCGCAGAGCCGAGATGGATTTGGGTTTGGCGCCTTGGGCACTCGTGTCTGATCCACCGCCTCCGGCCCAACCGCGCCGCGCAGTGGAGATGCGTGCGGAATGGGCTGATGTTCAGCGATGGGCGGCGACGTCGGAACAACTGTTCGCGGAGGAGACGTTGGAACTCTGGTTGGACGACGACTTGGAGGAAGAACGTGCAGAAGCGAGCCTGATTCTGCGGGCAAAGTTGCCGAACGATGACATCGAAGCTCTTGCGCTTCTCATGGCCACACCGCCCGAGGTGGCTGAGGCATTCCCTGTGTTGCTGCCCACATTGCGCGGTGTCCTTGAGCGGGTTCTTGACGACCGGAGTCGCGGTCGCCACCCCAGGGCTTTCGTCTGGCGTGACGACAACTGGGAATTGCTTGCGCCCGAAGATGTGAAAGCGGTCAAGCCCGGTGATGTTGTGTGCTTGGACAGCGATCACCCAGTCACTGTGGCCGGGGTTGTGGTTCCTGAAGAGCCGTCGATGCCCGAAACTCTCATAACCGCATGGGGAGATCCCGATGCTGTCAGCGTCCTCTTCCGAGACGACGACCCGACAGGACTCACGACCGCTCTGGCTGGGCTCACTGCTGAAGAAGCGCTACAGACAATTCGTGAGATGGGGTTCGACGGCTGGACGGTGCGACTGCCCCGTGCAATCGGGGACGAACTGTTGCCCTGGGTCGTGCTCGTGAGAGGTTCAACGCTGCGCGAGAACGAGGAAGTGCGTCAGGAATGGACACCGAAACCTGGCACCGTGAAGCTGACCGACCATTCAGCGTCAGTGGCTGCACGTGCGCTTCAGTTGGCTGAGGATGTCGGTCTGTCCATGGAGTTCGTGGACATCACGAAGGCTGCTGGCTTCTGGCATGACGCAGGCAAAGGACATCCAGGATTCCAGATGGTGCTGGGGAACAGGGCTGGCGAGCTGCTGGCGAAGGGCCGCCAGCGCTCTCCGCAGCAGGTGCGCCGAGATCAGTCCGCTTCGGGTCTTCCTAGAGGATGGCGGCACGAAATGCGATCCGCAGTGTTGGCGTACGCCCACTTACTCAACGATGAGAAAGAGCGCTCGGATCTGATCGTTCGTCTGGTTGGCGCCAGCCATGGACGGGGACGTGGCCTCTCGCCCAATCCGAGCAGCGCTCTCTTGGCGGAGGGGGACACCCCCGCCACCGCGGCAGCGGCCAAGGAACTATTCGACGAGGGAGTTTGGGAAGACTTGGTTGAGCAAACGGATGCTGAGGTGGGGGCATGGGCATGTGCCTATCTCGAAGCGTTGGTGCGGTCAGCGGATTGTCAGGTCTCCAAGGAGGGCAAGTGATCCGAATCGCAGGCCAGCTTGAGGGGGCCGCAACGCACTTTGCCCAATATGGACTCGCGGCCATCATGCAGGAGGCTGGCGTTCGCGACGTACGCCTGCAGTGGCATGAAGCCGCCGAAGCCTATGCATCCGTTACGTGGACCGGTGATGCCAATCCGGGCGAGTTGGTGGTCCAACATGCACAAGTCCGCACAGCAGAGGACTCTTGGGTCCAACAGGTGCGAGCTCATTCCGGGACTGGGATGGGCCTGTTCAGCCCTCGGATCAAGGCGATGAACTCGGAACACCTGTTGAAGTGGGTTCAGTGGAGACGCGACGAGCTCGACCAAACTCACCTAACTCGCTTGGACCGCCACATGATCGCCGCACTGGGAGAACCCGCTTTCTGGCGCTGGCAAGTCAAGGACTTTGAGCCAGACCAAGGTGCTAGCCGTTGGGAGATGAAGACCCGGAACAGAGGAGAAGAATTCGTCCAACACCGCTTGGCGCCCTTGGCAAAAGCGGTAGCCAAATTTGATTTCGAGGATGCCAACAAGGGTTTGACGGGCGATCGGCTGCATGATGAGACTGGGTGGAACTCGGACAACTCCCGCACCCCAACAGGTTTCCTTCCTCCGCAGCCTATGGACAGCTCGTACGCGTGGTGTGTCCTTTGGGGTATTTCCGCAACGACCCTAACTCCGCAGATCCGACGTATGAGCCAAACAGCCGGAATGCCTCCTGGGCATCCGACTCACCCACGCTTGGCTGCGCTACCGATCGCTCTCCACGCCATCACACTTGCCAAGGTTCGCGCGCTGCTGGCTTCAGAGTCATTCAGTGCTGCCGCATTCGGTGATCCACAAGAGCAAGCCCTAGCGGGTCAGCGGCTGCTGGCTCACGGCGTGCGAGCCTTGGTGCGCTTCCCCATCAGCAAAGAGGGCAGTGCCAGCGCTCCCGAACGCATGCTTAGAGCGGGGCTCGTTGAAGTGTTCGAGCGAGCAGACTGATGGAGGACGAAGCGATTCCGATCAGTCTCGTAGCGCACACGGTGTTCTGTCGACGACGAGCGTGGCTCGAGGCAGCAGGGGAGTCGGTCGAAAGTGCAGCTATTCAGTTCGGACAAGACGCTCACCGACGAGTCGACCGTGCCGGCACTTCGGAGGATCGATCCAGAGCAGTAGCGATCAGCAGTCCGGAGCTGGGGATCACTGGGCGCTGTGATGTGGTGACGGGTGACCCTGATGAGGGGCTTGAAGTTGTGGAGTTCAAGTCGACTCCTGTCCGGCGTGTTCCGGTGGTGACAGAAGCCCAGGAAGTGCAGCTGACGCTGCAACGCCTGTGTCTCGAGCTTGCTGGCTATTCGGTGAGACGGCTCGCTGTCTATTTCGTAAATCACGAGACGCGTGTCGAGGTTTCCATCGACGATCGCATGGCAGAGCGTGCGCTGGAGTGGCTGGTCGAGACGAAGGCAGTGCTGGAGAGCGCGACGGCGCCGCCACCGTTGGAACTGGACCCAAGGTGTGCCCGTTGCTCCCACGCATCGGTGTGCCTGCCCGACGAGACCGGGCGGGACGGCAAAGCGCGTCGGATTTCCGTCGCGGATCCTGATTCGGAGATCCTTCATGTGCAGACCTATGGCTGCCGGGTTCAACTGAAGAGCCACCGAATCGAGGTGGTCAAGGGTCAGGAGAGTTTGGCGTCGATTCCTTTGGAACGCGTGGGCGGCGTCGTCTTGTTTGGGAATGCCGACCTGTCGAGTGCGGTGATCCGTGAACTCCTATGGCGGCGGGCAACGATCGTCTGGTGCACAGGTCGTGGGCGCGTCGTGGGGTGGGCCAGTTCGGCGGAGACGCCCCATGGGCTGGAACGGGCTAAGCAGCATGTGCTGTCTCAGGAGGGGTCGCTCCCTCTTTCACGAGAGGCGATCCGCGCCAAAATCGTAAATCAAGCGACTGCGCTGCGTCGTCATGGATTTGCCGAGCAGGGGGCGTCGCTGCGTGCGCTCGCCCGACAAGTCGGAATGGCCCGGTCGATCCCAAACGTTCTTGCCCTCGAAGGGGAAGCCGCCGCCGTGTACTTCTCGCGCTTCCCCGCCTTCCTCAAAGGAACCAACGCGGCCTTCTTCACAGACCTGTGGCCGGGCAGACGGGGCAGGGGCGCGGGTGATCCGCTCAACATCCTGCTCAACTTTGCTTATGGACTCCTGGTTGCCGAGGCGGTTCGAGCGATCGCGGCATGCGGGCTTGATCCGGCTGCAGGATTTCTGCATTCAAGTTCGCGTAACAAGCCAGCCCTGGCGCTGGATCTCATTGAAGAGTTCCGTGCTCCCATCGCGGATTCGGTCGTGCTGGGTGCTGTCAATAATGGAGAGATCGGCCAACGACATTTCACATCAATCCTCGGTGACTGGCGCTTGCGTGAAGCCGGGAGAAAGTCGCTGGTTGCGGCCTTCGAGCGTCGTGTGGCCTCGAAACTCATGCATCCCGTTTTTGATTATCAAGTGTCCTGGCGTCGGGCAATGGAAGTCCAAGCGCGCATGATCTTGGCCGTGCTGGAAGGTACGCGCGATGACTATCGTGGGATAACGACTCGATGACACGAGATGCCGTGAGGCGTTATCTCATCTCCTATGACATCGTGGATAATCGGCGACGGGCCACCGTTGCGAAGCTGCTCTTGAGACACGGCGATCGAATTCAGTACAGCGTCTTTGTGGTAGACGCGAAGCCGTCTCGCTTCATTCGACTTCGCAGGGAGCTGATCGTCACGTTGCGCACGCGTGAGGATTCCCTCCTGCTCTGCGACTTGGGCGCTCTTGGGCAAATATCTCAAAGAGATTTTGAGGTAATCGGGAAAGAGCGACCGATTACGGATTCGGGATCGTTCATCGTGTGACTCGGTCTTGGGTGGCGCGCAGGCTCTGTCGATGCCAAATTCACCGCTAGGCTGCGTCCACGTATTTGTCCTTGTCACGCGCCAGATAGGTGCTCGTGAGGTAGCGCCAATGTCCGGAATCTTCTGGCCCCGCAGGGGACCCCGCGCGCGCGAGCAGTAACCTTGCCAGTCACAATGCAATAGAATGGGGTATCGGTCTCCCCGGCTTTCGCCGGGGATCTTCGTTGAGGGTTCTACGACACGACGGCGCCGATTAACTCCGGCCTCAGTCTCCCCGGCTTTCGCCGGGGATCTTCGTTGAGGGGGCTCAGTGTCCGAGTGGCAGATCGCTGGCCGCCACGTCTCCCCGGCTTTCGCCGGGGATCTTCGTTGAGGGTCGCGGCGGTAGAACAGCGGCCGCCGCCAGTCCTCGGGTCTCCCCGGCTTTCGCCGGGGATCTTCGTTGAGGGTTGAATTCCGTCAGGCCGTTCACCGGGATCCAGGACGGCGGTCTCCCCGGCTTTCGCCGGGGATCTTCGTTGAGGGCTAGCGTCACCGCTAGGGCGAGCATGCACGCCTAGGTCTCCCCGGCTTTCGCCGGGGATCTTCGTTGAGGGGGCGACAACCTCCTCCAGCTCGCCGCCTACGCCAACGTCTCCCCGGCTTTCGCCGGGGATCTTCGTTGAGGGTCGAGGGCTACCTGTCCGGAGACGGTCATCACGACAAGTCTCCCCGGCTTTCGCCGGGGATCTTCGTTGAGGGTTCCCGGCAGGGAATCTTGGGGCACTGGCCGACCTCGTCTCCCCGGCTTTCGCCGGGGATCTTCGTTGAGGGCGGGTCCGGCAGGCCCACAAGACGCTGCCGAACTGGGTCTCCCCGGCTTTCGCCGGGGATCTTCGTTGAGGGCGGTCCGTGCCCGACACGACCGTCCCGGACCGCAGGGTCTCCCCGGCTTTCGCCGGGGATCTTCGTTGAGGGCGGGGCGGGGAGCCGTCATCGGTGGCGTACAACGCGGTCTCCCCGGCTTTCGCCGGGGATCTTCGTTGAGGGCCGCAGATGCCGTATACCGAAATCACCGAGGACGAGTCTCCCCGGCTTTCGCCGGGGATCTTCGTTGAGGGCCTATTCACCCCTCTACAAGTCCGTCTGTGAGGCCACGTCTCCCCGGCTTTCGCCGGGGATCTTCGTTGAGGGCTGCTGTAGTGCGGGAGGATCGACGTGGGTAGTTACCAGTCTCCCCGGCTTTCGCCGGGGATCTTCGTTGAGGGTTCAAGGGCTCTTCACAATCGACGGTGTAGTTGGGGTCTGAATCCTCCGGCTTCGAGGAGTGCGCGGGCGATGTAGTGGGTGA